>JADJBC010000046.1 GCA_016703945.1 Candidatus Aalborgicola danicus
ATAGTCCAGTTAAATCAAAGTTTTCGTTCAAACGATGGATTGGAAGCGGCAATCAGTTTCATGCAACATCTGGGGACCCAAAAGGCAAATTGTTGCGTGTCAGGTTGCGAGAGACTGAAAGCGATTAAGCCTGCAACCCCAGCCCAACCTGGGTTATCGCGTCACCTTTTAATCCACGTACCACAAAGGTGGCGTTTCCATAGTTGACAACATCGCCCACCACCGGGGCGGTGCAGCTCCAACGCCATCCAATCGCCCAACGGCATGTGAGTTTGCGTAGGGATGGGCAGGTTGTAAAAACTGCAAATGTCGCCCACGGGCGTGAGGGGGTTCAGTGAAAAGTCCCGGAACACCGCGCGCATGTGCGCCTCGTCATCCGGATCAGGCAAGGCCACGCCCAAGCGGCGGGCGACCAGTGCAATGGTGGTGCCCTGCGTCAGCAATGACACCAGCACCACCATAAAGGCGATGTTGAACAGGAGGGTTGCCTGCGCAGTGCCAGCCATGAGCGGGAAAATGGCCAAGACAACCGGCACAGCCCCGCGAAGCCCTACCCAGGATATGAACCATGTCTCATTTGAAGAGAAACGAAACGGCATAAGACATAACCAAACCGCTATGGGACGGGCAATAAATATCAGGGTCAACGCTACCGCCAGACCCGAGCCGATTGAACCTGCCATGGTGGAGGGGGTAACCAGAAGTCCGAGCAACAAGAACATGCCTGCCTGTGCCAGCCATGCGTAACCATCCATCGCGCCCAGTGTTGGCTGTACCGCCTTGGATGCCCGGTTGGCCAGAATCAATCCATAGAGATAAATGGCCAGAAACCCAGACCCGTCGAGCAAGCCCGTGGCAGCAAAAACGCACAAGCCGCCTGCACCAATCAAGAGGGCAAGAACGCCGCCATTGGCGTCCCGTGATGCGACCCGTCGTAGCAAAGCCGCCATGCCGAATCCGCTGGACAAGCCTATCAAGCTACCCCAGCCGAATTGCTGCATAAAGAGGCGCGCGGACTCGGCAAAATCGGCGCCAGCCCACGTGTTCGATGCCAACAGGGCAATCAAGGTCAGCGTGAGGTACACCGCCATGGGGTCATTCACCCCGGACTCGATCTCCAAAGTGGCCGCCACACGTTCGTTAAGTACTACGCCCGATCGCGATAGCAAAGAGAAAACTGCCGCCGCATCGGTCGAGCCCACAATGGCTCCCAGCAACAGGGCAGTACCCCAATCCAATCCCACAAATACGACAGCGGCCACCGCCGTGATAGACGCGCACACCACCACCCCCAAAGACGCTAGAACCGACGCAGGCCGCAAGCCGGTTCGAAATGTGGCGAACGAAGTGCGCAAGCCACCATCCAACAAAATGATGGCCAGCGCTACGTTCCCCACCCAGAAGCTGAGTTTGTAATCGTTGAAGCGATAACCGCCCAACCCGTCTTCCCCGGCAAGAATGCCGGCAAGCAAAAAACCAACAAAAAGAAAAAGCCGATCCTCACTGAAAAGAGGCCGGCCAGCACGCTGGCGAACACTAACCCGGCAGCACCCAGAAGAGGAAAATTCACAAAGTCCATTGACCAAGTATCTACGAGATCAAAACCGACACACATTGTGGTGCTTACTTACAGACTGGCAGTGTTGGGGAAACACATGGGTATGACGCAAGAACTTCTAGCGAACTTGGTGGCTGAAAATGAACGGTGGCGGCAGCTGGCACAACGGTGAGATTAACTCGAAAAGCGACAGCGTGATTTGCAAATTGTTGTTGGTGGCTCGGCGCAGCGTACTCCAGCGACTCAATGCTTGTTCCATGTGGATTAAGCTCACTCGAGCGTCCGCAGCTGACGGCTTAGGAGGATGGGCCCGAGTCTGAGTCAGTCCTTCATATTTCACAGCCTCTCCGTGGCCTTGGGCGACTTCCTTGCAGACTTGCTGGCCTCCGATCAAGCTGAATAGGAAACTCTTAAGAGATCGCCTAGGTCTCATTGGTCCGCGCGGAATTTGGTCGGCTCAAAGTTACTGATCGGCAATGGCCACGGCCGAGGTTGTGAAGGCGATGGAGCGCCCCACTGGTAGGTTGGCATGCAAGCCTTGCACGACCGGGGGGATTGGCGGGCTTGTCGGATTGCCACCGGATCACCAAGTACGGCCCCGAGCCACCCGAGTCGTCGCCGCGTGGAACAAACAGTTCGTACGTTCCCATCCCAATAGTCTTGGGCGCAGTGACGTACTCTTTCAATTTCTTACCATCGGTGTCGTAGTACTGTGCGGAAAGTACACGGATGGCTTTCACGGGGTCGGTATTGCGAATGCTGACAGAAACAGAAACAAGTGTCCGCGCTCGCTGCCCATCGCTTGTCATGTCGCCATGCCAAATGTGCGAGTAAATGGGCAAATAGAGCGTTTGCCCTGCTGACCTACCCAGTGCCGTTTCGGCCATTGCAAAACCGCTGCAAAGGGCTAACAACAGGCTCGTCAATATCAACTTCATAAATTCTCCAAGGGTCATAGCTGACACGGATTTTGCACTTCGGACGCTATGATTCCGCGGTGCATGCCAATCTCCTGACCCTGCTATTGTTATTGACCTCCGCAGTGGTGTCAGTTTTTGTCGCCCGAAAGCTGAAAGTACCCAGCATGCTGGCCTATTTATTGATCGGTATTGCATTGGGGCCGCACGCGCTTGACGTATTTTCTGGAGTCAGAAACGGCGTCAGAGTTTTGCAGAATTTGGCATCGTTTTTCTCATGTTCTCCATTGGTCTTGAGTTCAGTATCAAGCGCCTGGTGGCAATGCGAAAGCTGGTATTCGGATTTGGTGCGACACAGATGGCGTTGACCGCTGCGGCAACCGGCATCATCACCTGGATGGGTTATGGGCAGAGTTGGAAGAGTGGTATCGCCATAGGGCTGGCGGTTGCCATGTCTTCCACCGCAATTGTTGCCCGCATGCTATCGAAGCTTCGAATTGCATTCGCGCTCTGGCCGCCAGACCATGGGTGTTTTGTTGTTTCAGGACTTGGCAGTGGTTCCCTGCCTGATTTTTCTTCCCGCGTTGGCCGCGCCGGGAGATGGTCTTTTGTATTCGCTGGGTATTGCAGCCGTACAGGCATTGGCGGTGCTGACCCTTTTGGTGTGGGTCGGGAAAAAGTTTTTGGGGCGGCTGTTTGCCAAAGTGGCACAACATCGCTCCGACGAACTGCTGGTGCTGTCCACGCTGTGGATCGTGGTGGGGCTTTCATATGCCACCGCGCTGAGTGGTTTGTCCATGGCGCTAGGCGCATTTGTGGGTGGAATGCTGATCTCGGAAACCATCTACAGGCACCAGGTGGAGGCAGATATCCGCCCCTTCCGGGATATTTTGCTGGGCCTGTTTTTTGTCACCGTCGGGATGATGCTGGATTTGCGTTTTGTATTGGCGAACCTCCCCGCGCTAGGACTTGCCGTCTTGCTGTTGATCGGCGGCAAAGCCTGTGTCATGTTGTTCATCACCTATGTGTCAAAAACCCCTTTGACCACGGCCTTGCGAACCGCCGCCCAATTGGCACAAGCAGGTGAGTTTGGCTTGGTGTTGGTGGAGTTGGCGCATCAACTTCAACTCATAACGCTCAGTGTTTTTCAAATTACCTTGTCGGCGATGTTGATTTCGATGTTTATCGCGCCGTTTTTGATCAGCCGCGCGGCCAGGTTGTCGGTTGACTTGGGGCGCGGTGACTGGGCCCACGGCGTCACTATTATTCAAGATGTGGCCGTCCACATGGCACTCAAAGACCATGTTGTGATATGCGGGTTCGGACGGGTTGGAAGCCGGATTGCCGAGTTCTTAACATTAGAGAATATTGCGTTCATTGGCCTGGATGCCGACCCGCAATGCATCGACAAGGCGAAAGCGAGAGGGGCTAACGTGGTGTTTGGCAATGCGGATCGTATCGAAGTGCTGATTGCCGCCGGTATTGGCCGCGCACGCAGCGGTGGTGAGCTACCCCGATGCACACTCTGCAGAAAGAGTCATCCGCATTATTCGAGCCAAGCGACCAGACATTCCGATCATCGTGCGTACCAGCGACGACAAGGACGTCAGCCGACTCAAGGCGGCCGGGGCGACAGAAGTGATCCCCGAGGTGATAGAAAGTGGTCTGCTCATCGCGGCGGAAACGCTGGTCGCTGCAGGAATCCCGATGCTCAAGGCCATGGAACATGTTAAGGCGGTTCGCTCTGCACGGTATGCCTCCATGCGCAGCATCCCGGCCAAACCTTAAATCCCCTTTCCGGCTGCCAGTAAACACCACTGCCCCACCGGTAGGTCGCGCAGGTCGCCCCTGTCCGGGAGGATGGGGTGGTGCAAACAGGCTCTGACTCAAAATGGATTACATCGGTGAGCCATTTGCAGGTGTCTCGCTTTGATGAGGTGCTTGCCTCAAAGCTGCCATCGATTCTTGGGTGCGAATGACTCCTATAGAGCAGGCAGATCGCAAACGGGAATGTCAACTAAGGGCCTTCTGGAGTCGGCCATCGTTGAAAACCGAATGACGCAGTCCACCGCGGCATTGGAGCCAGTCGCCGTTACTCTCAATCTTTACGGTGATCCTACTCTACCCCCCAACATCCGCGCCCTCTGCTCCTCCCACAGCGCGGGTGGGTCCACAGCTAGATCGAACAGTGTCAGTTGGTCCGGCAATACATTGAGCAGAATGGCGTCAATGATGTCCGGTGCCAGGGTTGTCAGGTTGACCATCCGGCTGACGTAGCTGTTGTCGATGCCCTCCTTCTTGGCAATTTCGGTCAAGGTGCTGACCTCTCCAGACTCCATCATTGCCAGCCATTTGTGGCCCCTGGCCAGGGCCAGTTGCAATGAAGTCGCAGCCGTATCCCACGGTCGAGGTAGACCGGGTTGACCATTGGGCAGCGACACTTGCTTGCGTCCAGCACGCCTTTTGAACTGGATGGGAACCGACAAAGTCAGCCTACCGTCGCTTGACTGGATGATTTCTGGCTCCCCTGTTTTGTGGATGCGCACCTCATTCATGCCATTGCCTCTTCACGCTTTGTGCTCGCACGATCCGCCTGTAATTCCTGGACCAGCTGTTCAATGCCATTCGCCCGCAACCTGACCTCAAGGTCACTCGGCGACACAATCACCTTCTCGATCAGCATCTTCACGATGCGAGTCTGCTCTGCCGGAAACAGCTGATCCCAGATCAGGTCCAAGCGCGTCATGGCCACCGTGACTTTGGCTTCGTCCAGAGTTGGATCCAGTTTCTTTGCTTGCGGCACCAGGTCGCTGAGCAAATTTGGGGCGCGCAGAATGTTGCGCAGTTGGTCGAGTACCGCCGACTCCAATTCAGCCGCTGGCATACGAGGCAATCCGGACGCACCAGCATGCTCCTTGAGGTCGCGCATGGGCAAGTAATAGCGGTACCGCTTTCCGGTTGTTTTCTTGGTGCTGTGCCAAGGTGTCAATGCCCGACCGTCATGGCCAAAAACGATACCTTTGAGCAGGAATGGAGTTGTCGCTCGTGTGGCATTGGCGCGGGAGCGTCCATTGGTGGCCAAGATGGCGTGCACGCTGTCCCAAACAGTCTGGTCGACGATTGGCAGGTGTTCGGCCTGGTACCACTGCTCTTTGTGGCGAAGTTCGCCCAGGTACAGTACGGGGCGAGCCGCGCCCAAGAGAAAGTCCTTGTATCTGTAATTGCCGGTTATACAGCTCAAGCATATGCACTAGATGCGCGAATTCAGAGGGATGCATTCACATCGTTAAGCATCGAGGTTGCCACGGTTGATTCGTTTCAAGGGCGGGAGACGGACGTGACAATTTTCTCGATCACTCTAAGCAATCCGACGGAGTTCTTGGGGTTCATGCGAAGTGCAAACAGATTGAACGTGGCTTTGTCGCGCCCAAGAGACTTGTTGGTCGTCGTTGGAGATCAGCTGTTTTGCTACAACGTTACCGGTGCGAATCCATTTGTAAAAGTCATAGACCATATGGAAGCGAATCCACTTTCATGCGAGACACAGAATGTTAGTTAGTGAATCACTACATGTGGTGGCCGCGCATATGACAACTGTGATGTTTGGGACGGTACTTGCGAACGACAGCCAAGGGGAAGGATTTCTTCGAGAACTCGCGGCATCAGGGGTCCCGGTGCTTGTCAAACGCTCAGTTTCGCGGCAGCCCGCTAGATAGGGAGTCGAGTGCATCTTCGGAGCTTTTCCGATGGCTTCCGTGACAGGGAGGCTTTTCGAGTAACACTCACGTGACAATCCCAATGCCTGCAATCAAGCAATCAGTACTGATGTACAAATGTCAGCAACGCGTCTGTTCTTGTCGATGGCGGCGGTTTCAAATGTTTTGCCGCCCCGACACCAGGCGAGAGCAAACCTGTCTATTCTCGGTGTAGCCAAGGCAAAGCGGGGGAACAAACGGGGAACGAAACAAATTTTCATGAACAGAAACTTAGCATCCATGAGGGTTTCAAGGAATCATTCAATTGACGCAAGCCCACCATACTGACCGATAAAGGCCGCTAAGGATCACCACTTAGCGGCCTTTTTCTTTGGTAAACCTGAGAGTTCGCGGCATCTTAACGCGCCACCGCCATTCGCATGGAGCGGGCAACGTACACCAAACACACGGCCATCAGCAAAAGCCCCACCAGCACCCCGGGGAAGACCTTGGCAAAGCTCAGCTCCTCACCCTTGAGGACCAGCAGCATCAAGGTGTTCTGCGACAAGCCGGGCACCCACAGGTACCACGGCGCTTCGCCGCTCGGGTTCAGAATGCTCACCATCGGTGCCAGACCGACCAGCGTAATCACCAGTCCACTGCCAGCTTGCGCCTCTTTGTAGGTCTTGGAACGGATGGCCAAGGCCATCAACACGGCGCCCAGGCCGGCTGCCAGCGGCAACTGCAGCAATAAAAATGTGACGACTTCGACCATGCCAAACTGGAACATGGCCTGCAGGCTGTCACTCCTGAGGAACCACTGGGCCGGTATAAAACTCAGGCTGGCAATCAATGCCACCGCCATGCCCAAAAGTGCCACCGCGAACCATTTGCCAAGTACCAAGGCCAGATGGGGCACCGGGTTCATCAACAGGGGTTCCAACGAGCCGCGTTCGCGCTCACCCGCAGTACTGTCCAGCGAGGCGGTCAGCGCGCCGTACAACACCGCCATGATGATGAACATGGGAATAATGGCGGTGATGCGGGTGGCCCGCGCCTGCATGCTGGCCAAATCGCGTTCTTCGATGGCCACCGACTGCAGCAACTCGGTGGAAACACCGCGCAGCGCCAGATGCAAAATTGCACGCTCGCGGTTAAAGCCGTTCAAAAGGCGCTGCAGGCCAGCCATGCCGGAGCTGGCGCGCTGGTTGCTGCTGTCGCTGACCAACTCGACGCTGGGGCGCTCCCCTTCTGCCAAGGCTTGCTCAAACTTTGGCCCCACAACCAGTACCGGCTCTAGCAAGGTGGATGCTCGCAAACGCCGCTCATAGTCCGGTGGTGCCGCCTTGATGGTGTAGGTCTGGCGCTCCAGGTAGTTGCGCAGGGTTGGCGCATGTTCAATCCCGGCGACCATCACCTCGCGTTTCTCCGCCCGCTCCTCCAGTGACGAAATCAGGGCCGACATGGCCAGCAGCAGCAAGGGCCCCATCAACACGGCGGGGACCATCAGGCGCAGCAGCGTGCGGCGGTCGCGCAGGGCATCGATCACCTCTTTCACCAGCACAACACCCATGCTTCTCACAAATTGCAGGTTCATACAGAGACTCCGATGGGTTGCGCGCCAAACGCCAATTGCACAAAGGCGTCTTCAAACTGGGTTTGGCCGGTCTGTGCCAATAACTCGTCCACCGTGCCTTCGGCGACGTTGCGGCCCTGTGCCATGACCACCACGTATTCACAGAGCTGTTGCACTTCCGACATGATGTGGGTCGAAAAGACGATGCATTTGCTGCCCCCTTGCGGCGAACGCAGGTGGCGCAAGGCCTCGCGCAAGGCCCTTGTGGCCAGCACATCCAGGCCGTTGGTCGGTTCGTCCAGCACGATGTTCGCAGGGTCATGCACCAAGGCGCGGGCCAGGGCGGTTTTCATACGCTCCCCCTGGCTAAAGCCTTCGGTACGGCGGTCCAGAATGCTGCCCATATCGAGCAGGCGGGCCAGCTCTTGCGCTCTGGCATGGGCCGTATCGCTGTCCATACCCTGCAAGCGCCCGAAATAGACCACGTTTTCACGCGCCGTCAAACGTGGGTACAGGCCATGGGCATCACCCAAAATGCCCATGCGGGCCAGAGCCAAACGCGGCTGATCGGCCACGGCAATGCCATCCACCGTGATACGCCCCTGGTCCGGTTGAAACAGTGCACCCAGCATGCGCAAGGTCGTGGTCTTGCCCGCGCCATTGGGGCCCAGCAGACCCGTGATACGCCCATTCGGGGCTTGTAAGTTCACACCACTTACGGCCTGGACCGTCTTTTTGACGGAGCGATGAAAAGGTTTAGCAGTACCGGCTACGACAAATTCTTTGCTGACGTTTTCGATGCTGATCATGGCTTGGTTCCTGTCTGCGCATCGGTCGGAGCGCCGGTCTGAACCGGCAAAAATACACCGGGTCGTGGCAGTTTCGTGGCGCATGCCGCATCCTGCAGCAAAGCGCTGGCATCGTCGGCCGCTGCAATAAACCGGTACAACACGTCACGCATGCAGCCTATGCCCATCACACCATGCCCAGCCTGCGGCACGACGATGTGTTGCGCCTTGTCACCCAGAGCCTTGCTGACCCGGGCACCGTGGCGTGGTGGCGTGGCCGGATCTGCACCGCCGCTGAGCAGCAAAACGGGCGACTGAGCGGGCGGCACGGTGTAGAAGGCATCGGCCACCGCACCACGCGGCCATAACTGGCAGACCGCCTCGTACAACTGGGCGTCGACCAGGCCGAAATCTGCACCGGGCTGCACACCGGCGTTGGCGATGCGAGGCACGTCTTCCGCACACACCACCGAAAAATGCATGCCCATGGCCAGACGCTGCGACTTGCGGTTGCCCATGCCGCCCGACAAACCAATGATTCCACCAAAGTCGCCCTGCGATGCGGCGTGAATTGCGGTGGGCAAAGCGGCCGCCAATGCTGGCATGTACAGCGGCGCGCGAATCAGGCGTAGCAATGCCTCACGCGTCAGCACAAAGGTCTCTGCCTTGCCGGTGACCGGGTGGTTGACTGTGATCTTGCGTGGCATTGCGCTCAACAGAACTGACCATTCCTGGCGCAGTTGGGGATATTGCGTGGCGCAGGCACGGGGGCCTTGTGTATCGACCTCACAGGATTGCAGCAACGCATCCAACGCCGCCTGGCCGTCAGCCGAAAAACTCGCCGGCAAGGCCATATCCGGCGGAGCCACACCATCCAATACCGTGCGGCGCACCTTCTGGGGAAACTGGCGCAGATATTCCAGCGCTGCGCGCGTGCCATAGGAGCCTCCGACGAGATTCCATTGGGGTATTCCCAATTGTTCACGCACCGCTTCCATGTCTTGCATGGCAATCGTCGTTGTAAAGAACCGCATATCTCCATGGGGCCGTTTTGCCAGAGTGTCTGCGCATTGGCGCACGCGCTCCAACTGCTGCACCGGGTCTACAGCCTGCTGCACGGGCAGGCGAGACTCGTCGGCACACTGCAGGGGCGCCGAGCGCCCGGTACCGCGCTGGTCGATAAACACCAGGTCACGCCGATTATTCAACCGGGCCATCAGCGGCAGAACCATGGGAGCCAGATCAATCGCGCTCTGGCCTGGCCCGCCGGCCAGCATCAAAACCGCGTCGGGCTGTTTGTTACGCGCCATGGCGGGCACCAGCAGGTAGTGCACACCAATGCGTGTCCCATCAGGTCGGGCCGGGTCCAGCGGGCGCTGCACGACACCGCACAACAACTCGTTGGGCAGGCCTTCCACCCGGCAGGGGTGGGGACCTGCAGCTGCCGCACCACTTGCGGCGTTGGCTACTACCGCGCACATCCCCATCAAAATCAGACCTGTGTGCACGCACCACCGCCGGTCCCGTGGCTGCTGACCTCGCCCAATAGCCGCCCTTTGCGATTGATCGACCTCCATGCCACCCCCTTGATCTATGACGCAATGTGCGCCGGACGGCGCGCAGTATCGCACCACCGGTCGAGGCCCAAACAAACCTTGACAAACATCTGGTCTCTCTATCGGGTGCGGCCAAGCGCACTTGAGTTCGTGGACAATCTCCGCCTTTGACGCGGTCGCCACAAGGCGTCGCCCTGCGACTATTTTTTGGGAACTGGTAGTGAAAAAACAAAATTGTGGCACCTTGGTTTGTATTGGGGCCTTGGTCGGGCTTGGTACAGGCTCCATAGGACAGGCCTTGGCACAGGATGTCCCGGTCGTGGGCGGGGCTGAGCCCGCCACCCGCCAACCGGGTGGCAAACTGGAGCGGGTGGAGGTCATGGGTAAACAGGCCACTGACAACGACTTGCGCCGCCGCGCTCAGGTGGCCAAGCAGGTGTATGGGCGGGAAGAACTGGACAAATACGGCGACAACAACGTGGCCGATGTTTTGAAACGTTTGCCGGGCATCACCATGCAAGGCAATGCACCACGCATGCGGGGCTTGGGCTCAGGCTACACGCTGATCCTCATCAATGGGGACCCAGCCCCACCCGGTTTTGCATTGGACCAGTTGGACCCGGCCCAGGTTGAACGGATCGAGGTGACCAAGGGACCGACCGCCAACCAAAGTGCCCAGGCGGTTGCAGGCGCCATCAACATCGTCCTCAAAGACGCTCCCAAGGTTTCGCAGCGCGACCTGCGCGCCATGCTGGGTTACAGCGTGGACAAACCCACCGTGTCGGGCAGCTTTACGATAGGTGAAAAGTGGAACGGATTCTCACTGTCCTTACCCATCTCGCTGTTTCAGTGGCGCAACCGCAATGACTCGGTGGTGTCGCGCAGCGCCCCTGGAATCGATGGACAACTGGCGCAGTCGCTCCAGCAGGGAGAGAACCTTTCATATGGCCATGGCATCAACATCGGACCGCGGCTGAACTGGAAAATCAGCGACGACGAAACACTGACCTGGCAAAGCTTTGTTCAGAAAGGTACCTGGATCAATGAGGCCAGCTACCGCAGCCAGATCCTGGCTGGAATCCCCAGCCTGGAGGACAACGGTGACTTCAAAGGCGGCTGGCAAAACGTGCGCAGCAACCTGCAATGGGTCAACCACCTCAGCACCTCCGAACGTATCGAGCTCAAAGCGGGCGTGTCGTCGTCCAAGGGCAGTTTCGACGGTCAAACGGTTCGACAGGCGTTGCCGTTTCGGCGCACCATTGGCGACAACGCCGACCTCAGCGCCACCCAGTCTGGCAACTACAACCGACTGCTGAATGATCAGCACAGCCTCACGGTGGGCTGGGACCTGGAATGGCGCCAGCGCGATGAAAAACGCGACATCACGGAAAACGGTTTGCCCCTTGTAGCGGAGTTCGAAGGCCAGCCGTTTTCAGCCCGCATCCAGCGCCAGGCTTTTTTTGTGCAGGATGAGTGGGAAATCAACAAGCAGTGGTCCACATACCTGGGGCTACGCGCCGAACAGATAGCCAGCAAAAGCCAGGGCCTTGCCAACCCCATCAGCAACACCAGCAATGTGGTAACACCCATGGTGCACCTGAATTACAAGTTCGACGCTGCCGGGCGCGACCTGGTGCGGGCCAGCGTCACGCGCAGTTACAAGGCGCCTGACCTGTCGGCCCTGATGGCCCGCCCATTTATCAACAATCTGTTTTCCGACACCAGCAAGACCAATACCGAGTTGTCACCGGACCGCATGGGCAACCCGACCTTGCTGCCCGAACTCGCAACCGGGTTGGACGTGGCACTGGAAAAGTACCTGCCCGCCGGCGGGCTGATCAGCATCGGGGTTTTTTACCGCCAGGTCGACGACCTGATCCGCAATGTGACCGGCCTGCAGAACGTGGACTGGTCCGGTGTTCCGCGCTGGGTTTCCCGCCCCGTCAACTTTTCCAAAGCCATGACCCGGGGGCTGGAGCTGGAGGTCAAAGGGCGTGCCGGTGAATTGTTGCCAGGTATGGTGGATGCGAAGTTACCGCTGAATCTGCGCGGTTCGGTCAACGTGTACCAATCGTCGGTGGACGCCCTGCCCGGACCCAACAACCGGCTCGATGGCCAGCAACCCTGGTCGGGCAACTTTGGTTTTGACTACCGGGTTGCGGGCTTGCCCATGACCATGGGCGGTAGTCTCGCTTTCACACCGGGCTACACCACACAGCAATCCCAGTCACAGTTTTTGGACCAGTCGCGCGCACGTAGCATGGACTTTTTTGCGCAGTGGATGTTCAGCCCCAAAATTTCTGCCCGCTTTGCCGTCAACAACCTGGTACCGTTGGATGGCGAATCCCGCACTTTCACGTCGGATGGCTACTCCACCAACACGTTGCGCACCGGGCGCACGCAATATAGTCTGGGCATGGAAATCAAGTTGTGACGCTACCAATCGCCACCACACGCGATCTGCATGCAGTGGTGATCAAGCTCCCGATAGCAGGGTCGTAACTCAATCGCTATATTTTTTATAGCTGCTTGCGCAATAACCGCGAGAGCCAAAGGCAAGAAATGGCTTACTTTTTCTCTGGGACAACAATGATGGTGTCACCCGTCTTGCCGGTCTTGCCTGGGTCACCCTTGGCACCGTCGTAACCGGTGGCACCGGTTGCGCCCGAGCTACCCGTTGCACCGGTCGCACCGGTCGCGCCAGCGCTGCCGTCGTAGCCAGGAGCCCCTGTCGCTCCGGTGGCGCCGGCTGGGCCGGGCACAGGAACGTTGGTTCCCGTGCTTCCGGTCGCTCCTGTGGCTCCCGTTGCACCGGCAGGGCCAGGCACCATGACCACCGCAGGTGGCGGTGTGCTCGCTGGGTTGCAGGCGGCCAGACCCAAAGTAGCCAACAAGGTGGCCAGCAATAACGTGATTTTCATGAATTCCTTAGGTAGGTTGGTTGATAACTGCTGCACGATACCGCTCGCAGCTCCAACTATCTGTACGCTGGCCCACCATTTCACCATCCAAACACAAATACCCCTATCCGACTCGTGAGTCGGATACAGAACTCACTGTCCAAGCGCGAACAAGATGCCGTTGTTGATCGCGTAGACCTTTCCGTCTGGCCCCACTGCCGTGGGTGTGTAGGACTCCCCCAATCCGCTGGTCAAGCGGATCCGCTCACTCAACGTATTGGTTGCCAGACTCCATCGGTACATATAACCATCTTCGCTGTTGATCAGGATGGACTGCGTGAACGGATCAACCGCTGCGGTGTTGATGCACCACTCGATAAATCCACCCGGAAAGTCTGGGTCTGGGGTAGGCCCAAGTATGGTCAGCACTTCTTTCATCACGGGGTTGCCAGATATGAAGTCGGCCTGAACGGCATTCGGGTCCAGTACTGCAACGCGGTTCATGGAGTCGCCACTTCCTACCCGACCATAGTTGTTGTACTTTGTCGTAATCAGATAGGTTGAGTTTCCGGTGTAGCTTGGCACCATGGACCTGGGCACGATGGAGGCCGTGTCGTCCCACCCAAAGGAACCTGGCGTCTTGTTTTGCGCCAGAGTTGCATCAAAGTGCAACAACCAGCCACGGGCGTTGTGAGACCCGGGGGTGCTCTCCAGCACGCCAATGTAGACGTCGCCATCCGGGCCCACCGTGGGAGATGCGGTGCTATCGTCGCTCACCATGGCTGGTGCGGCCTCCTTGGGGTCCATCAGCAACACCCTTCCTTGGTCGCCAGCGTCGCGCTGTCAAGCGCCAACAAGTATCCGGTTGGGCGCCCACTGTTGGTGGGGTCACCGTTCACCACAACATACAGTGTGCTTTGGTCCATGGAGAGTGCCGGCGCACTGTTGGTTGCGGTCTTGGAAACCAAGGGCTCCGCCGCACTTGCGCTGGCGCTGACCCAACTGCCTCTGCCGTCCGCACCGATGCGGGCGATGCCGCTGGTCAGGCCCGCCACGTTTCCTGGGAGTGCGATGAATCCGAAGTAGATGTTGCCTTGCAAGTCGGCCGTGATGGGCGTGTTGATGGTGACGGACGCATCCAGGGCTACCTTGGCGCCCGCATACAAGCCGTCCCCATAAAACACGGCGGTTTGTGTGGTGGATGAAGCCGAGTCGGCGTTGTCGCGAAAAAAGACTTTGCCGCCTGCACCCGGCGCGTAGATTCGGTTGCCAGAAGTCAGTGTCACGTTGTAGCTGGGCGTCCAGCGATGGGTAGGCATGGTGTAGTCACTCTCCACAGACCACAACAACGCGCCAGTTGCACCGCTCCGTGCCTCAACCCGGTACAGGTCTTTGGCTTCACGTTTCACCGGCAGAATCACGGTATTGCCAGCGGTAATAACCGGAGACCCATAGTGGTACAGCAGGTAGCCTCTGGAGCTGTATTGGGGCGCCACATCCACCGGTGTTTGCCAAACAATGCGGCTCAGTGGTTGGGTTGCCACCTTGGACACCGCTGCGTGCTGTGCATCGCCCCCGAACCCGAGCCAGGCCGACCCGACAGCGGGTGTCGGCGTAGGAATGGTCGGCGGCACTGGTGTGGCAGTGGTGCCACCGTTACCACCGCCGCAAGCCACCAAACCTGCCAACAGCGTGGCGGCAAGAACTACCGGCAAAACCCGAGTACGCGTGCTTGTTAGAAAAGACATTTTCTGATCCGTTTTGAGTGAAGGCTTGAGCTCTGTGCGGTCCCTGTAGGGCGCTGCTGCGCAGGACCGAAGTATCCGCGATCAAGAGGCTCTCTGAGCGGAGTATCCGGGATTACGATAAGCAAATGAAAAAACGCCTTCTGTGTTGGAGCAGCCTGGTGCTTAGCGTGGTATTGCTCGCCTGCTCCCACAGCGACGACGTCACGGTCGCCACGCCTTACCCCATTCTGTTTGTGACCCAGGTACCACCGGAAACTGACGACGGCACCCGCCTGTCCGCCTTTGCCAACCACCGCGCAGGAGTGGACCTGTCGCCGCGTGGTGGGGACTTGATGCTGCGCGGCGTGGACGGAACCCTGCGCAACCTGACGCGCGAGGCCGGGTTTGGCAGCGACGGCTGGCAAGGAGCCAATTCCATTGCCGTGCGTGAACCCGCGGTGCACTGGGGTGGTGACAAAGCGGTGTTCAGCATGGTGGTGGGGGCGCCTGTAGTGGCCGGGCAAGCGCAAGAAAGTGCCTGGCAGCTGTACGAGGTTCGTGGCTTTGGCATTGGCGAAAAAGCATCCATTACCCGCATCGCGAACCAGCCAGAGCGATACAACAACCTGTCGCCGGTATATGCCAGCGACGACCGGATTTTATTTACTTCGGATCGACCGCACAACGGCCAGGCGCACCTGTACCCTGCGCTCGACGAATACGAGGCAATGCCCACCACCAGCGGCCTGTGGGCCCTGGAGCCCACAACCGGAACACTCACCCTGCTGAGCCACGCCCCCAGCGGCGCCTTCAACCCGCTGGTGGACAGTTTCGGCCGGATTATCTTCACCCGCTGGGACCACCTGCAACAGGACCGACTGGCCGAGCGCGACCGCAATGCCCAAGGCAACGGCGTGGCCATTCCTTTTGGGTCCTTCAACTACGCTGGTGAACATCCGGAAGCGAGCCAGCTCAACAGCCGCGCAGAGTGGTTTCCGGAGTCGGGCGCCGGCAGCGAAAGCCCTTACGGGCGCGTCAGCGCCTTCAGCAGCAATTTCTTTACCGCCTGGCAAATCAACCAGGATGGAACCGGCGAGGAAACCATCAACCACGTGGGGCAACATGAACTGGCCTTTGGCTTTCTGACACCCAGTTTTGTTGAAGACGCCAACTTGTCTAACCGTACACTGGACCATCTGCACGCTAACGCAGTCTCCATACGACGCGAAGGCGGTCTCTTTCATTTGCGCGAGGACCCGCTTCAACCGGGTATTTTCTTCGCCACCAGTGCGCGCGAGTCGGAGTCGTTCACAACCGACCGTCTGGTCCGGCTCACGGGCTCCCCGGAGCTTCACGGCGAGCAGATGGTCGTCACAGAGGTCACCCCGGGTGACGCCGGTGACCTGCTGCGCGGGGGGCGATTTCGCAACCCCCTGCCACTGTCCAATGGTGGTCTGGTGGCCAGCCACACCAGTTCCGAGCGGGCCCCTGGATTTGGCACACGCTTGAACGACTTGCGTTTGAATCTGCTGGAGAAAGACAACGCAACCGGTCTGTACAAAGCCGGTCGCAAATTAACGAGCGGCATCACCAAGTCAGTCCATTGGTGGAGCGGAACCGTGCAGCGCAACTTCAGCGGTGAACTGTGGGAGCTGGAGGCCGTGGAAGTACGCCCCCATGCACGCCCAACCCAGGCTCCGCTGATGCTGGAGGCACCCGAGCGCGCAGTGTTTGCGGAGGAAAGTGTCAGTGAAAGTGACCTCCGCACCTGGTTGATAGACCACAACCTGGCGTTGATCGTGACCCGTGACCAAACCAGCCGTGACCAGGCCGACCGACAGCAACCTTTCAACCTGCAAGTGCCTGGTGGCAAGCGGACTTTGGCGCGCACGTTTTCAGGCGGCCGTGTTTACGACATCGTGCACTTCCAGGTGCTCCAGGGCGACATGGTCCGCGCCTACGGCGACCGGGCCGGACGGCGCGTTCTGGCGCAACCGATGGAGGCGCAACGTGCCCACAACCCCGCCAACCCAAACGGGCCACCGGGCAGCGTGGCCATTGCAGCCGATGGCTCGACAGCTGCCTTTGTGCCGGCGCGCCGGGCGCTGACCTGGCAAAACACCGATTCTGCGGGCCAGCCGATTGTGCGGGAGCGTAACTGGATCACCTTGCAGCCGGGGGAAATGCGCACCTGTGCCTCGTGCCATGGCGTTAACAGCCTCAACCAGGCAGGTACCGCAACACCAACCCACAAACCGCAAGCCCTGCGGGACCTGCTCAGGCACTGGAAAACATTGCCAGGCTCCCCTGGGAAATACCATCAGCCATGACTAACTGCACATCCTGCGGCGCTTGCTGCGCCAGCTTCCGGGTGGACTTTTCCACCTACGAACTCGACACCGAACACGGCAACGTGCCTTGCGGCCTGACGGTAGAAGTCACCCGCTACACCGCCCGCATGCGCGGCACCGACCACACACCGGCACGCTGTGCGGCACTCACCGGCACCCAGGGCCAGAGAGTTGGCTGCGGCATTTATGAATGGCGCCCTTCACCGTGCCGGGAGTTTGAGGAAGGCAGCGACGCCTGTGCGCAGGCCCGCCGCCGACACGGCTTGCCTGTTTTGGCTTCCTGAGGGATTACTGATTCAAGCGTTGTCACCGGTCACCCCCTGGCCTTGTGCGGGGTGAACCGTTCCCGAAGTGGTTTGTCAACCCAGCCGCTTCTTCAGGTATTTCAATGTCTTGCTGGCCAGCACGCCGGTGCCATCCTTGCGCCACACCGCATGCGCCCTTTGCAGCAAATTGGCGGTCCTACCAGCCAGATGGACCCGGGCGCGCGCTGGACCGCGGGATCCGTCAGTTGGGTAGGTGTAGAGATCACGCCCAACCTGGCTATGACTCAGGGTACCGGTCAGATCGTGGTAACAGGTGCAGCCTTCTGCAAAGAAGTGGCACACCAGTGCTTTGCGACTGGGATGCGCCGACCCATTCAAGGCACTGCCACCGTGCAGCAGATTGGCGTGCCACAACAACACATCGCCTTTTTTGGGCAAGAAAATCTTGGGTTGCAACGCGTGTTCGGCGATCAATTTCTGAATGGCGGGCTCGTAAATTCGATGGTAGCCGCCATACCCCATCTCCACCGGGATACCCAGATCGTCAGACAGAACATACGGCAAACGGTGGCTGCCCGGGTAATACACCAAGGGGCCGGAGTCGGGGTGAATGTCTTCAAATGCGATCCAGTTCGCCGCCAGATAACCTTGCGGGTAGGTGGTCATGTGGATGGAGTCCGAGTGGGCCAGTTGTTGGCTGCTTTTGTGGCCAATGATGGTTTGAAAAGGCGCCGCCTTGACGCCCAAAAACAGGCTCACCAACCGTCCCATGCGCGGCTCGAACAGCATGCGGTCGACCGCTGGCACCAAAAAGTGGGGGTTTGAGACGCGCCCGGGTAGCTTGTCTCCCTCGAACATGGGTTCACACGGAGGTGTCACGCTGCCGTCGGCAATCGCTTGCTCGTAGGCAGCCCAGGTGCGATCCAGCAAGTCCTCGTCGTAGAAGCCCTCGCAAATGACGTAACCGTCTCGCAACCATTGGTGGCACAGCAGCGCCTCATCTTCGGTGATGCTGCCTTCCTGCAGGTGGTGCGCAATCAACTCTGCGGCGTCGGGGCGATCTAGCCAAGGCGCCGGTCCGTCGTCGGCGGGGAACCGGTTCGCCCGGTAGACCGGCATGCGGACAAGGTCAGCTGCCGTGTGTGGAACCACAGGCAAATCAAAAAATTTCATTTCGGTGGGTCGATTTATTTCCTATAGAAAGTATCGCACTGTCAACGGGAGCCGGTTTCGGCTTGGCAGCGATCAACTATCAGCGTACTTCACAGAGCAACCATAAGGCTTTGAAGTGGCCTTGGTCACGGTTTTGCCCTTGGCTAGCTCCGCGACCGCAACGCGAACATGCTGCTCCGCTTTGGCAATATCTTCAGTGCGCGCGCTGGCGATGCTGTCGATGCCGCCCTGGTACACCAAGGTTCCCTGGACGTTGATGACATACATATGGGGCGTGGTCTTGGCTCCATACTGCTGGCCCACCTTGCCAGTCGGGTCCAGCAGGGTGCCTGCGGGCGCGGCTTGGCGATTGGTGTTCAGGGCAACGGCCGTGGCGCCATCCACATACCCTTGTTTGCCGGGGGCGGACGAAATCACCTGAAGCCAGACCGCGCCTACAGCAGCGGCCTCTTTTTGTTGTGCCTGCATATTGCCCGCGTCATAGTGTTTGCGCACAAAGGGGCAGTCGTGGTTGGTCCACTCCAGCACCACCGTTTTGCCCCGTAAAGACTCCAACGCCACCGTTTTGCCGTCCGCAGCCACCAGGCTGAACGCCGGGGCCGGCTGGCCCACAGTCACCTGCGCAAAGGCCCAGTCTGGGGACACCAGCGCCGCTAGTGCGGTTGCTGACAGAACAAGTTGGCGGCGCGTCGACAAGCGAACTGGCATGGGAACTCCTTCGGTTTGGTTGATCGGCGATACAAGTTCACAGCATAGACAAGACCGCATCAACGCGCAGTTTGGGCGAACCAATGTCTGTGGCTTTCGTAGGGTTGCAGAACGTGTGACCTTGTTTGCACCGAAAAAAACCAATTGGTATCTAAAAAGACCACAAAGTATTAAATGATACTAGTTGGTAGTACATTTGCGCATCGCCACATTTTTGGCGATTTGTAACGACATCACTTTTGGAGATATTCGTGAAAAAGATACTCATTGCCTCCGTTCTTTCCTTCGGCATGGCCGTGTCAGTTCAAGCCAAGGACATCGTCGACACTGCAGTCGCTGCCGGTAGCTTCAAAACGCTGGCGACGGCCCTCGGTGCAGCAGGTCTGGTGGATACGCTCAAAGGAAAGGGTCCGTTCACGGTGTTTGCTCCCACAGACGAAGCCTTCGCCAAAATCCCCAAGGCAGACCTCGACGCGTTGCTCAAAGACAAAGCCAAACTGACCGCCGTGTTGACCTACCATGTGGTTGCTGGCAAGGTGATGGCCGCTGACGTCAAGGCCGGCAAGGTCAAAACCGTGCAGGGCTCAGACCTGACGGTCTCCACGATGGGCGGCGTGCAGGTGAATGGCGCCAATGTGGTGAAGACGGACATCGTTGCCGATAACGGTGTCATCCACGTCATTGACTCCGTTGTCATGCCCAAATAAACGGGCGACCCCGCACAACCACCACGGTGGTTGTGCGACTCCTTACCAACAGTATCGGCTTCTGTTCAGCCCAACCGGACGCTTTGACCATGACGAACACCCCGCAAGTGACTCCCCTTCTCCCGGCACAGCGCTTTGCATTCTGGGGCACCCGTGCGCGTGGGGCTGCTGCCGCTCTGGCGCTGGTGATGCTGCCCGCAGTCGGCCACGCCATCGAAGAGCCCACCTACACCACCCTGCGCACCCTGGACGGCATCGAACTGCGCGACTACGCTGCCTACACGGTGGCAGAGGTGTTGGTTAACGCCGATGCCGGCGATGCAGGAAGCCGCGCATTCCCGATACTGGCGGGCTACATCTTCGGCAAAAACAAAGGGGAGCGAAAGCTTGCGATGACCGCGCCAGTGACGCAGACAGCGGCTCCCGTGAAGCTGGAAATGACAGCGCCGGTCACACAAACGGCCGTTGCAGGCGGCTTTGTGGTTCAGTTTGTTCTGCCCAAAGGGACCACGGTGGCCAATGCCCCGGAGCCATTGGATCCCCGCGTCATGCTGCGTGAAGTTCCGCCCCAACGCGTGGCGGTGATCCGCTACTCGGGTTTCTGGTCAGAGTCCAACTACAACGAACACCTGGCCAAGCTGCAGAGTGGCCTGCGCGCTGCGGACATCGCCTGGACTGGCGACCCGGTTTTTTCCCGCTACGACGGGCCCACCACCCCATGGTTCTTGCGGCGCAATGAGATCTGGTTGCAGTTGGCAATATGACGCTCACTTCTTTCAATTCCATGCTGCGCAGGTCTTGCTTTGCACTGCTGTTCTTGGCTGGGTCGCAAGGCGCTGCTGTGGCCGCTGACGGCTGGGCCAGCGTCACGGAGGGGACCGTGGTGCTGTTTCGGCATGCGCTGGCTCCCGGCGGTGGTGACCCGCCTGGCCACACACTGGATGATTGCAGCACGCAACGCAACCTGAGCAACGAAGGCAAGGAGCAGGCGCGTCGCATGGGGGCCGAATTCAGAAAGCGGCGCATTGAGGTAGGCGCGGTCTGGTCTTCGCAATGGTGCCGAACGCGCGACACTGCGGATTTGGCCTTCCCGGGCAAGCGTACCGACCAACCGGTCTTCAACTCTTTCTTTAATCAATCGGACCTGTCGCCAGAAAGAACCCGTGCTGCACAGCAACTGTTGTCGGCCTGGCGCGGTCCTGGTGTTCTTGTGGTGGTGACTCACCAAGTCAACATCGCCGCGTTAACGGATGTGGTGCCATCCTCTGGCGAGGGTGTGGTGGTCAAACCGACGGCCAATGGTGTGCAGGTCGTGGGGCGCATTGCGCCCTGAAGGCGCGGGTGCCGATCCGTGAACAGCAAAAAATCCCTTGACCGCACAGGTTCGTGTAGACCTGGTTCGGGTGCAGTTTTCCTCTTACTTCACCTTTTCTGATTTCAGCCATGCAACAACAAACTCTCACCCCATCCCCAAAATCGCTGGCGTTGGCTGTCGCGTTGGCCACGATTGCATCCATTTCTTTCGGGCAATCGGCTGAGGCGCAGCTTTATAGCGCCCCACCGGAAAAACATGGTTACGGGGTTGGCACAGCCTCAACGCAAGGTAGCGCACAGCTGCCGTTGTGGGAGGTCGGTGTGTTTGGGACAGGCCTCATGCAGCAGGCCTACCCTGGCTCGTCGCAACAGGTGAATCGTGCGCTGGTGCTCCCTTTCTTCATCTACAGAGGGCAGTATTTACGCGCCGACCGCGGCAGCGTCGGCGTGCGCGCCATCAAGACCGACACGATGGAAGTCGATGTGGGCGTCAGCGGAGCATTTGGCTCCAGTTCCAATGACATCGAAGCCCGCAATGGCATGCCCGATCTCGGCACGCTGGTTGAATTCGGCCCACGTGTCAAATGGAACTTGGGCAGCGGCCCGGGCAACGGCCGCTGGCGTGCCGAGTTAGCCCTGCGTGGCGTGTTTGATCTGACGGATAGCCTGAAGGACAAAGGCATTTCTCTGGAGCCTGAGCTTATCTTTGAGCGCAGCACGGGCAACGGCATCCGGTACTCCACCAGCTTCGGCCTGGTGCTGGGGGACGAGCGACTCGCCGATACGTTTTATGGCGTTGCACCAGCCTATGCCACCGCCTCGCGCCCGGCGTACAAGGCGCAAAGTGGGTTGATCATGTCACGCCTGTCGCTTAACCTCAGTCAGAGCCTGACTCCTAACCTGCGTATTTTCGGTTTTGCCCGGCTGACCTCGGTGGGCGGAGCTGCCAATAGCGCCAGTCCCCTGGTGCGGCAGGACATGGGGTCCACGGTGGGCTTCGGTCTCCTGTACACGCTGGCACGCTCTGATGCCCGCGCCACAGACTGAATCGAATAGACCGGGCGCTACGGTGGTAGGGCATGCCTGCTGCAAACGGGGAAAACCCTGGCGAGTCGGTGTGCTGCATTTGCTACTATTATAATAGCATACTTCTTATATTCTACGTGGGCTAGAGCCTCATTTGATACATAGAAACTACTTAAAAGCGTGAAGTGCTAGTGCGCAGCGACCTGGAACCGTGCAGCAAATGGAAACACCGCCGCTTCTTTGACGAGTATCAGAGGGTCAAGAAATTTCAGTGCCAAAGACAATGTGAAGGGTAATATTCCTGCAAAAGCCGAAATATCGCGAACACCTGTCTTGAGCCGAGCGATCCGAAGAAACCCGAGACAAACCGTATGGTCGATCCAACAACTGGCACTGATGCCTCTGATCTGATCGAGTCCGCCACACCGCAGGCAACCCAGCGCTTGTTGCACGATTTGCGTGCGCAGATGATTGAGCTGGAAATGCAGAACGAGGAACTGCGCCATTCGCAGGCCGAACGCGACGCGTCTCAAGCGAACTTTTTCGACTTCTACGACATGGCACCGGTTGGCTATTGCACGGTCGGCGAGAACGGACTGATCCTGCAATCGAATCTCGCCACGGCGGCTCTGATCGGTGTCGCGCGGGTGCAACTGATTCAGCAGCCCATCACCCGTTTCATTTTTTCGGACGATCAGGACATTTACTACTTGATGCAAGAAAGGACCCTCGGCGGCAATGGGCCCAGATCCTGCGAGTTGAGGATGGTGAAAGTCGATGGAAACGTATTCTGGGTGCGCCTGGATGCCTCGATCCTGCCGCAAAGCGGCACCGGGAGCCTGCGTTTTGCCGTAACCGATATCACTGACACCAAATTGGCGGAAAGTGAACGGCTTGCGGCGCATCGCGAGCTGGCTATTGAGGCCCAACAGAAGAGCCAGCGTGCAGCCGAACTGCTGGTTGCCAACCAGGAACTGGCCTTCGAAGCCCAGGAAAAGGGTCAGCGTGCAGCCGAACTGCTGGTTGCCAACCAAGAACTGGCCTTTGAAGCCCAAGAGAAGGGCAAGCGTGCTGGCGAGCTGCTGGCTGCCAATGAGGATATCAAGCGCTACATCGCCGAGCTCCGATCTGCATTCATGAGCACGGTGGATGTGGTCATGACCTTGAGTGAAATGCGGGACCCCTACACGGCCGGTCACGAGCGGCGGGTGGGTGCTATCGCGGCCGCGATCGGAGTGGAGCTGGGCTGCGACGAACGCCTGGTGGAAGGTCTGAAAGTGGCAGGCCATTTGCATGACATCGGAAAGATCTCCGTTCCGTCGGAAATCCTGTCACTGCCGGGTCGGCTCAGCCCCATTCAGATGCTGCTGATCCGTGAACATGCCCAAGCGGGCTACGACGTGCTCAAGCATGTAGAGTTTCCTTGGCCCGTCGCCCTGGTCGCGCTGCAGCACCACGAACGGGTTGACGGTAGCGGTTACCCGCAGGGCCTCAAGGGTGATGCAATCCTGCTGGAGGCGCGAATCATTGCTGTGGCGGATGTTGTCGAGGCGATGTCATCGCACCGCCCCTACCGCGCCGCCCTGGGGCTTGACGCAGCCCTCGCCGAAATCAAACGGGGACGATCAACGGCGTACGACCCCGTGGTTGCCGACGCCTGCCTCAGGCTGTTCACAGAAAAAGCCTACACCATTCCGGCATAACTCGGGCACGCAAACGGCGCGCGTGCGCAGCCAGGCTGCCGGTGACGGGCCCAGCGTGGAGTTTGCAGCTTATGCAGTGAGTTGCTCGCGCCAGCCCAAGCCCGCCAAGGTGGTGGTGGCAGGTTTGTACTCACAACCTATCCAACCGGTGTAGCCAATGGCATCCAGATGTTTGAACAACCAGGCGTAGTTGATCTCGCCCGTGCCAGGCTCATTGCGCCCAGGGTTGTCGGCCAGCTGAATATGGCCGATGCGCTGCAGGTTGTTTTTTATGGTGGTGCCTAGTTCACCTTCCATGCGTTGGGCGTGGTAAATGTCGTATTGCACAAAGGCGTTGTCCGCACCGACCTCGTCCAGAATATCCAGCGCCTGCTGTGTACGGTTCAGGTAATAGCCGGGAATGTCGTAGGTGTTGATGGGCTCAATCAACAGCCTCAGGCCTGCGGCACCGAGCTCTGCGGCCGCATATCGCAGGTTGCTCACGAAGGTCTGGCGGAGCACATCTCCGGCAACCCCTGCAGGTGCTTTGCCCGCAAGACAGTGGAGCTGCCCCACCCCCAAGCCTTGGGCATAACGGATGGCGGTGGCAACTCCCGCGCGGAACTCCTGCACACGGTCTGGCAGGCAGGCGATGCCACGCTCACCGGCGTCCCAATCGCCTGGGGGCAGGTTGTGGAGTACCAGTTTGAGCCCGTGGGTATCGAGTTCTCGTTTAATGTCTTCGACGGCAAAGGCGTAGGGAAACAAAAACTCTACCGCCGTGAAGTCTGCCTTGGCAGCGGCCTCAAACCGTTCCAAAAAGGGCAGTTCGGTAAACAGCAGGGTCAAATTGGCAGCGAAATTGGGCATGATTTTTTCTTAGGCTCTATTTTGCACACGCAGTATTCTGGCGGCGCGGGCCGACGAGCCGGTGGAAGTAACCTTATCTTGCACAAGCATCCGGTTCCAAACCAATAATCGTGCAACGCAATACCACTCGGAGCAGTGAAAGATTTCGCGAACTCAGCCGACCAATCCACTCAGACCACTCACAGAAAACAGGAACCGACCATGATCCGTCGAAAACTACTCACTGCCCTGGGCCTTGGCAGCCTGCTGCCTTTAGCGGTGCGGGCAGCCGCCCCCACCCCGTCCGCAGCAGCGACACCCCCAGCGCCCGGTATGACCCCGCTGCGCCTCAGCGATGCACAATGGAAAGAGCGCCTGACGCCGATGCAGTACGACGTTTTGCGCAAAGAGGGTACCGAGCGTGCCGGTACCAGCCCACTCAACGCCGAAAAGCGCGCCGGTGCCTACCATTGCGCGGGCTGTGATCTGCCGCTGTTCACCTCCAAAATGAAGTACGACAGCGGCACGGGCTGGCCCAGTTTTTTCACTACCCTTCCCGGTGTGTTCGGTACCAAAGTGGACAACACGCTGTTCTCCAAACGCACCGAATACCATTGCGCGCGCTGCGGCGGGCACCATGGGCACGTGTTTGACGACGGCCCGGCACCCACCGGTTTGCGTTATTGCAACAACGGCGTGGCACTGAAATTCGTGGTGGCCGCATGAGCGCGACACAAGGCACTGCACGCACCCCGCATCTGCGGGCGGCCCTGTTGGTCGTTTGCCTCTTGGGTGTCACACTGGGCGGTTCAAACCTTGCCCTCGCCCAGCCGACAGTACCCGGCACCAGCCCCAGCCCCAGCCCCAGCAGCGTCAGCGGCAGCGCCCTCCCCCCAGGCCCGCGCGATCTTTGCTGGCGGCTGTTTCTGGTGCGTCGAATCAGACTTTGACAAAATTCCTGGTGTTTTGTCGACCACCTCCGGTTACACCGGAGGCCGCACGGCCAACCCGACCTATGAACAGGTGTCCAGCAAATCCACGGGCCATGCCGAGGTGGTCGAAGTCATCTACGACCCCTCCAAAGTCAGCTACACCCGCTTGGTGGAGTACTTCTGGCACACCATTGATCCCACCGTCAAGGACCAACAGTTCTGTGACAAGGGCTCCCCATACCGCAGCGCCATATTTGCCGTGGATGCCGAGCAACTCCAGATTGCCCAGGCCTCCAAAGCCGCTCTGGAAAAAACCAAGCCATTCAAAGAACCGATCGTGACCGAAATCGTCATCGCTGGCACGTTCTACCCGGCGGAGGACTACCACCAGGACTACTACAAGAACAACCCGCTGCGCTACAAGTACTACCGCAACGGCTGTGGTCGTGACGCACGCTTGCAGTCACTTTGGGGGCCCTTGGCAGGCAAATGATCGACTGCAAGGACCGATAGGCGGATTGTTGTGTTACGAAGGCTTTGAAATTTCAGACAGCGCTTCAGCGGCCGGCCGGATTTCTGAGCTTTCAACGGCAAAGTCACCCAACGCAACGATACCAACGAGGCGTTTGTTGCGGTCCACAACCGGCAAACGCCGCACTTGGCGCTGACTCATCATCTTGGCGGCGTCTTCGACCGTTTCGTCTTCAAAGACCCAGGCGATGCCTTCGGACATGACATCGCGAACTTTGGTGCTGCTGTCTTTGCCCTCGGCTACGGCACGCATGGCAATGTCACGATCTGTGATGGTCCCTATCATGCGATCGTTCTCGCCCACTGGCAGCATCCCAAAGTCGCCTTCTCGCATCTGTTTTGCGGCATCCTGAATGCTCATGTCGGGACTGACTACTTTCACGTCGCGGCTCATCAGGTCTTTAAGTTTTTGCATGGTTTTGCTCCTTGTTTGAGGGAATCACAATTGACACTTCTGTCGGCGCGCCATCTTTTCCTATCTGCGGCCTGCTGACTGTGCGCTAGACCACATCGCCGCCCTTTGTACCGATGCCCCAAGGGCGGGGCGCGGGTTGCCAGCGCAATTTCGCCAATCATGTCGCCCGCTTGGGTGGCGACCATGCCGCCACCCAGGATCTTGCCGAGAGTATGGGAATCAAGACGGGTCTGCACCGCGACCCGCATACGACGGGCGTATCCTCGTCTTTTTGACGACGCCGGACGGAGCAAACAGAATCAAGAGCTCGGCCCGGTCGGCATCCGACTCCGCAGACCGGGCCCGGTAAACCCAGATGGCGTATCCGCTGTCAAAATGGATCTCGGTTGCGGGGCCTAAAGCGGCCATGGCTTCGGCTTGGGTGGTCTTTCCCACCACAATAGCGTCGTACGCGTTTTGCATGGACATGGTGGGG
The DNA here is from genome assembly GCA_016703945.1 of Candidatus Aalborgicola danicus. GTDB lineage: Bacteria > Pseudomonadota > Gammaproteobacteria > Burkholderiales > Burkholderiaceae_C > Allorhodoferax > Allorhodoferax danicus. The sequence goes on from JADJBC010000046.1 coordinate 27,147, forward strand.
TCACGGAACGGTGGCGCAGTGCCGCCTGCATTCAGGCTACCGCAAGCGCTCAGCAACAGACAAGCAGAGAGTGCCAGGCCCGCGCGAATGAGGTGGTGGCCAGTGAAATGCACCATCACTCACCGTCCATGTATTCAAACTCGACTCGCGTGTCATCGGGCCAGCTCAGGTCGCCCAAAGGCAAGACATAGGTGCGGTCCACCAGCACTTCGCAATCGCAATAGGGCAGGTTGTCCCGCAGGCCGGTGTCGTCACTCGCATTGGCGTAGAGCTGGTCGATGGCCAGGATGACCCGGCGTTGACCCGATACCAGAGTCACGCTGAACAGGGGACGATCCGCAAAGAACAGGTACAGCGGGGCCGTCTTGTCGCAGTACGCGGGGGTGTCCAACGCTGCGCTGGTGAGCCGACCGATGAAGCTGCTGCTGTTGGAGATCAGACCCGATTCCATGCCCACCTTGCACTCCAGCCGCAGGTCCCCCAGGCGCCGCGTATCGGGTGGCAGGCCCGGCGTGCGGATGTCGGTGCGCCAGGTCATGCTCAGCGCCCGGCGGTTGGGGATGACTTGCGCGTCTTCTTGAAGCGCCAACGCGTTGCGTGGCAAGGTGAAGGTGTGGTCCACCGCGATGGGAACCAGGAAGTCCACCGTGTCACCCACAACCGCCAGCGTGATGGCTTGCATATCGGTCCCCGGTTTGCGCGGCAGTAGCTTGAAGCGCAACTCGGCGGCCGGCGACTGAGCGTGCTGGCGGGCAAAGAGGTCCAGGCCCGATTGCATCCTGCGGTAAGACTTTTCGACCGGGTTTGGGTTGGCCTTGGCCGAAACGGTGACAGACGGCATCTGTTCGAGCTTTCGGTCTTGCTGCTGGGCCGAGGCAGACACCCCCAGGGCGATCATCGCCAGCAGCCAGGCCCTGGTCGCCGTTGGTCGCGCCCGGGTTAAATCAAGGCGTTTGGTTGAAAAGGAAATCCATGGCGGTCCTTGCCTTGAATCATCCGGAAGACAAACGGGGCCGTGCGTTGCCGCACCCAGCCAGCGCCTGTCGCTGCCTCCGCCGTCCGATGCGCGGTGTTCTACTTGCGCTGGTAGACCAGGGTCCCCTGACCCTCGGTTCCGACCCAGGTCATCTGGTTCCCCTTGACGGTGACCTTGTAGCTTTGCCCCACAGCAAAATTGGTGGACGAGACCATGAGTGTGTTTCCTTCCAACTTCCACATTTCCTTGGAATGAAGTCTGTTCTGGGCCTTTTTGTACGATTCGTCACAGCCGCTGGCCGATGTGTTGAGCCGGAACGTCTTGTCTGTGTTGACCTCGTAAAAAATGTTGGCAACGCGCGGGCGATGCAGGGCTGCCGGGATCCATCTGTTGACCCCGGGACCCCGGGGGGGGGGGGGGGGGGCTTCCAGGCCCCCATCCTCCCCACTGGCGCCCTCAGGCGAGGGCACCGGCAGCAAGGCCCTTCGCAAACGACCGGATTCGGTAAGGCAAGCCTTTAAAACGGCGGCACCGCTTGTATGGCTTCAGCGGCGCTGCAAGCCAACCGCTTGTACTCGGTCCAAACCGGCCAGCCGCTGCGGGTTGGCCTTGATCAGCACTTCCAGCCTGGCCGCGCTGGCCGACAACGCATCGGCCCCCAACGTGGCCGCCGTTCCTTTCAGGGTGTGCGCCAGCCGACGCGCCGCTTCCACATTCCCGGCGGCCAAACACTCTTCGAGGCGTGTCATGTCCTCGCCGTGCGTCGCCACCAGGCGGCCCAGAAATGCCAGGAATTTCTCCGTCTTACCCAGAACCACCGCCATTCCGCGCGCCACATCCATGCCCGGCAGGGCGGCCAGACGCACCAGCGTCGCTTCAGGCGACAGGGGTAATCCGACTACGGATTGCACCGCTGCCCGGGTCGCGACGACGTCTTTTGCTTCGTCCTGCGGTCCATCCACGGAGGCCAGGGACAACCACTGCAGCAGTGCCTGGTAAAGCGCCGCCGGCTCCACCGGTTTGGTGATGAAGTCGTTCATGCCGGCCTCCTCGCAGGCCCGTCGGTCCTCGTTGAAGGCGTTGGCGGTCATCGCCAGAATAGGCCTTTTGTCCCAGCCCGGCAGCGCCCGGATGGCGCGCGTGGCGTCCAGTCCGTCCATGTTGGGCATCTGCATGTCCATCAGGACCAGGTTATAAGTCTGGCTCTGCGCTTTCAGCAGCGCCTGCAGGCCGTCTTCCGCGGTGTCGACGGACAGGCCCACGCCGTGCAACAGTTCCAAAGCCACTTCGCGGTTGATGGCGTTGTCTTCAACCAGCAGCAATCGCGCGAAACTGTGGTGCAGGCGCAGCAACGCTGGCGCATCTGCGCCTGGCACCGCCTGCGCGACGATCGTGCGGGCGTCCTTCGGCATGACGCCGTGTCCGCGCTGCAACCGTGCGGTGAACCAGAAGGTGCTGCCAGCTCCGGGCGTGCTATCCACCCCGACCTCTCCCCCCATCAGGTGCGCCAGCCGTTGTGTGATCGACAGACCCAGCCCGGAGCCGCCGTATTCGCGCGTGGTGGAGGCGTCGGCCTGTTCGAAAGCATGGAACAGGCGGCCCATTTTGTCGGGGGCAATGCCGATGCCGGTGTCGCGCACTTCAAAGCGCACCAGCAGATCCCCATCATGGTCTTCGAGCAAGCGGGCGCTCACGGAAATGGTGCCAGTGTCTGTGAACTTGAGGGCATTGCCGGCGTAGTTGAGCAACGCCTGGCGCAGTCGCGTGGGGTCACCGCGCAGCCACCGGGGAACGGCGTCGGCATCAAGTTCGATGCGCAAGCCCTTGGCGCGGGCCTGTGCACCGAGGATGGAACCCACGTTGTCCAGTACCGCCGAGAGATGGAAGTCGGTATTCTCCAACTGCAGGCGTCCGGCCTCGATCTTGGACAGGTCCAGGATGTCGTTGATGAGCGACAGCAGGTGGTGCCCGGAAGTGTCGATCAGGTCCAGCCGAGCGGCCTGCGCGGGCGAAACCCCATCGCGGCGCAGCAGGTGGGTCATGCCGATGATGGCATTCAAGGGCGTGCGGATCTCGTGGCTCATATTGGCCAGGAAGGCACTCTTGGCCAGGTTGGCGGCGTCGGCCTGCTGGCGCGCTTCGCTCAGTTCAGCCGTGCGGGTTTGCACCAGCTCCTCCAGGTGATCGCGGTAAGTGGTAATTTCCCGCTCGGCCCGTTTGCGCTCGCTGATGTCGATGTCCAGGCAGAACATTTCTGGCGCCTGCCCGGGGATATGCACATACACATGGCTGGAGATCACGTCGACCCGGCTGCCGTCTTTGCGCTGCAGCGAAAGCTCATCCGTTGGGATGGCTTGGCCGGTACTGAAGGCGGCGCTGATGGCTTCCCGCACGCCCGCCTGCATGTCCGAGGGAATGATGAGGTCGATCAGGTTGCGGCCGATGGCTTCTTGCGCGCTGTAGCCATAGAGCGTCTCCGAGGCCTTATTCCAGTACCGCGTCACGCCGGTGGGGCCATAGCCCTGAACCGAAATGAAAGGCGTCTCCTGAAGCAGGTTGCGAAAGCGAAGCTCGCTGGCCTGTAAGGTGGCTTGCACCTGCTTGCGTTCGCTGATGTCGCGGGACACGCCGAGAATACCGACAACCTGACCATCCAGGTCGCGCAGTGCACTGGCGGTGATTTCAGTCCAGATGATCGTCCCGTTCTTGCACGGCTGCTCCAGTTCGCCCCGGAAATCAGCGACAGGCTCGCCTGCGTTCAATGCGGCAATGGCGCGGGCAAGCACCTGGGTGACCGTTTGAAGCGACCCCGCGCACACCATCTGTTCCAACTTTTGCGGCAACACTTCCGCGCTGGTAAAGCCAAGCAGTTTTTCGACAGATGGGCTGACATAAGTAAACCGGCCCTGCAGATCCATGGTCCAGATCACATCCGTGGCGTTGTCCGCGAGCAAGCGGTGGCGCTGCTCGCTCGCGCGCAAAGCCGCATCCAGTCGGCGCTGGTGCACGAGGTGCCAGACCGCGTCGGCAACCAGCCGTGCCGTCTCCACGTCCATCTCGTCATAGGGCCGGAGCTTGTTGCCCACGCCCAGCATCATGCGCACCCGTCCGTCGGAAATCACCGGCACGCTGATCAGCCGCTCCATACCGGCGTGGTCCTCGGGCAGGCCGTGTTTGCCGGGCGTTTTCGCGTCGTTATTGACCACCGGCGGGGCACGCAGGTTCAAGGCATCGGCCCAGATACCGGTCTCGCTGACGGGGTAGTGGCTTTCAAACGCCGTGGTGCAGTAGTGCGCCAGCGTGCCGGCCGACCAAGTGACCCGCTCGACGGTTTCGCTGGCGTCATTCAGAAAATGGATGAATCCGACCGGGCTGTCCGTCAACTGCTCGACCAGTTCCAGCCCGTGCTGCATGAAGGCTTTCTCGTCCAGCCCTTCCCCGGCGTTTGGCAGCGCCAGCAGGGCCTGGGCGCGGCGGGCCTGCAATAGCAGCTTTTCTTCTTCCAGCTTGCGTTGAGTGATGTCGGTGATGATGCCGTACCACAAGGTGCCCCCATCCTCGGTTCGGACGGGTGTGGCGTCACACATCCGCCAACGCAGGCCCTGGCGCGGGAGCACCACACGGAATTCTTTGTGAAACAGCGTGAGGCTTCGCGCGGACTCCTGGATGTCGACGGAAACCCCCTCCAGATCATCCGGATGCAAGCGGGTGAACACCGGAGCCGCGTCTGCCCGCACAGATTCAGGCGTCACCTCGTAAATGTCCTCGATGCCTTCACTGGCAAACGGGAAGCAGGAACGACCGTCCGGGTACAAACGGTACTGGTACACCACACCGGGCACCTGCGCCGTAAGACGCAGGATCAGGTCGCTGCTTTCGCTCAGGGCTGATTCGGACCGCTGGCGCTCGGTGATGTCGTACAGGATGACCAGATGACTTCCCGCAAGACCTGCCTACGGGGTCGCTGCGCTGACCAGAAAAATACGGTCAGTGCCATCCTTGCAGCGGATCGTTCTTTCCGTAGGAACAAACGGCTTTCCAGTGCGCGTGGCAAGCTCCAGGCCTTGCTGCCAATCATCCGCCGACCACCGTCGGTAGGATGGGTCCGGGTAGGCGCGGGGCCACCAGTCGTCCATGGTGGGAATGTCTTCCAGCGTATAGCCGAGCACTTGCACGAAGGCCGGGTTCACTAGACTGATGTTGCCCTGTGCGTCGTTCAGGGCCATGGGCACCGGTGAGGCCTCCATAACGGAGCGCGCGCGGAGTTCGCTGTCGCGCAGTGCGCCTTCGCGCTGCATCAAGGTTTTCAGCAGGCGGTTGAATGCGCCAATCAGTTCACCAACTTCATCCCGGCGCGTGACTGGCAGAGGCTGAAGGGGTTCGACGGATTCCGACATCCGGGCCAGGCGCTTGACCGTAACAAACAGGGGTGAGAGCTGGCGATTCAACATCCACCAGATAAGCACCCCGGCCAACAGGGTCAAAAGGATGGCGGCCAGCAACAGGTTTTTCTGCATTGCCTGTACCGGGGCAAACGCGACATCGGTAGACAGTCCGGAATACAGGTACCACTGTGCGGCGGGAATGTGCTTGATCGACGCCAGCTGCTCCTGGCCCAAGACGTTGACGACGATGGCGTAGCCCTCAAAACCAGCGATATTTCGATCGAGATAGGGGTTGATGCCAGGCGGGGGCAATGGCGCCAGGGCAAGTTCCTTGTTTGAGGACGTGACCGTCATCCGGTATTTCGGCGAGATCAGTGAAACGACGCCGGTCTTTTTGAAAGTTGTTTCATTGGCAATTCGGTCCAGAAAATTGGGCTTGCCCAGGTCGATCACGCCCACCAGCGCACCGATGATCTTGCCCTGCGGATCACGAATGGGGGCACCCATGGAGACTACGGGTTTGTTCAGTACCTTGCCGATAACGGGCTTGCTGACCGTCGATTTGCCCTCTTGGACCGCAGAGCTGACGTGGTCACGGTCGGCGTAATTCAGGCCCACCCGGCCTAGGGAGACCGGCAAGGATGCGATTGCCGTGCCGTCCGTGCCGGTAACAAAGGTGCCCCCGTTGAACAGGCGCTGAAAGACCGGTCGATTTTCGAGTGCAGCCTGAATCGCCACTGCGCCGCGCGGAATGTCGGCAGCAATGGAGTCGGCAACCGCCGCCAAAGCGTCCAGACGGTCTTGCACGTCACTGTTTATCGTGCTGGCGACCATCGAGGTCGCCGCGAATTGCTGCTCGCCAAGCAGTCGCTCCATATCAGTCTGCAAGCTGCTGCTGACATAGAAAGCGATCGCCCAGATGCTGGCAACGAACAGGGCCAGCGTGAAAAGCATCACGCGGGTTTTCAGCGAGCGTCGCAGTAGGATTTTCGGGTTCATGACGGCGGGTCTCTCCAACAACGGAAAAGGGATTTCAACCGCTTGAGCTCAGTATGGCATGGGTTGTGGGCAAGAAATCATCGCCGTTTCCAGAAATCCGAGCAGACGCAGCGGCTCAGTAGCTGGGTTGCAGGTGGCGTGACACACCCATGCAGGGCAACCATTGGAAACTGTGATAGCGTGCTAGCTATTGGTGCCAAAAAAGCCGCGCAGCCCACACGAAATATTCGTATTTAGCTACCAAATTTGTAGCAAATTCAACGGTTTCTGAGCATCACGTCCTGACCGGCGGCACATTCGTGCAACCGCCGTGTGCCACTTCTGCAGCCATGCCGATGTGCTCGCCCGCGTGGGTGCCGACCATGCCGCTTCGGGGTCGGTGTAGGCCACGCTGGGGATGACCGCTTGCAATACCAGGTCGTAGATTTTGGGCGCGAGGGCCGCAACGCTTGCGTTGCCTCCATCTCTTGCCAGATCTTGCCCCCCCTATGCTTCACTGCAGACGGTTGGCGCAGTGCACAATCTGTGGCGGCTCATTTGCAAGGGGGGTAGTGTGCGTCCTGTAACTTATTTGCGACTGTATTTCAGCGCGACGGCATGTGCTTTGCTGTGGGTCGTGTGGGGTGTCAATCCGGTTTGGGCCGCAGTACCTGCCGTCACCCTCTCCACCTACCCCACCGGCGAGGGTGTGACGGCCTTGGCCCTGAGCAGCACAGGCCAACTGGTGGGCTGGGGTGCTGACACCAATAGTCAGCTCGGCCAAGGGCGGACTCTGCGCTCGGCCACGGCGTTGCAGGTGGGTAGTGGCTACCAGTCGGTGTCGGTGGGCGAGTCCTATTTGATGGCCGTGAAGGTGGATGGCAGCTTGTGGGCCTGGGGCGACAACACTTACTCCCAACTGGGCGACGGTTCGAACAGCAAGCTCTCTGCCCCCGGCAAAGTGGGTGATGGCTATCAGCACGTGGTTGCGGGCTACGGTTCCACCTATGGACTCAAAACCGATGGCAGCCTGTGGATGTGGGGTCAAGGCATTTTTGGCGATGGCAGCCCGCTCAAAACGGCCAAGACCCCGACCCAGATAGGCACAGCTTATGCCGAGGTTGCAACCGGTGGTTACCACGTGCTGGCCCTCAAGCGCGATGGCACGCTGGAGGCCTGGGGCCCCAATGCCTCAGGCGAGCTGGGCGTCGCCAGCAGCGATGTATGCAACCCTGGCATTTCCAGCTACACCTGCGCTTTGTCGCGGATGGAGGTCGGCACGGGTTTCAAGACTGTTGCCGCCGGGGCGGACTTTTCTTTCGGCATCAAGACCGACTCCAGCCTATGGGCCTGGGGCAACAACGGCAGCGGCCAGTTGGGCGATGGCAGCATCGCCACACGCGCCGTACCCACGTTGGTGGGCAGCGGTTATGCCAGCGTGGCTGCGGGCAGTCGCAGTGCGGCTGCCCTCAAGACCGATGGCAGCCTGTGGTCTTGGGGGGCAGGCAGCACCGACCCCGCCACTGGCCAACCTGCCACACGCCCAGTGAAGCGTGGCGAGGGTTTTGCCAGCCTGGCTCTTGGGGGTGGCAACGGTTTTGCCCTTAAGACCGACCAGACCCTGTGGGCCTGGGGTGATAACGAATTCGGCGCTTTTGGCGATGGCAGTACGCAGGCCTCTGTCGAGCTGAAGCAGGTGCAGGCTGGCGTGTTGCAGGTGGCGGCAGGTGCGCTCAATGCCAGCTACATCAAAACCGATGGCAGCTTGTGGGTGGCGGGTGACAACCGCAACGGCCAATTGGGCCAAGGGGAGCTGGTCGCCCGCACCAGCCCGGTGCTGGTGGGCGGCGGTTACGCCACCGTGGCTAACTCCTCGGACGGCACCACCACCTGGGCCACCAAGGCGGACGGCAGCCTGTGGGCGTGGGGCAACAACGCCCAGGGACAGTATGGCGACGGCACGCGGATAAGCTCAGCCACACCCGTGCAGGTGCGCAATGATTTGGGCTACACCGCCGTGTCGGGGGGTGGGCAGCATGCCGTGTCAGTCAACCGCAATGGTGGTTTGGCGGCTTGGGGGCAAAACAGTTTTGGCCAACTCGGGCTAGGTGCTTCCACCCCGTTTACCGATTCACCCAAGGAGGTGGGCTCCGGTTACCAGGCGGTGGCGGCTGGTTTGTATTTCACGGTGGCCTTGAAGGTCGATGGCAGTGTGTGGACGTTTGGCAGCAACACCACGGGCGCGTTGGGAATCAACACGTCAGAGACCTGCGGCACGGTGCCCTACGCAGTGCCCTGCGCTAGCACCCCGCAGCAAGTGGGCACCGGGTTCACGGCCATCGCTGCCGGGCCCTACCATGTGCTGGCCTTGAAAGCCGACGGTACTTTGTGGGCCTGGGGCGACAACACGGCGGGTCAACTGGGGGTCGCCAGCGCAGATGATTGTTATGAAGGCAGCAACTTTATGCCGCAAGACAATTTCAACACCGCAGCGTGTTCGCGCAAGCCATTGCAGGTGGGTGCCGGTTTCACTGCGATCTCAGCGGGCTACCAGCACTCGCTGGCATTGAAGGCGGATGGCAGCCTATGGGCCTGGGGCACCAACTACTGGGGCTACCTCGGCAACGGCCTGGCCACGGGCACTATTGCTGCACCTCAGCAGGTGGGCACGGGCTATACCGCCGTGGCTGCGGGGGGCTACACCTCGGTGGCCACCAAGGCCGACGGTACCGTGTGGGCCTGGGGCCAGAACAACACGGGCAGCCTGGGAGACGGTACGCTGGTGAACCGGCTGAGCCCGTCCTTGGTGATCAACGACACGGCTACCGGCCTGCTGGACCTGCGGCCCGAGGTACCTAACCGCCCTTTGTCCAGCGAAGTTCCGCCTTTCTTTGTGGTAGCGGCGGGTGGTATTGGTAGCAGCACGGCCACGGTGTCGACCACCACCACATTCAACCCATCCGACTTGGGCAAAGCCGGTGCCGTATTTGTCACCGCCAGTGTGCCGGCGGGCAGCTTTGGTATTGGCGTTCCAGCGTCAGGGCAGCAGGCCAAAACCACTGCGCCCAGTACGTTGGTCGTGCAGCTCACCGGCAGTGGTTGGCGCTTGGTCACCAACAATGTGCTGATCCCCTACATCAGCGGTATTTTGGGTGGGCAGCTGTCTGGCCAGACGATCCTGAACAAAGTAGACATCAGCGGCCTGAAAGGTGCGGCGTTTTGCGTGGGTTACGGCACCACCGCCCAGGAAATGCTGGAAGCGGGCCGGATTCGCACCGTGGCCACCATTCCAGGTGCGGCGGGTGCATCACCGGTAGCGCCTAGTTGCACACTGGCGTCTTTGGTAGCACCCAATAGCCTGAATGAGGTGGAGTTCAACTGCCTGTTTGATTGGGCGGAGGACCAGTTCCCGGCAAGCCTGCAACCCCGGCGGCCCGCCACCCAAACGCTGAGCCCTTACCGTTACCGCAGCTACACGGCGCAAAATATGTTCGTGGCCTATTCAGCCGGGGATGCGCATCTGTACTTTTTGGCAGCTCTGGCGCCCGTGGTGGACTTGGGGCTGGCGGCCGGTTGGTCACGTCAGGCGGGTTGCCGCCCTTAGGCCACACCGGCCTTCTCGGCGGCGATCTTCTTGCCGTTGGGCGTGCGGCCCACGGCTTGCTGCACCAGATCCTAGGTTTTGGGTTCGAGACGCTATGATGCCCACATCCACCATTTCACGCTGTAGACATGCCTAACCTGGCCGAACAAATACGCGAAGCATTGTCCATGTTTGCGCGCAACGGCATAGAAGCAGCACTGATTGGCGGTCTGGCGGTGGTTGCGCACCGGGTGGTACGCGCTACCAAAGATGTGGATTTTCTGATAGAGGCCGAAGCTGCGGACAAAGTGCATGATGCGCTGCTGGATTTAGGCTACCAGTGCCTGTACCGCAGTGAAGACGCCGCAAACTATGTGCGCGCTACGGAAGGTTTGGATTTGCTCTATGCACATCGTCCCCTGGCGCGCCGCCTGCTGGCGCAGGCATCGGAGCGCGATACACCCATGGGCCGCATGCGCATCATCAGCGTCGAAGGGCTTATCGGCTTCAAACTTCAAGGCTACGTGAACGACGCAACGCGCACGCGTGACTTGGACGACATTCGCGCACTCCTGAAAGTACACCGAGCCTCACTCAACATGGATGAGTTGCGCGAGTACTTTGCCTTGTTTAACCAACCAGAACTTCTTGATGAACTTCTCGGATAACACCGATACAAATGCTGAAACGGCGCTAAACCGTGCCGAAGCAAGAGTGGTGCTGGCGCGCGAGGCAGGGGTGCCATTTCAGCCACCGCTGGGCAACGCCTCCGGGGTGGACCCCATCGCCGAATGGTTGAGCCTGATGGAGGTGGTGCAAATGCTGTGCCCCGTATGGCCCGTGCGCGACAGGCCGATGCAAGGCGACCATTGGAGAATTTGATGAAAAAGCCGCGCAGCCCATACGGAATATGCGCAGCATGCTACTGAAATCGTAGCATTTTCAACGGATTGCCAAGCTCATTTCTTACTCGGCGGCACGTCCGTGCAACTGCCGTGGGCATCTCCGCCGCCATGCCAATACTCTCGCCCAACGTGGGATGCGGGTGAATCGTCTTGCCGATATCCACTGCATCCGCGCCCATCTCGATGGCCAGGGCAATCTCGCCAATCATGTCGCCCGCATGCGTGCCGACCATGCCGCCGCCCAGGATCTTGCCGTGGCCATGGGCCTCGGGGGAGTCATCAAACAGCAGCTTGGTGACGCCTTCGTCGCGGCCATTCGCAATGGCGCGGCCGGATGCGGTCCAGGGGAACAGGCCCTTCTTGACCTTGATGCCCTGCGCCTTGGCCTGGTCTTCGGTGAGGCCCACCCAGGCCACTTCGGGGTCGGTGTAGGCCACCGATGGAATGACGCGGGCGTTGAAGGCGGAAGCTGCCAGTTCCTTGTTGCCTTGTATTTCACCGGCGATCACTTCCGCTGCCACATGCGCCTCGTGCACCGCCTTGTGCGCCAGCATGGGCTGGCCGACGATGTCGCCAATGGCGAAGATGTGGGGCACGTTGGTGCGCATCTGGATGTCCACATTGATGAAACCGCGGTCCGTGACTGCCACGCCGGCCTTGTCGGCGGCGATCTTTTTGCCGTTCGGCGTGCGGCCCACGGCCTGCAGCACCAGGTCGTACACCTGCGGTGCGGGGGCGGTTCCGCCCTCCTCGGCCGCCGCAAAAGTCACCTCAATGCCTTCGGGAGTGGCCTTGGCGCCCACCGTCTTGGTCTTGAGCATGATGTTGTCGAAGCGCTTGGCGTTCATCTTCTGCCAGATCTTGACCAGGTCGCGATCGGCGCCCTGCATCAGGCCGTCAATCATTTCCACTACGTCCAGGTAAAGGACCTGGCCTTTTTTAAAGCTATTGCTTTCTTGCAGTCCATCTTCCCGCATTCCTCTGCGGTATTTGGGTCTTGAGATAATGTGTCCACAATTCACGGAGTTCATCATCGTTTCGAGACAAGACACAGCGGCATGGGGTGTAAGGCGTTTTCCTATTCCGCCCAGCGCTCTTGCTGTTTGGTTGTTTGATGTCGACGAAGCCTTGAAGGTACACCCGGCGTATGCGAAGGCGAAAGCCGGGGATTGGCAAAGTGCGCTGACTTTGGTTTCCGATGTGGCGGTTGTGGGCATCCACGCCCAACGAGACAAGTTTGGTAGCGATTGCATATTTGTTGCGCCGTTCGCGCGCGAGGCCAGCGGTAACAACGCCATCCCCCAAGTCTTTGCCGAGGTTTGCGGGATGGTTTTTGGAGCCTCGACAGATCAAACCATCGTTCAGACGACAAAGGTTTACCATACGGGTGCTGATGCCATGGAGCGTTTGGCGCTGCGACCAGAGTTTGACGGCGACGTACAACAAAGTAAGCGCTATGTCTTGGTGGACGATGTGACTAGTCTGGGTGGCACATTGGCCGAGTTGGCCAACTACATTCAGTCAAAAGGCGGTGTTGTCCATGGCGTTTTTGTACTGGTGAATGCCGGTAGATCGAAGTCATTTTCTCCAGACAAACGAACAATCAAAATACTGGAAGCGAGGTATGGACATGAACTCATCGAAATCTTTGGCATCGCAGTCAATGCCCTCACTGCCAACGAGGCCCGCTACCTTGTCGGATTCCGCACGGCTGACGAAATTAGAAATCGACTCGCTAAGGCAAAGCAAGAAATTGATCTCCGCTTACGTTCAAAAGGAATTCCAAGCATCTTTGGGGGCTAAGCTGGCGTTGTTGAAGCAGCAAGCCACTTGATTATGCTGCCCTCGCAGGTTTGAAATCCACGCCTGTCCAGTTATGCGTACCCTACAGCCATCCCTCTTGCTCGGCCTTGGTACCCGACGACAGCAGGTAGTCGCGCAACGTTGCCAGGTCTGCTGGTAGCCCGGTGGTGACCTGCAATTCCACCAAAACCCGTCGGTCGTAGTCATTCAAAGGCAGTGTGATCCCCGAGCGCCAGGTATCCGGATCCATATGACGGGTCTGCCATGGCATGCCCGCTCCGTCCCACACCGCGCCGGCTGTCAGCGCGATTTGAATGCCTGCGGGGTCAGGGTCGCAGCTGATGACGGCAGGCGCAGGAGCTGCGGTCAACAACCAGCGCATGGCCTGTAGCCATGCATTACTGGGGCGACCAGGCAGCCACACCAGGCATTGCCCCTCTGGCAATTGGGTCGCTTGGCGTTCGAAGCTGGCGCGATTTTCAATCAGCCAATATACCTTGGGAGCAAGAGCCACCTGCATGAATGCGCCAAAATTACGACACGGCAGACCTACAAAACCAAATTGACCCAATGGCAGTAGTACCCCTTGCACTGAGGTACTCGAACACAGCGCAATGCTGCCAGCCAACCAGATCAGCGGCTCAAAGCGGCCAACCCCCAGTGTCTCCAGTGGCGTGGTGCTTTCCAGCCAATCCCACTCGGTACTGGTGATCGCCTTGGTGTGCCCCCGGGCCGCCAGCGCAAAGTCCTGGCGCATGCCTTGGCGCTGGGCTTGCTGCCACAAGGCCAGTGCCTGCAGCAATTCGGCACGTGCCGCCTTGCTGGACGATGGCAGCGCGTCGTTCAACACACTGTGCACCGCTGCCGAGAGCCAAGGATGGGCTTGGGCCAGCGACTGCAGTTGGATGCCCAAATTTTTTTTCTCGGCGTCACGCTGCGTGCGTGTCGGCAAGCCCGCAAGCGACTGCAGGCTCTCCAGGTCCGTCCACACCACACGCCAAGGCCACCACTGGCCATGGCGAAACTCCTCTTTGAGCGCCACTGCCCCACACAGCAGCAGAGCTTGCACCAGCGTATCAGCGACCTCAAGGTGGCTGCTGCCCGCCACCTGCAGTAGGCTTTGCCACTTGCGCTCCTGGGCTTCAGATTTGAGCCACTTCAACAGCACGGCCTGCTGCGCGCCACTCAGTGCGGGCAACGCCGTCAAGGGTACATGCAACTGGCGCGCGCGCTTGCCCCTGGCTCCCGGTGTGGTTTGAATAGTCGGCTGCACCATGGCTGTAGGCCACCGCTACGTCGCCAAACCCGGCGCACCCCTACGCTTGGCAACGGCGATGGGAGGCGCCCAGCGGCTATCACGGGGCTTCTTGCTAGTAACCAAGGTTATCTCTGCAGGCTCAAACACTTCGAGGTTATGGGTGATCGGGGTGGTGAGCACGTATTGCGCCTGGGTGGAGCGCAAAAAGTGGCCCACCAACTGAATGTTGCGCACATCGAGGTGGGCAAAGGGCTCGTCGATGAACACAAAGCCGCCGGAGGCGCTGTCTTCGTCCTTGAGCAGGCCCACCAGCAAAATCAAGGATTTGATAACTTGTTGGCCACCAGAGGCCTCGCCATCATTCAAGCCTATGCTGCCTTTGCCGTCGAAATTGAAGTTCACCCGCAGTCCGGCCTGGGCCAGCACGGTGTCGTCATTTTCCAGAGACGGCAGCTCGGCAGCCACTTCAACCCCGGCCAATGCCCCCAGTTCCTGGATGTTGTTGCGGTAGCGGCGCACCGTGCTGCGCAGCACTTCGATATAGCTTTCGCGCGCATTGAGCACTGCAGTGGCGGCTTGCGCGTTTTTGACCTTGTGGTCGTCCAGGCTGTACCCCTGCTCACGCACTGTAGCTTCCATGCGGCGATAGCGTTCTTCCACCGTGCTGTCTTTTTCCCATGTGTCCTGGGCTAGGTCAACTTCCACCGCATCCAGACGCAATTTGGCCTGGGTGTCATTGCTGTACTTGGCCACCAGCGCGTCCAATACCTCGGGCGTGCGCCAGCTAGCGGGGATTTGGCGACGGCGATGTTGCGAGGCATCCACGTCGGCGGTGATCTGCTGGCGCCGCTGCGCTAGCTCAGTAGCTAAGCGATCTGCTTCGGCAATGCGTTTGCGTAGTGCAGCCTCCTCATTTCGGTATAAGGAATCGGCGCTTTGGTAGCCGCCTTTTGCGATGCCATAGTCGCGATCAAGGGTTTGCCAGCGCAGGGCCGCTGCAATACGCGCCTGCTTGGCAGCTGGTAGCGCCTGACGTGCAGCGAAAAATTCGTCACTCCGACGGGCCAGCTCCTGTGCAGCGCTGTAACCGGCCAGGGCTTGCTTACAGTCTTCTATCTGGCGCTTTACGGTAATCAGGGCCAGGGTGGCTGGGCCTAGTTCATCGTCCAAGCGACGCAGGTCGCGCTCCAGGGCGTCACGCAGGGCTTGCAAGGCAGCAGCACCGAACTGGTGTTCACGGGGCTGCACCCACACCGAGCGCGCACCGCGCCCATCAAAGGTGTAGGCCTGCGGGGTGATCCAGTTGCCACTGGTCTGCCGCCCGGCTGCCGGATCGTCCACACAGCGCAGGTTTTGCAACTGTTGTATCAGCCAGCGCGGCAACTTGGAATCAAATTGCACCTGGGCCAGCAGGCTGTGCGGTTCCGCTGCGGGCACGACCTCGCCAGGGGCCACGATGTAATGGCGGTAGCGCTCTGCAGAGGCGATACCGTCGGCCTTGTCCAAATCACCAATCCTGTCCAGCATCACTATCCAGCGCAACGGCCGTAACACGCCTTCTACTGCCGCACGCCAGTGCTCGTTCTTGACTTCCACCACCTCGGCCAGAAAACGATGCCCCACACCAGCGGCTTGCAGGCGCAGGCGCAGGCAGCGGGCATCCTCCGTAGAGGGAGGAGACTTTTTGCCCTCTAGCCCCGATAGAACCTCCCCCGCGTCCTTCTTTTTTTGCAGCAAATCGTTGTGCTTTTCCTGTTTGACAACTTCCTGCACACGCAGTTCGTTCAAGTGTTGGTTGAGTGCATCGGCATCACTTTCCTTATCTACAAGGGCCAGTAGCTCAGCTTCGCGCTTGGTTAAAGCCTCCAATGGCGATTCATTGCGACTGGCCTTATTCAGAGACTCGTGCGCTTCATCTCGTTCTTTCAGCAAACGGTCCTCTTCAGCCCCGGCCGTACTGCGCGCATCCAACAAGGTCAACAGCTCCGCATTCTTTTGCGCTCGCTCGGCCTTGGACTGTGCGACTTGAAGGCGCTGGCGGCGGTGCTCGCGACTGCGCTCGGCGAGCTTGGTCCGCTGGCCGTGCCACACCAGCACCGGTAGCACCTCGGTGGCCAGCCGCTCACGCTCTTGCACCTTGTTTTGCCAGCTTTGGTAGTTGGCAACCTTGTTTTGCAGCTCGGATAATTGGGTTTTGCTGTGGTCCAGCTCTTTTTCCGCCTGTTGCATTTCGCGGGTAAGCTGTTGCTGGTGTTCACGGGCAGTGTCGTAGTGATTGAGAACCTCTTGGTCTCCAAACACGTCAAACACCAAGCGCAAGAGCTCTCGCGGGCTGTATTCACACAGGCGGTCCGTCTGGCCCTGTTCCAGCGAGAGCACCTTGGCTATGGCAGGAGAAAGTCCTGCGTCAGCCAGCATGCGACTCCAAGCCTCCACGCCCATGACTTGCAGCTCTTTGTCGGGGCGCTCACCCAACTGCTCAATACTGACATCCCCTTCCACAACCATATATAGCGCCGCTGCCAGTCACCGCCATTGCGGTCAATGCGGCAGGCCAGTGTCACCTGGTCGCTGTAGAGCAAACGCCGCGCAAAGGGACGGCTGGAGCTTTGCCGCGTGTGCGGTTTGTTGTCCACGACGGCGCGCAGCCACGCCACTTTGGCACCGGCATGGCGGGCGTAGGTCTTGAAGTCACGCGGCTGCGAGCACTTCAGGCCCAACAGCGTACGCATGGCATCAAGCAGTGTGGTTTTGCCCGAGCCGTTAGGGCCGGCAATGGTGATGATGGACGCATCCAGCGGCAGACTCACACGCTGGCAGTAGTCCCAATGGACGAGTTCTAGGGTTTGCAGGTGAAACATACGAGCGCTTAATTGGTATCGGCAGCAGGGGTAGTGGGTGCCACAGGGATATGGGCTGCGGGGGTGTTCGCCTGGTCACGCTGGGCCTGCTCGCGGGTCAGTACGTCAGCCAGCGCGCCATTGAGAATGCGCGGGGCCAGCACGTCGTAGTCCAGCAGCACATCAAGCAGCGGCCCCTCAAGAATGTCGTCTTGTTTGCGCGCAATGAAGCCATGTCGCTCCAGCAGCTTGAGGTTGGTGTCGAGCCGGGTTTTTTTGCCTAGTTGGTTGCCATAGTCTTCCAGCAGGGCTTTGTAGGACAGAACCGGGCTTACGCTGCGTGCGGTGGGTAGCGGCTTGGCACCGGCAAACATGTCGTTTTGTGGAACTTCGGGCGCCACGCGGCTGGCCTGTCGCTCTCGCTTGGGCAATACGATCAGCGACCACACCACCACCAGCAGGGAAACGGCATCACGCGGCAAGTCAAGGTTGTTGTTCGCATCCAGCCCCGCCTCACCCAGCACACGGGTAGCTGGCGCCGGCAGTAATGTGAGCGTGACGTGGTCAGCATAAACATTGTCCATCCAGCGCAAGCCAACCTGGGCCAAGCGCTGTTCCACGGCCAAAAACAATTCGGCATCGGCCAGTGCCTGTTTGACACGGGGGTGGGTCCGGGGCAGGTATTTGCGCGTCAGCAGTTCAGCAATCAGGTGTGCGGCTTCGTCAGCAGTGTTGGTCATCATGGTTGTGTCGGGGTGGTGGCGCTGGAATGCTCCAGCTGACCACTGCTCAAATGGGTAATGGCCGGGTGCTCCAGCGCGGTCAAATCGGTGTGCCATTGCACGCGCCAGGGCTGGCGTGCCAACGCGCCAGTGGCACCGGGCAAGTCTTGCGCCTGGGCATCGCCCAGCAACGGCAATAGTTGCGCCTTGTAGGCGACTTGGGCGTAGCGTGCAACCACACCACCGACATCGGCCAGCAGGGCCGCGTGCACAGGGTAGTGCGTTGCGGTGTTGCCGCCGGTTGTTTCGCTGGCATGGTCCAGGCCCCATTGCGCCAGCAGGCTGGAAAGCGCGCCAAGCTCTTGCGGCAGCGCCACCGCTGAGAGGTCTCCCACAGGGGCTGCCTGCGCCGCAGGCAGCGGCTCGTCGCGCAATGCTCCGGGGCGGTCGCGCTCAAACTCTGCCTCGGTGACATCTAGCATTTCATGCGGCGCGAGCACGGCTAGCGCAACCGGGCTATGCAATGCGCTTTTGCTGAGTTGATCCAACTGCGGTTGGGTTTGCAGCCAGCGTTTGACATCGGTACTGGTAATGCCGGTAGTGCCCAAGGTGACGCGCTGGCGGTCCACCTGCTGCAGGGCGCGATTGAACTGGCTGGCCATGGCCAGCAAACGCGACTGCGCCAAACCTAATGCACGCGCCGCCTGTTCCAACGCACGTTCGCCACGCGCATTGCTGATGATCGTGGTAATAGCGCTGGATGCCCGGTCAATCAAACGTGCTGCACGGTCGTACCGCTTGCGTGCCTCGCGCAGGCGAAACTCCGAACCACTGGCAATGGCATCGGAAAACTCGTGGTGCAAGCGAACCAACTGGGCCTGCAGCATGTGTACCTGGTTGCCCTGCAACGTGCCCAACTGGTCGGCCCCAACGACCTGACTCAACAACCCCGCTAGTTCATCCTCCACGGGTTGTGCCAGACTGGCCAGCAAGGCCGAAACCTGTTGCGCCAGCGGTGTCAAACCATACTGGCGCTGCGATTCGTCCCAGCTCAGCAAGGAGGCGTCACGAAAGCGCTTGATCACTGCGTCAGCGGCTTCGGGCCGCAAGGCGTAATACAGACTACCAAGCTCCTCGCGGCTCAAAAACGCCTTGCCCTGCCCCACCAAGGTCAACAAGGCCCACAAGCGCAATCGCGCCAATGCACTGGTGCCCTGGAACAACAGGCGCACCGCGTCCAACAGCGCGCCATTGCTCTCCAGCTGCCAGGCCACAGCGGAGTCGGCCACTGCGTCTGGATCATGGAAATAGTCGGCAAAGGTCGTTTCCGCCTCCGATTGCGGCGGGTTCTTGAAGGGGTCTTCCTGCATGGTCAGGCGTGATAGGCCACAGAGGGTGGACGATGTGTATGAGGCATGAGCCGGAATGATAGGGCTTGTGAGAGTACGGCAGCCTGATGCACGCATCTTTCTCAAAACCGAAAAACCTGACCGCAGCCTCCCAACACCCTCGACTTGGAATAAAAAGGCCACGCTGCCCTCACGGAATCTTTGCGACTAGCTACTGAGTTTGTAGCGTTCTTGTTGGCTTCCCGGTGTTACCCGTGCGCCAGTGGCACGTCCGTACAACTGCCATGTGCCACTTCCGCCGCGACTTCTGATTCACCCATGGGTGCGTCCGCCGCCCCGCCCCACTCCTGCCACCCCTCGCCAAACAGCTCCACCGGATGCATGGTGCGGTCCGAGCCGTTGCCGCAACGCATGTCCTTGGCCGCGCAGAACAGGTCACAACCCCAGCACACCCGCTCCGGGTTCGCGGGGTTGATGGGGAATTTCCTGCTCGTATGGCTCCGGGCAAATAGCGCCGGCTTACTTGCGCGCCGGCGGCACATCCGTACAACTGCCGTGCGCAATCTCCGCCGCCATGCCAATGGACTCACCCAGGGTCGGGTGCGGGTGGATGGTCTTGCCGATGTCCACCGCATCGGCACCCATCTCGATGGCCAGCGCAATCTCGCCAATCATGTCGCCCGCATGGGTGCCGACCATGCCGCCGCCCAGGATCTTGCCGTGGCCATGGGCTTCGGGAGAGTCATCAAACAGCAGCTTGGTGACGCCCTCGTCGCGGCCATTGGCAATGGCGCGGCCGGAGGCCGTCCAGGGGAACAGGCCCTTCTTGACCTTGATGCCCTGCGCCTTGGCCTGGTCTTCGGTGAGGCCCACCCAGGCCACTTCGGGGTCGGTGTAGGCCACGCTGGGGATGACGCGGGCGTTGAAGGCGGCAGCGGCCAGTTCCTTGTTGCCTTGCAGTTCACCGGCAATCACTTCCGCCGCCACATGCGCCTCGTGCACCGCCTTGTGCGCCAGCATGGGCTGGCCGACGATGTCGCCGATGGCGAAGATGTGGGGCACGTTGGTGCGCATCTGGATGTCGACGTTGATGAAGCCACGGTCCGTCACCGCCACACCGGCCTTGTCGGCGGCGATCTTCTTGCCGTTGGGCGTGCGGCCCACGGCTTGCAGCACCAGGTCGTACACCTGCGGCGCGGGGGCGGTGCCGCCCTCCTCTGCTGCTGCAAATGTCACCTCAATGCCTTCGGCAAAGCGCGTGCGCCCACCGTCTTGGTCTTGAGCATGATGTTGTCGAAGCGCTTGGCGTTCATCTTCTGCCAGATCTTGACCAGGTCGCGGTCGGCGCCCTGCATCAGGCCGTCCAGCATTTCCACCACGTCCAGGCGTGCGCCCAGCGTGCTGTAGACGGTGCCCATTTCCAGGCCGATGATGCCGCCGCCCAGGATCAGCATGCGCTTGGGGACTTCCTTCAGCGCCAGCGCGCCGGTGCTGTCCACCACGCGCGGGTCTTCGGGCATGAAGGGCAGGCGCACGGCCTGGCTGCCCGCGGCGATGATGGCCTTCTTGAAGGCAATGACCTTCTTGGCACCGGTCTTCTCCTGCGACGTGCCGGTGGTTTCTTCGACTTCCAGATGGTTGGCACCGACAAAATGGCCGTAGCCGCGCAAGGTGGTGACCTTGCGCATCTTGGCCATGGCGGCCAGACCGCCGGTGAGCTTGCCAATGACTTTTTCCTTGTGGCCGCGCAGCTTGTCGATGTTGACGCTGGGCGCACCAAAGTCCACGCCCAGGTCGGCCATGTGGCTCACCTCGTCCATGACGGCGGCGACATGCAGCAGCGCCTTGGACGGGATGCAGCCCACGTTCAGGCAGACGCCACCCAGCGTGGCGTAGCGTTCGACGATGATGACCTTGAGACCCAGGTCAGCCGCGCGGAAGGCGGCGCTGTAGCCGCCGGGGCCGCCGCCCAGTACCAGCACGTCGCAATCCAGGTCGACGGTGCCGGAGTAGCTGGCGCCTGCGGGCGCAGCGACGGCTGGTGTAGTCGCTGGATTTGCTACTGTTTTAGGAGCTATCGAAGCAGATTCCACGAGGGCTACAGGCTGATTTGACCCAGGAGAACTGGCTGCGGGCGCGCTTGCGGTAGCATCCACCTCGGCCGCCTCCAGCATCAGCACGACGGAGCCTTCCTTGACCTTGTCACCCAGAGCGACCTTGAGTTCCTTGACCACGCCAGCCTGGCTGGAAGGAATCTCCATGGAGGCCTTGTCGCTCTCCACGGTGATCAGGCTTTGCTCAGCCTTGATGGTGTCACCCACCTTGACCATCAATTCGATGACGGCGACTTCGTCGAAGTCGCCAATGTCGGGGACCTTGATTTCGATGAGTGCCATTTTCAATTCCAATCAATCAGAACATTTCTTGGGGCGGGGGTGGCCCTCTGGGCGGGGCCCAGCCACGGCCTAGCCGGCAACTCAGAGCAACACGCGGCGGAAGTCACCCAGGATCTGGCCCAGGTAGACGTTGAAGCGCGCAGCGGCGGCGCCGTCGATGACGCGGTGGTCCCAAGTCAGCGACAGCGGCAACATCAGGCGCGGCACGAAGGCCTTGCCGTCCCACACCGGCTCCATCTGGCTCTTGCACACGCCCAGGATGGCCACCTCGGGCGCATTGATGATGGGCGTGAAGTAACGCCCGCCAATGCCGCCCAGGCTGGAAATGGTGAAGCTGGCGCCAGACATTTCTGCCGGGCTCAGCTTGCCGTCGCGGGCCTTCTTGGCCAGCTCGCCCATTTCCTGGCTGATCTGGAAGATGCCCTTCTTGTCGGCATCCTTGATCACCGGCACCATCAGACCATTGGGCGTATCGGCCGCAAAACCGATGTGATAGAACTGCTTGTAGATCAGCGCGTCGCCGTCCAGCGAGCTGTTGAACTCGGGGAACTTCTTCAGCGCGGCCACGCAGGCCTTGATCAGGAAGGCCAGCATGGTGACCTTGACGCCCGACTTCTCGTTCTCTTTGTTGGTGGAGACGCGGAAGGCTTCCAGGTCGGTGATGTCGGCATCGTCATGGTTGGTGACGGCCGGAATCATGATGGCGTTGCGCAGCAGGTTGGCGCCGCTGATCTTCTTGATGCGCGACAGCTCCTTGCGCTCAATCGGGCCGAACTTGGCGAAGTCCACCTTGGGCCAGGGGATCAGGCCCAAGGCCTGCGCCATCGCCACCACCCGCTGCGGGCTTGTTCTGCGCCGCTGCGGCCAGCGTTTGCACCGCGCCACTCATTACGGATCGGGTGAAGCTTTGCACGTCCGCCTCGGTGATGCGGCCTTTGTGGCCACTGCCCTTGACCTCATTCAATGGCACGCCAAGTTCCCGGGCGAACTTGCGCACGGATGGCGACGCGTGGGGCAGGCCCAAGGGTGCAGCGCCAGGCGCGTGCGCAGGCACGGCCACGGCAGGTGCTGCTGCGACTGCTGGTACAGAGGCCGCAGGCGCAGCGGCGGCAGGGACTGCACTAGCCGCTGCGGGCGCAGCAGCAGCGGCAGCAGTGGGAGGGGCCACCGCGCCAGCCACACCGTCGAGAACCACCACCAGGTCACCGATGTTGACGGTGTCGCCCAGCTTGACCTTGATCTCCTTGACCACACCGGCGGTGCTGGACGGGATCTCCATCGACGCCTTGTCGGATTCCACGGTAACCAGGCTTTGCTCCACCTTCACCACGTCGCCAACCTTGACCAGCAGCTCGATGACGGTGACGTCTTTGAAATCGCCAATATCGGGGATGCGCACTTCCACCGGGCCGCTGGCCAATGCAGCCGCCGGTACGGGTGCCGCAGCAGCAGGTGCTGAAGCAGCAGCAGTCGCTATAGAAAAAGGAGCAGCTTGCGCAGCAGCGGCGAGGGCTACAGCCTGATTTTGCTCAGAGCCTTCGAGCGAAACGACGACCGAACCCTGCTTGACCTTGTCGCCCAGCTTGACCTTGATTTCTTTGACCACGCCAGCGTGGCTGGACGGGATTTCCATGGAGGCCTTGTCGGACTCCACGGTGATCAGCGACTGCTCGGCCTTGACCGTGTCGCCGACCTTGACCATCAGTTCAATGACGGTGACTTCATCAAAGTCGCCGATGTCGGGAACTTGTATTTCGATAGATGCCATATTCTTAGTTGGGGTCAGAGGCGCTGGCTCGGTCTGTCCCGCAAAATTTCATGCATACAGCGGGTTGATCTTGTCGGTCTTGATGCCGTATTTGGCAATCGCTTCCACGACCTTGCTCACCGGCACCGTGCCCTCTTCGCTCAGAGCCTTCAGGGCGGCGACGACGATGAAGTGGCGGTTCACCTCGAAATGCTCACGCAGCTTGGAGCGGAAGTCGCTGCGGCCAAAGCCGTCGGTGCCCAGCACCTTGTAGGTACGGCCCTTGGGAATGAAGGGGCGAATCTGCTCGGCGTAGGCCTTCATGTAGTCAGTGGATGCCACGACCGGGCCGGTGTGCTTTTCCAGTTGCTGCGCGACGAACGACACGCGGGGCGCTTCGGCCGGGTGCAACAGGTTGAAGCGCTCACAGTCCTGGCCTTCGCGGGTCAGTTCGTTGAAGCTGGGGCAGCTCCACACGTTGGCGGCCACGCCCCAATCCTTCTCCAGCAGTTCCTGAGCGGCAATGCTTTCGCGCAGGATGGTGCCCGAGCCCAGCAGTTGCACACGGGGCGTCAGCTTGGCGCCTTCCTTGCACAGGTACATGCCCTTGATGATCTGCTCTTCGGTGCCCGCGGTCAGGCCGGGCATGGCGTAGTTTTCGTTCAGCAGCGTGAGGTAGTAGAAAACGTTGTCCTGCTTCTCCACCATGCGCTTCAAGCCATGGTGCAGGATGACGCCCACTTCGTGCGCGAAGGTCGGGTCGTAGCTGATGCAGTTGGGAATGGTGCCGGCCATGATGTGGCTGTGGCCGTCTTCGTGCTGCAGGCCTTCGCCGTTGAGCGTGGTGCGCCCGGAGGTGCCGCCCAGCAGGAAGCCGCGCGCCTGCATGTCGCCCGCCGCCCAGGCCAGATCGCCAATGCGCTGGAAGCCGAACATCGAGTAATACACATAGAACGGCACCATGATCCGGTTGCTGGTGCTGTAGCTGGTGGCCGCGGCAATCCAGCTGCTCATGCCACCGGCTTCGTTGATGCCCTCTTGCAGGATCTGGCCGGCCTTGTCTTCGCGGTAGTACATGACCTGGTCTTTGTCGACCGGGGTGTAGTTCTGGCCTGCGGGGTTGTAGATACCCACCTGGCGGAACAGGCCTTCCATGCCAAAGGTGCGCGCCTCGTCCACCAGGATAGGCACCACGCGCGGGCCCAGGGCCTGGTCGCGCAGCAGCTGCGTCAAAAAACGCACATAGGCCTGGGTGGTGGAGATTTCACGGCCTTCGGGCGTGGGGTCCATCACCGACTTGAAGGTCTCCAGCGATGGCACGGTGAAGCTGCTCATCCGACTTGGTGCGGCGGTGCGGCAGGTAGCCGCCCAGCGCCTTGCGCCGTTCGTGCAGGTAGCGCATTTCGGGCGTGTCGTCGGCCGGCTTGTAGAACGGCAGATTGGGCAGATCGCTGTCGGGCATCGGGATGTTGAAGCGGTCGCGGAAGGCCTTGATGTCCTCGTCGGTCAGCTTCTTGGTCTGGTGCACATTGTTCTTGCCCTCGCCGGCCTTGCCCATGCCAAAGCCCTTGACGGTCTTGATCAGCAGCACGGTGGGCTGGCCCTTGTGGTTGACGGCCTTGTGGAAGGCGGCATACACCTTCTTGGAGTCGTGGCCGCCGCGGCGCAGGTCAAACACCTCTTCGTCGCTCATCTTGGCGACCATCTCCAGCGTGCGCGGGTCGCGGCCGAAGAAGTGCTTGCGCACGTAGGCGCCGTCGTTGGCCTTCATGGCCTGGTAGTCGCCGTCCAGCGTGTCCATCATGACCTTGCGCAGAGCGCCTTCCTTGTCGCGCGCCAGCAGGGCGTCCCAGCCAGAGCCCCAGATCAGCTTGATGACGTTCCAGCCGGAGCCGCGGAATTCGCCTTCCAGCTCCTGGATGATCTTGCCGTTGCCGCGCACCGGGCCGTCCAGGCGCTGCAGGTTGCAGTTGATGACAAACACCAGGTTGTCCAGCTTCTCGCGCGCGGCCAGGCCGATGGCGCCCAGGGATTCGACCTCGTCCATTTCGCCGTCGCCGCAGAACACCCAGACCTTGCGGTTCTCGGTGTTGGCAATGCCACGGGCGTGCAGGTACTTGAGGAAGCGCGCCTGGTAAATGGCCATCAGCGGCCCCAGGCCCATGGACACGGTGGGGAACTGCCAGAACTCGGGCATCAGCTTGGGGTGCGGGTAGCTGGACAGGCCCTTGCCGTCCACTTCCTGGCGGAAGTTCAGCAACTGCTCTTCGGTCAGGCGGCCTTCCATATAGGCGCGGGCATAGACGCCGGGGGACACGTGGCCCTGGATGTAGAGGCAGTCGCCGCCATGTTCTTTGCCGGGCTCGGCGCTCTCGGCATGCCAGAAGTGGTTGAAGCCGGCGCCAAACAGGCTGGCCAGCGATGCGAAGGAGCCGATGTGGCCGCCCAGGTCGCCACCGTCGATGGGGTGGTGGCGATTGGCCTTGACCACCATGGCCATGGCGTTCCAGCGCATATAGGCGCGCAGGCGCTCTTCGATTTCCAGGTTGCCGGGGGAACGCTCTTCCTGCTCTGGCGTGATGGTGTTGACGTAAGCCGTGGTGGCCGAGAACGGCATGTCTATGCTCTTCTGGCGCGCGTGGCCCAGCAATTGCTCCAGCAGAAAGTGCGCCCGCTCGGGGCCTTCACTCTCAATCACGGCGGACAGGGCGTCCATCCATTCACGGGTTTCCTGGCTGTCCAGGTCAAGGGTGGTGGCGCTCGCCGCGCCGGGGGGAACTGCTGACATTGCTGTGTCTCCTGGTTGTTTTTGACGAATTTAGTACGTTCTGCCTATTTTTACACAAGTATTTAATAATTTCAACTGGTGCTTTTCTATTTCATAATATGAACTATCAAAAATGATATGCAGAGGCATCCCCTACACTAGCCCCATGCCATTTCCCAAGCTGATTTCGTTGCCAAACCCCCTGGCGCTTTCCACGGTGGAACGGGCGCGCCACTGGTGGCACCGATTGGCGCCGCATCGCCAGGACCGGGTTGCCGTATTGGCTCCGCTGGCCGCCGTAGCGCTATTTTTCGCCGCCATCATTGCCGCCCTGGGTTATTTGCGGCTGGAAGAAATTGATCGTGAACAACAGGCTGTGCAGCGCGACGTGGAATACACCCACCAGCGTTTGCGCCTGAGGTTGTTGGAACGTCAGGAGCAATTGATGCGCATCGCGCGGGAGGTATCCAATCGAGAACTCGACGCCGAAGACTTTAAAGCCAGGGCGCGCTCCATGCTCAACCAGTACCCGGAGTTGCAAGGGCTGGCGTGGATTGACGAACGGCGCCGAGTGAAGTCGGCCATTGGTACCGCCGTGCTGGTGGCCAGCCAGCTCAGCACCGGCCCCGATACGGCGCCACGCAATGACACCATGGCGGGTTTCATGGTGGCCCGCGAATCACAGCAACCGGTCTATATCCAGCCGTTAGGAACCCCAAACGACACGCCCTTCTTGCAAATGCATTTGCCGCTGAACGAACGGGACGCTTTTCAGGTGTGTTGCTGGCCGAATACTCAGTCGATGGCCTCTACCGCTATGGCGTGCCAACCGAGGTCACGTCCCGCTATGCCATATCCCTGCAAGACGCACAAGGGCGATTGCTGGCCGGCACGACCATTCCGACGCAACAGACCGTCAAGAACCTGCTGCCGTGGGCCCATCCGACCAATGAATATGCAATGCCGGTCTCGCCAGTGGGCAGCACGTTAGTCGTTCGCGGACAGGCCTACCGTGCGTCGCTGGGTGTTATTGGCAGTGGCCTGTTCTGGCTGGTCAGCGCATTGAGTGTCATGACCGCATGGATGTTGATTGCCAATTGGCGCCACACACGCAGGCGGGTGCAGGCGCAGCAAGCCTTGATGTCGGAGACCACGTTTCGCCGTGCCATGGAAAATTCCATGCTGACTGGCATGCGGGCCATGGATTTGCAGGGCCGCATCACCTACGTCAATGCTGCGTTTTGCCAGATGACCGGTTGGGCCGAATCCGACCTGGTGGGCCGAACCGCGCCTTTTCCGTATTGGCCCGAAAACGACCGTGACCAGTTGCACTCGCTTTTGGGAGAAGAGTTGTCTGGCAAAACAACCCCAGGGGGCATTCAGGTGCGGGTCAAACGCCGTGACAACACTCTGTTTGATGCGCGCTTGTACGTCTCGCCGCTGATCGATGCCGTGGGCAAACAAACCGGCTGGATGACCTCCATGACCGACATCACAGAACCCAACCGGGTGCGAGAACAGTTGTCGGCTTCGCACGAACGCTTCACCACCGTGCTCGAAGCGCTGGATGCATCCATCTCGGTGGCACCCTTGGGCAGCGACGAGTTGTTGTTTGCCAACAAGCTGTACCGCCAATGGTTTGGCACACAAACGGGCGGCCACTTGCAATTGGTGGCACAGGCCGGTGTGCCTTCCAGCCCAACTAACGACGAATCCACCGACAGTGTCGACTCGTTTGCCGGACTGCCCACCAACGCCCTTCCCGACACGGAAACCGAAAGCGCCGAAATTTTTATCGCGGAATTGAACAAGTGGCTGGAGGTGCGGACCCGCTACTTGAGCTGGGTCGACGGGCGACTGGCCCAGATGGTGATTGCCACCGACATCAGTTCACGCCGACTGGCCGAGGAACAGGCATCCAGCCAGACCGAGCGGGCCCAGACGGCCAGCCGCCTGATCACCATGGGAGAAATGGCGTCCAGCGTGGCCCACGAACTGAACCAGCCCTTGACCGCGATCAACAACTACTGCAACGGCATGGTGTCGCGCATCAAGGCCCAGCAGATCACCGAGGAGGACCTGCTGGGAGCGCTGGAAAAAACCGCGAAACAAGCCCAGCGGGCCGGCCAGATCATTCACCGCATCCGCTCCTTCGTGAAACGTAGCGAACCCAACCGCACACCGTCTGAAGTGGTCTTGATGGTGAGCGAAGCCGTGGAACTGGCGGAAATCGAGTTGCGCCGCTTCAACGTGCGCTTAAACCATTACGTTGCCGCACGCCTGCCCCTGCTGATGGTGGACCCGATCCTGATTGAGCAGGTGCTGATCAATCTGTTGCGCAATGCCGCCGAGTCCATTGACATGGCGCTGCGCCAGACCTCACAACGGATCGTGGAATTGCGGGTCGTGCCCAAAGTCATTGAGGACAAGCAGGTAGTGGAATTTGCCGTCCAAGACACCGGCAACGGACTGGCCCCGGAAGTTATGGCCAGGCTGTACGAAGCTTTCTACTCTACCAAGGCCGACGGCATGGGCATCGGACTCAGTTTGTGTCGCTCGATAGTCGAATCCCACCTGGGACGGATGTCAGCCGAGAACCTCTACAATGGTGACGATGTTTCGGGATGCCGATTTTCATTCTGGATACCGGTCTCGGAAGTACCACCCAGTCTGGCGCGACATCAACGACCAAGCAATTTGAACTCTGGACACTGAATGAGCTTGCTTCCCAAAAAAGGTACTGTTTACGTTGTAGATGACGACGAGGCCGTGCGCGACTCGTTGCAATGGCTGCTCGAAGGCAAGGGTTTTAGGGTTCGATGTTTTGACTCCGCCGAGTCCTTCCTGAGCCGCTACGACGCCCGAGAAGTGGCTTGTCTTATTGTGGATATCCGCATGGGCGGCATGACGGGGCTGGAATTGCAAAGTCGTTTGATCGAAGCCCGCTCGCCACTACCCATCGTCTTCATCACTGGCCATGGCGACGTGCCCATGGCGGTGGACACCATGAAAAAGGGCGCCATGGATTTCATCCAGAAGCCGTTCAACGAAGACCAACTGGTCGGTCTGGTGGAGCGCATGCTCGACCATGCGAAAGATTCGTTCTCTGATTTCCAACTGGCCGCCAGCCGCGACGCCTTGCTGTCCAAGCTGACACTGCGCGAATCCCAGGTATTGGAGCGCATTGTGGCGGGTCGACTGAACAAACAAATTGCCGACGATCTGGGGATCAGCATCAAAACAGTGGAGGCCCACCGGGCCAACATCATGGAAAAACTCAGCGCCAACACCGTGGCCGATCTGCTCAAAATCGCGCTCGGGCAACACGCGCCAAAAGCCTGACGTATTGGACATGTTGAGGACAGAGCATGCTGTGCCTGCGGTCTGTCCCGCAAAGCTATTTTTTATAGCATCTCACGCCCGCCCCGCAAGGACTGCGGGCGTTTTCAATTTGAAAGACAAACCATGACCACCTCCACAGCCAAGACCATCGATGGCGTTGCCCTCTCCGCCATGTTGCGCGCTGACATTGCAACCCGCGCGATGGCGCTTAAAACCAGCGGCATCACGCCGGGATTGGCGGTGATTCTGGTGGGTGACGACCCGGCGAGTGCCGTCTATGTGCGCAACAAGGTCAAAGCCTGTGCAGATACCGGCATTCATTCGGTCTTTGAGAAGTACGAGGCCTCCTTCAGCGAGACTGATCTGCTGGCGCGTATAGATTCCCTCAATACCGACCCCACCATTCACGGCATCCTGGTGCAAATGCCCTTGCCCAAACACATCAACCCGCACAAGGTCATTGAAGCCATTTCAACCAGCAAAGATGTGGACGGCTACGCCACCTTGAGCGCCGGTGAGTTGATGACCGGTCAAGCCGGATTTAGACCCTGCACGCCGTATGGCTGCATGAAACTGATCGAAACCACGGGTCTGGACCTGCGTGGCAAACATGCGGTGGTCATTGGGCGCAGCAATACGGTTGGCAAACCCATGGCACTCCTGCTGCTGCAAGCCAATGCCACGGTCACGGTATGCCACAGTGCCACGGCGGACATGGGCCACCATACACGACAAGCCGACGTGATCGTTGCCGCCGTAGGCAAACGCAATGTGCTGACCGCCGACATGGTCAAACCAGGTGCCATCGTGATCGATGTGGGCATGAACCGTGATGATGCAGGCAAGCTGTGCGGCGATGTGGACTTTGCAGGCGTCAGCACGGTTGCCAGCCACATCACGCCGGTGCCGGGCGGCGTGGGCCCGATGACCATCACCATGCTGCTGGTCAACACGCTGGAAGCGGCCGAGCGCGAAGTCACTCGCCTTGAAACCTCCGCCGCCGCACCCAAATAGACCCCTATTGCCTCGCCAAACCCTTGACGGATAGCCCCATGAATCCATTGCTGAGTACCGCCCCATTGCCTTTGTTCGACCAGATCCTCCCGGAACATGTGGCGCCTGCCATCGAAGCCTTGCTGGCAAAGGCCAGTGAAGCCCTCGAAACCGTGACAGCCCCGGCGTTTCCCGCGCAATGGGAGGCCATAGCCCGTGAACTGGATGTTGCGACCGAGAAGCTCGGCATCGCCTGGGGCGCTGTCAGCCACCTCAAGAGTGTGGCCGACACACCGGAGCTGCGGGCGGCGTACAACGCCATGTTGCCGGCAGTGACCGACTTCTGGACCCGCCTGGGTGCCGACGAGCGCCTGTTTGCAAAGTACAAGGCCATCGACGTCCAGACGCTGAACACCGAGCAACGCCAGGCCCATAAGAACGCCATTCGCAACTTCGTACTCGGCGGCGCGGATCTCGCGGGCGCCCAGCGCGAGCGCTTTGCCGCCATCCAGGACCAGCAAGCAGCCTTGGGTCAAAAATTCAGCGAAAACACGCTGGATGCGACAGACACCTTCAGCTACTACGCCACCGCAACGGAGTTGGCTGGGGTACCCGAGGACGTACAGCAAGCAGCACAAACTGCTGCACAAGCCGAAGGCAAAGAGGGCTACAAACTCACGCTCAAGATGCCCTGCTACCTGCCCGTCATGCAGTTCGCCCACAGCAGTGAGCTGCGCGCCACCATGTACCGCGCCTTCGTGACGCGGGCCTCGGACCAGGCCGATGCGGCCACACAAAAATATGACAACACCCAGGGCATTCGCGAGATCTTGAGCTTGCGCCAGGAAGAGGCAGCCCTGCTGGGCTATCCCAACTTCGGATCGCTGTCCCTGGTGCCAAAAATGGCATCGTCACCTGAAGCGGTGATCAGTTTCCTGCGTGATTTGGGTGCCAAGGCCCGTCCCTTTGCCGAGCAGGACCTGGCCGATATGCGCGCCTTCGCGCGTGAACACCTGCAACTGGCCGACCCGCAGGCCTGGGATTGGCCTTACGTCGGCGAAAAACTCAAGGAAGCGCGCTACGCCTTCAGCGAACAGGAAGTTAAACAGTACTTCACCTTTCCCAAGGTTTTGGCCGGCTTGTTCAAGATTGCCGAGACCCTGTTTGATCTCGTCATCACCCGCGACCAGGCGCCCGTTTGGAACGCCAATGTGGAGTTCTACCGGATCGAACGCGCAGGCCCGCAAGGCACGCATCTGGTAGGCCAGTTCTATCTGGACCCAACGTCACGCAACGGCAAACGCGGTGGTGCCTGGATGGATGAGGTCGTGACCCGCTGGCTGCGTCCCGACACCCAACAGGTGCAGACACCGGTGGCACAGCTGGTCTGCAACTTTGCCGATGGTGTGGAAGTGGATGGCAGACAGCAACCCGCCCTGCTGTCGCACGACGACGTCATCACCCTGTTCCATGAGTTCGGCCACGGCCTGCACCACATGCTGACCCAGGTGAACGAACACGACGTGTCGGGCATCAGCGGCGTCGAGTGGGACGCGGTGGAACTGCCCAGCCAGTTCATGGAAAACTTCTGCTGGGAGTGGAATGTACTGCGCCACATGACATCCCATGTGCAAACTGGTGAGCCATTGCCCCGTGCACTGTTTGACAAGATGGTGGCAGCACGCAATTTCCAGAGCGGCCTGCAAACCCTGCGCCAGATCGAGTTCGCGCTGTTTGATATGTTGCTGCACACCAGCCACAATCCGCAAGACGATTTTCTGCCACTGCTGAACCAGGTGCGTGCGGAAGTCGCGGTGGTTCACCCGCCGCAGTGGAATCGCGCAGCCCACACCTTCAGCCATATCTTCGCCGGTGGCTACGCAGCGGGCTATTACAGCTACAAGTGGGCGGAAGTGTTGAGTGCGGACGCCTACGCGGCCTTTGAAGAGACCGCTGGGCCGGACGGATTGCCAAACCTGGAAACTGGTAGAAAATACCGCCAAGCAATACTCGAGGCCGGGGGCAGTCGCCCGGCGATGGAGTCGTTCAAGGCATTTCGCGGCCGTGAGCCCACGCTGGACGCGCTGCTGCGACACCAAGGTATGGCACCATAAGGCCTGCAACCACGGCGCATTAACCTGCCTGTTCACCGTCATGAGGAGAATATAGATGAAGCCAATAACCGTCGCATGTCTGATGTGCAGCGCCGTTCTACTGGGTGCAGTGGGTGTCGCACAGGCACAAACCATTTACCGTATCGTGGGGGCAGATGGCAAAGTCACTTTCTCCGATAAACCCCCCGTCACGGCCGACCAAGGCAAGGTGGCCAGTACCGGCGTAGGCGCCAAGACCGACAGCACCGGCTCGGCCCTGCCGTTCGAGTTGCGCCAGGTCGTTGCCAAATACCCGGTGGTGTTGTACACCACGGCCAAATGCGGACCCTGTGATGCCGGGCGTTCTTTTTTAACGTCGCGGGGCGTTCCGTTCAACGAACGCACCGTCAGCACCCAGGAAGACCGTGACTACCTGCAACGCTTGACCGGTGAAAACTCCCTGCCATACCTGACCATTGGGGGGCAGAAGATCAAAGGGCTGTCGGACGTTGAATGGACTCAATATCTGGACGCTGCCGGGTACCCCAAGGCCTCCGTGCTGCCATCCAGCTACAAGTTCGCGGCGGCGACCCCCTTGGTTACGGTGCAGAAGGCGCAAGCACCCGGAAAAACGGAAGAAAAACCGCAAGCTGCACAGGCCGAACCAAGCTACCAGCCACCACCACCGAACCCGTCCAACCCGGCAGGCATCACCTTCTAGCGAGCGGCGAAATGCCTCGCATCACGGCCCCGTAAAAGACTAGAAGATCAACGTTTTGACGCCGCTGGCTGTGCCCAGCAGACAAACCTGTGCGCGCTGAAACGCAAACACGCCCACGGTAAC
Organism: Candidatus Aalborgicola danicus; assembly: GCA_016703945.1. Lineage (GTDB taxonomy): Bacteria > Pseudomonadota > Gammaproteobacteria > Burkholderiales > Burkholderiaceae_C > Allorhodoferax > Allorhodoferax danicus. Next base: position 60,128 of record JADJBC010000046.1, read on the forward strand.
CACACCAGGCCATTGGCTGATTTCAGCCTCAAACGACAGCGGATCGGTGATCTGCAAACCGGTGACATCAACGATGAACTGGCCGTTGTCGGTCACCAGCGGTTTGCCATCCTTGATCCGTAGCGAAGCGGTGCCCCCCTTGGCAGCAAACTGTGCCATCACGCGCTGGGTCGCCATGGGGATCACCTCGACCGGTAACGGGAAGGCACCCAAGGTCTGAACCAGCTTGGATTCATCGGCAATACACACAAATCGGTCCGACTGCGCGGCCACAATCTTTTCACGTGTCAGTGCGGCGCCGCCCCCCTTGACCATATTGCCATGCCCATCAATCTCATCGGCGCCGTCAATATAGACCCCGAGGCGGGGTACATCGTTGGAATCAAAAACCGGGATTCCCAGCGCCTTCAAACGCTCGGTACTGGCCACCGAACTGGACACCGCGCCTTTGATCTGGTCCTTCATTGAAGCCAGTGCATCGATGAATTTGTTGACCGTGGAACCGGTGCCAACCCCCACGATGTCCCCGGGAACCACATATTGCAGTGCGGCCTGGCCCACCAGGGTCTTGAGTTCATCTTGGCTCAGCGCGGGGGATGTCGTGGGGTTCGGTGTTGGGTTAGCGTGGGTCATCAGCGAAAATCCAGTGAGTTACTAAAAATATTGCAGGAATTATCCAATGTCTCTTGTGCCCTATGGTTTGGCCCGACGCGTTTTCTTTAAGTTGGACCCGGAGCTCGCCCATGAGCTGACCATGGCGGGCATCGCCAAGCTGCAGGGCACACTACTGCAAAGCGTCTATGGCAATGCGCGGGTGGATGACCCCATCGAACTGGCTGGCCTGAAGTTCCCCAACCGCGTCGGTCTGGCCGCCGGCCTGGACAAAAACGCCCGCTGCATTGATGGCTTCGGAGCCATGGGCTTCGGTTTCGTTGAAGTCGGTACGGTCACGCCCAAGGCGCAGCCCGGCAATCCCAAACCACGCTTGTTCCGTTTGCCCAAGGCCCATGCCCTGATCAACCGGCTGGGTTTTAACAATGAGGGCCTGGACGCGTTTCTGGCCAATGTGCAGCGTTCCGCCCTGCGCCGCCAGGGTACACCGGGCATGCTGCTGGGCCTGAACATCGGCAAGAACGCCGCCACGCCCATCGAGAACGCCACGGATGACTACCTGATCTGCCTGGACGGCGTCTACCCCCACGCGGACTACGTGACGGTCAACATCTCCAGCCCGAATACCAAGAATTTGCGGGCCTTGCAGAGCGACGAAGCACTGGATGCACTGCTGGGGGCCATTGCCACGCGGCGTGAGGCACTGCAAAAGCAGCATGGCAAACGCATCCCCATTTTTGTAAAAATTGCCCCGGATTTGGACGCTGCCGAAGTGGCCGTAATTGCCGCCACCCTGGTGCGCCATGGCATGGACGGCGTGGTCGCTACCAACACCACACTGAGCCGTGATGCCGTCAAGGGGCTGCCCCACGCTGAAGAAGCGGGCGGCTTATCTGGCGCGCCGGTGCGCGAAGCCAGCAATCGGGTGATTGCCCAGTTGCGCGCCGCGCTGGGACCGACGTTTCCGATCATCGGCGTGGGTGGCATCCTGAGCGCCGAGGACGCGGTTGAAAAAATTCGCGCCGGAGCGGATGTGGTGCAGATCTACACCGGGCTGATCTACCACGGACCGCAACTGGTGAAGGATGCCGCTCTGGCAATCAAGTCGGCTTGTCGGAAATAGTTGTGGTGCGCCCAAGTGGGGCATGCCGGGGGCCTCATACTGTCAAAGGCCCAGAAATCGGCCCCCGGCATACCCCACTCGTGCTTATCGTTACGCGACTTCACTCATGGAAGCAATTCGGCGACCATTTCCCCAATCGCCAGGCAGCTCGTCAAGCCCGGCGACTCAATCCCAAACAGATTCACCAGCCCGGCACACCGTGGTCCTGGGGGCCCTGGATACAAAAATCCCGCGGCGGTTCGCCTGGACCGCTGATCTTGGGGCGGATACCGGCATAGGCCGGTTGCAACGCGCCATTGGGCAAGTCGGGCCAGTATTTGCGAACCTCGGCATAAAAAGCGTCGCCCCGAGCGGCGCAGACCTGGGTATCGTCTGGCGTGTCCACCCACTGCACGTCCGGGCCGAACCGCGCCTGGCCACCCAGGTCCAGCGTCAGGTGCACGCCCAAACCCGCCGCGTCGGGCATCGGGTAGATCAAGTGCGAAAAGGGTGAGCGCCCGGTCAATGTGAAGTAATTGCCCTTGGCGAAGTAAGGTTGTGGCACATGGCGGGCATCAAGCCCGGCAAAACGCCGCGCCAAGTCAGGCGCCTGCAAACCGGCCGCATTGACCACCGTTTTGGCCACCAGGCGCGTGCCGTCAGCCGCTACCAATTCAATAGCGCCCTGCGCACATTCTGCGAGGGCTAGAGGCGAATTTAGCGCAAGGATTCCGCCTGCATTTTCAAGATCACCCAGCAGGGCCAGCATCAGGCCATGGCTGTCGATGATGCCAGTGGACGGTGAAAAAAGTGCCCCGACACACTGCAAGGCCGGCTCGATGGCAAGCGCCCGCGCGCGGTTCAGCAGGGCCAGGTCGGTCACGCCATTGGCGATGGCGCGCTGACGAATGGTGTTCAGTTGCTCCAGTTGGCCCGGGTTTGTGGCCACAATCAGTTTGCCGCAGCGCCGGTGTGAGACGCCCCGGGCTGCGCAGTAGTCGTACAACAGGGCTTTGCCGCGCACACAGAGACGGGCTTTCAATGAACCGGACGGGTAATACATGCCGGCGTGGATCACTTCGCTGTTGCGCGAGCTGGTCTGGGTGCCAATGGCTGAACAGCTTTCCAGAACCAGCACTTCGCGACCGGTCAGCGCCAAAGCCCTGGCCACTGCCAAGCCCACCACACCTGCGCCAACCACAACACTATCAACCCGCTCGCTCATGGTATCGACCTCAGGTATGCGACGCCCCTATTTCAGCTCCAGCCTTGCCGGATCAGAGCGTACCAGCAGTTGCTTGTTGGGTGGCGTCGTCAGGTGTGCGCGCGCCTCCATCGGTGTGAGGCCAAAAACCACGCTGGCCAGGCCCGCCGCGGTGTACCCATGTCCATAACCCCGGGTGTCCCCGATCAGCACCATGCGTACGTCGGCCAAAGCGCCATCGTTGCAGCGCAAATCGATGGAGCCAACATGGGTTGCAGTGTGGCGCAAGCGGCCCACGCAACTGGACAAGATCGGTTTTCCAGCCAGCTTGGCTACCTGCGTTCCTTCGCCCCGCCCATTCATGTTCAGCTTCAGGTTGATGGTCCCGGTGTGGTCTGCGTAGAGAGCCATTTCACCCTGTACCAGTTGCTCATCCACAATGGCGAAAGCCGGGACTCTGGTCGATGGGGTCGATGAAGCGGTGTCGTTCACGGCAGCGCAACCGGCCAGTCCAACCAGGCCAACAACAAAAGCCAACAGCGGGAGGCGGTTCGAATGCGATTTCATGGAGAACTCCTAAAGGGGCAATCGTCCGACCAGGTGAGCGTTCGGGACGACGGTGTACCATCTTACCCACAACGCGATTCGCAAAAGCCCAATGACTACGCCTGTCCCGCAACCGGGCGGGCGCCCTCAACAGCCGAAAGTACCCTCCATGAGCCAAGACGACCAAACCGAAGCCGGCGTGAGCCGAATGCCACTGAAGGCGTTGGGATTGCGCACCGGCATGGCGCTGCAAACTCGCCGTTTGGTGGAGGGCGCAAGTAAAAAGGAGTCACAGTTTTTTGGCGCGATTGAAAGCAAGGGCGTTATGGTGGGCCCATTGGGTCCCGACGGGGTCAACACCGAACTGGATGAAGGGGAAATTTGTGTTGTACGGGGTTTTACCGGGCGTTACGAATTCTCCTTTTTGAGCAAGGTCCTGCAAACGTTTCAAAAGCCCTTCGCATATGCCCTGCTGGCCTACCCGGCACAGGTTGACGCCCGTGTGGTACGGCAGTCCATGCGGACCAAAACGTCATGGCCGACAACCGTGCGGGTTCCGGCCAAAGGCGATGCCCCTGCGAATGGACCTTTAGACGCCGCCTTGGTGGACTTGAGCATGCATGGTGCCATGATCAAAACCGGATCGACCCTGTCCACTGTGGGCGAGCTGATTGAACTGTGTATCGAGGTCACGTTTGACAATACACCGTCCCAAGTGAACCTGACAGCCAGCATTTGCCACAACAACCGGTCGGCAAACGACCCCAATTACTACATTGGCCTGGCCTTCAGGAACCTGACACAGCAGGACAAACTGATGCTCAATTTTGCAACCCAAGCGCAAGCAAACGAATAGGCACTAAAGCGTAGGTGCCACGGCTCCCGCTGGATTGCCATAGACCTCCAGGCCGACCACCCCAATCTTCTGCAAGCCTTGCTGCTGGGCCAAAGTCAGTATGGCGGCCACCATGTCGTACTTCGTCTTGGGGTCAGCACGGACGTGGATCTCCGGCGGTTCTGGCTCCTTGGCCGCTGCCTTAAAGAGCAGCTCCAGCATGGCCCGATCTGCAACCATTGCTCCGTTCCAGGACACCTGATTCGCGGCGGACACTTCCAGGCGAACCACGACCGGAATGGCGGCATCAGGTGGCGGAAGACCTGCCGGCAAGTCCATACTGACCGAGTGCAACCGGATCGGAATGGTGATGATCAACATCACCAGCAATACCAGCAATACATCAATCAGGGGTGTGGTATTCATGCTCGGCGCTGCCAAGCCCTCGTCGCCGTCTTCGTCGTCAGAAAAATCGATGGCCATGGTGTAGCGCGCTCAGGGTGAAACAGGAGGCTCGGTCAGAAAGCCAATACGGGCAATGCCGGCCACCTGGCAGGCATAGACCACTCGGGCCACGGCAGCGTAGTCCGAGCGGGCATCGGCACGAATGTGCACCTCCGGTTGCGGTTGCTGGCGGGCCACGCGAGCCAACCGCTCTTGCAGCAGGTCGTTGCTGGCCAGTTTGGCGTCAAACCAGTAGTTGGAGCCATTGGCATCCACCGACACGATGACGGTCTCGGGCAGAGCCTGGCGCAGTTGGTTGGTTTCACGGGGCAGGTTCACGGCAACCGCGGCATTGACTACCGGAATCGTGATCAGAAATATGATCAGCAACACCAGCATCACATCCACCAGCGGCGTCGTGTTGATTTCCGACAGCATGCTGTCGTCGCTATCTTGACCGGCCAGGCCGGGCTCCATGGCGTCAAAGTTGATGGCCATGGCTCAAGGGGTGGGGCGTCCGGCCGCTTTGACACGCTGGGTCTTCTCGATGTCAATCAACAGCAGCGTGTGCAAATCAGACCCAAACCCTTTCACACTGTGCAAGGCCAGCCGGTTGCGCCGCACCAGCCAGTTATAGCCCAGCACGGCCGGCACCGCCACCGCCAGGCCCAACGCGGTCATGATCAAGGCCTCACCCACCGGGCCGGCCACTTTGTCGATGGACGCCTGTCCAGTAGAGCCAATGGTCACCAGGGCGTTGTAGATGCCCCAGACGGTTCCGAACAAACCGACAAACGGAGCCGTGGAGCCAATCGTGGCCAGCACCGACAGACCCGATTGCATGCGCATTTGCAGCGTACTGACGTTGCGCACAATGTCTTGGCTCAACCAGGTTCCCACATCGACCTGGCTGGCCAGACGTTCGTGTACCCGCAGGGCGCTCAATGCAGATTCGACGATCACGCTGAACGGACTGCCCTTTGCAACCGCCGCCGCAACGCTGCCCAATGAGTCGGCCTTGGCAAATGCCAGCCACGCCGCGTGGGCCTGGGCAGCCTGCTGGCGTTGCGACAACAGCTTGGCCACGATGACATACCAGCTCAACAGCGACATCAGTATCAGCAAAACCAGCGTGGTACGCGACACCAGATCGCCCTGCGCCCACACCACACGCAAGCCATAGGGGTTGAGCACTGCGGCACTTTTGGCAGTAGCCATGCCAGCACCTGTCGCCGGAGCCGCCATTGCGTCTGCGGCGGCAGGTGCCGCAGGAACGACAGAGCTGGTGGGTGCCGGAGGTGTTTGCGCAAGTACGGTGGGGCCGCAGACGCAGACCAGCGCAACGGCACCAATGCAGACGCGGCGCCTCCAGGATTGCGAAACAGGGTGCACCATGGTGTGCGAAGTTCTTGGGTTCATTGCGGCTCTTCCTAACAAAATAGTTACTTGCATTTGCCTTGCAGCGCCTGGGCCGCTATGGCCGGTGCGGCGAACAGGCCGTTGAAATTGACCTGCCCCTGAGCCACTTGGCCGGTCTGGTTGGTGCCCAGGCAATCGGGCATTTGCGCCCCTTCCATGGCGGCGACAAATTTATCTTTCCGACCACCGGGGTTCAATTGTTCGTTGGCCAGTTCCGCAAAGCTCTTTTGTCGGGGCTGCCGGTTCATCAAATACGGATAGTTGGGCCCACCTGCCGCCGCTGCACCGGTGGCCACCGGCGGTGGTGACATGGCGCCCACGCTCGGCCCCCCGACGCTCGACGATCCATCAGCAGATGCTGGCCTTTCCACAGGAGTGATGGCCGCCGCGCGAACTGGCGCAGGTGCAGGTGCAGGTGCAGGTGCAGGTGCAGGTGCAGGCGCAGGTGCAGGTGCAGGCGCAGGCGCAGGCGCAGGTGCAGGCACAGGCGCAGGTGCAGGTGCAGGCGCTGGCGCTGGCGCTGGCGCTGGTGTTGGTGTTGGTGTTGGTGTTGGTGCTGGTGTTGGTGTTGGTGTTGGTGTTGGTGCGGGTGTCGGTGTTGGTGCTGGCGTAGGTGCGGGTGCTGGTTCAGGCGTAGGCTCAGGCTTGGGCACTGGGATAGGCGGCGGCTCAGGCAAAGGGACCGGAATCGGTTCAGGAATCGGCAACTGTGCAACCGTTTCTTGTACAACGGGCACCGTGCGTTTGAGCGGAACCTGCTCGGGGACGGGCTCTGGCACTTTCTCTACCGGGACCTGGACCGCCTTCGACGTCTGCACTACACGCTCGGGGGAAATCGGGCCGCGCTCGGTCTTGGCAACACGCGGTGTGATGTGCGCCCTGCTGGGAACAGGTTCGACCAATCGCGTGATGGGGGTCGGCGTCAGCATTTGGTAGATCACCTTGCGGGTGACCTGCAAGGCCTGTGTCGATTGCAAGGCGACCCACAACAAACCAATGTGAATCACCGCCACGGCCGACAGCGCAGGAACTGACAAGCGCTCCCGCCGCAGTACGGATTCCGACATGGGATCAATCATTGCTTTGTGGTGAACGGGCGCAAGGAGCGTCGAGTTGTCGCCATGGGAAAGAGGGGAAGAGTTTATCGCATTGCCCCCAGCACAATGGGACGCTCTGCGTAGTCAAAAAGGGCCTGAGAAGCCGCTTTATTGCACCTGCTGTGCTCCAAGGATCACCACTTCCGTCACCGGCACATTGGTCAATCCTCCCTGCGTCGTGGTAATCGGCACGATTGCAATTTCATCCACGACCGACAGACCCTGCACAATCGTACCGAACACCGCGTATCCTGGCGATGTGGCACTGGAGTAATTGAGCCCCAAGTTGTCCACCAGGTTGAAGTAGAACTGGGAAGTGGCGGAATCTGGTACCTCCGAGCGCGCCATTGCAATGGTGCCACGCACATTGCTTAGACCGTTGGCCGATTCCAGTTTGATAGGAGCAAAGGTGGGTGCCCTGAGGGCGGGGCCAGTGGTGTATCCGCCAGCTTGCGCAACAAAACCACGGATGACGCGGTGAAACAGCGTACCGTTATAAAAACCGCTGTTCACATAAGCCAGGAAATTATTGACGGTCATTGGTGCCGACGCAGGGTTGAGCTGCACCACGATGTCACCCCGGCTGGTTTGCAATTTCACCTGGGGTTCGGGCACGGTGAGGGTGCGCGACAGCAGCACCTCACCGGTGCTGTTCTTCACTTCAACCAGCACCGCGCCTACACCCGTCACATTGCAACTGATATTTTTCGTTCTGGTGTCCACACTGGCAACCAGACGAGGGCCAGAACACTTGCCGCCAATGGCAAAAGTCAAACCAACTTGATCGAGGCCGCTGCCGGTCAGCGTGAACGTTGCCGTGTTCCCATAGTGCAGGCTGGCCACACCCAGGTCGGCAACGGCTGCTGCGCAACGGTCCGGGTGAACCAGGCACTGGAAAGCCGCCAGCGTATCAATGCGGAACAGGGCGAAGTTGCTGAAAGGTCCCAACGCGTAGACCACCCCGTCGGAGACGCCCAGGGCGTTTTGGGTGCTGGGGTAATACCGGTAAGTGAAGGCACCTGCTTGTTGGTCAGCAGCAGGGCCGGGGAACAGGGTCGGGTACGTGGCCTCCGCCCAGTTGTACAGCGCCTTGTCATCCAACAACTGCGCATGGACCGATGCACTGAAGAGTAGGTTGAACAGCAAACACAGGAGCGGGTTGAAGAATTTACGCAAGGCAGTAGACCAATTCAAATGAGACATGGATCAATATAACAAACTGTCGCCCAACGCAATGCTCCATGACGCATCTGGTAAAGCTCCATTGAAGCCTATTTGCACGCGGTTGGGTTCGGTTCGCAAGGCTTCCGACGCGGTGAATCCCAGGCTATGCAGGTAGGCCAACCCGGGGTTGGCGGCCGTGACAGCCGCACGGATGGTGCGCACGCCCCTTGTCGTCAGAAAGTCTGCGACCTGGCGCATGCCATCGCGCAATACCTGCACATGTTGGGGCCAAATGGCATCTACCAGCATGGCCGCCCCCGATTCGCCGGGACGCAGCACCACGCAGCCAAGAGGGTCGGAAGAACCAGCCGACCAAAAGGCAAAACGCCAATACGGGTTGCTGGACGACACGCCTTCACCCGGATGCCCAACGTAACGCCACGCCAGATAGGCCCTATCCTTCAAAAGGCTGGTGACAGCATGTCCAACTTGCGACTGGCACTGTGTGTCCCAGCCCGGTTCAATAAAGTCTGTGGGCCGAACCACGCAGCTGCAGCCCGGTGGTTCGACCAGCGGCGAGACGCTGCATACCCGCCATAAGATGTCCACTGCATGGGTGTTGCTGCTGGCTGAAGCGCCATCGTTGGCGCCTGATTCGAAGCGCAGTAATGCGGCGGAGTCTGCAGTTCCATGGCTCAGTTCACGTAGTTCGTAATTACACCTAGACAACAAGGTTTCTTCTACGGCGTCCGCGTTCACCGCTTGCCGCGCCGGCCCCAGACGGTCGTGCACCACAAGAACCTGGGCGCGTTGGCCGTTCGACCAGGCCCAACGGTAACGCCCGCCGACAAACGCCACAAGCTGGTGATTGGCGGCGATGGCCAACACCCCGGTGCTTGCAGGCGTGCCGTCGTGCGCATCCGCATAACGCCAGTGCCACGCTGCAGGCGAGCGGTAGACCGACGCCACCCGACCGTGAAGTCTGCGAACTGCCTCCCAGTCCGATGGGTTGAGGAGTCGGATCTTGGGTGCCGATTCCATCAGATCATTCGGTTGGAACATGAATGATGCGTGTGGTGGTGAACCGGCCATGGTAGATCAGGCGAAATTTCTCGTCCAGAAAGTCGCCCCATTTCTCCCGCATCAAGTGACCCTCCCGGGCCAGCAGATCACGCTTGGCGTCACTGTCCAGGGCACCCCTGGTGCGTGACTCACGGTGGACCCACTCGACATCACTGGCCTGTACCACGCGATAGCCATTGGCCCGCAGTTGCAGGCAATAGTCCACATCGTTATAGGACATCTGGAAACGTTCATCAAAGCCGCCCACCGCGTCAAAACACTCACGCCGGGTCAATAAGCTGGCACCGGTGACCGCAGAGACATTGCGCGGCATGCCCAGCCCGGTGCCGTCGATTTCACAGTCAATGTTGCGGGCAATCCAACCCTGCTCTGTCACCACGCCATCGTGTTGCACACCACCACCCTGCTCGGAACCGTGCAACAGACGGGCTCCAACTGCACCGATCATGGGGTCAAGCATCAGATAACTGACCAGCCTTTGCAAACTGCCCTCGCCCACCAGTTCGACATCGTCATTCAAGAACAGCAACGCAGGGGTGTTGGTTTTGGCCACTGCGGCGTTGTTGAGTTCGGCCCAGTTGAAGAGCCGATTGTCCACTTCCACACGCCAGCCGGGTTGCGCGTGTGCGCGGTCCAGCTGCGCATGGGTCAGGGTATCGTCTTCACCCACATTGTTGGCAATCAGCACCAATTGCAGATCCGGGTAACCGCTGGCCAGCAAGGACGACAACAAACGCTCCAGATCTGCCGGATTGCGGTGGGTTGGAACGATCACCGTCAAGGGCAACAGATTCGATGCCCAGGTGTAACGCAAGCCCGACTGCCGAGCCTTCCCATCGGCACAAACATCCTTCAACCCTTTGGCCAACAAATAGGTGGTGGTACAGCGGCGTGCGGCATCCAGCACATACGGCTTGGCCGCCATGGCATAGGCGACCGATGTTTCCGTGGCACGCCAGTCATAAAGTGGCAACGCCAGATGAGCAACTTGAAGCCTGGGTCTGGCGGCCAGGCGCAACCACAGGTCCCAGTCCTGGCTGCCGTCGAAACCGGCACGCAGCCCACCCACAGCGTCAAAGACATCCCGGCGAACCGCGCTGAAGTGGTTGATGTAATTCAGGTGCAGCAGGGTCTCTGGCGCCCAGTCGGGTTTGCTGAAGGTGTGCAAAACCACCCCATTGCGGTCCATCGTTCGGCTGTCGGTGTACAGGCACTCCAGATCGGGTCGCATTGCCATCTCGGCAGCCATTTCCAGCAAGGCGTCCGGATGCAAACGATCGTCGTGGTCCAGAAAAGCAAGCCATGGAGCATCTGCATGAACGATCGCTGCCGTGCTGGCGGCCACAATGCCACCGCGCGTGGTCCGCCGCACGATGCGCAAGCGGGGTTCCCGTTGGGCCAGCTCCGTTAGGCTATCCAGCATGGCCAACACCGCTGGGAGTTGGCTTGCATCATCGGCGATACACAGTTCCCAATTGGGGTAGGTCTGCCGCATCACCGAGTGCACGGCCTCCGCCAGAAAGGCCGGTTCAGGGTCACACACGGGCATGACCACGGCGATGCAAGGGCCACGCATTGCGCAGCCCGCCAATGCGCTGACCGGGTCGCCGCCCACCTGCTGGGGAACCAAGCGTTCAGCCCAACGGCGCGCGGCGCCGGCCACCTGTTCAGCGGCCAACAATTGCCGTCTTGCGGCGTCCCGATCGCTGCGGGTGTGGTGCAGTTGTTGCTGGAATGTATTGCACTCAGATTCAAAATCTGCCATGGACTGGAACACATCGGCCAGTGCCTTCGGCGTCAACAGCGGCAGCATTTTTTGAAGCACGGCGTCGCGCCAGCGCAGATACCCTTTGCGCTGGTGCACGGCTTGTAAATCACCCGCCTCGCCTTCAAGAGGATAGACCCGGTACTCCGAAACAATCTCAGGCACCCGCTTGAACGTGGCCAATGCAAGTTCGGCACGCACCAGAAAGTCCCAATCCTCATAGGCATCCAGTGCCTCGTCAAACTTCAATGTGAAGGCCAGCCGTCGGCGGCAAACAAACGTGTTGAAGGCAATGTGGTTGCCCGCCAGCAAGCGCCCGGGTCGGTGGTCCTGGCCCTGCCGAGGGCCACGGTTGACAATGTCCACGCCGCCGGAAGTCCTTCGGCAGACAACCGTCTCGTAGTCGCCATAGGCCAGATCCAGCATGTCATCGGCCATCAATTCGGGCAGCAAGTTCGCCAGATGGTCGGGCAACCAGACATCGTCCTGGTCCAAAAACGCAACGAAGGCTCCTTGCGCTTGTGCCACGCCCAGATTCAGATTGGCGCTGCGCGGGCCTGGCCCCTGCACGACCCGCACACGCAAGGTGGTGGGAAAAACCGGAAGTGCATGTGCTCCAAACCAGACCAGCACAACTTCCAAATGGTCATAACTTTGGGCACAAAGGCTATCCAGCGCCAGCGGCAGCAATTCGGGGTCTTCAGCCCGCACAATGACCGATACCAGGGGCCGATGCTCAAAGAAATTCTGGCGGCTGCCATCCCAGTCGAAGCGGCAAAAGGCTTCGGCTGCCCGGTGGTCAGTGGACGCCCCTCGCAGCATGGCCAGGCCGCTGACCATGGCGGCGTAGTCAAACTGCGCCGACTGACTGGCATGGCAAGCCATCGCCGCCAATTTGACGTCCAGATCCAGCGCCTCGGTGTGGTTCACATTGGGCATGGGTGAAGTGGTTTCATAAAACCACAACTGGCCAGCCCACTGTCCGGTCAGAAAATCCAGAACACCACGGGTCAAACGACGGTGGTCTGGATGACTTTCACTTGGGGCGGGCAGCGCGATGTCGGTCGGTTTCCACTGCTGCACACATTGCCGGTATCGCGCCCCGATCGCGTCGTGCAAGGGCAAGCTGCTGTCAGGAAAGCGCCAAAACTCGAAACTGTTGACGCCCAAACACGACAACCCAGCAGCACATTCTTGCTCGCGAATGGCGGCAACACCACCCGCAGCCCCATCGGTTACGACAACGACATGGACTGCGAGACCTTCACGTACCAGGCGTTGCATCAGGCCAGCGCAGCCAAGAATTTCGTCGTCCGGGTGCGGCGCAAAAACCAACAGTCGGGTCATGTGGCTCGGGGTTCAATCAACCAATGGCACCAGGCGTCGCAAGCGCTCGCGTGGCAGACCGTTGTCCCATTGGTGGCGAAACAGGGTGTAGCGGCAAAGATCAGAGCGACGGCCATCGTCCCGCACAATTTCATCGACCAGCACCGCCTCCAGGCTCGCTCCCAATGCATCAAGCAATTTGCGTGCGGCCTGATTCCCCGGCTGAACATAAAAAAGGAGTTTGTACAGGGGCGTCTGCCCAAACAGCCACTGCAACGACCAGTGCAAGGCTTCAACCGCCGCGCGCGACCCCGGATTCATGAAAAATGCAACCGACAGTTCAGCCTTCATATTGATGCCGTCAATCGACGAAAGTGAGATCAATCCGATCGGTGTTTGGGTCGACTTCTGCAAGACCAACACCTCAATCTCGGCCGGTGGATTCAATTCTGCCAGCCATTGGTGGCGCCGAACAACACCTTCGATATCCAGTGTTTGTCCGCGCAGCCACGGGCGGTACTGCGCAAGAATCGATTTGACGGCCGCGCTGGGATACAGCGCCCTCAAGTCACTTTCCGTGACCGCCCTGATACAACAATACCGGCCAGAATAGAGCGTGTTTTCGGAAGGCTGCGACATCCCGCGTCAGTAGGGGCCGCCGTAGGTTGAGCAACTGGCAACGGACACCACATCTACTTCGGACATGCGCGCAAGGTTCCAGTTGATACCGGTACTGCTGATGGCGTTTTCGCCAAAAACAATGGTTTGCATGTAGAACTTGCTACCGACCGTGTTGTCCGGACCGGTTTTTGTAATCTTGGACAAATCCAGTGGCACCGACATCGCGACAGTTGCCCCTTCGGGGGCAGACACCGCACCCAAGGCCTGGGTCTTCTGATTCTCAGAGCCGATCTTGATGCGATTGTCAAAACTTTCAAGTCCGCCCAGTGTGGTGGCCGCTATCAGGTAGACATAGTCCTTGTTTTTGAGCCCCGTGATGACCACCGACATATTGTTCACCGCATTGGCGCCTGTGCAAAGCGTGACAGCACCGCTATAGACATCGCCGCCGAGGGAGTCGAGCAACACCTGATCCGCAACGGGTACCTCGACCTGACTGATCTGCGTGTTCAGGATGTCAGTAAATGATGGTGTGTAAGCCTGCGCCGGCTGAATAAAGAACGGTAGCGCTGCCGCCTTACCGGTTAACAACAAGGTAGAAAATTTCTTTTTCATGGCGGAATCCCTCGCGGTGGTTGAAGTCAATTTCGATGCGCGGCACGCAGGTAACCACAGTTCAAAAGGGCGTTCCACATCACGAAGGAGGCAGTATGTGCAAACTTCATGGCCCTGTCAATTTTTTTGCTTTCAGAAGTTTAGCAACCCTGTTCGCCTTGTCATGCTAGGGGAATCGGCATCCGTCGCCAGGGCTGCTCATCGATAATCCGCGCATGCATCGCCAAGTCAATCTCGTTCCCTGCCACGCTTCACCCGCGCAATTCACCCGGCTTGCAGAACTGCTGCTGCTACGCCAATGGCGCTTGGCGACGGCTGAAAGCTGCACGGGCGGCCTGATTTCCGCTGGCTGCACGGACCTGGCGGGGTCCAGCGCCTGGTTCGAGCGGGGATTTGTGACCTATTCCAATGACGCAAAGATCGAGCTACTGGGGGTCGAAGAGCGGCTTCTGCGCCGCGCCGGCGCCGTGTGCAAGGGTGTTGCCCAGGCCATGGCCACCGGCGCACTGGCCCACTCGCATGCGCAAGTGGCGATCGCCGTGACCGGGGTGGCTGGACCCACGGGCGGAAGCCCGGCCAAGCCGGTTGGAACCGTGTGGTTTGGGTTTGCCCTGCCCGAGACCATCGTGACCGAAAAATGTCATTTTGAAGGTGACCGTGCTGCGGTCCGATTGGCAACCGTTCAGTATGCCGTCAACCGTCTGGTGGCGCTGATTGAGACGACCCCTGCCTAGACTCCGTCTCACCCTCCGCATCAGGTTGCCGCTTGCGAAGCTTCAATTCAGCGCAAACGTGTCCATGGCCAGCATACCGTACATCACTTCACGACTTAGGTAAGTCGGTCGCGAAAGGCCTCCTGCTGCACCTAAAGCAAAAAACAGCGGCAGGAAGTGGTCGTCACTGGGGTGCGCTCGCAGGGCATGGGGCGCCAGTTCGCGGTACTGCAGCAAGGCGGCGGTATCACCCTTCTGAATCATGGCCTCAATCCAGCGGCTGAATTCGGTGACATAGGGCGCTACAGCTTGTGCCCCGCCACGGAACTCCCCCAAATTGTGGGTCATGCTGCCTGAACCGACCAGCAGCACACCACTCTCGCGCAGCCTCTGCAGCGCAACACCCATGGCATACACCTCGGCCGGCCCCCACCCAACTGGCAAAGCCACTTGAACCACCGGCACGCTGGCGTCGGGAAACAAGTGCATCAACGGCACCCAGGCACCGTGGTCCAGCGGGCGCTTGTCGTCCGCCACCGCATCAATGCCAGCCGTTTGAAGCAGACCGAGTACTTCTTTTGCCAAAACCGGGCTACCGGGTGCCGGGTACTGCAACGCGTACAGGGCTGCCGGAAAACCGCCAAAGTCGTGCCAGGTTTGCGGATGCGCGGTGCTCATCACTGTAGGTGTGCGGGACATCCAGTGTGGCGACAGGATCACAATACCGCGCAGCACCGGCTCAGCCGGCAAAGACTGCGCCCAGGACCTTAAGGCCGGTCCGGTCTGGCCAGGCTCCAGCGCGAACAGCGGCGCCCCGTGAGAAACGAACAATGTGGGCAATGGGAGCTGGTTCATGTTGTGGCCTTTGAAAAACACCAAGCCCCAACTATATTCACACTTAAAACAAAGATAAATAACAAAATAGTTGATTTACTATCTCTGATTTCTTAACAATAACCGATACATTCACCGCCATGGACCAATTCCGACAAATGGAAGCTTTTGTGGCCGTGGTGCAAGCGGGAAGTTTTGTGCAGGCCGCGCAGCGTCTGGACACCTCCAAGGCCGTTGTGTCGCGACTGATCATGGAGCTGGAGACGGCTCTGGGCACTCGACTGATGCAGCGCACGACCCGGCGCCTGTCACTGACCGACGCTGGCAGCGACTACTTTGGCCGCTGCCGCCAGATTCTGGATGACCTGGCCGATGCCAATGCTGCCGCCAGCCAAGGCACCGTGCAGGTCAGCGGCCGACTCAAGATCAACGCACCACTGACCTTTGGCAACCTGCATTTGGCGCCACTGTGGGGAGAGTTCCTCAAACTTTACCCGCAGGTGGAACTGGATATCAGCCTGACCGACCGTCTGGTTGACCTCGTGGAAGAGGGTTACGACTTGGCCGTGCGTATCAGCAGCCAGGCCGACTCTAGCCTGGTGTCCCGCACGCTGGCCCACGATCAGATGGTCGTGTGCGCCTCACCCCACTATCTGCGTCAAGCCCCGCCTATCACCTCCCTGCAGGACCTCGCCAGGCACAGCGTGATGGCGTATTCCTGGTGGTCCGGTGGTGATGTGTGGCAACTGGAGGATGCACTGGGAGGCCACCATCAGGTCACCACCCACCCCAGGTTGCATGCGAATAGCGGCGATACCTGCCGCGCCGCCGCGCTGGCCGACCAGGGCGTCATCTTCCAACCTGCGTTCCTGGTCGGAGACGATATACGCCAAGGGCGGCTGATGCGGCTCTTGCCCGATCTCCACGGCCCCCGTATCGCCATCCACGCGATCTACCCGAGCCGCAAACACCTGCCCGGCAAAGTACGGGCCATGGTGGACTTTCTGGCTGCGGCCTTTCAAACGCCCGCCTGGAACCTGTGAAGCCTCCCGGCCCGAACTACTGCATGCCAGCCAGTCCTGCAATGGCGAGTGCATAACCATTCACGCCGAAACCGGCCATGACCGATTTGGCGGCCGGTGAAATGAAAGAGTGGTGGCGAAATGCCTCGCGCGCATGCACATTGCTGATGTGCAGCTCGATCAAACAAATGCCGGTTCCCTTGATCGCGTCGTGCAGGGCCACACTGGTGTGGGTGTAGGCCCCGGCGTTGAGAATCACCCCGGCCAGCTTGCCGGACGTGTGCAAATGCCCTGCTTCGTGCAACCAGTCCACCAGCGTCCCCTCCGAGTTGGTCTGGCGAAAATCGAGCGAAAAACCATTGGCGGCGCAGGCGCGTTCACACAAGGCCTGCACATCGTCCAGCGTTTGCGAGCCATACACCTGCGGCTCGCGTGTGCCCAGCAAATTGAGGTTGGGACCATTCAGGACAAACACGGTTTTCATATCAAGGTGCTTTCAGAAAACGGATACCATCTGCTATATTTTTTGTAGCTACTTGCGCTTATTTCACGAGGGGTATAGCCGCATTTCATTCAAATATTTGTGGCTAGGCTTGTGCCGCAATCGGTGTCAACTTCGGCACCACATCCCCGCACTGGGCTCGGTTGCGCAGGGCATGCTCCATCACCACCAAGGCCAGCATGGCCTCGGCAATCGGCGTGGCGCGAATGCCAACGCAGGGGTCGTGGCGGCCTTTGGTAATCACCTGCGTCGCATTGCCAGCCACGTCAATGGAATCGCGCGGTGTGATGATGGAGCTGGTGGGCTTGATCGCAATGCTGACCTCCAAATCCTGGCCAGTCGAGATGCCGCCCAGCACACCACCCGCGTTGTTGCTGGCAAAACCATTCGGCGTCAGAGAGTCGCCATGCGTGGTGCCACGTTGCGCCACACTGGCAAAGCCAGCGCCAATCTCCACGCCCTTGACGGCGTTGATACCCATCATCGCGTAGGCTATTGCCGAGTCCATCTTGTCAAATAAGGGCTCGCCCAGACCCACCGGCACACGCGAGGCGCTGACGCGGATGCGGGCACCACACGAATCACCGGCCTTGCGCAGCGCGTCCATGTAATCCTCCAAGGCCTGAACATCGGCCACCGGAGCAAAAAAGGCGTTGTGGGGCACGTGGTCCCAGGATTCAAACGCAATGGGCATCTCGCCAATCTGTGTCATGCAACCGCGAAACGTGGTGCCATATTTCTCAAACAACCACTTCTTGGCCACCGCACCGGCCGCCACCATGGGCGCGGTCAGGCGGGCGCTGGAGCGGCCACCGCCGCGTGGGTCGCGGATGCCGTATTTCTGGAAGTAACTGTAGTCGGCGTGGCCTGGGCGGAAGGTCTCCAGGATGTTGCCATAGTCCTTGCTGCGTTGGTCGGTGTTCTGGATCAGCAACGCTATTGGCGTGCCGGTGGTTTTGCCCTGGTACACACCACTGAGAATTTGCACGGCGTCGGGCTCGTTGCGCTGGGTCACAAAGCGGCTGGTGCCGGGACGGCGGCGGTCCAAATCACCCTGGATGTCGGCCTCGCTGAGGTCCATGCCCGGGGGGCAGCCGTCAATCACGCAGCCAATGGCCGGGCCGTGGGATTCACCAAAGTTGGTGACTGCGAATAGGGTGCCGAAGGTGTTGCCGCTCATAACCGGTGATTATCCCCGAGCTGCGGGGATGTGTTCACGATGGCCCGAATGGTTCTGCCTTTCGCGTCAAGCGGATGACGTTGTGAGGGGTTCAACTCCAGTTCGAACGTTCGAGGTCGGCCCCGCTGCTGGCGAGCCGCCTGCTGAGCACACGATTCTCGTAGCTCTTGCCTTCAATGACGTACTCCGTGTCGCCAACGTCTTGATAGCCGACCGACTTGTAGAAGCTAAGGGCGCGGTGGTTCCCCGACCAAGCCGTCAACCAGACGGAACCGACGCCTCGACATAGCGCCAATGTCTCGGCTTTAGACATCAGCAAGCGTCCGAGGCCCATCCGTAGGAACGGGCGTTGGACGTACAGGCGAAAGACTTCAGCA
This sequence comes from Candidatus Aalborgicola danicus, assembly GCA_016703945.1. Classification (GTDB taxonomy): domain Bacteria; phylum Pseudomonadota; class Gammaproteobacteria; order Burkholderiales; family Burkholderiaceae_C; genus Allorhodoferax; species Allorhodoferax danicus. The sequence continues at coordinate 78,589 of JADJBC010000046.1, forward strand.
CCGCGTACCCCTTCGACCGGACAGGTCGTAGCGAAGTCAACATCGACGAAGCCCACCGCGTACTCACCCGCACTGGCGACAACAAGGTCGATAGAGGCGGCGCCGAGTCGGCTTTGAAAGACCTCAGGGGAGTAGACAGTGGCCACCTCCTTGGCCAGGTCCGGATTGATTCCGTTGGTCGCGTACGTGTCGAGGAAGACTTGAGTGGCGAGCGTGCTGAGCACCAAAGCATCAGCTGGTGAAGCACGGCGGTAAGCGAAGTCCACGGTCGTCACGGTTTGGGAGTGCGCGACCTAAGGTCGAAATTCACCGACGTAAACCTTCCGGTGGAATGAGCAGTAAGTGACATGACCCATCTCCGAGTCAGCGCGCGCGCCGGTAGTGCATGGCGACCGCGCCGCTGCGCAGCGGCTTCGCTGATACCAACGCCAGTCGTCTTGTGCTGGGCAGCCCGCTCTGATACAGGGTCGGGCCGTGGCCGGCGATCCTGGGGTGGACGAGGAACTTGTACTCGTCGATCAGATCCAGCCGGTCCAGCTCGGCCGCGAGCTCGCCGCTACCGAGGAGCACGCCGGCCGGGGTTGCGTCCTTCAGCTTCTGCACGCCCGTACGCAGGTTGCCGGCGATGTGGTGGCTGTTGGTCCACGGGAAGTCCTTTCGCGTCGACGACACCACGTACTTCGGCTTGGCCTCCAGCTTGACCGCCCACTCGCGCATCGCCGGCGGTGCCTGTGCGTCGCCGCGGGCGACCGCTGGCCAGAAGCTCTCCATCATCTCGTAGGTGACGCGGCCCCACAGCATCGCCCCGCCCTCGTCCATGAGGCGGGTGAAGAAGGCGTGTGTCTCATCGTCGGCGACTCCTTCCTGGTGGTCGACGCAGCCGTCCAGAGTGACGTTGATACTGAAGGTCAAGAGTCCCATGGTGTCCTCCGTTCGAGATACGCGACGAGCCGCTCGCCGGCTGGCTCCGAGGGCACGAGTCCAATTCGCGAGGTGCTCACCTTGTGTCGCTAACGTTTGACGTGAGGGGCGGCCGAGGGCGCTATCCCTTGGACGTCCCCCTCAATGGAAGGGTTGGGCGAAGCCGCTCCGCGTAGTGATCCTCCCCCGTCCTGACACGATTTACTGTGCACGCGCACCCCTTCAATTCCGATGAGGTGATTCTGCAACATTTCGTGAGGACACATCAGCATGAAGACACACTCCGCGGCCGATTTTGATCGGCAGTCACCGGACTGTCGAGCTGAACGACCGCCTCCGCCCCAAGCTGGCGATCACCCACTGATCTAGCCTTCTCACGTACCCAAACCACGCGAGCCCCGCTGCGATGGGGGCTACCGACGCCAAGAAGCTCAGGCTTTTGCAGCGTCGCCCTCGCCCTCGGGCCAATCACGGATATACGCCTTAAGCATCTTGTTCTCAAAATTCTGGCTGTCCACCACCGCACGGGCCACGTCGTAAAAACTGATGACACCCATCAGCATCTTGTGGTCCATCACCGGCATGTAGCGGGCGTGACGGTCCAGCATCATGCGGCGTACTTCGTCCATGTCGGTCTCCATGGTGCAGGTCAGCGGGTGGTCGTCCATGGCGCTGCGCACCAGGGTTTTGCCGATGGAGCCGCCATTTTTGACCAGCGTCTTGATCACCTCGCGAAAGGTCAACATACCGACCAGATCGCCATGTTCCATGACCACCAGGGAACCGATGTCTTTGTCGCTCATCAGGTCCAGCGCGCGGGACAAGGGTTCGTCGGGTTGGGCGGTGTAAAGCGTGTTGCCCTTGACGCGCAGAATGTCGCTGACTTTCATGGTATTTCCCCGTGGCACATGGATGAAGAATCTCGCCCAAATATAGCCCACAATTGGGACGTTTTATTTGGAAAAACTATGAACCCCCACGCTCACATGCGTTCGCTGCCCCCCGGGGGGGCGCTTGCCTCCTTTGAGGCGGCTCTACAGGAGGCAAAACATGCCCGGCTACGCTGATCCCGGTTTTGACACTCTGGCCCTGCACGCAGGGGCCGCGCCCGACCCCAGCACCGGGGCACGGGCGGTTCCCATCCATCTGACCACCTCCTTTGTCTTTGAGTCGAGTGAGCACGCGCAGTCGCTGTTCAACCTCGAACGCGCGGGACACGTCTACAGCCGCATCAGCAACCCGACCAATGCGGTGCTGGAGCAGCGTGTGGCGGCACTCGAAGGCGGCATTGGCGCCATCACTACCGCCAGTGGTCAGGCAGCCCTGCACCTGAGTATTGCCACGTTGATGGGCGCCGGTTCGCACATCGTGGCCAGCACGGCGTTGTATGGCGGCTCGCAGAACCTGCTGCACTACACGATGCGCCGCTTTGGGATTGAAACCACTTTCGTCAAGCCCGGTGATACCGACAGTTGGAAGGCCGCAATACAGCCCACCACCAAGCTGCTGTTTGGCGAGACCGTGGGCAATCCGGGGCTGGATGTGCTGGACATTCCCACCGTCTCAACCATAGCGCACGAGGCCGGTGTGCCGCTGCTGGTGGACTCCACCCTGACTTCGCCCTGGCTGATGAAACCCTTGGAGTTGGGCGCTGATCTGGTCTACCACTCGGCCACCAAGTTTCTGTCCGGCCACGGCACCGTGGTCGGCGGAATCGTGGTCGATGGCGGCAGTTTTGACTGGGCAAAAGCCTACGCAGAATCCGGCAAATTCGAGGAACTGGCTGCGCCTTATGCGGGCTTTCACAACATGAATTTCAGCGAGGAAAGCACGGTTGGTGCCTTCCTGCTGCGCGCGCGCCGCGAAGGCCTGCGCGACTTTGGCGCCTGCATGAGCCCGCACACCGCCTGGCTGATTTTGCAGGGCGTCGAAACCCTGGGCCTGCGCATGGAGCGCCATATAAGCAATACCGAAAAAGTGGTGCAGTTCCTGGCCAGCCAGCCTTTTGTCGGCCGGGTTGGTCACCCGATGCTGGAGATCCACCCCAGCCATGCGCTGGCGCAAAAGCTGCTACCGCGCGGCGCGGGCTCGGTGTTCAGCTTTGACCTCAAGGGCAACCGCGAACAAGGCAAAAAATTCATTGAGACCCTGAAAGTCTTCAGCCACCTGGCCAATGTGGGCGACTGCCGCAGCCTGGTGATCCACCCCGCCAGCACCACGCATTTCCGCATGACGGACGAGGCCCTGGCCGGCGCTGGCATCACCCAGGGCACGATTCGCTTGTCGATTGGGCTGGAAGATGCCGACGATCTGATTGACGACCTCAAACGGGCGCTCAAGGCGGCCGAGAAGGCGTGAGCAACGCCCAAGCTCCAGCAGTCACTTGCTATTGTTTTCGTAGCTGTTAATGCATATTCCACGAGGGCAAAAAGCCAATTTGCCTCACAACATTGCTGAAGAGTCACGTTTATGTACCTCACTGTCAACAGCGCCCAGACTTATTGCTACACCGGCGGCAAGGCATTCGATGTCGCCAAGCCCACCGTGGTTTTCATCCACGGCGTGCTGCACGACCACAGCGTCTGGATTTTGCAAAGCCGCTACCTGGCCAACCACGGTTACAACGTGCTGGCAGTGGACCTGCCGGGGCACTGCCGCAGCGCGGGCGAGGCCCCGTCTTCGGTCGAAGAAGCGGCAGACTTCATCGCCGCACTGCTGGACGCTGCCGGAGTGCCAAAGGCGGCTCTGGTAGGCCACAGCTGGGGCTCGCTGATTGCGCTGGAAGCGGCGTCCCGGCTGAAAGAGCGTGTCACGCACCTGGTGTTGGTGGGCACGGCCTTCCCGATGAAGGTGTCGCCGGTGCTGATTGAGACCTCGCTGAACGAACCGCTGAAGGCGCTGAACATGATCAATGTGTTCTCGCGCAGCACACTCGCGGCACCACCGTCGGCACTGGGGCCAGGCACCTGGGTGTTTGGTGCCAGCATGGCACTGGGAAAACGTGTGCTGGCCAGCAATACGGCGGTCAATGTGTTCCACCGCGGCTTTGTGGCCTGTGACCGTTATGCGAATGGCGAAGCCGCAATCGGAGCCATCACCTGCCCCGTACTCTTTGTATTGGGTACGCAGGACCAGATGACCGCCGCCAAAGCCGCGCAGCCGTTGATTGCCAAAGGGCGAAAGCCAGCGGCAAAACGGTACAGGTGGTGAACCTGCCCGTGGGTCACCACCAGATGACTGAAACGCCGGACGAAACCCTGTTTGCCATCCGCGATTTTTTGATAGCAGTCGGGAATCTCTGAACAATGTCCCGGACTGGTGGCTGCTAACAGTCCAAAACGCTCATGAATTCATAGCACCTCACGCAGTGTTATCGAGGGCCAGTGGCCAATTTGCCATATCTTTTCGGTCTGCGCGGTGCGCTCGACAAGCCAGGCGCTCAACAGGGGCTGCAGCGGCGTAATGTCCGGGTCCACCAGCAGCACATACCGCGCCTCGGCACCCGGCTGCAAGACCTCGCGCAGCTGGCCTATCCAATCGAAAGACGTCAGTGTTTGCAGCAAGGGCTCAAGCCGCAGGGGGTCAACCTGCAGCACCCGGCACAACTGGTCCAGCGTCAAGCCCTTGGCATCCGCAAGCCGCACCAGCTCCAGTTGCTGCACCACTTCCAGCGACAGCTGGAATCGCCAGCCATGGGGCAGACGGCGCAAGGTGCCACCCGCCAATAGGCTCGGCATATAGGCGGTCAACGCAGCACCCAACAGCACCACGACCCACACCACATAAATCCAGATCAGCAAAATGGGCAGCGTCGCAAACGCACCGTACACGGCGGAATAGGTCGGCACACCTTTCAGGTACAAGGCCAGCCCCTTTTTGGCAAGCTCGATGCCTGCAGACACAAAAACGCCACCAATCCATGCATGTCCCCAGCGCACATGGGTATTGGGTACAAAATGAAACAGGCTTGCCATGCCTGCCGCCACCAGCACAAACTGCAACAGGTCCAGCAGCACGGACACACTGCCTGGCATCACACCCACCAAGCCACCGGACGTCGAAATGGCATACGAGGTGATGCTCAAACTGACCGCCAGCAACACCGGCCCCAGCGTGATGGCAGCCCAGTAAATCAGCACCCGCTGGGCGAATGGCCGCGCGGTACGCACCCGCCAAATATTGTTGAGCGTGCGGTCAATGGTGAACACCAGGGCCAATGCCGTACCCAGCAACACCGCCAGCCCCAGCACACCCAGCTTGCTGGCCTTGCCGGCAAACTGGTTGAGGTAACCCAGCACCTGGCGGGCAATGTTGTCGGGCACCAGGCTGTCAATCAGCCACTTCTGCAGCACGTCCTGAAACTTGGCAAACATCGGGAAGGCGGTGAACACCGCCAGCGCCACGGTGATAAAAGGCACCAGCGCAATGGTGGTGGTAAAGGTCAGGCTGCTGGCGGTAAGGCCCAGGCGGTCCTCGCGAAAACGCTCGCGCAGGGTGCGCATGGCTTCGAGCCAGGGGACTTGGGCGACTTCATTGAGCCAGCCTCTTAAACGTTCAAGCTTGTGCATGCCGCTATGATGCCACCGACCATGAACACGCCCGCCCCCCTCCCCTGCCCCCTCTCTGTCCGTCAACCTCACCCGCTGGCTCGCCGTAGGAAGCCTGCTGGGTCTGATTGTGCTGGCCCTGGCCTGGGAACTGGTGTTGGCACCGCTGCGCCCCGGCGGCTCCTGGCTGGTGCTCAAGGCCCTGCCGCTGTGTATTCCGCTGGCCGGCCTGCTGAAAAACCGCATGTACACCTACCGCTGGGTCAGCCTGGTGGTGTGGCTGTATTTCATCGAAGGTGTGGTGCGGGCCTGGAGCGACAAGGCGCCCGGCAACTACCTGGCCATGCTGGAAATTGCGCTGTGCATCACGCTGTTTGTGGCCTGCACCGCCCATGTGCGCCTGCGCCTGGCCCACCCGCACGATCCTGACACACCCGACGCCACCGCGACCGCCACGCCATCAAGATGACCAAGACCACCCACACCGAATTGCTGCAGCAGTTACGCGCCATCACCGGCAAAGACCATGTGTTAACCGAAGGCGACCTCAGCGCCTGGGAGCTCGATTGGCGCAAACGCGAACGCGGGCGCGCCTTGGCCGTGGTGCGCCCGGCTTCCACAACAGAAGTAGCCGCCGTGGTCAAAGCCTGTGTGCAGGCCGGTGTCAGCATCGTCCCGCAAGGTGGCAACACCGGCATGGTGGTGGGCTCCACACCGGATGCCAGCGGCACAAGTTGTGTTGAGCCTGCTGCGCATGAACCAGGTTCGCGCGCTGGACGCCGGCAACCTGACCGTGACGGTGGACGCCGGTTGTGTGCTGCAAACCCTACAGGAAGTCTGCGAGAAGGCGGGATTTTTGTTCCCGCTGAGTCTGGCGGCCGAAGGCAGCTGCACCATAGGCGGCAACCTGGGCACCAACGCTGGCGGCACGCAGGTGGTACGTTATGGCAATACCCGCGAGTTGTGCCTGGGGCTGGAAGTGGTCACCGCGCAAGGTGAGATTTGGGACGGACTGTCGGGCCTGCGCAAGGACAACACCGGTTACGACCTGCGCCACCTGATGATTGGCTCCGAAGGCACCTTGGGGGTGATTACCGCCGCCACGATGAAGCTGTACCCGCTGCCGGTGGCGCAACTCACCGCCTTTGCCGCCGTACCGTCGCTGGAAGCCGCCGTGCAACTGCTGGGCTTGGCGCACCGGCACCTGAGTGCCGGACTGACGGGTTTTGAGGTGATGGGCCAATTTGCGTTGAGTTTGGTCACCAAGCACTTTCCACAACTGCGCGTGCCATTCCAGAACAGTGACGCGCCGTACTGTGTGGTCCTTGAGAACTCCGACCAGGAGTCGGAGACCCATGCCCGTGAGCGTTTTGAGCGTTTGTTGGAAGTTGCCATGGAAGACGGCTGCGTCGTCGACGCCGTAGTGGCCGAAAGCATCACCCAGGCACGCGCACTGTGGCATATCCGTGAGAGCATTCCACTGGCCCAGGCCCAGGAAGGCCTGAACATCAAACACGACATCTCGATTGCCGTGTCCCGCATCCCCGAGTTTGTGCGCCTGACCGATGCGCTGCTGGAGCAGGCTTTCCCCGGCATGCGCCTGGTCAACTACGGCCATCTGGGCGACGGCAACCTGCACTACAACGTGCAAGCCCCCTCTGACGTGGATGCCGAGGACTTCCTGAAAACCCAGGAAAAAGCGGTCAATGCCATCGTCTACACCATGGTGGACCAGTTCAAAGGTTCCATCTCCGCCGAACATGGCGTGGGCAGCCTCAAGCGCGCAAAACTGGAGCAACACAAGTCACCGGTGGCGCTGTCCATGATGCGTGCCATCAAATTGGCTCTGGACCCGCTGAATACCATGAACCCCGGCCGGGTGTTGCTCAGGCGGTGCGGCGTCGCGCTCAGGCGAGTTCGGGAAACAAAACCTCGGTATAGCCAAACTGGCTGAAATCGCGCACCCGCATAGGGTAGAGTTTTCCCCAAAGGTGGTCACACTCATGCTGCACCACCCGGGCGTGAAAGCCCTGCACGGTGCGGTCAATAGAGTCACCATACTGGTCGAAGCCGGTGTAACGAATATGTGACCAGCGCGGCACTTTGGCGCGTAGTCCGGGTACCGACAGGCAACCCTCCCAATCCTCTTCCTCGTCAAAGTCGCCCTGGGTGCTGCCATTGGCGGCCAGAGGTGTGATCACCGGATTGACCAGCACCGTGGGCGGCACCAGCGGGCGATCCGGGTACCGCGGGTTGGACTCGCGGCTGCCAAATACAACAACCTGTAAATCGACCCCGATCTGGGGCGCCGCCAGGCCTGCCCCGTTGGCACCTTTCATGGTGTCCAGCAGGTCGCTGACCAGCAGGTGCAACGCATCGGAATCAAAACCGTCCTGCGGCACCGGTTTGGCCATACGCAGCAGGCGGGGGTCGCCCATTTTGAGGATGTCACGCACTGCCATCTGGGTCTCCTTCGGGTTTTCCTTGCAGCAGGGCATTCATGGCGGCCTCATCAATCACAACCACGCCCAGCGCCTGTGCTTTTTCCAGCTTGCTGCCAGCTTCCGCACCGGCCACCACATAGTCCGTCTTCTTGCTGACCGATCCCGCGACCTTGGCTCCGGCAGCCTCCAGCAGATCCTTGGCTTGGTCCCGACTCAACGTCGGGAAGGTGCCGGTCAGCACAAAGGTCTTGCCGGCCAGGGGCTTTGGGGCCAGCACGGCTGGTTCGCCCTCCTCCCAGGTCAGCCCGCAGGCGCGCAGCTGTTCCACCACTTCGCGGTTATGGGCCTGGTCGAAGAAGGTCCGAATGCTTTGGGCCACGATGGGACCGACATCGGGCACCTCCAGCAACTGCTCCACCGCGGCGTCCATGATGCGGTCCAGCTGGCCAAAGTGCCGGGCTAGCGCTTTGGCGGTGGCTTCGCCCACATGGCGAATGCCGAGACCAAACAGAAAACGCGGTAGCGTGGTCTGCTTCGATTTTTGCAGCGCCTCCAGCAGATTCTGCGCGGACTTGTCGGCCATGCGATCCAGAGCCGCAAGTGCTGTCAGCCCGAGACGGTACAGATCCGGCAGGGTGTTGACGACGCCAGCATCCACCAGTTGGTCCACCAGCTTGTCACCCAGCCCCTCAACCTCGACAGCACGGCGCTGGGCAAAATGCAGGATGGCTTGCTTGCGCTGGGCACTGCAAAACAGTCCGCCGGTGCAGCGGTAATCAGCCTCGCCCTCTTCCCGCACAGCCAACGAGCCACACACCGGACAGGTACGCGGCATCGTGAACTGGGGCGGGTCGCCGACACGCTTCTCCAACAGGACGGAAACCACTTCCGGGATCACATCGCCAGCGCGGCGCACGACCACGGTATCGCCAACCCGCACGTCCTTGCGGCGCGCCTCGTCCTCGTTATGCAGTGTGGCGTTGGTAACGGTCACGCCACCCACAAACACAGGCGCCAGCTTGGCCACCGGTGTGAGCTTGCCGGTGCGCCCGACCTGCACGTCGATGCCCAGCACTGTAGTGAGTTGTTCCTGGGCCGGGTATTTGTGGGCCACCGCCCAGCGTGGCTCGCGAGTCACAAAACCCAGTTGTTGCTGCAAGGCCAGGCTGTTCACCTTGTAGACCACACCATCGATATCGAAGGGAAGCTGGTCCCGAAGTTGACCAATGCGTGCGTGATACGCTATCAATTCAGGAGCACCTTGCGCAATATTTACGAGGGCTGCAACCGGAAAACCCCAGGACTTGAGGGACTGGAGCAGGTCAAAGTGGGTGCCAAAGCTCGGACCACCCTGCTCCACCGGTGTCACTTGACCCAGGCCATAGGCAAAAAAACTCAATGGCCGTTGGGCGGCAATGGCGGGGTCAAGCTGGCGCACGGCGCCCGCAGCCGCGTTGCGTGGGTTCACGAAGGTCTTTTCACCCTTCTCTCCGGCCGCAATGCGCTGGCGCTGGCGTTCGTTCAGGGCTTCGAAGTCGTCTCGGCGCATATAGACCTCGCCGCGCACTTCCAACACTGCTGGCACGCCCTGCGGCAGCTTCAAAGGGATTTGCCGTATGGTGCGGATGTTTTGCGTCACATCCTCACCCATTTCGCCATCACCCCGCGTGGCGGCCTGCACCAGCACGCCGTGTTCGTAACGCAAGTTCATGGCCAGACCGTCGAACTTGAGTTCGGCCACATACTCGACCGGCGGGTCGGATTCCGTCAGACCCAACTCCTTGCGCACCCGGGTATCAAAGTTTTGCGCACCGCTGGCCTCGGTGTCGGTCTCGGTGCGGATGCTTAGCATGGGCACGGCGTGTCGCACCGATGCGAATTGCGCCAGCGGTTTGCCCCCTATGCGCTGAGTCGGAGAGTCGGCGCTGATCCACCCGGGATGGCTGGCTTCGATCGCCTGTAGCTCCTGAAACAGGCGGTCATACTCCGCATCGGGAACCTGGGGCGCGTCCAGCACATAGTACTGATGGCTGTAGGTGTGCAGCAAGCCGCGCAAGGTGTACAGGCGCACTTCGTCGGGGTGCTGCTGTGCCTGTGATAGCGGTTGCGATTGCAGCGCAGGCACAGCAAACAAATCCGGGGTGGACATGGCAAATGCGTCTGGTCAGGCAAACAAACGGCGTGCCAAAAGCGAACCCGCTGCCAAATCGCGTTGCTCCAGCGTGTCGTACAGGCTTTCCAGTTCGCTGCCGATGACATCCATGGTCTGAGAGTTCAGAAGCTGGCCGTTGTCGTCGGTGACCACACCATCCATGGTCTGCGCCAGGGCGGCGGCTGTTTCGCGCATGCGCACAAAGGGGCGCTCGGCCCGCGCGACCTGGGCCACGTCCAGGTGCAGGGCAATGTCGCGGATCGCCGACTGTGCCGGGTCCTCGGCCAAAGCCGCCTGGGGGTCAAAACTGAGCACCAGCACCGGTGCGCCGCCGTCCACACTGGCGGGCAGTACCATGCGCCCGGGAATAACCCCGGCCACAAAGCCCAGCCGTGCGGCATTCTGTTGCACATAACCCGGGCTCCAGGAGGCGTTTTGCGCACGAATCGTGAAGCCCAATTGCGCATCGTGTGCACCGGCAAACTGGTCGAGTTCACGGGCGCGCGCAACCTCCTCCAGCATTTCCGGAAAATCCGGCGTGCCGTTGATGGCATCGGCAAAGGCCTGGGTCTTGACCACAAACTCGGAATATTCGATTTCATTCAGCGCGCCGGAACGGTTCGCCAACTGCACCCCGGCCTGAAAGCTGCCATAACGCTGGCCAGCCAGCGGCACTTCCCAGTTCAAAGTCCTCAGGTTGTGGCCTTCGATGGCAAACGGCTTGGTTCCGGCACGGCGCGTGCTGGGCATGGCCGCGATGGCGGCCTCACCCGACACCACCGGGTGCGGAGCATCGATTGTGATGGTGGCAATCACATCGATCAAAGGGTCCATCGCCAAGCGCCGCACTGCCGGCGGCTGGTTGATGGGTTGGGTATTCTCGAATTCAGTCAGCCCGGGTTCGCGCGGTCCGCTGGCACTGCTGTCCCCCGAATGGCGGGCTTCGGGCAAGGCCTGGCGCGGCGCATTTCGGCGTGAACTCAAGGCTCCATGGGCCACGACCGCGGCCAGAATCAGGCCGCCCGCAATTGCCAAACCGATCTGTAAATTGCTCATGATTTTTAGGCAAGCTCTGCCAGTGTCAAGGCGGACTCCATGTCTACAGCAACGATACGTGACACACCTTGCTCCTGCATGGTGACGCCGATCAGTTGCTCGGCCATTTCCATCGCAATCTTGTTGTGGCTGATGAAGAGAAATTGGGTTTCTTTGCTCATGCTGCGTACCAGTTTGGCATACCGCTCGGTGTTGGCGTCGTCCAAGGGGGCATCCACTTCGTCCAGCAGGCAAAAAGGTGCCGGGTTCAACTGGAAAATCGCAAACACCAGCGCAATCGCCGTCAGGGCCTTTTCGCCACCGGACAACAGGTGAATGGTCTGGTTTTTCTTGCCCGGTGGCTGGGCAATCACCTGCACGCCCGAATCCAGGATTTCGTCACCGGTAATGACCAGACGCGCATTGCCACCACCAAACAACTCCGGGAACATGCGCCCGAAATGCCCATTAACCTTCTCGAACGTGCCCGACAACATGTCGCGGGTTTCGGCGTCGATCTTGCGTATCGCGTCTTCCAGCGTTTGCATGGCCTGCGCCAGATCGTCGTTCTGTGAATCCAGGAATTGCTTGCGTTCACGCGCTGCGGCCAACTCATCCAGCGCGGCCAGATTAACCGCCCCCAGTGCCGCAATCTCGCGGTGCAGGCGGTCGATGTCGCCCTGCATACCAAGCAGGCGAACACTGCCGTCTTTGATGGACTGCTCCACAAGCTCCAGATCGGCCTGCGCGTCCAATAACTGCTGCTCATACTGCTCAAAACCCAGGCGCGCGGCCTGTTCCTTGAGCTGAAATTCCGTGATGCGCTGGCGCAAGGGCTCCAGCTCGCGCTCCAGTTGCAGACGGCGTTCGTCGCTGGCCCGTAGCTTGGCGGTCAGGTCGTCGTATTCGCTGCGTTTGGCGCCCAGGGCCTGTTCGCGTTCCAGTTTCAAAGCCAGTGCATTCTGCAAACCGGCCTGTGCGGCGGCATCGGTCAGGCGGGCCAACTCCTCGCGCGCACGCAGGGCCTCCGCATGCACCGCTGCGGTTTGCTGGTCGGCAGTGTCTATGGTGCGGGCCAACTCGGCGGTACGGGCCTGCAGGCTGCGCTGGGCAAACTGGGCTTCTTGCGCCTGGCGTTCCAGGCTGCGCTGCTGCTCGCGGCATTGCGTCAATTTGCGCTGCAGGTCAATCACCCGTTCGTCCATTTCGGCGTGGCGTTCCTGGCTGTCGGCCAGCTGCAAGTCCAGTGATTCAAAACGGCCTTCTGCGGTCTCCCTGCGCTCTTGCAGGTCGTCAAGCTGGGCCTGAACTTCAGCCAGATCGGCATCAATTTGGGCACTGCGTGACCGCGCCTGTTCAGCCAATTGCGAAAGGCGCAAAGTCTCGACCTGCAAGGCATGCACCTTGGTTTGCGTTTCACTGGCTTCGCGCCGCACACCCACCAGCCGCTGTGAAGCGTCCGCATACGCGGCTTCGGCCCGCACCAAAGCAACACGGGCTTCGTCTGCAATCATGACTTGCGCGCGCAGCTCTTTTTCCAAGTTCTCGATCTCCTGCGCGCGGGCCAAAAGCCCTGCCTGCTCGGAGTCGGGCGCATAAAAACTCACGCTATGGCTGGTGACCACGTGCCCCGATTTGATATAGATGCTCTCGCCCGGCTGCAGCATGTCCCGTTTGGCCAGGGCATCTTCAAAACTGGGAGCCGTGTAACACCCCTGCAGCCAGTCCGACAGAATGGCCTTTTGACCGGCATCGCTGATACGCAGCAGATCGGCCAGGCGCGGCAGTGACGCATGGGGGTCGGGCGCAACGGCCAGGGGTGTGCTGAAAAACGCCAGTTTGGCCGGTGGTGCGTCGTTGGCAAAGGCCCGCACCAACTCCAGACGCGACACTTCCAAGGCCGAGAGTCGCTCACGCAAAGCCCCCTCCAACGCGTTTTCCCAGCCCTGCTCAATATGAATGCGGGTCCACAAGCCTTGCAAGTGGTCCAGCCCATGTTTGGCCAGCCAGGGTTGCAGCTTGCCATCGGTCTTGACTTTCTCCTGCAGGGTGCGCAACGCCTCCAGGCGGGCCGACAAATCTGCCTGGCGCGCCGACTCGTCGTTGACGGTTTGCTGTTGGGCCCGGCGCGTCTCATCGCGTTGCGGCAGCACGTCCTGCAAATCCTGCAACCGGGCGTCGGCCACCGCCGCCATTTCCTGGGCATCGGTGAGCGTGATTTCCAATTCTTGAAGCCGTGCCTCATCCGGCATCGCCAGGGCGGTGCGATCGACCGCCAGGCGCTCACGGCGGGTGGATACCTGCCGAAACTGCTCTTCGATGCTGCGTTGCTCGGCGGCCAGTACCTGAATCTGTTGCTGCACCTGCATCACACTGCCACGCTGGTTGTTGGCCGCTGCCTGGGCCGCCGTCAGCGCGTCTTCGAGGTCCGGCAACTGTTGGGCCTGCTCCTCCACCTGTGCCGACAACAGCTCGGTTTGTTCATCGCCCAACAAGGCCAGCTCGGCCAGTCGTTCGACCTCACCCTGTGCGTCTTCCTTGCGGGCGGCCCATTGGCCAATTTGCTCCTGCAAGCTTTGCAGGCGCTGCTCGGCGCGCTGGCGGCCTTCCACGACGAATCGGATTTCAGCTTCCAGGCGACCGACATCGGTACTGGCTTCGTACAGCAAGCCCTGGGCCTGGTTGACCTGGTCGCCCGCCGCGTAGTGGGCCTGGCGCACGGCCTCCAGGTCGGCCTCGATAGAGCGCAAGTCGGCCATGCGGCTTTCCAGCGCATTCACGGCGCTGGATGCATCCGCCTTGACCCGGGACTGGTCCGCCAGCGCTTCGGCCCGCTTCAAAAACCACTGCTGGTGCTGCTTGAGCGTGACATCGGCCTGCAGCGCGTTGTACTTTTGCGCCACCTCGGCCTGCTTTTCCAGCTTTTCCAGATTGGTGTTGAGTTCGCGCAGGATGTCTTCGACCCGGGTCAGATTTTCGCGGGTGTCAGACAGGCGGTTCTCGGTCTCGCGGCGGCGCTCCTTGTATTTGGAAACCCCGGCCGCCTCTTCCAGAAACAGGCGCAGTTCTTCGGGCTTGGATTCGATGATGCGGCTGATCGTGCCCTGGCCAATGATGGCGTAGGCGCGTGGCCCCAGGCCGGTGCCCAAAAAAACGTCCTGCACATCACGGCGGCGCACCGGCTGGTTGTTGATGAAGTAGCTGGAGGTGCCGTCACGGGTCAACACACGTTTGACGGCAATTTCGCCAAACTGGCCCCACTGGCCACCAGCGCGATGGTCGGCGTTGTCAAAAATCAGTTCGACGCTGGAGCGGCTGGCCGGCTTGCGGGTCGTGGTGCCGTTGAAGATCACGTCCTGCATGGACTCGCCACGCAACTCACTGGCCTTGCTCTCGCCCAGCACCCAGCGCACCGCGTCCATGATGTTGGACTTGCCGCAGCCATTGGGCCCGACCACCCCCACCAATTGGCCAGGCAACAGGAAGTTGGTGGGTTCGGCAAAGGATTTGAACCCGGATAACTTGATGGAATTGAGGCGCACGGAAGACGAAAAATCGGGCTAAGCTGTTGATTTGATTAACGTTTTCGGAGCAGCCCCCGGAACCGCGGTACTGCAATGATAGCGCGCAGGGGCTTGCGTCTCAGCATCCCGGAAGTTTCGACATCCTCGACTCCTAGGTCTATTTGCATTACGAAGGCATCGCCACATCAGTCCGGCCGCAGTGTAGCAAGGGCTCGGGGATAATGGCTCCCCATGAATCCGAATTTGTCTCTGCTGCAGGCCTACCCGTTCGAGCGTCTGCGCCAGCTGTTTGCCACCGTCACCCCCAATACCGTCTATACACCCATCAGCCTGGGCATCGGTGAGCCGCGCCACGCAACACCACAACTGATCAAGGACGCCTATTGCCAGGCCATCAACGATCCACAGGGTGGACTTTCAATCTATCCTGCCACCGGTGGTGTGCCGGCCCTGCGCCAGTCCATCGGGCGTTGGCTGCAACGCCGCTACGGCTTGCAACTCAATCCCGACACCCAGATTCTCCCGGTCAACGGGTCTCGGGAAGCGCTGTTTGCGCTGGCCCAGACCGTGGTAAATCCGGCCGCACGGCTTGCGCCAGACCAAGCACCGCTGGTGGTGTGCCCCAACCCTTTCTACCAAATCTACGAAGGCGCCGCCCTGCTTTCGGGCGCAGAGCCCTACTTTGTGCCCTCCGACCCCGCACGCAACTTCGCCCAGGATTGGGACAGCGTGCCCGACGCGGTCTGGGCCCGCACCCAGTTGTTGTTTGTCTGCTCGCCGGGCAACCCCACAGGCGCCGTGATGCCGCTGGGCGAGTGGAAGAAGCTGTTTGAACTGAGCGACCGTTTTGGTTTTGTCATTGCGTCCGACGAGTGTTACAGCGAGATCTATTTCCGCGAGGAACCTCCCCTGGGCGGACTGGAAGCCGCGGCGCAACTCGGTCGCAGCGATTTCAGGAACCTGCTGATCCTGACCAGCCTGTCCAAGCGCAGCAATGTTCCGGGCATGCGCAGTGGCTTTTGTGCCGGTGATGCGGCCCTGGTCAAGCAGTTCCTGCTGTACCGCACCTACCATGGCAGCGCCATGAGCACGGTGGTGCAGGCGGCCAGCATTGCGGCATGGGACGATGAACAACATGTGCAGGACAACCGGGAGCAGTACCGGGCCAAATTTGCCGCAGTAACACCGATCCTGGCGCAGGTGCTGGACGTCGCCCTGCCCGACGCCGGCTTCTATCTGTGGGCCGACGTCAAAGGCAGCGATACCGACTTCGCACGCGAACTGCTGGCTCTTTACAATGTGACGGTATTGCCTGGCAGCTTTCTGGCACGTGAAGCGCGGGGTTTCAACCCAGGTGCCCATCGCATTCGCATGGCGCTGGTTGCGCAGACGCCAGAGTGTGTGGAAGCTGCCGAACGCATCGTCCAGTTTGTGAAATCCAGAAACTAAAGCCATGAGGGACCGACCTTCCGCAGTGCCCTCAAAAGATCCATTAGAAAGTACACCATGAGCCAACAACTTCAAAACATCATCGATGCAGCGTGGGAAGACCGCGCCAATATCTCGGTCAATTCGTCCTCCCAAGAAGTGCGCGACGCGGTGGAACACGTGATCAATGAACTGGACAGCGGCCGCTTGCGTGTTGCCACCCGCGAGAGCGTGGGCCAATGGACCACCCACCAATGGATCAAAAAAGCAGTGTTGTTGAGCTTTCGCCTACGCGACAACGAAATCATCCAAGCAGGGCAACTCGGTTTCTATGACAAGGTGCAAACCAAATTCTCTGACCTGTCCGCCGAAGAAATGCGGGCTACCGGTGCGCGCGTGGTTCCTCCCGCTGTAGCCCGTCGCGGTAGCTTTGTTGGCAAAGGTGCCATTTTGATGCCCAGCTTTGTGAACATCGGCGCTTACGTGGACGATGGCACGATGGTAGACACTTGGGCCGCCGTCGGGTCCTGTGCGCAAATCGGCAAAAACGTACACCTTTCCGGTGGCGTGGGCATTGGCGGGGTGCTGGAACCCATGCAGGCCAACCCGACCATCATCGAAGACAACTGCTTCATCGGCGCCCGCTCTGAAGTGGTGGAAGGGGTCATCGTCGAAGAAAATTCGGTGCTGTCGAGGGGCGTACATGTCGGCCAGAGCACCCCAATTTACGACCGCGCCACCGGTGAAGTGAGTTATGGCCGCATCCCGGCGGGTTCGGTCGTCATCAGCGGCACCTTGCCCAAGGACGGTGGCAAGTACAGTTTGTACGCAGCCATCATCGTCAAGCATGTGGATGCCCAGACCCGGGCCAAAACATCGCTCAACGACTTGCTGCGCGACTAATCATTCATTTATTGACGTCCAACCGAGGCTGACCTATGGCTACAACCCCTCCAACTGGCACGATGGAACGTATTCTTCGCCTGATGGCGGAGAAGAAAGCCTCAGACGTTTACCTGTCGGCCAACTCACCGGCACTGATCAAGATCAACGGTCAGTGTGTGCCGATCAACAACCAGGCACTCCCCTTTGATGCGCCTCGAAGTCTGCTAGCCGAAATTCTGCCGCCCGAACGCATGGCCGAACTGGACGCCGAGAGCGAGTTGAACATGGGTTTTCCCATCGCCGGCTTGGGCCGTTTTCGGGTCAGTGCCATGCGTCAGCGCGGCAGCATTGCCGCGGTGTTTCGTTTCATCACGGTCGATGTCCCCGCACTGGCAGACCTGTTCCTGCCTCCGATCCTGGGTAACCTGATCATGGAAAAGCGGGGCTTGTTGCTGATGGTCGGCGCCACCGGCGCGGGCAAGAGCACCACGCTGGCGTCCATGATCGACCACCGCAACGCCACAGTGTCGGGCCACATTCTGACCATTGAAGACCCGGTCGAGTTTTTGTTCAAGAACAAGAAGTCCGTCATCAATCAGCGTGAGATCGGGACCGACACCAAGAGCCTGCAAGTAGCGCTCAAAAATGCGCTGCGCCAGGCCCCCGATGTGATTCTGATTGGGGAGATCCGCGACCGTGAAACCATGTCGGCGGCGATCGCATACGCCCAATCGGGCCACCTGTGTCTGGCCACCATGCACGCCAACAACAGTTACCAGGCGCTCAACCGTATCCTGAGCTTTTACCCGGTCGAAGTGCGCCAAACCATGTTGGGCGACCTGGCTGCGGCCATGAAAGCCATTGTCTCGCAGCGCCTGATGCGCAATACGGCGGGCACCCGGATTCCCGCGGTCGAAGTACTGCTCAATACCAAGCTGATTTCCGAGTTGATCGAGAAGGGTGACTTTTCGGGCGTCAAGGAAGCCATGGAGAAGTCCATGGCAGAAGGTTCGCAGTCTTTGAGCAGGACATTGCGCGCCTGATCGTCGAAGGTGTGATTGACCGCAAGGAGGGTCTGGCCAACGCCGACTCACCCACCAACTTGATGTGGCGTCTGCAAAACGACTTCACCAAGGCCAACAAAACCGTTGCCGCCGAAGAAGAAAGCGAAGAGGCCTCCTTCACGGAAATCACGCTGGATGTGAAGCATTGATGAGCGCCGCGCAGAACCGCTTCAGCAAGCTCCACACCCCGGGGGGCGGGGGGTGCCTCGGGGCCAGCGCGCATCTAGCAAGCTGGGGGCCTCAATATGAGGCGACTTTGCATTTGGCCGAGCAATTGATCGCCCGCGCCTCCACCACCCCGCCGGATGCCGGCTGCCAGGAACTGATCGCCCAGCGCCTGCAAGCCATCGGGTTCAGCTGTGAAACCATCGTCAGTGGGCCAGCCGACTTTTCGGTCACAACCTTTGGGCAAAACGCGCCGCATCCCACATAGAACAAGCGCAAGGCGCTAGCAATTCAATAGCAGAACTCTCGACCAGCAAAGCCCTGGTGTTTGCGGGGCACACCGATGTGGCGCCCACCGGACCGGTTGCGCAGTGGGATAGCCCACCCTTTTTGCCCACCCACCGCGACGGCAAGTTGTACGGGCGCGGCAGCAGTGACATGAAGGTGTCGCTGGCCGCTTTTGTGGTGGCTATTGAGGAGTTTTTGGTCACCCAACCCCAACCCCAGGATCAACCTGGCCCTGTTGATTACCAGTGACGAAGAAGGCCCGGCCAATGACGGAACCGTCGTGGTGTGCCAGGCCTTGCAGGCACGGGGCGAAACGCTGGACTATTGCATTGTGGGTGAGCCCACCTCGGTGGAAGCGCACCGGCGACATGATCAAGAACGGCCGACGCGGCACCATGAGCGGAAAACTCACGGTCAAGGCGTGCAGGGCCACATTGCCTACCCGCAACTGGCCAAGAACCCGATCCACCTGCTGGCCCCGGCCCTGGCCGAATTGGTCGCTGTGGAATGGGACCAAGGCAATGCGTTTTTTCCGCCCACAACCTGGCAGGTCAGCAACATCCATGGCGGAACCGGCGCGGGCAACGTTATTCCCGGATCGGTGGTTATTGACTTCAATTTCCGTTTTTCGACGGAATCGACCCCGGAATCACTGCAAAAACGCCTGGCGCGTGTGCTGGAAAAATTTGAGCTGGAATACGACCTGACCTGGACCGTGGGGGGCCTGCCCTTCCTCACCACCCCAGGCTCATTGGTGGATGCCGTGCGGGCGGCCATTCGGACGGAAACCGGCATTGAAAACCCAGCTCTCGACCACCGGCGGCACCAGCGACGGCCGGTTTATCGCCCGCATCTGCCCCAGGTGGTTGAAATGGGCCCGCCCAACGCCACCATCCATATGGTCAACGAATGTGCGAGTGGCGGATATCGAGCCTCTGAAGAACATCTACCGCCGCACCATTGAAAAACCTCGAACGTCAGGTCAGCCACATGACAGTATCGAACTGGATTGCGTCGGGTGCGAGCCATTCACGAAGCCAACTGGCCTTCGGTCACGGCACCAACAATGCACGGGACGAAGCAACCTGGCTGGTATTGTGGGCTTTGGGTCTGCCCCTGGATACCGTTGGACGGCGAGGACTCCAAGGCCAATATGCCTGTAGCCCTCCTGGATGCTGAACGCATTGCTATGCTTTTTGAAGAACGGGTTCCGCACACGCAAACCGGCGGCCTACCTGACCCACGAAGCCTGGTTGCAGGGGGTGTCGTTTTATGGATGAACGCGTCATTATTCCGCGTTCGCTGATTGCGGAGTTGATGGCCGATGGCAGCATGGATTACTGGCTCAAAGAATCGACACAAAACGTGCTGGACCTGTGCACCGGTAGCGGCAGTCTGGCGATTCTGGCGGCCTTGACTTACCCGGAAGTGACCGTCACCGGGTCCGACCTGTCCGGCAACGCCTGGCCGTGGCCCATATCAATGTGGCAAACACGAGTTGGAGGAGCGCATCACGCTGGTGGAATCCGACGGTTTTACCGCACCAGGGTTACAAAGCGCGGCCCTTTCGACCTGATTCTGTGCAACCCGCCTATGTCAATGCCAGCTAGCATGGCCACATTGCCTCCGAGTACCGAGCCGAGCCGGTGTTGGCGCTGGACGGCAACACAGCGGGCAGCGGATGGCATGGATTTCATCCGTACGTTGCTGATACAACCACCGGAACACATGACGGTGGATGCGGTTCTGGTGTTGGGGGGTTGGTAACGAGCGTGCGCATTTTGGAAGCGCGCCTTCCACGCTGGAAGCGGGGTTTGGCTGAACACCAGTGCCGGGGGGGATCAAGTGCCGCTGGTCAGCCGGGATGCGTTGCTGATGTTGCGGTCGCGAAGGCAAATCACTCTGGTTTTTGCATGCAGCCCGCGCTCAGTGTGTTGGGGTATTATGCGGGCCGCCGTTCGTGTCCCCGGCCTTCGGCCTCCTCCCTGACCTCACTTTGGCCCGTACCCCAACACCACGCTGCTGCGAACGGATGTTGTTCATGCCCAGAAAGCAGCTACCATCCTCGCCGGGGCTGGTAGATGGGGTGTCGGGCGCAGGCGCTGTTCACTTGTTGCCACAGAGAGTTCGCCCGCCAACCAAGGCGTTAACGCCAAACCGGTGAACCGAAAAAAGTTGGACCGCGAGATGTGCCGGAGAACAGATACCCCGTCCACCAGCCCAAACCCCCGCAGGCAAAAAGTGCCTTCAAATTCAGGAACAAACAGGAAGACGACACCACCATGATTACCCTAAAAAACGTCACCCTCCGCCGCGGCGCCAAGGTGTTGCTGGACGGTGCCAATCGTTACCACTCAATCCTGGCGAAAAAGTGGGCCTGGTGGGCCGCAATGGCGCAGGTAAATCGTCCATGTTTGCACAACCGAACGGCGACCTGCACGAAGACGCCGGGATTACTACGTCCCCACCCAATGGCGCATAGGCCAGGTGGCACAGGACATGCCGGAAACCGACCAGTCTGCTACGAATTTGCCCGGTCGAAGGTGACACGGTGCTGCTGGCGGCGCGACGAAGTGGCTGCATCCGAGGCCACGACGACTACGACCATGGCCCACGCCTACATGGCCTTGCACGATGCGGCGAACACGATGCACCCCCCGCGCGCCAAGCCCTGATCCTCGGCCCGGGCTTCAAGACCAGTGAGCTGGAGAACCCAGTCAAGCAGTTTCTCGGGCGGCTGGCGCATGCGCGGCTGCAACTGGCCAGGGCGCTGGTGTGCCCCAGCGATCTGCTGCTGCTGGACGAACCCACCAACCACCAGGACCTGGACGCTTTGGTCTGGCTGGAAGCCTGAAGGCTCAAGAAGTACGAAGGCACCATGGTGGTCATCAACCATGACCAGGGAATTTCTGGATGCGTGACCGGTGGTGTGACCCTGCACATCGACGCTGGCAAGCTGGTGCGCTACGGCGGCTACTACAGCAAGTTTGAAGACATGCGGGCCGAGCAAATGGCGCTGCAACAAACCGCATTTTCAAACAACAGGACAAATTGCCCACCTGCAAAAATTCATTGACCGTTTTCAAGGTAAAGGCCAGCAAGACCAAAACAGGCACAAAGCCGGGTCAAGGCGCTGGACCGCATGGAGAAAATTGCGCCGCTGCTCAGCGAGACGGACTTCACCTTTGAATTAAAGGAACAGGCCAACCTGCCCAACCCCATTTTGTCCATAGTGGCGTCAGTTTTGGTTACCCGCCGCCGGAGGATGCGCCCGAAGGCACGCCGACACACCATCATCGTGCGCAACGTCAGCAAGTCGGTGCTGGCCGGTCAACGCATTGGCATTCTGGGAGCCAACGGCCAGGGTAAATCCACCTTGGTAAAGACGGTGGCCCGCGACCTGCAAGCCATTGGTGGAGAAATCACCGAAGGTAAGGGGGCTGAATATTGGTTACTTCGCGCAGCAGGGTTGGACGTCTGCGCCCCGGCCGACACGCCGCTGGAGCACATGATTCGGCTGGTCGAAGGAATGACGGCTGACGGAAAAATCATAAGCCAGGCCACGCGCGAACAGGACTTGCGCAGCTTTCTGGGCACCTTCGTTTCAGCGGCGATATAGTCCAAACAAACCGTGGGCAGCATGAGTGGTGGCGAAAGCGCGCCTGGTGGTTGTGCATGATCGTCTGGCAGCGCCCCGGCCTGCTGCTGCTGGACGGGCCCACCAACCATCTGGATTTGGCCACCCAGGGGCCCTAGCCATGGCCTTAACGAGTTGAAGGCACCGTGATGCTGGTCAGCCATGACCGTGCGCTCCTGCGATGCCGTCTGCGACGAATTCTGGATGGTGTCACGCGGCGGCGTAGGCCCCCGTTCGATGGTGACCTGGACGACTACCGGCGTTACCTGCTCGACGAGGCCAAACGCCAGCAGGAAAGAAGCCAAAGTGGCGGCAAAGGTGCCGGTCAAACCCATCGTCGGGCTTTGGGAACCCATCGTCAAACCCAGGGAGGGGCAAGGCACACCTTCACCAAGAGGTCAGAGAAGGAGTTCAGGACGTGGAGGCCCGCATGGCCGTGCTGAATGCCGAAAGAGCGCCGTAACTGGAAGCCGCCTGTCCACCAATCCCCATCCTTCCGAGTGCGGAAATCGGGGTCGCAGCCTCAACGCCGTCAACGCCGAGCTGGCGCAACTGGAAGACCGCTGGCTAGATTTGTCCAGCCGCCTCGAAGCGTCCTGATTCAAACGATTTCATAACCTATGTTGAATTCATCACACTGCTAGATAAACGCTACCATGAGAGAACCGCCATGATAGACGCGACCGTACGCAGGCTGTTGATCGACCTGACAACTCCTTTCGCCGTACGTTGGAACGGCAACGACGCCTTTCGCTCCGGCCTTCTTCAATGCCTTGTCCATGAGTTTCCCGCAGAAGACATTTCATCGACTCGGTGCGTGCCGGCCTCAGGGTCTTGCCCGCCACCGAGCAACAGGAGCGCTTGGGCCGCGAGGTGCAAGGCTTCATTGGCCGGGAAGCCACCCACCGCAGAATCCACGGGCTGTTCAACGGCCGTCTGCAAACCATCAGGTTTCACCAACGGCGACGAACGCCGGGCCGTAAAACACATCGCGGACAACGCACACCGTGATGTACGCGTCCACGTAGCAGCCACCGCAGCCACCGAACACATGACCGCCATCTTTGCCGACTGGATGCCGCAGCACCCTGAAGCCCTGGCGGGCAGCGAAAGACCGCCTGAAAACCCTGTGGTTGTGGCACAGCGCCGAGGAATCCGAGCACCGCAGCACGGCCTTTGATATCTACCTGGCGCTGGGCGGTAGCCGGGAATGGCGCGTGCGGGTGTTCAGGTACGTCCCGTTATCTTCCTGAAGGACGTGACACTGCAGGACCATCAGCAACCTGTGGCACGACGGCAGCTTGTTCAAATGGAGCACCT
>JADJBC010000047.1 GCA_016703945.1 Candidatus Aalborgicola danicus
TACAGTTTGTACGCAGCCATCATCGTCAAGCATGTGGATGCCAGACCCGGGCAAAACATCCATCAACGACTTGCTGCGCGATTAATCATTCATTTGTTGACGTCCAAGCGAGGCTGACTTATGGCTACAACCCACTCCAACTGGCACGATGGAACTTATTCTTCGCCTGATGGCGGAAAAAAAAGCCTCAGACGTTTACCTGTCGGCCAACTCCACGGCACTGATCAAGATCAACGGTCGAGTGTGCCGATCAGGTGACAAAACACCCTTTCCGTTTGGTGCGTGTGAACCCTGCTGGCAGAAATTCTGCCCGTGGAACGCGTAGCCGAACTGGACGCCGAGAGCGAGTTGAACATGGGTTTTCCCCATCTCGCCGGCTTGGGGCGTTTTCGGGTCAGTGCCATGCGTCGGCATATTTTGGTATTGCCACGCAGTGTTTCGTTTCATCACGGTCACGATGTTCCTGCTCTGGCAGACCTGTTTCCTGCCTCCCGATCGTGGTTTCCTGATGTGGAAAAAGCGGGGCTTATTGCTGATGGTGGGCGCCACCGGCGAGCAAAAGCGCCACGCTGGCGTCCGCGATCGATCACCTGATATGCCGAGAGTGTCGGGCCACATTCTGACCAATTGAAGACCCCGGTCGAGTTTCTGTTTCAAGAACAAAGTCCGTCATCAATCAGCGTGAGATCGGGACCGACATCAAGAGCCTGCAAGTAGCGCTCAAAAATGCGCTGCGCCAGGAATCTTCGATGTGATTCTGATTGGGAGATCCGTGACCGCGAAACCATGTCGGGGCAGGATCGCAACGCCTTAATCGGGCCACCTGTGTCTGGCCACCATAGCCGCCAACAACAGTTATCAGGCGCTCAACCGTATCCTGAGCTTTTACCCGGTCGAAGTACGCCAAACCATGTTGGGCGACCTGGCTGCGGCCATGAAAGCCATTGTCTCGCAGCGCCTGATGCGCAATACGGCAGGCACCCGGATTCCCGCGGTCGAAGTACTGCTCAATACCAAGCTGATTTCCGAGTTGATCGAGAAGGGTGACTTCTCGGGCGTCAAGGAAGCAATGGAGAAGTCCATGGCAGAGGGTTCGCAGTCTTTTGAGCAGGACATTGCGCGCCTGATCGTCGAAGGTGTGATTGACCGCAAGGAGGGTCTGGCCAACGCCGACTCACCCACCAACTTGATGTGGCGTTTGCAAAACGACTTCACCAAGGCCAACAAAACCGTTGTCGCCGAAGAAGAAAGCGAAGAGGCCTCCTTCACGGAAATCACGCTGGATGTGAAGCATTGATGAGCGCCGCGCAGAACCGCTAGCAAGCTCACACCCTGGGGCTACCCCGCTTGGCAGGGCGAGGCAGCGCAGCATACGCAGAGCAGGGGCCTCAATATGAGCGCGACTTTGCATTTGGCCGAGCAATTGATAGCCCGCGCCTCCACCACCCCGTCGGATGCTGGCTGCCAGGAACTGATCGCCCAGCGCCTGCGGGCCATCGGGTTCAGCTGTGAAACCATCGTCAGTGGGCCGGCCGACTTTTCGGTCACAAACCTTTGGGCAAAACGCGCTGCATCCCACATAGAACAAGCGCAAGGCGCTAGTAATTCAATAGCAGAATCCTCGACCAGCAAAACCCTGGTGTTTGCGGGGCACACCGATGTGGTGCCCACCGGACCGGTTGCGCAGTGGGATAGCCCACCCTTTTTGCCCACCCACCGCGACGGCAAGTTGTACGGGCGCGGCAGCAGTGACATGAAGGTGTCGCTGGCCGCTTTTGTGGTGGCTATTGAGGAGTTTCTGGTCACCAACCCCAACCCCAGGATCAACCTGGCCCTGTTGATTACCAGTGACGAAGAAGGCCCGGCCAATGACGGAACCGTCGTGGTGTGCCAGGCCTTGCAGGCACGGGGCGAAACGCTGGACTACTGCATTGTGGGTGAGCCCACCTCGGTGGAGCGCACCGGCGACATGATCAAGAACGGCCGACGCGGCACCATGAGCGGAAAGCTCACGGTCAAGGGAGTGCAAGGCCACATTGCCTACCCGCAACTGGCCAAGAACCCGATCCACCTGCTGGCCCCGGCCCTGGCCGAATTGGTTGCGGTGGAATGGGACCAAGGCAACGCGTTTTTTCCGCCCACAACCTGGCAGGTCAGCAACATCCATGGCGGAACCGGCGCGGGCAACGTCATTCCCGGATCGGTGGTTATTGACTTCAATTTCCGTTTTTCCACCGAATCGACCCCGGAATCACTGCAAAAACGCCTGGTGCGCGTGCTGGAAAAATTTGAGCTGGAATACGACTTGACCTGGACAGTGGGCGGCCTGCCCTTCCTCACGACCCCAGGCTCACTGGTGGATGCCGTGCAGGCGGCCATTCGGATGGAAACCGGTATTGAAACCCAGCTCTCGACCACCGGTGGCACCAGCGACGGCCGGTTTATCGCCCGCATCTGCCCCCAGGTGGTTGAAATGGGCCCGCCCAATGCCACCATCCATATGGTCAACGAATGTGTGCGAGTGGCGGATATCGAGCCTCTGAAGAACATCTACCGCCGCACCATTGAAAACCTCGAACGTCAGGTCAGCCCATGACAGTAGCGGAACTGATAGCGTCGGGCGCAAGCCAATTCACAGAAGCCAAACTCGCCTTCGGTCACGGCACCAACAGTGCACGGGACGAAGCAACCTGGCTGGTATTGTGGGCTTTGGGTCTGCCCCTGGACACGCCGTTGGAGGGCGAGGACTCCAAGGCAAATATGCCTGTAGCCCTCGCCGATGTTGAACGTATTGCTATGCTTTTTGCAGAACGCATTCGCACCCGCAAACCTGCAGCCTACCTGACCCACGAAGCCTGGCTGCAGGGGGTGTCGTTTTACGTGGATGAACGCGTCATTATTCCGCGTTCGCTGATTGCGGAGCTGATGGCCGATGGCAGCATGGACTACTGGCTCAAAGAATCGACACAAAACGTGCTGGACCTGTGCACCGGTAGCGGCAGCCTGGCGATTCTGGCGGCCCTGACTTACCCGGAAGTGACCGTCACCGGGTCCGACCTGTCCGCCAACGCCTTGGCCGTGGCCCATATCAATGTGGCCAAACACGAGTTGGAGGAGCGCATCATGCTGGTGGAATCCGACGGATTTACCGCACCAGAGTTACAAACGCGCGGCCCTTTCGACCTGATTCTGTGCAACCCGCCGTACGTCAACGCTGCCAGCATGGCCACATTGCCACCGGAGTACCGTGCCGAGCCGGCGCTGGCGCTGGACGGCAACACAGCGGGCAGCGCGGATGGCATGGATTTCGTTCGCGTCCTGTTGCGAGATGCAGCCCAGTACATGTCAGACGATGCTGTCCTGGTGCTGGAGATCGGCAATGAGCGCGATCATTTCGAGGCGGCCTTTCCGCATCTCGACGCCATCTGGCTTCAAACCAGCGCCGGAGAAGATCAGGTATTGCTACTTGGTCGCGAAACCCTCCAACAAAAATCTTAACGAGATGCTCCTTTGGGTCATGGAGCTCGTATTTCGAGAATCCCATGAAAAAAACTAACTCAATTCAACTGTGGTTTGCCCGGCAAACGACATTATTGATGGATCCGCATCAAAATAACATCGCTTTGCTGCGCGCACTCGCGGTCACATCGGTATTTATTCACCACGCCCAACATGTCTTCGGGGGGGACTTTCCTTTTTTTGGCACTTTTGGTGGCGAATTTGGACCGCAGATGTTTTTTATTATCAGCGGCTATTTGATCAGCGCAAGCTGCGTGAAGCATGATCTGCGTGAATATTTTTTGCACCGTGTATTTAGAATATTACCAGCTTATCTGCTGTACTTTTTAGGATTCGGGATATTTGACGGCACCATCAATTGGACTAAGGTAGATTCATACCCAGGCGGTTTTTTGGTAAATCTCTTGCTTCTGCAGCAATTATTTCCTCAATCCCTTATTCGTTACGACGTACTTCACGTCACGTGGACCCTGACAGTGGAAATTCTCTGGTACATTCTCGCACCGATAATATTTTTCGCCTTCGGTGGTGTGACTAAAAAACTGGTTGTGGCTTGTATCATCCTATCCAGCGCTTGGTCAATTCTCGCCACAATGGGTTACCTCGACTTTATACACCCTGAAGTTATCGCTCAAAACAAAGCATACTCATATTTATTTCTCGGCAACCATTTTATTTCCCAGTTGTGTTTTTTTATTCTTGGCGCTTACGTATATTGCCATCGAGATACACTAAAAGAATGGAATCCAGCAAATGCAATATTGATTGGAATTACAATATTAATATTGAAGCCATATTATGGCTTATTTAGCCCGATATTTATAACAGGTATTGCTGCAACTTATTTTCTCATTGCAGCCATCGGCGCCACGACAATTAAAAACAAATTCATTGCTCATGTTTCTGAAACATCGTATTCCATTTATCTTTGCCATTTTCCCGCCCTATTATTAGTGAACGCGCTTGGTTATAAAGGACTGTCCGGTGTGTGCCTATCTGTCTTTCTCACTTTGCTTCTATCAACATTAAGCTATATCTTCGTCGAAAAACCAGGCATTGCACTGGGACGCGAACTGGCGTCAAAATGGATGCGGCGAACCGCATTACAACCATGATTACCCTGAAAAACGTGACCCTGCGCCGAGGCGCAAAGGTGTTACTGGACGGTGCATCCGTTACCCTCAATCCTGGCGAAAAAGTGGGTCTGGTGGGCCGCAATGGCGCTGGCAAATCGTCCCTGTTTGCGCTGCTGAACGGCAACCTGCACGAAGACGCCGGCGAGTACTACATCCCCACCCAATGGCGCATGGGCCAGGTAGCACAGGACATGCCGGAAACCGACCAGTCCGCCACCGAGTTTGTGGTCGAAGGTGACACGGTGTTGCTGGCAGCGCGACTTGAAGTGGCTGCATCCGAGGCCACCGACGACTACGACCGCATGGCACACGCCTACATGGCCTTGCACGACGCGGGCGAACACGATGCACCCTCCCGCGCGCAAGCCCTGATCCTGGGTCTGGGCTTCAAAACCAGTGAACTGGAGAACCCGGTCAACAGTTTCTCGGGCGGCTGGCGTATGCGCCTGCAACTGGCCAGGGCGCTGATGTGCCCCAGTGACCTGTTGCTGCTCGACGAGCCCACCAACCACCTGGACCTGGACGCTTTGGTGTGGCTGGAAGCCTGGCTCAAGAAGTACGAAGGCACCATGGTGGTCATCAGCCATGACCGGGAATTTCTGGATGCGGTGACCGGTGTGACCCTGCACATTGACGCTGGCAAACTGGTGCGATACGGCGGCAACTACAGCAAGTTTGAAGACATGCGGGCCGAACAAATGGCGCTGCAGCAAACCGCATTTTCCAAACAGCAGGACAAAATTGCCCACCTGCAAAAATTCATTGCCCGCTTCAAGGCCAAGGCCAGCAAGGCCAAGCAGGCACAAAGCCGGGTCAAGGCGCTGGACCGCATGGAGAAGATTGCGCCGCTGCTCAGCGAGGCGGACTTCACCTTTGAATTCAAGGAACCGGCCAACCTGCCCAACCCCATGTTGTCCATGAGTGGCGTCAGTTTTGGTTACCCACCGCCTGAGGATGCGCCCGAAGGCACACCGCACACTATCATCGTGCGCAACGTCAGCAAGTCGGTGCTGGCTGGTCAGCGCATTGGCATCTTGGGCGCCAACGGCCAGGGTAAATCCACGTTGGTGAAAACCGTGGCCCGTGACCTGCAAGCCATTGGCGGTGAAATCACCGAGGGCAAGGGCCTGAATATTGGTTACTTCGCACAGCAGGAGCTGGACGTTTTGCGCCCGGCAGACACGCCGCTGGAGCACATGATTCGCCTGGTCAAGGAAATGACAGCCGACGGCAAAATTGCCGGCCAGGCGACCCGCGAGCAAGATCTGCGCAGTTTCCTGGGCACCTTCAACTTTGGCGGTGATATGGTCAAACAGGCTGTAGGCAGCATGAGCGGTGGCGAAAAAGCGCGACTGGTGCTGTGCATGATCGTCTGGCAGCGCCCCAACCTGCTGCTGCTGGATGAGCCAACCAACCACCTGGATCTGGCCACCCGTGAGGCCCTGTCCATGGCGCTTAACGAGTTTGAAGGCACCGTGATGCTGGTCAGCCATGACCGTGCGCTCCTGCGTGCCGTCTGCGACGAATTCTGGATGGTGTCACGCGGCGGCGTAGAGCCGTTCGATGGTGACCTGGACGACTACCAGCGTTACCTGCTCGACGAGGCCAAACGCCAACGGGAAGAAGCCAAAGTGGCGGCAAAGGTGCCGGTCAAACCCATCGTGGCAGAACCCATCGTCAAACCCAAGGGCAAAGGTGACACCTCACCCAAGGTCAAGAAGGAGTTCCAGGACGTGGAGGCCCGCATGGCCGTGCTGAATGCCGAAGGCGCCGCGCTGGAAAGCCGCCTGTCCACCAATCCCCATCCTTCCGAAATTGCGGAAATCGGTCGCAGCCTCAACGCCGTCAACGCCGAGCTGGCGCAACTGGAAGACCGCTGGCTAGATTTGTCCAGCCGCCTCGAAGCGTCCTGATTCAAACGATTTCATAACCTATGTTGAATTCATCACACTGCTAGCCAAACGCTACCATAAGAGAACCGCCATGACCGAACTGACCGTACGCAGGCTGTTGATCGACCTGACAACTCCTTTCGCCGTACGTTGGAACGGCAACGACGCCTTTCGCTCGGCCTTCTTCAATGCCTTGTCCATGAGTTTCCCGCAGGGGGAGCAGTATTTCATCGACTCGGTGCGTGCCGGCCTCAAGGTCTTGCCCGCCACCGAGCAGGAGCGCTTGGGCCGCGAGGTGCAAGGCTTCATTGGCCAGGAAGCCACCCACCGCAGAATCCACGGGCTGTTCAACGGCCATCTGCAAACCATGGGTTTCACCAACGGCATTGAACGCCGAGCCGTAAAACGCATCGCGGACAACGCACACCGTGATGTACGCGTCCACGTGGCGGCCACCGCAGCCACCGAACACATGACCGCCATCTTTGCCGACTGGATGCTGCAACACCCAGAAGCCCTGGCGGGCAGCGAAGACCGCCTGAAAACCCTGTGGTTGTGGCACAGCGCCGAGGAGTCCGAGCACCGCAGCACGGCCTTTGATATCTACCTGGCGCTGGGCGGTAGCCAGGAATGGCGCGTGCGGGTGTTCAGGTACGTCACGTTTATCTTCCTGAAGGACGTGACACTGCAAACCATCAGCAACCTGTGGCACGACGGCAGCTTGTTCAACTGGAGCACATGGGTCAGTGGCGCCCGCATGCTGATGGCCAAGGACGGCATGTTCCGCGGCAACTACCCGCAGTGGAAGGCCTATATGGCGCCTGATTTTCACCCACGCCAGCAAGACGATGCGCTGTCGCGGCAATGGCTGCTAGACCACAGCGACCAGTTTGT
This sequence comes from Candidatus Aalborgicola danicus, assembly GCA_016703945.1. Lineage (GTDB taxonomy): Bacteria > Pseudomonadota > Gammaproteobacteria > Burkholderiales > Burkholderiaceae_C > Allorhodoferax > Allorhodoferax danicus. Next base: position 7,442 of record JADJBC010000047.1, read on the forward strand.
GCCGGTTGGCGCTACAGTTCAAGCATCCCCTTTTTGAACAACGGCAGGCAAAGCCCCAGACCTGAACTCACCATGCAAGCCCTGAGCCCAACCGATTCAGCATTTTTGTGGATGGAAACCCGCAACCAACCCATGCATGTGGCGGGGTTGAACATCTTTACGCCGCCCCCCGACTCGGGCACGGACTTCGTCGCCAAACTGCTGGCCGATTGGGCAAAACACATGAAGGCGATTGCCCCTTTCAACCTGCGACCGGTCTTGCGCATGGGCCTGTGGTACTGGGAAGAAGACGAAGAATTCGAGCTGGACTACCACCTGCGGCATTTGGCCCTGCCACAGCCCGGGCGCATTCGCGAGCTGCTGGCCATGGTCTCCCGTCTGCACGGCAACCTGCTGGACCGCAACCGCCCGCTGTGGGAAACCTATGTGATTGAAGGCCTGCCCGGCGGGCGTTTTGCCACGTACAGCAAGATCCACCATGCCCTGGTGGATGGCGTCTCCGGCGCGCGCATGGCGGCCAACGCGATGAGTGACGACGCGTCCGGGCGCAAAGCACCGGTGTGGGATATGCCGTTTCCCCACCATCCGGCATCAAGCGGCAAACGCACTGCGCCCACCCTGATGCAGCAGATTGGCAACGTGGCCAAGGCGGGCCGGGATATTTTGCCCGGCATCGGCAGTGGCCTGTGGGATATCGCCCGCGCGAGTTATGTGGAAGGCGCTGCCGCCCTGCCGTTCCAGGCACCACCCACACCTTTCAACGTCGAAATTTCGGGCTCACGCCGCTTTGCGTCGCAATCCTATTCACTGGCACGGCTCAAACATATCGGCGAAGCCACGGGGGCCACCGTCAACGACGTCACACTCGCCATTTGTGCCGGTGCCCTGCGCGAATATTTGCAGGCCCAAAACAAACTGCCCAAAAAACCGCTGGTGGCCATGGTGCCGGTGTCTCTACATGGTGAGACCTCAGCCGGTGGCAACCAGGTATCACTTTTATTGGCCAGCCTGGCCACCGACATTGCCGACCCCCTCAAACGGCTCAAGCGCATCGTGGAGTCCACTTCACAAGCCAAACAGCGTCTGACCAAAATGCCGCGCCTGCAAAAAATGGCCCATGGCATTACATCGATTTCCCCTTTGGCGCGGGCATGGTCACGGGCTCTGCGGAAAAACATCCGCTGTTCAACCTGGTCATTTCCAATGTACCGGGCCCCAAAAAGGCACTGTACCTCAATGGCGCGCGCCTTGATGAGGTCTACCCGGTATCGATTCCCACCCACTACCTGGCGCTCAACATCACCATCAGCGGGTATGGCGACAGGCTGGGTTTTGGCTACATTGCGTGCCGCCGTTCGGTGCCAGCCCTGCAGCGCATGCTGGACTACACCCACAACGCCATCCTGGCACTGGAGGCCGCAGTCGGCATTCACCACAGCCCGCCGCCAGCGGCCAAAAGCCGCGACCCGGCGTGTTCGCGCCGGCCAAGGCAACCGCAGCTCCAGTTGCCAAGAAATCGGTCAAAAAGAAGCGTGCTGCAGCACCGGCTGACTAAACTGGCCCAATGTGTCTGCTACGTGCTTCCAAAGCACAAGTGCCCGTGACTGTCGGCGAGAATACGATCCATGCCCTTCCAAAAAGAACCCGCTTTTCTTCATGGCAACGCCCCCCGCACCGCAGTCCTGCTGTGCAACCTGGGCACCCCCGATGCCCCCACCCCCGCAGCGGTACGCCGCTACCTGGCCGAGTTTTTGAGTGACCACCGGGTCGTGGAAATCCCCCGCCTGGTCTGGTGGTTCATCCTGCACGGCATTATTCTGCGGTTTAGGCCGGCCAAATCGGCTGCCAAATACGCCAGCGTGTGGACACCCCAGGGCTCACCGCTGAAGGTCTGGACCGAAAAGCAGGCCAAGCTGCTGCAAGGCTGGCTGGGCCAGCGCAACCAAGGGGTTGGGGTGCGTTGGGCCATGCGTTATGGCAGCACGTCCATCGCGTCGCAGCTGGATGCCCTCAAAGCCGAGGGTGTGACCCGGGTGCTGGTGGTGCCCGCCTACCCCAATACAGCGCTGCCACCACGGCCAGCGTGTTTGACGCCGTCTACAGCTGGGCCCAGCGCACCCGCACCCTGCCCGAGCTGCGTTTTGTCAACCACTACCACGACGATGGCGACTACATTGCGGCACTGGCGGCGCGCATCCTGCGTTACTGGAAAAACCACGGCCGCCCCAACCAATTGGTCATGAGTTTTCACGGCGTGCCGGCGCGCACACTGGAGTTGGGCGACCCCTACCACTGCGAGTGCTTCAAAACCGCGCGCTTGCTGGCAGAACGCCTGGGGCTGGAAAAGACCGACTACAAAGTCACCTTCCAGTCCCGATTGGGACGCGCCAAATGGCTGGAACCGTACACAGAGCCCACTTTGATTGCCATGGCCAAGGCCGGTGTCAAGCGGGTCGATGTGGTTTGCCCGGGCTTCACCAGCGACTGCCTGGAAACCCTGGAGGAAATCGACATGGAAGGCCGCGCCGCCTTTCTGACGGCGGGTGGCCAAAGCTTTCACTACATACCCTGCCTGAACGACGACCCCGAGTGGATCACCGCGCTGTGCAACCTGAGCGAAAGACACCTGCAGGGATGGGACACCCGCCTGGCGCCGGATGCGGTGGCACTGGCTGCCTCGCGTTCGGCGGCGCTGGCCCAGGGGGCCAAGGAGTAGTTTCGGTTGGCTGCCGACAATTGCTATGCAACGCGGCATAAACCCTCGTTGACGCGACTGACCGACTCCCACAGAATGCGTCCATTCCATCGACTGAACGGCTGCACACCATGATCCCACGCCCCCTTAACGAAGCGGCCCGACTGCACGCACTGCGTGCTTACCAGTTGCTCGACACACAGGCCGACGCCGATTTTGACCTTTTGACCGAGCTGGCCGCCGAACTGTGTGGCGTGCCGTATTCCTTTGTGTCGCTGGTCGATGCGGACCGCGTTTGGTACAAAAGCAGTTACGGCGCAAAGGCCGTGCAGACACCCCGCGATGAGGATTATTGCTCGTGGGCGATTCTGGAAGAACAAGAGCTTCTGATCCCCGATTTGCTGTCGGACGCGCGCACTGCCACGTTGCCAAATACCGTTCAGGGTGGGCAATTCCGCATGTACAACGGCGTTAACTTGACAACCAGTGACGGTTTCCAGGTCGGCGTGTTGTGTGTGTTGGACACCAAGGCCCACGCCTTGACCGAGCGCCAGCTCTCGCTGTTGCGAAGGCTGGCGCGCCAAGTGATTTCACTGATGGAACTGCGACGCATGGACCGCGAGCTGAAAGAAACCCTCGCCACCGTCAGCCGTCTTGCCAACGAAGACGACCTGACGGGCCTGAAAAACCGGCGCGCCTGGATGGAAGAGGCGCAGCAGCAACTGCAGTTGGCCAAAGCGCCTGAAGACCCCCTTGAGTGTGCTGGTGCTGGACATTGACCATTTCAAGAAGGTCAACGATGCCCATGGGCATCCCGCCGGGGACGCGGTATTGCGTGGCATCGGCCAATTGCTGTCGATGTGTTTGCGTGTGACCGATATCCCGGGCCGCCTGGGTGGCGAAGAGTTCGCGGTGTTGGCTCCTGGCACCGACGCCAAGGGCGCCTTGCAAATTGCCGAGACACTGCGCAACGCCATCGCCCAGGAGCGCATCGAAGACGCTGGTCTGACGCTTCAGGTCACGGCCAGCATCGGCATCGCATCCATGCCGGCGGGCCTGCCCGATGTTGACCTGGACGACCTGATGCGGGCCGCCGACCAGGCCCTGTACAGCGCCAAACGGAACGGGCGAAACTGCGTGGTTGCCTCCGATTCAGCCCTGCGCGCCGCAACCCTGGCATAACCCTTGCGCCGCTGCAAGGAAACCGAGCACCCTTTATTGCGCCGAGAGGTGGCCGAAACTTTGATTCGTTGACCCTGCGGTCACCTTACGGAGGCAGCCGCGCCTCCCAGGCTGTGATTGCTTCGCGCAGCGCGTTGACCTCACCGATCTGCAGCAGTGTGTTACCCGTGTAAGGCCCGAAGATGTAGAGCATGCCCGCGTTGTCGACGGCGAGGAAGTTGCCACTCTGCGGATAGAAGCGATAACTGTATTGCCCGATTTCCTCCGCCATGGGCGTGCCCTGGAAGACGTCAGGAAAGTTGGCCGCTGCGAAATCAAACACCCGCGAGTTGCTGACCGGACCCGCATACCATCTGCTGATCAAGGTGCGAAACGAATCAACCCGTGCCCAGAGTAGCCACTGCGTTGTTGGTGAACGATCCCAGCATGAAAATCGTGCCCATATCGTCAATTGCCAGATAGTTGCCAGTCTGCGCGTAGAACCGGTAGCTGTACTGGGCGCTCTGCCCGGCCACACCCAGTCCTTTGAACAAATGCGGGTAGACGCCCTCCAAATAGCTGAACACCTTGGGTTTGCCCAATTCAGCGAGGTCGGGTATGACAACATCCTGACACGCCATATTGATCACCTGGATCTCATCCAGGGAAGTTGCCCCCCGCCGCGCCGTCACTGGAGGCAAAACCAAGGACATACTGGGTTTGCCCATTGTTGGGCAAGGTGTAGGTGAAGGTGTTCACCGTCCACGCCGTGGTGCCTGCGGTGAAGCTTGCGAGCGTCGTGGGGGGGTTGTTCCCGGAGTGGATCGTGACACTCAATTGATTTGGAAAACCGACCCGACCGCGATGTGCAAAGGAGATTGAGACGGTATTGCCTGGAACGCCGGTGAAGCTGCTAAACAGCTGGGCGCCAGTCGAGGCATTCAATTCCACAAATTTGCTGCCCGAGTATGCAGGGACTCCTTGATGCCCGTTGCTCCAGAGCGCGATCTGTCCGCCGAGGGAAGGCGTTGTCCAGGAATACACCATCGATTGGTTAAAGAGTGCGGAACCGTTGGGACTCAGGGTTGGTGAAGTCTCGAATCCCCGTTGTTCAGCAGCGTAAATGCATTGCCAGGTGCGTTGTAACAAGGCCGCTCGGTTGGGTATTGCCAAAGTTGACCCCGTTGAGTTGCTGCCCAGCCACCAGAGTGACCGTGTGTGTGCCGGGTGCAGCCGGATAGGTCTGCACCCACGGCGCCTGCGGTATTTCCGAAACTGTGTAAGTGCCGACGGGGAGATCGTTGATGCAATACTGCCCTTTGTCACCGGTGGTGACCGGCGGGATCGAGGCAATGCCCACCCCGATCTGCCAATTCGCAAGGCCCAACTCCCCAGCTTCCTGTAGTCCATTGCCATTGAGGTCGTTGAACTTCACACCGCACACTTTGGCAGTGGTGGGCGGCGTGTAGGCATTGACAAACGTGCAGACGACGTTGTCCCCCGGCCCAGGTTGATCGTGGCCGTGGCTGACGTGAGGTTGGTACTGGTGCCCGAGGATGGCGTGCAGCTGATGCTGGCCAGCGTCCAGCCGGGGACCTGGGTCTCGGTGAAGGCGGAGGTGCCAGCAGGAAGACCGCTGTAGGGTTTCATGTTCGATAGCGTGCTGTCGCTGTCGTCATCGAGCAGGAACTGCGGCATGGTGGCCTGGCTGGGCGTGAAGGCGAAGTCCTGGCCATCGTTGGGCTGTGCGTCCTTGACGATGGTGATGCTGCCGGTGGCGGGTTTGGTGTTGACGAAGGTGCAGACGATGTTGTCGCCGGCGGCCAGGTTGATGGTGGCCGTGGCACCACTCAGGTTGGTGCTGGTGCCCAAGGACGGTGTGCAGCTGATGCTCGCCAGCGTCCAGCCGGGGACCTGGGTTTCGGTGAAGCGTAATTGCCAGCGGGCAGACCGCTGTGGGTTTTCATGTTCGACAGCGTGCTGTCGCTGTCGTCATCGAGCAGGAACTGCGGCATGGTGGCCTGGCTGGGCGTGAAGGCGAAGTCCTGACCATCGTTGGGCTGTGCGTCCTTGACGATGGTGATACTGCCGGTGGCGGGCTTGGTGTTGACAAACGTGCAGACGATGTTGTCGCCGGCGGCCAAAGTGATGGTTGCCGTGGCACCACCCAGGTTGGTGCTGGTGCCCGAGGACGGGGTGCAGCCTGATGCTTTCGACAGCGTCCAGCCGGGGACCTGGGTTTCGGTGAAGGCGTAGGTGCCAGCAGGAAGACCGCTGTGGGTTTTCATGTTCGACAGCGTGCTGTCGCTGTCGTCATCGAGCAGGAACTGCGGCATGGTGGCCTGGCTGGGCGTGAAGGCGAAGTCCTGACCATCGTTGGGCTGGGCGTCTTTGACGATGGTGATACTGCCAGTCGTGGGCTTGGTGTTGACGAAGGTGCAGACGATGTTGTCGCCGGCGGCAAGGACGATGGTGGCCGAGGCTGACGTGAGGTTGGTGCTGGTGCCCGAAGATGGTGTGCAGCTGATGCTGGACAGCGTCCAGCCAGGACCTGGGTCTCGGTGAACGCGTAGGTGCCAGCAGGAAGACCGCTGTAGGCTTTCATGTTCGAGAGCGTGCTGTCGCTGTCGTCATCGAGCAGGAACTGCGGCATGGTGGCCTGGCTGGGCGTGAAGGCGAAGTCCTGAGCATCGTTGGGCTGGGCGTCTTTGACGATGGTGATACTGCCAGTCGTGGGCTTGGTGTTGACGAAGGTGCAGACGATGTTGTCGCCGGCGGCAAGGACGATGGTGGCTGAGCCCGCCGTGAGGTTGGTGCTGGTGCCCGAAGACGGTGTGCAGCTGATGCTGGACAGCGTCCAGCCGGGGACCTGGGTCTCGGTGAACGCGTAGGTGCCAGCAGGAAGACCGCTGTAGGCTTTCATGTTCGAGAGCGTGCTGTCGCCGTCGTCGTCATCGAGCAGGAACTTGCGGCATGGTGGCCTGGCTGGGCGGGAAGGCGAAGTCCTGAGCATCGTTGGGCTGAGCGTCTTTGACGATGGTGATACTGCAGTCGTGGGCGCAGGAGGTGAGACGCTAATCGTGGTGCAGATATTCGGTGTTGTTGCTCGAATCAGGATCACCCGGCGTCATGGAATCTTCGCGCCTGCGACACACCTGCGCAACTGGTAAAGGTGCCCCCTAGCGGCATGGTGAAGCCGAACAGCACATCGCCCGAAGCCAATCTGCCGCCAGCGAGGTATTGATCCCGCAATTGATGGGGACGTTGCTGATCAGCTGCGCGCCGGGTGTGCAGGACACAGGAAGAGAGCCGCCTGCCCCTGTCAAGTTGATATTGGAGCTTCCCGTTACCAGATCCGTCAAGCCTTTATCGGAGCCACACAGACGCCACGTTGCTGATGTTGGTGATGGTGATGGTGGAGGACGGACTGCGCCCCGTTCAC
>JADJBC010000048.1 GCA_016703945.1 Candidatus Aalborgicola danicus
GCTTTGGTGATGGCTTGCGCCGGTGACGTGGGGGTGGTTCCAAAGGTCGTTATCCAGGCATTCAGCAATGCGGCCAGCTTCGATGTTTCCGGGTTCTCCGAGGCAGCGCGGTCGTGGAATCTGCCGGGTCCTCCAAACTAGGGCAAGTCCGTCAATTCCGGCCCGACTCCAGCTGCGTTCCCTCAGCCAGCACAAAGGGCTGGCGCACCAGGTCATCCCACAGTTCAAACGAGGCATACGCCCTGTGGCCACCTTGGGTCGGCCAGCGGCGATATAAGCCCGCACAATGGTCAGCGCGGCCACCACCAGGGCCTGGCGGTTGTTGCAGACCTCGGTGAGCGGGTCAAACTCGAACTCGCGTTTGAAGGGCGTTTCAATCTGGGCATCCAGCCGCGCCAGCAATATCCGGCGGTGGGTGTCACCAGTCAAAACGAGGTTGTTGCCAGAAACCAGAAACAGGGGCACGGTTGGGCAGCTCCACATTCTCCGAGACACCCAACACGCGGTCGGCAAACAGGGACGATGTCAGAAACGAGTCGATCACCGAGTTGCCCAGGGGCTCACGCACGTTGTCCCACAGCAGCACCTTGGAGCCGCCGCGCAGCGCAGCAAACAAGCGCTTGCGGCACTCGTCTTCTTCATTGGTGGGTGGCAGCACGGCGACATCGCCACCCGTTGCCAGTGCGCCAATGCACTTGGCCAGCAAGGTCTTGCCGGTGCCCGCCGCTGGCGCATCGAACCCGGTGGCGGGGCAGGTGGGCAACGCGGGGCGCAAACACGCGGCCAACATGGCGGCCAGGGTGACGCCGACGGCAACTTCATCGGCAAAGGGGAACAAGCGGATCGGGTGCCACAGCTTGGCCAATGCGTCCAGCGCTTGCTCAACCGTGGGTGCCGACGGAACGGCCAGCGGATAGGCTTCACCGGTGACGTACATCAACCCGGTCGTAGGGTCATGGCCGGGTTCGTCAAACACGCTGCCATCAGGCCGCAAGGTGGGTGCCGTGGTCACGGCCGTCAACTTACGGAAGCTGCGGCTGCCATGTTTGGCAATGATGGCGTTGGCAATGTAGGTGGGTGCGTCTTCCGGGATTTCTCGCGTGGAGGTGACGTTGCCATCTTCATCGCGTTCGGTCTTGACGCTGTAGAACTCGGCCACCCGGCCCGCATGGTCCACCAGCCAGTCGCGGCTGACCGGCGTGGCCTTGCCATCGGCAACAAAGGCAATGGCATTGGTGCCAAAGTCAAACAGCTCACTGCGGTCGCGCAAGACTTGCAGCACCGCATCGGTGGAGTCCACCCGCATACCCCGGCCCAACTGAACCCGTGCCGACTGGCGGCGCAGCTCGTAGCGCATGCCACCGTGCCGGTGTGAAAACAGGTCTGGACGGGTGCCATTCAACAGGCGGGCCACGGCCACGCGCTTGTCTGCATCGGGGTCGAGCGGGTCGGCAAACCGGGTGTTGTGCCAGCAGTAAGGGTTGTCCAAAAGCTGCGCCACTGTCACTACCTGGCCGTCGGCGCAGGTCAGCTCAAAGTCGCCCATCAGCACCTGATGCACCGCAGCGCGCTCCAGCACGTTGGTGGCCTGTGCCAGCTTGATGCCACGGCGCTGCGCCAGGGCGGGGGCTTTGTCTGCCACCCAGTTGCGCCGGGCGGTGTCGCATTTTCAGCTACCGCTGCGCGTGCTGCCTTGAGTCCGGCTTGGGCTTGCTTCTTGATGGAGGGCGTGGCGCTGTCGATCAGCACCTGCAAATTGAACTGGGCCGTTGCGTCGCCGTAAATCACACCGTCAACCCCGGCGCGGGTAACCCCGTCCACCAGCACCGATGGCCCGGCAAAGTCCAGCCGTTCGGGCTGCCATACCGACACATCCACCAAGCAACGTGGCAAGCGTTGACCGGCGACGCCAATATCGCACCAGCCAGCGCCCGGCGTGGCCCACAGCAGGGCCTCCAAGGCTTTGCCCGCTTCGGGAATCAGCGTGGCATCCACCACGGGGATGTACAGGCGGTGCCGGGTCAGGCCAGACAAAATGCTGCCATCCGGGGACACACAACCTGCCGACGCACTGGGCCGCCAGAGCATGGGGGCATCGGCCAGTGCTGGTGCAGCCGCAATCAAACGGTCACGAAACTGGAGTGGCGACAGTTCGCCGTCGGGCAAACCATCGTGGTCCAGCATCATCACGCCCGGCGCGGCCCGAAACTTGAAGTTTTCGCGGGTGCGGGCGATGCCACCTGCTTGCTGCGCTTCGGTATCCCCCTGCGTGCAGACTGCCACCGCGTCGTCTTTGGTGACGCCCCAGGTGACGGCCTGCGCACTGGTCAGGGTATCCAAATGGGACTTGAGGCCGTTCAGATCAGCCACAACCACACGCTGCGCCTGGCCCCGGCTCAGCATGGCCGACGTTTCTTTGCGCATGCCACCTTTGGCGTTCAGGCCGATGATTTTGGTTAACCGGGCCGGTTGGAGGCCGGTGATGACGGTAAAGGCCAGTGGCAGTTTGGGCGGCTCTTCGCAGTTGCGAGAGTTGTCTGGAGTTGTGAGATTTTCGGCAAGGTCGTTCATACACACCCTTTCAATGCAACACCCAAAAAATGGCAACGGCATAAGGCGCGGACTGGATCAACCAATAGGCGAGGGCGTGAAGAGCGGTTTTCATGGCTACAGCCCCCAAGCTGCCATCAGGTCTTTGCGCTTGGTGTGCAGCGTCTGGACCAGCTCGCGGATTTGGGCGTCGGTCTTGCCGGAAATGCGCGCGGCGTTCAGCACCTCGATTTCATAGGACGGCCAGCCCACGGCGCGCGGTCCCAGGCTGACGGGTTTGGTCCACAAGCCTTGCGCAATGCGCAGGTAGATGGTGGAGCGGGAGTAGCCCGATTGGGTTTTGGCGGCAGGGATACGCAGGATGGTGGTCGTCATGTTGGGTCCTCTTTGACGGGTATGGAACAAACTCAGACGCAAGTTTGTTTGGGCGTTTTGGGCGATAAAAGGCCCACGCGGCGGCGTGCTGCGAGTTGTGTTTCAGAGGGAAAGAGGGGCGAACTGCCTGGAACAAAACAGCGCGAAAGGGCGCGTTGTCAGGCGTAAAAGTTGGGCGAAAACTTTCCGCCCAACTATTTCAGGTCCATTGCTTAATCAGCCCAAAACATGCATTTGACGGAATATTCCACAGAAGCTATATTTGCGGCATGACTTGGGATGTTGAATACACAGACGAATTTGGTGACTGGTGGGCCAGCCTGACGGAAGACGAGCAAGTTTCCTTGGCTGCCTCCGTGCAGTTGCTGGAAGCGCGGGGGCCAGCGTTGGGGCACCCGCACAGCAGCGGCATCCATGGCTCCAAGCATGGGCACATGCGCGAACTTCGCACCCAGCATGGCGGGCGACCATTTCGCACGCTGTACGCATTCGATCCGCGCCGGATGGCGATTCTTTTGATTGGCGGCGACAAGACGGGCGACGACCGCTGGTATGACGTGAATGTGCCGATTGCCGACCGGCTATATGACCAGCACCTGGTTCAACTTCGACGTGAAGGAGAGATAGATGGCTAAGAAATTTACAGAACTGCGCGCAGGCATGAGCCAGGCCGCACGCGAGAAGGCGGATGGCATGGCCCGGCAGATGTTGGCTGAAATGCCGCTTAACGAGCTGCGCCAAGCCCGTGGCCTGTCGCAAAAGATGTTGGCCGAAGTGCTGCATGTGCAGCAGCCATCGATTGCCAAGATCGAAAAGCGGACCGACATGTACTTGTCCACCCTGCGCAGCCACATCGAGGCCATGGGCGGTGAACTGGACGTGATTGCGCGGTTCCCCGACGGGTCGGTCAAGATCAACAACTTTACCGACTTGGGGGCAGCCAGCCCGCTTTGATGGCAGGTGGCTGACCTGCTGGCGCTCAGGCCAGCATGTGTTTTTTGATAGTGCTGGCGTCGCGGCCTTGCGCAATTGGGGTCTTGGCGATCTGCTGCGAATACCAAACGTCCGATTCATTCGGACGCTTCTTCCGCAAAGCTTTGTACGCTTTTTGCCAGCTCGCATACCTGGTCTGCGTGTCGATCTTGCGCGCATCACGCTTGGTCGTGTTGGGTGTGTGGCGCGTGTCGGCGGTGGTTGCTGCGTCCACCATTTGGTGAAGCACAGCATGGTCCAGCGTGAAACCGCCATTCTCAATGCCGATGACATCCGCCAGCGGCATTGCATTTGTGCCCACTACCAGTGCCAAATGCCCATGGACGCGCAGGCACAGCATCTGGGTGCGCTTGTTGCCACGCGCCATGCCAATGGGCAGCAAACCGTCCTCAGAAGGCTGTACGGTGGTTTGTTGAAGGCCAAGACAGGCGGCAACAAACCCGCACACCGCTTGGCCATCGCAGCGCCACAGGGCCAGCCGGGCGGCGGGGATCGGCACGCGATTGGTGTCGCTGCGCTTGTCACACACCACGAAGGACGTGACCGATCCGTTCGCGCGGGTCACTGTTTGCACGGGCATGCTGCAATCCTGTTCGCACCCGTCGCAAATTACGCTTTTGGCGGGGCGCGCTTTTAACAGCAAACCTTGTGACTTTAATGCGGACACCGCCGCTGCGGGCCACTGGTTCAGCTCTTCCGTGCTGACCGTGACGGACTCGCCAAGGCGCGCGCCTACGCGGCCCAGCAACTCGATCAAGGCGGCTTCGGGAGTCATTCCACCGTTGCAGGTGCCACAGTCGGGGCCGCATCCGCTGTGGCCACCTCTTCAGGCTCGCGCGGTTCAATACCCGATGCACTGAGCATGTCGCGCAGCTTCAGGCCCAGTTCGTCGTACTTGAGCGAGCAGGAGTTGGGGTAGGTGATATGGATGTTCACCGTCTTGGGTGGCCGGTCGGCCTCCACCACCATGGACACGGCCAGGTCCACTTGGGTGACGCTGTACTGGGCCATGGGCATGGCGATTTGGATGCGATCCAGCAGGGCGTAAACGGCCTGCGGGTCTTGGCTGGGGTCGGCTTCAGTGAAATGCGTTCACCTCGGGTGGCCCGTGACGACAGGCGCAGCTTTTTGACGACAACGCTTTCAATGCCGCTGCCCAGGTCGTAGGTGAATTCAAAATTGCGCTGCCGCAGCGGCCCCAGGTCGTACACGCGAGAGTCTTTGGGGTCAGGCGGCAGTTCGGGCAGTTGCAGGATGGTTTCGGCAAACATGGCTTGCAGTGGCTCTATGGCCTTGTAAGAGCCGCGATAGTTCAGGTCCAGCGAGCCTTCAGACTGCGAATAGACAAAGATCACCTCAAACGCCGGGTTGTGCGGGCGAATGCCAAACTGCCCGTTGACCCACTCGGGGCTTTGCTGGGAATAGTCTTCCGGGTAGGCAAAGAAGTAGTCGCGGTCACCCCGGCGAAAGGGCTCCACCACGCAGTTGTTGCCCCGGCCCTCAGTGTGGTGAAAGTAGGTGCGGATGCGGTTGGCCAGCGCCTGGATGCTGGCGGTGTCCACTTGGGCGGCGTTGTGCGGCAGGTTCTTGCGCTTGCGCCAGAAAGGCAAGGTGTCTGCATGGTAGAAATGCGTTGCACCGCGCCAAAACAGGTTGTGGTCCAGATACGTGACCATGGCGCGCTCATAGTGGTTGACCAGCGCGGCCAGCATTTCAGTGAAGGCATTGGCGGCGTTGGGGTCCGCGTCTTGGTCCAGGTGCCATTTGGCCTCGTCCAGAATGGCGTGGCAACCCTTTTCGCAACTCATCTCAAAGATGTCGCGAAACTCCGCATCCATGGTGTTGCGCTGGGCTTCGGGCAAGGCCAGCCAGGCGGCAAACAGTTCGTCGTGCCGGGTCTCGGACATGGCGGCAAAGTCGAACTCGCCAAACACCGCGCGCCCCGCAAAGTAGCGGGCCAACAGCGCGTTTGGCATTTGCCGGAAAAAAGTCTCTGGTCGAGTAGTGACGGGCCATGCGCTTGCTCCTTGGGTTTATGTCTAAAACGCTCTTGAGCGGCGCTGAACATTAGAATACTGTAGTTCATTCGCGGCCATCTCCCATAAATGCATAACGGCCGCCGATATGACCCCAAATATTCCGCGCCAGGCCCTGTCACGCTTTCGGAATTTGCTTTAGCCAAACCGGATTTCCTGCATGCTGTTTAACTCGTACGTCTTTATCTTCGGCTTTCTGCCGATCACCCTGATCGGCTTTTTCTTGTTGGGCAGGACCAGTCACCGTCTGGCAGCCCTGTGGCTGGCAGCGGCATCGCTGTTTTTCTATGGTTGGTGGGACGAGCGCTATGTGGGGCTGCTTTTGGCATCAATCGCTTTCAACTTCGGAGCTGGTTTCCTCATTGGGCGCAGCAAAGGGCAGCACAACGGCACGTCGGCCCACCGATCAAAAGTCTTGTTGGGTTCAGCCATACGCTGGGCATCTCGTTCTTCACCTTCACCCAAATCGCTTTTCTGGTCGACACCTACCAAGGCAAGGTCGAAGGAATTCAATTTTGTTCACTACGCGCTGTTCGTCACTACTTTCCGCACCTAATTGCGGGGGCCGGTGCTGCACCATTCAGAGATGATGCCGCAGTTTGCAAAGCGTGCGGTGTGCCGCATCAACTGGGACAACATGGCCGTTGGCCTGAGCATTTTTTGTGCTGGGGCTGGCCAAGAAAGTGCTGCTGGCCGACTCTGTGTCCGATTTTCCACGCCCGTGTTTGAGGCCGTTAAGGCCGGTGGCACGCCAATGCTGATTGAGGCCTGGGTCGGTGCGCTGCCTACACGCTACAGCTCTACTTTGATTTTTTCGGCCTATTCAGACATGGCTATTGGCCTGTCGCTGATGTTCAACGTGCGCCTGCCGCTCAATTTCAACTCGCCCTACAAGGCGACCAGCATCATCGAGTTCTGGCGCCGCTGGCACATGACGCTCTCGCGCTGGCTGCGCGACTACCTCTACATCCCGCTCGGCGGCAGCCGCTTGGGTACTAGCCGCCGCTATGCCAATTTGGTAATCACGATGCTGCTGGGCGGCCTTTGGCACGGCGCGGGCTGGACCTTTGTGATCTGGGGCGCGCTGCACGGCTTTTACCTGCTGTTGAACCACGCTTGGCGCGCCTTCAAAGCCCGACTGGGTTGGGATGATGGCGGACGACTGGCGGCGTTGGGGGCAGGGGCGTTGACCTTTTTGGCGGTGGTGGTGGGTTGGGTGTTCTTTCGGGCGGATAGCTCACGTCTGCGGTGACGATGTTGCAGGGAATGGCGGGGGTGAATGGGGTGTCGCTTCCGGGAGCTTTGGAGGGCAAGGTTGAGGCCGCTGCTGGGGCAGCACTCCTGGCTTGTGTTCAAAGGCTTCGGATCATTCAGCTCGATGCGCGCCTTCGCCTTTTTGGGTTTAGGGGCTTTCATCGTCTGGATGATGCCTAATGTTCCCAGATGTTTCTGCGGTATCGGCCAGTGTGTGAGGATGGGCCTGATACCTCGAAGTTCACTACATCTGAAAGTAGCCTAGATCCCGATTCCATTGTGACCGACTCCGAGCTATTTTGGTGTGGCAGCACCTCATTTGGCTTGCCTGTTTAACTGGAACGTTATTAACTATTTCACTCCTAAGTCTTACCCAAGGTGAGTGAATTTCTTTATTTCCAGTTTTGATCATGAAAAGATACCTCGCAATTGTCGTAATTTCGCCTTTACTTCTGATTGCATTAATTCTGTTATTTATTTATTTATTTCACGGGTGATGCCTGCGCCCCGAATTTCATCTAGCGGATCATTCAAGGAAAAGGCTCGTTGGCTAAGAAACAATCTAAACAAAAGGCTGCGATATTGTCATAGTTGGATCGTCAATGGCTTTGAATAATGTGGATGGTTACACCATTAAAAGTAACTTTCCTGGTTATTCTGTAATAAATATTGCATCTTGGGGTCTCAATATATCCGAATCAAGGAAGCTTCTTTCGCAAGTAACAAAAAAGTGCAAACCAAAGTTAATTGTTTACTCTGCTTACTATGCAGATTTTGATGGTCAGTGGAGTAATTGTTGATTGGAATTATTGGGAAAACTATTTTGACAATGAACCAGTAATCCTAACTTATCTTAAGTCTTGATATCAGATACTGCACGTCAACTTTTGCCAGTAGAAGTATGGCTAAAAGAAAGCTCAATAAAATTTATCACTCATTAACTTTTGATAAACAGGCTCATTGCTTGATTGTGATAATTTTGGGTTATTCCTGAGCGATGGACTGGCCATAAAAAGTACAAGACATTAAAATAAAAACATAGAAAGTAATATATCTGACTTGAAATATTCAAGATTACACTTCAAATAAAAATGGATTACAGTTTGTTTTTAAAAAACACCTTTGCGACTTGGAGCAAACAAACATTCTAAACCGGAAATTGAACAACTTTGGGTTAATGTCGAAAAATCCACAAAGTATTTTGGTGGCAGATTTGTTGACATGCAACTACGAAAACTACTTCGATGATCAACCTCTGATGCCCGGGAAAAAAAATTGTCTAGGGAGGCGGTTTCAAGGGGGCTTGGCCTCCCGGAGTACGGTTGCTGGTCAGGCACCTTGGGAGAGCCGAGTGTAAGGGTGGCTCGGGGGCCGAGTTGTGAGGGCTGGGGGCGGGTCCCTTTGTTTTTGATGCGATTTAGGACGTTTCGGAAGCCCCTATCCATGCGGGTTTCCAGGGGTCGGTCTCTTGCAACCCGCATGGATGCTTGATTCTCTGACCCCCTCCAATTCCCGTTTTAATTCCGATTTCAGGCTTCACCAAGCTAGCTGAGCGAGGCTAGGCTCGTTTCGGAGGCTCAACAGCTCTGATAATAATAGTTATCAGATATAGATAACAATTAAATGTTGTTAAATATATTGTCTAACGTTAGACTTGATCGTTATACGAACTCGTTTTTACCCACTATGCCGCGTCCCACCGTCGCCACCCCTGCCCAAGTGCGTGAAACCATCTCCAGCCTGCTCAGAGAGGCCGGAATCACTGGTGCGGCCTCTGCTCCTTCCTTCCGTCGGGCCGTCTCTGTGCGAAAGGTTCGTGAGCGCCTGGGCGGTGGCAACCCGGCCACTATCGGCCACGAAATCAATGCCTTGGAAAAGGACATCGTTGGTATCGACAGCCAAAACCTGTCCATCCCCGAAGTGCCGGCCGATATTGCGGCTCTCATGGGCCAGTTGTGGCAGGCCGCCGTGGGGATTCAGCTCACTGAAGTCCTGCAGCTCAAATTGCAGGCCCAGGGCATTGCCGACTCCGCCAAAAGCGCTCTGGTGGAAGAACAACTTCGCAATCAGGTTCTGCTGCAGGAACTCGCCGAACTGCGGGCCACCGCCGTTGAACGCGATACCCAACTGGCACAGGCCAAGTCGCAAAACATGGTGTTGACGGAACAGAACACCAGGCTCCAAAACGAGTTGCAGGCAAGTGGCGCGCGCGCGTCGGAATTGCTGGCGGCACAGGCAGTGCTGGAGGACGAAAAGACGACGGCCATCGCCGCCGCCCGCGAGCGTTACGACGGCCTCTCCAAACAACTTCTGCAAGAAACTGCCCAACAACGCCAGGCCAATCAGACAGAGGTCAGCCGCATGACCAGCCAGTCCAAGTTCGCCGAAAAGCGGGAGGCCACGTTGTTGGGGAGGATTGAGCAGTTGGAGGCCGATTTGTTGGAGGTGCGCACGCAGCGAGACAAGGCGGCCGGCGAAGTCTCGGCCTTGAAGTACGTCAATGTTTCTCTTAAAACCCAGGTCGACGAATTCCTCAAGAGCCGCACGCACGATACGGCAGGACCGCCACCGGAAGGTCCGGCCAAGCGGCGTGGGGCCGCAAAAGCTCCTCCCCTCGGTTGATGGACTGCTCGACATGCGCAATGGCAACTATGGCAATTTTGAGGTCGTCGTGTCAGGGGCGGCTGAGCCGGCATCGTCTCAATTGTGGGTTGACCAAGGCGTAACGCCAGCACAAACGGTACCGACCGCGCCAGAACTTGCCGCCCAGTACCTGTCCAACGTACTGATGCACCCGGTGTACGAACACTGGAATTGGCAACGGCTGATCAAGGTTTATGGGGCACTGCCGGACGCGCGCCGCGCGAAGCCGCGAGTTTGCAAACTCCTTTTGAACGTCGCGTCAGTCGTGGAGTATTGGCAAAAGGGGAAACTGCATGTGGTGGCCGGGCCAGACGCACCGGACCCGGCCGCCATCGTTGTTGCAGTGCTCAAGTCGCACAAAACTCGATTTCGATTGGTGGCGGCGGACATGCAGCCAAAGTCCACCGACACCGATCTGGACGGCCAGCCAATTCCATTTGCAGTCGCACTGCGCACTTGGCTGCAGAGAACTGGTCGACTCTATAACCCTCACGAACACACCAACACCTTGGGTGCGACCGATGACTATGCGGCGCTGTCTGCATTCTTGCGTGAGCGTACGTGCCGCTCCAGGCACACCTGGCGCGCTTACACAAAAGAGTTGGAACGCTTGGTCACCTGGTGCCAAGAGCTGGACCTGGGGCCGCTGTCGGATCTGACACGGCAGGACTTGCTGAAATACAAGTCGCACCTGCAGAAAATGCGGCCTAGCGGCAGATCGGCGGGCCCGCAAGCGACGGCGCCAAAGCCATCCATCTCAGAGACGTCGCAGGCGCGAGCGATGGCCGTAGTGACCAGTCTTTACAGCTACTGGCACGACACCGGGTATTTGCAGGGCAACCCTGCGGCTGGCCTTACCGGCGGCTCACGGGCGCAAGCCGGATTTGCGCCAACGCGGATGGTGAGCCTGGAGCTTTTAGCACTGTGCGATGCGTGGGCGAACCGCAGCTTGCAATCTTTGCAGATTGCTGATGCCAATGTCGTGCGCCGCTGTGCAATCTGGATCCTGTTTCGGTTTAGTGGCGCGCGGCTTACCGAGCTTGCCTGGAATCCATCGCAGGCATTGCCACGTGTTGAGTACGACAAAGTTGGCGCCATCACCCTGACCGTGGTTGGCAAAGGCAACAAGATTCGCCAAATTCCATTGCCCATCAGTTGCGTGCTCGTGCTGCAGCGCTATCGACTGGCCAGGGGCCTTTCAGAACAGCCTGCTGCCCTTGAGCAGATCCCGCTCATCCACGGCGAAAAGGCCGGCTACCTTGGTGCTCGCGGACTCTATGACGAGGTCAAAGCTGTGCTGCTGGCGGTGGCCAGCGAAATCGAGCAGGGCGATCCGCAGAGCGGCTTGTTACTGCGCAGCGTGTCACCTCATTGGCTGCGCCATGCCTACGCCAGAACCCTGGTCGTGGACAAACGTGTCCCGTTGCCGGCGGCGCAGGCACTGCTGGGGCATGCGTCGGTACAGACTACGGCAGCGTATGCGAAGACTGACCTGGCCCATCTGCGTGAATTTGTCGAGCAGGGGTTCGGCGACTCTAGTGAGAGGGGCGGCAAAAGCGGAACACCAGCGCAGTCGGCATTGTGATTTTCTGATTGCGCGACCGATGGTCTTGCGGTAAAACCCCGCTCATTCGGGCTACGGTCTGATGGAGCTGGCGATCCAGCAATTTTTCAACGTAGGCAGCTGCTATTGGCTCTATCGCCAAAGCGCGTTAGAATTTGCTTACTTCGGCTTCATGCCGATTCGTCGGTCGCCTTTTTGGTTAGAACCGGCATTTCAGAAAGATCCCTTGGGATCACAAACATTTGCCTGCGAATGACCGTTATCTTTGGATATCGGGTCACGACTGGCATTAATAGCTTTAGATTGGGGTGGTAACCACCTTGGTCTTAGTTAACCCGTTGGGGCAGCGTTTGCCCTGATGGGCGGACGCTGCTCCAATATTTTTGGAGCATAGTTAATGTGAGTCAAATTTACAACGAGGAGCAACTCGACTCCTTTTTTGCATCGAGTGAACCTGCGAATCCGTTCTGGATTGGTGGCGCATTTCAGGTTACAAGCGGACAAGAGGTCATACCGTTTGTCTTCAACGGAATTCGCTATCTTTTTATTTTGGGCACTCCGCTGAGCGAAGCGGGCGACGAGACGACACTTTACGCCCTATGCGCGGAATTTACGGACGGCTTCGTGCCAGATGAGAATTCCAGAGTGATCAAGTTCTGTCGAGCGGACGCCATTGAGTACCACTTTGACCCCAAGAAGTGGAGCTTGGACGAACCGAAACAAATCCACCAATTTGGTGCCGTTGTTTCAACAATTGTGGAGAGGTATGTGCTCGGGCACCCCGAGGTGCAGCAGTTCTTCTTTTCACCAGCAAGCGATAAACTGGGAACTTTGTACCAAAGGCTGTATCGCAGACTTAACAATGAAGGCCTGGCGGGTAAATTTTTGCCTATACTGGAGCCGTTAGGAGTATTCAATGGATACCAAAGATCGCAAGCGTAAAGAAGCCGCTGTTATGGCTCTGAAGCAGGCCAGCATCATAAAGACTATGGCCTTAGCTTCAGTTGCGTTCAGGAATGGAACGATGAAAGTTGTTCCTCTTCCTGAGGTGGCAAAACGCAAGCTGAAGCAATCAGCTTAATTGTCAAATTCAGAAAAATGCCCGGTCTCGAAAGAGTACCGGGCATTTTTTTTCACAAAATTCCACCCGTTGACATCCCGGATGGTGTGTCAGGCGATGCGGCGCCGGCCCAAGTCTCGGACGTCCACGGAACTCGGCAAGATGCGTTTGGCAAACTTTTCCACCGGGAAATCAAACGTTCCGCGCAGATTGACCCCCTCAATGTTGGTGGGGGCAATACGGCGAAGGTCTCCTGTGACTGGTTCACCGCCGGCATCCCTGATTGCTTCCCAGGCTGTTTGCATGTGCCCGGCATTCCAGGCCATGACGCTGTTCGACAAGAGGCTCAGTGCTGACGAGACCGCAGCAAGAGATTCCGTGCGCTTGGACAGCGCTGCGGGAATCTTCCCAGAATGGATGGCATGTTGCAGGGTGTGGGAAGATTCCCCACGGTTGAGCGCATGGCGAATCTCGGAGCTGAACGTTGGATTGAGCAAATAGTCCACCTTGAAGATCGTGCAAAGTAACTGCCCGAACTGAACGCCACCGTCATACACGGATTGACCGCGCGCGGCTGACCCGAACCTGGTCAGCGCCTGCACGGCGCTGCATTGCCCGCTGCGAATGGACGCGGCAATGCGCACCATTTCATCAAACACGGCCTCCATGACGGAAAGCTCCAGATTGCAAGCCAGGACTGTTTCCAGCGCGTCCGGTACCGTGTAGCCTTTGAGAGCGTACAGTTTGCGGTGCTTGATATCCGCCAGACGGGGACACAGGTCAAAACCGAGCAGCTTGGCCACTGCCATGGCGAAGTCGGTGTACCCGTGGGTGTCGACGGCAAGTTGACCCACGTCTTCCACCGCGCTTTGGCGCAGAACACCTTCGATGGCGACACCAGCTTGGCGCTCATTGAGCACAATCGGTTGGTCGTAAACGATGCCCCAGCCATCCCGGACATGGGTGTAAATCCCGATGGATGCCGTTTTGCGACGCGGATCAGCGCGCGATTGCCAAATGGCACGCTCGGTTTCCAGGCTCATCATGTCCGAAGACGCCAGATCTGATCGACCCCAGTGCTTGGCAATTTCAAACCGGTGCAGGTACTGGACGACGGCATCGCTGGCCTGGCGCAACCGGCGCTCATCGCTCAGACGCTTCATGGTCTGGCGTACGGCCTCAACGGGCAATTCTGGGATCATGCGCGATACATCGGATGCTGACATAGAGGTGCCGTGGGCGAAGACCGCCGCGTAGACCATCAGCAGTTCTCGCCGGCTGTTTGGTTCGCGGCCCAACAGCATCCAGCTGAATCGCACGGCGCTGTCGATCTCCAATACGATTTCCGGCAACTGGCCCAACGGTCGGCCTTCCATTAGTGCGCGGCGTAGTGCGATCACCCGGACCTCTTCAGGGCTGGCCACCTTGCGCTCCTGGTGAATGCCGTCGGCGTCAACCTGAATTTGTCCTGATGATGCGGCCGCCGCAAAGTCTTGCAACCTCTTTTTCAGGTGTTCTGCCAAGGGCTCCAGGGTTTCCATCGGGTCCTTTGAAAGACCCAGTTGGGAGTAGTGCATGTCCCGGCTCGTTTGCCAGTCTTCTTTGGCGATGAAGAGCGTGGCCTGGCTACGAAACACGAAGCTGTGATCCAGGTACACGGAGCCGTTTCGCAGCGCCACGCGCAAGGCAAATAGCGTTGCCCACTCAAACGCGCTCAGGGCCTTCTTGCGGTCGGCACCGGCGATCACCTTTTGCCACCGGTTTCCCAGTTTGATTGTCGGGATCGTGACCAGGGATGTGGCGCGGCTGGCGTATGTATTGCGCAATACCTCCAGCGCTTGTATCACTGGATGGTCCCCCTGTGCGGCCAAAGGCAGTGTCAGAAGCCTGCCCAACAGTGCACGCGATTGCGCGGGGTGGTCAATCAGGTAGGTTCGTGCCAGAGCCGAGCGGCTGATTTTTGGGTCGGTCAGTGCCGCAGTAGCCAATTCGACCAGCTTGGATTTGAGATCGGCGTGTGAAAGCTCATCTTCCTTGGCAAGCTTTCGGACGCTCTGAGCAAAATTCTGCAATTTGGCTTGGGCATCCGCGTAGCTGGGTGTGGTTTCTCGTGCGGCATCGTTGGCCATCTTCCGGATCCAGCGGCGCAGCATCAAAAGCAGCTGGTCGGAGGACGTACACAGGGCATAGCGCAGAAAGCATGCGACTTCCAGACTGCGGCGCGTGGAGGTTATGCGCTTGCTGACGGAGGGTGCCCGGTGCGCGCAACGCCGGGCATAGTGGCGGACGGAGGCGTCATTCACAGTAGCGGGCCATTGGTCCGTAACACCCATGGTGCCCAAGTGGTCCACCTTGTCAAAAAACTGGGTGATCTGAACCGTTGATTGCTTCAGCGGTGCCGCCCACAGCCAGGATTGCAATGGCGTGCTATCTTCGGTCTTGGAGTTCAGGGCCAACTCCCACTCCTGAAGCTTTTGCTGGCCATAGGCATGTTCAAGCGCCTTGAGCAGTTGCGCTTCATGGTCCCTCTGCGCAGTGGCAATCAAACTCTTGAGTTCACGGGGCGCAATCTGCAGAATTCGATGATCGTAAAACCAGCGTTTTACTTCTGGGAGAAGCGAGGTCTGGTCCGAGCGGCCATTGAGGGTTTCGCGCAACCAGCGCACCACATAGCGCCGTTGGTGTTCCGTCATCTGCTGGAAGCCCAGCGTCCGATATGCCAGTTGCTGGTGTTCGGACAGTGTGCGCATGCGGTCAATGTAGAGGGACCGCAGAGTCCCCATCTCGGGCGGCTCGATGCCGAGCTGGGCACCAAGATGGCTCCACAGCGCTTTCGGGATTCTGTCCACCGCGTCCAGTGTGCGCCCGCTCATGCGGATGAACCCCATATGCATAGCCAAGCCGAATCGGTGAAGCGGTTTCCGCAAGGACCGAATGACCTCCAGTTCTGCGGCGCTGTACGAGAAAAAGGTCGTGAGTTCGAATTCGTTCAGGCCTGCCGGGATGTCACGCAGTCCCAAGTAGGGTGCTCGCCAGTGGTCCACTCGAATCCTTGATTTTGCTTTTGAGCCGGGCATTATCGACGTGCGAGCTGTCGAGACCAGAAAAGCTACAAGCTGCCGGAAATGGCGCCGCCAAAGCGGAATGTAAGTATCATGCGGCTTTCCAGATGGAGGGGGTCAGAGAATCAAGCAGCCATGCGGGTTGCAAGAGGACGCACCCTGGGAACCCGCATGGATAGGGGCTCCGGAAACGTCCTAAATCGCACTAAAAACAAGAGGACCCCCCCACCGGGTTAGCGGAGCGGGTCTCTCCTGCCCGGCACACCACGCTGGCCCACGGTACGGAGAACGATGCCGGGGGGGGGCGGTGAGATTCCGGGGGGGAAGTCGCCCAAAGTTCCTGCCGGGGGGCGTTCCCGGGGGCCATGGGGGCGGCGCCGTGCCAACGACCGCACCCTGGCCTTCCACAGCCAGCACCCCACCACGGCCAATTGGGCTCGGCAAGGCGTCCCAACAGAAGGCGCGGAGGCGTCCCGGCACCCCCCCCCCAGAACCGATCCCAGACGTCGGACAGGGGGATTGGTCGCCCCACGCCTGGATTTCAGGGGGCGCGCTACGAGCCTATCGTCCACAACGAACGGCAAGGGTCAGTGGCAGTGAGTGGGGTTGAGGAATACAACGCGGCACAAACCGATGAAAGCATGCGACTGTCCATGCTGGCCGTTGATACCCACGGGTATACCTTCGTTGCGATGACTATGAGCAAGTTCCTGGGGTTTGATTTGTGTCCCCAGATGCGGGATCTTTCCGAGCGTCGGCTTTACCTGCCTCGATCCGTCAAACTGCCAGAGAACCTAGAACGCATCGCGCTCACCAATGTGTCGGAACGTGCAATTCACAAAGGGTGGGATGAGCTGTTGCGTCTGATCGCCTCCATTCGCAGCGGCCGACTGACACCCAAGGAGGCTCTGGAGAAGATGGGCTCCTCAGCCCAGGGCGACCCCATGCACAAGGCCGCAGACCAGATGGGGCGCCTGTTGCGGACACTGTTTTTGTGTGACTACTTCAGCAATCCTGAGTTTCGGCGCGAAATGCACACCCTACTGAACCGCGGAGAGTCGGTCCACCAACTTCAGCGGGCCATCTATTTCGGTCGGCTGGCTGCGGAACGGGGACGTCGGCGAGATGAAATCCGGGCGGTTTCCGGTTCACACGCGCTCTTGACCAACCTGGTCATTGCTTGGAATACCATGAAGATGCAGCATGTCGTGGATCGCTGGCGCAAAGAAAAGCATCCGATTGAGGATGCCTGGCTGCGCCGCATGGGGCCAGTGCACTTTGGGCACATCAATTTCCGTGGATTGATGGCCTTTGGTGTGGAGCGGTATGCCGATGCTTTGCTGGCGCAGCCACCCCAAAAACGCAGGGTCAGCGGTGCTGCTTAAATTTTGAGAGTTACTGATTTGCGTGCAAATTGTAGCGGTTTCAAAAACAAAACCTATATAAATCAATAACTTACGAAATTCTCAAATTTTGAGAGTTACTGATTTGCGTGCAAATTGTAGCGGTTAGCCTTCTTCAGCTGCCCGTCGAAGACGGCTCACATTCTGGTGAATCCGGGCACTTCCGGCATCCCGTTCAGTCAGCTTATTCACCACATTATCTATATTGAGTTGCCGCAATAGCTCCAAATGAAGCCACTAAGTTCTGATTGACTGATTAATGGCTTCATTTGAAACTTTTGCCGAGAACCATCTACGTGCATGCCTTCCGACCCGATGGGCCACCGCAACTCGCTAGTCCCATGCCAGATCAAGAACCCAACGGACCAGGAAGCTGTCGCCAACTGTTTTTATTGCACGCGTTAAATTTAACGTGTGCAAATATGTCGACAGGTAAGGGATTTCAGTGACGCTCTGAAACGGAAAAGCCGCCAAGGTTGCGCATTTTTAGGAGGCGTTGCGGCCATATTGGCGCGACTATAGGTTGCCAGGTTCTGGTGGTGGTGCAGTCGCGCTAAGGCGCTGCAGCATGCTCGCCACCACCCCCTCCTGAGCCACTACTGCAGCTTTTGCCGCAGCCAGACCCAGCTCCAAGCCTTGGTTGACCCCCTGCAGGGCCGTGAGTTTGGCCTGCATCTCGCCAGCGTTGGCCATCAGCGTTTTATTGGCCGCAGTCTCAGTGACCAGCTTTTGCCCCAGTTCCTCGGTTCGCCGCTGTTCGAACGCTAGCACCTCTTTCAGAGGTCGCAGCTTTCTGAGCTCTTCCTGGGCCTGGTGCAATTCGGCCTGTACGCGAGACAGATCTCCAATCAGTCGGACACCTTCCTGCTGGGCTCGCATGAGCTCCTGCTGCTTGCCTGTCAGGGTGTCGGTGACCTTGCGGAGTTCGGCTCGCAAATACTGGACTTGCTGGTCATGTTGGCGCTGCTCCTGCTCTCGCTGTTCCTTGGCAGAGGTGCGAAAGTGCTCCAATGCCTCGCGGGCATGCTGGTGCTTTTCTTCCAGCGACTGCCGGTGCCGTTCTTCGGCTTCCAGGCGTTCCTGCAAGCCCACAACCCGTTGGTGGAGTTGCGTGGCCTCAAGCGTCTTGCTCGACAAGGCCTCCTGGGTCTTGGCGTGATCGGCCTTTTCGGCGGCGACGCTACGCTGGGCCTGTTCCAATTGGTTGCGTACCGCTTGTCCTTCTGCTTTTAGCGTCGTGTTTTCCTTTTGCGCCCAGGCAAGACTGGCTGCACTGACGGACAAGGCTTCGACTGAGCGGGCGTCTGCCTCCTCATTCAGCCGGGCTGCCAAACGCCCCACAAGGTCCTGGATGGCCTCGCTAACGGCCACTTTAGTACCGGTTGCGCCACCTTCTTCCTCTTCGATTTCCTTCAAATACCGGTGGATGGTGGTCTTCGAGCCAGTCCCCAACTCCGAACGTATGGCGTCTATAGACGGGTTTACACCACTGGCCAGCAGCTTGTTGCGTGCCCGCACAACCTCAGACTTGTAAATTCCTGACCTTGCCATGACCCACTTTTATTTGATACTAATTACATACCATAATAATACATACTAAATATAGAAAAATCAACGGGTATAACTGCATAAATCCAAGATTTGATAATAGTAGATTATCAAATGTGATGGTTGAAAATCTTCCAAACGCCACCAAACGGATCCGTTCTGCCCAAGTGCAAAAATTCATTTTGAGCATACTGGCTAGAAGCGCTCATGCCGGCGATCACGCAACTGGCACGAGGCAATAGGCTTATCTGGATACGCTGCGAAAACGTCTGCACTTCAAGCCAGATACGCCGGGAAGTCGAGGGAAAAGCACGTCACCCCAGACTCGGACGTAACGGAGATGCAGCCACAATGCGCGTCCATAATGGCCCTTGTGGTGGCCAGACCCAAGCCGGCACCATCGCTGTCCGGGTCGGCTCTGGACTTGTCAGCACGAAAGAACCGGTCAAACAGGCGTGGCAGCCTTTCCGGGTGAATGTCCGCACCGTGATTTGTCACACTGTCGGCGCCGATTCAATATTGACCCCGGGGTCAATTTTCGGTCGGCGCCAACAGTCATAGACTATCAGTTAGTCGGTAGAGCGCGGTTCAGGCCCGAGCATGATCCAGCTAAACCGCGCCTGGGCGTCTACGGCCAGAATCACTTACGGCAATTGAACATTACCGATGCGGTGATCCAAAGCCGCGCGCAGTTTGGTGACTTCCGGGTCTTCGTCTTCAGCGGGGAGAGCTGAGAGATGGAGCTCATCGTCGACGCGCAGTGCACCATTGCGTGCCGACTCGGCCACCCGACTCGACGCCGGCAGTGACCCCGGCCAGCAAAGGTTTAAGTAACGTGGCCGCCTTGCCTGGCAACGACAGACGGGCATAGTGCTTCTTGGCCTCGTCTTTCCAGATCTCTTCCGTGAAGAACAGGCGCGCACGACCGCAAAAGCTCAGGCTGTGCTCAATCCAGACCGAGCCATTGCGCACCGCGCGGCGAAGGGCAAACAGGGTGGCCACCTCCAATGCCTGAAACGCCCGCTCCCGGTCCGGGCTGGAAATCGAAGCCTGCCAAACCCTTCCCAGACTTGGTGCCACCACATCGACAGGCAGCTTTCTGGAGCCTTTGAGATATAACGCTCGCAGCCCGGCCAAGGGTTCGATGGCCGGATGCTCGCCGGTGGCTTGCCATGGGAGCTTTGCAATGGCCACCAGCAGCGACCGCACGGGGCGAATGCCAGACAGCAAGGAATTTAGTGCGGTATGGGCCAGCGGCAGGCACTGCATTGTCCCCGTGCACTCCCTCGAAAAGACGCGTCGCGTGCAATGGCGATGGGAAAAGTTAAGTGTCTCCAGCAGGGATGGCGGCTCCCTGGGCGTCGCCGGGTTGTGGTCAGTGGGAAAGTCCTTGTCCGGCGCTACTGTCTATAGTTTTGCGCTGCTGTCCATTGGCGCCAGCGGGCCCACGCGGCGACGCATAGCTTTTGGAGACAGACTGGAAGGAAATGGCGGACATGGTCAAACCGCCATTTTAGGCGGCCTTGGCTCAAGAGAGGATCAGGTAGAGGGCAACAGCCCTTCGATGCCGTACAGGGTAGCGAGGTCGCTCATATGCTGGGGCAGGCCCTGCACGACCAGGGCCTTGCCACCGCGCATACAGACGCGGCGCAGTTCCAGTAATACGGCCAGCGCCGAAGAGTCAAAACGCCCCAAGGCCGTGGCGTTGACCACCACGGGGGACGCAGTTTCAGCGCCCAGGCCCGTGATCAACTGCGCCAGACAGGCTTTGGCCTGCCCGTGGGTCAATTCAGCCGGCAAACTCAGCACATCAGGCCTTTTTGCCACTGTTGTTGGCTTTGTTGCGTTCGGCCAGAGCAGAAATCAATCCATCGATACCCTTGGTGTTGATTTCGCTGGCGAACTGGCTGCGGTAGGTTTCCACCAGCCACACGCCCAGCACATTCAGGTTGTAGATGCGCCATCCTGCGCCCTGGCCGGGAGTCTTCTCCAAGCGGTAGTCCAGTTGGATGGATTCACCGCTGCCTTTGATTTCGGAACGCACCAGCACTTCCTTGTCTTCCGGGGCGATGCGCAGCGGCTTCATCGTGATCAGTTGATCTGACACCTGGGCCAAGGCGCCCGCGTAGGTGCGCACCAACAGGGTCTTGAATTCTTCTTGCAAACGTTTTTGCTGATCGGGCGTGGCCTGACGCCAAGCGGGTCCCACCGCAGATGCCGTCATGCGCTGGAAGTTGACATTGGGCATGATGCGCGAATCGACCAAGGCGACGACCTTTGCCATATCGCCAGCGCGAATCGCTTTGTCGTTCTTGATGGTTTCCAGCACATCGGTCGACAAACGCTTGATCAAGGCGTCTGGTGCCTCGTCTTCCGCGTGCACCATAGGGGCCGCAAAGGCTGTGGCCAACAGAACAGAGGCTGCCAGAACCTGGCATAAAAAAGCGCGTTTCATCATATTTGTTCCTAGATCCTGTAAATAGCTTGCATTACTCCGTGTGCCGTCTTAACGCGCCCGGCAAGCCCCAAGCCGACACGGCTACTGGGCTGCGGAGGCTGGGGCCGCAGGAAGCGCCGCGGCTGGCTCGGAGTCCCAAGACGTCGTATCCTCGTCTGGCGGGTTGCCGTCATACACTTGGTTGCGCCGACGCTGCAAGAAGGCATCCCGCGTGAAACTGTATTTGTCCAGCGCGGCGCCATCGACCACGTCGCCCGCCTTCAGGTAGGTGGCGCGTGTGTCGACCGCGCTGACAATAGTCAAGGCATCACGGGTGGGCACATCTTGCACAGAATTCACGAGATTGCCTGGGATGTCTAGGGAAAGGGCCAGCGTGTCTCGCAGCGTAGAAGCTCCCCAAAATGGCAGCACGACAAAAGGACCAGGCCCAACACCCCAGCGCCCCAGCGTCAAACCGAAGTTGGCGGAATGGCGCTCCATGCCCATTTCACTGGCCACATCCAACAGGCCACCCAGACCCATCGTGGTGTTGACCACTACGCGGCCAAAGCTGTCCGCAGTGTCCAGCCCACGCAATTGCAAAGCGTTGTTGACCAGCGACCAGACATCGTCGAGGTTGGTGAAAAAGTTATTGATGCCGGTGCGCATCCAATTGGGCATGACACGGGCGTATACCGTTGCCACGGGTTTGACGACAGCACGGTCGACCGAGTCATTGAAAGTAAACACACTGCGGTTCCAGGACTCCATGGGGTCCCGCGGGTCCTTCTGGGGTACAGCAGTACAGGCTTGCAGCGCGACCACCGCAAGCACCGCGCTCCAGCGGATTAGTTGATCCCGCCACGGCATTGGCGTCCGCGGGTCAGTGGATCGCATAGCGTCATTCGCACTCATTTTTTCTCCGGCCCCGGGCTACTGCTACCCTCCGCCGCCTTACTGTATAGGAATTGGCTGATCAGGTTCTCTAACACGACGGCCGACTGGGTTGCCCCAATCACATCCCCCGCCGCTAGGTTCTTGTCCGCCGCACCGGCTTCTATGCCAATGTACTGCTCTCCGAGCAGGCCGCTGGTCAAAATTTTCAACGAGCTGTCCTTGGGAAAGGCATAGCGGCTTTCCAGAGCCAGCGTCACGCGGGCCTGGAAGGTCTTGTCGTCAAAGGTCAGCGTCTCGACGCGCCCCACCACCACCCCGCCGCTGCGCACCGCTGCCTTGGGCTTGAGCCCCCCGACATTGTCAAACTTGGCAGAGACGTGGTACGTGGACTGGAAATTCAGGGACAACAAATTGGCCGACTGCAGCGCCAGAAACAAAATGGCCACGGCTCCGATGAGCGCAAACCCACCCACCCACACGTCATTCTTGGAACGCTGCATGAAATTCCTTTTTCTAATCAGTTGAGGACAGAGCTGCGCTTCGCTCCGGTCTGTCCCACGAAGTATTCAAATAGTAAACATCATCGCGGTCAGGATGAAATCCAGTCCCAGCACCGCCAGTGAAGCCATCACCACCGTGCGCGTAGTCGCGCTCGCTACGCCTTCGGGTGTGGCTTGGGCCTCAAACCCCTGGAACACGGCGATAAAGGTCACCGTCAAGCCAAACACAAAACTTTTGATGACGCCGTTGCCCACATCCTGCCAAACGTCGACACCACCCTGAATCTGGCTCCAGAACGAACCGGAATCCACGCCGATCATCACCACGCCCACGGCCCAGCCACCAATGACGCCCATGGCGCTGAACACGGCCGCCAGCAGGGGCATGGCGATGACACCGGCCCAGAAACGCGGCGCCAGCACCCGCTGAATGGGATCCACGGCCATCATTTCCATGACGCTGATCTGCTCACCGGCCTTCATCAAACCAATCTCGGCGGTCAGCGAAGTGCCAGCCCGTCCGGCAAACAGCAAGGCCGTCACCACCGGACCCAGCTCGCGTACCAAGCTGAGCGTGACCAGAAGGCCAAGCGCCTCGGAGGAGCCATAGCGCTGCAGGGTGTAGTAGCCCTGCAGGCCGAACACAAAGCCCACGAACAGGCCGGACACCGCAATGATGGCCATCGAGTAGTTGCCCAGGAAGTGGATCTGGTCGCGCACTAGGCCGAAGCGGCGAAAGGTTGGCACGATCGACAGCAGCAACTTGAAGAACAGCCGTGCGGCATAGCCCATGTTCGCCAGTTTGCTGCGGGTGGCAAAGCCTGCATCGGCGGGTTTGTACCAACTCATCGCGTCACTCCGACCTGTTTTTGTTGCAGTGGTGTCCTGCCCGCATCCGGGCCGAAATCGTCGTCCACACTGTGCGCCGGGTAGTGAAAACGCACAGGCCCTTCGGACAGTGCATTGACATACTGGTACACCAGAGGGTCGTTGCTGTTGAGCACATCCTGGGGCGTGCCCTGCGAGGCCACCTTACCATTGGCCAGGATGATGACGTGGTCGGCAATGGTGAAGGTCTGCTCCAGCTCATGCGATACAAAAATGCTGGTCAACCCCATGGAATCGTTCAACTGCCGGAGCAGGCGTGCCGAGGTGCCCACGTAAATCGGATCGATACCGGTGAACGGCTCGTCGTACATCACCAGTTCGGGGTCCAGCGCGATGGCACGTGCCAGTGCCACCCGGCGCGCCATACCGCCCGACAGGGCCGAGGGCATCATGTCGCAAGGATTGCGCAAGCCTACGGCATTGAGCATCATCAGCACGATGTCGTGGACCGTCTCTTCGGACGACAGGTCGGTGTGCTCGCGCAGTGGAAAGGCCACGTTGTCATAGCCGCTCAAGTCGGCAAACAGCGTTCCAAACTGGTACAGCATGCCCATGCGGCGCCGTGCGGCATAGAGTTGTCGCGGTCCATGACCGTCACATCCTGGCCATCAAACAGCATCTGCCCCGTTTGCGCCCGGTTTTGACCGCCAATCAGACGCAAAATCGTCGTTTTGCCCCCACTAGACGCACCGACCTTGCCACGCGGCACGGTCAGCGACACGTTATTCAATGTGACGCGTTCCCCGTAGCCAAAGCTCAGGTTGCGCAGCTCGACGAGCGGGGTGGGTGGGTGGGAAGCCATAAAAAAACAAAAACCGGGCAGTTTCCGGCTGTTGGATGATAAGGGATTCGTGTTAACCCTTGTATTTGGCGTGCATCAATGCGACAACCCTGGAGCAATAAATCCGCGCTGGGCCGCCCCAAGCGGATTTAGCCCCCTCGGGGGCAGCGACCCGCGCAGCGGTGCAACGTGGGGGCCACATTACCGGGGCAAGTCGCTGGCTCCCATCAGATACTCACCAGCCGCAAACACCTTGGGTACGTTGGTTGCATAGCCGTCGATGAAGTCTGTGCTTGCTTTGGCATTGCCGCGGGTATCCTTGTCGACTGGGCACATGCATCCGATTGCATCGGGTGGATGGCGTACTGCGCGTGGTCCCCGACGCGACCACGCCCACCAACAAAAAGCCGACGCCTAATTCTGTGGCGCTGTGGGAGTCGTGCAGTCGCTGGTGGCGCGAACGCGACTCCAACGCAGGCAGTACGGTGCGCACCAAGACTCAATCACACCGTAGCGCGTGAAGCGTTGCCGGTCAGCAGTCACAACAGTCACCGTCGTAAAAATCTTGGGTCGGGAGTCGCATATCGAGCGATGCATGGTAGCCACAACAACGAGTTATCGATACCTATTGGATTTACCGACGCGGTGTGCGAGTTGCGCCGTCGCGACCCATGCGCAAAGATTTCTCTTTCGATGTCGCCAAAATAGTCCCTGGCAAGATACGGGCGGCCCGCTTTTTGCGCTTTGCCGATGATTCAGTGTTATCAAATAGCGAAGCTGTACTCGCAAGGTTGTCGCGCATCGACCTCAAAGCTTTATAGGCGCCGTTAATCTGCTCTTCGTTCAGTCCCTGCATAGCTCTGATTCGAACGACATCCGCTACTTTTTCGACCGTTCGGATTTGGCGTAAGCCTTCAGCACTCAGAAACATCTGATTGACTCGGCCATCGTTTGGATCTGTTCGACGCTCCACCAGTCCGGCGGATGCAAGCTCATCGAGCAAACGGGCCAAGGTCATCTGCCCCACCTCGGGCAGTTCGGCAAGCTCGACTTGCTGGATACCTTGATGCGTTGAGATGTATAAAAGTGCCCGGGCCTGAGCCAAGGTCAACCCACTGCCTTTCAATGCATCGTCGAAAACCCGCTTAATAAGCCGCCATACATCCGATAGCATGAAGCCTAGATTATCGCGTTGAAGGTCCATGGGGTTGCGTCAATTGGTAAGTAAAGCTTATGATCTAAGTATCGCGCTGCTGCCCTATATCAGCACTTGTCGAACAGGATAGCTCAATATGAATTCAAACGCTCCGCATCCTTGGCGCGACATGATGGCTTACATACCCTTCAACCAGGAGCTCGGAATTGAGTTCGTCCATGTTGATGGCTTGAACTGTGCGCTACGTCTGCCTTACCGTGACGCTTTGGCCAGCGATCTGCATACGCAGTCGATGCACGGTGGTGCTCTGGCTGCACTCGCAGACAACACATTTGGTTTTGCGGTGTTTCGCCGATTGACGACCCATCGCGCATTCGCGACACTGGACCTGCGCATCGACTACATGCGGCCAAGCCTGCCGAGTGTCGCGGTCACCTGTGTTGGGTGCTGCCACGAGGTCAGTGAGCAGTTCGCATTTGTTCGCGGATACCTTTACGACGACGCACCGGATCGCCCGATTGCGACTGCGGTCGGCGTGTTCATTTTCACAAGCGGCCTGCTGGCAAACGCTCCGGAGACTTTGCATGATGTCACTGTCTGATACCGTTTCAGCCGCAAAGGCGACTCGCGATGGGGCACCCTTGATCGCCGATATACCCTTTGCGCAATTTCTGGGCATGCGCCTGGAATTGGACCAGCAAGAGCTGCTCTTCTTCTTGCCCACATCGCCCCGGTTGATCGGAAATCCCATTTTGCCGGCAATGCACGGTGGCGCGATGGCGGGTTTTCTCGAAAGCGCAGCTATGTTGCATTTGTTGTGGACAAATGGATCGATTGGCATGCCAAAACTAGTTGACTTCCGAATCGACTATCTGCGCAGCGCAAAGGTGCTGGATACTTGGGCAGCAGTCCGACCTTTGCGCGTGGGTGGCCGGGTTGCAAACCTACGAGTTGAGGCCTGGCAGGAAAGCCCAGACCGAATAGTCGCCGTTGGCAGCGGGAACTTTCTGCTTTCAGGCTGAGCCGTTTTCTGTGGTGTTTCGTCACGCTGACGTTTTAAATATTTCATAGTATTCACCGAAGTCGTTGAACGTATATTTCGTTGACCGTAATCTTAAGTGGCGACTGTATTGGAACCCTAACCAACCGACGGGAACAGACCTCAATGATTGATAAACCTTCTGCGGCCGCGTTAGCGCCGACGACGCTGATCGACAGCGACCACCCCGACGTAATCGCGTTTGCGCACGTCAACGCCAGAGGCGCAACCGAACGTGAGCGGGCCGTCTCGTTGTACTACGCCGTACGCGATGGGTTCCGCTACGACCCGTACCGTATTGATCTCTCGCCCGCAGGCATGCGTGCAAGCCATGTGCTGTTGATCCGAGTCGGATGGTGCGTGACGAAAGCGTCACTACTGACCGCTGCGGCGCGCGCTGCTGGCATTCCGGCGCGCGTGGGTTACGCCGACGTACGTAACCACCTGTCGACTGAACGCATGCGGCAGATGATGCAAACCGACCTTTTCATCTGGCACGGCTACTCGGAAATGTGGCTCGATGGTACCTGGGTCAAGGCTACGCCTGCGTTCAATATCGAGCTATGCGAGCGCTTCGGCCTGCTACCCCTCGATTGGGATGGACGCGTTGATTCGCTCTACCACCCGTGCGACCGCGAGGGCCGGCGGCACATGGAATACGTGAACCAGCGAGGCAGTTTCTACGATGTGCCGCTGACGCGAATGGTCGCCGATTTCTCTGTCACCTATCCGCGGCCTCGGATAACCGAAACTTCCGAGGCCTGCTTTGACGCAGATGTCGACCGGGAAACGCTATAAGCGTAGGCGTGCCCGCGTTAAGACAAGCTGTCTTGCAAAACCAGCTCCCATTGCGGCTTTTGGCTTGATTTGATGATAAAAAAATGAGAAATCAACTTAGGCGGCTTTGCGTTGCCAGGACAGCGCATCCACTTGGCTGATCCTTTGGTTGCTGACGACGAAAGTCCCAGCATGTAGATCTACACCCTTGGGCGAAACCTACGATGTCGAAGACTGGCTGCCTAATACTGACTCACTTCAGTCGCGCCCATGATGTCTAGAACAGGAAGCCGAGCGAAAAGACTTGCTCGCTCATCCAGATCGTCTGGTCCGCCGTGCCCTTGTAAACAGGCACACCCTTCAGCGCACCGTATGCGAACTTCTGCGTCAATTCGCCGTAGATGGATTTGTAGATGCGGTAGCGCAGACCCACTTCCGTACCCACGGTCCAGCCATTTAGTTGCCACCAGTCGTTACTGGAGAAGCAGCAGATGTTTTCGTTCTTCGGGCCTACCTGGTTCTCCTTTCCGAAAATGGTGTTGTCCGCATGCGGCAGCAAAATGCCCGCGCCAACGCGGCTGATCAATTGCAGGTGGCCTGCCTGTTGCTCAGGCCCGCGCAAATGTTTCAACCACACCGCATTGACCATGACATGGTTCAGGCCGTTGTGCAGCGCGTAGGTGAAGTTCTGCGGCGTTAGCGCCATGCTGCCGGGCGCAGGCTGGTTGTTGATGGTTCCGCTGACCGATGCGGTTTGGCCGAAATCAGTGTTGTATTTGGTGTGGTCCAGCGAAAACTCGATCGCGAACGTCTTCTCCGGATTCATGAACTTTCCAATCCGAATATTTTCCTGCGGATTGGTGAAGTCGAAATTGACCAGCGAATTGAGTGTATCCGACACACTGCCGGGAAAGTCACTCGCAGCGGCCTTGTGCACCGTGAAGTCATTGCCCAACTCGGGCTGGGACACATGGATGTCGCTGGGTGCGTACTGCTGGCGGCTGTAGCCCCACGAAAAATACCATTTGCCCTCATCCTTGAGGGCGCGGTTGAAGCTTTCCTTGGTGGAGTCCTGCGGAGCGCCCTGTGCCAACACTGTGGCGCACGGTGCCAGGGAAACCAGCACAGCGGCCAGGAAGTGCTTGGAGATTCGTGTTTTCATAGAGCTCCATTGTATTGGCACACCTCAAAGTGTCAGGATCGAGCACCCAGTTGTTTGACGTGCCTCATGGTCTTTGTGTGCCTGCGGCACCTGGTCCAACGCATAGTGCTGGCCGATATGGATCTTGACTTTGCCGCTCTGCCCTACCGCAAACAGATCAGCCACACATGGCCTGTGTTCTCTCGCGGGTGGTGATGTGGCAAAACAGCGTCAAGCGCGTGACATATAGCGAACCCTTGGGCGCCAGAATGCCGGGCGCAAACGGGGCGACCGGACCGGACGCCGCGCCAAAGCAGGCCATCAGGCCAAAGGGTTCCAAACAACCCAGCGATTTGTCGAACGTATCCTTGCCCACCGAGTCGTAGACCACCTTGACGCCCTTGCCACCGGTAATCTTCTTGACCTTGGCAA
Organism: Candidatus Aalborgicola danicus; assembly: GCA_016703945.1. Classification (GTDB taxonomy): domain Bacteria; phylum Pseudomonadota; class Gammaproteobacteria; order Burkholderiales; family Burkholderiaceae_C; genus Allorhodoferax; species Allorhodoferax danicus. The sequence continues at coordinate 28,537 of JADJBC010000048.1, forward strand.
CAAAATTATCTGCTACATAATTGATAGCGCTCTCCGCACCATTGGCAAGCGCCAGAGCACTTTTTATGGGCGGATTCAAGTACGAAGTGCAACGCTTTAGAAACGGGTTGGGTCAAGAGTGAATAGGATGCACTTTTGTGACCGGCCAGTCCCAAACGTTGCACCATGACCTATACACACTTGACCCAAGAAGAACGATACCAAATCCACAGTCTCCGACGCCAAGGACTCCTGTGTCGCAAATTGCCGCAGAACTTGGACGCAGCACCTCGACGATCAGCCGCGAGCTCAGGCGCAATGCCAGCGCGCGGGGCTACCAACCTGCACTGGCCCAAGATAAAGCCACTGCGCGACAGACACAGCGTCGCAATGCACGCCAGTTCGATGCGGCGCAGTGGCAACTCGTGGAGCTGTATCTGCGCCTGAGCCTGTCTCCCCAGCAAGTCAGTGACCGCCTGGCTTTAGAGGATCGTTTATCGATCAGCACCGAAGCCATCTACCAATACGCCTATGCCAACAAAGCACAAAGGCGGTGATTTAGTGGGGTACCTGCGGTGTCAAAAGCTTCGCAGGAAGCGCTATGCCAGTGGGCGCGAGCGCCGTGGGGTACTCAAGAACCGGGTCGGAATTGAACATCGCCCCGCAGTGGTGGATAGCAAGAAGCGCATAGGCGACTGGGAGGGCGATACGGTGATCGGCGGGGGGCGCAAAGGCGTGTTGGTGACACTGGTGGAACGCAAGTCCCGCTATACCTTGGCGTACCCACTACGCTCCAAGCACAGTGCGGGGGTGACGCAGGCCATTGTCGATTTGCTGCGCCCCCACAGACATGCCTGCAAGACACTGACCTTTGACAACGGCAAGGAGTTCGCCGAGCACGAATTCATTGCAAGTTGTTTGAGGGCGAAGGTGTACTTTGCCAAGCCCTACTGCTCATGGCAGCGTGGGCTCAATGAGAACACCAACGGGCTGCTGCGACAGTTCTTTCCAAAGGGGTGCAGTTTGCTCAAGGTGACACAGGCTCAGGTCGATGAAGCTGTGTACTTACTCAATCATCGGCCTCGTAAGTGCCTGGGCTATCGCACACCGCATGAGGTCTTCTACAACCTACCCGTCAGACCTCTTACACTGCATTCTGTTGCACTTTGTACTTGAATCCGCCATGAACTTCTCTGGAAAACCGGCTCACTGCCAGCCACCACCCAGCACCTTGTACAAGCTCACCAGGTTTTGCACCTGCTGCAACTGCACCTGAACCACGGCCTGCTGCGCCACAAACAGCGAGCGTTGTGCATCCAGCACGTCGAACGAACTGGATGCTCCGTGCTTGAAACGCAGGTCCACCAGCTGCATGCGGGTTTGCTCCGCAGTCAGTTGCGCGGTTTGTGCGCGCAGTTGCTCTGTCAGCGTCGTGCGGCCAGCCAGTGCGTCAGCCACTTCCTTGAAGCCGGTTTGAATGGCCTTCTCGTACTGGGTCACCGCGATGTCGCGCTGGACCTTGGCACTGTCCAGGTTGGCGCTGTTGCGTCCGGCGTCAAAGATCGGCAGCAACAGTTGCGGCACGAAGGTCCATGCTGTCGCACCGCCGCCATTGAACAGCTTGTCCAGATCACTGCTGGCCACGCCCACGCTGCCTGTCAGCGTGATGCGCGGGAAGAAGGCGGCACGCGCCGCGCCGATATTGGCGTTGTTGGCCAGCAGTTGTTGCTCTGCTGCGCGGATGTCAGGCCTGCGGACCAACACGTCGGAAGGCACGCCAGCCGGTAGATCGGTCACCAGGCCTTGGGCTGTCAGTGGCAAGCCTGCGGGCAGGCTAGTCGGTACGGCTTGGCCCAGCAACAGCGCAAGGCTGCTTTCATCCTGCGCGCGCTGGCGCGTGGTCTGGGCCAGTGCAACGTTGGCGGCTTCCAGCAAAGACTCGGCCTGGCTCAGGTCCAGCCTGGAGGCCGCTTCGTTGTCGAACTTCAGCTTGGTGAGTTTCAGCGAGTCCTGGCGCGTGGTCAACGCAGACTGCGCAATGCGCAGCAGCTCATCATCGGCCAGCAGGTTCAGGTAGGTGTTGGCAACCGAAGCCACCAACGCCATCTGCACTGTCTTGCGGGCTTCTTCGGTACCCAGTAGTTGGGCTTGTGCCGAGTCCTTCAGCGAAGCAACACGACCAAACAGGTCCAGCTCATAGGCCGTGACGCTCAGACCCGCGGTGTACAGGCTGGTGATCTCGCCGGAAGCGGCCGGGCCGCGCGAGCCGTTGATACCCGCGTTGACCGTAGGCCACTGGTCGGACCGGCGCACGCCGAATTGCGCACGTGCCTGCTCGATGTTCAGCACCGCAATTCGCAGGTCGCGGTTGTTTTGCAGCGCCAGGCCCACCAGTGCTTTCAGTCGCGCATCCTGGAAGAACTGTTGCCAACCCAAATCAGCCGTAGGCCGCACGCCGGCACCGGCTGAGGGCTTGTTGTCAAAGCTGGATGCCACGGGCGCTGGGGGGCGCCGGTATTCGGGTGCCAAGCTCATGCAGCCGCCCAGCAGCAGGGCCACGGCCAGGAGGACGAGACGGGGCGTATTAGAGTACATAGATTTATTCATGGCTGTCCACTCCAATCTGGTGGGCATGCTGCACATCAAACTGCCGCTGGCGTTCGCTTCCCTTGAAAATACCGCGCACCAATACAAAGAAGATCGGCACAAAGAACACGGCCAGGATGGTTCCGATCAGGCTGCCACCGATGACGCCGGTGCCGATGGCGCGCTGGCTGGCCGAGCCCGCACCGCTGGCAATCGCCAGGGGCAACACACCCAGCATGAACGCCATTGACGTCATCAGGATGGGGCGGAAGCGCATGTGTGCCGCGGCCAGCGCCGCCTCGACCACGCTCTTGCCTTGCGCTTGCAAGTCTTTCGCAAATTCGATGATCAGAATCGCGTTCTTCGCCGACAGGCCGATGATGGTGATCAGGCCGACCTGGAAGTAGACGTCGTTCGCGTAGCCGCGCAGCAGGGTGGCCAACAGCACACCCAGCACGCCCATGGGCACAACCAGAATCACCGCCAGTGGGATGGACCAGCTCTCGTACAGTGCAGCCAGACACAGGAACACTGCCAGAATCGCAAAGCCGTATAGGACGATGGCTTGCGAGCCAGCCAGTTTTTCTTCGCGGGACTGACCTGTCCATTCAAACGCAAAACCTTCCGGCAACTGCTTGGCCAGGTTTTCCATTTCAGTCATCGCGTCACCCGAGCTGAAGCCGGGGGCCGCGCTGCCGTCAATACGCATTGCAGGGTAGCCGTTGTAGCGTACGGTCTGCATCGCACCCTTGATCCAGCGCGTACTGGCGAATGCCGACAGTGGCACCGGCTTGCCTTGAGCGTTGGATGCAGTCAGTCGGAGGATGTCTTCCGGCTGCATGCGCGCCTGCGCATCGGCCTGCACCACGACGCGCTGCAAGCGGCCCTGGTTCGGGAAGTCGTTGATGTAGGCCGAGCCCAGCGCCGTCGAGATGGTGCTGTTAATGGAGTCAAACGACACACCCAGCGCATTCGCCTTGTCGCGGTCGATGTCGACCTGCAATTGCGAAGCATCTTCCAGCCCGTTCGGGCGCACCTGTGTCAGCACCTTGCTCTTGGACGCCATGCCCAACAGCTGGTTGCGTGCGCCCAGAAGCGCATCGTGGCCTTTGCCGCCGCGGTCTTGCAGACGGAAGGTAAAGCCGGAGGCGGTACCGAGTTCAGGGATGGGTGGGGGCGACAGCGGAAAAATGAACGCATCGCGAATGCCCATCAGGCCGCCGAAGGAGCGCTTGGCCAGCGACTCCGCCGAATGTTCAGGTCCCGAGCGTTCATGCCAGTCTTTCAGCGTAACGAAGGCGAGGCCCGAGTTCTGGCCCTGGCCGGAGAAGTTGAAGCCCAAAATGCCAACCATGCTTTGCACTTCGGGCTGTTTCAGGATGAAGGCTTCCACCTGTTCCATCACGTTTTGCGTGCGCTCCAGCGTGGCGCCGGGCGGCAGGCTCACGTTGACCAGCATCGTGCCCTGGTCTTCACCGGGCAGGAACGAAGTGGGCAGGCGCACATACATCACCGCCACTGCAGCGATGATGGCCACATAGATGATCAGGTAGCGACCAGCGCGATTCAGGATGCGCGCAACCGTGCTCTCATAACCCTTGGCCGTTTTGGTAAAGCCGCGGTTGAACCAGCCGAAGAAGCCGGTCTTGGCGTGGTGGTGGCCAGCCTCAACCGGCTTGAGCAAAGTAGCGCACAGCGCGGGCGTCAACGACAACGCCATGAGCGCCGAGAAGCCGATCGAGCTGACCATGACCGCCGAGAACTGGCGGTAGATATTGCCGACCGAGCCGGCAAAGAACGCCAGCGGCACGAACACCGCAATCAGCACCACGGTCACGCCGATGATGGCGCCCGAGATCTGGCCCATGGCCTTCTGCGTGGCTTCCAGCGGCGGCAGGCCTTCTTCGCTCATGATGCGTTCGACGTTTTCCACCACCACGATAGCGTCGTCCACGACGATACCGATCACCAGCACCATACCGAACATCGTCAGCACGTTGATCGAGAAGCCCAGGGCCTGCAGCATGCCGAAGGTTCCCAGCAGCGCCACCGGCACGACGATGGTCGGAATGATGGTGTAGCGGAAGCTTTGCAGGAACAGAAGCATCACCAGGAACACGAGCACCACCGCTTCAATCAGCGTCTCAGCCACCTGGCTGATGGATATCTTGACGAAGCGCGAGCTGTCGTAAGGAATCGTCCACTTCACGCCCTTTGGGAAGTAGGGCTGCAGTTGCTCCATGCGCTCGCGTACCGCTTTGGCCGCGGCCAATGCGTTGCCGCTCGGCGCCAACTGGACACCAATGCCGGCAGCGGGCTTGCCATTCAGGCGCGCCGCAGTGGCAAAAGTCTGCGCCCCCAACTCAATGCGCGCCACGTCTTTGAGGCGTACGGCCGAGCCATCGGCATTCGCGCGCAGCACGATGTTGCCAAACTGCGTGGTGTTGGAGAGCTGACCGTCCACCACCACGGTGGCCGAGATCGACTGACCGGTGATGTTGGGCAGGTCACCAATCGCGCCGGGCGACACCTGCGCGTTTTGTGCACGGATGGCGGCGTTCACCTCGGCGGCTGACAGGTTGAAGCCGGTCAGCTTGGCTGGGTCAATCCAGATGCGCATGGCGCGCTCGGTGCCGAACAGCTGCGCCTGGCCAATGCCGGGCAAGCGCTGGATTTCTGGCAACACGTTGCGTGAGGCGTAGTCGCCCAAACCGACCACATCAATGTCCGGGTTGTCGGACGACAACATGATGAACATCAAAAAGTTGGAGCGCGATTTATCTACCCGCACACCGGCTTGGGTGACCGCAGCAGGCAGGCGCGGCGCGGCGCGCGACAGGCGGTTTTGTACGTCGACCTGGGCCAGGTCCGGGTTGGTACCGGTCTCAAAACTGATGGTGATGGTGCCGGTGCCGTTGGCTTGCGCGACCGATTCCATATAGATCATGCCGGGGGAACCGTTCATTTCACGCTCGATCACCGACAGTACGCTGTCTTCCAGCGTCTGCGCGGAGGCGCCGGGATAGCCGACCGAAATCACGATCGAGGGCGGTGCAACCGGCGGATACTGCGACACGGGCAATTGCGTGACAGCCACGCTGCCCATCACAATGATGAACAGCGCGATCACCCACGCAAAGATGGGGCGATTGATAAAAAACTGGGCCATGAATCGACTCTCTTATTTCTTGTCAGATGCTGCGGCTGCGGGCGCGGAAGCGGCAGGCGCTGCAACAGATGCTGCGGGCCTGGAGCCCGGCGTCCAAGGCACAGGCTTGACCGGCGCACCGGGCACCATCATTTTCTGGAAGCCGTCGGCGATGACCTGATCGCCGGCTTGCAGGCCGCCCAGAATCACCCACTGGCCGTTTTGCGAATTGCCGACCTTCACTGGGCGTGGGCCAGGCTTGTTCTCAGCGCCTACCACCAGCACGGTATCGCCTTGGTTGGTACGTGTTACGGCTTGCTGTGGCAGCAAGATGCCCGAAGGCAATTCGGCTTGTGACAGGCGCACGCGCACAAATTGGCCGGGCAGCAGCATGCCGTCGGGGTTGGGCACTTCAGCGCGCAGTGTGATCTGGCCGCTGGTGGCGTCCACCGTCAAGTCCGAGAACAGCAGCTTGCCAGCGCGTGGCAATTCGGTGCCGTCTTCCAGCACCACACGCACCGGCACCGAACCATCGCCCGCAGCGCGCAGTTGTTTGGAGGCAATCGCCTTGCGCAGGCGCAGCACTTCGGTGCTGGACTGCGTAAAGTTCACATAGACCGTGCTGGTTTGCTGAATCACGGCTAGCTGTGTGGCCTCGGCCGCGCTCACCAGAGCACCTTCTGTCACCAGCGACTGGCCAATGCGGCCCGAGATTGGTGCGTAGACGGATGCGTAATCGACGTTGATCTGTGCGGTTTGCGCCGCAGCTTTGGTCGTGGCAACATCAGCTTCGGCCTGCTTTTGTGCAGTTACCAGTGCGGTGTATTCCTGCTTGCTGACCGCGTTGGCTTCTACCAGCGGCTTGTAGCGCTCCACCTGTGCATTGGCCTGCGCCACATTTGCTTGCGCCTTGACCACGCTGGCCTGTGCGCTGTCCAGTGCGGCTTTGTACGGGGCGGGATCGATCTGGTACAGCGCCTGGCCGGCCTTGACTTCACTGCCTTCGCGGAACAGGCTGCGCAGAACCACGCCGTTCACCCGCGCGCGCACTTGCGCCACGCGCACTGCGCTGACACGGCCGGGCAATTCGCTTTGCAGGGCAACAGCCTGCGGGGCAATGGTCACGACGCCCACTTCTGCAGGCGGCATACCGCCTGCGCCGCCACCCGGCGCACCATCCTTGGCGCCGCAGGCGGCCAGCACCAATGCCACCGCGGTAGCCAACAGGGCGGCCTTGCCGGGGGGCCGGGAAAAGGAAGCAACGGAGGCAGGCGTGCGCACTGCAATCTGGCTAAACTGGGTCATGGGTAAGCCTTCGTTAGAAAAATAAGGGCGCAGACGGAAAAGCCGTCAGAAAAATAAACCAGGTGGGGGAACCTCGTTAATTGGAGATTCAACTCTAGTATATATACACTTATGAATGTATTCTGACAGACCCTAAGAATCCGTTTTAGCCATGGCCCGCCGCACCAAAGAAGACGCCCTTGTCACCCGCAGCCTGATCCTGGACGCCGCCGAACGCGTGTTTCAGCGTCGCGGAGTGTCGCGCACGTCACTGCAGGAAATTGCCCAGGAAGCGGACCTGACCCGTGGCGCCATTTACTGGCATTTCCAGAACAAGGGCGACGTGTTCAACGCGATGTTGGATCGCGTGACCCTGCCGATGGAAGCTTCATTCAAAGACCCGCCCGGTACCACCATCGACAACCCGCTGGAACAGGTGCGTTTGAGCTTCGCCAACGCATTCCAGAAGACGGTGCATGACCCGCAAGTACGCCGTGTCTTTGAGATTGCAATCCATCTGGTTGAGTATGTGGATGAACTGGCCGCGGTGCGCGAGCGCCATATCGCCGCACGCGGTGAATGTCTGAGCGACATGGAGCATTTATTGGCGCGTGCCATGGAACTGGGCCACCTCAGCAAACGCATGACACCGAGCGCTGCAGCCACCGGCTTGTACGCGCTGATCAGCGGATTGCTGCAAAACTGGCTGCTGGACCCGAAGGCCTTTGATCTGGAAGTCGTTGGGGCGCAGACGCTGGAGGTCTATCTGGCGGGACTGGCGGTTTCCAAGCGCTGATTGCTATTATTTGTATAGCTGCTTGCGCTTGATGGCCGGGCGCTGCAGGCTTTTTTCTAAGCCGGCAGTACCGATCAAGCGCAGTCCCAGCGCCTTGACCCATTGACCAGTTGGCACGTGAAGTCAGTTTTGTCTTGAAGAATCCTTTGAGGAAAGCAGCACACCAAGCGTACGTGTAAGGCTACACCCCCACTTCAACGATTCTGAATTTCTCCAGCGGCTCATCCCCCTTGGCCATGCGCAGCATGCGAGGCAACAAACCGGTCTTGTGGTCAATCCACTCCCCCTCGGCCAGAGTCTTGTTGTTACCCAGAAAATCGCGCACTGCGTCCATGTGTTCGGCCTTGATAACCAACAAGTAGCGGCTGCCGGGGCCTGGCAACTGCGAAGGCGCGTTCGCTGCCAAACAGCAAGGCAAGCCACGGTACAACGCCAACTCACGGGGAGTAATCTCATCCACGCGGTACATCACGATAGGTAGCGGACTCGGCGGCAACAGTTTGCTGACATTGTAGGCAACGCCATAGGCCTGCTGGGCCGTGAAAGTCATGCTCCCCACAAAGGCATAGAGGATGCAGACGGCAAGCACCGGATAGACCACGACCGCCCGTGCGGAGTGCGGGATGCCGCAACGCATGGCACCGGCCAGCATCAGTGCCAACGGAACCAGCACGATCAGCAAGAGGTTAGAGCGCTCCACATAAATCGCCATACCAACCGCAAAGCCAACGATCAGCAAGGTCGTCAGGGCCTGCATCGCAACCAATGGTCCGCGCCCGCCAGCCTGTGACAACCAGCGCTGCAAGTACTGGCCACACAAGATCGCGGCAAACGGGTACAGAATCACCGTGTAGTAATCGAGCTGGAACTCGGCGGCACTGAACACGGTAAAGGTCGTGAAGAATGCCGCCACCAGAAACACCAGTTTGGCGCGCTCTGGCTTGTCCACAACGGCAAACCGCCGGGCGCCGTCCACCAGCGCCGCCACAAAGGCGAGCACCCAGGGCATGAAGGCCCACAAGAATACATGCACAAAGTACAGCGGGCTACTTTCCCCGGTGCTGGGGACACCGGATTTGAAAAACCGGCCCAACTGGCTGTCCCATAGAAAGAAACGGATACCAGAAACCTGGTCTTGCCCCAACAGGTTTTTTTGCGGATTCACATCAAACTGCAGGTACAGCGCCATCAACTCCGGGGCCATGAACAGGCATGTCAATACCGCAGCCAGCAGCCATTTAGCGCTCCACAGCTTGCGCCACTGCCCCAGGTACAGCCACATGCAGACCAGCCCACTGGTGATGGTGATCAGTGTGAAAACGCCCTTGGTCATCACAGACATGGCGCTGAAAGCGGCGCCCAGCACCAGGTATTTCCACTTCGCATCGGCATCAAATCGTAGCCAGTAATAGCAGGCGCCGGTGATGGTGCCGGTCAAAAAAGCCTCGGCCTTGACGGCGCTGGAGGTGTACATCACATGGTAGGCACTCAGGAACACCAGCAGCGCAAGCAGCGCCGTATTCCGGTCAAACAGCAAGCGTGCGATGCGGTAGGTGAAGTAACCGCCCATCAAATGGAACAGAAAGCCCGGCAGGCTGTAGGCAAAGCTGCTCGGCCCCAACAGCTCGAAGGACAACGCAGTGACCCAAAACGGGAAGTGGGGCTTGTCCAGCCAAGACCGGCCATCCAACATCAGATCGGCCCAGTTGTTGTGTACAGCCATGTGCTGCGCGAGTGCGGCGTAGGTGACCGAGTCGCCTTCGACGATCAAGGGGTTCAGCAGTGCGGCAGCGTTAACCAGCAAGGTGATTGCAATCAGCCAGCGCAACTTCAAATTGTCCGATTTCAAATCGCTGCTCCACATTGCCAAACATCCCTCCATCGCGCTTGCAGCAGACCTTTTGGAGGGTCAGCCGGGATAAAGCCAGAAATAGCACATAAGCCTATAAGTTATTAACCTTTGAAGGGCTAGTGTAGTGTTGCATTCTGTTTGGAACTTAAGCGGCTGTTTGCGCGAATGACCTTTTGCAGGATGTCGCGAGCACTCTTGGTCCAGATGAACGGTTTGGGATTGGTGTTGTGGTGGGGGATGTACTCGTCAATGGCGTTGACCAGATCCGGCACGCTGGTAAACACCCCACGGCGCAGGCGGTTCTCGGATATGTCACGGAAAAACCTCTCCACCATATTCAGCCAAGAGGCTGAAGTGGGCGTGAAGTGCATGTTGAATCTGGTGTGCTTAGCCAGCCATTCCTGCACAGCTGGATGCTTGTGCGTGGCGTAGTTGTCGGCGATCAGATGCAGCGTCTTGCCCTTGGGCGTTTCGCGCTCGATCTGCTTGAGGAATTTCAGCCACTCAACATGGGTGTGCTGTGGTTGGCATTGACCGATGACCTGGCCATCGAGTAAGTTGAGCGCGGCGAACAGCGTGGGTCGTGCCGTTGCGCTTGTAGTCGTGCGTCATGGTCGCCGCGCGCCCCCTTCTTCATGGGCAGACTTGGCTGCGTGCGGTCCAGCGCCTGTACCTGACTCTTCTCGTCGCAGCGCAGCACCAGCGCATGCTCGGGGGGTGACATGTACAGATCCACGATGTCTTCGAGCTTCTCGACGAACTGGGGGTCGCGCGAGACCTTGAAGCCGCGCACGATGTGAGGCTTCAGACCGTGGGCCTGCCAATGCCGCATGACCGTGCTGGCACTGACTCCCAGCGCCGCGCCCATCTTGCGCGTGCTCCAGTGCGTGGCCGCCTCGGGCGTGGTTTGCGTGGTCATCTCCACCAGCTTGGCCACGTCCACCTTCACCGGCGGCGCCCCGCGCGGCAAATCGCGCTCAATGCCTTGCAGTCCACACTTCAGATAGCGCTCACGCCAGCGCGCAACCTGCACGCGCCCGATGCCCAGTTGCTCGGCGATGTCCCGGTTCTGCAGGCCCTGCGCGGCCAGCAGAACGATCTGCGCACGCTGCGCCAACCTGACGCTGGTGCGCTTGGAGCGCGCAAGCCGGGTCAGGTCGCGTTCCTGTTCATTCGTCAACAAAATTGTCGGGGCAACTCGCAATTTCTCACTCCAATGCAAACCGTAGTAGAGCATTGGAGTCAGGGATTTGTTAAGTCCCCTCAAGAGTCGAACACTACACTAGATGTTTCCTGGTCACGGTCGCGACTACCGTTGCCGCCAAAATTTCCATGCTCGAAAATTAGCGCTTGAAACGACTGTTGCCGGGCATAGGGGTGTTTGCCTTTAATTAGTCTGGATAGACTTGGGTGGTCGCCAATTTGATGCACCACCATGCTCTATTTAAGCCCAAGCAAAGGGGCAGCTGCAACCGTACAGGTTCTTTTTCTGGATTTCGACGGGGTGATGCACCCTGAGTTTTTCCACGAGTCCAAGCATTTCGTACACTTGGGTACCTTCGAGACGATGATACGTGCAGCCCCCCATGTCGAGCTGGTGATTTCCAGCACGTGGCGCCAAAAACGATCCTTGAATGAACTCAAGGCTTTGTTTACCGCAGATGTGGCGGCTCGGATCATTGGCACTACGCCCCTGTATGCGCAGCTGGAAGATGTTCCAGATGCACTGGTTGGCTATGAGCGTGAGGCCGAATGCAGAAATTGGTTGCGGCAGCAGGGCCGCACTGCTCAGGAGTGGCTGGCGGTGGATGACAGGTCCTGGAATTTCCGACCGTTCAACCCCCATGTCTTCCTGGTGGACGGAGAAGTGGGCTTGGATGTTCATGCCGCAGCGAAACTTGCAGCCCGCATCGATGGTGCATTGGCTTGATGATTACCGTCATGGTCACTCCAATGTTTTTCCAGAGCACCACCGGCTGATGCCATGAGCGCCGTTGACGACTACCTCAAAGCCGCAGAACGCAAAAACACGCTGCTGAGCTACGCCTCGGCTATCCGCCATTTTGAAGAGGAATGGAAAGGACTGTTGCCAGCCAGCAGCGATGCCATTGCCCGCTACCTGGCGGACTATGCGCCAACGCTTTCCGGAAACACACTGCGCCACCGACTGGCGGCGCTGTCGCGATGGCATCTGGACCAGGGTTTTGCCGATCCGACAAAAACTACCACCATCCGGCAGTTGCTAAAAGGAATCCGGACCGTGCACAACACCCCGGAAAACCGGGCGCGACCGCTGGAGGTAGAGGTCTTGGAGCAGGTGGACCGCTGGCTGGCAGAAAGCATTGAACCTGCCCAGCGTCAGGGTGACCACGCCTCTACACTGAGATACACCCGCGACCGAAGCCTGATCTTGCTGGGATTTTGGCGCGGTTTCCGGTCTGATGAGCTGGCCCGCCTCACTGTTGAAAACGTCAAAATTGTGTCCACAGAGGGTATGACCTGCTATCTGGATCGGAGCAAGGGGGATCGTCAGACACTGGGCAAGACTTACAAGTGCCCATCCTTGTCCAGACTGTGCCCCGTGACGGCATTTGCCCAATGGGTTGCGCTGGCCAAGCTGGACCACGGACCGGTGTACAGGGGTGTTGATCGGTGGGGGCACCTGTCCAGCAAAGCCATGCATCCCAACAGCCTGATTCCACTTTTGCGCAGTATGTTGACCACGGCAGGAGTGCCGGATGTTGGGGATTACAGCAGTCACTCTTTGCGCAGGGGCTTTGCTGGTTGGGCCAACGCCAGTGGCTGGGATATCAAGGAACTGATGGAATATGTCGGTTGGACGGACATCAAGTCTGCCATGCGCTATCTGGACACTCCTGATGCTGAGTTGCAGGGCCGGTTTGAGCAAGGCTTAGAAAAGGGCAGCCCCAAGAATGAGTAGAAAAATACCCGCAAAGTTACTTCAGCAGATCTATGAAGCGCTTTCTGAAAGGAATCGCCGCTTTGGTGACTTTGCCCAATACGCGCCCCTCGATGACATCATCATTGCGCGCGGGTGGGTCTACAACATTGAGTTGGAGGAGTTGCTTCTTGCAACGGATTCGCGGGTCGCGTATCTCGATCTGAATAGGTTGACGGAGTACCTTGAGATCCCGTGGCGCACCGTTTACAAACGACCAAGGTAACCTGGACGTGGCAAAGAGCCACAGCCGCCCCTACATCTCCGACGACAACCCCTATTCGGAGTCGCAATTCAAGACCATGAAATACCGACCCGACTTCCCCGAGCGCTTTGGCAGCATCGAAGATGCCAGAAGCCACTGTCAAACATTCTTTGCTTGGTACAACGGCCAGCATTGCCATTCAGGCATTGGTCACATGACACCCTACAGCGTGCAGTATGGGCAAGCGCAGGCCATGCGGGAAGTGCGGCAAGCAACGCTGAATGCGGCATTCAATGCCACACCCAACCGATTCAAGGGCATCCGCCCTTGTCTCAAACCCATGCCCACTGCAGCCTGGATCAACCCGCCACTTGAGGAAAGGAAAACGACTGAAACAACACAACCCTGTACAGTAAATTCATGAAGCAAGGTGTAGCAAAGTCATTGACACGTTCCGCGTGAGCCGAAAAATCAACCTCGGCGCTGGCGCTTAGAAATTCCTCGATCTGCTCAATCGTGCAAAGACGCGTTTCGTTCATGTTGATCACCAGTAGTGTCCCAACGTTCTTCAGAGGAGCGCGAGCTGATTTGTGTCGAAATCCGCATCTGAATTTGTTGAGGGTGGTGTAAGTAGTTGATTTATAGGGATTGTTTCAAACATGGACAGACTCAGGATTTGTAGGATTTCGTATAGGCTGTGATGGTCAAGATGCAAACGTTTCTTCGCAATGGCAATCAACAGGTAGGTCGATATGGCGATCCAGATCTGCGTCTTCACCGCGTTCTCGCTGGTACCGAAGAACACCTTGATGCGCAGGTGCTGCTTGATCCATTTGAAGAACAATTCCACCTGCCAGCGCTGGCGGTACAGGTCGGCAATCAACTCGGGCTTCAAGACAAAGTTGTTGGTCAGAAATACCAAGCGCTTGCCGATATCGTCCTTGACCACCACGCGGCGCATCGTCGTGGGGTAATCCTTGCTGGACAGATAGGCCGTCAACACGCCGGTCTGATCGCACAGCACCGTCGTATTGAGTCGATCCACCGGCTGCGAGTAACGCCGCTTGAATTTGGTGTTGCTTTTGGCGCGGGTCACAAAGAATGCTTTGGCCTCGTGAATCACAAACAGTCGCTCGAAATCCAGGTAACCCCGGTCCATCAAGTAGAAGGCGCCCGGCTCCAACACCAGATCGTCCATGACGTTGACCTCGTGGGTCTTTCCGTCGGTGATGTGAATGAAACTGGGGATGTTGCCTCGCAGGTCCAGCAGCGTGTGCAATTTGATGGCCGCCTTGGTCGAACGAAATGGTGCCCATGCAAAGACCGACAGACACAGGTCTATGGTGCTGGCGTCGAAGGCATACACCGCCGCGTCGAGTTCCACTCCAAACGGCTCCTTGGCGTAAAGCGGACGTGCAATACCAATCAGGTGCTGCGCGAAGTCCGCATAGATCTGCCACGGCCGTGTGGCGTTCGCATTGGCCAGTGTGTTGCGCGAAATCGTCTGGCAGCGAAACCCCATGTGATACAGCCGCCGAGCTTGCGCACGCAAGTTGACTTCGATGTCGCGAAGGGACTCGCGGTAGGTCAACTGCGCGAAGGCCATGGCGAAGAATTGATCCAGGCACGAGAAGTCCTTGACCTTGTGCTCGCCATTGTGATCGGCCACACACCGGCGAAACGTGCTCAGCGGCAGGTAGAGCATGAGTTGCGCAAATACGAGCTTGCCTTGGTGCATGGGGGTTTTGGGCGGGAATCCGCGAAAAACCCCAAGTCTGACTTTCGACGTTCAAATCGAGACCAGACTGAAACACCAAATTCATCAAGCGAATCATTAACTTACGACGCTCCGACGTGACAACGTTGGGACACTACTGGTTGATCACCATTCTTGGGATGATCAACCCGCCCTTAGAATCGGCCCCTTTCTACCGCTTCAGGCTCATTTCTGGGTGGAAATACAGCCGCCGTTCAGGCTCATACCACGTTGGACAAGGCTTGGCCAAGCGCTGGGCTCAGTTTCTGGAAAAATATGGAGATTTTGGTATCGACACACCGCTGTCGGACGCCATGGCGGCGTTTGTGAACAAGCACGGGACTGCGAAGCAAAAGCTGTATTTGCAGGCCCAGCCACCAACAGAGACCTCTGACCTCTAGTCCGGCTCATAGGCCAACGGGGCTGATCCAGCCTGAATGAAAGGGTTTACCCTTGCCTCAAACCGCTAAAAACTACACCTAAACCGAGATCACCCCATACTGCGCTGCCCGAACAAAAGCGCTTGCCTGCCTGCAGGTGATATGCGAAATATTGGTGCAATTTGTAGTCTGCAAGGTAATCTTGCGAAGGGCTCTGTTGCCGAATGCCGGCTGCAGAGGTACCCTGCGTTCGGCTCCGGCGGGATGCTACATATCCAAACAAATGAGGCCGGACGAAGCATGCGCTCCAATCAGCTCGCCAAAGATTTCCGGCGTGTCAGTGTCGATGAAGTAGGACTTCAGTTCATGTCTGCAGGTCGAAGTGAGAGACTTCTACCAACGGCAGCTCCTTGGCCAATTGGAGGTGCCCGCTTTCACGAAATGGTCGCCACAAAGCCGCCGGTCAACCCCTAGTTTCCAGCGACTGCTATGGAGCAGTCAGATCGCAAAACTCTAAGACCGGTATCGCCCCGCTCCTGACCGACAGTCCAACAAACTTAAATCAGTCCGCGAATGCCAGCTTCGGAGTTCTTGGCACAGCCAGCGACCGGCAGCTTCCGGCGAAAACGAACGTCGGCTTCGTCTATTCCTTGGATTTCTTTAGGCATCGGCGAAGGACAGCAATGCGTCTTTAAGCGACGATCAAGTCCGCAGTCCAATTCGCGGTTGCTGGTAGGGTTTCGACCGGAACAGCCGCCCGGTTTGCGATGGAATGACTGGCAGAGTTTCAACTGGAATGGGTGGCTGAATTGGACTGGAATACGCAGTCTGCAGGTTGGCACTGTTGGCGTTGTCGTTTTTGTTCATGCGGATGGTGAGGCCTACGAGGTTGAGTTTTTGACACCAGACGCCCGGACAATCGGAGTTGAAACCGTGCCGGCTGGTGCTCTTGTCGCAATGGACTGAAATGCCAACAGCGGCCTGGGGCGCGCCGGCTCCCCAGAAACCAGACATCAGGCCTGTCGGCCTTTGAACTTAGGATCCGCAGATGAAAATCAAAGACTTGACCCGGAGTCTTCGCCGGCACCACCTGGCACGGCTCAAGAAATACCGCCAGTTCTATTGGGGTCGGCGCATGGTCGACGACCCGCGCGCCCTGGGTCAAGTTGCAACGACACCGACATCACACCAAGGTTGGTTGGACGGGAATCCGCGCAGATATTGCCGCGAGCTGGCCCTGGACGAGCGCAGCGCCATCGAGTCGTTTGTGCGGATCGAAAGTGCAGAACTGCTCACTATTTGAATTTTTGCGTTGGGCGTTTGTGTCTGCGCCGTTGGCTGTCCCTGCGTCCGAGCGCGCCCAATCTGTCGCGTGGAGGCGCTTGCCCACAAGTTTTCCGCCCTAGTTCGACCGAACCCACTGCCTGGCGACTTTTCGTTGCTTCTTCCAACTGCGTTGCATTTGACGCGCCTCGTCGCTCCAGTTCGTGGGGAGGTTTGACGGGCGCCGGGCAGAACGCACCTGCGGCTCCCCTTCGAGGGGCATAGCGTTTTGTTGCCTTTCCGCAAAGGTCCTAACTTCGCGAAAGAGACCGAATCCGCCGCGGCGTTTGTGAATGCCTCGCACGGGTCCAGTTCCGCGCACACCATGTGGAACCCGGGTTCTAAAAAGCATCCCCATCTTGGTCGCACGCATTCTTAGCAGTTGCAAAACGACGGAGACGTTGAAAGTCCGGCCACTTGGGGAAACCAACGTGTAGGTCGCCCATTCACGGCGGACAGCCCATGTTGCGCCGAACTGGTTGTGGTCTTTTTGGTAGGGGGTCTCCCGGACCCATACGATGGAACCCGCGCGGTGGTCGGCTTCGACACGTGGAACCCGCAGACCCACATAACCATTGAGCCAACCACCGCCACAGGCTTCCAAGAGCGTGCGATGCAAATATCGGATCGCGTCTGCTTCGGTGCAGAACGCAATAGTTTGCTCACCCTTTGGTGAGGCGATAACAAGCCGACACTTACCGTCGCCGATAGGTTTGGATGCGGACATTAAAACTCCTAGTTGTGATAACTAGAAGTCCGTCGCGCCTCCTTGATTGGCTGTCATTTGCATCATGAAAGGTCTAAGTGAGGTCTTTGACTATTCCGCTGTTCTGCTGGCCTGCCGGTCGCGCTCGATGTCTCGCAGGACCGTCCGAATTTCGGCGCGAGCGCCTTTGAATGCGCCCACGAGGGGCGCAAAGTAGAGCCGAACACTGTTGCGGAAAATGCGCTGTAATTTGAGATACATAGGTGCCATTATGGTCACCATCAAGTTATTTGTTCCTTTGGTTTTCAATGTGCACAGTACTTTCTCGCCCATCATTGATGGCGTAAGGGGGGAATCGCTAGACCTTTGGGCAGCTAGCGGCACCGGAAAGGCTTGTTTCACGGCCCGCCCTCCCTCTGGTGGGTCATTCCAGGCTCAATGGGAGGACACTGGCATAGACTTCCCTTCTATGCGCTGAACAACTACCGGCCAGCGGTCCGTGCGCTGAAGAACCGGCGAAGGATTCAAAATCCTTGGAAGTTCAAGTGTGGGCTGCGATCCGGTTTGCAAAGTAATGCCCAAAACTTGACTTAAACAGACTGATCGGTATGCTGGTTTTTCAATGGACTTGGAGTGGGCAATAAAAAATGACGTGCAGTCAACCAAGCCAAGCTGCTTTCAAATGGTTGATGTTGGAATGGTAACGAAGGGGTTCGAGACTTCCGTTCTGGATCGCATCGCGCTCGAGTTTCAAATCACTTCAGCGTCCCTCATCAAGATGCTTGGTATGAAGCCAATCACCCATGCACGGAAAAAGAGAGGGGGTTGAGGCTGTGCAGTGGCGACTCTGAAAAAACTTCTTGGGCTTGCAAACCTTGCAGGGCAACTAGAGATCCTTGTGCACGAGTCCGGATGCCTGGAAGGATTTGACGTGGCCCATGGCTCGGTCAATGGTTGAATGAACCGGTAGGTGCTCTGGATGGCTAGGCGCCAGCAGAGTACATGGATACGACCGCCGGTAGGGAATTGGTGTCGAACCTTCTTCGGCAAGTCCAGTTGGGAGTTTATGCTTGACGATGTGACCCAAGCCCAAGTCGGTTTTTTTGGGAACGGTTCGTCAACCCTCGACCATGATTTCTTCCCAACTTTTGCCAACGCCGCTGAAGGGAGCATGTGATGAGTAAACATTCCGGGCCCATTCTCAACTCAAGCATTTGTTAGCGTCAACAGCGCATCAACTTGTCCACAATTTGTGTTGACTGCCTTGTGCATAAACTGGGAACAACTTGGCAGTATCCCGCAACCAGTGCCTTTGCAGACGACGCCTCAAAATCAGGCACCCACCTCGCCCTGTGGACGTCCCATGAACCGGTAGTTGACGCAGATTCAAACATCGTCGCATGTGTAGAGTTCTGGATAGCGTCTCTTTTCTCGTTCACGCTCCCGCTGATTCCTTGCATGCAATTTTCGGTTCGATTTTCCAAGTTCGCGAATGGCCAGCATCATCACGACAATGCCGCAGACCATCGCCAGGTTAAACAAGTCAATGGCTTCCATGGGCCGGATCCTCTCATTGATGTGAGCCCGAAGTCGGGTGCTCAAGTCGGTTGATTTCTTCAATTCAATTCTGAACCCACCGGCCCCGTAGGGCAAGCGGCTCCCCATCAAACTCAGTGGGGCAAAGGGTCTTGAAGCGGGTCAATGGACATCCTTCCGGTTCCCTGAGCGATGCTGACTTTCTCAACAATAGTCCGCGCATGCTGAATCGGCCGCCAAAAGCTAAGATATTCATAGCTCACCTGTGTAACCACGTCCCCACTGTCATCGGTCAAACTGGCAGTCCATTTCGTCATTTCCTGTTCATGGTGGTGTTCAAGACAAAAGCTGCAGCCCGTCCTTCGGGCGCGTTCAGCCGTCCAGGCCATCTGCATCCACTGGGCTTGCGTCATTGCTTCGTGCAAGGGTTGGATCTGTCCCACCCGGACCTCCGAGTGCACAAGCGCCGGACTGCAAGTCGTGACGTTGGGGTCGGCAGCGGGAAGAGCGTGCGTAAACAACGCCTGCAGCAAAGCTTGCATGCGTTGAGACGCCAATTTCAGGGGGTCAGTGAAAACCGGGGGATTCCTGTCCGTGTCCCATGCGACGATTGCCATGACCACAAAAGCGGCCGGACTGTCCCGCCCAACCGCGATGAACTCCTGGACGCCGGCTGGCAAAAGGCTGGAAAGTGCCTCGTCCGAAGGCGAGCAATTGCTCGCCGGGTTGGATGTGTTCTTCAATCGATTGACCATTGAAGCTTGCAGACTGAGCGGACTCACCCCAGCGAGATACTGAACGGCGACGGTATCCTGGATACGCACATCGCCCGGTGGCAGATTCAGTCCCTCAGCGAAGGCAAGTGTCAGTTCAGCTTTGAGACCGGTCGAGCGCCGACTGTCAAAATTGAAACTGCTACGGATCCTGACACTTTGCTCCATGCAAAAAACAACGGGCAAGGCATACAAACCGGCCTGCACAATCCTCGGCCTGAATGGTGCGGTGTGCGGCAACCCACTGTGGGGCCACTTCGCCAGGCGCGTCGACGCCATGGCAAATAGCAGTCCCTGGCGAAAGTTCTGCTCCGCTTCGCAGTCTGAATCCAGGATAAACCGTCGCAGGGCATCAGGGTCTCTTTGCGCTAACAAACCCTGGGCAGTTTGCGCATAAAGGATCAACTCGGGTCGATGTTCAGGATTCACCGTGAGCGGAACGATTCCCTGGTTCTGGTAGTCCGCTGGGTCAGCTACTTTTTTTGCTTCGGGTGTTTGCGCACTGGAGAGCCACAACAACAGCCGCTGAGAAAAATTGGGGAATTTGGGTGTAGTCATATAGAACAGACTACGGGAGAGCGTCAAAACCGCAACCCCTCCAACATCGCAGATGTTCCAATCGACAATCGGCATAGGGGGCAGCCATTATTGACTGCGCCCCTGCCACACCACCCGGCATGCGGGTCCGCACCGGGCGGTTCGAGAGTTTGAGGTCATGAGAGTCTGGGTAGCCCCAGTTGATCGAAGTACGCAATGGTCAGCACGCTGTTAAGCAGCTTGGCGCTGTTACGCCACCAGCGACGGCTGTTCACCGCCACCCGTTTAGCAACATCTTCTGTCGCCCCAAGCGCTTTGAGTTCACGGTAGATTGTCTGGGGCCGCTTCCAGTGTTTGAGCTGGATGGCTCTGAGGCGGTGGCGCAGCCATTCGTCCAGCTCCCGCCAGACTCCCGGTGTTTGCGCCAGCCCGAAGTACGCCTTCCAGCCCAGCAGGTAGGGCCTAAGCTTTTCTACCACATGCGCCATGCTACGTCCGCCCGAGCGACGTGTGAGTTGCCGGATTCTGGCTTTGAAGTTTTGCAATGGCTTCTCTGCCACCTTGCATTTGACCTCTTTGCCCTTGGCCACCCACAGCGCATAGCCCAGAAACTTGCGCCCGAAGGCGCTGCCCACCGCACTCTTGGCTTCGTTGATTTGAAGCTTGAGCCCGGTGTACAACTTCCTGAGCAGCGCCATTACCCGCTCGCCAGCCTTCTGCTGCCCACATAGACGTTGCAGTCGTCGGCATAGCGCGCAAAGCTATAGCCCCGCGCCTCCAACACCTTGTCTACATCGTCGAGCAGCACGTTGGCCAGCAACGGCGACAGGGGCCCGCCCTGCGGCGTACCCTTTTCGCGCTCCATCACCACCCCGCCATCCATGATTCCAGCATTCAGATACGCCCGAATCAGCCGGATCACTCCAGCGTCCTCAATGCGCTTTCTGAGTCTGTCGATCAGGATGTCGTGGTTAACCCGGTCGAAGAATTTCTCCAGGTCCACGTCCACCACCACGCGTTTGCCCGATTGGACGTACTTGCGTGCGGCCTTCACCGCATCGTGCGCACGCCGCCCAGGACGAAACCCGTGGCTGTTTTTGCTAAAGGTGGGATCAATCAGGGGTTGCAGCACTTGCAGCAGTGCTTGCTGGATCAGCCGATCCAGCACCGTCGGTATGCCCAGCTCGCGCTGGCTTCGATCCGGCTTGGGAATCATCACCCTTCGTACCGGGCTTGGCCGGTATGTGCCTGCCAGTAGCTGTTGGCGGATTTGGGGCCAGTGGTTGCGTATGGTCTTGGCGGTCTGCTCGATATCGAGCCCGTCCGCCCCCGCTGCGCCCTTGTTGGCCTTGACCCGCTTCCATGCGGCTTGCAGGTTCTCTCTTGTCAGCGCACCCTCCAGCAGGCCACCAGTGCCTGCCTTGGACTTTGCCGACCCTGTGTCCGGGTGTTCAGCAAGCGGGTCGCAGGCTTCATCACTGATGAGATCACGCACAGCTTCACCGTGCGCTACGCCCACCCGCCCGGATTGTTCCGGCATCTGACGCTTTGCCTTTGACATCTTCTCTGTCCTCGGTCACTCACTCTCGTTCGGTCCTTCATGCTTTGGCTCCTGCCTCATCGGCCCGCTACCGGCACTACTACGACCTCTGCTGACTTCTCGCTCCGGCAGAACCGTCGGGCTTTCACCCACGAGGCGAGATCTCCCCAGGTAAGAACGCACTCCTTCATCACACAACCGCCAGATTTACGCCGCCTGAGCTTTGACCACCAGAGCTTTGCAGTCTTTGGCCTGCTCGCCCTGCTCGGCACCGCCTTCTATCTGGTTCTTGTCCATCGGCTCATGATTTACGCTCCACGCTTCCTTCCCACAATCGGTCACCCTCATGCAGTTGCGCTTCACTTCGCTCGCTGTGGTCAACTTACGGCGGGACTTGCACCCGCAGGAGTGCGCCCATGCTGGGCGCACCAAAAAAGGCCACCGCAAAGCAAGGATGGCCTTGGTGCCCAGTCTATTCGGCAAACACGCACTGGACTACGTGCTGATACCACTGCCCCGTTGCAGAAGCAGCGCTTGCCTGATTCAGGATCAGCTTAGCACGCGGCAGGTTCAGGGTGGGGTTTGTTGCGTTTAAGCCAGCCTGCGAAGCGGTCAAAGTCCCCGCAAACGCAGGCCTGGCGCGGGCTTCAGGAATTCGGGGTCGTCCTGACATAGCCGGATATGGAAGGTGTTTCTCGCGAAGTTGTCTGCGTTGAGATCCGCCCCTTGATCTCCCAGGTCATTTGACTGGCGCGTCGCAGGCCACCAGTAAGTGTGCGCACCTCGGACTTACCGAAGTGGCCGTGTGTGCTAACTTGGACAACCCTTGCCAGACCGGGCTACCACCTGTGAGGCATCGTCTTAGTGGAGGAAGTCAATGGACAGTTTGAAACATATGCGCGAGCGGCTGAGCCGCTCACGCCACGTGGTCGCACTCACCGGCGCCGGCATGTCGCAAGAAAGTGGATTGCCCACATTCCGAGATGCGACTGATGGATTGTGGAACCAGTATGTTGCTTCCGAGGTGGCCACCGCAGAGGCGCTGCGAGCGAACCCGCAAAAGGTTTGGCTTTGGCTGCGGGAGCTTGTTCATGAAATGAGCAAGGCGATGCCCAGTGCCGGGCATCTCGCCTTGGGCCAGCTCGAGCAACGTTGCAAAGTGACCGTTGTGACACAAAACGTCGACGACCTGCACGAGCGGGCCGCCAGTACCGATGTGATTCACTTGCATGGCAATGCCTATGCCTACCGTTGCATGGATTGCACTCGACCGATGGTCATGCCTGCCGGCGCTATCCCGGAGTGGAAGACTTTGACTCAGACCATGCGGTGCAGCCATTGCGGTGGCCTTATCCGCCACGATGTGGTGTTGTTCAATGAGGCCGTCGATGCCACCCGAATGGCGCAGGCCAGAAGTGCCATCGAAGCGGCGGATGTGGTCTTGGTGATCGGCACCTCCGGGCTGATCTACCCGGCAGCGACTTTGCCGCAGTACGCATCGGACTTGCATAAGTACGTGGTGGAGATCAACCCTGATGACACGCCGATATCGGCGGTCGTGCCTGCGCGAATCAAGGGAATGGCCGCAGCTTCGCTCGTTGAACTTCTAAGCGACGATGGCCTACCATTTGCTGGCCGCGCGTCCCAGCCAGCGCTTTACCAAGAGCACGCGTCGGTGGCGCTCCTTTATGCGTTGCCAGAGTTTGGTTTGGCGTCGGGCACGGTCGGTGTCATTGTTCACTGCCATGTGGGTGGAACGAGTTTTGAGTTCGAGTTCATGTCTCCGGACGGCAGAACCATTGGTGTTGCGACTCTGCATGGCGATGACCTGCGGCCTCTCAACGCCGGTGAATAGCCCGACAGGAGAATCGACCCATCGGTAAAAAGCGGTTCTGGACCACTGCCATCAGACGCACGACAGTCAGGTATTCGAAGCGAAATTGAAGAATTCCAAGAATTAGGGACTTGCCGATTTCAGGGTGTTGCCCAGAATGGTTTGAGAAAGGAAACCATTTTGATGAAAACACGAGAACGCATTTTTAACTCCATTGAGGCAGTCTGGGAAAACTCCGCACTGGTCTTCATCCTGGTCGTAGCCGCATGGACCCTGTTTCAGATCTGCTGGATGTGGATCGGAAACATCGCCATCCACTTGGCAGTATTCAACGATGGCTGGAAGCAGGAGACCGCAAGCCATTGTGTTCAACACATTGCAGGCTGCCAGAGGGTCGATTTCGCGCACCAGTACTGGACCACTGCCCATGGGGGGGCCAAAGTGGCAATGGATAGGCGCACGACTGGATATGCAGGTAGTAGCCAAGCCGGGTACGTCTGGCGTTGTGGAACCAGAACTTGTTCAGCATATCGGTCGCTGGTCAGCCGACCACCTGTCACTTCAGATCACCGATACCCAGGGGCAGAAATGAGCGCACCCCAAACTGCCCTAGCCTCCACTCGGGTGGACCCGAACTTTGCGACCCGTTGGCCGTTGGCCCTCGGAGCGCTCGCATGGTTCGCGGTAGCAATCGCTGGAATCTGGCTGTTTCCGGTGAGCACGCGACCTCCACACTCGGGACTGACCAGTTTCAGGGTGGCATTGACAGTTTTTCAGATACTCATGTGTCTGTATTACTTTGTTTTCTTGACTGCCGCATTGCGCCAAAAGGTCCCGGTCGTCCTCAGATTCCCGATACAGGTGTTTGCTTGGTTGGCACCATCCCTGATCGCAGTGTTTCTGGGGGGCCTGTCGACCCTTGCCACGTCATTCTTCGCAAAGCTTGGCCTTTTGCTCATTGCGGGTCTCTTGTGCCTGGTGCTTCCGTTCGTCTTGGTCGCCGGGGCGGTGATTACCTTTTTGCCCCTGATGCAAGTCATTCGGCCCATCTGGTGGTTGTGTAGCTGCCCACCATCCAAGTACTTCACGGTGGTAGAGCCCGCTGCGGCCACGCCCGAGGCCCCCGTCACCGTCCAGGATCAACCGGCGCCGGCGCAACCTGCAACCATTCCGGCACCGGCACCTGCGAAACACAGCGCTGACACGGGTCCCTATGAATTCGAATGGCGTTCACCACGCACAGACTTTGGAAGCTTGACCGGCATGGCTGCGCTCAAGGCCGAACTTATGACGGCCATTGAACCGTTCCGGCACTATGCAACAGGGGGACCGGTAGCGGACCGCAATGGCATCTTGCTCTCAGGGCCACCCGGCAACGGCAAGACGGCCTTTGCCATGGCGATTGCGGGTGAACTGGGTTTGCGCTTTGTGAAGCTCAGCGGTGTTGACATCTCCAGCAAGTGGATCAACGAATCAGCAACCGTTCTCAAATCGCTGTTTATCCAGGCTGCCGGGCAGCCTTGCGTTGTGTTCCTCGACGAGTTTGACTCCATCGCCAAGGATCGCAGCAATGGACACATGCACGAGGAAGACAAGAAGTTGGTCACGGCCCTGTTGACGGTGCTTGACGAGGCACGGCTGCAGCACATTGTTGTTGTCGCCGCAACCAACTACGTCGATTTGCTGGACAAGGCGGCTATCCGGGAGGGTCGGTTCGACTACCGGATTGAAGTTCCCTATCCGGACATGGAGGCCCGAGTGGGCATCCTTACTGGGATGCTGGCCAAGTACCAGGTGTCTGCGGCTCCGAAAACCATCGAGCACGTCGCGGCCCTGTGGGAAAGGCGCAGTGTGGCGTTCATCGAGTCGACTGTGAAACGCCTGCGCGATGTTGACAACAGAGACAAGCGCTTGCCAGCAACAGTCCATGACTTCAAACAGGCGTCCCGCGCGGCCACTCGGCGGGCAGGAAACATTCCGTCTACTGGTGCCAAACTGTCGGAACTGGCCTTGACCGGCAGTGTCCGGCGCGAGACCACTTCCCTGCTCTATCGCCTAAGGAATTGGGAAACGATTGCCGAACAGGGAGGTGAGCCACCCAGTGGGGTGCTGCTGTACGGTCCACCCGGCACCGGAAAGACCAACCTGGTACGGGCGTTGGCACGGGAACTGGAATACTGGCACGTGTTTGAGGTCAACGCGACAGAAGTCCTGCACGACCCGCGCAAATTCACTGATACCGTTCACCTGGCGGCGGATCACCGCCCTGCCATCGTCTTCATTGACGAAGCCGACGAACTGCTGCGCGACCGTAACAACTCTACTTCGGCGGGCGCCACCAATGAGATTCTCAAGTGCATGGACGGGATGATGGGCAAGGTTCCCGAAGTGTTGTTCATGGCCGCCACCAACAATGAGGATGCAATTGATGCAGCGGCACTGCGCGGAGGACGGTTTGCTGAGAAGATCTTTATGGGCAAACTCGCTGGCGACGACCTGGTTGTCTTTCTGACCCGGGAGTTTGAGAAGAAAAGGCAAGTCCGGTTTGAACCTGACGTCACGCCGCAATCAGTGGCGATGAGACTGGTTGAAGTCGCGCCGGCCGATGCCCTATCGATTCTGCGCAAGGCGATCAACTACACGTTTGACAGCCAGACGCTTGCGCAGCCCGTGAACATGGGTCACATTGATGCGGCGATCCAATCCAGTGACAGTCGCTTCATGCGGGCATCGCGGGGCGCTGAGTGACGGGTCGTACTGCCGTCGCCTGAAACTTGGGAACTGGCCAGGCTTTATGCTTCAAACCCGATATAGACCCAAGTATGAAACCCCCTGCCCTGTTGTTGTTCCTGGAATTTGAAGGTGTGCTCGCTTTGGGTGGTTCTGCGAAACGCGACAAGGTGGCCGAGACGGTCAGCGACATAGCGCGCGGCAACTCGACTTGGCGTGATCATCAGGCGCTGTGGGCGACTCTTTTTGAAACCGAGCCAATACGGCAATTGAAGGCACTGCATAACCAATTCCAACTCCAGTATTGCCTCACGACGGACTGGACAAGCTTCTTGGACAAGGCAGCCGTGCTCA
This sequence comes from Candidatus Aalborgicola danicus, assembly GCA_016703945.1. Lineage (GTDB taxonomy): Bacteria > Pseudomonadota > Gammaproteobacteria > Burkholderiales > Burkholderiaceae_C > Allorhodoferax > Allorhodoferax danicus. The sequence continues at coordinate 54,815 of JADJBC010000048.1, forward strand.
ATGTCTTGCGCCTATCGGGGTTGAGTTTCGTGGCCGGCAATCTGCACTCGCGATGGGAAGTCAATCAAGGCCATCCAGCTGTGCGCACCGATCAGATCAAAACCTGGCTTCATCTCAATTCTGATTGGCAAGATCGATGGCTTGTGCTGGACTCCGATGTCCGAGGCCCTGACGTTCAGGATTGGCAAAAGGTACTGACAGATTTCGCGGTGTTTTGCTGCAGTGATGCCGGGCTAACGCAGTTCGAGGCAGCAGCGATTCGTGCACGTTATCTGGGACGGATCGCGTCATAGTGAGGGGAACAAACGGCCATCTGCCGCAGTGTTTTATAGAGATTGGCGCATCGGCGACTGGTTTGTCTGTCCGTTAGCTAATTCACTGATCGGCGCTGATGGAGTTCGTCCCTCTAATGGTTAGCCCAAGGCTGCCCTTGGTGACTTTAGGCAGCTAGCTATTTGGGTGACCGGGGATTCGTCAGCTTGTAGGCACCCGACGCGTTTGCGATGAGGTGTCCTGTCTCCAGCAGCTTTGCAATCGCTGCTCCAACGGAACCTCGGGGAATCCCAGCTTCAACGATGACCGTTTGTCGGTTGATCTTCACGAACTCTTTTGGGTTCATAACTTCGACCAGGTGCGCAAACAACTTTGCGGTGTTCCCGGTCAACGGTTTTGGAGCGGCGTCACCGGGTGATTTCTTCGCCTTCGCAAGCCGTGGTCCTTTGATTACCGCATCGCTTGCCTGGATATCCTTGACGAGTTTCAGATCAGCTCCGCCTTCAGAGGGGGGAGCCACCAACGTGGGCAGCTTGGGGATTGGTGATGTAGAACCGCCGGTTAACCCTGAAGCCATTTCATAGATTTTTTTGAATTCCGTTTCGATTTGCGCCACGGCTTGGGACATCCGTGCGACAGCCTTCCATTCTTCAAACAAACCGTCATTTCGCATTTCAAACGGGTTGGCGGTCATTGCCGCCCTTACCTGGTTGCCGTAGGCTTGAACAGCGTCTTTTAGTTCAAGATCGGCTTGGTAGATGGTTGCACCAGCCAATTGAAGCGCGGCGAGAGTTTGGGAGGAAAGTGGCATTTAAAGCAGTCTTAGTATTTATAGCTGATCCACACATTGAGGATCAGATCCAACGGCAATCGGTGATGCAGGCGCGAACCGCTGCATCCCGATTCCCGCAGCCAACGTAACCGAAAGGCTGGCAAATTTTACCAATCCAATGGAAACCTTCGCATCGCAGGTGCTTGTGCATGAGTAGAGTGCCAATCGCTGCCCTCCCCCTTTTACGCAAAATACAAGAGGCTGCCCGTGTGTGATGGGCCCTTAGCTACCGCGTTTTGTTTGTCAAGATACGACAGGGCGTGATGTAAAACACAAAGTACTTTTGGCGCTCGGCCAGTGGCTCCAATGGGGCGATACCGGTCAGCCGCTGCGAGACCTGGAATTGAACCATTTTCTCGTAAGCGGTCTTAGCCCGTGCCGGTCCAATTTCGCCATTTGTCCGTCGCCAAGACCCGGCAGTCGTTCGCGGTAACGACTGGGCGTCCCATCTTGAAGATCAAGTAACCAGAATAGAAAGCTCCTATTTGTAAGTGTCCAAAAATTGGGCTAGATAGTGTTTAGAAAAGAAATCAATGGAATCACGCCTGGATTTTTCACGGACAGCGCAGTTTTTTTCAAGAATGAGATCCACATAGTGACAACGCCATTGGACTGACTGAACTTCATCCTCAATGATCCTGAGCAATAGAAGTTGGTATCCATTGCCATTGCCAATTAGGTATTTAGTTCGATTGCCTTCGCGCAGCGCGAACCGCCAACCTGGCCCTTCCTCGCCCCTACCGAATTGATCAGATGGCACTTGCCAAAAGTTGTATTTGGCAAACTCCGCTTGAATTTTTTGCACTTGGTCAGGCTTGATGCGGAAGCGTACTTCGCCCAAGCGTTTCACGTCCAAAAGCCCGTGGTAGATGGCACGCCCATCCTTAAATATCTGTATGCGATAACCCTGAAGATTGGATCGTGATTCACCGATCTGTTCCATGGTGATGACAGGTATGTACGTGTCTACAGCATTGGCATCAGGCGGGGGAAAAGTCAGATAGACCGGCAATGGATCGGCCCGTGTATCAGATTGAGCAATGACGAGTGCGGCCGCTAGTGCAGCGCGACACAAACCTGCTTGAATACGTTTCATAGCATTCCCCCTTGATTCGTTTTTGATTTCAATGCGAACGCGGGCTTGATAGCGGATCCTGTGCTCGGGTGTGCTGAAAGCCCCCGTGTACCAATCATGTGCCACCACGACCTATAAGCCCTGCAAGCCTCGTGAAATTTGCGCAAACAGCTACAAACTTTATAGCGCTCGTTCCGCTCAGTCTCAAGTTTGCCAGATTGGCACCCAGCGTATAGTTGACGCTGGAGCGCACGTAGTCACTGCTGGGCGAGTATTCAAAGGATCTTTTGTCATTTATTTTCACGGTTCTAGCGATAAGTTCACAACATCTAGGGTAGTGCTCCGCCGCACACCGCCACTTGAACAAGTTGGCATTCGCTGGTGATTGACTGCTTCCGAGCTTTTGACCCTATAAACGAGCGGCAGCTTCCGGCGAAAACGAAGGTCCGTCTTCCCAATTCCGTTGCCTATCAACGGGTCTCCGTGAGGGACCGCTATGCGTCTTTTGCCGGTAGCCACGTTTCGCGGAAGCCGGCCCTCAAAATTGACCGTCGGCAATGGATCAATGCCTACACCGGCACTGGGGCGATACCGGTCGCTCGGCCAGCGCAGTGAAATCGATCAGTTTTCTCCAGAGCGGTCATAGCCGGTGGCGGTCCAGTTTCATGATTTGCCCATTGCAAAAAAACCATAGCAGTCCTTCGCGGGCGACAATCAGCTTTTGACCGTGGTGGTCAGTAGCGTAGCGGTAGCGGCCAGTCATAGACGCGGTCCAGCGGGCCACAGTGTGACTAGCTTCACCAATTTACATATTTTTCAGGCCCAAAGAAGATCTTATGATTTCGCGTAGCCTTCAATGGAGGAAATGGATAGCACGCTGCCCAACTTGCGGGCTTTACCTCGTAGCGCTGCTTGCAGCGTGTTTCTCACTAATGCGAGCAGTCGCAGTATTCGGCCCTCCACAGCTTCAGGTACTGCTTCCTCTGAGCTTTACGTTGATGGCGATCACCCCATGGATTGTTCTCAGTCGTTTCGGGCGAGATCAAATCGGACTTCGTCGGGCTAGGTCAATTTCTTCCTATGCGAAAGCCGTTTTTGCCGGTGTGCTGCTGGCCCTTGTTTGTGGTGTCATGGGATCATTGCTGTTCGAAGTTGGCGAACAAAATTGGTTCGTCACGATTGCTCGCAACTTCGGGCGATCATTTGATACAGGGGGGAAGTCCACGTTCCTCTTGTTTGCGGTGTTCACCGTTCCTTCCATGATCTTCAGCCCTATCGGCGAAGAGTTTTTCTTTCGGGCTTTGCTTCAGCGATCCCTTGAAGACTTCACGTCCAGATCTCTCGCCACGGTCTGTGAGTGCTCAGTCTTTGCAATCGTGCATTTATGTCACCACGGGCTTTATCGAACGTCTATGGGCTTCAGTTTTTGGATGCCGTCGAGCATCATCTGGGCGGCCCTCATGTTTTTGGCGGGCTACCTGTTCGCATACTTTCGCAACACAAGCGACTCCATATTCCCAGCGGTTGTTTGCCACATGGCGTTTAACGCAACAATGGGGGTCTACATCTTCTCCGTTCTATGGGGCGCCCATCATGCAGCCTGACCAATGAAGTGTGAACTCCCATAGTCTGCATGAAGTTCCATGGCCGCCTCCGTCTCCTAGAGACGCATAGCTGCCCCTCGCCCGAGCCTAAAAATATTTAAGGAATTGACGTAAGCTGACTTTCATTTTTCCGGTAAGCGGCCGTTCGTGGCAGGCAATCAAACCTGGAGACCGGTCATTCAACGGCGACAATCAATTCCATCGACCGGCCGCCAGCAGCGGGGCGGTCGCGGGTACTAGCGAAAGACAGCTTTCTGGAGTTCCTTTGAGTGAACGAAAGCCTTCTGGCAACTCACCCGCGATGGCGGTCTTGGACATCAGCAAAAGGCGCATTGCCCCATCGGTATCGGTACGGCAGAATGCGTAGCCCTGAACGCCAAACGAGCGACGACATGAAATCTGCACGCATCCATGCATTTGCCGAGAACCCTGACGATATTCAGGTAGTGGATGTGGCAAAACCCGCACCTGTTGCTGGTCAGGTGTTTGTGCGCATGCTCATGAGCCCGGTAAACCCGTCCGATCTGAACTGCCTGCACGGCACCTACCGCCACGCACTTGAGCGGGTGGTTTGGAACTATGGAAAGCACGATCCGTCGCAGACTGTATTTTACGACCCAACCTTAAGCAACGCATGCCCCATGCCCCCCCACGCCTTGGGAGGCGAGGGCGTTGGCATCGTAGAAGACGCGGGATCCGGCTTTCTTGCGCGTCGTTTGCTAGGCAAGCGCATTGCTCTCGCAAGTGGCCCGCCTAATGGCACTTGGCAGGAATACACGGTGGTTGATGCCAAAAGAGCAGTGGCCCTGCCTGACGCCATTTCCAACGAGCAAGGCGCAATGTATTTTGTGAACCCCATCACTGCCTATGTGCTGACACGCGAAGTCCTTCGGGTGCCACGCGGAGGCTGGCTTTTGGTGACGGCCGCCGGTTCCGCTTTGGGCAAGAGTGTGGTTCGTCTTGGCAAGCTGTATGGTTTCAAAACACTATGTGTCGTGCGAGGCAGTGCCAACACGCAGGAGTTGCTCCAATTGGGTGCCGATGCCGTCGTCGAGACTTCGACTCAGAAGTTGCAGGCCGAGGTATTTCGCATCACTCAAGGCAAGGGCGTTGGCTACGCCATAGATTGCGTTGGCGGTGAGTTGGCCGCTGAGGTGCTACGCTGCCTAGGGCTTGATGGCCACATGGCGCTCTATGGCAGGCTGGCCAACAGCCCGATGCAGTTGACAGTGCGAGACCTTATGATGCCGGTAGCCAGTGTTTCTGGCTTTCTGCTACCGAACTGGATGGCGCAGCAATCGCCATTGAAGCTATTGAGCGTCATGCGTGCTGTCAAAAAGCTTACCGTACAGGGCGTATTTGCGACGGAAGTGGCCGAGGTCTATGCACTGGATCAAGTAGCTGATGCTGTTCGGGCAGCGTCACGATCAGGACGGACCGGCAAAGTGATGCTACGCATGGCATCCGCCTGACTGGCCATGAATTCGGTGTAGTTCAGTGGGGAAATTGAATCGACTTTTTTACAGGCTTTCACCATCCGCACGCTTACGGCGCTTTTGCGAAGGACCTTATTTTGGCGACCCGCGCGTCACGGTCGTCTTTCGCGGACCCATAAAAATCATCGCCAAGCCGAAAGGTATACCAGCACGCATCGGTCCGCTTGTCCCAAGCCGTTAGGTGCTTTTTCATACACCACTTACCTTCCTCATCCGCAGTCCAGACACCCGTGGTTGGACTGTCACTGCGGCTGGGATAGTGCGACTCCACGCCTGACAGGGTACCGTCACCTTGATACACAAGATCCCCTTCGCCTCCCCGGTCTGGCCAAACGTACTTCACGCGAAACGGTACAAGCGCGGCGTAATCCGCCTTCGTTAGTTTCTTCCCGCCCTTGTCCAATAGCTCGCCGACATTGGATTGGGCCCACAGCGGTAGGCTAAAAAAAACCAGCGAACATCCCAAAATCAAAGCTCTCATGGTCTCTCCAAGGAAGATTTACATAACATTGCCATTTTCCGAGCCGTGTGTAGCACCCTGATCGTCACTGGATTGGATAGCTGGATCGGATTGGCTGATCACCACACTTCGAGTGTAAGCAGGCTGCTTGATAGTTGGTATCCCCTATTTTGGGGATGAAAACGCACTTTTTGTCCTTCGGCTTTGCGCAGATCAACGGCAGATTAGATCCGGGTTTTGACCTGTTCGCCGTGTCCGCACTCACCGAGACTCGACTGAAGTGGGAGCCTGCAAGACAAACTGATTTGGAACAGTCCGCGAAAATCGCATCATCAGGAGCAATCTGTTTACGATTCGCCGCCCGCGGGGCATCCTTAGGACCATAGATTGCCTGGCTAGCCGCCGAGAGGCGTGCGACATGCGGACCTCTTGGTCGAAAGTGCCCAAAAGTTGGTTGACCATCTCAGTTTGAGGAAGCGGTGGGGGGGCTGCCAGTAAACATCGCGTCATCTGAATCAAGTTATTGGTTGGAGCCAGGATCGCGACTTGGAAATCCCAATCGGTTCACGTCAGGAAAACATACCCAAGTCCTTCGGGTAACCATCTCCTCCAAAATTTATCAAGTTTGGAAAAATCGACAGGGCCTCGTCTTCGGTTGCACCAAACCATCGAGCCAAAGAGCCACCAAATTGAGCCAGCGATGTAGTGGGTAACCATCTTCCCTGCCCGACATGCCACTGATCGTCGGGTGCAGTAGTGTCGCCTACGCTAATTGGCGGCGGCGTTCCGAGGAACTTGCCGCCATTTAGCGCACCGCCAACCACAAAATGGTGGCCCCCCCAACCGTGATCCGTTCCATCGCCGTTGTAGGTGAGCGTGCGGCCAAAGTCGCTGGCGGTGAATGCCGTCACACTTTGGGCAACGCCCAATTCGACGGTCGCGGCGTAGAAGGCAGCTAAGGCGTCGCTCACATCTTGCAATTGATTGGGTTGTTGACTGGCAAGCGATGAATGAAGATCAAAGCCGCCGCGTTGAACAAAGAAGACCTGTCTTTTTACGCCCAAGGCTTGTCGCGCTTTGATCAGGCGAGCCACGATTTGCAACTGCGCACCCAAGCTTTGGGCTGACCCGGGCGGAAATGGGGTATTCAAGAAATTGCCGCTTAGTGCAGCTTCAATCTCGCTCTCGTAGTCAATGGCGCGGTTAATTGTTCGTAAATAGTCAGCTTCAAATGGATCCACTCTTGTCTGACCTAACATCGCCCTAATTTGGTCACGCACTGCGATGTTAAAGAACGTCCCATACTTAAAGGCCAGCAAGGGTATGGCTCCATTGGGCGTTATTTGGTACTGGGCTGCCTGTTGGCCGGCTAGAAAAACGGCATTGCCCATGGCAGAAATACAGGTGAAATGTGCTTTGCTGTTGGACGCCAAGGCCATGTCCGCAATTCGACCTCCCCATCCTATCGTGCTGCCTTCAGCAGATTCGGATTGCCAAATTGATTGCTGATCGTTGTGAGAGAACAGCTTGGGAGGCAATGGGACGGAACCTTGTTGGTATTGTGTGCGGGTGGTGGGCACCACCAAAGGCCCCACATTAAAAAGTATAGAGGCGTGGCCTTGGTCAAACACATTGCGAAGTTGGGCCATCCGCGGGTGCAGAGCAAACTGCAGACCGTCTGGACGTGGACTCTTAGGTGTCAGAACTGTCGCACCCAAATCGCTGTGCCCCAGTGCCACGCCCCCTGCAGATCTGCCCGAACCTCCACCGCGGATGCGATGGTATTGATCGTAGTTGACCAAATCGAAAGGCACTATGGTGTTGGCTGAGTCATTGCCGCCGGCCATGAAGACGCAAACAAGAGCCTTGTAGTCGGTGGCTGAAAAAGCTGCCGCATCCCCCATCGCGGCCAATTGCAGCGCCCAAGGCAGCGCTGACGTGACGGTTCCCAGCAGTCCAGCGCGCTCCAGGAAGGCGCGCCGCGTCCAGTTTCCATGTCGTGGCATCTTTGACTCTCCCTCAATGATTATTTTTGGACCACGTAGTCTGGACTAATCATGACCATGAACACAGCTAGGTGAACCTTCTTCTGTGACAAGGTTATGCCAGGATAGACCCGTTGATCATCTGAAGTCAAAGCGGTGATTTCAAGGACCGCCTGGCGAATAATGCTTCGACTCCCCGCAGCCAGCCTGCCAGCACAAAGAACTAGGTTTAAGTGGTCAAGCAGCCGGTCGAGCTGATCGGCCAGAAGCAGCTCGGCAGAAAAATCGGCCAAATCGTAGCGTTTGGGGGGATCCTGGTAAATCCCAGTGGCATAGACGTCTTCGTTGACAAACGATTCGAACCCCCGTCGGATAAGGGTTTCCATTGTGTTGGCATAGCCGCAAACTGTCGTGTCTGTGGTTATCTGAAATTCAGGGGCACTCAGCCCAAGCCTGCCGACGTTGCTTGATGGTGGGCTGTAGCCAGGTCGAAAAAAATTAAAGACTGTTGGCGAACGCAACGGCAGTTGTCCGAAGCCAAAAGCACCATTGCCTAGCCTTAGTCTGACCCCCCATTTGGCTCGCGTGGTGTCTGTGGCGCAAGTTCTGGCCCACTGATAGAAGCGTAGCATGGGTTCTCGAAGCTTTCCAAAAGTGGATTGCTCGCGACCGGCAGGATTCAGAGCCTCGGGATCCAGCAATATTTCTGAAAAGACTGCGCTCAAATCACCACGCACACCGGCGCCGTTGTCATTGAACTTTGCAGCAACTCTGGCCACGTATGTTGGTGCTGGGTTGCTAGTCACCAAGCGCTGAATCATCTGCTTGCAGAAGAAGGGGCCAACGTTAGGGTGTTGGAACAGCGTATCCAGTGCAATACCCAGTGATGTAGGTCCATCGGTGTTCGCCGCAATGGTCACGCCTAGAAAGCGCTTTTCCTCAGGAGAGTGGTGTTGTGGGACGTGCCGCATGGGCACTACCGCGAACTCGTGACTTGCCCGTCCATTCAATGTTGTTGGGTCCTCCGGAATAACCACGAAGCGCGCCAATCGGTAATCGTCTTCCCAGCCAGTGAAGACGTGCGCCAGCCCATTGACGTCGGCATTGGAGTAGGTCTCCAATTGGCGTCCATCGCCCCCGAGTTTTGGAGTGCCATCCAGATTGAGTTGAAGCAATCCGATCGTGAACAGCTGCATGATTTCCCTTGCATAGTTCTCATCGGGAACTCGGCCCGTCGCATCAGCACGACGGCTGTCGTTCATGTTTAGGCACTCGCCAATCAAGGGGCTTAGCGTCACGGCTTCCAGCAAATCCCGAAAATTTCCAAACGCACCTGCAACCAGCAAGTCCCAGAAGTGGGCTAAACCGAAATTTACATACCAACCCATCGGGTCGGAATTGGGGCAGAAGAATTCGCTCAGTGCAATTGGCAACGAAGACAGTGAGGCCATCTGTAAAAAGCGTGCGGCATCACTGGGCTGGCTGGGTGAAAGTCCCGATCTGGCGGCCAATGGAAAATCTGCCAGAGATCCTAATCTCAGTACCTGCCCTCCTGTGGCAGGTCCAAGAACCAGAACGTCGGTTCCGCGTACGCCCAGTACATGGCCTGAGCTGTATCTTCGAAACACAACACCTGGAATCGATTCGGTTGTTGGGTTACCGGGGAAAAAGTCAGTAAACCCAGTTTGGGCCCAAACGAACAGTTGTTCCGCCGTGGGTATGCGGGATATGCCAAGTGTTGCAGGACTTCGTGCGGAACCCGACCTCAGCCATTGTGGTTGGTTCTGAGCACGGGCGGTCTGCAAGACCGATGGATCGACTTCGTCATCTGCCGCGCCACCGCATCCCACCAATAGGCTGGCGAGGCAGCAGAAGCTGCACTACCACTTGAGTCTGGGAAAGTGAACATCTAGCCTCCACAGGCTCAGGGATTGAACGATCTAACTGCACTGGGGTGTCTGTTAGCCCCACCGTTCGCTGCGAATTGCCAGCCGCGGATCCAGTCATTTCTACTCCCTGTTCATGCCTACCTATGCAGAAAATGCCACCAACAGAGGGGTTCAAAAACCACGGTTCATGGCCACTGCTGAGTAGTTCGTAGGCAATTCTGCTATCGACGTCGATGCTAAAAAATTCTATCACCCGATATTCAGATACCGGGTTAACTTCTTGTAGATCGATTGAGCCCGGCACCCGTTGCACTGTCGGTAAATGCAACTTCATAGCCGAATTGACCAAGCAGAACGAATCGAAAGTGCCGCGCAATGTCCGACTGGCCTCTCCATTGCAGTCACTCACCGATGTCAGTAGATGGCCAAAATCACATAGCAGACTGCAACCTATGATCGGTATGGAGGATCCTCATCGCGAATCGGTACTACCGCTATCGTATTAAAGAGCCAGCCACTTTGTCGGTAACAGTCGTTCAAAAATGGATGTCAGGTGTGTAGGAGATTGCGGACCTGCAGTGGGCGTAAGGAGTCTTTAATGTTTTGGCAATCTATAACTCCAGTAGGCCAAAAGCAGTCGGCCATGGTCGGCTGACCAGTCACTCAATCGAGACAAAGCGCTCCTATCGACAGTTGAAAACATGTCTGCGCAGCCGACAACCAACCGTCAGACAAATGTCTCTACCAATATCCGCTATCTGGACGGCCACTCTTCAAAGTGGAATACGCGCAATGACCCGAACCTGCAGTCGCCCCCATGCTGTCAGCATGGCTATCTGATTATTGTTTTGGAATTTGACGCTGGTCCAGCGTCTTCAGGCTGTCCAATTTGCCGGTGAGAAGCAGGTTCACTATCCTGCCGCTCAGCGTCCTCTCACCCAAGTAGGTGAATAGTTAGGGGCATTCGCTAAAGATATCATCGGCCTGGTGCACCAGGCGATTCGCGCCAACACGAGGATGGTGGTCACTTACAGTGACTCAAATAACCAAGGATATACATGTCAACAAGCGCAGATGTCATGCCCCAAGCGAACCAAAATTCTGTGTTTGTCCACTGTTGCCGACGTGGTGCTGGACGATATGCCATCTGGTGGCGCCGACTGGTAGCGGTGGCTTGGTTGATGGTTAGCGTCCATGGCGCCGCCTTGGCGCAGACCCCGCCCTTCGCGATACGCAGCATCGCGTTCCCCCTAATAGGCAGCAACTACCTGGACGACAACCCGGGATGGCCCACCGTCGCCACGGCGATCCAGGAGATGAAGGCGCTGGGCGCGAACGACGTCAAGATCACCATCAGCGCGGGTGTGTACAGCAGCCCGCCCAGCCAACCTACCTAGGACCACGGTCACCCACAACCCCAGTGGATGCAACTTCTGGCTCTGTTTCACGCCAGATCAAGGCGGCGGGCATGCAGATCACTCTATTGCCATTTGTCGCCATCGAGTTCGACCCCAACGGCAACCTACTCGACGCCGTCCACGCGCAACCTGCGGATTTCAATGTCTGGATGGCTGCACGGCAGAAATGCGCGGTTGCGCACCGCGCAGCTAGCTAACAGGCGGGTGTGGATCGAGGATTGGGTTAACCGGACGCTGTCAACAACACTTTGCCCTCCGCCAACACCGCCAGCTGGCTGAGCATGATCTCAGGTTCAGGCAGGTATCTGTTCAGATCGTTGACCTCCCTCGTATATGGAGACGGCACATTGTTCTCAGGCGGCGCG
>JADJBC010000049.1 GCA_016703945.1 Candidatus Aalborgicola danicus
AGCGCGCCGAAGTTTTGTTTAGTTTGAGAGGCGGTAAAGCGTTTGTATGGATCAATTTTAGACAAAATATAGATTTGGGACAAAGTTTGCAAAACAGGTCAATCATCAGTTTCCAGTGTGCACATGAAAGCCGCAATGCTCTCTGACGCAGAGTTATTGAGGTTGCAGCACAAATCTTTAACCTAAATAGGCCCTGTAGCTCCCTGGTGGAATATGCGGCAATAGCTCGCATAAACATGGCAAATGCCAAACCCCCGTCACCTTCCTCAAACCGCGCGTGGTAATCCCCCGCCCCGTCCCTCTCATCCACCGGTCCCACCACGTAAACCACAGCCCATAGTTGCCCCTGTGCTCGTCTCATGGTGCAGTGGTGGTGCGTCGTCGTAGTGAAGCGCCCACCTTGGCCAATGTCGGGCAAAGCCACGCGGCGTTGGTCTCTACCGACAAGTGCCCATGGGCGTTGGTGCACGATCGCGAGGATGGCAGCGCGTCAGCAGCACCAGTCCGGTGCAGCGGCACCACCAGCAGCGCCAGCGGCGTTACCAGGCTGTTGATGAATGCCCCGATGGGGAAGAAGGCATACGCCGCCCACGGCGACGGGTTGCGTGATCGGTGGCGCGCACGCCGTGCACGCGGTGAAACAGCCAGCGGCTGTGCAGCAGGCGGTGCGTCCAGTAAAAGTAGTCGGGCCACAGCAGCATCGCCGGCGGGCTGAGCGCCAGCCACAAAATAGCCGTACTGGCTGGGCCGGAAGTAGATGACCATGTCATGTTTCGCAAGATGGTGTGGCAAACACCACCAAACCTCCCCCGAGAAAATCAGCAGCGTGGAGAATGAATACAATCTTCATCTCGCGCCGCATGTCGTATGCTTTCGGTGGGCCAGCCCGCAATCACCCTGTGGGCCAGGAAGTGTTTGTGCAGCCACTGCACCACCAGCCACAGCAGCAGGGCGGCGAACAGGTAGTACAAACCTTCTGCGGACAAAGCCAGGGGTGAATGCCCTGCCAAGCCAGTGCCATGCGTGTGGGGATTCGGTCCAGATGTTCGCGGGTGTGGTTTGCGTGCAGGCCAAGGCGGGCGGTGGGATGAGGCGTCAGATGGCTTACGCGTGAACTGCATGACCCAGTTCACTTCTATGTCGTTCCGCCATCGCGAAAAGCTGCTCCCAGCGTGCGTTGTTGGCTTAGATGTGGGGACCAGGTGTAGCGTATGCGGATATCGGCCCTTGTAGTCGTCGTTGGCTCCGAACACCCCACGCCGTTCTGGAACTTGCCGACCACAGGGGCAGTGATGCGCCGGTGTTCTTGTCAATGCCACCGTCCTGGTTGTTTAGCCAGTAGATGGCCCAGCCCGTCGTCGGGTTAAAGACCCGAAACGACAGCCCGACGGAAACCGGGCGCTGTAGCCTTAAAGGCACAAAGTCGTCGTAGTTGCCAATGTCGGCAGCTTGTGCGTGTTGTGTGGCGGCAAAGGTCTCTCTCTCTCCCCATTCCGCTACCGCTCAAGGCCTTGGCAGTCTGCGGTTTTCCACATGCCAGTGGCCCATCAAAAATCGTCTCGCGCGCCGCCGTGCGTGGCGGTGGGCAGTGTTGGGATTGTGCCGTTATGTTGCTGGCAATGGCAGACTGGCCGGCTAGCAGGGAGATGACAGCGCTACGGTGCGCGCCAGAGTTTCCGGGTTTCATCGCAGGTCCATTTCAAAGGAAGTTGGGGCAGCGACCGATGCCGCGCTGGTGCAATGTAGAAGCCGATGTAGGGCGGTATCCGTCCTATATCGACATCGGCCTTGTAACATGATGCCCATGCAAGCCATCCTTCAAAGCGCTTACGGCGAACCTGCTGGAGGTCTTGTCGTTGGGCGAAACAACAAAACCCGTGCCTGCCAAAGGCGAAGTGCTGGTGCGCGTGCACGCCGCATCGGTGCATGCCGACGTCTGGCACGTGGTGAAAGGCTGGCCGTATGTGCTGCGCCTGATGGGCGGCGGGTTCGCCAGGCCCAAGAACCCCATCCCCGGCACCGATATGGCAGGCATTGTCGAATCGGTGGGCGAGGGCGCCACACGTTTTCAGGTGGGCGATGCGGTGTTTGGCGAAGGTGCCAAGGGCTTTCAGTGGGCCAACGGCGGGGCCTTTGCACAGTATGTGGCGGTGTCGCAGGAGGCCCTGGCCCTGAAACCTGGCAATGTCTCGTTTGAGCAGGCCGCCAGCGTGCCAACGTCCGGTCTGATTGCCTGGCACAACCTCATGGGGCATCGCCCCTGGCGTACCGGTCAGCATGTGCTCATCAATGGCGCGGGCGGTGGCGTGGGTGCGGTGGCCTTGCAACTAGCCAAGGCCCATGGCGCCACGGTTACTGCAGTAGAGCACACCAGCAAACTGGCCATGGTGCGCGCGCTGGGTGCAGACCATGTGCTGGACTACACACGCGACGACCCCACGCAAGGCAGCGCCCGCTACGACCTCATTCTGGATGTGGCGTCCAACCTCACACTCGGTGACTGCGCCCGCGTCCTCGCCAGACGGCGTCTACATTTTGATTGGCCATGACCACTACGGCGCGTCTGGCTCCCAATGGTTGGGTAGTGGCATACCGGCCTTTTTGAAGCTGGCACTGCGCACCGCCTTTAACCCGCACCTGATCAAGCCCAACATGGCTGCGCCAAAAAACAGATCGGCACTGCCTTGTTTTCCGACCTCATGGCAAAAGGACAGCTAACGCCCGTTGTGGACCGGGCGTTTCCGCTCGCCAAAGTGGTTGACGCGATGGCTTTACCCGCAGTCCGGTCGGGCCCTGGGACGCATCGTTTTGATCCCATGAGTGAAGATTTGCCAGCGTTTGCGCAACCGCTGAAGGCTGCGCAAACAAAGAAACTTGCAGGCGCGCGGCATGGTTTCAAGCCAGCGTGATCAGACGATTCAGTTCCTGAAGGCCTGCACCGCAAACCTCGCGAAACCGCGCACTGATGCGTGGGTCAGCCCTTGCCGTGTCCCAAAACAATTGCGCGGCCTGGCTTGCCAGCAGCCATGCGGCTCTGTCCTTGGGCGTTGGCAAGCCCGGTGTGTACTCGGCCCTTGGAACTTCCCCGCCGGCCATGGGGGCGTAGGCCATGGGCAGCATGTCGTACACCGGCGCGACCTGCATGTCGGGGCCCGGAACAAAGCTCACATTGCCTTTGTGCATGTCGGCATTGGCGATGAGCTTGCCAAAGGCCCAGATGGTGCGCAGTTGTGCTGCGGCCGCTAAACTTATCCAGCCCAGCGCGTGCATGGCGTCGCCCGCGTCACCCCAGTCTGTGCTGGTGGTTGGCATCAGAGCGGCTTCCAGCGTGTCCAGGCAACACAACGGGCTGCGGCCAAACAGGCCGTGCCGGTCGAAACGCTCTACCTCCAGAAAGGTGCGCCCGCCGTGTTGCAGCATCCGGCTATTGGCACTTTGAATCCCCGGAATGGTCCGAATCGTCAGGTGGGCCAGGTGCTCGCACACCAGCAGGTCTGACCACCGTTGGACGGTGTCAGAGCGGTCATCGGCCGAGAATTTCACAATGACGTGCGGCGTTTGCGCACCCGGAGCCCGCGCAGGCGGAAATTTAGGGAACTCGCCCCCGGCGCTGGAGCCTGCAACGCCGCGCGAGCTGGCCTGCTCCGCGAACGCCAGGTAGCCGGCCGGGGTGTCGTGTTCACTCAACACGGATTGCGGAGCGGCTTTGTTATGCAGCCATAGGTTCAGAGCGGTGTCGCCGAGTATCAGATTGCCGCTGGTGTCTGCCCCCCGGTTCAGCAGGATGACCAGCACATCGTCATCGCTCCATTCCTTGGGGTTGCTGGAGACGCCCAGCGCCTTGGATTCCAGCCGGGCAAACATGCGGCCCATAAACCCTTTGCGGCTTCATGTCCTGCAAAGGGTAGGGCAGACCATCAGCCACACACCGTGGCGAACTCCTGCTCTATCGGCCAGCCCATGCCTGCTACCTCCAAGACTGTCCCCCGGGGGGTTATCAAGTCCAACTGGCCAACCATGTAGCATGACCCTAATGTCGCTGTCACCGGCTCCAAGCTTCACAGTCGCTTCAATGTCCGGCACTCGGGCGCCGCCCGAAAGTCCTTGATGGACTGCAGGCCGGGTACTACCAGCTCTTTCCAGCTCTTGCGCAGGCGGCGCAGGGCACCCGGCACAGCTTGCAATCCATCCTGTGGCGCGGTTTGCGCCATGAAGAGTTGGTAAACCCCCTCCTTGGCGCCCGCCAGGGTTTTGTTGGCGAGCACGGTCTTGCCCGCAACCAGGTAGGTTTGCAGGTCACCAAAAGTCACCAGCAGGGGCTTGGAGGGCGGGCTGAAGTCCTTCAGGTCGTCCCCGGCCAGCCAGCGCAGCACGTTCTGCGCCGCCAGGGCGCCCATGTCGATGGCGTTGAATGCCTGCTTGCTGACCGGCTTTGGCAGGGTTGCGGCATCGCCCACCACAAAGATACTTGCGCAATAGCGGCTTTGCAGGGTTTGGTGCACTGCCGCCCAGTTGTGCGGTGGGCGGATCAGCTTGGCTTCACGCAACAGGGGTGGCGCTGCCAGCCCGGCGGCCCAGATGGTGAGGGCCGAGGGCAGCCGTTTGCCGGATTCCAGCCAAACCATCTTGGGCGTAACCCGGCCACGGACTCACCCGTATGAAATGACACCCGGTGTTCACGGCACAGCCGTCGCAAATCGGCGTCGATCAATTTTGGAAAGCCGGGCATCAGTTGGTTGCCGGACTCGACCATGGCGAACGAAATCTCGGGCCGGTGGCGGTAGCGCCGCAGCAATTCTCCGAGCGCCTCGACGCCCGAGATGCCACCACCCACAACCACCACCTGCACCGGTGCGTGGGTGTGCTGCAAGGCTTCCATCCGCTTCTCGATTGCAAGACTTTCCGCAACTGTGCGAAACGGCCAGGTGTGGCTGTCCACGCCGGGGATGTGGTAGTTGTTGCTGATGCCGCCCACGGCGACGATGGCTGCGTCGAAGGGCAGGATGTCGCCACCCGCCGTGGTTACGCGGCGCCGGCGCACATCCAGATGGGTCACGCTGTCTTGCACAAAGCGGTGCCCGGCGTGGGCAATGATGTCGGAGCGGTTGAGGCGCAGCCCTTGGGGGGTTTTGACACCCGAGAGGATTTCGTGAATCCCCGGAGTCCACTCGAAATGTGGTGACGGATCGACCACCGTCACGTCGCAAGTCTTGGGCAATTTGATGGCAGCGGTGAGCCCGGCAAAATTGGCGCCAATGATCAGCACTTTTTTGGGTTTGGCGGTCATTGAAATATTCTCCAGTCAGTGTTGGGTAGGAAGTGGGTTGCGCGGGGCGTAGGGGAGCGGAGCGATCATCCAGCCTGAGCAGCCGCCGCTGCCGCTGCCGCAGGACGCAGGGGCCTGGTAGACCAGCACTTTGAGCGCGCGCTCCGGTGAGGCATCAGCGAAGGCGGGTGGGTTGTCCACGCGCTGCACAAACGTGAATTCCGGGGCCTGTTCGGCCATCAGCGTCTGCAAAAAAGCAGAGTCCAGTTCGGGCGCGTTCAGGCACAACACGACGTGCCCGCCAGGAGCCCACAGTTCAGGCAGACGCCGCAGCACCCGGGGCGTAGTCCTTGGTGGCCACAAAGCTGCCCTTCTGGTAGCTGGGCGGGTCGACGATGATCAGGTCATAGGGGCCGCCCCTGGTGATCTTGCCCCAGGTCGAAAAAATGTCATGCGCCCAGAAACTGGCCCCGGCCAGCAGGCCATTGAGCTGGTGGTTTTGTTGCCCCAGGGCCATGGCGCCATGGCTCATGTCCACGTTGACCACCTGCCGGGCACCGGCTTGCAAGGCGGCGACCGAAAACGCACAGGTGTAGGCAAACAGGTTGAGCACTTTGATGCCAGGCCGCTTGCCCACATGCGCGCGCACCCAGCGACGGCCCTGTGCCATGTCGGGAAAGAAACCGTGGTTCTGCCCCTTGAGCACATGCACCAGGTAACGTGCCCCGTCTTCGGTCACCACATGCGGGCTGGGCACGGCGCCCGCCATCAAACGCGTTTCGGTTTGGCCCTTGTGGCGGCATTGGTAGACCCAGTTCAACGGCTGCTCCGGGGCCAATTGGTGCAACCGCTCACTCAACGCCGCTTGCACGCTGGCCAGCTCGTCGTCGGTGGATGGCAAAAAGCTGGTCAGCAGCCACACTGGCGGGAATGCGTCCAGCGCCCAGTGCTCGCAGCCAGGGTGCAGGCCGCCACGGCCATGGAAGATGCGCTGGGCATCGAGGGGTAGGGCCATCTCTGCGATGGCGTTTAACAAGGCTTGCATGGGTGGCAATGTACATTGCCCGCCCACGGCGATGGCAGGTGCCTCTTCACTTGTTGTGCCAGCTTGCCAGCGGGTCATATTTATTGTGTGTGATTTAACCCCATGCGCGCTGCCCATTCGTTTCAGCCATACCACCAACCCGGAAAGGCCACGTATGCACACCCACCGACCCAACACCACCGCCCCGCACCGCGCCAAAAGCGCGTTGTACGCCCTAGCCTTTGCTGCGTGTCTTCCCCTGCCGGCGCAAGCCTTTTGCGGCTTTTACGCCGGCAAGGCTGATGCCAATTTGTTCAACGAGGCCAGTCAGGTGGTGATGGTGCGCGACGGCAAACGCACCGTGATCTCCATGCTCAACGACTACAAAGGCCCCTTGAGCGAATTTGCGCTGGTGGTGCCCACACCAACCACGCTGCAAAAGGGCCAGGTGCGGGTGGCCGACAAGCTGACGTTTGAGAGGCTGGATGCCTACAGCAGCCCGCGCCTGGCGGAGTACCACGACAGCGATCCCTGCCAGGTTCGATTTGACTGGGGGTACGACGCTATGGCCAAGCAAAGGTGGCTCGGCCAGGCTGTGCCAGCACCGGCCGCAATGGCCGCACGTGCGGAGAACTCGGCACGCGACAAAGCGTTCGGCGTGACCGTTGAGGCGCAGTACACGCTGGAGGAGTACGACATCGTCAGCTTGTCGGCAACACAGTCCGATGGCCTGGAAACCTGGCTGGGTGAAAACGGCTACAAAATCCCCAAGGGCGCCAGCGCCGCCTTGAAGCCCTATATCAACCAGGGCATGAAGTTCTTCGTAGCCAAGGTTAATCTGAAAGAGCAGATCAAGACCGGCTACACCACACTGCGCCCGTTGCAGTTTGCGTTTGAGAGCGAGAAATTCATGCTGCCCATGCGCCTTGGGATGCTTAACGCCGCGCCCGACAAGCCGCAGGATTTGATCATCTACCTGCTCACCAAGGATGGCCGCGTGGAGAGCAGCAACTACCGCACCGTCAAGCTGCCGGCCAATGTCAATCTACCGTTCTTCATCAAGCCCAAGTTCCAGGACTTTTACAAAGCGTTGTTTGCCAGCCAAGCCACCAAGGAAGACCACCGCGTGGTGTTTACCGAGTACTTTTGGGACATGGCCTGGTGCGACCCCTGCGCCGCCAACCCCTTGAGCAAAGAAGAGCTGCGCGGCGCTGGTGTGTTCTGGACCGAAGGCAATGCGCAAGACAACTTCAAGGCAATGACCTCGCCGCCTGGCCAAGCCATCAAAAGCGTCATGCCCCCGATGTTCGGTGGCGCCCAGCCGGTGGTGCTGACCCGCTTGCACGTGCGCTACACCGCAAACACCTTTCCTGAAGACCTGATGTTCACGCAGACGAAGGACCGCCAGAACTGGCAAACACGTTACGTGGTGCAGAACCCCTATGAGGGCAGCGTTTCGCAGTGCAGTGCCAAGGTGGGCCAGATGGATTGCGAGGCGATGTGCAAACCCCGCGTGGCTCATGTTTTGGCTACGCCCCCGTCTGAAGGACAGAGGACTCCGTACCGCGAGAGTTCCCCCATTGGCGACAAAGACCCCCTGGTTTTGCAGCGTGATTGCGTGAGCAGTTGTGTGGCCTCCAAACAAACGGGCATCAACAGCGCGGCACGTTACTACCAGAGCGACCTGCCCAAACGCCTGGACAGCGAGAAGCTGACCTTGGCCCAACTGACCGGCTGGAAGCTGAGTGATATCGATGCGCTGCCGGGCGCAGACCGGTACGCTGGAATCATGGCCACCAGACCCCAAAGCACGGGGCCGACCAAGACTTGGTGGGAAGTGCTGTTTGGCAGCAGCAAGACCCAATAGGCGGGGGTGCTATGAATACACTAGCAGTTGGTGCACATTCCACGAGGGCTAGAGGCTCATTTGTCTTGCAGTTTCTGGGCGCGGCGCGCCTTCTGGACGCGCGATGGTTTCAGATTCTGTTTCTGGCCAGCTTCCTGTCCTTGGGTGCACTGGCACGCGACTTTGCGCTGACCGGGTCGCAGGTGTGGTTGACCTTCGGGAGCGCCCTGGCCACACAGGCCGCGTGGCAGTGGGGCTTGAACCTCCCCGGCAAGCGCCAATGGGGCGGCTACCTGAGTGTGCTGATTTCCAGCTTTGGCATTTGTATTCTGGTGCGCGCGGAAAACGCCTGGGTTCATCCCCTGTTGGCCTGTGCCGCTATGAGCAGCAAGTACCTCATCCGCAGTGGCCCTGCTGCTTGCAAGAGCCACCTGCTGAACCCTGCCAACCTGGCGGCGTTTGCGGCATGGGCCTGGTTGCCGGGCGCCTGGTTGAGCCCCGGCCAGTGGGGCTCTGAGAGCCTGGCCGCCCTGTGGTTTATCGCATTGGGTGGGCTGGTAACGCAGCGCATCAACCGCTGGGATGTGTCGCTGGCTTTCCTGGCAAGCTGGAGTCTTCTGTTGGGTGTGCGGCTCTGGTGGCTCGATTACGCCTGGAACCCTGGAGCCGCCATGTGGTTGCAGCAAGCCAGCAATGGAGCCGTCTTGCTGTTCGCCTTCTTCATGATCTCCGACCCTATGACGACGCCCCAGCGTGCCAGCGTGCGCATCACCTACGCGGTGTTGGTGGCCGTGGGGGCATTTGTCTGGCAGTACCTGCTGTTCAAGCCCCATGGCCTGATCGTGGTGCTGTTCCTGGCGAGCTGGACCGTGCCGCTGTGGAATTGGCTTTGGCCGCAACCGCGGTTCCAGTGGCGCGAGCCGGGCTGACCCAGCACCTCACAGTTGGATGGCGGCTTGCACCACGCGCCGCACCGAAGCCACCGCACTCTCCAGCAAAGGAATTCCCGGCGCTGCATAGGAGCCGCAGAAGAACACCCTCCGCTCTGGTTCTACGTGCAGGGCCTCCAGCCGTTGCGGGTTGGCCTGCGTGGCTAGGTCGACGACGGGGCGCTGCAGGCTGCAGTCTTGCAACACCAGCTCAGACGCAGGCTCCACCAATGGGTTGATGGTTTGAAACAGCGGCCGCGCGTCTTGGTACGCTGGCAACAGGCGGTTGACCCAGATGCTGACCATGGGCCTGTCAAACTGTGGTGCCAGCAGGTAGTTGACCGGGCACCAGTCGGCGCGCTCGGTGGGCATCAGGCGGGTGTCGTGGTGCATGACCACGCGCACCGTGCCGTAACGCACGGCCCCCAAGACCGAGCGCTCGTCGGGGCTCGCATCGTCCATCATGGCCATCACCTGGTTGGCTTGCGTGGCAAACACCACAGTGTCAAAGGTCTCGGCACTGCCGTCTTCCATGGTGATGGCCACGGTGTTGGCCTGGCGCCGCACGCTGCGAATGTGCGCACCCAGCCGCAGGTGCGCCACGCGTGTTGTCAGCGCCTGTGCAATGGCTTGTGCGCCACCTACGGCGCGGTAGACACTGGAAACAATAAAGTCACGGTTGAAATACTGCGCAATCACCTCGGCCGGGTAGTCGCGCACTTCCTGGCAGCTCACGGTGTTGATGCCGGCAAAGGCGGGGATCAGGAAGCGGTCCGTAAACGTGCTGGAGTACTTTTGCAGGTCCAGGTAGTCGCCAATGGTGCGGTCCGCCAAATCGCCTGCGGCCAGAGCGCGCGGTGCCTGCCACAGGAAACGTCCCAGGTCGAACAAGATGTCGCGGGATGTGCTGCGCAGCCAGGTGCCGGGTGTGACCCAGGGCAGGGTCTTGCCCAGCGCATGCAGGTTGCGGTAGCGAAAATAACAAGCGCCACCCAGATCGCTAAAACCCAGCGAGGCATCCAACGGCTCGACCGCCACACCGGTCTGTGCCAGCAGCGCAAACAACTCGGGGTAGTAGCCCGGGTAGATGACACGCAAGGGCACATCCACCACGCCGCCGCTCGCCTGCACGCTGTGCGCGCCAATCCCTAAACGTGGCTGGCGTTCAAACAGCGTGACTTTGTGTTTTTCTCCCAGGAACCACGACGCCGCCAGGCCGGCCATGCCACTGCCGATGATTGCGATGTGTTGAACCATCGGAACATGCTAAGGCCAGAAGTTGACTCACACCGGGTAAATTTTGACCGGCCGGGTTGCGTCCGGACGCTGCGCGCTTCAGCGGTGGCGAGGAAGTAAGGGCCGGTGTGAAAAGTTTTCCGGCATCTGGGAAGAGTATCCCCGGTGTCATACTTTGCGTGACTCCATGCTGCCGCCCCTATAACTCCCGTTCAACCTACATGCTCGATATTCAGCGCATCAAAGCCATCACGCTCGACCTGGACGACACCTTGTGGCCCATTTGGCCGACCATCCACCGCGCTGAGGCAGCCCTGGTGGGCTGGCTGGTCGAGCGGGCGCCGGGTGCTGCAGCCGTGTTTGCCGACCCGCAGGCGCGCCTGGCGGTACGCGAGCATGTAGCAATAACCCGTCCTGACATCGCTCACGATTTGAGTGCCATGCGGCGTGAATCCATTCGCGCCGCCTTGGACCGTGCGCAGGAGGACACAACGCTCGCGGAACCGGCGTTCGACATCTTTTTTGCCGAACGCATGCGGGTGGAGCTGTTTGCCGATGTGTTGCCGGCACTGGCCGCGTTGGCGGCTCGGTATCCCATCGTGGCGGTTTCCAACGGCAATGCCCATGTGGGGCGGGTGGGGCTGGGTGAATTTTTTGTCGGCAGTGTGAGCGCCAGCGAATTGGGCGTGGCCAAGCCCGACCCGCGTATCTTCCATGCGGGAGCGCAGACCGCCGGGGTCGCGCCCTCTGAGGTACTGCATGTGGGTGACGATGCCGCACTGGATGTTCTGGGTGCTCTGGGCGCCGGTATGCAGACGGTCTGGGTCAACCGCCAGCAGCATGCCTGGAGCCATACCGAGCAGCCGCACCACATGGTGACAAGCCTTGAGCAGCTCGTTTCGCTGATGTTGTGTAACTACTCAGCTCACGCAGCGAAGCAAGGCTGAATAGTCTGGCGGTTAAACACGCTGACCAGGCAATCAAACAGATTGCCCTTTTGCTTGTGCATGGTGGCCAAGTATGAACGGATTATGAAGAACGTATCAGCGCCATGCTCGGTCCTGAAGCAGCCCGATATCTTTTGTTTCACCTTGGACATTCGCAGCGCCTGCTCAGCCAAGTTGTTGGTGAACGGCACCCCGTCCTCTCGCATGAAACGCCACACATCCTGGCGATGCTCTCGCAAGCGCCTGAGCAAGTTGGCCGCCTTGGATTGCTTGAGCCTGCCTCTGGTGCCCAGGCCTGCGTCCTGTGAAGTTCCTGTGCGTTGGTTCAGCGGGTTGTATTCTTCACCGCGCTCCAACAGTTTGCTCCACTGGACCTCAAACCAGTCCTGGCGCGCTTGGGTCAATGGGCCACCTGCCAGATCGACCTCATTGAGCGCCTGCAACAGCAGGTCGATCATCTCCTGCGCCCAGGAGTCCCAGATCTTTTCGTTCTCCTGCTCGTGCACATACACCAGCTCACGGATGTGGTGGGCGTTGCACAGGCTGTGCGTGCAGTCCAGCCCTTTGTAGCTGATCAGCCCGTCGTGCACCAGTACGCCCTTGATCCCCTGGAGCAAGCCCAGAGCTTCAAAGGCCTGTGTCCCACGCTTGGCGTGCGGGGCCAGCCAGGTCAAGTGGCTAGTGACGGCGCAGTGCAACCAGAGCAGTTTGCCTTTGATGCGAATGCCGGTTTCATCGGCGTGTACGACGGCTGAACCTTGCACTGCTTGCCCGATACCCTCCACCGTAGGGCGCAGGGCAAAGGCGGCGTCTTGGGCAAAGCTTTGGATGCTGGCTTGGCACAGATTCGCACCATAGCAGTCTTGCATCAGGGCCGCTGTGCGTGCCAAGGGGACCAGATGGTATTGGTTCAGGTGCACGGCCATGGCTTTGACGCTGGCGCCATATTGCGCCGGTGCGTTGACGCCTTCGGGCCAGGCGCCCAGGTGTACAGCACCGCAGGTGCAGGTTGAGCGCATTTGCTGATGCGCCACGGTGCGCATTCTCAGTTCGGGCAGCTCGAATACTTGGCGGGTTTCCGCCACATCGTGTCCGTGCAGTTCCAAGCGGCAGACGCTGCAATGGGTATCGCCCTGGTGTTGAATAGTCTCATCGACGCACGCGCTCTGGCGTAGTGTGTTTCCACTGTGACCTTGTTGTCCGCCATTGGGCTTTGTGCCAGTTGGTCGCAGAGATTTCGGTGCCGGTTTGCCCAACCCGTCGCTCGACGGAGGCTTGCTGGAGTTTCGGCTATTGAGCGCCAATCGGCCTTCGAGCTGTTTGATGCGCTCTTGCATCACCGCCATTTGGGCCATGAGGTCTTGCACCTGCTGCTGCAAGGGCCACAGCATCCTGATCAACTCGTCCTTTTGTGCAACGCTGAGCTTTGTGAGGTCGGGTAGGTTTTGCATCAAAACCGATTGTCGCTCACTATTTCATAGCAAGCTTCGATTCAGCTCCATTGGGAGCTGAGTAGTTACGATGTTGTAAGATAAATTGGCATCTAGCCCACGTAGAATATAAGAACATTGCTATATATATGATAGCAATCGTGGCCAATAAATGACCATGACTCGCCGGTACGCGAGCCCATGCAAGCCGAAATACGGGGGCCTGTCGGCGTTTTCGATCAGGCACCCCAATAGTTAATTGCAAAATGCAAATAACAGCACTACAATAACTCCCAAGGTGGGCAAAACAGTAAAGCAAGCCCTGTCGTTCCAAGCCCGGGCAACTGGTTTGATGGCAACGCGTCTGTGTCCACCGCACCCTGGAGTCACACCATGCCCACCACGTCACCACTGTTTCAGCCAGTCATCCGCAGCTTGCCGGAGACCGACCTTCACAAGTTCACCATGCAGCAGCCCATGCTGCACTCCATGCCCACCAACCAGGCGGAGTACCACTTTGTGTGCCGCAACATCCCGGCCTTTGCCCTGGCCGAGTTACAGGCCGCGGTGAATGCCGAGCTGGACGCGCTGTGTGAATTGCGCTTTACGGAAGCGGAGCTGGCGTATCTGGGTGCGATGCGTTTCCTGTCGTCGGACTACATCGACTTTCTGCGCCTGTTCCAGTTCCAGCGCCGTTTCATCACCGTGTACACCCACGGAGAATCACTGTCGGTAGTGGCCAAAGGGCCGCAGGTACACATCATGGGGTTCGAGATTTATGTGTTGGCCATCATCAACGAGTTGTACTTTCGCCGCCTGGCACTTGCACAGGGCGAGGGCGCTGCTCTGGCCGAGGCCCGTGTGCGTTTGCAGGCCAAGATTGCCTTGCTGCGTAACTATGAACGCGCTGGACCAGAGCGGGTCAACCCGTTCGAGTTTTTTGATTTCGGCGTGCGCCGACGCTTTTCTGGTGCCTGGCAAGAGGAAGTGGACGCCACGCTGGCGCGCGAAGTGCCGCAGTTTTTCAAAGGCACGTCCAATGTGTACCTGGCACGAAAGCTGGGCCTCACGCCCATCGGTACCATGGCCCACGAGTACCTGCAAACGTTCCAGGCCGTGGGGGTGCAGCTCAAGGGTTTTCAGAAAGCGGCATTGGAATCCTGGGTGCAGGAATACCGCGGTGACCTGGGTGTGGCCTTGACCGATGTGGTGGGCATGGACGCCTTCCTGGCCGACTTTGACCTCTACTTTGCCAAACTCTTCGATGGACTCCGGCATGACAGCGGTGACCCGGTGGTGTGGGGCGAAAAGGCGTTGGCGCACTATGCCAAACTGAAGCTTGATGCCCACGCCAAGCGCCTGGTTTTCTCCGATGGGCTGGACCTGCCCACCGCGCTGAGCCTGCACCGCCACTTTGCCGACCGCGTGCAAACCGGCTTTGGCATTGGAACCAACCTGACCAACGACACCGGCCTCGCTCCCCTGAACATCGTCATGAAGCTGGTGAGTTGTAATGGCCAGCCCACCGCGAAGCTGTCCGATTCACCGGGCAAGACTTTGTGTGATGACGAGACCTTCCTGGCCTACCTGCGCCAGGTGTTCGCAAAGAAGACCGAATTCACCGCTTGAAGGAGCCACCATGTTGCGCATCACCAGTGCCCAGATCAATCCCACCATTGGCGACATTTCGGGCAACATCGCGCTGATGCTGCGTGCCGCCCGGCAGGCGGGAGACGAACACGCCGATCTGGTGGTGTTCCCGGAAATGAGCCTGACCGCCTACTACCCCGGCGACCTGCTTGA
>JADJBC010000050.1 GCA_016703945.1 Candidatus Aalborgicola danicus
TCATACGTAGGCTCCGGCGTCGAAAAATTCTGCAGGTGGAATCCAGGCGGGC
The DNA here is from genome assembly GCA_016703945.1 of Candidatus Aalborgicola danicus. Taxonomy (GTDB): domain Bacteria; phylum Pseudomonadota; class Gammaproteobacteria; order Burkholderiales; family Burkholderiaceae_C; genus Allorhodoferax; species Allorhodoferax danicus. Next base: position 53 of record JADJBC010000050.1, read on the forward strand.
GCTGCCACCGGATGGCGCACAAAAAGTGGTTTCACGGTTACGGCGTCGCCTTGGTAAAAGTCCAGCGGTCCAATCTCCGTCTGTGCCACGGCCATGTCCTGGCTCCCTGGCGCGCGGCACCAGACGTAAATCCGCTGCGCCGCATTTGCGCCAGTTGGTCGACCAGCACGTCGCCGGTATGAATTTCACCCGTGAAACTCCAGGCGTCGGCGCAGTAAAAAGTCCTGGCTGAAGGCGCGGCCATCGGTGAACTTGGGGAATGCTTGTCAATGCGGTCGACGCTATCCAGCGACACCGTGCGGGGTCCACATCGTTGGAAAGTTCCAAGCACACCCCAGCGCCGTTAGCCCTCGTGGAATGGTCGGGTTGTAGCTATCAATTTCATTTTTTTTTTTTAAAGAGTGGCTTTCAGGCTTCCTGTTTCTTGTCCTTGGCAAAGTCTGCGTGTTTAGTAGCGTATGCAGCTCTTCGTGTTTGTCGCTCAGGCGGGCGGAGCTGGCGGCGGCTTTGAAGGTGTCAAAGCCCACGCGTTTGAACGTGTCGATAAAGGTCTCGCGGCCGGTACGGGTCTGGCGGTAGCTGTCCAGCACGGCTTCGATGACGCCGGCACTTCGGAGGCCTGGCACGACGGCCCACGACCTTGCCGAGCACCGGCGTGTGCCGCTCAACGATAGGAACCATCGGAGCCGCCCAGCGAGATCTGATACTACCCCGTCCGTCCTTGTCCACGCCCAACACGCCGATGTGGCCGCTGTGGTGGTGGCCGCAGGAGTTGATCGCACCGCTGATGTGCAGGTCGATCTCGCCGAGGTCGTGCAGCCCGTCCATGTCCTGGTAGCGCTCGGTGATGCTGGCGGCAATCAGGATGGAGCGGGCATTGGCCAGCGCGCAGAAATCGCCACCCGGGCAGGCAATCGTGTCGGTCGGCAGGCGGATGTTGGAGCGGGCGGGGCCGGCGTGGCTGGCGGCAATCCACAGGGCGGGCAGGTCGTCGATGCACCCCAGGGCAGCAGCAGGTACTGGTCAGGTGTGACGCACCTCACCGGCTGAAAACTCCTCGGCCGAGTCGGCGGCAGTGTCGATCTGGTCGGCGTCCGCGTCCCGGTGCCTGGCCCAGGCGTTTGAAGGACAGCGCTGAGCCGCGCAGCGACGGGTTCTGGTGCGCGGCAACACTTTGCTTCAACCAGCGCGCAAAGGCAACCCGGCGGTCTGCCGGTGCAGATGCTACTGATTTAGTAGCGCTATGTTCACGTTTCACGAGGGCTGGCGGCACAAATGATGCAGAGACCCGGTCAGCCTCGGCCTGCGTGATGGTGTGCGGTGCGCCGTCCACGGTGGTGATCTGCTGGTACTCGGCTTCCACCTCGTCGATATAGCGCTAGCCCTCGGCCTTGACCAGGATCTTGATACGCGCCTTGTAGGCGTTGTCGCGGCGGCCCCAGCGGTTGTAGACGCGCACCACAGCCTCCCAGAAAATTCATGATCTGGTTCGGGCAAGGACTCGCGGATGGTGCTGCCAATGACGGGGGTGCGGCCCATGCCGCCGCCCACCAGCACCTTGAAGCCCAAATCGCCAACCGCGATTTCCTTGCGATGCATCGGCGGTGGCGCTGCGGATCAGGTGCAGGCCGACGTCGTGCGGCGGTGGCGGCGCGGTCCTCAGTGGCGCCGGTGATGGCGATCTTGAACTTTGCGCGGCAGAAAGGCAAACTCGGGGTGCAGCGTGCTCCACTGGCGCTGATTTCAGCGAACGGGCGGGGTCGGCAATCTCGTCCAGAGTAGCCGGCCAGCTCGTCGCTGGTGATGTTACGGATGCAGTTGCCGCTGGTCTGGATGCCGTGCATGTCGACCGTGGCCAGCAGGTCCATGACGTCGGCGCTTTTCGCAAGCGGAATCCAGTTGAACTGCACGTTCTGGCGGGTCGTGAAGTGACCGTAGCCCACCGGCAGGTGTGTGGTGCCCCAGGTGGCTTGTGTGCCGATGGCGGTGTCAAACACCTGCTTGCTGGGCTGGTCGTATTCCCGGGCAATTTTGGCCAGCACGCGCAGCTGTTTGCTGGAGAGTTCGCCATAGGGCACGGCCACGCGCAGCATGGGGGCATAACGCTGGACATACCAGCCGTTTTGCAGGCGCAGGGGGCGAAACTCCTCGTCGCTCAGGGTGCCGGCCAGGTTGCGCTCCAACTGGTCGCGGTGTTGTGCGGCGCGGCTTTGGATGAACTGGCGGTCGAAGGCTGTGTATTGGTACATCTGAATAGTTGGGGACAGAGCTTGCTGCTATGCAGCTGCGGACTGTCCCGCAAGGTTTAAATTTAGTTTCTGACAGAGCTACGCTGCGCTTCGGTCTGTCCCGTAAGGTTTCATAAGGCAATAAGCTTGAGACCGGCGTAGGCCAGCAACACGGAGAGCAGGGAACGGATGACGCGTTCAGGCGTCTTGGACATCAGGTGCGAACCCACCCAGATGCCGGGCAGAGAACCCGCCAGCAGGCTGACCAGCATGGGCCAGTCCACCGAGCCCAGTGAGGCATGGCCAAACCCTGCGACCAGTGTCAACGGCACGCATGCAAACGCGTCCGCCGCCACGATGCGAGACAGTGGCAGCTTGGGGTACAGAATCATCAACACGGTGACGCCGATGGCGCCCGCGCCCACCGAGGTTAGCGTTACCAGTGTGCCAATGACCGCGCCAAATAGCACCGGCAGGCTCCAGTGGCGGGGCCGCGCGGCAGCCGCTTCTTCGCCCTTGGCGATGGTGGTGGGAGTGACCTTGCCGCGCAAGACCTTGTACAGCGTGGCAGCGGCGGTCAGCAGCAGTGCCAGGCCAAGCGCGGTGGTCATGATTTTTTGGACCTGGGGGCTGGTGGCGCCGATGTTGTGCAACAGGTACAGCGTGATCAGGGATGCGGGAATGCTGCCTGCCGACAGGTTGAGCACGACCGGCCAGTCGATGACCTTGGCACGTGCCAGCTTGATCGTGCCGCCCATTTTGGTGAATGCGGCGAACAGCAGGTCGGTACCGACCGCCAGGTAGGGCTTGACACCAAAGAAGAAAATCAAAATCGGCGTCATCAGCGAGCCACCACCGACGCCAGTCAAGCCGACGATGGTGCCGACAACGAAACCGGCAAGGACAAACGCTAATTCATGCATGGCGGCGACTGTAGGCGGGCTTCGTTATATTGAAAACTATTTTTTCGCTATTTCGATATTCTCCAAATGCATATGGAATGAAAGCCTATCGATCTGCTACCGTGCGGTTTTAACTTTCTGATGTCCATCATGACGGCACTAGCAAGCGCTACTCGGATTTGCAGCCTGCGCCGTACTCCTGGTTGCGGTGTTTTTCTGTACTGGGGTCTGCGGTTTGTGACCGGTACGCCCATCAACCAACTGGCCCCGTTCGGCCAAACTGGCCAACGATGCGGCGCTGGTCAAGCGCATGGAGGATGCCCACGCCAATTGCCGGAAAATCTGCCGGTGTTCGCCGTCATCGTGCTGGCTGCGGCTGCCATAAGCCCGGAGAGCATTGCCGCGCTGGCGCCGTTCGTGCTCTATGCCCGCATCGGCCAGTCAATCGTGCATTTGGTCGGCGTGGGCCAGGCCCATGTGCTGGTTCGGGCCACGTTCTGGAGCGTTCAGCTGGGTCTGTTCATCTGGATGCTGTGGTGAAATTGTTGGCCTGATCTATTGCGCACTTTATTGCGGCATCGTGGCGCACTGCCTTGTGGCGCACCAAGGACTGCGCGCGGCGGGTGGCGTGGCAGGCGTTCTCCGGCTCGCTTCGCGGGCGGCTTTGAAGGGTTTGCCACGGTTGCTGCGTCAACGAGGTTGCTGGCACGCAGGTTCTGTGGCAACCGCGAGTGCGGCCTGCGCCCGCCCGCCACGCCACGCCACGCCACCCGCCTTGTGGGCGAGGTGCTGGGGGGGGGCGGACTACGAGAAGAAATAGCCACTAGCCTGAAGTTCCTGCCTGTTTTGCCCTGAATCGACCTCAGTATTTGCGATTTCTCACAATGAAGGCCGCTTATAACCGGTCTTTTTTTGGATTCCATTTGTAGTCACTAAATAGTATTTGCAATTCTCTATGTTTTGCTATAATGATTAGCATGGCTTCAAGAAATGGCACCGCTCACGTAGTTACAACCAAGCGTGAGTACAACGGCAAGGTCTATTGCACCCATTTGCTGCGGCGCAGTTACCGCGAAGACGGCAAAGTCAAGAACGAGACGCTCGGTAACCTCTCCCACCTTCCCGACTCCGTGATCGACCTTATTCGCCGCTCTTTGCAGGGCGAGACCTTTGTGCCAGCTGGCGAGGCCTTCGAGATTTCTTCATCGCGTGCCCACGGTCACGTGCAGGCTGTCTCGCTGGCCATGCAGCGCCTGGGCTTTGCATCCTTGCTGGCGACCAAGCCTTGCCCTGAGCGCGATCTGGTGCAGGCCATGGTGGCCTCTCGCATCGTCTGCCCCGCCACCAAGCTGGCCACCACGCGCCTGTGGCACACCAGTACCCTGGCAGAAGAGTTTGGCGTGACTGACGCCAGCGAGGACGATTTGTACGCCGCCATGGACTGGCTGCTCGCGGCTCAAGACCGAATTCAGAAGAAACTCGCTGCACGCCATCTGCGGGACGACTCGCTGGTGCTGTACGACCTCTCCTCGAGTTACTTCGAGGGCTCGTGCTGTCCTTTGGCCAAACTGGGCTACAGCCGTGATGGCAAGCGCGGCACCCTGCAGGTCAACTACGGGCTGCTCACCGATGCGCGCGGCTGCCCGGTGGCGGTTTCGGTGTTTGAGGGCAACACATCGGACAGCACGACGTTCATGCCAGAGGTCACACGCCTGCGTGAGCAATTCGGCATTAAACGGATGGTGATGGTGGGTGACCGGGGAATGATCTCGCAAAAGGCCATCGACGAGATGAGTGGGGATGCGGACGTAGCCTGGATTACGGCGCTGCGCAGTGCTTCGATTCGAACCCTGGTGGAGCAGCGTCATTTGCAGCTGGGCTTGTTCGATGAGCGCAATTTGCTGGAGATCAGCTCAGCGGACTTTCCCGGTGAGCGCTTGGTGGCGTGCCGCAATACGGAGTTGGCCAGAATGCGCGCCCACACGCGAGAGGATCTGCTGGCTGCCACGCAAAGGAGCCTGGAGAAAGTCAAGGCGCGGGTGGACGCCGCCAAGCTCATGGGCAAAGACAAGATCGGCGTGGCTGTGGGCAAGGTGGTCAACACCTACAAGGTTGCCAAGCACTTCGAGTTGACCATCACGGACAACACGTTTACCTTCGAGCGCCTTGCTGACAGCATCGCAGCCGAGGCAGCTCTTGACGGTTTGTACATCATCCGCACCAGCGTCAAGGCCGAGCGCATGGATGCGCCTACGTGTGTTCGCACCTACAAGTCCTTGTCGCAGGTGGAGCGCGCGTTTCGCTCCATCAAGACGATGGATCTGAAGGTGCGCCCGATTCATCACCACCTGGAGGGCCGGGTGCGTGCGCACATTTTTCTGTGCATGTTGGCGTATTACGTGGAGTGGCACATGCGTCAGGCCTGGAGGGAGTTGATGTTTGCCGATGAAGACCAGGCCGCCAAGTTCTCGCGCGATCCGGTGGCGCCGGCAAAGCGCAGCGAGGCTGCGATGAAGAAGGTGCTCAGCCGTACCCTGGAGGACGGCACGCCAGCACACAGCTTTCAGACCCTGCTGCGCGAGCTTGAAACGGTTGTGCGCAACACCTGCCGCACCCCGAACAGCACAAGCGATGCGCCCACATTCCAGCTCACAACCAAACAAAACGAGAAGCAAAAGCGCGCACTCGAGTTGATCGACCAGATCAAACCGTAGTCAGAACGCGGAACCGCAAATACCGGGCGATTCAGAGGGAAAACTCGGCTTTTCGGGGGAGGAACTTCAGACTAGACCTGGCGCAAAATAGGCATAAGCAGCTATGTACTTTGTAGCGCTCCACGCGTTGCCACTCAAGGTCGGTGGGCCGGGTGTCCCTTCGTCGGCCCCATTCGCGGTCGCCGCAGAGCAGGCGCCCCAGCAACCTCGTTGAAGCAGTAACTGAAGACAACCCAAACCAGCCGCCTGCGAGCGTGGGCCAGAGAAGGGATACCCGGCCCACCGGCCCTGCCAACCAATCTGTCAACCAACCAACCGGTCAACCCGTCAAACCTCTCCCCGCAATTCCCGCATGCGCTCATCAAAGTAGCTGCCCACGGTGTAGCGCTCTGACAGCACCACGTCCCGGCGAGGATGCAAAAACAGCGGTAGGGAAATACGTGGTTTGCTGGCCGCAACACCCGTGGGGTTGAGCACCCGGTGCACGGTGGACGGGTAGTAGCCGCCCGAGGCCTCTTCCAGCATGTCGCCTATGTTGACGATCAACAGGCCAAAGTCGCAGGGTACGTCGTGCCAATCGTTGTCCTTGCCCAGCACCTGCAGGCCGGGCTCGGTGGCGGCCGGCAGAATGGTCAGTAAATTGATGTCGCCATGTGCTGCGGCGCGCACGGCACCCGGCTCTTCGTCGCCACGTAGTGGCGGGTAGTGCAGCACGCGCAGCAGCGTGTGGTCGCTGCCGTCCAGCATGCTGGGCAGCGGCACCGAATACCGGGCCTTGATGTCGGCCGGAGAGTTGTCCTCGACCCAGTTCAGTAGGGTGGCGGCCAGTTGGCTGCCCAACCTGTAATACCGCCGTGCGGCGTCGGACACCTCGGCGGGATAACGTCCCCAGGGGTAAATGTGGAAAAACTCCTTGAGGTCGCGCCGGGTGTTGTTCTTGGCAATTTCCGACACCGAGGGCGGGAAGTAGCCGTCGTGTGTGGCCGGGTCGGTTAGGTACTGTTGTTTGGCTTCCGTTTGAAAAAACGCCAACCACTCCGCGTAAATCCTTTCAACCGTGGCCTGGTCCAAGGGGTGGTTACGCAATACACCAAAGCCTGTCTCATGCAGGCTGCGGCAAAAGTCTTGGGCAGCGGTGGGGCTGCGGAAGTCAACGACGGGTAAATGCATGTTCAGCCTATCAAGCGTTCAGCCAGTTGGACATCAATGTGTCTTCAAACAAAGCCAGGCAGCCTGCGGAATCCACTTGCATACAGACATCGGTCAACGGCAGGTGCCGGCCCCAACCCAGCCTGCGGGTAGTCAATGTAGTTGCGGCGGTTGAGCATGGTTTGACCCTGCGCGATACCGTCACGAGTGGCTACACGTATACACCCGCTTTCTAACCCTGAATAAGTCGGGACTGACCAGGTAGATAAAGCCAACAGGTCGTGGGCGAAACAGCCAGGATTTAGAGCCAGATGCTTGTGCAGCCCACTGTAAACGTGGCATAGAACGCAACCGCATGGTGCAAAGTGTCGGTGGCGATGTGGCCATGGTGGTCGGCTATTTTCTTGAACAGGGCGAGTTCAGTTACCACGCGGTGAGTCACGTCCAACCCCACCATGGTCAATTTCCAGGGGGCTGTGAATACCGCATCCGCTGCGTGCGGGTCGTTCCAGATGTTGGCTTCTGCCACCGGTGACACATTGCCCGGCTCATCCACTGTGCCGCCCATGATGATGACTTCACGCAGCAGGGGCGGAAGATCAGGCGCCAGTTTCAACGCCAGGCTCAGGTTGCCCAGTGGACCCACCGCCACCAAGGTGATTTCACCCGGGTGCGCTCGGGCCATATCCACAATGAACTGGGCCGACGCGCGGGGGTCCAGGGTGTTGCTGGTGGCGCTACGGTTGGGGAGATTGCCCAGGCCATCGGCTCCGTGAATAAAGTCCGGTGGGGCCTCACCAGGTTTGACCCATGGGGTTGCGACGCCCCGGGTGACCGGGATATTCCTTGGTGATGGCCCTGAGGTAGAGCGCGTTGATGGCTGCCTGTTCGACGGCTACTTGCCAAGGTGGTTGTGATTCCAATAATGTCGATGCCGGGGTGGGCCAGGGCGAAATACAGGGCCATGGCGTCGTCCACGCCAGGGGCTCTGTCGTAAATGACTTTGCGAGGGGCGTTGGTGGTCATCAGTTGTCGATCAGGGCAAATGCCCGCTGGCAGGCCGCAATAGGCGTCTAGCGTATCCAGCGCGTCAGCGCTGGCAGCCGGTTGACGGGCCAGGAAATCAGCCACTTCTGCCATTTTTGGGATGCTGGATTGTGCACCCAGGCGTGTGCAGGCCAGGGCACCCGCGGCACCGGCTGACTGCAGGGGCCTGGCCTGCCAGGGTCAGGCCGGAGGCTTAAGGCCGCAACCAAACTACCGCAAAATGTGACGCCTGCAGCGGTCGTGGCCGTGGGGGTGATCGGATAGGGCGGTTGCACCCAGAAAGGTGCCATTAAGCCGTGCACGAACCGCGGTGCCCCAAGGTCACTACCACGGTGGCCACTGCAATGCGTTCCAGACACTCGGCAATGGTTCCGCTATGACGGGACAGCGTTGCCAGTTCTCCTTCGTTGACCACCAGTACGTCCAGGCTTTCAAGTAGCTCGGCCGGCAGCTCCTGAACTGGCGCTGCGTTGAGAACGACACACACGCCCTGTTGGCGTGCGGCGCCGGCATATGCCGCAACGGTTGCCAATGGAATTTCCAATTGCATCAGCAAATGGCTTATTCCCTGCAAATTAGGCAGATGTTCGGCCTGTAATGCCAAATTAGCCCCCGGCGCCACGGTAATTGCGTTCTCCGCATCGTCTGACACACAAATGAAAGCGGTGCCCGTGGGTTGGTCTTCGCTGCGCACGATGTGGGTGAGTACTGATGCTTCATGCAGGACGCGTTTCGATGGATCGGCAAAGGTATCGTTGCCCATTGCGGGTTAGAAAGCTCTGTTGGCTACACCACCGGCGCGGGCGCTGGCTACGGCCTGGTTGGCCCCTTTGCCACCGGGAAAGGTTTTGAAATCCCGACCCAAAACTGTCTCTGCTTCCGGCGCGTGTGCGGGTGGGCTCAGACCACAAATCCAGGTTGGAAGATCCAGCTACCAGTATCATGAAGTATTCCTATCAAAGATTTCGGGGGGTCCATTGTGTAGTGGAAAATACAATTGGCCCAATTTTTGCCGCTAAGGGAATCCACCCTGATTGCAAAGGCATGCCGGGGGGTTGCTGTATACTTTGTGCTATTTTTCCCCGATCATTTAGTCAACAAAGGTCGATATGAGTTTAAAAAATGTGGCGCGCTTGGGTTTGTTGGGCGTAGCCTTGGCTGCAAGTTTTTCAGGTCGCTGCCGAGCCGGCTGTCGTGTATTTGACACGGTGGCAAATTCGAACAAAATCTTTCAACGAAGCGGCGTCATGCGGCATGAGCAGTGGAAGAAGGAAACCGGCAAGCCCCACCTCGACTTTGAAATTGCCAACGAATCGCAGCGCGAACAGGCCATTCGTCACATGGCGAGCGGGTGCAAGTCCATCATTGGCATCGGTTTTGGCCAAGCCTCCAGCATTGAAAAACTCGCCAAAGAGTTTCCCAAGCTGCAGTTCGCCATCATCGACATGGTGGTCAACCAGCCCAACGTGCAATCGGTGGTGTTCAAGGGCACGAAGGCAGCTTTCTGGTGTCGGCGCCATGGCAGCGATGGCCAGCAA
>JADJBC010000051.1 GCA_016703945.1 Candidatus Aalborgicola danicus
CGAGCCCGATACTCCACCGAATAGCAGGCAGGAGATGACGGTGACCACACCCAAGCCGCCGGGCAACCAGCCAAACAGGACATTGGCGAACGCCACAATGCGCTTGCCGACCCCACCCTGGGCCAGCAGCTCACCGGTAAAAACAAACAACGGCACGGCAATCAGAATAAAGGGTTCGACCCCGCCAATGAAGGAGAGGAATACGCTTTCCAATGGGTACTGCATGCCGTAGAGCGCAACAATACCCGCCGTTGTGGCCAACAGGGCCACCATCAGCGGGATTCCCGCAAGGGCCAGCGCGAAGAAGGAGCCAAAAATAACCAGGGACAACATGTCAGACTCCTTGGCTCAATTGGCGGGGTAACGTTGGTCGCGCGGCACGCCGCGCAGAATCAGGATCAAGTCCCAGGTGACAAAGACGCCCATGAGCCCCATGCCCAGGGGCATGGGCATGTACTGCCAGGCCATCGGCCACTCCAGCGTGGTAAGCACATTGCCCCAACTACCCCGGACAATGCCGACACCGTAGTACAGAACCACCGCAAGAATCAGCAGCGTGAAACCTTGCACCGCCGCATCGGCCCACCGGCGCCGGGCAGGTTCGAGCTTGTCCAGAAACTCGTTGATCGACATATGGGCACCACGCTGTGCGGCGGCGGCGCCGCCCAGAAAGGTGACCCACACCATGATCATTTCACCCAACTCAGTCAACCAAGCCAGGTCTTTGCCGGCGGCATGCATCACCACATTGATGAAGATCAGCACGGCCAGGGTGCCGCCCAATCCAATCACCGACCAGTCAACCGCTTTTGCTATCCATCGAATCAGCGGCGGGTCTGTTCGATGCTGCGCCTCATGTGTCTCTGAACCGGGAAGTGTTGTTGCGGGCACGACGGTCAACTCCAAGTGGAATTACTTCACTGCTTTGCGAACGGCAGCAGCCTCAGCCAGAACGGCGTCTACGTCAGCGCCATACTTTTCACGGGCTTTGGCATAGACCGGCTCAACCGATTTGCGGAAAGCGTCTGTATTGGGCTTGCGGTTGATCTTGGCACCCTTGGCCGCCATGTCAGCCAGCAACTTCTCATCGTTGTCCCTGATCATGTTGCGTTGAACCGAGATTGTCCATTAGGAATTTGAAGGCTTTGGCGTAAGTCTCACCGGCTCCCCCGCATTGGCCCACAAGCCCTCAAACCACGGTCGTCGTTTGCGGGCCACCGCCAAGCGAAACGTCTGCTTGGTATTCTTCGAGTTGTCATCCCACAGCGCCCCCACCGCTAGCACCTGATGGTGCAGCGTGGACAGTGTGTGGTGCACCTTTGGCGCATCACCGCATGGCGAAACACACTCATCAGGTTGTAGCTGAGCATGGATACCCCCCAGCGCCGCCTCCGTCGCCCAGAACTCCCTGAGCACAAAGCTGTCCAGGCCAAAGTCCGCCTTGAGCTCCTTGATCCGGTTCTCGCAATCAGCGCGCCCACGGTACAGACGCCATACCTCCAGGGCAGGAATACTCAAATCGGTCAGCATCGCCCCATAGCGCCAGCCCTGCAGGTCCGGGTCATCGGCAAACAGCGACAAGGTTTTGCCCGCCACTGCACCATATCTGCGTTTGATGTGCTGGCGCACCACCACCAGGCGTTGCTGTGTATCCCAGCCGTGCGGTTGGTAGCTCAGCTCGGAGACTTCCAAGCCGACCTCGACTTGCTGCCATTTGCACTGATCCACTATGGATTGCTGCAACGCCTGCGTCAGGCGCGCGCTGATGATGTGGCAGATCTTCTTGGCTTTGAGCCAAGCCACGATCACCTTGTCGTAAAAGCCACTGTCCGCTCGAAACAGTCCCACCTTGGTATCGCCCAGGTTTTTCAGGGTGGATTCAAGAAAGCTCTCAATGTTGTTACTGGATGCGGTGTTGCCCGGGCGCAGCCGAAGTTGGCCACCAGTCTCCAGTCGGCCACGAACGCCATCAGCGGATGGTGGCTCTGTCGGCCTTTGTTCTTGGGGTTGTAGCCCTTGGCACCACCCTCAATCTGGCTGCCCCAGCGGGTGAGTACCGTGGAGTCCACGTCCAGGGTGATGGGGTTGAGTTGGAGCTTGTCAAAAGCCAGCGGTAACTGCTGCTTTGCACCCGGCTGGCGCTCACTTGGTCAAAGCGTTGGAACAAGCGAACAATGGCTTTGTGGCCTGCGGCTTTGCCCCAGTCAAACAGGCGCACCAAGGTGCTGTCCAGGCGGGTGATGTCGGCGTGCGCAAAACGGGCGGCTCCGCACCAGATACTGACGATCATTTGCTCAATGAGTTGTTCCGGGCGATATCCGCGGTTGGAGCCGGGCTGGGGTAGATCCCAGCTTTGCACCGCTTCTTTGAATCCCATGCCGTCGAGCATACGTTTCAAAAGGGCCAGGCCACCCCAGGCGGTGACTTCACGGGAGGTGAACTTCAGGTCGAACGGCGTTTCTGGCGGCATGGCGGCTCCAAATCGCAATCAGGTCGTTGATTTCATTGGAGAATTCCTAATGGTATCCATTAGAAATCCGGACGTACCCGAGGCTCGCCGGACTGGCTCACGATAGCAGTCTTGGGCTAATGGACAATCTCGGTTGAAACGGTGCCACTTCCTGTGCCGCCCGCAAGACCGCCTGTTGATCTGTGGGAGACAACTTTTGCCAGGTCTTCTCGGAAATTGCCATGGGTATGGGGCTGTACACGTGGTTGGTCAAGGTGACATGGGGTGCGACCTCGTAGAACTTGTTGGAGGCAATGGTGTCAATCGGGTTTTCCTGTCCCGAGACGGCACCTTGTTGAATCGCCAGATAGACCTCAGGCAGCGGCATGATCTGAATACCAAACCCCATGGCTTCCAACTGCCAGCGCATCATCTCGTTGGGAAAGGTGCGCAGCTTCTTGCCTTTGGCGTCTTCGGGTCCGTTCAGCGGGTCGCGGGTCGTCATGTTCCGAAAGCCGGCCTCCCAAGTGGCGAGGAAGCGAAAGCCCTTCGCAGGTGCTTTATCGAATTGGGCCTTCAGCCATTGGGATTCGTCATAAAACTTCCAGCCCTGGGTATAGGTATCGATGATGAAGGGCATCATGGTCAGGTTCAGCGTTGGCAACTGGCCGGCGTAGGAGCCGGTTGCCGAAACCGTGAAATCAATTCCGCCGAGTGCCAACTGCTCAATGTTCTTTGGGTCGTTGCCCAACTGGCTGCAGCAGAACACCTGCACCTTGTAACGACCCTGGGTGTACTCTTCGACCTTTTTGGCGAACACCTGCGCAGCTGCCTGGCGTGCGCCCTGTTGCTGGTCTGTGTGGCTGAATTTCAGCATGGTTTGTGCAACCGCAGGCAACGCAATTGCGGCGGCAACGGCCAAGGCTGTGAGCGCAAAGACTTTCTTCATGAGAGACTCCTTCATTGGGGTTGGTGGGGATCGAAATTTGCCATCCTGACGCGACGGCCGCTGGCATGGGAGTGATAGATGGCCGCTTGCACATGCAGGTTTTTCAGATAGCTGCGTGCACTGTTTTCCAGTGGTGTGCCTTGATTCAGATGGGCCAATACATGGGCCTGCAAGGCTGTACTGGCGCCACCGAATACACCGCGGTTTGCACCGTCGTCGTACCGGTGCTCAATTTCGACGCCTTGATGGGGCAGCCACCACAAGCGGGCATCGCCGTCTAGTCGCATCACGCCGCGCTCGCCTTCCAGCCACATTTCACCCATCGTGCGGCGCAAATTTTTCGCTGGATGTTCGTTCAGGAGGTTGCCGTCGAACAATCCCGAGGCGTCATCATCAAATTCGAAGATCAAAATCCCGGCGTCCTCGCCCAGAATCACCGGGTTGAGGCGACGCAGCCTGGCGGTGATCGCCAACACTTCACCCATCAGAAATCGGAAGGTGTCAATGAAGTGCACGGCAGTTTCACGCACCAAAAACTCTGGCATGGTCTGAAAATAGGGCTGCCTGTCCAGATAGGCCTGCGGTCCCTGGCCATCACCCGGACGCAGGCGGAATGACACACTGTGCACCCGACCGAAGAAGCCTTCGTCGATGAGCCGGCGCATTTCGCGAAACCAGGGCGCAAAACGAAAGTTTTCATGGATGACCAGTGGCACGCCCGCTTCCTCAGCCATGGCCGTCATGGTTTCTGCCTGCTTCAAGTCGACACCAAATGGCTTTTGACAGATGACAGGGATGCCACGCTCTATAGCGGCACGCACGGCGGGTTCCTGCGCCACCGGGGGAAGCACGACATCGACCAATGTTGGTTGTTCAGCATCGAGCATGCTTGCAACGTCGCTGTAACACTTGGGCACCCCAAAACGATCTGCCAGCGGCTGAGCATTGACCGGATTCCGGTTGGCAATGGCCACCAATGGCGCGCCAGCATCGCGCCAGCCCTCAACCTGAAACTGGGCCCAGTAACCCGCTCCGACCATGACGACGCGCTCGTTTCTGAGGGATTGTCCGGTTGGGGCTATGGCTTGCCTGTCTTGGTTCATTTCAGAGGCCCTCCGCAACTACGCGCGCGATTTCAGCCGTGCCGCTGCTGCCGCCAAATTCGTAGGGACGAACCACGCCCTGAGCGAACACGCGTTCCATCGAAGTTTCGATGGCGCGTGCGCCATCAGCCAGTGCAGTGTCGCTGTGCAGGTCCGCCAGCCAGTCAAGCATCATCACCGCCGACAGCAGCATGGCGCTGGGATTGGCGATGCCTTTGCCAGCGATATCGGGCGCGGTGCCATGCGCGGGCTGGAACAGCGCGTACTTGTCACCAATGTCGGCCGATGGCGCCATTCCCATGCCGCCGGCAAAGGCCGCTATCAGGTCCGACAGAATGTCGCCAAACATGTTTTCAGTAACCATTACGTCAAAAGTCCAGGGCTTCATCACCAAATTCAATGCCGTTGCATCGACGTAGGCACTGTCGGTGAGCAGGTCGGGAAAGGCACCTGCACGTTCCTCAAATACTTTGCGCCAGAAGGCCATCGAAAGAAAGACATTGGCCTTGTCGACACTGGTGACATGACCCGGTTTGCCTCTTGCCTTGCGCTGTCGCGCGAGATTGAGCGCAAAGTCGCAAATCCTGGCGGTTCCGCCACGGGTGATTTTCATGGGATCGATCGCTGCCTCTGCATTTCCAACGCCCTCCATGTAGCCCCGGTTTCTGGCATAAAACAGCCCTTCGGTGTTCTCGCGCACCAGCACCATGTCAATGTGCGCGGCGCGTGGATCAGCCAATGGACCTGGCAGCCCGACGAAACTCCGGATCGGCCGCACACCGGCATACAAATCAAGTGCGAACCGGATATCGAGTTGGGGAATGATCTCCGTACCATCTTTAGCCCGCACGTGCGGCAGTCCCATCGCCCCAAACAGAATGGCATCTGCGGCGCGGCAAGCGTCTAGCGTTGCCACAGGCAAGGCATCACCGCTTTCCAGGTAGTGTTGCGCACCCGCAGGATGCGTGTTGAATGCGAATTTCCGGCCGATGCGGTTTTGCGGTCATCACCTCGGGGCCGATACCGTCCCCTGGGAGTACTGCAATCGAATAACTTTTCTGTGTCACTTCAGTCCACCTTTAATTACATTTGCGCCAGCTTGTAGCGTTCGAAAATCGTCACCAATTCGCGATTGGCGCGTTCCCTGTGGTGGCGGGTAATTTCGACTGCGCCTTTTTCGTCGCCAGCCAGAAAAAACTCAACCATTTGCATGTGCTCCTTGGTGGAGTTCAGCGGTTTGGGTCGTAGCCTGAGAGTGAACATGCGGGCGCGGTGGGCCCGGTCCCAGTAGTTCAAAACGGTCTCTTTGAGCTGACGGTTGCCTGATAGATCGACCAATACGGCGTGGAAACGTTCGTCGGCAACGGCCCATGCGTCAAGATCGTCGGCCTTGAGCGCCTCGTCCATCGCGGTTGTTGCAGCAATTAACGGCATCAGCTCCTCACGACCGGGTTTGCGCAACGCCAACAGTTCAGCGGCCATGCATTCAAGGGCTGTTAGGACCTGGTAAAGCTCCCGCATATCGCCCGGCGAGACCGGTAACACACGCATTCCGTGGCGTGGGATGACCTCAAGCAAACCCTCTCGCTGCAGACGAATCATCGCCTCACGCACCGGGGTGCGACTCATGTTCAACTCAGTCGCGACGTCCATCTCCAGAACCTGGAAGCCTGGGGGCCAGTCGACGTCCAGTATCCGCCGACGTATCTGCGCGTAGGCCGCGTCGACCATCGAGTCCTTCTTTTGACTTGCAGGATTACTCATACGAGGGGTAGTTCCAGTGCGTTGGTGCCACACCCGCCACGGGCATGGGAAGCGTAAACAAGTGATCTGCAAGCAAACAGCCAAGCACAGCACTGCGTCGATCCGGGCCACAAAACGCAATGCTTGAAATGTTGCGCAGCAAGTGACTCTTGATGCCATCCAGGTGCGGGCGCCCCAGTGACCCTGATTCGTATGCCGTTTCTACCCAGGTCAAATGCGCAGCATCCGAGTCTTCCAGCCATGTTGAGGGTTTGCCATCGGATGCAACATGAATCAGTCGATTGCTGATGATGCTGACAACCCAGACACCCCCTTCTTCATCAAAGGCCAGCCCATCTGGAAATGTTCCGGCACCAAACTCGACGACCACCTCTTTGGTCCCAAGTGATCCGTCTGTGTGCAGCGGGAAACGCGACAGGCGTCTGGCAAAAGTTTCGTTCACATACAGCCATTGACCATTGGGGTGAATCGCCACTTCGTTGGTGTAACCCAGGCCGTCAGCAACAATCCGGGCACCTCGCCCATCGACCAGAACGATAAATCCATCATTGCACTCCCGCCGATACCCCAGCGAGCGCGGCTTCAATCGCGTACTGACCGTTATCCAGAACCGCCCCAGGCTGTCCTCGACAACATAGTTTGTTGGCGGCAAATTAACTCCAGCCACCGACGTCAACCAAGGGCTCACTTGCCCAGAGCGCTGAAGTCTATAGACGCCACCTTCTTCATCGCCAAGATGGGTGATTAAGAAATCGCCATTGCGCAACAACGCAATCCCATTGGGCTTTAGCGCGATGCCTTCGGGGGCCACGCCGGAGTAGAGAGATTGCCTTCCATCCGCATGCAAGTGCGCCACACCACCACGCCAGTCGGCGGTGTATAGGTCCCCTGATGCGGTGGCAAGCACACATTCGGGGCGAACCAATCCGTGACCTAGCGTTTTAACGCTATCCAGTGAGTGTTCTAAATCGGGTTTCATTGATTCAATGCCGCATGCAGTAACGTATACGTTAACGTACGCACAAAGAAATGATACTAATAGAAACCCTTATTTGCTAACTATGGCGATAACTTTGTCTTGGCGTTTAGGGGGTTTTTTGCGGTAGCTCAAAGAAACCTAGAGTGAGAGAGTCTTTTTGCTATCCAAATGCAGCCATTCGTAACCACCGTCTTCTGGACCGTATGGAAATCTTTCCATAATGGGCACGCTTTAGAAGTTCACGAACGTGAACTGACCTGCAACAAAAGTCGCGTGACAGGGCTTAAAGAAAACGGTCACTCGCGACTGTTTGCTTTCACTTCGTGGGTCATTCTGGGTCGCATGTTTACGACTTTAGAGAATTGTTGCAAAAATCTCACTGCCCGCAAACCCGCATGGCAAATTGACAACGCGGCAATCTAAAGTCGTAAACACCACTTGCCACTTCGCCCCCGATGCCTGGAATGTTACCCGGATCACCAGCGGCATTTGGCAATCTACTCAGCTGTCACCTAGTATCCACGCGCGCGGACACCCTTCTTCAATCCGACTCTCTTTGTGCTGCGCCAGCGTCCGAAGCACCTCTCCCAGGTGCTAGCGTAAGTCCGCGTACAGCAGCTTTCTTCAGCCCTTGGGTGCTTCAGGATCGGTCGATTTGGCTGCTTGCCGTCACCATCGGGGTTTGCTGGGCCTTTGGTTAGGGTTCAAGATACAGAACCGCATCACGAACCTTCCTTCCATGCACGAATACGACCTGGGCAAACACATGAACATGAATAACACCGCCATTCCCCAAGTTTTGATCACCACCTTGCAGCAGGCCACGCATGTTGTCGTCTTTACCGGTGCCGGGGTCTCTGCAGAGAGCGGAGTCCCGACATTTCGCGATGCCCAGACTGGCCTTTGGGAACGGTTTGACGCCGAACAACTGGCGACGATCGAGGCATTCCTTAACGACAAGGAACTTGTATGGGGTTGGTACGAATGGCGTCGCATGCAGGTAATGCGCGCCCAGCCCAATCCGGCGCATTTGTCGATCGCCGCATTGGCGTCCCTGGTGCCCAAGCTGACGGTCATCACCCAAAACGTCGATGACCTCCACGAGCGCGCTGGCAGCGCCCAGGTTTTGCATCTGCACGGCAGCTTGCTGAGCCCACGCTGCTTCGATTGCGGCCAGGCCTGTACTCCACCCATTGCGATTCCCGACGAACCTGCGGGGGGACGGCGTTTGAGTCCGCCGATTTGTCTCCATTGCGGTGGTACTGTTCGCCCTGGCGTCGTCTGGTTTGGCGAAGAGCTTCCGGTTCGGGAGTTGCGTCGCGCCAATGCCAGTGCGAAAGACTGCGATCTGCTTTTCTCAATCGGGACCTCCTCCTTGGTCTATCCGGCAGCGGAAATACCAAACCTTGCAAAGCAGGCTGGAGCCAAAATCGTTCAGATTAACCCGGAAAAAACGCCATTGGATACGGACGCCACATGGTCCTTTCGCGGCCCCGCAGGTGTTGTGCTACCCGACCTGTTGAGCGCAGCGTATCCCGAAGGTGGCTGCGCACCATGAACCCGGCCATGCCGCCCTCTGAGCTCATCGTCGCAAATGCTCTGAAATCCACCCACCCGGCATTTATTAAGGTTCCCACTTTGGCGCCTGACCTTACGAAAATCATGGCCAAGTACTGCAAAAATGACCCGCTCTCTGATGAGGTCCGGATGGCGTCGTGAACAGCGGGGGAAAACTAAGCACTGTCCAGTTATTGAACAAGCCCTATGAAAATCATCGACACCAAAACGACCCGAGAAGCCCTGCCCTACGACGAGCAACTGCAGTGCGAAGTACCGCCTAAGTCAAAGTACTCATCGAGCTTCTTGGTGTAATACAGCGCGGCGAGCTCTGGCGACTGTTCACTGTAGGGGTCTGCCAGCACGGCGTGCAGGCGCCGCACCAGAGTGAAGTCCCCAGCGTCCGTGGCGCTGCGGTAGGCCTGCACCAGCATCCACTCCCTTGCGATGTACTTGGGGTTGACCTGCTTCATGGCCACCGACACCTCCAAGGGATCACGCCCGTCTTGCGCCAAGGCTGTGTGCCAATGTTGCAGCCACGTGCCCCAGCGGGCCTCCATCACCGCCGGGTCTTGGCCATAAGCCCCACGGCTTGCATAAAAGCTGGGACGCAAGTCCGCCACCTGCTGGGGTAGGCTGGAAAGCTCGCGCCAGAAGATCGTGTAGTCCACCGGGGTTTGTGCCATGAGGGTGTGCAACTCGGTAAATAGTTCTGCACGAAATTCGATCAAGCCCATTTTTTGTGCCCACATGGCATGCAGGGTGTCCGCCATGCTGTCCGGCAGCGCCTGCACCACCGCGTCCATTGTCTTAATGGCGCGGGTATCCTGTCCCAGCAAGGGGACCATGGCGGTGCAGAACATCCTGAAATTGACTACTGCGGCCATGGGCTGGTTCATAAACGCGAAATGTTCACCGCCACCAATCCACATTTGAAACGCGGGGTCATAGGCTTCCATAAAACCAAAGGGGCCGTAGTCCAGCGTGCGCCCCCCCAGTGCACAGTTGTCGCTGTTGAAGTTGCCTTGGCAGTACCCCACCCGAATCCAATGGGCCACCAAATGCGACAAACGCACACCAAACTCACGTGCCATGGCGACGACCTTGTCCGCTAGCGTCACCTCGGGGCCGTGCAGGGCGGCGGCCAAGTCCGGATATTCGCGGTCGAGTGCATGCAGAAAAATCGCCTCCAGCTCGGCCAGCGCACGCGGGTGCGCGTTGTGCCTAGCCCGCCGACCGAACAATTCGACTTGACCGACCCGCAAGAAGGAAGGGGCCGCACGGGTAGTGATGGCGGCCGGTTCGTCCACCATGCGGTCGGGCTCCTCGGTTTTGGCACCGGGTGAATACCACGGACGTGTGACCGTTTCACTGCCCGAGACAAAGAGGCACAGGGCCCGCGTGCTTGGCACTCGCAGGGCCGCCATGGCTTCCGAGGCCAAAAACTCACGGATGCTGGAGCGCAGCACCGCACGGCCGTCGCCACCGCGGCAATACGGGGTGGTGCCGCCGCCTTTGAGCTGGAATTCCCAATGCTGCCCGTCGGCGAGCAGCACCTCCAGCACCGAAATGGCGCGCCCGTCGCCGTAGCCATTGCCGGTTCTGAAAGGGCAGTTGCTCACCATTTCCTGCCCGTAAATGCTGAGTGCATAGCCGGTCGCCCAGCCGCTGGCGCGCACGGTGGGTGACACCCCGGCGGCGTTGGCTGCGTCCACGCCTCCGTCCAGATCACCCGTGAAGAACTGCATAAATGCCGGGTCACTGGCGACCGCGTCTGCCAACCCCAATGCCTGGAAGAAGTCTCGGCTGTGAATGACGTAGCGGGGCGCTGGCAGCGGGGTCGGGCGCACCTCAACGTAATGACCGGACTTCACTTGGCGTGCGGTCTTGTTGGGCGCATGGCGGGCCTGCTCCGGGTCCGGGGCGAGATTGCGCAGCAAGGCAGGGTGCGCCCGTTGCATCAGGGCGGTGAAGGAGAGCGGAGGGGTGCTATTCATACAACTGGTAGCGGAATTTTCGAAAGTTGGAATTGTCTGCCAAGCCCAATGAACGGTTTTAATGAAATGGAGGCCCTCTTTCAAAATGGCGTGAGAGCGACAAGATAGGAGCGACTTATTACCCTACACAAAGGCTATGGGTTCTGTTGCATTCAACGTAAACGACAATCCGGTCCGTGCTCGATTTCCGCCAAAGCCTCATCAACAGCACGCTGCGCAAGGTACTAAAACGGCTGCACTACCCGCTGGAAGTGATGCTCAACTGCGTGCACTGGTATGTCGCCTACCCGTTGAGCCTTCGTCTCATCGAGGAGATGATGTAGGCGCGCGGTGTTTTCGTGGATCACGTGACGGTTCATCGCTGGGCGATCAAAGTGTTGCCGGTTCTGGCCGCCGTGTTTCGCAAGCGCAAGCGACCAGTTGGCCGGAGCTGGAGAATGGAAGTGACCTACATCAATGTATCCGGCCATTGGAAGCACCTCTACCGCGCCGTTGATCGCGACGGCGATACGGTGGACTTTCTTCTCATCCCCAACCGGGACAAGGCTGCGGCACGACGCTTTTTAGAGGCCGCCATCGACCTGCGCGACCTGCCTGAGAATATCACCATCGACAAGAGTGGCGCCAACACGGCCGCCATTGAAAGTGTCGAGGCTGATGTCTGTATTGACATCCCGATGTGCCAGAGCAAATACCACAACAACATCGTCGAGCAGGATCACCGGGCCGTCAAAAGGATCACCCGACCGATGCTGGGATTCAAGTTACTTTGGAGCGCTCGGATTGTCATCG
The DNA here is from genome assembly GCA_016703945.1 of Candidatus Aalborgicola danicus. Taxonomy (GTDB): domain Bacteria; phylum Pseudomonadota; class Gammaproteobacteria; order Burkholderiales; family Burkholderiaceae_C; genus Allorhodoferax; species Allorhodoferax danicus. The sequence goes on from JADJBC010000051.1 coordinate 11,591, forward strand.
CAGGTATCGAAACCATGCACATGATCAAGCAGGGGCAGATAGACCGTCCCGACGGACTAACCATGTCCGCAGCCAACCAACTCTACCGCGTTGCCGCTTGATAATCGCAACAATCAAACAGCTCTTTTCGGCCAGACCCCACAAATGCAACACCCCTAGGATTGCCTACATGTTCGTCGTCAAATGGATACTGATTACCCTGGTTGTTTTGATATTGTTGTCCGCGGGCGTGGGCCAGCTGGGTTTTTTGGCGGGGAAAGACCCTACTGATCTGGGAGTAAAAGACGGTCGGCTGAAGCCACCGTCGCTGACGCCGAACAGTGTGAGCAGTCAAGCCCTTCTCTACCCCGGACATTTACAAATGACCTTTGCCCAGATCGCTCCGTTGGAGATACGCGGAGACGGTCCGGCGACCATTGCCCAGATCAAGGCTATCACGCAGGCCCAGGTCGGTGTCAGCGTAGTGAAAAGTACGCAGGACTATCTGTATCTGCACTACACCAGCCGGTGGATGAGATACGTGGACGATGTTGAGTTTTGGTTCGATCCCGCCAACATGGTCATTCAGGTGCGTTCGGCCTCGCGCCTTGGCAAAGGCGACCTGGGTGTGAACCGCGCGCGCATAGAGTCTTTGCGGGCTACGTTGAATGGGAAATTTGGGGCCTGAGCGGGCTGCGAGGAATGCGAATCGGCAGCCACGGATCGGGTGGTGTACTCCGATGCTGAAAGGTTTGCCAGGGTTGCGCAAATGGGCTTGTGGAGGGACGCAAATCCAGTACCACCTTGGGAGTATCGAGAGGCAAAACGCAGTGAACAAGAAGAGCGCTGAATTACCAACGACCATTGATGGCGCCGTGCGCCTCATGTTGGGGTTGGTGCCTGAAGATGAACAAACTCGAATTTCACACATGCGCGAGAACGACCTGACCGAACTTCACATGGGACTTGGTCAATGGGTCAGAAATTACCTGGGGCTGTGGGGTGTAAATTCAGATTTCTTGGCCGTAACCGGTGAGCCTAACGCCGACGATGCTTCTGCGGTGATCGTCGGGACCTTTTGGAGTGCTCTGCGCAGTCAGTTGCCGAAGTGCACTGATCGGGAAAGTACTTGGCTTTTGATCTACCGCAAAGAAGTAACCGAGATCTACAACCGCCGCTTCGCGTTGCTGTCATTCAAATTTTCTGACAGCGGACATTCACCTTGGCTAATTCAGTGCCCTTAATGCCAGCGCTCATCTGACGCCGATTGGATCGAGCAAATCGTAAAGCCCAAAACCCCCACCACAGACAATTTTTCTATCTCAACAAAGGCATTGGCCTCAGTGATGCAATAGTTGCACTATCCGGCCATTCGGAAAAGAGGATGAAAACGTCGTTGCGCGAGTCAACTTGTTGAACCGCCCGTTGCGGACCCGCACGCTGGAGGGCTTGGGGGTCCAGGGTCTAGGGCCTTTGCTTACCCGATTTGGCAGCGCATACGGCTAGAGATACACGTTTCTACTTCTCGATGATTTGACCGATTCGAACGAGGTTCCCATCAAGGTCGATGACGGCGAACTCACGAAGACCCCACGGTTTGTCCTCAAGAGCAACCATGCGCGGGATGCCTGTGCTGGGCAGATGGCTGGTTAAGCATGAGCGATAAAAGCTCTCGACGTCCAAGACTCGGATATAGCACCCTGCTGATGACTTCGCGGGCGCAAGCTCACGGTGGGTGAAGAAATGCAGCTCGACAGCTCCTCGTCTCAGAATGGCATATCCGCTGTCAAACCCGTGGGGGCCACCCTCGAAACCGAGGCGCTTGTAGAACGAGACAGTGTCGTTCACCGAACGGCTCGGCAGTATTGGGATCGCGAGATCGTAGGGTTGAATGGGCATGGGTATTGGTTATTGGTTATTGCGTTGCCTGGCGTCGACCGTGAGTGGACCACATCGGAGCGCTCAGAAAAGCATGGCAGGAGCCTGGGGGAGACTTCTCTGGGTGCAGGCCATGTCATCCAAACCGCCAAGAAAATGTCTAGCAGTTTGGTGGTCGGTCTGATGGATCGGACCTGTGCATCCAAATCGATAGGGGCACCGTCGGCGCGAAGTCTAGGTTGGTTTTCCTCCAGTTCACTGCAAACGTTTCAATTTCGTATGGCTTCGGCTCCGCGTTCCCGCCATACGGATAAGACGATAGTTGCAGCAATGCCTTGAAACAGTGCAATAGTGGCGACAGACCCGCTCCAACCCCATCCCTCGAAGGCTAACCCAGCCAGCCAACTGCCCGCGGCTCCACCGCAGTAATAACTCAGGTAGTAAATACCGGTCGCCAGCGAACGACCTTCACTCACGGTTCGTGCAATCGAACCAATGGTCGCTGATTGGCAAAGGAATACACCGGTTGAGCACACCGCCAGTCCCACAACAACGAAAAATATCGACGGCAGGAGTGTCAGCAGCAGGCCTGTCGCAGAAATTGCCAAGGCGCCAAGAAGGGACTTCATAAACCCCAGACGGTCAATATGGCGCCCCGCTAACGGCGTCACAATCACGCCGACAAGATAGACCGTGAAGACATTCGCCAAGCCTGCCGCAGACAGATTGAAGGGCGCCAATGCCAAGTGCAAATTGACATATGTGAAAGTCCCGACCAGCGAAAACAGCACGCAAAACCCGACCGCACAAGCCGCCATCAGCCGCCTATTGCGCAGGTGTAACAACAGCGTCTGCATGCCTCCGGTGACGTTTCTGTTCGGAACAAATCGACGTGACGGCGGTAGCAACCACAACACCAACAAGGCACCAAGCAAATTCAAGACGGCCAAAGTTACAAAGGCGCCGCGCCAGCCTAGCAAGTGACCCGCATGTCCCGTCAGAAATCGACCGCAAAAACCGCCCATCACAGTGCCACCGACATAGGTGGCCGTCATTTGAACGACACCACCAGAACGAAATTCCTCCGAGAGATAAGCAATAAGGACCACCGCGATGCCGGGAATGGTCAAGCCTTGAAGAAAGCGAAGAACAATCAAAGAGTCGAGGCTGTGGGAAATTGGAATGAGCGCCGTCGGCACCGTAAGTGCAAACATTGACGTGCACAGGACGACTTTGCGGCCAACCGCATCGGACAGCATCCCAATGAACGGTGAAACCAGTCCGATTGCCAAGACCGTAGCTCCCACCGTCATTCCGGCCTCCAACGCGGTGGTGTGGAAGTCGTCCATCACCATCGGCAGTACCGCCTGAACGGAATAGACGTTCAAGAATGCAAAAAAGCCAATAATCCAGACAATCGGGCGCGAAGCCTCGACACCATTGCCCAAGAAAAAAGGCGCACAGTTCTGGCGTCCATATGGCCAATTCTAGGTGCGACCAGGCACTGTCTTGCTAACTTGGATGCTTGCATCCGAGGTTTTGAAGTCAAACGCAAACTTCGTTCCTCATTTGGGGAGATTTTCATCGGGTTGTCTTGAAGTTGAATTGAACGCAATTACCGCGTGGAGCAAAAGCACATCCTTCGAAGACTGCCTCAGCCAAATTGGCCCTGGACGCCCCCTTACTTCGAAGCCTCTTGGCAATTTAACGATGGGACTACATAGTCGGGCGGGCGCTCTGCAAACAGCCGAAGCCTGGAAATCAGCCAGAGAATATTAAGGAAAGAAGAAGCGCTCAGACATCCCGAGTTGCCGGTACTGCGTATTCCAGTGAATGCAACCAGACGTTCTAGTCCAAACCCGACCAGTCATTCCAGTTGAAACAGTACCACCTGTTTCAATGCAAAGTAGGCCACGGTTAGGTCGGGGATCGAGGCGCTTCGATAGACCCATTCCGATTGGAAAGAACTTCAGCATGGATGAAAACGTAGACCCGCATTGGGTCGACTGCGGCGGCCCGTCGCAGGCGTTCCCAGACCGGTGTTTACGACTTTAGAAAGAGCGTCTCAAAAATCCCACACCCCGCAAACCCGCATGGATGCTAGGGTGCTGTTTACGACTTTAATTGCCTGTTTACGACTTTAATTACCCAGAATAAATATTCAATCGACGTTGACAACCTACTCCACCGTGACACTTTTTGCCAAATTTCGGGGCTTGTCTACATCCGTACCGCGTGCGCACGCAGCGTGGTAGGCCAGCAATTGCAGCGGCACCACGTGCAGCAAGGGTGACAATTCACCGTAGTGTTCTGGCATACGAATCACGTGCATGCCCTCGCCACTTTCAATGCGTGTGTCGGCATCGGCCAGCACATACAGCACGCCACCTCGGGCACGCACCTCATGGAGGTTGCTCTTGAGCTTTTCCAGTAACGCGTTGTTGGGCGCGACGGCCACAACCGGCATCTCGCTGGTCACCAAGGCCAGCGGCCCGTGTTTGAGTTCACCCGCCGCATAAGCCTCGGCATGGATGTAGGTTATTTCCTTGAGTTTCAGAGCGCCTTCCAAGGCAATGGGGTAATGCAGGCCACGCCCCAAAAATAGCGCGTTCTCTTTTTTGGCAAAGTCCTCGGACCAACTGATGATTTGGGGTTCCAGCGCCAGCACGGCCTGCAAGGCTGCTGGTAGATGGCGCATAGCTTTAATATGGCGCTGCTCGTCGGCAAGTGATAGCCGCCCTTTGGCCTGCGCCAAGGCCAGCGTCAACAAGAACAAGCCTGCCAGTTGGGTCGTAAAAGCTTTGGTGGATGCCACGCCAATCTCGACGCCAGCCCGCGTCACATAGGCCAGACTGCACTCCCGCACCATGGCGCTGGTGGCCACATTGCAAATGGTCAACGTATGGCGCATGCCTAGACTTTGCGCATGGCGTAGCGCAGCCAGCGTATCGGCTGTTTCGCCGGACTGCGTGATGGTGACCACCAGCGTCTTGGGGTTGGGCACCGAGTCCCGGTAGCGGTACTCGCTGGCCACTTCTACTTGCGTCGGTATCCTGGCGATGCTTTCCAACCAGTATTTGGCGGTGCAGCCGCTGTAATAGCTGGTGCCACAGGCCAGAATGAGTACGGAGTCGATCTCGGCAAACACCCGCGCCGCGTTGGCGCCAGGTACATGGTTCATCTGCTGGTCAAACAACTCGGGAGCTATGCCTTCCAAGCCCTCCAGCGTGTCGGCAATGGCGCGGGGCTGTTCAAAAATTTCCTTTTGCATGTAGTGGCGGTAGGGGCCAAGCTCGGCAGCGCCACTGTGGGCCAGCACCGTTTTGACCGGGCGCTGGGCGGGCGCCACGGGCTTGCGCGCCTTATCGACCAACCAGTACTTGCCCAGTTGCACGTCCACCAGATCACCTTCGTCCAAGTACACGATCTGGTCCGTCACACCGGCAAGGGCCATCGCATCGCTGGCCAGGAAATGCTCTTGCCCGTCTTTCCCCACACCCAGAATCAGCGGAGATCCGGCGCGCGCGCCCACCAGGCGGTGCGGTTCGTCCTTGCAAAAAACGGCAATGGCATAGGCACCGTGCAATTGACGGGTGGCCGCCTGAACGGCCTCAAACAAGTCGGCGTCGTAGAGGCTGTCAACCAGGTGGGCGATGACCTCGGTATCGGTTTGGCTGACAAACACATAACCCTTGGCCTTGAGCGCGGCGCGCAGCTCATCATGGTTTTCAATAATGCCGTTGTGTACCAGGGCGATGCGCCCAGGCCGCTGGTGCGCGTCCGCGCCCGGGCCATGGCTGAAATGCGGGTGGGCGTTGCTAACCGTAGGCGCGCCGTGGGTCGCCCAGCGGGTGTGGGCAATGCCCAGGTTTCCTTCCAAGGGCGTATGGCTGTCACCGGCAGCCACCTGCTCCATCAATTCCGCAACGCGGGCGGTACTGCGCGCACGGCGCAAGCCGCTGTGCTGCGCCTGGCCGCCTTGCACATACACGGCCACTCCACAAGAGTCATAGCCCCGGTATTCCAGCCGCTGCAGGCCTTGCACCAGCACCGGAACAATATTGCGGGTTGAGACCGCGCCAACAATTCCACACATATTCGCCACCCCTTTGTTTAAACAGTGGCTGAATCCTATGTCGGTGTTAACAAAATATTCTTGCTAAATTTTTAATACTTTGAAGTAAAGTTGCACACAAATTGTGAAGTGAACTTATTATTCAAAATAGGTATATAAATGAATGAAATAACATTGGATAACATCGACCTTCAGCTACTCACCCAACTCCAGCGCGACGCCAGCTTGAGCAATGTGGAGTTGGCGGAACGTGTTCACACCTCAGCACCGACGTGTCTGCGGCGCGTCAAACGCTTGCACGACGCCGGGTTGATAGAGCGCCAGGTGGCCATTCTGAACCCCGAGCGCATGGCCCAAATCGTCGGCCATGGGCTCACGGTGGTGGTGGAAGTTTCACTGGACCGCCAGGATGCCGACGCGCTGGACGCATTCGAAAACCGGGTCAACAAAGAAGACTCCGTTCAGCAGTGTTACCGCGTGTCGCCAGGACCGGACTTTGTGCTGGTGGTGCACGCCTTGCACATGCCAGATTACCAATCGCTAACCCAGCGACTGTTCACCAGCGACGCCAATGTGCGCAATGTCAAGGCGTTTTTCAGCGTCAAACGCAGCAAGTTCGGGGCAGAGTTGCCGTTTGAACGATAGTCGAGAGGGCTCAATTTTTTCGCCGGGCCGAATCAGCGAACTGCGCGCTCAGGCCTTGGGCTTCTTTTGGGGCCGGGCCCAGTTGGCGATACTGACTTGTTTGCCGCGCGCCACACTCAGCGCGCCCGCCGGCGTATTTTTGGTGATCGTGGAACCACCGCCCACCGTGCCACCCGCGCCCAGCGTCACAGGGGCCACCAGTACGCAATTGCTGCCCACGTGGACATCCGCCTCAATGTCCGTGCGGTGTTTGTTGGCGCCATCGTAGTTGGCGGTGATGCTGCCGGCGCCAAAATTCACACGCTCACCCACCGTCGCATCCCCAAGGTAGGCCAGGTGGTTGGCTTTGGCGCCCGCGGCCAGCGTCGAGTTCTTGATCTCGACAAAATTGCCAATATGCACGTCTTCACCCAACCGAGCACCCGGTCGCAGACGCGCAAAGGGCCCGACGCGTGCGCCAGGACCGACCGTCACGCCCATCGCCTCGCCGTCGATATGGGTGAAAGGGTGGATCACCGCACCGGCCTCAATGACCGCGTTGGCAACCACACAGTTGGCGCCGATGGCCACTCCCTGGCCCAAATTCACCTGCCCCTCAAACACACAATTCACATCAATACTGACATCGTGCGCGCAGAACAACTCTCCGCGCACGTCAATGCGTGCCGGGTCCGCCAGGCGCACACCGTCTTCCATCAAGCGGTGGGCTTGCTGCAACTGGTAGGCACGCTCCAGAGCCGCCAGTTGCACCGGGCTGTTGACGCCGGCCACCTGCACGGCATCGTCTATCTTGTGCGCCACTACGGGCACACCGTCGGCCACGGCAAACTTCACGATGTCGGTCAGGTAGAACTCACCCTGCACGTTCTGGTTGTCCAGGCGTGCCAACCACCGTTTGAGCTGCGCCGCAGGCACGGCCATGATGCCGCTGTAAATCTCGGTGATGGCCCGTTGCGCGACCGATGCGTCCTTGTGTTCCACGATAGCCAGCACTTCGCCGTCGGCCATCGCTCCCCGCCGCACAATGCGCCCGTAGCCCGCGGGATCGGCCATCTCCAGGGTCAGCAGCGCAAGCTTGTCGCCCGCACAGGCAGCAATCAGGTGGTGCAAGGTGGCGGGCCGCGTCAAGGGCACATCGCCCGACAGCACCACCACGACGCCATCGTCAGCCAACACAGGCACCGCCTGTTGCACCGCGTGCCCGGTGCCTAGTTGGGGTTCCTGGCGCACAAAATTTATACGAAAAGAGCCTGTAGCCCTCGTATCCATTGCGCAAGCTGCTTCTACTTCGATAGCACCATGACCGGTAATAACCACCGCTTGGCGGGCCTGCAGCGCTCGCGCCGTACTGAGCACATGGTGCAACAGCGGCCGCCCGGCCAATGGATGCAACACCTTGGGCAATAGACTCTTCATACGTGTGCCTTTGCCCGCCGCCATAATGACCACATCGACGGGGAGCCGCTCCGGGGTGCCCTGTTCAACCAGAATTTCGGAAGTCAAAACATGTCCTTTTCAATGCGTTCTTTTTCGCGTGTTGTTGGCGAAATAGCGCCCATTATCGGCGTGCTGATGGCGGCATTGGCGATGGGCGGATGCAGTGCCGTGCGCCTGGGCTACAACACCAGCCCGACGCTGGTGTATTGGTGGCTGGACAGCTATTTTGACTTCGACTCCGACCAAAGTGCGCGGGTTCGCGATGATTTGCAGTCCGTACAGGACTGGCACCGCAGAAACGAACTGCCGCTGCTGGAAAAAAAGCTCAAGGAACTGCAAACCATGGCCCCCAAGCCCGTAACCACGGAGCAGGTGTGCCGCCTTGTTGAAGAATTGCAGACCCGAGTGCAAGTAACAATGGAGCACATCACACCTACCATTGCCTCGATCGCGCCAACGCTGCAGCCCGCCCAGTTGGAGCACATGATCGAGGAGTTCGAACGCCGTGACCGCAAATGGCGGGACGTATGGATCGAGGGCACACCGGCCGAGCGCTCGGAACGCCGTATCAAGCAAATCGCGGAACGTGCGGAATCGTTCTACGGCACGCTGGAGCCAGCCCAACTGGCCGTCGTACGCACCCACATTGCCAGTTCCAGTTTTGATGGCCCGCGCCAGTTCCGCGAAATGCAGCGCCGCCACCAGGACGCCTTGCAGGTGCTGCGCAAGATTCGCAGCGGGGAGATCCGAGCCGCCCAAGCCCAGGCAGAACTTCGCGGTTTGTTGGACCGCACACTCAAGGCCCCTGCTGCAGACTACCGCCGCTACATGGAACAGCTGACCAACGAGAGCTGCGCTGCCATGGCGGCCCTGCACAATAGCAGCACACCCCAGCAACGCACGCGCCTGCTCGACACACTCAAGGGTTACGAAGGCGACGCCCGCGCCCTCGCCGATCAACGCCCCGACGACATTCCCAAAAACCAGGCGCCCACGCCGTTTTGAGTCACACCATGGCCAGCCCTCCATCTGACTTTGCCCTGTACTGCTGCGAGTTACTGTCCAGCGCCGGCCCCTGCGTCGCCAAACGCATGTTTGGCGGCTTCGGGCTCAGCACTGACGGCCTCACCATTGCCATCATTGCCGACCTGGGTTCGGGTGAAAAGCTGTGGCTCAAGACCAACGAGGACCACCGCGCACAGTGGGAGACCGCGGGTTGCGAGCGATTTACCTACGCGTCCACCAAAGACGGTAAAAGCGTGGCACGGGGCATGAATTACTACAGCGCGCCCGAAGAGGCCATGGATTCAGCCCACGCCATGGCACCGTGGGCCCGCCTGGCGCTGGAGGCTGCCCTGGCCGCCAAAAAGCCGGCCAAAGCACGCAAACCGCGCGCCAAGCGCTGAACCCCTGAAAACCCCATGCAGCACCTGCACACCAGCCTGCGCACACGCAACATAGGCGTTGGCCATTTGCGCGCCTTTCTGGCCGTCGCCCGGCACCTGAATTTTCGCGCCGCAGCCGAGGAGCTGGCGCTGACCCAGTCGGCCGTGAGCCGCCAAATTCAGGCGTTGGAAGGTGAAATTGGGGTGGCCCTTTTCTTGCGCCACACCCGCGCGGTGGAGTTGACCAGTGCCGGTACCCAATTGCTGCGCGCCGCAGAGCCCTCGGTGGAGCGCATCGACACGGCCGTGCGCCTGGTCCGCCAGAGCGCAGGCCGCAAGTTGGTGTCTATCAGCACCTGGGCCTCGTTTGCCTCGATGTGGCTAATCCCCCGACTGGAGTCCTTTCAGGCGCAACACCCGGACATTGACATCCGTATTGATGCGACCGACGTGTCTGTAGACCTGGAGACCTCCGATGTGGACTTGGCCCTTCGCTACGCAACACCCACCACCATCTCGGCCCAGGCCGAGCGCCTGTTTGGTGAACAACTGACGCCGGTGGCCAGCCCCTGGCTGCTCAAAGCCGGCGGTCCCCTGAAGAAGCCCAAAGACCTGACCCAGTTCACGCTGATCGAGGCCGGCGACGCCTACCGAAGCCAACACATGGAGTGGTTAACCTGGCAGCGATGGTTGGAAGCACAAGGCCTCAAAGGGCTGGAACCCAGGCGCTGGTTGTATTTCAATTACGCCCACCAGATTGCCCAGGCGGCCCTGACCGGTCAGGGCGTTGCATTGACCCGCATGCCTTTGATAGCCGATAGTCTGGCCAACGGCAGCCTGGTCGAAGTTTTGCCCGGCACACGACTGGAGTCACCCCTGGCTTACTGGCTGCTGGTCGGACCGCGCAGTGCCGAGCGCCCCGAAATCAAAGCTTTTTGCGCCTGGCTGCGGGCACAGGCGCAAACCACACGCGAGACGATTGGTGAAATATAGCCACCATTCTCCACCGTGGATGCGCATCGCCGTCCAAGAGACCGGTGTCAGCACCTTCCCACTGGGCCACAGCAACCCGCGTGTGACCCAATACCACGGTCACACCAACATCGCCGGTTACGACGACAAGGCCTCATGGTGTTCGTCGTTCATCAACTGGTCGTTGGCCCAGGTTGGCATACCGGGCACGGGTTCGGCACTGGCGCGCTCATGGCTGGACTGGGGGCAGCCCCTGGAGCAGCCACTGTTCGGCTGCATCGCCGTGTTGTCGCGTGATGACCCCACCGGTTGGAAGGGCCATGTCGGCTTTTTCTTGCGAACGGATGCGCAAAGCATTTTTTTACTGGGTGGCAATCAGCTGGATCAGGTGTGCGAACACTACTATCCCAAGGCGACCGTTTTGGCCTACCGTTGGCCAAAATCAACTTGACCCCGGGCCAGCCAACCAGTGCACAAACTGATCCAAATCAAGAGCCACCAGCATAACGCTGTCCACAATAGTTCGTATTGCATGTAACGTGCGTTATTTCCAGAGGGCAAAACCATGAAAATCCTCAGAAGCAAAGCCACTCAACACTCTGGCCGGCGCCACATGGCGTTGCGTTGGAGCGTGTTATGCGGTGGCGTGCTGGTGTCGGCGCTGACATTGCCTGGTTGCAGTGTCGAGGTGCAGAACATTCAACCCGCCCAAGAACTCAAGCACCAGACACAGCCCCCTGGATCGGTCTATGCGGGCTGGCGCGTGTTTCAGGACAAGTGCGCAAATTGCCATGGCCCCGCTGCGGCTGGCACACGAGGCGGACCCGACCTGTTGCCCCGCGTGCGCGAAATGGGTTCCCGCCAGTTTGTGGATCTGGTGCTCAAACGGTATGACTGGAATTTCGGCGCTGCGCAGCCCGGCAAAAACACTGCTGCATGGGATGCCCTGGTCGACGACGTGGTGCAACGCAAAACCTACATGCTCACCATGCCGGCCTGGCAAGGCGAACCCCGAGTCAGCGCCCACATCGCTGACCTCTACGCCTATCTGTCAGCCCGTGCACAGGGCACGCAAGGACCGGATCGCCCGGCCCCATAGACTACAGAATTGCGTTCGGGTTTTCGCCCCGTTCGTACACCACGTGGGCACGCCCCACGATGAGTGGGTCGAGCTTGCCAATGTGGACCAAATCCTTGTTGGTGTAGGGCAGCTTGTGCAGCACATAACGCATGGCGTTCAGCCGCGCGCGCTTCTTGCAGTCGCTCTTGATCACGGTCCAGGGTGAATCGGCCGTGTCGGTTTCAAAAAACATGCTTTCCTTGGCGCGCGTGTAGTCCTCCCACTTGTCCAGTGAAGCCAGGTCCACCGGGCTGAGTTTCCACTGCTTGAGCGGGTGGTTCTCGCGTTCCTTGAAGCGGCGGCGCTGCTCCTTGCGGCTGACGCTGAACCAGAACTTGATCAGGTGCACGCCGCTGCGCACCAGATGCCGCTCAAACTCGGGCGTCTGGCGCATGAACTCGGCGTACTCTTCGTTGGAGCAAAAGCCCATGACCCGCTCCACACCGGCGCGGTTGTACCAGCTGCGGTCCAGCAGCACGATCTCGCCGCGCGTGGGCAGGTGCTGCACATAGCGCTGAAAGTACCACTGGCCGCGTTCCAGATCGCTGGGTTTTTCCAGCGCCACCACACGTGCACCGCGCGGATTCAGGTGCTCCATGAAGCGCTTGATGGCGCCGCCCTTGCCGGCCGCATCGCGCCCTTCAAACAGGATGACGACGCGCTGGCCGGTTTCCTTGACCCAGGCCTGCAGTTTGAGCAACTCCACCTGCAGATGAAACTTGGTTTCTTCGTACGAGCTGCGGCGCATCAGGTTGCGGTACGGGTAACCGCCGTCGCGCCAGTCGTGCGCCAGTTCGTCGTCCGGGTTGAAACCTTTTTTGCCCGTGTCGCCCTTGAGCCGGCCCATCAGTGCCTCTCGCAGGACCCGTGCGTCGTCGGCGGAGGCCCCTTCCAGCATGGCCCGCAGACCCTTGGCCCGCTCGCTGGCCGTGCCAGAGGCATCTGGCCGCACCAGATCCAGGGCCGCCGCTATCGCCTTGCCTTGCGCGGCGTCTACCGCCTGTGCCGCCACGAATTTGCCCAGGGCCCGGGCTTTGGTCGACGGAGCGATGTCGCCTTGCACGGCCTTGCGGACGCGTGCAGGACTTGTTGTCTTTTTCGCCACGACGGGTTTGGCTGTCGTATCGGCTGTCGTCAGGGGCTTTTCTGCCATCGTGTATCTCTCCTGTATCAGGTCGGGTGGCCGCCTTGGGGTTAGGCGGTCTCTCATGCTAGGGCGTGCCCTGTTGTCAGACCTTGACCAAGATCAATGGCAAACACCGTGCCTGCCGCTTCACTGTGCCATTACACAGGCCACACCACCCCGTGGTTGTTGAGAATGGCATCGAGCGGCACGTCGTGCGGCTCGGGCTCGAAGTCTTCGACAAAACCCACGCCAAAACCCAGTCCTACCGTGAAGGGCTTGGGTTGGAGCGTTGCCATCATGCGGTCATAAAAACCACCACCATAACCCAGGCGATAACCACCTGGCCCATACCCCACGCAGGGTGCAAACAGCAGGGTCGGCACGATCACCTCGGTGTCCTTGGGCTTAGGGATGCCATAGGCGTCTTCTTCCATCGGGCAGCCGGGGTACCAGGCATGGAAGGTCATGGTCTTGTGCTCTTTGTTGACCACCGGCAGGCCGATGCGGCGCAGCTGCGGCTGGTCCAGCAACTCGCCGTCTTCCTTCCAGCGGTGCAGGGCCGGCAAGGGGTCAAACTCCCCCTTGATGGGCCAATAGGCACCAATGATGGTGTCGGGTCGGCCCACCAGCCAGATGCGCATGACCTGTTGCAACAGGTCCGCCTGCTGTAGCCTGTCAGGCAAGTTCAGGCGTTGTTCCAGCAGCGACTTGCGCAGGGCTTTTTTGGCTTGCGCTTTCGATTCTTCGGACTTGTCCATAATCTCCACATGCAGTTTCCAGCCATTCTGACATCGATAGCGCTCGTTTGCGCCGCTTCGGTGCTCTTTCCCTCCCCAACATACGCCCAGACCAAGGAGTTTTCCCAGGCCGACAGTGCGCTGCTGGAAATGGCCCAGGCCTACAAGCAGCGCGACCGCAAGCGCCTCGTTACCCTGCTCCAACAGGTGCGGGGCCACGCGTTGGAGCCTTGGGCCGCGTACTGGGACCTGTCTGCGCGACTGGATGAAGCCAGCGTGCCCGAAATTCAAGCCTTTTTGACACGCTACAGCGGCACCTACCAGGAAGACCGGCTGCGCGCCGAATGGTTGTTGAAATTGGGCCGCAACCGGGACTGGGTTGCCTTCAACCGTGAATACCCGCTGTACCGCATGAACGACGACAAGTCGGTGCGCTGTTATGCGCTGTTGGCGGACCATCTGTCGAGCGCCACCGACATCCACACCCAACTCAGGGACACCTGGCTCAGTCTGCGTGAAGCCGACGAAGCCTGCAGCAGTGCGGCCGAACAAGTGTTGAAAGACCACTCCGAAACAACACGCACCGTGTGGCTGCGGGCCCGCTTGGGGATGGAGAATGACCGCCTGCGTGTGGCCACCCAAGCGGTGGGCCTGGTCAACCCCAAACTCAGCAAAACCGTCAATGAGATTTACCTGAACCCAGGCAAGTACCTCAACGACAAACTCACCGCATTCCAGCCCAAAACCCGCGAAATGGTGACGCTGGCCCTGATTCGCCAAGCCTATCTGGACCCGGCAGAAGCGGCTCATGAGATGGGCAAACTGCGCTGGAAAGCCCAGTTGACCGACGAGGAACGCAATTGGCTCTGGGGCGTGATCGGCAAACGCGCAGCCCTGAAGATGTCCAACGACGCGGTGGACTACTTTGCCCGCGGCACGGCCAGCGACATGCACGATGATCACCTGGCGTGGCAAGCGCGGGCCGCTTTGCGCATGGGGCGCTGGACCCAAGTGCTCGGCAGCATTGCAGCCATGAGCGAAACACAACGCAACGATCCGACCTGGGTCTACTGGCGCGCCCGCGCCCTGTTGCGGCAACCTGCCACCGAAGGCGCCAATGCGCAGGCACAACAACTGTTCCAAAGCATCGCCGGAGTGCGCGGGTTTTACGAACAACTGGCGCTGGAGGAATTGGGGCAACGTATCACGGTTGCTTCCAGACCTTCGCCACTGACGGCGGACGAAAAGGTGGCCGCGCTACAAAACCCCGGCCTGAACCGCGCGTTGTACGCGATCCGTATCGGCCTGCGTCCCGAGGGGGTTCGCGAATGGAACTACGCCACCAACCTGCATGTGCGCGGCGGCATGGACGATCGCGCCCTGCTGGCCGCCGCCGACCTCGCCTGCCAGCACGAGGTGTGGGATCGCTGTATCAACACCAGTGAACGGACCAGGCTGGTCATGGATTTGGAACAGCGTTTTCCCATGCCCTTCAAAGCCGCCGTGGTGACCCGCGCTGGACAGATCGGGCTGGACCCTGCCTATGTGTATGGTCTGATCCGCCAGGAAAGCCGCTTCATCATGGACGCCAAGTCCGGCGTCGGTGCATCCGGTCTGATGCAGGTGATGCCCGCCACCGCGCGCTGGACCGCCAAGAAGATTGGCCTGGCCACCTTCCAGCCCCACCACATTACCGACCGCGACACCAATATCGCCATCGGTACGGGTTACCTGAAACTGGTGCTGGACAGTTTTGAAGGCTCCATGCCCTTGGCCGCGGCCGCCTACAACGCCGGCCCCAACCGCCCGCGCACCTGGCGCGGTCAAGCCGGTGCGCCGGTCATGGAAGCGGCGATCTGGGCCGAAAACGTACCCTTCAATGAGACCCGCGACTACATCAAGAAGGTCTTGTCCAACACGACCAATTACGCGGCATTGATCACCGGCGCGCCCCAATCACTCAAATCCCGGCTGGGCATGGTCGGCCCCAAGAATGCGTCGATTCCCGAGACCGGCTTGGACTTGCCCTGACACGAGACATCAATGGACATCAATGGTGGTTGGATTCATCATCAATCCAGCCCGCTTTGCAGCCTAGGATGGCAGCTTTTCGCCCACAAGGAATTTCCATGCTCCAGCTCACTATTGGCAACAAAAACTACTCCTCCTGGTCCATGCGACCCTGGGTGCTGCTCAAGCAAGCCAGCATTCCCTTCGAGGAGGTCATGCTTCGCTTCGATGATTTCCTCAACGAGTCCACCTACGAGCAGTCCAAGTTCAAACAAACGCTGCGCGCCATTACCCCCGTCGGCAAGGTGCCGGTGTTGGTGGATGGGGATCTCGCCATCTGGGACACGCTGGCCATTGCCGAATACCTGGCGGAGCAGTTTCCCGAGAAACAGCTATGGCCCGCCGACAAAGCCGCGCGGGCCCGCGCCCGCAGCATCTGCGCCGAGATGCACAGCGGCTTTACCGCCCTGCGGGGCAATTGCCCCATGAACATTGAGGCCCATTTGCCCGATATTGGAGCCCTGATTTGGCGCGACAAACCCGGCGTGCGGGCCGACGTGCAACGCCTGGTCGACATGTGGAGCGGTTTGTTGCAGCAACACGGCGGAGCGCTGCTGTTTGGCGGCTTCACCGTGGTCGACGCCTACTTTGCCCCGGTCTGTATGCGTCTCAAAACCTATGACCTACCCGTACCACCGGTGATCGCGTCCTATGTAGACCGCGTCTGCGCACTGCCCGGCGTACAGGCCTGGGTTGCCGATGCACTGGCCGAAAAGGACTTCCTGGACTTCGAAGAGCCTTATAGACTGGCCCCCCAAGCCCCGCCGCTGCGCGGGTCGCTGCCATAGATCGTGGAAACCTACCTCGTTGGCGGTGCCGTACGTGATGCGCTGATGGGCTTGCCCATCCAGGATCGGGACTGGGTGGTGGTGGGCGCCACGCCGCAGGAACTGATAGCCCAGGGTTTTCAGCCGGTGGGTCGCGACTTTCCGGTGTTTCTGCATCCTCAGTCCAAAGAAGAATACGCCCTAGCCCGCACCGAACGCAACACGGCGCCCGGTTACCGGGGTTTTGCCGTCCACGCGGCACCCGATGTGACGCTGGAAGACGATCTGGCCCGGCGCGACCTTACTATCAATTCGATAGCTGTTCACGCAGATTTTACGAGGGCTAGAGGCCAATTTGACTCACAAGATTGCGCCCCAGGGGTGGCCTGGGAGGCCAGCAGCGCGCTGGTCGACCCCTATGGCGGACGCCAGGACATAAGCAACAAGGTGCTGCGCCATGTGACCCCGGCGTTTCGCGACGACCCGGTGCGCATCCTGAGGCTGGCGCGGTTTGCCGCCCGTTACACGGATTTCCAGGTCGCGCCGGAAACCCTGGCGCTGATGCGCCAGATGGTGGGTGACGGCGACGTCGACCATCTGGTGTCTGAACGTGTATGGCAGGAGATCGCCCGTGGGCTGATGGAGGCACAACCCTCGCGCATGTTTGACGTGTTGCGTGACTGTGGTGCGCTGGCACATCTGTTGCCCGAACTGGATCGCTTGTGGGGCGTCCCTCAAAGCGTGGAACACCACCCCGAGGTGGACACCGGTGTGCACGTCATGCTGGTCTTGGACATGGCCGCCCGCCTGAATGCCAGCCTGCCGGTGCGCTTTGCCTGCCTGACGCACGACCTGGGCAAGGGCACGACCGCGGGTGATGTATTGCCGCGGCACATCGGCCATGAGGAGCGCAGTGTGCGTTTACTCAAAGGGGTGTGCCAGCGTTTGCGCGTGCCGGTGGACTGCAAGGAACTGGCGGATGTGGTTGCCAGAGAACACGGCAATATCCACCGCAGCGCCGACCTGAACCCTGCTGCGGTGGTGCGTCTGCTGGAGCGCTGTGATGCCTTTCGCAAACCGGCCCGTTTTACGGAAATCTTGCTGGCCTGTGAGTGTGACGCCCGGGGCCGTCTGGGCTTGCACGATGCGCCATACCCACAAGCCAGAAGGCTGTCGCAGGCCCTGCGCAAGGCGTTGACCGTTGCTACAGACTTGATAGCTGCTCAGGCTCAGTTGGCGGGGGCTACCGGTCCCAAAATAGGGGAGTGGATTCGCAAAGCCCGGGTCGAGGCGGTCGCGGCGGAAAGCGGGCTTGGTTAGCGGCGTAGCAGCACGCTCGCAACGGGCACACCCGCTGTACCAACGCGCAGACGGCCGTTCCTAAGCCGGCAGGTGCATGCGCGTCCAGCGCACGATGTCGGCCGCACCCATGGCGCCGGCCTGGCGTGCGACCTCGCGACCGCCGACAAACAACGCCAGCGTCGGAATGCTGCGAATATTGAAACGCGCACCCAAGGCCTGAACCGCCTCGGTGTCCACCTTGGCCACCCGCACCTGCGGCTCCAACTGGGCCGTGGCCTGCTCCAGGCCAGGAGCCATCTGGCGGCAGGGGCCACACCAGGGCGCCCAAAAATCCACCAGCACCGGAATCTGGTTGCGCGTTATGTGTTTGTCGAACGCGGCTTCGTCCAGCGCCGTGGTGTGGGCCACAAACAGCGGCTTGTGGCAAACACCACAGTCGGGGGCCTTGCCCTGGTCGGCGGTTTTGACACGGTTGGTGGTATGGCAATGGGGACAAACAATGTGCAGGGATTCAGTCATGCGGGGCCTCTCTTTGACTGAACACGTGGGGCTGTGCGCAGTCGTTTCAAGGCCCGGCCAAGCTCAGCCAGTTGGATAACACATCCAGATCCATCACCGCGTTGTTGCTGGCCGGTCCCAGGTAGTAAAGGTGGGGCGTGCCGCTGGTGTTGACGCCCAGGTAGCTGGCAGTCGCCGAGTAAAAGCGCAAACGGTAGCCCGGCACGCTGTCCACCGTGCCAGGATTGGCCGGGGCAAAGAAACTCGGGTAGGTGCGCTCCGCCCAGGCAAAAACCTTGTCGGCATCGGTGTTGACACTGGACGTTGGTGCGGCAGCGACCCGAAACACCGACCCGTCGCTGTTCCGGGTCGTGACCGGTACCGCGCTGGACTGGTTGCTGCCCGAGCCCAATTGTCCGTAGTCGTTTTGCCCCCAACCGGACACCTCGCCAGTGGCCGCCAGAACCAGTGAGAAGTTTTGACCGGCGGACACGTCGGAGATGACCCCCAATCCATTGACCACAGTCGGCGCTGCTCGGTTGGTCATGGTGCCGTCGCCCAGTTGGCCGATGTCATTCTTGCCCCAGGACCACACCCGCCCATCGGCGCCCAGAGCGAGGGTGTGGTGATTGCCGGCCGCAATGGCGGTGATGCCCGCCAAACCGGGAACCTGCACCGGGGTTCTTTGCATGATGGCACCGGTACTGACTCCGAGTTGCCCTTCCAGGTTAAAGCCCCAGGCCCACACCGTACCGTCCTTCTTCAAAGCCACGCTGTGCGCGCAACCGGCCGCCAACGCCGCCACATTGCCGAGTCCTATCACCGCAACCGGTGTGGTGCGGTTAGTCGACGTGCCATCGCCGAGCTGCCCGGTGCTATTGAAGCCCCAGGCCAGCGCCGTGCCGTCACCCTTGAGGGCCAGGCTGTGCAGACACCCCGCTGCCGCGCCGACCACGCTGGAGGCGCCACTGACCACGACCGGGGTTTCACGCGACTGGGTGCCGCCGTCACCCACCTGCCCATGTGCGTTATAGCCCCAGGCTTTCAGGCTGCCGTTGCCTTGCACGGCAAGGGTGTGGTAGGCACCGGCCACGACCTGGGTATCTGCGCCACCATCCAGCACGGCCACCGGTGACCCCCGGTTGGTTTGGGTGCCATCACCCAATTGACCGCCACCGCGGCCGGTGCTGTCCGTGCTGTTCAGCCCCCAGGCCAGCAAGCTGCCATCGGTCTTGCGCGCCAGGCCGTGGGAGCCCCCTGCACTGACACCCGCAATGGCGGCGAGACCCGGCAGACGCGACGGCGTAAAACGATGGTTGGTGGTGCCATCACACAGCTGACCGTAGAGATTGGCACCCCAGGCCCACACGCTGCCGTCGGAATCCACCACGTAGGCGTTGTAGGCACCAGCGGCAATACGCCCGGCCCAGGCGGGCGTACAGGCCAGCACGCTGGCGCAAAGAGCCCCCAGCACGAGGCGGTGTCTGATCCACGGGGCATGGTGTGCGGTGGAATGAAGCGCGGGTGCAGGGAACATGGCGGCTCCTTGATGGCGCCCCTCGGGGGCCAGGCGCGGCGCGCCCAAAACCCCACGGAAGAACAGCCCATCCAGGTTCAGTATAGGACCGCCAGTAGTCCTTGCGGCAAACCCGGATCTACAGGCGGTGTATGCGGTCGCCTCGCGCAAAACCCATGGCATCCCAATAGGCGCCCTGGGTCAGGCCAATGACCTTGAAAAATTCGCCCATTTCATGCTCCAGAATCAGCTTTTGCGCGGCGCTGCGGTCGGCCAATGATGCTGCCTGCATGGCGTCCAGCAAACCGCAGTTCATCAAAAAATGGGCCTGGCTGGTGTATCCCAAAACCTCCAGCCCGGCGTCCTGGGCCGCTACGGCGATGCCGGTAAAGTTGACGTGGGCGGTGATGTCCTTGCGGCCCACATCCACCAGTGGATTGCCATCGGCGCGGTGCGCCTGGTGGCACATCACAGTGCCCATGTGGCGCTGTTCATGGTAGTACTCGCCTTCGGGAAAACCGTAGTCGAGCAGAAAGATCGCGCCAGTCTTGAGGCGCTCACCCAGAGTGCGCACAAAGGCTTCGCCCTGCGGGTGGATTTCGGTCAGGTAGTCGTGCTCACCCGGCACATCCATGGGCGGGCGCAAGTCGGTGGGCCGGTCGTGCCAGCGCAAGCCAGCAGCGTCGCCAGCCTCCGCCCATACAACACCCCGCTCGAACCAGGCACCGCCAACCCGGGCCAGCAATTTCACGGGCATGGCGTCGAGCACCTCGTTACCAATCACAATGCCATTCAACTGCTCGGGCAATGCGGTCGCCCAGTGCACCCGATCGCCGTAGTCGCGCAGGGTGTCCTGCTGGCGGGCCTTCAGGGGTTGCGACAAATCCACAATGGTGTAGCGGCGCACCGGTACATCCAGCGCGGCCAACGCGTTGAGAATCTGCAGCGCCAACGCGCCGGTGCCGGCGCCAAATTCCCACAATTCGTCGGTGCCGGTGGCTCGCAAGGCCTGCGCCACCTGGCGTGCCAGGGCCTGGCCAAACAGCGGGGTCATTTCGGGCGCGGTCACAAAGTCGCTGCCTGCACCGGTGACACCCCCGTTGGCGGTGCGAAGCCCCTGCGGCATCACCCCAAACACGGTAGACCCCCGGGCGTAATAACCCAAACCTGGCGCATACAGCGCCTGCGCCATGAAGTCATCAAAACCGATCCAGCCACCCTGGGTTGCGATGTGCTGCTGCAGATGCGCCCACATTGGGTCGGCGCTGGAGGCTGGGCCCGGTGGCCCGGGCGGCGTCGAATCGGTGCTTGGATGAGTGCGGTTCATATGTGCCGCCATTGTCACCCACTGAAACAACCAGGTCCCTGTTGCAAATCCGCCATACCGCGCTGCAGATGGGCCGTCCCTGATTGACAGGGCGGGGCCCGCGTCATGACAATCAGCGTCTCTGGCTCCTTGCCAGCGACTCACAAACCGTCTCAACCCACAGTGAAGGAGAACTGCCATGATTGATCGCACACCCACTCCCTTCATGCTGGCTGCCTGAGAGCCGAGTTCCCCTACACCTGCGCCACTTTGTACGAGCACGGTTTCCTTTGAAACCTTGATTCCCTGGCGTTAGTTGTTCTGCCCTGTTGATCGGGGCTTCGTGTTTGCTCTGTCTTTGTTGGCCCGCCAGCCGGTCCTTCCTTTTCCATTTTTGGTCCTCACGCCCCAACGGCAGCCGCATTGGCACGCCTAGGGCCACGGGCCACACAAAGACATTGCCCATCATGATTGAATTTTCGTTTGACACACTGCGTCCACTGGGCTTGAGCCCGCAAATGGCGCAAACCCTGGCCACCACGGATCTGCCAGGCCCAGGTATGGACACCGCAGCCACCCACCGCTGGATGAGAAGCACGGCAGTGCACCGCGAGACGGTGGAGGTCCACGACGGCCAACAACAACACAGCGCCCGCTGCGCTGCGCGCCTGACACGCGAACTGCTCGATGCAGGCAGCGCATTGGCGGTGGGTGACTGGGTGCTTTGCACCCTCGGCATCCATCAGCAATGGTGGGTACAGGCGCGGGTACCACCACTGAGCCAGATTGTGCGGCGCGACGCCGATGGCAGCCGCCACACGGTCGTCAGCAACGTCGACACGGCCTTGCTGGTCATGGGGCTGGACCTGGACTTCAATGTGCAGCGCCTGGAGCGTTATCTCGCCTTGGTGGGCAGCAGTGGCGTATTTCCGGTGGTGGTGTTGACCAAGGCCGATGTGGCCGAACACGCGGCGCCCGACCAGGTGCGCCAGCGTGTGGACCAGGTCCGTGCGCGGGTGGGCGCACATGTGGAGGTGCTGGCGGTGGATGCCCGCACCGACGCCGCAGCCATCGCACTGTCGCCCTACCTCGCCATGGGGCAAACGCTGGTGCTGCTGGGCTCCTCCGGCGCCGGCAAAAGCACCCTGACCAATAGCCTGCTGGGCTGGGCGCGCCAGGACACCGGGGCCGTGCGTGAACACGACAGCCGCGGCAAACACACCACCACGGCGCGCTCCCTGCACCAATTGCCATCGGGCGCCTGTGTCATCGACACCCCCGGCGTACGAACGCTGCGCCCCGATGTGGATGCCCACACGCTGGGGCAGTTGTTCGAAGACGTGAGCAGTCTGGCCGGTACCTGCCGATTCCGAAACTGCAGCCACCAGGACGAGCCGGGATGCGCGGTGCGCGCAAACGTCAACCCGGAACGCTTGAAAAATTACCACAAGCTGCTGCGGGAAAGCCGCCGCGACAGCATGGGCGCCCTGGAACGACAACAGCAATTGGCAAAGTGGAAGGTGCGCAGCCGGGCCAGTCGACAACGCGCGTCATCCGAACAGGATCAGGGTGATTGGGGGCACGGCCGGTCTGCCAACAAGGGCGGACCGTAAAATCGGGCCCTGTCCTCACCTGCCTGGCACCGCCATCCATGTCTTCTGCCCCCACTGCTACCCCACATGTACCCACCGTCCTGGTGACGGGGGCGGGACGGCGCCTGGGTCGCGAGATTGCATTGGCGCTGGCCACTGCGGGCTGGCGGGTGGCGGTGCACTACCGCGACTCCGAGCAAGATGCTATAAGAACAGTAGCTGATTGTTCTTATTTCACGGGGGGTTCAGCCGCTTTTCGTGCTGAACTTTCGGAAGAAGCGGCAGTGCGGGCGTTGCTGCCTGCGGTGGTCCAGACCATGGGCCATGTGGATGCCGTGGTGAACAGTGCGTCGACCTTTGAACACGACACCGTGGCCAGCTTCAGCTTTGCTGCGATGGAAAAACATCTGCGTGCCAACACCGGTGCGGCCATTGTGTTGGCCCAGGCGCTGCACACGCATATCACCGCGCGCGGCGAATTGCCCGCCGGGCCGCCCCAAGGGCAATTAGCCCCCTCGGGGGGCAGCGACCCGCGCAGCGGCGGAGCGTGGGGGCGTGGTGTCGTGGTCAACCTGCTGGACCAGAAACTGTGGAACCAGAACCCCGACTTCTTTAGCTACACGTTGTCCAAAGCCGCGCTGGAAGCCGCCAACACCATGCTGGCCCTAGCCTTGAGTCCACTGGTGCGGGTGGTGGGTGTGGCGCCGGGCCTCACACTAACCAGCCATTTGCTGAGCGACGCCAAGTTCGAAGCGCTGCACAGACTCTCACCCTTGGGGCGATCCTCCACACCGCAAGACGTGGCATCCACTGTGTTATTTGCGCTGCAAAACCAGTCCATCACCGGCACCACGCTGCTGGTGGACGGTGGCCAGCACCTGATGCGTTTTGAGCGCGATTTTTCCCTGATGTGACAGCCCCAACCGGACCCTTCACCCCATGCAACACACCACGGGAACCCAGATTCTGACCCTGACCGGCCTGCGTTTTGACGCCAACTTGGGGATACTGGAGTCGGAAAAGCTCGCCCCCCAGCCGATCCAGGTTGATGCGGAACTCAGTCTGGGCATTCAGCCCCTGTTGCCCCACGACGACGACATCCACCATGTACTGGACTACCGCAAGGTGCGGCAAATCATCATCAATGAGTGCACGGCCGAACATGTCAACCTGCTGGAGAGCCTGATTGGCAAGTTGGCGCATCGTTTGATGCAGTTGCCGGGCGTGCTGGGTGTACGGGTGAAGATCGCCAAACTGGAGATTTTTGACGACTGTGAAGTGGCGATTCGGGTTGAAGCGGGGCAGTGGTGAGCTTTTGGCGTCTCTCGTTGCTCGGACTCCGGGGCGCGGACGGCGCAGACATCGGGGGCTCATACGCTGCGCTTTTTGAAATCGCCCCCGACATCTGCACCACCCGCACCCCGGAGCGACCCATGACAGGAGAGGCCGCAATTGGGCTTGTCTCTCCAATCGGGCACTGAAATAGGGAATTGGGGTCGCAACCCCATTCTGGACCGTCGCTTTGTCGGAAAATGAAACATTGAACGGAATGGGGCACTGACTCCATATTTCGTAGTAATCGGAGAAAGATGAATTTATGAGCGCCGTCTGGATAGAAAACGAAACGGCTCCCGCCGCCAAGATTGCGCCCATTGAGCGCGACCCGGCGCAGCGTGCCGCCTACGAGACCCACAAGCTGGAGAAACGCCTGTGCCGCCAGGTCGGCCAGGCCATCATCGACTTCAACATGATTGAAGAAGGCGACCGCGTCATGGTGTGTATGTCGGGTGGCAAAGACAGCTACGGCATGCTCGACATCCTGCTCAAGATGCAGCAGCGCGCGCCCATCCGTTTCGAGATCGTGGCCGTCAACCTGGACCAGAAGCAGCCCGGTTTTCCCGACCACATCCTGCCTGAGTACCTGAAAAGTCTGGGTGTGGAGTACCACATCGAAACGCAGGACACCTATTCCATCGTCAAGCGCAACATCCCCGAAGGCAAAACCATGTGCAGCCTGTGCAGCCGCCTGCGCCGGGGCATTTTGTACAGCGTGGCGCGGCGCCTGAAGTGCAACAAGCTGGCGCTGGGCCACCACCGCGACGACATGTTGCAGACCTTCTTTTTGAACATGTTTTTTGGTGGCAAGCTCAAGGGCATGCCGCCCAAGCTGACCAGCGACAACGGTGAATTTATTGTCATCCGCCCGATGGCTTACGTGGCCGAGAAGGACCTGATCCGCTGGGCCGCACACCGCCAGTTCCCCATCATCCCGTGTTCGCTGTGCGGCAGCCAGACCAACCTGCAGCGCGTGCAGATCGGCAACATGCTGCGCGAGTGGGAGAAACAATACCCCGGCCGCGCCGAGACCATGTTCACCGCCTTGCAAAACGTGGTGCCATCCCACCTGATGGACCATAAACGCCATGATTTCAAGGCCATCAAAGCCACTGGTGTACCCGATGCGGATGGCGACACGGCCTTTGACCCGGAAGAAGAAATCGTGCGGCCTGCACTTTCAGGCCTGCCGGGATTGCAGGTGGTGACGGTATGAAACCGCTGTGGCGTCTGGCGGGGCTGGCGGCCGTTGCTGCTAGCCTGTTATTGGCGGGTTGCGCAACCACCCGCATGATTGACAGCGAGGTACGCAGTTTTTCGGGTGCGGCCTCCGTCGCCTCGCAGGCGACCTATCGATTTGACCATTTGCCTTCCACCCAGGCGGCACCGGCCCAGCAGCAGCGCTTGGAAGAGTTGGCAACCCACGCCCTTGCGCGCAAGGGTTTGCTTCGCAACGACGCGTCCGCGCAGTACGGGGTGACACTTCGGGTACGCGCGGAACAGAACGTATCGCCGACCCTTTTTTCGGTGTTCCCCAGCCGCTGGATTGCGGCACCTGGCGGAAGGCGCTGGCTGTACCGCAGCTTGCCGGTAGCGGAAACCACGGAATACC
Organism: Candidatus Aalborgicola danicus; assembly: GCA_016703945.1. GTDB lineage: Bacteria > Pseudomonadota > Gammaproteobacteria > Burkholderiales > Burkholderiaceae_C > Allorhodoferax > Allorhodoferax danicus. The sequence goes on from JADJBC010000051.1 coordinate 36,943, forward strand.
GCCACACGGTCGAGGTGCTGATGCGCGACACCGGCAGTGGCCAGATCATCTATGAAAGCCGGGCCATGCATGAAGGCCCGTGGTCCGACACACTGACTCTGTTGCCCGCCATTCTGGAGGCGGCGCTCACCGACTACCCCCAAGCCGTGCCCGCACCACACACTGTGGTGGTCGAGCTGTCCCCCAACCCACCCAAGACACCCAAATGAGCGCCACCCGCATCATTGCCATTCGCCACGGCGAAACCGCCTGGAACGTCGACACCCGCTTGCAGGGCCACCTGGACATTGGTCTTAACAACCGCGGTCAGTGGCAGGCCAAACGCACCGCACTGGCGCTCGCCGACGAAGACATTGCCGCGATTTACAGCAGCGATTTGTCCCGTGCCCACGCGACCGCAAAAGCCATCGCCGACCTCAGCCGCAGCGCCAGTGCGCGCCAGGTGCGACCGCATACCGGCTTGCGCGAACGGGGTTTTGGCATTTTTGAGGGCCAGACCTACGCCCAGATCAGCATGGACTGGCCCGAAGAGTCCCGCCGCTGGCGCCAGCGAGACCCCCACTTTGCCCCCGAAGGCGGTGAGACGTTGACCCAGTTGCGCGAACGCATCACCCGTACCGTCAACAGCCTGGCCAGCCAGCACATCGGCGAGCAAATTGTGCTGGTCGCCCATGGGGGAGTGATGGACGCCCTGTACCGGTTGGCCACCGGGCAGGACATTGAATCGCCCCGTTCCTGGGACCTGGGCAATGCGGCCATCAACCGCCTGCTGTGGACGCCTGAAGGTTTGACGCTGGTGGGTTGGGCCGATAAACGCCACCTGGACGACGCGACGCTGGATGAAGCCAGCGCGTGAACGGGTTAGCGTATCGGCAGTGTGCCCAGATCCCAATTCCGTGTGAAGACTGGGGCTCGGCTACCCGGTTTAGGCGCATAGTTGGCGTTCTTCACGGGGTATGGACGACCGCCTGAAATACGATTTTGCTGAACTGCCTCTCGCGGCGGCGGACGGCGTGGCTTTCGTTCTCCGGCGCGCGTCGCGGGCGGTCCGGCCTGTTTTGCAGACTCTGGTGCGTCAACCTCTTGGTTTGGGCGCACACTCTGTGGCAGCCGCGAGTTCGGCCTGCGCCCGCAAGCCCCACCGCCCGCCTTGGGGTGGGGTTTGATTGCGATGGCGGCGCTACCCGGTTTAGACGCTATTGCGGTCGGACGCGGCGCTCAAAAGCTGTCATAGAAACTAGCCTATTCAATCCACCAGATTGATTAGTTTGTTTCGCCTGATAAATGCCGCATGCCGACTAGGTCATTGCCTCGTAAGTGATGCCATGGTCTTGAGGTAGCACAGCAAGAATGTTTTTCACAGCCTCCTCAGTTCTGAGGCCCCATTGGTTCGTCATTGCGTAGGTCCTGCCATCAATGTGGAACACTTCATCGTCTTTGCAAAAGTACCGCCTTCTGTCCTTGCCCGGTACAGCATTCATAAGTTGATCGCCGGTGAGGTTTCCGGAAGCAGAAAAGAACATCATGGATTCTCGCCAGGAGACTGCGCCAGCGATGGCCTGCGGTTTTAACCCCAACCGAATGGCTTCCTTGACCACCTGGTAAATGAAATGACGTTTTGGGAGATTAGAACCGGCTTCTCCTTGCGGTGTCTTAACGAGGTACCGCGTGAAATCGCGGCCGCCAGCATCCACAGCGGCCTTAACCAAATTCTTTTCCCGAATAGCCACTTGAAAAGCGGCGGCTTCCGGCAAGGGAATGACTTGCTGCACATCCAGCAATACGCGGTCCTGAAAGGCGTAAGGCCGCATCCTGAAACACATGATGTCCAGTCCTTGAGCGTTGAGCCAAAGGACTGCTGATGTGATCTCTTTAGAGAAGTCGGCTGAAGCAAGAACGACTCGCACCTGGTTACTAAGGGCCACTGGCCCATCTTCGACGTCTAGATGTGCGCGAATACTGGGTTCAGCAGTATCAGGAGAGAATCCCCGTCCTGCCAGATACTTCCGATGCGCTTCGACCGCCTGTTCAAATGTCATCGTTGAGACCATCGCGGCGTATCGAAGCGCCTGTAATTCCATATGTCCGCCATCGTCCGTGCGCTTTAGTTCAATGACAACGAGGCAGCCGTCGCGGTCCAGCCCAAGCAAATCAATGCGGCGCTTGGAGTCTTCCCATTGGCCGAACTCTTCCGCCAGGATCAACGTGTCAGGCGAAATCGCTTCAATATGTTCACGCAAGACCCGTTGAACGTCATCCCGCTCTTTGAGTCCGAGTAATGCGTATGTGGTCGTCGGGATCGCTACCATTGAATCCTTGGTGAACTCGTAGAGTGCCATTTTGTTTACCTCGTTCGGGTTGGGTTTTTCATTGTGCTGCTAGCGCCTACATGATGGCGACTTGTTTCACCTTTGGTGAACACTGAATCTGTCTGTACAGTCTTGCGTGGAACGATGTCACGAAGTTTCTTGATCCAAACTCCAACAGTTCCTCCCTCCGTTTTCCGGAAACGTCGGGCCAAAAATTTGTATGCGGGCCAACACGGTGACTCATAGCTTTTCCTGTCGTGACCAACACCACCATAAAGAAGGATCTCTGGTTGACCCGCAGGGTTCGCGAGTACCACCCTCGCAAAAACTTGGTCAGGATCGGTGAAGTCGGTCCAGTTGTGGCCGAATGCATGACCGGGCTGAATGACAGCGACAACCTTTGGAGCGACCCTGTTTGCAACGTAAAGTGCTTGAAACGTCTCAACCCCATCCGCACAAATGAATAGAAGACTGAATCGAACTGGCCCATGCGTGAATGGGAAATCGGCACGCCGTTGGAATATGGACCACACACAAAATGGTTCTTTGATGTAGTCGTGGTGCCGCAATGGATCACCGTCCCCACGACGAAGCTCCAACGGTCTACAGCCATCAGGCGAAAGTTCATTCTCAGCTACAAAGCGATGGGCAACAAGATCGTAACCAGTGAAACGCAGGGCGCTCATAAGAGCAGCGTGAGTATGGCCGTAATCAACATAGACGAAACTTAGGACATTGCCCCCAAGGTGTTTTATCGGGTCGCCGTCAAAGCTGGACGAGGGATAGTAAAGTGATTCGCGCAATAGTTCATGAAGCGGAAGCGGGTCGTGCATGATTGCATTCGGAGTCAAGTTGGTTAGCCAACTTGGAACATCTATTGTTTGTAATTGGCGAAGCATCGCGAACTCGTCATCACGCCGGGGCAAGTTTATCGGCAGTACAAGGGGCCAACCACCTATCGAGTACGGCTGAAACATATTGCTTATCCAGCATGTGCCCGCCACTTGGCACGACGGTTGCACTCAGCCCAAGGAGTTCTGCAAGCTTTGTGACGTTGGCTGGATTGCTCTGCCAGTCCAGTTCGCCTACATGAATTTCGCAGTGCAGTGGTGTCGGGTATGTTCCATTTTCCGCATTTTGCGCCAGTCGCCCGGAGTGAGGCGGGATGAACCCCATTCTGATGTCTTCGTTTGAAAACTCACCCACGATAGGTGAAAGCAACAAGACTTTGCCAATGTAGGGCTTCATTAGCGTCAGTGCATTCAAGAACAAGTAAGCGCCAAAAGAGTTGGCAATGACTCGCGCCCCCTCACGCCAGTAATTGTTCGTCAGGTCTTCTGCAATTATTGCGATCTGATCTGAAAATGGGATGGCTTTGAAGTCACCAATGGTTTGTCTGCCGGCCACGTTAAAGCCTCGGCTCATTAGTGCCTCGCCAAGTCCTGTTTCAAGGCGACCGCCGTGTCCAGGAAGGTAGTAGACGGTTTCGGATTTCATAGTCAGCAACCCCGTTTTGTGGATCCCTGGATTCATTTGTTTGACGCATCAGCCCCAAACACATGCCACGCATCCTCATACCCCAACGCTTTCAGTACGCTCGGAAGAATACCGGGCATTTTTGGAACCAGGAACGCCTTGGTAAATTGCTCCGGTTTTGAGTAAAGGTCCTCGCCAGGAACAATGAAGTATCGAACGGGTTGGCCGGGCTTGTTGAGCAAGACAAAGACATAAACCTGAGTTGGTTCGACTTTTTTGTGGCTCAACAAAAAGTAGTTCGTCGACCGCAATGCCTTTACCTGGACCGCGTAGGCAAGCTTTGATTGTGGGTCGTAAGCCAATAGATCGACAGACTTGGCATTGCCGAATGTCACAGACGTTTGAAGTCCTCGCTTCAACAACTCAGCAGCGACAAATAGCTCGCCGGCAAGTCCCGTGATCTGACCGTCGACTCGTGACTTCTTCTGCGCTGAGGTGGTACTTGCGATGGTCATGATAGTTGCTAGTAACGGAGGCTAGACAGGCTGACTTTCTAGCGAAACTTTAGGGAAGTGAACTATTGTGACCGACAGCTTATGGCGAAATCGAAGGTCCGCCTTTCACGGTACGTTGTGGTTACATCTGCGTTGACCACTGACCCGCTACAGCCTTAAAGAGTCAATTTGCTGTCATGAAACCTATGACCGCTCCCGCCCCTGAACTGACCTCCTTTGCCGGTCCAACCAACACCTACGCATGGTTTGGGCCGTTGGTCCCCGCCGATTTCTGGGCGTTTGACAGTATGAGGCGGGGGCCAATGGCTCAAACCATGCCGCCAGAAAAGTCGAAACGCTTAGGTAAAGGGTGATCCAGAGCCTTGTTTGCTATAAAAATAGTAGCTGCTTGCGCTTATTCTACGTGGGCTGAAGGTCAATTTGGCACATAGACTTTTACTCATTCTCCGTAGAATGCGGTAACACTCAACCCCGGTGTGTGGCCAATGTTGGTGAAGCAAGTCAGGCGGCGACCTCCGTCCTAGGTCAGCCGGGACACCCAGCCAGCAGATCTGGCGTTTTGCCTATCCCTAGATCACACGCAAGACTGGGTAGCGCCGCCACTCCGGGCTCGGCGTGGCGCTGGCCGGTGGCGAAGATAAAGGACAGCACCGCCTGTTGGTCACTCAATTTGTCGGGGTTTTCCGCCTGCCACCGCGCAAAGGCTTCGCGCAGCGCGGGCTCTTGCTCCAGCATTTCCTGCGCTGTGTCTTCAAACACATAGTCCGAAAACGCTTCCTTCTTTTCCAGAATGCTGTTGAAAAAACCCCAGCGGAAAAAACTGTCGTGGGCCTGGGGCTCCAGGGTTTCGACCGCATAACGCGCACGGGGCTGATCCAAATGAACCAGTACATCCCCGGCACGGGCCTTCACCGTCGCATCGACGCTGTGCAAAGTCACGCCGTCGTGGAACATATGGCCTTCGTAAGGTCCGGGACGTGACACCACATCATCGATTTGGTAGACCTGCCCGCTGAGCACCTGATCCTCCGCCAGACGCTCCAACACCACACCGTTCCACTGCAGACGGTTTATCACTTCGCGCCAGGACTGGGGAATCAGGTAGCTGCGAGGCGTGGCCACTTCCAGGTCCACCACACAGCGGTTGAACCAGGCGATATCGCGCTCCCAGGGCTGGTTGCGGTCATAGGCCAGACGGAGGTAATTGCCCAGTTGGCTGGGGCGTTGAACGGCGGCATACCCCTTGAACCGGAAGCTGGCCGGGCGGCTGTAATCCGGCTTCCACAACACCGGCCAGGTGCGCTGGCTGGCCGCTGCCTGCCGCGCAGCGCGGCGCAAGGCTTGAATGGTCGCGCCGTGTTCCACCGTGTAGGCCAGTACCACCTCCACCAGGGTCCGCAGTGCCGCATACCGGTCGGCAAAAGGCTTGAGCATATGGGTCTCGGGCATGAAGCCGATGGTCTGGTGCAGGGCCGCGTAACCGGTGGAGAAGCGCGGCACTTCCAGAAAGTCCTCAATGCCGTCGTCCGGCGTTATCTTGACCGGGTTCACATACGGGCAGGTGGGCCAGCCGCGCTGCGCCATGGCGCCATAAATGGCCGGCAACATGGCGTCGCGCAACCAGTTACCCAGCGCCCCGCCGAGCTTGTCGGTCTGGGTGTGGATCAGGGTCATGGTGTACTGATAATCCGCACCGTTGGAGGTATGGGTGTCCACCATCACGTCCGGGTTCCACGCAGTGAAAAATCGGTTGAACACCTGGGCGGCCAGGCTGTCGCACTTGATGAAGTCGCGGTTCAAATCCAGGTTGCGGCCATTAGCCCGGAATCCAAAGCCTTCAGGCCCGACCTGGTTGACCCGAGAGGTGGATTGACGGTTCAAACAACCATCCACGTTGTAGACCGGAATAAACAGGAATACCGTGTTGCCCAGTGCCGCCAACCGTTCGGGCTGGGTGCAGAAGTCCCGCACCAGGGCCATACAGGCATCTATGCCTTCGGGCTCACCGGGATGGATGCCGTTGTTGTTGAAGAAGATTGGGCGCTGCGCTAGTCTGATCGCCTCGCGGTCAAACACGCCGTCTGCGCTGACCAGACCGGCATGCATGGTGATACCGGAATCTGACACGCCAATCGGGAAGAACCGCAGCACCGCCGGGAAATGGCGGGCCAGGTCTTCATAAAACGTGATGCAGCTGGCCCAATCGGTGGTCTGGTTGTGGTTGCCGCGTTCAAACGGGGTTGGGAAAGCAGGGCTGAAGTCAGGCGTCATGGGCCGAATTATGACGGCGCCAAACCTGGCATTTTTCCCTGCATTTTCTTGGCGAGGACGGCCACGCCCGGGTCCTTTTGGTTGATCTTGCGCAGCGCTGCAAGCTGTTTTTCAGCCGCTTCGCGCTTGCCAGCGCGCAAGTAGGCCAACGCAAGGTTGTAATGCACTTCCTCAAAACCCGTGGTCAGGGACTCTGCCCGCTCCAACGCCGACACAGCGTCCCGCCACTCCCCACCCTGCAACGCCGCTATGCCCTGACCCAGCCAGTAATAGGGGTCCTCGTGCTGGCGTCGGGTCAACTGGTCGGCGTATTGCTGCGCTTCACCTTGGCGCCCTTGTGCTAACAGCACCCGTTGCATGGCCGCCAACTGGGAATAGGTCGGTTCACCCTGGCCCATGGCCTGGCGCAGCAATTTTTCAGCGCCCTGGTAGTGCCCGGTTCTGCCATATAACTGGGCCAGGTTGTTGAGCGCCGGGGTGTAGTCCGGCGCCAATGCCAAAGCGGCACGGTAATAGGCGTAGGCGTGGTTATGGTTCTTCTGCAGCAGGTATTCGGTAGCCCGGTTGTTGTAAAAACGTGCCAGGATCGCGTCCTCCGACAGACGAAGACCCGGGCGCAACGAGCCGCCCTGCGGCTCGAAATCAATCACCAGGCTGCCTGGGCCATAGGTGCTGCCGTTCACCGACACATCGACCTTGTTGCGCACGAACAGGTTGACATGGCCGTTGATCAGTTCGAACCCTTCGCGGCGGTCCATCACCACGGGCACCTGCACCTCTTGCATGGTGGCCTCGATTCCCAGGAACTTGGCCGCTGAATAGGCCAGGATGGTGAGGGACAGGCAGTCGCCCCGCTTCTCTCGCCAGGTTTGTGATGCGCCGGTGGTGTGGCCGCTGGTGTAGGCCAGGCGAATGCCGTTGGGGCCGTAGAGGCGGGACAACAGGATGTCCATGCGCCGCTCGGTCGCGAAACCGATCCTGTCGACCGCCTTGAGGTCTTGCACCAGCGCCGCATCCAGGCCAAAAATGGTTTCACGGGTCTCGGATACCAGCGCCGGCTGGTAATGGAATGCCTGGTCCTGCCATAAGTCCGCAGAGAGCGAACTGGCGACCTTGTTGCTCGCGCACCCGCCAAGCGCCAACACACAAGCAACAACAACACACAGTTTTTGGTAGCGCATGGCATCCCCTTGCACAGACTATTTGAACTCCCCGGGTGGAGTATGGACAAGGCCGTCACCAGGGTCAAGCGCCGCCCATAGGGTTGCCCCGCATTTAACAAAGCATTTGCTCGGCGAAAATACCAGGATGAGCAAAGTCATTGTTTTCGCCACCCCCGTTTTTATCCTGCTGATCGCACTGGAGTTCATCTGGAGCCGCACACGCGCCAGCCGTACCGCCGGGCAAACGCCCTACCGCTTGAGCGACACCATCAACAGCATCAGCCTTGGCATGCTCAGCCAACTGGTGGGGGTGCTGAGCAAGTTGTTCACCATCGGCATCTACACCGTGGCGTTTGGTGCGGTGGCGCTGGTCCCGGCGACAGAGTTTTGGAACACCTGGTACGGCGTGTTGCTGGCACTGGTGATGTATGACTTTTGTTACTACTGGCTGCACCGCGCCGGCCATGTGGTGGCTCTGTTTTGGGCAGCCCATGTGGTGCACCACCAGAGCCAGCACTACAACCTGTCGACCGCCTTGCGCCAGACCTCCAGCGGCTTTTTGTTCGGATGGATTTTTTACCTGCCAATGGCCGTGCTGGGTGTGCCACCCACGGTGTTTGGCATCGTGTTACTGATCGACCTGCTCTACCAGTTCTGGGTGCACACCGAGCAGGTGGGCAAGCTGGGCTGGTTTGACCGGGTGTTTTGTTCACCCAGCAACCACCGGGTGCACCACGCCGTCAATGACCCTTATATCGACAAGAACTATGGCGGCATCCTGATCCTGTGGGACCGCCTGTTTGGCACGTTTCAAGAAGAACACGAACCCTGCGTCTACGGCACACGCGGCCCGCTCAATAGCTGGGACCCGCTGTGGGCCAACCTGGAGGTGTACTGGGGCTTGGCCAAGGAATCCTGGCACACGCCCAACTGGGGCGACAAGCTGGCACTGTGGTTCAAGCCACCCGGCTGGCAAAGTGCGGCCATGGCGCACGCGCATCCCAAACCGGCTTTCTCACTGGCATCGGTCACACACTACAACCCGCCCCTGAGCACCGGACAGCAATGGTTTGCCGCCCTGCAGTTTGTACTGGCCCTGGGCGCGGTCCTGGCCTTTTTGTGGAACGCCGATGCCATGTCGGTAGGTGACGCGGCGATCTGGTGTGTAGCTATCGTCTCCGGGTTGTGGGCCACCGGTCGCTTTTTGCAGGGCGAACTGAGCATGCTGGAGGTGCTGACCGTGGAATGTGCCGCTTTGGCCACTCTCAGTGGCCAGGGCATGCTGGGCGGCTACATGGTGTTCAAGCCGATGGTTATGTGCCTTGCTATGTTTTTCGTAGCTACTCGCGCATATTCCACGAGGGCTATCACCCGATTTGATGCATTGCTTTTGCTTGCGCTGGTGTTTTCCCTTGGCGGTGACGTGTTCCTGATGTTGCCGGGCAACTATTTCATCCCTGGTCTGGCGTCTTTCTTGGTGGCCCACATTTTCTACATCGCCTTGTTCCGCCAGGGCCAGACCTGGTTTCCCAGCAAACGTGCGCTGCTCGGCGTGCTGGCGGTGGGAGCGGTCATGTACAGCATCGTCTGGGGCGGTTTGACAGACCCGGTGCTCAAGATTGCCGTCGCCGCTTACGTGACCGTGATCTCGCTGATGGCCGCGCAAGCCATCGGGCGCGCCGGTGCGCTGGGTGATGCCGCCGCACGCCGGGTGGCGCTGGGGGCCTGCATCTTCATGGTCAGCGACTCGCTGATTGCCATCAACAAGTTTGTAACGCCGGTGGCCTTGTCCTCACTGTGGATTCTGGCGACCTACTACACCGCACAAATTTTGATTGTGCACAACGCGCTGTCGAGGGAAAGCGATCAGACCAGTTCGTCGAGGTTCTTACCCAACAAATAGGGGTCAGATGTGGTGCTTTCAGCAGCCGACTCTGACGGGTGCTTTAAAGAGTAGACGGCGTCTTCCTGGGCGGAGACCACGCCATCCTGGTTGGTGTCAGCGGCGGCATATCCTGATATGAATGACGACCAAGTTGGCCCTTAAATTGAGACCCAGAGGCGTAAATCCGTGTAAAAGCCCCAGTTTCAGCTCTGCTGGCAACTGGTTCAGGCGTTCTATCTTCTTTAGTGGTCAATCGGGGTTAGTGTGGGGTAAAACGGGGTAAAGGACTGCGCACGCGCGCCGTCGCTGACCTACCATCGCAAGATATCAACCACTGTGACGCTCCGTGACATGCCCCGGGTACTACTGATTGACGACGACCATGAATTGCTCGAACTGCTGCGTGACTACCTTCAACGTGACGGTTTTTCCGTGAATTGCGCATTCGACGGACACACCGGAATCAAAGCCGTTCTCAACGACACGCCAGATATCGTGGTGCTCGATGTGATGATGCCGGGCATTAACGGCATGCAGGTTCTCACACAGATACGCACATTGAGCCCGGTTCCCGTGCTGATGCTGACCGCCAAGGGAGACGACACCGACCGCATCATGGGCCTGGAGTTCGGCGCCGATGACTACGTGGCCAAGCCCTGTACGCCGCGTGAACTCGCGGCGCGGCTGCGGGCCATTCTCAAGCGCTCCCAGTCCACGCCAGCGGAGAAGCCAGATGCGCGCGCACCTATCACAGTTGGGGCACTTACGCTGTGGCCCGCCAGGCGGCGTGCCCAGTATGCAGGCCTTGAGCTCGCCCTCACGAGCACCGAGTTCAGTTTGCTCGAAGTGCTGGCTCGCCACGCAGGCGAGGTTGTGAGCAAACAGCAACTCAGCGAGGAGGGCCTGGGGCGTCCCTTGAATCGTTTTGACCGTAGCATCGATGTCCATGTGAGCAGCATCCGCCAGAAGTTCGGCTTGCTTCCCGATGGAACATCCCCCATCCATACCTTGATCCGCAAGGGTTACCAACTCCTCGTGGAGTAAATACCATGGGCCGCCTTTTTTGGAAATTTTTCACGGTGTTCTGGATAGCGCAGTTCGCCACATTTTTAGTCACGGGCGTCATGTTTGTAGCGCGGCCGTCCAATATGGCGAATTTTCCCGATAGACCTCCGATGTCGCAGCGGTCTGCCCCGGATGGTCCGGACCAGGTCAATCCGCGCCGACCTGACGGGAGGCTGCCGCCGCCGCCCATGTTGATCGCAGCCTTGCTGGTCAGTCTGGCGTTTGCAGCCTGGCTGAGCTGGTATTTCTCGCGCCCCATTCGCACCCTCAACACTGCGTTTGAAGCGCTTGCCGACGGAAAGCTGGATACGCGTGTAGGCATCGCAATGGGTTCGCGGCGTGACGAACTGTCCGATTTGGGGAAGGCCTTTGACCGCAGCGCTGCCAAGCTTCAAGCGCAGGTAGAGGCACAGCGCCGGCTGCTGCACGACGTGTCCCACGAGTTACGTTCACCCCTTGCGCGGTTGCAAGCCTGCAGCGACCTGCTGATTCAACAGCCGGACCGTGCCGCAGAGTTGGTGAAACGTGTGGAACGCGAGACGTCGCGCATGGATGCGCTGGTCGGCGAACTGCTTACCCTGGCCAGGCTGGATTCGGGTGTGCAGCAAAAACGCACTGAATGGATCGACTTGAGTGAAGTGGTTCATAACCTCTGTGTCGACGCGCAGCTGGAGTTGGAATCCAAGCAATGCGCACTGGACGTGGATGTGCAAGTCGGCGTCACACTGCAAGGCGACGGCGAGTTACTGTACCGTGCGCTAGACAACATTTTGCGCAAATGCAATCCGGTATACGCCTGCTGGCGCACCCATTGCGGTCAGCTTGCGCCAAGACACAGCGACATCGCAGGCGACCGTTACCATCGCCGACTGCGGCCCGGGGTTGTCGGCCCAAGATCTCGTTGCCATTTTCGAGCCGTTTTTTCGGAGCGCGCAGGAACCGGACCAAGCGGAGCGCGATGATGGCCAAGGTTATGGTCTTGGCTTGGCGATCACTCGCAGCATCATCCACTCACACGACGGCACCGTCGTAGCGCACAACCGTCTGGGAGGTGGTCTGGAAATGCAAGTTAGGTTGCCTCTGGCACCGTGTTGAGCGTGCGCAAGGCGGCATCGTGGCTCAGGCCCGCCGACGCTGCACGGCATACGCGATCTGTTTGACGTTCAGTCCGTGATGATAAGAAACTTCCAGGCGAGCGTATCGCCTTGAACCTGCAAGTCAAAAAGACGTTCCAATCTGAAATTGCAGCGCTTGGACCTTGTCATTGCGAAACTTGCTTATTGGTTTGGCATATGCCAATCGCAGTGGACCAACAGGAGAAATCCAGCTGATGCCGATACCTGTCGATACACGCATATCGCCGAACACTAACGGCTCATCTGAGCCGTAGATCCCGCCTGCATCAAGAAAGGCATACACCCGCAAGCTACGGTCATTGCCGCCACCCGGCAGTGGGGAAAGCACCTCCGCATTGAACGTTATTTTCTTCGTTCCACCCGTTGTCGACGTTTCGTTCTGCCGTTGGCTTTTGGTCGTCAGGCTGCCTGGTTCAAAGCCTCTAACGGATCCTAACCCCCCGGAGTAAAAGTTCTTGAATACAGGATACGACTGTCCATCCGTTCCCATGCCCATATTGATTTCGCTGTTCAAAGCCGCTGTAATCTTTTTGGTAATTGGGTAGTAATACTGGTGCTGGGCGGTAACTCGGGCATACCGCAATGCACCCGCAACACTCCATTCAGCGGATGCCCGCGTGACCTCGCCAGAAGTGGGGACAAGCGCACTATCTCGAGAATCCCGTCCCCAACCCAGGGTCAACGGAACTGCAATTGCCGAATATCCGTACTCGTCTGCAAAAGACTGGTAGATCGATGGAAATAGTGTGCCTGGAACAATGGTTGTGCGATCAACGCCTGCACCCATGAAGACAGTATCGTATTCAGTAAAAGGAACACCAAACCGCAAAGCTGCACCGGCCGTCTCAATGGAGTAGCTGTCTGTGTCAGCATAGGGTTTGGAAGTCCGCATGGAAAGATCAATCGTTCTGGATATTCCATCTTCCGTAAAGTAGGGGTCCGTGGTGTTGAATACCAAAGTACGGTTGAGCTTGCTGGTGTTGAGCTCTACCCCCAACGATCTGCCTGAGCCAAACGCATTGTCTTGCTTGAAACCGAACTGCAACCCCAAGCCGTCTGCGCTGGATAGGCCAGCGCCCAGACTTACACTGCCCGTTGGCTTTTCGGACACGGTGACGACAAGATCCACTTGATCAGGCGCTCCCGGTACCTCCATGGTGTCCATGGTCACCTCCTTGAAGTAACCCAGACGATCCACACGGTTGCGCGACTGCTTAATCTTATTACCGTCGTACCACGCTGCTTCAAATTGCCGAAACTCTCGCCGGATGACCTCATCGCGTGTCCGATCATTTCCGGCGATGTTGATACGCCGCACGTACACACGGCGGGAAGGGTCTGCCTGCAAAGTAATTTCGACACGATTGGTGGCCCTGTCAATCTCTGTCTTAGGTTCCACCCTGGCAAAGGCGAAACCGAAATTGGCAAAGTAGTCTGTAAAGGCCTTGGTCGTCACGGCCACCTGGTCTGCGTTGTACGCCTCGCCTGGACGGATAGTGATTTGCGACTGAAACTCAGCTTCCTTTTTCAGATAGTTGCCAGCTAGCTTGACGCTGGAGACCACAAAACGCTCGCCTTCGGTGACATTGATATAGACGCTGATGTCCTCCTTGTTCGGTGAAATGGCTACTTGCATGGACTCAAGCTTGAAATCCAGATAACCACGCGACAGGTAGTACGAACGCAAAGCTTCAATATCCGCATTGAGCTTGGTGCGTGAGTAGAGATTCGACTTCGTGTACCAGGTCAGCCAACCCCCGGTATCCTGATCAAATAGGCCGCGCAGAGTGGATTCTGAAAACACCTTGTTGCCCACAATGCGAATTTCGCTGATCTTGGCGACATCGCCCTCCACCACCGCAAAGCTCAGATTGACCCGGTTACGCTCAATCGGGGTCACCGTGGTGACCACTTCGCTGGTGTACATGCTCCGGTTGATGTACTGGCGTTTGAGCTCCTGCTCGGCACGGTCCACGAGCGCCTTGTCAAACGGTCGGCCATCTGTCAATCCAATGGCTTTCAGCGCCTTCTTGAGGACGTCCTTGTCGAATTCCTTGGCGCCCGCAAAGTCAACTTCAGCAATGGTTGGACGCTCTTCCACAATAATAACCAGTACGTTGTCTTTGACATCAATTCGCACGTCCTTGAAGACGCCAAGTCCAAACAATGCGCGGATGGATGCAGCGGCTTTGTCATCTGTGTAGGTATCACCGATGCGCACCGGAAGCGACGCAAACACGGTACCAGGCTCAATACGCTGCAGTCCTTCCAGACGTATATCTTCTAGAACGAAGGCATCAATTGCTTGCACCTGACCGCTGCTGAACATCAGCATGGCCACTATCCACCAAATGCGTGGACACGAATGCAGCTCGCGCGCGCACAACGACCCAGCCACTAGCGATCACGGCGGATAGAGAACTTCTCTACGCCTGAGGTACCAAACAAGAACGCTGTGTAGACACCCCCATCAGCAGCGACGTAGTCCGCCAGTGTCACGCTGGCACCGCTTCCGCCAGTGGCTGTGAAATCGTAGGTTGACGCGTAGAACTGTGTGTACCCCGATACCAAACCAAAGTCCAGATAGTCCACCAATGTGGTCCCTGAGTTATAGGACAACTGAACGGAACCCGCCCCCTGCGCCAAGTTGAACAGCCGCATTTTGGCTCTGCCGGAACTTGAAACTGGGAAATTGTTGTCCAAAGTTGAAATAACGCTGGGGGTCGCGCCACTTGGTGTTATGGCCACTGTCATATCGGTGCCTGCGGCGATCACCACAGACTTTGAGAAGGTTTGTCCACCCACACTGAAACCAATCGTCGGTGTGCCTTCTTTTACCAACGCATAGGAAGAAACGCCATAACCTCCGACCGCACTGCCCATTTTTTGACCATCAACGATAGGCTGAACGGACCCTGTTGGCGAATAGCCATTGACAAATTTGACGCGGGCGTAAGCGTTACTGTTTCCTGCGGCGCCCCCCTTCTGTTGCAGCAACAAACCATTGGTCAGAGTGCCGCTTTTGGTTGGAACCAGTACATAGGTGTAGACCGCTTTTTCGGACACGGTAATTTGCGGAACATCCAGTCGAATTTCACTGCGGTCGCCCGCCGTAGTGATTCGCAAGCGGTAGGTTCCAGTGGCGACACTACGAAACGCTCCAACCGATTGCTTTGCAATTCCAGAAAAAATCGGCGACTCGGATGCCAGGTCAGCACTTGCGCCAGTCAGGTAGACATCGACACTGTCACCAAAGGTGAAGGCGTTGAAGACTCTGAACTTGGCATAGCCACTGTCCGGGTCGGATTCATCCTCTTTGTAAACGCTGAAGCTGATGGTATTTTCACCACCGACCGCAATGACAGAGTAGTGACCATCCCCATTGAGTGACTGAGATTGTTCAAGCAAGTTGGTGGCGCCCCCTGTGTTTCGGGCCTTAATAGTCCGGCTTCCACTGGACACTTCTGTGAAGTTTGAAGCTAGTCCAAGCTTCAGTTCTTTTGCAATGGAAACGTCATCAACGAACGCATCAAGAGATGTGAAGCTTTGGGTTGCATTGATCAGTCGAATGGTTGCACCATTGTCTTTGTCACTGCCTCCACATGCCCCTAAGAGGGAGGCCAGCGTAACGCTGGCAACGACGATGAACAATGTACGTCGTAGGGGTTCGATAAGTCGACTTTGCATGTTGAGATAGAAGTTGCGATTTAGAAAATTCCACCACTACCAAGTCCGAATGGATATAAAGGCAACCCGACAGGATGGAAAACTTTGCTATGAAGAGCGCTTGAATTCTGTGACGCTCAGGCGTTAACTGCCGTTAGGTTTGGTAAATCCTTGTAAAAGCTTGTTGAGCTAAAACGCTGACGCGGTGGTTGGTCCACGCAGAGCTACCACCGCGCTTCTTTGCCGCCGTGTCTTGCATTGGTGCGTGATGAGGTAAAAACTATGAGCTGCGGATCGTGCCTGCTTTCAAAGGATATTCACCATGGCACCTGTGCGCAAAGTCATGCGTCGATGCGACGACTCTGTGCGGCTATCCCAAAACCCAGGAAACCTGACTTGGCGCTGCAATACAGCTGTCGAAACACTACCACCCGCCCCTGCGCAGCGGGCAACAAGGGGTTTGCCACCTTGCCGTTTGTGCTGGCCCTGAGCGCAGTACTGGCTTTCTTGTGGAACGCCGACGCCATGACCGTTGGTGACGCGCCCATCTGGTGTACCAGCCATGATTTTCCAGCAAACCTGCGCTGTATGGCATCTTGGCTGTGGGAGCGGTCATGTGTAGCATCGTCTGGGGCGGACAGGCTGACCCGGTGCTCAAGATTGCCGTCGCCGCCTGCGTGACCGTGATCTCGCGGATGGACGCGCAAACCTTTTGGCGCGCCGGTGCGCTGGGTGACACCGCTGCGCGCAGGGTGGCGCGGGGGGCCCGTATCTTACGAGCCGGATTGGGGTGGCCCTCAGGGTGTCTTGACCCATCCGACACCGGCATTTGGCGATGCCCGGCAGCAACTGGCGACGTCGTTAGGCAACTGGTCGCTTTGTCCGCCGTTTTTGTGGACTCTTCATTAGAGTCGCGTCTTGTTTGACAAACCACCGAAACGGAAAACCCATGAAAAGCTCTCTCAAAACCATTTGCCTGATTGCCCCGCTGTTGGCGCTCAACCTCGCCAGCGCTGCGGATCTCACCGTCCAGATCGACGATGTGAAATCGTCAGAGGGGCAGCTGACCGTCGGCGTCTATAACTCGTCCGACACTTTCCTGAAGAAGCCACTCACCGGTATCCGCACCCAGGCCGCCACCGACGGCAAAACGGTTGTCATCAAAGACCTGCCGCCCGGTGAATACGCCTTCGTTGTCATGCACGACGCAAATCAGAATGGCAAGATGGACAAGAACATGCTTGGCATTCCCACCGAGGACTATGCCTTTAGCAACAATGCCATGGGCACGATGGGCCCGCCAAGCTTCGACGCGGCCAAGTTTCAGTTGCCAGAAACCGGCGTCACCGTCAAAGTCAGCCTGCGCTGAGTCGCCGCCGGGAGCACACGATGAACCGCCGTCAATTCCTTCACCGGGCCTTTAGCGCAAGCGCACTGGCACTTGGCACGGGCAGTGCCCTGGCCGATATCGCCACCTACCAGCAATTCCATGCTGCTTTGGCCAAACAGCCCAGCCTTTCCGTGGTTGCGGACACCGTCGGCTCCCTGTCCGGTACGGCGCGGGTGGAGGGCGCTTACCGCGCGATTTGCAGGGTGTTTTCTTCCGCAATGGCCCGGGTCGCTTTGAACTGGGTGGAGAGCGTTACCACCATTGGTTTGACGGCGATGGCTTTGCCCAGCGCTGGCAGATTCGCGATGGCAAGGTCAGCCACCTTGGCAAGTTTGTCACCACGCAAAAGTTTGTTGCGGAGCAAAAGGTTGGGCAATTTTTGTACCCCACTTTTGGTACACATATAACACGCGCTGGCGTCAAAAACAATGACACCATCAACGCCGCCAACACCAATCTATTGCCGTTTGAAGGGCGTCTGTATGCCCTGTGGGAGGGCGGCTCTGCCACCGAAGTCGACCCTGAAACCCTGGAAACAAGGGGCCTGACAACATGGCGTGATGATTTGAAGTCGATGCCGTTTTCGGCCCACCCCAAAGTGGCAGCCGACGGCAGCCTTTGGAATTTTGGGGCGCTGCCGGGCCGTGATCAATTGGCGCTGTACCACCTGAAGCGCGACGGCACCGTGGCCAACTTCGGCGTGGTGATGGTACCCAACTTGGCAATGGTGCACGACTTTGTGATCAGCGCCGCCCATTTGATTTTTCTGGTGGCGCCCTTTGATGTAAAACCTGACCCCAACCGCAGCTTTCTGGACATGCACCGCTGGACGGGAACCGGTCCCCAGGCACAGCCCATGCGGGTGGTGGTGGTCGCCAAGGCCGATCTGCAGATCCGCCAGATTTTCGAATTGCCACCGCGCATGAGTTTCCATCTTGGCAATGCTTTTGACGACGGCAATACAACACGCTTTGATGCCGTTTTGCATGAGGGGGACCCCTTGCGTGAACTGGGCAGCCTGATGCGTGGCGAATTGCAGAAGAACGATCCAAAAAGCGCGTCCACAGTGCAAATCACACTCGACTACAGCAGCAAGAAGGCTACAGAGGCGCGGCTGTTCGGTGTGAGCGAGTTTCCCCGCGTCATGCCACACGTCGTCGGCGCCCGTCACCACCGGCTTGCGGTGCTCGGCACATCACCCGGCAGCAAAGATGCGATTCTCAACGCAGTCCACTTGCTCAACACCGACAGTGGCAAAGCCGACAGCTACCACTTCGATGCTGGCTGGCAAGTGGAGGAGCATGTGCTGGTGCCACGGCCCAACGCGCGCTCCGAAACCGATGGCTACCTCGTCGGTGTGGCGCAACACGTCGCCAAGCGCGAAACCGTGCTGACGGTATTCGACGCGGCACGCATCAGTGCCGGGCCTGTGGCGCTAGCGCATCTACCGTACCGGGCACCGCACTGCTTCCATGGAAACTTCCTGTCGGTGTAAGCCTGTTCCTGCACAGGTCGTGGAACTGAGCTGGTGCGGGCTAAGCCTGTGGTTCCCCTTGTCTGCGCACCAAAAACAGTGAGGTAGTCGCAATTCGCACCAGGTTTTCAGCCACGCTGCCCATCAGCAGGCGCTCAAAACCGCGTCGGCCGTGGGTGCCGATCACGATCAGGTCTGCGTCCCATTGCTTCGCAGAATCAGAAATCAGTTCGGCAATGCGTTTGTTGCCCGACTCGACCAGCATGCGGTGGGCATCCAGTCCTGCCTCCTTGGCCAGGGCCACCGCGTTGTCGAGCAACAGATCGGCCGCCTGGCGCAATTCGGCCTTGACCGATTGCGGGTCAATCAAAGACCCCATGCTAATGTTGTTTTGGACCAGCATGCTGGTGTCAAGCACAGTGCCAATGCACAGACTCGCACCGGGCAGACTGGCGAAATGAATGGCTTCGGCCAATGCCAGCTGGGCGGTAGCGCTGCCATCGATGGCAACAAAAATGCGTTTCTTCATGAATAAACTCCTGGAAGATAGATTGCCTGACAAACGTTATTGTCGGGGCACTGGCACCCGTGCCGCAAACAAAACAACGAATACCCCGACACCGCCAAAACCCCAAGCGCACCCAAGATCGCACTGCCCAATTCAGCGCCGCTGCGCCTGCAACGCCGCCTTCAGGCGCCGCACCTCGTGCTGCAGATCCAGAATCAGCGCTGCGGCGTCCAGACTGACGCCAAAATCGCGTTCCAAACGCCGTGCCTCCAGCGCGCATTTCAGGTCGGAACTGAAAAATCGCCAAGCCTCGGGTTCAGTCCGCAACCGACGGGGGTTCAACGATGCCGACTTCGACCAATCGGACCACCCAGTCCCTATCGGCCCCGCAGGCGTGTGCCAGGTCGCTCAAGGCTATAGGGTTCTCACTGCTGATGGCAACCACGGTGTACTCGGTCAGAATGTTGTTGCTGCGCATGGTCATGCTCCGTGAACACCGAGGTGGCGCCTTGGATTGAAGGGTGCTGCCTGTGCCAGTTGTTCGTACGCGGCACGGGCGGCTTCGCTGTCGGCCGGGGGCAAGGCGATGTCCAGCAACAAAAACAGGTTGCCGGGTGGTTTGCCAGGCAGGCCCGCGCTCCTTCAGGCGTAACTTCAAACCGCTGCGTGCATTGGGTGGCACGCTCACCTCCACCACGCCACCTCCGGGTGTCGGCACCTGGACTTGTGCGCCCAGCGCGGCTTCGGTCGGCGTGACGGGCAAGGTCATATACAAATCGCGCCCGTCGACGCGGTACAGCGGGTGCGGCGCGATGCGCACTTCCAGATACAGGTCGCCGGCCGCCTCGCCACCATACCCGGGCATGCCGTGGCCGCTGAGCCGCACAAACTGGCCCGGATGCACGCCGGCCGGGATTTTGACGGCCAAAGTGCGGTTGACAAATTGAGGTGCCCCTGCGCGTCGTTTTCCAAGGCCCTGAGGGTGATCTCGCGTTGCACACCGTTGATGGCATCTTCGACCGAAATCTCGATGGCGGCGTGGTGATCCTCGCCCCGGGCTTTGGTGTTGCGCTTCTCTGCACCCCGGTGCTCAGCCTGGCCAAACACCGACGAGAAAAAGTCGCTGAAACCGCCATGGTCCGCCGGACCCTGGCCCGGACCGCGGTGAAACTCGAAGCCTTCATCCCAGCCCGGTGGCGCCTGGAAATTGCCGTCGCCCGCCGCACCCGCATGCCCACCGCCGCGCGCCACGCGGTCGGCCAAGGCGTCGTAAGCAGCGCGCTTTTCCTTGTCGCGCAGCACGTCGTTGGCCTCGTTGATGTCGCGCATGCGGGCCTGGGCATCGGCCTCCTTGCTGACATCCGGGTGGTACTTGCGCGCCAGCTTGCGGTAGGCTTTGCGCACCTCGTCATCGGAGGCGGTGCGCTCCAGCCCCAGCGTTTTATAGTAGTCCTTGAAGTCCATTCGAGGAGTGTGCGCCCCATTTGGCGGAAAATATGTGACAAAAATCAAGTCCTGCCCAGACAGGCTACCCTCGCATTCCCCATAGACTCCCCCGCATGCCCGACCCGCTGTTACCCCTGCTCGAAGACGAGATGGATTTTTCTGCCATCCGCGCCCAGGGTGCGGGCGGGCAAAACGTCAACAAGGTCTCCAGCGCCATCCACCTGCGCTACTCCATCCCCAACTCTTCGCTGCCGGAGGAAATCAAGGAACGGTTGATGGCCCTGAGCGACCAACGCATCACGGCCGACGGAGTGGTGGTCATCAAAGCCCAAACCACACGCAGCCAGGAGCAGAACAAGGCCGATGCCATACAGCGCTTGCAGGCCCTGGTGGACAGCGTGGCGGTGCTGCCCAAGCGTCGCAAAGCCACCAAACCCACCAAAAGCTCGCAGCGCAAACGGCTCGATACCAAGTCCACGCGGGGGATGTCAAAAAACTGCGGGGGCGGGTTTCGGGTGCAGACTGATTCAGTCGCCTTGAAAATCGGACGGAAACTCGAACCAGATCTGAAGCAATTGCTATTATTTCAATAGCTGGTTACGCTTATTTCACGTGGGCTAGAGGCCGATTCTGCATATAAGACTTGAAAGTCTGTCACTCTACAAACAGTCCACCCTCGGGCGGATTACGTGGTGCGACACCCAGATGCCGGTAGGCCCGCCAGCGTGGCAATGCGCCCGCGCGGTGTGCGCTGCAAATAACCTTGCTGGATCAGATACGGCTCGATCACGTCCTCAATGGTTTCGCGCTCTTCGCCAATGCTGGCCGCGATATTGTCCAGCCCCACGGGGCCGCCATCAAAGCGGTGGATCACGGCTTCGAGCAGCTTGCGGTCCATGACGTCAAAGCCCTGCGGGTCCACATCGAGCATGGCCAGCGCGCGGTTGGCAATGTCCAGGCTGATGTGGCCGCTGCCCTTGACGTCAGCGTAGTCGCGCACGCGGCGCAGCAGGCGGTTGGCGATGCGCGGCGTGCCGCGGGAGCGGCGGGCGATCTCGAAGCCGCCCTCGGCGTCCATCGGTGCCTTGAGCAGACCCGCACTGCGTTTGACGATGCGGGCCAGTTCTTCGGGCGTGTAGAACTCCAGCCGCGCCACGATGCCAAAGCGGTCGCGCAGCGGGTTGGTCAGCATGCCGGCACGGGTGGTGGCGCCCACCAGGGTGAAGGGCTGCAGGTCGAGCTTGATGGAGCGCGCTGCCGGTCCCTCGCCGATCATGATGTCGATCTTGTAGTCTTCCAGCGCGGGGTACAAAAATTTCTTCGACGACCGGGGAGAGGCGGTGGATCTCGTCGATAAACAGTACGTCGTTTTTTTCCAGATTGGTCAGCAAGGCCGCCAGGTCCCTGGGCTTTTCCAGCACCGGGCCGCTGGTCTGGCGCAGGTTTACCCCAGCTCGGCAGCGACGATGTGACTGAGCGTGGTCTTGCCCAGGCCGGGCGGACCAAACAGCAGCACATGGTCAGCGCCTCGCCGCGCATCTTGGCGGCGCTGATAAAGATCTCCAACTGCTCGCGGATCTTGGCTTGGCCCACGTATTCGTCCAGCAACTTGGGGCGCAGCGCGCGCTCGATCGCCTCTTCCTGGGGCGAGGTAGGTGCTGCCGACACCATGCGCTTGGGCGGTGGGGCGGCAAAATCGTCGGTCTGGATGCTCACAGGCGGGTCTTCTCGTTGCGGAACGGGCGGGAGCCCACTATAGCGCGCAGCAGTCAATCGCCCGCAACGGCAGCGGGGCTGCCCAAAAACTCCTGGTACAGCTCTTCACCGATGGGGCGCTGCGGCGAAGTCTTGGCAAACTCCGCAACTTTCAGGTCATCCTCAACCACATGGTCATTGAACCAGGCGTAAACCCTGGACATCAAGTCTTCTTGATACTGGTTATGAAGCCGGATTTTGGACAATTCCACCTGCAACTCAATCAGCAAGGTGTTGTGGATTTGTGCGTGTTCAGCCACCTGGGGGTAACCGATCTCGTGCATCAGGTTTTGCTCGCTGATGAAGTGAAACTCGGCAAATTTCTTCAGTTCCAGAATGACACGCTGGATGGTCTGTTCCGGCTGTGCGGTCTTGATGGCGATTTCGAGCTTTCGGCACAGCAACATCTGCATGCGGTGCTGGGTATCGATCAGGGCGTTGGACATACCAGCCTTTCGCTCGATTTACAGATCGGCCTTGCGGGTGTCGCAGTTGCTCAGGTAGTCCGCCAGCCGCGCGCGTCCTCGTGCGGAATATGGGACACTGCCCAATCGGTGACCAGCGCCTCAAACTGTGATTTGTAGCCGTCGCTGTAAGCATCCCCATCACTCAGCGCATGCAGACGTGCCTTCAGGAGCTGGTGGGCCTGCACATGCTCCTCATAGTCCGGAAAACCGGCGCGGCGCATCAGCCCCTCTTCATAGTCGAAGTGCTCGTCGATGGAGTCAAACAGCTGGGCCACACAGTCGCGCAGCTCCGCCCCGTCGCTGGCACTGAGTACCCGGTTTACCAGCGCAAACAGGCGCCGGTGCTGGTGGTTGAGCTGTATATCACCGACGTCGTAACTGTCGTTCCATTCAATTGGCATTGGAGCCTCCGCTATACCCGGGGACGGGTAATTCATCATACCCAGTGGGCCAACGCCCATCAACAAAAAAAGGTCTGTCTGCATCTACCGTGCCAGGGCCTTCAAGGCCAGTTTGATACCCTCGCTGACGCCCACATTGGCCGGCAAGGCCTTCAGCGCGGCAGCCGCCTCTTTGTCGCTATAGCCCAAGGCCAGCAGCGCTTGCAGGATATCGCCCTGCGCACCATCCACCGGGCTGGGGGTGGTGCCCAATTCCGCACCCAGCTTGCCTTTGAGTTCCAGCAGCAAGCGCTCGGCGGTCTTCTTGCCAATGCCTGGCACTTTGATCAGGCGCCCGGCCTCCTGCAGCGTGACAGCCTGCGACAACTCCCCCACGCTCATTCCCGACAGCACCGACAACGCTGTGCGCGGCCCCACGCCAGAGATCTTGATCAGTTCGCGAAACGCCGCGCGCTCGGTATCTGACGCAAAGCCATACAGAATCTGGGCGTCTTCCCGCACCACAAAGTGGGTTAACAAGGCAACTCTCTCGCCACTGGCGGTAGGTTGTAAAACGTACTCATGGGCACCTGCACTTCGTAACCCACACCACCACAATCCACCAGCACCTGGGGTGGGTTTTTGTCGCTCAAAATGCCGGTGAGTTTGCCTATCATCGTGTGCCCTGGGTTGTTTGACGTTTGTTGCCTATGATGGAGGACTTTTCTTGGTCACCCACTGCATGGAATTATCAGCTTGATCCTCAGACACTCCTTCACACCGCTGAACAACCCCCGCCTGTCGCATCTGTGCGGCCCCACCGACGAACACCTGCGCACCATCGAAGCGGCGCTGGACATCCGCATCGCGCACCGCCACGAGCAGTTCAAGATCGAGGGGCCCAAGGCAAAGGCACAACGCGGCATGGACCTGGTCCAGGCCTTGTATGAACTGGCGGCCAAGCCCATCAGCGCCGCCACCGTGCAACTGATGCTGTCTGGCGACGGCTCGGCCAGCGAAGGTGACGGCCCCAGCCTGGCCACCCGCCGCGCCGACCTCAAGCCGCGCAGCAAAAACCAGGCGCTGTACCTTGACAATATCGCCGAGCACGACATCACCTTTGGCATTGGGCCGGCCGGCACCGGCAAGACCTACCTGGCCGTGGCCGCCGCCGTGGACGCCCTGCAGCGCAGCGCGGTGCAACGCATCATCCTGACCCGCCCGGCGGTAGAGGCCGGTGAGCGGCTGGGCTTTCTGCCCGGCGACCTGAACCAGAAGGTCGACCCCTATCTGCGCCCGCTGTACGACGCGCTGTACGACCTGATGGGCTACGACCAGGTGCACAAGGCCTTTGAGAAACAGCAATTGGAGATTGCCCCACTGGGCTTTATGCGCGGGCGCACGCTAAACAACGCCTTTGTGATCCTGGACGAGGCGCAAAACACCACGCCCGAGCAGATGAAGATGTTTTTGACCCGCATCGGCTTTGGCGCCAAAGCGGTGATCACCGGCGACGTCAGCCAGATCGACCTGCCCAAGACCCAGCTCAGCGGCCTGGTCGATGCCGAGCGCGTGCTGCGCCGCGTCAGCGGCATCGCCATCACCCACCTGACGAGCGCCGATATCGTGCGCCACCCTTGGTGGCACGCGTGGTGGACGCCTACGACGCCGCACGCCTGACCGAGCTGCCTGCCATCATCCACGCGCAGGACGAGCCTGAACTGGCGCGGGAGGGCTTGCCCAAGACCCGCACCCCAGCCGCCGCACCGTGCCCAAACCCTGAACCGGCGATCCATCGCCCCCTGCAAATTCCCCATGCTGCCCGAACTCACGCTGTCTCTGCAATTCAGTTCAGTCACCAAACCCGACAAACACCGCGCGGCGCTGCCACGCCATAGGGTCAAGAAATGGATTCGCCATGCCCTCCAGACGGATGGCGAAATTACCGTACGCATTGTGGACGCCCAGGAAGGCCTGGACCTTGAACCGCGAATACCGCAAAAGGACTACGCCACCAATGTGCTGACTTTCGATTACACGCAGGAACCCGTCGTCAGCGCCGACCTGGTGCTGTGCGCACCGTGGTGGCCCAGGAAGCCAGGAACAGAAGAAAACCCTGGAAGCCCACTACGCCCACTTGATCGTGCACGGCCTGTTACACGCCCAGGGCTGGGACCATGAACTGGAGGAAGACGCACAGGTGATGGAGCTGCGGGAGACAGAAATCATGCGGCGACTGGGTTTCAAGAACCCGTATTGACCAGGTTTGTTCTTTACACCCGTTTACGCAACGCCAATCGCCACCGGCGCTTCTGGTTGGCGCATCTCCCGCGCTTGCCCGCGATCCAGCCCCACCACCCGCTCTGCACCGGCAATCGTCTCCGGCCGGTGCGCCACGATGATGCGGGTCAGCGGCATGGTGGCCAGTGCCTCGGTGACGCGGCGCTCGTTGGCAATATCCAGGTGGCTGGTGGCTTCGTCCAGCGCCAGGACGCGCGGGTTTTTGTACAACGCACGGGCCAACAACACCCGCTGTTTTTGCCCGCCGGAAAGGCTGGAGCCCATATCCCCCACCAACGTCTGGTAACCCATGGGCATCTTGTTGATGTCCTCATGCACCGCCGCCAAGGCCGCGCAGGCATGAGTCCGCGCCTGGTCCACCCGCAAGTCAAAGAAGCTGATGTTGTCGGCAATGCTGCCGGCCAACAACACGTCTTCTTGCATCACCGTGCCAATAATGCTGCGGTAGTTTTGCAGGCCCAGGTGTTTGACCGGCACGCCGCCGTACAACACCTCGCCCTCTTGCGGGTGCAGCAGGCCCAGCAAGACCTTGAGTAACGTCGTCTTGCCGCAGCCGCTTGGCCCCACCAACGCCACACTCTGACCGGCCTGCAATTGCAGGTTCATGTCCTTCAGCACCCAGGGCTCACCTTCGCCATAACGAATGCTCACATTGCGCAATTCGATGCTGGGTTGCAAATGGGCCAGGTCGTTGGGCGGCACGTTGTCCACCTCGGGCTCGGCCAACACGATATCGGCCAGCCGTTCCGAGTGCAGACTCAGCATTTTGATCTCAACCGCGTAGTTGATGAGGGCCGATACCCGGCCGGTGAACTGGCCCTTGTAGGCGATATAGGCAAACAACATGCCGATGGTGAAGGGTGACGCCATGGCGGCGGCAACCCCACCCACGCCCGACTTCATCACCAGCCCAGCGCCCAGCCAAAACACCAGCAAGTTCTCCACGCCAAACACAAAGGTGTTGCCTACCGAGAAAGCAATGTTCATCTTGGCCGTGCGCACATCGCGGCTTTGCACTTCCACGATCAGGTTTTGCCAGCGGGCACGGCGCTCTTGTTCACGACCAAAAAGTTTGAGCGGGGTGATGGCGCGCAGGGTCTCCAGAAAGTGCGTGTTCTCGCGGGCGCTAACAATCAAACGCTCGGACGCGGCCTGGCGAAACGGTTGATACGCCGCCCAACGCATCAAACCGTAGATGGCTGTTGCCCCCACTGTGACGGCGGCCAACTTGGGGGAATACAGCAACATCATGCCCAGCGCTGCCATGCCCATGATGCCGTCCAGTACGGCTTCAATCACACTGGTGGTCAGCGTGCGCTGAATGGCGCCCACTGCGCCAAAACGGCTCACCACATCGCCCAGATGGCGCTTCTCGAAAAACTCGACCGGCAGTTTGACCAGGTGGGCAAACACATTGCTGGTCCATTGCAGGCTCAAGGATTGGCCCAAGACCATCACCATCCAACTGCGGGCCAGGCCGATGACGGTCTGGATCACCATCAGCAAGGCAAAACCAACAATGAGTACGGATAACAAGTCCATATCGTGCGTGGCGATGGCGTCGTCCACTACAAGCTGGTTGAGCAGGGGTGAAGCAATAGCAAACAACTCCAGCACCACGGCCACCACAAAGATTTGCAATAGCGAGCGTTTGAGGCCTAGCACTTGCCGGTGAACGCGGACAGGGCGACACGCTGGCGCTGGTCGGAGGGTTTGAAGTCGGCGTTGGGGGTTAGCTCCAGCGCAACGCCGGTGAAATGGCGGGATACCTCGGCCAGCGGCAACTTGCGCTCGCCGACCGCAGGGTCAAGGATGGTGATATTGCCGCGCCCTACCTTCTTGAGGACCACGAAATGGTTCAGGTCCCAGTGCAGGATGCAGGGCAACTGCAATTGCGCCAACTCATCCAGTTCCAGGCGCAAGGGTCGGCTGCTGAAATTGAGTTGACTTGCGTGGGTGATGAGCTGCTGAAGGTTGGCGCCTTTGAGGGAGACGGAAAACCTGCGGCGGACTTCGGACAAATCCAGGCGCAGGCCATGGGCGTTGGAGACCATCACCAGGCACGCCAGGCCGCATTCGCTGGATTCGGATTGGAGAGCTGCTCGCACTGCTGCACAGGCGCTTCACTTAGCCTCGGTGCAGTAGAGCGATTCAATGCATATCCGACAATTGCGGCCGTTAGCATTGACAACGAGACTGTTGCGGGAATTATTACGTCCATGAATTCAGTTGGCGGTGCCGCGCTCACTCCAAGAAAATCACCGCCTACCAGAACAGATCTTGTGAGCTCGGTCAAGTTCCATGTGGCGTGCGCGATCATGGCTGGAATAACAGATTTGGTATGCATGACGAAGAAACCAAGGGCCATTGCAATCGTGAATATCACCACTTGCGCGTAGATTCCACCACCTTGGTGGAAGACCGTAAAGAGAAGTGCCTGCAACACCAGTGCAAGGGAAACTCTCGCGCCAGCACGGATCAATCCAATCAAAACAACTACGCGAAAAATGAATTCTTCCGCGATCGCCATGAGTACGGAAGCTAGTGCGTTTCAGTAATGACGATGATCTGATGGTCCCTACCTCCAGGAAGTGCAACTGTGTTCATTGCTAGCCCTAACCCCAACCCAATTGTTGGGGGCAAAAGCAATGCGATATAGAAAACAGATCGATATCGCTTCAGCGAGCAAATTTGTAGGTACGGGGCTAGGTCCCACTGCCGCGGTCTCAAAAAGATGGCTGCCAAATAGGTACCCAAGGTTGCTGCGCCGAAAGCAGAAACAGGTAGCGCCAACCTGCTGTCGATTGCGGCGCCGATGAGACCAAACAAAATACCAGCAGCGCCAACAAGTAGGACTGCACCGGCTTGAAGCTGCAATGTTTTTGAAAAGGTCGTTTCGGTCATTGATAAGTTTTCAAGATGCAGTAGTGCGACATGGATTTGCGCATGTACAAAGCGGCAAGTGCTGCGTGGCTCTAGACGCTGTAGCGCAAGAACAGATCGCTGATGTAGTCTCGTACCGTGTGCTGGCTGATGCCCAGGACTAGGCCGATTTCTTTGTTGGTCTGTCCGCTTTGCAGCAGCTCCAAAATTTGTGACCACGTGCACTCAATCGCATGCCATACCTCCCAATGCAGTTCTTGATTTGGTTTGCATCTCAAACCTTGCTTGTAGCTAACACCCGTGTGGTTTACAGAGGACCGGCGTCTGACAACGTCAAAATTGGCAGCGACTGTAACATTGGCGACAGGTTGAAATTGGGAAAACCAAGGGGTAAACCCTTGTTTTGGGAAAAGATTGATACCCATTGCATTTATCTTCCAGCTGCATTGTTTGCACTGAGTGGACCGTACCGTCAACCCCGCCTGAATTGATCGGCAGCACAATGGATGCATCTATGCAACCCACACCACCCCATTACCTGGACCTGGACCACTGGCACCGGCGCTCGGCCTTTGACTTTTTCCGCGGTTTCGACATCCCCACCTTCAACATTTGCACCCGGCTGGATGTGGCGCAACTGAAAGCGGTCGTCAAGGCCACGGGGGTGGGGAGCTTGTCGCTGGCCTACCATTTCATTGCCATCCGGCTTGCCAACAGCATCGAGCCTTTTCGCTACCGGCTGGAGGGCGAGCGGGTACGCGTGCACGCGCAGGTGCATGGCAGCACCACGGTGCTGCGCAGCGATGAATCCTTTGCCTTTGCCACACTGGAGCACCAGCGCAGCTATGCGGCCTTTGCCGCGCAGGGTGCGCAGGCCATTGCGCAGGCCAGCGTGCCCCACGCGCCGTTTGAGCCCGATGAAGCCGGGACCGCCACGCTGCACATGACGACGCTGCCCTGGATGCACTTCAGCAGCTACTCCAACGCCCGCCAGTGGGGCCGCAGGAGTCCATCCCCAAAATCGCCTTCGGACGCATTGACGCCGAGGGCGAGCACCTGTGGATGCCGGTGTCGGTGGATGTGCACCATGCGCTGATGGACGGCATCCATGTGGGGCGCTTCTTTGAAGGTTTTGAGGCGGCTCTGCGCCAACCCGATACCTGGCTTGACGAAACGCATTGACCCCGATGGTGGTGAACCGCGTATCGACACGTGTTTGACCTACGGCAAAGCGGAACGGCATTGGGCCGATAGCATGGCTTACTCATTCGCACGCGGGAGAAAACCATGTTTGACATGCCAATCAAAAATTTGATGGAGTCCAAAAAACTGATCCGGCTGGAGCCCCAGACCATGGTCAACGAGGCTGCCAAACGCATGGAGAGCAAAAACGTGGGCGCCGTGCTGGTGGTGGAGGGCACGCAATTGTTGGGTATTTTTACCGAACGCGATGCCGTGTTTAGGGTGCTGGCCAAGGGCCTGGACGCCAAAACCACTTCACTACGCGACGTGATGACAACACCCCCCGCAACCCTGCCGCCCCATTCGACCTATGGCCACGCCTTGATGGTGATGCATGACAATGGATTCCGGCATGTTCCAGTGGTCGAAGATGGGAAAGTCATAGGCATCATTACGGCCCGCAATGCCATGGACCCGGCGCTGGAAGATTTTGTGTCCGAAGCACGACGGCGCGAACATTACCGCGAAGAACCCGTTTGATAGCGTGGGGGCAGCGGCGGAGCGTGGGGGCCTCTATCTGGCTTTTGAGCGAATCTCGGGAATGGCCTTCTGCAAATAGTAGACCATGGACCAGATCGTCAGCACTGCGGCGATCCAGATCAGGCCCACACCCCACTGGTGGGTGTTGATCAGGCCAAACAATGTTCCATCAAACAGCAGGAACGGAATGGCCACCATTTGCACCACGGTCTTGAGTTTGCCCACCATGTGCACGGCCACACTTTTGGAAGCACCAATCTGTGCCATCCACTCGCGCAGGGCCGAAATGGCGATCTCGCGGCCAATGATGATCAGCGCCACAAACACGTCGGTGCGCTGCAGATGCACCAGCACCAGCACACAGGCGCAAACCAGAAATTTGTCAGCCACCGGGTCAAGGAAAGCGCCAAACGCCGAGGTCTGGTTCAGCTTGCGCGCCAGGTAACCGTCCAGCCAATCGGTGGCGGCGAAGAACACAAACATCACGGTGGCGATGAGGTTCTTTTCGGCTTGGGATGTCAGCGATTCAGGCAGGTAAAAGACGCCCACAATCAGCGGAATCGCGAAAATCCGCGACCAGGTCATGATGGTGGGTATGGTCAAAAACATCGCTGGATTGTGGCATGGCTAGTGCAGCGCCCGGTAAATTTCCTCCGCCAGGTCCTTGGAGATGCCCTCCACGGTAGCCAGGTCCTCTACGCTGGCCTGCCCCACACCGCGCACGCCGCCAAAACGTTGCAGCAACTTGGCGCGGCGTTTGGGGCCGACACCCGCAATCTCTTCCAGCTTGCCGCCACCCACACGCACCTTGGCGCGCTGCGCCCGCATGCCAGTGATGGCAAAGCGGTGGGCCTCGTCCCGAATCTGCGCCACCAGCATCAGCGCCGCAGAGTCCGAGCCCAGGTAGACCTTGTCGCGTCCATCGGCAAACACCAACTCTTCCAGACCCACCTTGCGGCCCTCGCCTTTTTCGACGCCAACGATCAGCGACAGGTCCAGCCCCAGCTGCTCAAACACTTCACGCGCCATGGACACCTGACCCTTGCCGCCGTCCACCAGCACCAAATCGGGCAGACGCGCCGTACCGGTCGGTGTGACACCGGCGTGTTTGGCTTCGTTAAGCGCTTCGGCGATTTTGCTGTAACGCCGCGTCAAGACCTGGCGCATGGCGGCGTAGTCGTCACCGGGGGTGATGCCGTCGATATTGAAGCGTCGGTACTCGCTGTTCTGCATCTTGTGGTGGTGAAAGACGACACACGAGGCCTGGGTGGCTTCACCAGCGGTGTGCGAAATGTCAAAACACTCCACCCGCAAATCGTCCAGGTTGTCCATCGCCATATCCAGCGCCTCGGCCAGCGCGCGGGTACGGGCCTGTTGCGAGCCTTCTTCGGCCAATAAACGGGCCAGTTGTATCGCGGCGTTGGTCTGCGCCATGTCCAGCCAGGCGCGGCGTTGTTCACGTGGCTGGTGGATTGCCGTGACCTTGAAGCCCACCTGTTCGGACAAAAGCTTGAGCAGCCCCTTGTTGACCGGCTCGCTGACAATCAGCGTGGGTGGCATGGGTACATCAATATAGTGCTGCGACAAAAAGGCCTCCAGCACCTGCACTTCGACTGATTGCGAAGGTACAACAACAGCGGAAGCTGCGGCCTGGCCTTCGACATCCGCCTTGGCTGCTTCAATGGCTTCTTCCGCCGCCTCGTCCAAGAGCCCCGCTGCATCTTCCACATGCACCGGGAAATACGGCCGGTCGCCCAGGTGCCGCCCCCCACGCACCATGGCCAGGTTGACGCAGGCTTTGCCGCCCTGGACCTTGACGGCCAGAATGTCCACATCGCGGTCTTCCACGTTGTCCATGGATTGCTGGTGCAGCACGTTGGACAAAGCCGCCACCTGGTTGCGCAACTCGGCCGCCTGTTCAAACTCCAGTTTGTCGGAGTGGGCCATCATGCGGGCCTCCAGGTGCTTCATGACGCCCTGGGCGTCGCCACGCAAAAATTTCTCGGCGTTGGCCACGTCATTGGCATAGTCATGGGCCGAAATATGGCCCACACACGGGGCCGAGCAGCGCTTGATCTGGTACAGCAAACAGGGCCGGCTGCGGTTGCTGAACACCGGGTCTTCACAGGTGCGCAGCCGAAACACCTTTTGCATCAGCAAAATGGCTTCTTTTACCGCCCAGGCGCTGGGGTAGGGACCAAAGTAGCGGTGCTTCTTTTCAACCCCGCCGCGGTAGTAGGAGACCCGCGAAAACTGGGCGGCCAAGGGTGTATCGGGCTTGATGCTGGCCGCAGGCGGTACCCCAGTCATCTTCAAGTAGGGGTAACTCTTGTCGTCCCGAAACAGGATGTTGTACTTGGGGTTCTGCGTCTTGATCAGGTTGTTTTCCAGCAGCAGGGCTTCGGCCTCTGAGCGCACTACCGTGGTCTCCATACGCACAATCTTGCTGAGCATATGGCCTGTGCGGGTGCCGCCATGGTTCTTCTGGAAATAGCTCGATACCCGTTTCTTCAGGCTGATGGCCTTGCCCACATACAGCAACTGGTCTTGCGCGTCGAAATAGCGGTACACCCCGGCAAGGAGGGCAGTGCGGCCACTTCGCGCAACAGGGCTTCAGGATGGGATTCGGACATGGGACGGTATTGTCCGTGCTTTGCGGCAGTGGACAATCGACGCCATGCCTGAATCCCTTGCGTCCAATGCCAACGCCCCGCTGCGGTGGGACGTGTTTTGCCGCGTCATCGACAACTTTGGCGACATTGGCGTTTGCTGGCGCCTGTGTGCTGATCTGGCGGCCCGGGGTCACACCATTCGCCTGTGGGTGGACGACGCCTCTTCCCTGGCGTGGATGGCACCCGGAGCGCTGCAAGGGCGCTGGCCGGGCGTGCAAGTGCTGGACTGGGCGCAATCCAGCGACACTGCGTTTGTCAGTTCCCTGGTTCCCGCCGACATCTGGATCGAAGGTTTCGGTTGTGAAATTGCTCCTGAATTCATAGCTGCTCACGCATATTATTCGAGGGCTGGAGGCATAAATGACTCACAACTTCCGGTTTGGATCAATCTGGAGTACCTGTCCGCTGAATCCTATGTGGAACGCTCCCACGGGCTGCCCTCCCCCGTCATGCATGGCCCGGCGCGGGGTTGGACCAAACACTTCTTCTACCCCGGCTTTACCCGTTTGACCGGCGGGTTATTGCGAGAACCCGAGCTGATGGCGCAGCGCCTGGCCTTCGACCAAGGTGATACGCGCGCTCTGTGGCTGGCGAACCAAGGCATTGACTGGGCGGGTGAGCGACTGGTCTCGCTGTTTTGTTACGAGCCTGCAGCGCTTACCAATCTTTTGGCGCAACTGGCTACGCTGCCCGGCCCCACCCATCTGCTGGTGACTGCGGGCCGCGCCAGCGTTGCGGTGCGGGCCGCCCTTGCGCAGTCGCTGATACCACTGCCAAACGAATCGACGGGTACCCTGGACCGCGCGCGACAGGGCCTGCGGGTGAGTTACCTGGAGCCCATGGCGCAAAGCGACTTTGACCGTCTGTTGTGGGCCTGTGATCTGAACTGTGTGCGCGGCGAAGACTCAGTGGTGCGTGCCATTTGGGCCGGAAAACCCCTGCTGTGGCAAATTTACCCCCAACACGACGCTGCCCATGTGGCCAAGCTGGACGCCTTTCTGGACGCACTGGGTGCCTGCACCTCGCTGCGCGCGGTGCACCACTTATGGAACGACACTCGCGGTGCCAAGCCGACCACCCCCCTGCCCTTGACCGACCTCAATGAATGGGCGCAAAACGTGCTGAGTACGCGCCAAGGCCTGCTGGAAATGGACGACTTGACCACCCAACTGCTGCAATTCGCACAGAAAAAACGGTAAAATCTTGGGCTTTGCTGACTTTGCCGCGAACCTTGGGCAAAACAAGCTTCGCCGCGCCATGTGGCATAACACCGCTGACAGCACAGGCTGGCGGCAACAACCGCAACACCCTAGCTTATGAAAATCGCTCAAGAAATCCGCGCCGGCAACGTCATCATGCACGGCAAAGACCCGATGGTCGTCCTGAAAACCGAATACAGCCGCGGCGGCCGCAACTCCGCCACCGTGCGCATGAAGCTCAAGAGCCTGATCGCCAACTTCGGCACCGAAGTGGTTTTCAAGGCCGACGACAAGATGGACCAGGTCATTCTGGACAAAAAAGATTGCACCTACTCCTACTTTGCCGACCCCATGTATGTGTGTATGGACGAAGAGTTCAACCAGTACGAAGTCGAAGCCGAAAACATGGGCGACACGCTGAACTACCTGGAAGACGGCATGGAACTGGAAGTGGTGTTTTATGACGGCAAGGCCATCTCGGTCGAGCTGCCCACCAGCGTGGTGCGCGAAATCACGTGGACCGAACCCGCAGTCAAAGGCGACACCTCTGGCAAGGTCTTGAAGCCGGCCAAGATTGCTACCGGCTTCGAAGTGGGCGTGCCAATTTTCGTGGCCCAGGGCGACAAAGTCGAAATCGACA
The DNA here is from genome assembly GCA_016703945.1 of Candidatus Aalborgicola danicus. Classification (GTDB taxonomy): domain Bacteria; phylum Pseudomonadota; class Gammaproteobacteria; order Burkholderiales; family Burkholderiaceae_C; genus Allorhodoferax; species Allorhodoferax danicus. The sequence goes on from JADJBC010000051.1 coordinate 71,266, forward strand.
CCCGCACTGGCGAATACCGCAAGCGCGTTTAAAGAAATCGCCCCCACAGTCGCTCACTTCGTGTAGCTCCTTGCCCCCCGAGGGGGCCGCGTTTCACCTTGGGGCGGCCCGGCGGTGAAACCGGGCCCACTTTACATGCCGTCAAAGGCTCCTTCTGGAGCCTTTTGTTTTGCCCGTGTTGCGCGCAATTTGGGTGTAGGCTATCGACATGACCCCCGAGACTTCAGACCCCACACCCACCAGCCCACCCCAGGGAAACGGCAGCAGCAACCAGGCCCGCCTGGCGCTGCGCCGGGTGCTGATTGACACCTACCATGAGAACGTGGCCTATATGCACCGCGAGTGCGATATCTACCGGGCCGAGGGATTCAAGGCCTTGTCCAAGGTCGAGGTCCGTGCCAATGGCCGCAGCATCCTGGCCACGCTCAATGTGGTGGACGACAGTGCCATCGTGGCCTGCGGCGAGCTGGGGTTGTCAAAATCGGCATTTGGTCAGATGGGTCTGGAAGACGGCCACACCGTGACCGTGGCGCAGGCTGAGCCCCCCGAGTCGATTGGCGCGCTGCACCGCAAACTGGGGGGTGAGCGTCTGAACCTGGAAGACTTTCACTCCATCGTGCATGACATCGCCGAGCACCGCTACTCCAAGATTGAACTAACCGCTTTTGTGGTTGCCACCAACCGCGATGAAATGGACCGCGAAGAGGTCTACTTTCTGACCGAAGCCATGATTGCCGTGGGTCGCCATCTGGACTGGCATGAAAACCTGGTGGTGGACAAACACTGCATTGGCGGCATCCCCGGCAACCGCACCTCCATGCTGGTGGTGCCCATCGTGGCCGCGCACGGCATGTTGTGCCCCAAAACATCGTCGCGGGCCATTACCTCACCCGCTGGCACGGCCGACACCATGGAGGTGCTGGCCAATGTGGAGTTGCCCATCGACCAGTTGCAGGCCATCGTGCAGGAACACCGTGGCTGCCTGGCCTGGGGTGGCACGGCCCAGCCTGTCGCCAGCCGACGATGTGCTGATCTCGGTGGAGCGGCCGCTGTCGCTGGATTCGCCGGGCCAGATGGTGGCCTCCATCCTGTCAAAAAAGATCGCGGCCGGCTCCAGCCACCTGGTGCTGGACATTCCCATCGGCCCCACGGCCAAGGTGCGCTCCATGCCTGAGGCCCAGCGCCTGCGCCGCCTGTTTGAATATGTGGCACGGCGCATGAACCTGTCGCTGGACGTGGTCATCACCGATGGCCGCCAGCCGATTGGTTATGGCATTGGTCCGGTATTGGAAGCTCGCGATGTGATGCGGGTGCTGGAAAACGACCCCCGCGCGCCGATGGATTTGCGGCAAAAATCCCTGCGTCTGGCCGGACGCCTGATGGAATGTGACCCGGACGTGCGTGGTGGTGATGGTTTTGCCATTGCCCGCGACATTTTGGATTCGGGTCGCGCACTGGCCAAGATGAACGCCATCATCCAGGCCCAGGGCGCAAAGCCGTTCGACCATAACCAGCCCGGGCTGGGGGTCTTGTCCTTTGAAGTACACGCGCCACAGGCCGGCACAGTCACCAGCATTGACAACCTGCAGTTGGCACGGATTGCCGGCCGGGCAGGGGCACCCAAGGTCAAATGTGCCGGTGTGGACCTGGCGCGCAAACTCGGTGACGAGGTGCAGGCCGGTACCCTGCTCTACCGCGTGCATGCCAGTTATGCCGCAGACCTGGAATTTGCGCGCCAGGCCTGCAACAAGTCCAGCGGCTACAGCATTGGCCCTGCCACCAATCTGTTGCATGCGTTTGTGGAGTTCTGATGGACGCCGACACACTCTTGCTGCATTTTGCCGAGGACCAAGCGCAGGCTGATCGCCTGGCCCAGGCCACTGGATTCGCTGTGGCCCAGGTGGTTCGCCACCGGTTCCCCGATGGTGAACTCAAGCTGCGCCTGCCGCCCCAATTGCCTGATCGCGTGGTGGTGTTGCGCAGCCTGGACCACCCGAACGAAAAGCTGGTGGAGCTGCTGCTGGTTGCAAGCACCGCCCGAACGCTGGGTGCCACCCACCTGACGCTGGTCGCACCCTACCTGGCCTATATGCGCCAGGACATCGCGTTTGAACCGGGTGAAGTGGTCAGCCAGCGGGTGGTGGGCCGTTTTCTGGCCAGCCTGTTTGACGCCATCGTCACCGTGGACCCGCACCTGCACCGCGTGGCGACTTTGGACGAGGCGGTGCCTGTGGCGCGGGCCGTCGTCCTGAGTGGTGCGCCCCTGTTGGCTGATCTGATCGCACAGCACCATGCAAAGCCCTTGCTGGTGGGGCCGGACGAAGAATCCGCCCAGTGGGTGGCCCAAGCCGCAACATGCCATGGGTTTGACCATGCGGTGTGTCACAAGGTCCGCCACGGGGACCGCGATGTGCAGATCGCCCTGCCCGACGTCGACGTGTGTGGTCGCGCTGTGGTGCTGCTGGACGATGTGGCCAGCAGCGGGTACACGCTGGCAGCTGCGGCCCGCCTGCTGCTGGCCGCGGGTGCCGCCTCGGTCGACGTCGCAGTCACCCATGCCCTGTTTGCCGGTGATGCAATACAGGTGATACAGGACGCTGGCGTGGGCCACGTCTGGAGCACGGACTGCATCACCCACGCCAGCAATGCCGTTAGCATGGCAGAACCCATTGCCAGCGCACTGCGCTGATTTCACCCAACCCACAGGACACGCCGTTTGGACACCTCTAAAGACCTTGACGAACACACCATGGCGGACGCCTGGGCCTACATCCAGGGCCAGGCTGACGCGGGTGTTCCCCTGCGACCCAATGCTTACCGTCTGGCCTTTGCCGACCCCGAATTTCTGCTGCGCCGTGAGACGCGGGGTGTACGCCTGCAACTGGAGTTGCTCAAGCCCGATCTGGACCAGATCGAAATGGGCATAGAGCACACCATTGTGGTGTTCGGCAGTGCCCGCTTCAGCACCTTGGAGGATGCCCAGCGCAAGGTGGAAGAGGCGGGTACCAGCGGGAACACGAATGCCATGCTGCTGGCCCGACGCGACATGCGCAACGCTCATTTTTACGAGCAGGCCCGGCATTTCGGCCGCATCGTGGCTACCCACAGCACGGCGTTGCCAAAAAACGAACGCATGTACATCTGCACCGGCGGCGGCCCCGGCATCATGGAGGCAGCCAACCGCGGTGCCTCCGAAGCCGGAGCACCCACGCTGGGCCTGAACATTGCACTGCCCCACGAGCAACACGCCAACCCCTATGTCACACCCGAGTTGAGCTTCAAGTTTCACTACTTTGCCGTACGCAAAATGCACTTCATGATGCGCGCCAAGGCGATGGTCGCCTTTCCGGGCGGCTTTGGCACTTTGGACGAGCTTTTCGAAGTCATTACTTTGGTGCAAACCAAAAAAGCCCATCCCGTGCCCATCATCCTGTTTGGCACGGACTACTGGAAACGGCTGCTCAATTTTGAGGTTCTGGTAGAAGAGGGTGCCATCTCCCCCGAGGACCTGGGCCTGTTCCGTTACACCGACGATCCGCAGGAAGCCTGGGACTTCATCCGCACGTTTTACAAGCTCTAGGTTTCACCGCCGGGGCCGACCTCAAGGGCGTAAACGCCAGGCCAGAGCCGAGCCCACACCGACGGCGGCACCCACGGTCCAGAACACCACCGACACGCCCACCACCATCCCCGCCGTGCCAAACAGCATCGGCATCAATACGCTGGACAGGTTGATGGCAGCCAGGCGCAGGCCCAAGGCCTGGCCGTGCAGGTGGTGCGGCGTGATCTGGTGCAGTGTGCTCATGATCATGGGTTGTACCGAGCCCAGCGCCAGCCCCAGCAACACCGAGCAAAGCCCCATGGTCCAGGGTGAGTTCATGAACGGGTAGACCACAAACAGCAAGGCCGTTGCCACCATGGCGCCGCTAACAACCACCCACTCCCTGAGGTGGCTCACCAACAGGGGCAGGACAAGCCGTACGGCAGCAGCGGCAATCGCAAAAGCCCCCAAAATGGTTCCGATGACCGAGGCGCTGAAGGCCCGCTCGTGGCCCAGCACCGGCACCACAAAGGTATGCACGTCCCAGCAACTGGCCAGCAACCAGTTCACCAGCAACAGCCGACGCATGCGCGGCTCGCGCAACAGTTGCCATGCCTGCGGGCGCCCGGCCCCTGCGACCGGCTGCACCGGTGGCAACTCCCGGGTGTGGCGTACCCACAGCCAGGTGGCCCAGGGCAACAGCGCCAGCATCACAAACGCACCGCGAAAACCGTTGTCGTCCCCTGCGGTGCCGCCCATCCAGACACCCACATGGTCGATCAACAACCCGGCCAGCACCGGGCCGACAAAGTTCGACACCGCCGGCCCTATGGCCAGCCAGCTGAACACCCGCTTGAGTTCATTGGAATCGTGCGCGGCCCGGCCCACATGGCGCTGTAGCGCGATGGACGCCGCCCCGGTGGCGCCACCCATCAGCAACGCCGCTATGCACAGCACCCAAAACTGTGGTGATAACACGGCCAGAAAGGCCCCGGCAGACGCGGCCACCACACCCATGCCCATGGGGCGCTTGAGACCGTGGCGGTCGGCATACCGCCCGGCCGGTAGCGCCAGGAACACCTGGGTCAGCGAAAACAGCGCCAGCAACACGCCTACAGACAAGGCGCTGTGCCCCTGGCGTAGCGCCAGCAGGGGTGCGGCCATGCGCAGGCCGGCCATGCTGCCGTGCAGGCAGATGTGGCCACAAATCAGGCGCAGCAGGGCCCAGGAAGGGGCTTTCTGCGGGTCAGCGGGTGGGCCAGGGGGTATGCCACTCATGCAGCGCCTGCGTCGGGCTCGCCATCCAGCGGGTCAAAATCTTTGTCGAACGGAATCAGCGACTGGGCCTGGGTATCGGGCAGCGCGTCGACTTTCTTCAGCACCCGGCCGAGGGCGCGGCTGCGGGTCTCGGCGTTGTCTAGCGTGTTCAGCACGGTCTGCGTTTGTGACTTGACCTTGGCCAGCACGCCACCAAATTTTTCGAACTCGGTCTTGACCGCACCCAGCACCTGCCAGACCTCGCTGGAACGCTTCTCCAGCGCCAGGGTTCTGAAGCCCATCTGCAAGGAGCTCAGCATCGCCAGCAAGGTGGTCGGCCCGGCCAGCGTGACGCGGTGGTCACGTTGCAGGCTTTCCATCAGCCCGGGGCGGCGCAATACCTCGGCATACAGGCCTTCGGTCGGCAAGAACAGGACGGCAAAGTCAGTGGTATGCGGGGGCTCCACGTATTTCTCGACCATGGATTTGGCTTCCAGGCGGATGCGCATCTCCAGCGCCTTGCCCGCCGCCTCGGCACCCAACACGTCGGCGCGGCCCTGGGCATCCAGCAGGCGCTCGTAGTCTTCGTTGGGGAACTTGGCGTCAATCGGCAGCCACAGCGGTGCGCCGGTGTCGGACTTGCCGGGCAGCTTGATGGCAAAGTCGACCACATTCTTACTGCCGGGTCGCGTGGCAATCTGCACGGCGTACTGGTCGGGCACAAACACCTGTTCCAGCAGGCTGGCTAGCTGGGCCTCGCCAAAGATGCCGCGCGTCTTCACATTGGTCAGCAGGTGTTTGAGGTCACCCACGCCCTGGGCCAGCGTCTGCATTTCGCCCAAGCCCTTGTGCACCTGTTCCAGCCGGTCGGCCACCTGCTTGAAGCTCTCGCCCAATCTGGCCTGCAACGTGGTCTGCAGCTTCTCGTCCACCGTGGCGCGCATCTCGTCGAGCTTGGCGGAATTGGTGGTCTGCAGTTGCGCCAGTTGCTGGTTCAAGGCATCGCGCACGGCCGTCATGCCGCGGGTGTTGGTGTCGCTCATCTCAGCCAGGCGCCGCGCCGTGGACTCCCCCACGCTGGAGAGTTGGGTGTGCAGGGTGTCCGCCAGGGTTTTTTGCATCAGGGCCAACTGCTGGCCAAAGGCGTCGATCTGCGTGTTCTGGGTGCGTGTCGCTTCGGCCCCCTGCTGCGTCAGGGTTTGCTGGAAGGTGGCCAGGTTCTGGCTCAGGTCCTGGCGTGCGCGCTGGCTGGATTCGGCAATCTCACGGCGCAGTTCGCGCTCCAGCCGCTCGTGACCGTTTTGCAACTGGGCGCGCAAATCCTGCAGGTCCTTGGTTTGTTGTGCAGCGTCCACCGCGTTGCTGCGCATACGAGCCAGCCCCAATACCACCCAGGTCAGCAAACCCAGGTTCAGCAGTCCCAAAGCCAGCAGCGCCCAAACTATTTCCTGATTCACACCAAATCCATCCTTGCAGCCAAATTCATATGGAAAATCGGGCTCTAGCCCACGTGGAATGTGCGCAGGTCGCTATCAAAATAGAAGCATTTAGGCAGCCGCGCGGGCCACCAGCCCATCGGCGTTCAGCGGTGTCACTGCCCGGCCATCAATCAGGTAGCCAATCAGGTTATCCACCGCCAGCATGGCCATGGCGCGGCGCGTACCCGGCGTGGCACTGGCGATATGGGGCGTAAGCACCACATTGGGCACGGTCAGCAGGTCGGGGTGCACCCTGGGTTCGCCCTCAAACACATCCAGCCCCGCCGCCGCAATGCGCTTCTCGCGCAGCGCGGCGGCCAGCGCGCCATCGTCCACAATGCCGCCGCGAGCGATATTGATCAGGGTCGCCGTGGACTTCATCAGCGCCAGTTCCGCCGCAGCAATGGTGTGGTGCGACTCCTTGGAATACGGCACCACTAGCATGACGTGATCAGCGGTCTTCAATAGCTCTTCTTTGCTCAGGTAGCTGGCGCGGCAATCGGCCTCCAGCGTTGCGTCCAGGCGGCTGCGGTTGTGGTAGACCACCTGCATGCCAAAGCCGAAGGCGGCGCGGCGCGCTATGGCCTGGCCGATGCGTCCCATTCCGATGATGCCAAGCCGACTGCCATGCACCTCGGCACCCGAGAACATCTCGTACTGCCAGCGCGTCCATTTTCCGGCACGCAAAAAATGCTCGCTTTCGGTCACACGCCGTGCCGTGGCCATCAGCAGCGCAAAACCGAAGTCGGCGGTGGTCTCGGTCAGTACATCGGGTGCATTGGTGCCCAGCACGCCTGCAACGCGCATGGCGTCCAGGTCAAAGTTGTTGTAGCCCACGGTCATATTGGCGCAGATCTTGAGGTGCGGGCACCGGGCCAGCAAATCGGCGTCGATACGTTCCAGGCCAAAGGTCAGCGCGCCGGTCTTGTCCTGCAAGCGGTGCAGCAGTTCACCCCGGCTCCAGTCATCGTCCGCCGTGTTGGACTCGACGTCAAAGTGTTCGGACAGGCGCTGCGCCACCTCGGGAAAGATGGCTCGGGTGACCAGAATACGGGGGCGAGAGTCAGTTGTGCTCATTTGGGGACTTCCATGTCGACTTCTCAGTCCAGCCAGGTCGTGAAATCCTGCACGGGAACCCTTGGCGTGTGAAAGCCGTTGACCGGCGCCGACGTGTCCGCATACCCCAGCGCCATGCCGCACACCAGCATCTCGTCCGGCCCTGCCCCGATGTGTGGCAAGACAATCTTGGAAAATCCGTTCCACGCCGCTTGCGGACAGGTGTGCAGGCCGTGCCCGCGGGCGGCGACCATGATGTTTTGCAGGAAGGCGCCGTAGTCCACCAGCGAACCACGACCCATGACGCGGTCAATCGTGAACATCAGGCCTACCGGCGCATCAAAAAAACAGTAGTTGCGCTGGTGCTGGGCGTGCATCTTGTCCTTGTCCCCCTTGCCAATGCCGACCAAGCCATAAAGGCCCCAACCGTTCTCGCGGCGGCGGTCGATGTAAGGGCTGACCCATTTTTGCGGGTAGTAGTCGTACTCTTCGGTGTAGACAGCGGCCAGGGCCGGGTCGGCGCGCATGGCGTCATGGGCAGCACAGACCTGTTCCACCAGGGTGTCACGGCTGCGGCCCTGCAACACATAGACCTTCCAGGGCTGGCAATTGGTGCCCGACGGCGCGCGGCTGGCGACTTGCAAAATGTGTTCCATCAACTCCCGTGGCACGCCCTGTGGCGTGAACGCCCGTACCGACATGCGTGAGGTAATCGCTTCATCTACAACCGACATCGTCATAACAAAGTCTCCAAAACAGTTTTGAGGGGAACGGGCAGGGGTACCGGACGGCGCGTGAGTTTGTCCACATAGACATGTACAAAATGGCCTTTGGCCACCGTCAGTTCAGATGCTCCAAAGATGCCAACTTCATAACGCACACTGGACGTCCCGAGTTTGGCAACCCGGATACCGACGTCCACCGGCTCGGGGAAGGCCAACGGCGCAAAATAATTACACTGGGTTTCAATCACCAGGCCAATCGTGTCGCCCTGGTGGATATCGAGCACACCGCGCTCAATCAGGTAGGCGTTGACGGCGGTGTCAAACCAGCTGTAATACACCACGTTGTTGACGTGGCCGTAGGCATCGTTGTCCATCCAGCGGGTGGCAATGGTGCGAAAAACGCGATAGGCGCTGCGGGGTTCGGGTGCGGGTTTGGTAGAGATGGCTTGGCGATCCTGCATGGCTTCATTCTGCCAGCTTGGTCTTGTCAATGGCGTCGCGGGCCGGACTACTGAAGAAAAACGGCTCAATCGCGACACGCTGATGACAAGCACCGGTTTTAGAAAATTTGTTCTAATTTGTTGCGACGCAGCAAAAAAGACTTGCGCTCGCAAATGCCATCCCTATAATTCGATCCATGCTGCACTGCAACATAGACAGGCTACCCAGCTTGGTCACGGGGCAGATAGTGAATTTTTACCTTAACTCCTGGAGAATTGAACATGATGACCGTTGAACAAGTGATGGCTTCCCACAAAGCAAACCTCGAAACCCTGTTTGGCCTGACCAGCAAGGCTTTTGAAGGCGTTGAAAAGATTGTTGAACTGAATCTGACGGCCTCCAAAGCCGCCATGACCGAAGCCAACACCCACGCCCAGTCCCTGTTGAGCGTGAAAGACGCCCAAGAGCTGTTGGCTCTGCAATCCGGCCTGCTGCAGCCTTTGGCTGAGAAGACCGCTGCTTACAGCCGTCACCTGTACGACATTGCCACCAGCACCAGCGCCGAGTTCAGCAAGAACATGGAAGGCCAAGCGGCTGAAGCCCAGAAGAAATTCATGGGCCTGGTTGACAGCGCCGCCAAGAATGCACCTGCTGGCTCCGAGTCCGCAGTCGCCATCATGAAGAGTTCGGTGTCTGCAGCCAACAATGCACTGGAATCCGTGCAAAAGGCTGTCAAACAAGCAACTGAAATGGCCGAAGCCAACTTCAACGCCGTGGCTGCAACTGCAACCAACGCGACAAAACAAGCCGCCAAGAAGCGTTAATTGCAGCTGATTGCGCACAAGACTTTGTTTTGGAGCGCCTTCTCTAGCAAGCAAGGGAAAACCCTGACATAATCAACCCAACACCGAAGCTGCAAGGCTTTCACCGGTTGTCTCCTCGGGTCCTTTCGAAACCTTCAGGTTCAGGGATCCCTTCAAGGCCTCGTTGCAAAACGGGGCCTTTTTTTTGCGCGTCCTATCGGGTCTTAGCCGCAATCGCGGCGCGCAATTGCGGCAGCATTTGCAACATGGCGCGCCGCCCGGCTTCAATCGAGCGTTTGCGGGCACCAAAGTCTGAGCTGGAAATGCCGGTGAGGGTCGGTTTCACGACCACGTCGGCTTCCTTGAGTTCAAAGTAGTTGATGCTTTTGCTCATGATGGAGAACGTCTGCAGCAAAACTTCGAGCGTGCCCGCTGCCAGATTGCCCTCGGGCGGGCTGGAAATATCAACCGCAATCACCAGTTCCGCCCCCATCTGCCGCGCCGCTCGCACCGGCACGGGCGACACCAGACCACCATCTACATACTCGCGTCCGGAAATGCGCACCGGTTGAAAAACCGCTGGCACGGCGCTGGAGGCGCGCACGGCGGTACCCGTATCACCGCGCTGGAACAACATGCTTTGCCCGCTGTTGAGGTCGGTCGCAACGATGCCAAGCTGCAAAGGCAAGTCTTCGATCAGGCGAGAACCGACCTGGCCGTTGACATAACGGGCCAATGCGTCACCTCGCAGCATGCCGCGGTTCAACAAAGGCAAGGTCCAATCGGCAATGGTGGCCTCTTCCATGGTTTCGGCCACCTGCTGCAATTGTTTGCCGGTCTTGCCGCCGGCATAGATCGCAGCGACCAGACTGCCGGCCGACGTGCCAGACACCAGAACCGGGCGGATGCCCGCCTCCTCCAGCACCTGGATCACCCCCACATGGGCAAACCCCCGCGCAGCGCCGCCCCCCAAGGCCAGTCCGATGCGTGGCGGCACCTTGGGAATCACCACCACCGGCGGGGGTGTAGGTGGGTCCGGCACCACAGGGCTCTGGGGCGCCATCGCACACCCGGCCACCAGTACGACCAGCCACAACGAGAAAAAAATACGCATGGCAACAATATTCCTGGAGTAACGCCGCCTCAATCCGGATGGGGAGGGTCAGGCTGGACCGGGGCAGAAACCGGCAAGGTCAAGGTGAAACAGGCACCGTTGTTGGCGCTGACATTGGAGACAGTGATGCTACCCCCCAACACGTCCTGAACCAGGTTGTAGACGATATTGAGACCCAAGCCACTACCGCCACGTCCCAGTTTGGTGGTAAAAAAGGGGTCAAATACCCGGGACAGGTTGTGCTCCGGAATTCCAATACCGTTGTCCTGCACGGAAACCGCTACCCAGTCCGCGTCCAGCCGGACCGCGGAAATGGTCACCAGGCCCTGCTCCATCCCTTCAAAGGCATGCAACAGCGCATTGTTCACCAGATTGGTCAGTATCTGTCCAAACGGCCCCGGGTAACTTTCCAGGCGGATGCCGTCGGGAATCGTGCACTCAACCACATGGTTGGTCTTGCGTATGGCCGGTCCCATGGTGAGCAGAATTTCATTGACCGTTTCGCGCAAATCAAAGCGGCGCCGATTGATGCTGGTCTGGTCCACGGCGACCTGTTTGAAACTGGACACCAGATCCGCAGCGTGGCGCAAGCCCCGCATCAGGATACCTGCACCCTCCTGGATGGTGCCTACATATTCCTCCAGGCGGGAACGCGTCAGGCCGCGCCCCATCTCGGTCACAAACGCCTTGGTCTGGTCTTGCAGGGTGCTCGCCACGGTAAGGCTGTTGCCAATCGGCGTATTCAATTCATGGGCGATGCCGGCCACCAGGGAACCCAACGCAGCCATCTTTTCCGTGCGCACCAATTCGGTCTGGGCTGTGGTGAGGTGATCCAGTGCACTCGACAACTCCTGCGTTCGCAAGGCGACACGTTGCTCCAGCGACGCATTGAGCGCCAGAATATTCTCTTCGTACCGGTGTTTGGCGGTAATGTCCTCATAGGCCAGAATCAGCAACGGCTCCTCTCCATGTGCGATCACTCGGCCCGATACCTCACACAGGATGTCGCGCTGGCCCGCATCCCCCACCATCCAGCTGACTTGGCGCGCGACCTCACCGGTTCGTGCCAGCGCATCCATCACGGTCGAACGGTCTTGTGCGCTTTTCCAGACCGCCAGCTCGGCGTCCGGGCTTGCAAGCATGGCCTCACGGCTGCGGCCAAACAGATTGACCCAGGCGGCATTCAGGTCGCGCAGAGCAAAGTCACCCCCCAGCGCAGACACCGTCATCGCTACCGGAGACGCATCAAAGATCGCGGAAAACTTGGCCCGGCTCAGGTTCAGCGCCTCTTCTGTACGCAGCCGCTCGGCAAGCTCTTGCTGCAGGGTCCGGTTCTTCTGGTCACGCTCTGCCAGCAGAGTGCCCAGGTCGGCCCGCATTTTGTCAAGACCGCCGGCCAAGCTGCCGATTTCGTCACGCCGGTGCCATTGCAAAGGCTGATCCAGATTGCCACGTGCCAGACGCAGCGCACCTTCCTTGAGTTCATGCAAGGGCCGCACGATGCGGTGATCAAACAAAAGCCAGATAAAAGCAAAGGAAATGGCCACTTGGGCCACGATGGCAGCCACCAGCTTCATCAGGTTGTCGCGCAACTCCTTTTCAATGCGTGTCGTAGTCAGCTCAATGGACAATTGCCCGACCCGCGAGTTGTTGTAGGTGACGAAGCGTTCCTCCCGCAAGATCTCACTGCGCGCCGGCGTTAGGTTTTGACGGCGCACAAACACCTCTTTGTATTCGTCGGTCACCGTGACACTGGCAACATCCGGGTTGCGCATGACGGCTTCGACCAGTTCAGCCGCCACCGCCCGGTCCACATTCCAGATTGCAACAGCCACTCCGCTGGCCAGGACATCGGCGTACTGCTGCATGGGGACACGAACACGCAGGTCGATTTCAGTATCCAGCTTGGTGGTTATCTGGTAGTAGGCCAGCAGCAAGGCCGGCAACAAAATTCCAACGCCTGCACCCATGAACAGTGTTTGTCGCAAAGACAGCAACGACCAAGGCCAGGATCTCGGCGTAGTCATGGGCAATGGGCCGGCCACATGCTCCCAACGGCAGGGCGTGGGGCGCACTGAGCAACGCGCCCGCACAGTGGACGGAATTTGCAATGAAGGGAAAACCAACGCACCAACGAACTCCTTGGCCAATCAACACCGGACGGGTCTGCGGGAAACTGTAGCGATTTGCACCAGAATACGCAACGACCCTGACGTGCTACATATTTCATAGCATAACGTATAGAAGATACGAGGGCTTTAGGCCATTTATATACAGACGTATTTGACCATACCATGGCACCGATCATGCGGTATCAGGGTTTTCCACCGGCAGGTGCTTGGCTGCGCCCAGCAGCGCCGCTTCGGCCTCTGGCGTCATCGCAACGGTTGACGCCGCGGCGGGCCCGACAGACCGCGCCCAGATGAGCGTATCGCGTACGGTGTCCATCCAGGGCCGGGTGGTCAGGCCAGCGGCGATGGCGCGGCGGTTGCTGGCCAGCAGCATGCCACCGTGCTCGGCATCGGCCTCGGGGATCCACAGGGGCAGCCCGCTCCAGGGGGCTACGTCGGCACGCACCAGATCCGCATCATCGCGCCAAACCAGTCGCGCATCAGTGGCGCAAACCTGGATACATGCGTCCAGCAGGTCTGCCATCGTGCCGGTTGGGCCAACACCGTGCACCACACCCACAGTGTGCAGCATGGCCAGACGCACACACCAGGCGGCGAGGTCTCGCACGTCAATAAACTGCACCGGGCGCTGCGGACGGCCTGGCGCCAGCACCGTGCCCCCGCGCGCCAGGCGCAAAGGCCAGTAGGTAAAACGACCCGTGGGGTCATGGGGACCGACGATCAGCCCCGGGCGGACGCGGGTGACGCGCCCTGGCAATGCCGCCTCGATCACCTCTTCCGCGCGCGCCTTGGCACCGCCATACCCTTCGGAAGTTGGGGTCAGCGCTGCTGTTTCGTCATAGGCCACACCGGGCGCAAAACGCGCATAGACCGAGATGGTGGAGACAAACACATAGTGTGCAACCTGGTCGCGCAGCGCTTCAGCCGAGCGCTGGAGTTGCTGCGGCGTATACCCGCTGCAATCCACCACCGCGTCAAATTGGCGTCCCCGCAACGCGCTCAGGTCTCCGTCGCGATCACCCCGCAAGGCTTCGACGGCTGCGGCGAAAGCAGGCTCCCGGTTACCGCGGTTGAGCAGCGTGACCTCGCAGCCCGCGGCCAACGCCGCTTCCACCACGTGCCGACCCAGAAAGACCGTGCCGCCGAGTACCAGTAGTTTCATCACCTGCCTTTGTATCGGGTGGGCCCAGCCGCGCCCAAAACCAACAGGATAGCGGCAAATTACCGCGCGTCGATCGACGACTGCGGTGCGATGCGCATGGGAATCGTCACCGGGCCATCATTCACCAGACTGACCTGCATAGATGCCGCAAAAATGCCTGTCGCCACCGGTGTGTGTTGGCGCCTGGCGGCAGCCACGAAGGCCTCGTACAGACGCTGCCCATCGGTAGGTGTTGCTGCGCCGGTGAAGCTGGGGCGGTTGCCGCCGCTGACATCGGCCGCCAGCGTGAACTGGCTGACGATCAACAAGCCACCCGCCGTGCCCGATCCATCCATGTCCTGCACGCTGTGGTTCATCTTGCCCTGGGCGTCGCTAAAGATGCGCAACTTCAGAATCTTGGCCAGCAACTTGTCGCCTTGGACCGCTGTGTCCCCCCGCTCGGCGCAGACCAGGACCAAAAGGCCAGGGCCAATGGCGCCCACTGTTTGCCCATCGACCTCGACCCGGGCCGAGCTAACCCGTTGCAGCACAGAAATCATAAGAAAAACCGACCGCTAGCCCCCATGGAATATGCGTAAGATGCTACCAATTGCATAGCAATTACGCCAGCGTGACGCGCGCAAACTTGCGCTTGCCAACCTGCAACACATAGGTTCCGGCCGCCAGTTTCAGACCTTTGTCACTGACCACAGTGGAGTCCACCCGCACGCCGCCGCCGTCGATCAGGCGGTTGCCCTCGCCGCTGGAGGCAGCCAAGCCGGCGGACTTCAGCAACGCTGCAATGCCGACGGACGCGCCAGCTTCACCCAGCGGCAGGCTGATCTCGGTGATGTCATCCGGCACACCGCCGCGCGAACGGTTGATGAAATCCTGCTCGGCCGCATCGGCGGCTGCGGCGCTGTGAAAGCGGGCGGTGATTTCCTTGGCCAACGCGACCTTGGCATCCTTTGGGTTTCGGCCGCCCTCTACTTCAGCTTTCAAAGCGGCAATGGTGGCTTCCGACTGGAAGCTCAGCAGCGTGTACCACTTCCACATCAGTACGTCCGAGATGGAGAGCACCTTGGCAAACATGGTGTTGGGTTCTTCGCTGATGCCGATGTAGTTGTTCTTGCTCTTCGACATCTTCTCGACGCCGTCCAGCCCTTCGAGCAACGGCATGGTCAGAATGCACTGCGGCTCCTGGCCGTATTCGGCCTGGAGTTGGCGTCCGACCAGCAGGTTGAACTTTTGGTCGGTGCCGCCCAGTTCCAGGTCGCTGTGCAGCGCGACCGAGTCATAACCCTGCATCAGCGGGTACAAAAACTCGTGCACGCTGATGCTTTGGCCAGCCTTGAAACGGTCGTGGAAGTCGTTGCGCTCCATCATGCGCGCCACGGTGTAGCGGCTGGCGAGCTGGATCATGCCGCGCGCGCCCAGCGGGTCGCTCCACTCGCTGTTGTAACGAATTTCGGTTTTGGCCGGGTCCAGCACCAGCGAGGCCTGCTTGTAATAGGTCTCGGCGTTGACCTTGATCTGCTCGGCGGTGAGTGGCGGGCGGGTGCTGTTGCGCCCGCTGGGGTCGCCAATCATGCTGGTGAAGTCGCCGATCAGGAAGATCACCGTGTGGCCCAGATCCTGCAACTGGCGCATCTTGTTCAGCACCACCGTGTGGCCGATGTGGATGTCGGGCGCTGTCGGGTCCAGCCCCAGCTTGATGCGCAGCGGTTTGCCGGTCGCCTCGGATTTGGCCAGCTTTTTGACCCATTCCTCCTGAGGGATCAGTTCGTCACAGCCGCGCAGGGATACAGCCAACGCTTCGCGCACGCCGTCGCTCATCGGAAACGGGGAGTTTGGGGCTTGATTCATAAGGGTTTCTATTGATGCCGGGGTGCAGGAGGCAGTTATACTGCCACTCCTCTCCTGCGACCTTTGGGAGCCAGCGGCTGGATTTTAGTCGCGCCCACGTTGCAGTTTGGGGTGGACCGTCATAAGGCGCCGCCCCCAATCCATGGAGCCCGAATTTTGAAAACCCGTCTGATCCAGACTGCCGAGGATGCTTTTGCCTTCGCCGCCAGTCTCGTCCAACACCATCCCAAACAACTGACTGCCGCCATTGCCGCCCTCCTGCTGGGCGGCGCTGGTGCTACGTTTGCGGTCGCCAGCCTGGCACCCGATGCAGCACAACTTCCGGTTCGCACCGTGGTCGAAGATGTGATCCCGCTGCCACTGTTCGCGCAAACAGAAAGCGTTCAAAACCAGGCCATGCGCCTGTACCGTTCAGACACAACCCGCGCTGCGGATACCGCGGAAGCCTTGCTCAAACGACTCGGCATCTACGATCCTCAGGCCGCTGCATTCATTCGCGCTGACCGGCTGGTCCAGCAAACCCTGATGGGCCGTGGTGGACGCAATGTGACGGTGGAAGCCAGCGAAGGCAACACCCTGTTGAAACTCAGCGCTCGCTGGAGCCCGGAAGACGACGGCATGTTCAAGCGTTTGAGTGTCGAAAAGACGCCAACCGGCTTCCAATCCCGCGTGGAAACCTTGCCGATGACGGCCTCTTCACGTCTTGCCAGCGGCACCATCCACACATCGTTGTTTGCGGCCACCGATGACGCCCGCATCCCCGACTCCATCGCCACACAGTTGGCCGAAATTTTTTCCGGAGACATTGATTTCCACCGTGCCTTGCGCAAAGGTGACCGTTTTTCGGTGACCTATGAAACGCTTGAAGGTGATGGTGAACCCTTGCGTGCAGGTCGTGTGCTGAACGCCGAATTTGTCAACGCCGGCAAAAGTTTCCAGGCCATGTGGTTCCAGGAAGCGGCCGCTACTGGGCAGGCGGGCCTATCCACCGCCAGCCAGCCCGCGACCAAGGGCGGCTATTACAACCTGGCGGGTGAAAGCCTGCGCCGGGCCTTTCTGGCATCCCCCATGGAGTTTTCTCGTGTGACCAGCGGCTTCAAAATGCGCTTTCACCCCATCATGCAAACCTGGCGCGCGCATCTGGGTGTGGACTATGCCGCCCCGACCGGCACTGCGGTGCGCAGTGTGGGTGATGGCGTGGTGCATTTTGCCGGCGTGCAAAACGGCTTTGGCAACGTGGTTATGGTGAAACACCAGAACAACAGCCTCACGGTGTATGCGCATTTGAGCCGCATCCATGTGCGCAATGGGCAAGCCATCAGCCAGGGCCAGCATATCGGTGCCGTCGGCCAAACCGGCTGGGCGACCGGCCCCCATCTGCATTTTGAATTCCGCGTCAACGGCACCCACCGGGATCCCTTGACCATGGCACGCCAAAGTGAAGCAGTACCCGTCACTGCTGCTGCACGGCCTGCGTTTAACCAGGCTGCGGCACAGGTTCGTACCCAGTTGGCAGCCGCTTCGCAGTTGTTACCCGGCAGCGCACAATAGTCCAGCCGCAACGGACCACACCGTTGTCAAAGCGGTTCATCGGTTTGATGTCGGGCACTTCGCTCGACGGTGTGGATGCCGTGCTGGCGGACTTTGACGGCTTGCGTCCAACTATCCTGGGGCATTGCAGCGCCCCGCTACCAGCCAGTCTCCGGTGCGAACTGCTGGCCTTGAATACCCCGTCCGACAACGAATTGCACCGTGCGGCACTGGCCGCGAACGGCCTGGCCCGTTTGTATGCTGATCAGGTGGCGCAACTGCTGCGGGAATGTGGCATCGCGGCGTCCACCGTGCGCGCGGTCGGGGCCCACGGTCAAACGGTGCGACATCGCCCGCAAGAATTTGACGAAACGGGTTACACGCTGCAACTCAACAACCCGGCTTTACTTGCCGAGTTGTGCGGCATCACGGTTGTGGCGGACTTTCGCAGCCGTGATGTGGCAGCCGGTGGCCAGGGCGCACCACTGGTGCCACCGTTTCACCAGGCTTTTTTTGGGCAGCCCGGCCACACGTTGGCAGTGCTAAACATCGGCGGGATTTCCAACATCACGCTGTTGGACCCCGGCAAACCCGATCTGTGCGGTTTTGACTGCGGCCCGGGCAATGCCTTGATGGATGCCTGGTGTGAGACCCACACCGGCCGGCCCTATGACGATGCCGGTTGTTGGGCTGCCTCCGGAAGAGTAAACACTGACTTACTAACCGGCCTTCTGGCCGAACCCTTCTTTGCCAAACCAGCACCCAAGAGCACGGGGCGTGATGTATTCAATACCCACTGGCTGACCGAAAAACTGGGCATGGTGCAGGACATAACGCCCTGTGACGTACAGGCGACGTTGGCTGAACTGACGGCCTTGGGGTGCGCCCGCAGTCTGCTGGAAATCGCACCCCATTGCTCCGAACTGCTGGTCTGTGGTGGCGGCGCACTCAACACCCACCTGATGAACCGGATGCAGGCGGCATTACCCCTTTGCCGGGTTGTTTCCACCGCCGAATTCGGACTCCCACCCTTGCAAGTCGAAGCCAGCGCGTTTGCGTGGTTGGCGCAGCAAGCGCTGGATGGCATTCCTGCCAGCGTCAAAAGTGTTACGGGCGCCAGAGGCGCCCGCATATTGGGTGCAATCTACCCGGCCTGACAAAAGCCGCCCGGCGTTTCAGAACACCCCCGGGGCAGCCCGGCAGCGAAACAGTCCTTTGACTAAGAGAAAGACGAACCGCAACCACACGTGGTGGTGGCATTTGGGTTCTTGATGACAAACTGCGCGCCCTGCAGATCTTCTTTGTAGTCAATCTCGGCACCGACCAGGTACTGGTAACTCATGGCATCAATCAGCAAGGACACACCATTCTTGCTCATGATGGTGTCGTCTTCATTGGTGATCTCATCAAACGTAAAGCCGTACTGGAAACCTGAGCAGCCTCCGCCTTGCACAAATACGCGCAACTTCAGATCAGGGTTGCCTTCTTCGGCGATCAGGTCAGCCACCTTCGCCGCAGCGCTGTCAGTAAACAGAATCGGGGCGGGCATTTCGGTCTGGATGTTTTCGGCTACGGCACTCATGGGTGTTCTCCGGTGGAATCAGGGTGAGACGCAATACTACAGCAATTCGCTCGGGAATTGCTTCACTGGTTATTTGACGCCAGTTTCAGTGTGGGCTTTTCTTCGCCGATCAGGATGGGCCTGAGTTGGCCAGTGATCAACGCGCCCTGGTGCATTTCCAGCGCGGCGTATTGCACGTCACCGTCGATGCGGGCTTTGGGTTGCAGCTCCAGCATCTTTCGGGCGTGGATCGGGCCCTTGACACTGCCATTGATGATGATGTGATCAGCGGTAATTTCGCCCGTAATGGCTGCAATTTCAGAAATCACCAAAATACTGGCGTCTTCTTCCGCTGCATAAATATTACCGTTCACAACGCCGTCGACCCGCAACCCATCAGTGAACACAATGTTGCCACTGATTTGACTGCCATCGGCGATCAAACTCTTGATGGGCGGTTGTTTCTTTTTGTTGAACATGACGAAGGACCCCGTTGAAAATTACAACTTGATGGACTGCGTGGCTCGTTCGACCGCGCCATCCATTACCTTGGCGGAAACGCTTTTGATCTGCACCTGCGCGGGCACTTCGAACTCACCACCGATACGGCCATACTGCCGCACCCGGATGGCCGGAGCCTCGCCCGACAGGGCGGCCGTCCAGGACTTTCCATTAAGCACACCCGAAAACGACAATTCCAGGTGCCCATTAAACTCCGCAGGGTTCTTGCCCGACTGGATCACAAGAACCTGCCATTTTAACGTGCGATCACCCAGCATTTCGGCATGCAAGCCACGAATGGCGAGGCCGTCCACTCCGCTGGCTGGAATCAGTTTCTCAAAAAAACCCAGGTCATCACGCAGCGAACGATTTTCTGTTTCCAACCGCTTGGTTTGTGCCAACAGGCTTTCGTGGGAGGCTTTTTCGGCGGTCACCAACATGTCAGCCGTGTTGGCGATGGACTGGGCCTTGTCGCGCTCAGCCTTAACCGTTTGTAACTCGATCTGGAGCTGTGCAATGTGACCCTGCAAGCGCCCCATTTCTTCCTTGGAGCCTTTTTCCAGGCCAGCAATGTCTTTGCCAAATTCGAAGGCCCAAAGACCGATAGCAGCGCAAAACCCGAGCACGATCGCCCACACCGCCCAGCGGAACGGCCAGGGCAAGGCGCTTCGGACTGCCATGCGCGGGGCACTGATGGTGAGGCGGCGGCGTAAGAGCTTGAATCTCATGGAGGGCGAAGTCTAGCAGCCCAAAGAAATGGTGGCACTCACGCTCCACCGCTGCCCCCCGAGGGGGTCGTGTTTCAGCTTGGGGCGGCCCGGCGCTGAAACAAAACGGCCGCGAGGATTTGCACCCTGGCGGCCGTTGAATGGGCAACGAAACGTTGCGCGGTTTAACGCTTGGAGAACTGCTTGCGACGGCGAGCGCCGTGGAAGCCGACCTTCTTACGCTCGACTTCGCGCGCATCACGCGTTACGAAGCCGGCTTTGCTCAGCTCGGGCTTGAGCGTTGCGTCGTAGTCGATCAAAGCACGGGTAATACCGTGGCGCACGGCGCCAGCCTGACCCGACTCACCGCCACCGGCCACATTGACCATGACGTCAAAGGTTTCGGCGTGGTTGGTCAACAGCAGGGGCTGCTTGCAGATCATGATGGACGTTGCACGGCCAAAGAAGTTTTCAATGGCTTTGCCATTGACGACGATTTGGCCGGAGCCTTTTTTTAGAAACACGCGGGCGACGCTGGATTTGCGACGGCCGGTGCCATTGTTCCATTCACCGATCATTTGGCGGCCTCACGTTTCACTGCTGCGGGAGAAATACCGGGAATGTCCAAAACCTTGGGCTGCTGGGCTGTGTGGGGGTGCTCAGCACCGCCGTAAACCTTGAGCTTCTTGATCATGGCGTAACCCAGGGGACCCTTGGGCAACATACCCTTGACGGCTTTTTCCAAAGCGCGGCCGGGGAACTTGTTTTGCATGTCACGGAAGTTGGTGGACGAGATGCCGCCGGGGTAACCCGAATGGCGGTAGTACACCTTGTCCAGCGACTTGGCGCCAGTGACGCGCAGCTGGGCTGCATTGGTGACGATGATGAAATCGCCGGTATCGACGTGAGGCGTGTAAATGGCCTTGTGTTTGCCGCGCAAACGGAGAGCAACTTCGCTGGCTACTCGTCCGAGGACCTTGTCGGTCGCGTCAATCACAAACCACTCGTGCACGACCTCAGCGGGTTTTGCGCTGAAAGTTGACATGAGTTTTCTCTTTTTAAAGGAGGGTTTGGAGGGCTCTTTTCCACGGTCGGCGTTCCTTCTATTCCAAACCCGACGGGTTTGATCGTCAGGTCCGGTGGGAATCTCTTAGGTGGGGATACTCGGCGTGCAGTCGCGAGACGTTACGAAAAGCCTTCGCCGCGGAGCCACAAAAGCGCTGCGAAGCCTACGATTATATGAGATTTGGTCAGAAACTGCCAGTCTGGTGTTTCACAGGTGACGACCGGGGCAACTGCGGGAGGCGACCGCGCGGTGCAAGCCCACCACCCACCTTAGGTGACGGGTTTCAGTGCCCGCAGAAACGTACGGACTTCACTGGGACTTTTGAACTCGAACCACACCAGATGCGGGTAAGCCTTGTCGGCACGAAGTCGCTCGAACTCCTCACGCCGCCGTTTGTGGTTTTCCCACACCCAGAGCAACAGGGACTCTTTTGACAACGCCCTGCCGATGGACTCGCGATTGTCATGCCACAGCCGTTCACGGGCGAGGATGCGCCAGACCGTGCGCCTGAGCACCCGCCAAAGCGTTACCGGCAAGGACACATTGAGCCAAATCACGGCTTGTGCCTTGGGCCAAATGTGCTGCCGAACGGTCGCATAGTTTCCGTCGACAACCCAGCGCTCACCATCGACCGCCTGTTGCACCAAACCGGCGAAAACCGGGGCCGGTTTGGGCTGCCACTGTGGACCCCAAAACAATTCGTCCAATGGGACGTAGGGCAGCCTGTTGCGGTCCGACAAGGCCTTTGCAAGGGTCGATTTCCCCGCGCCACTGATGCCGACCACCACGATGCGTTGCATGGTGGAAAGCTCGGAAGCACTGGAGACAATGGTTTGGGACATGCTGAAGTTTGCTGAGCCTGTTGGCGCCGAAACTGTATCGCAACGAAGTGAACTTTTGCGCAAAAGTCCCTCGCTCCTGCATAAATCACTATCAAAACAATAGCTGTTTGCGCAATGAATACGGGGGCTGGGTGCCAATTTGGCATACAAATTTAGCCAAACAGCGCTGGGGCGGTTACCATCCACGGATGTTCAGTTATCGCCACGCCTTCCACGCTGGAAACCACGCCGACGTTCTCAAACACACCGTTTTGCTGGCCGTATTGCGGCATATGGTGCAAAAAGACGCCGCCCTGACGGTCTTTGACACCCATGCCGGAGCGGGCCTGTACCGCCTGGACGGTGACTATGCCCAGACCAGTGCCGAGGCGGCTGACGGTTACCTGAAGCTGGTTGCCATTAAACCGTCCGAGCCTTTTGCGCCGGCGTTGCAAGACTACCTGGATTTGGTCGCAAGTTTCAACAAGCAGGACAGCCACAAGGTTTACCCCGGTTCGCCCTTCATCATCCAGCGCGTCATTCAGGAACGCGACCGCGACAAGCTCAAGCTGTTTGAAATTCACCCCACCGACACCAAGACCCTGACCGCCAATATTGCGCAGCTGGAAGCGGGCCGCCAGGTGGCGATCCTGCGTGAAGACGGTTTTGAGGGCATCAAGAAATTTCTACCGCCCCCGTCACGTCGCGCCCTGGTGTTCTGTGACCCCAGCTACGAACTCAAGACCGACTACGGTCGCGTAGCGGTCATGGTGGCGGACTCACTGCAGCGGTTTGTCACCGGCACCTATGCCGTGTGGTACCCGATCATTCCGCGCCCCGAAGCGCATGATCTGCCCAAGAAACTCAAAACCTTGGCCAACAAGGCAGGCAAGAGTTGGCTGGGTGCCACGCTGACGGTCAAGTCCAGCAAACTGCTGCAGGACGACGCCGGCGAGGTGGTGCGCCCCGGCCTGCCCGCCAGCGGCATGTTCATCATCAACCCACCCCACACGCTCAAGGCGGCCCTGCAACTGGCACTACCCCAAATGGTGGCCCTGCTCAAGCAGGACCAGCACGCAGCCTTCACGTTGGAGAGCGGCGGCTAGAGACTCACAAAGCCGGGAAGGCCAAGCGCGGGGCGGCGATTTCTGCGCGTTTGGCAGCATGAGCCGCCCCGCGCTTGGCCTTACCGGCGCACGAGTACCCGAAAAGACCCACCTCCTTCACGCCCCTATCGATACCCCTCTTTGAGGCGACCAAATTGTGAATCTAACCGCCCAACCCCAGCCGCTCACACAGGGCCAAGGTCGCCACACTCTGATTCATCGTGTAGAAATGCAGCGCCGGTGCGCCACCGGCACGCAACTGTTCGCATAGACCCGTCACCACATCCAGACCGAAGGCCTTGATAGAAGCGGTGTCGTCGCCATAACTCTGCAGGCGCAAACGAATCCAACGTGGAATCTCGGCACCGCTGGCATCCGAGAAACGCAATAACTGGGATGAGCTGGTGATCGGCATGATGCCGGGCACCACGGGCACATTCAGGCCGAGTGCCGCGATGTCATCAACGAAACGGAAGTAGGCATCCGGGTTGTAGAAATATTGGGTAATGGCCGAGTTGGCACCGGCGCGAACCTTGGTGGCAAAGGCCTGCAGGTCGCCGCTCGGGGACTTGGCCTGGGGGTGGATTTCAGGGTAGGCCGCCACTTCGATGTGAAAATCGTCACCGGTTTCCTGACGGATAAAAGCCACCAACTCACTGGCGTAATGGAACTCGCCGCCAGCACCATAACCACTGGGCAGGTCGCCGCGCAAAGCCACCAGGCGCTTGACTCCCATAGACTTAAGCGTGGCAAGTTGAGCGCGCACCGTTTCACGGGTCGCACCGATACACGAGAAATGGGAGGCCGCACTCACGCCATCGGCCAATATTTCCCGCACAGCATTGAAGGTGCCTTCCTGGGTAGAGCCACCCGCACCGAAGGTGACCGAACAAAACTCCGGCTTCAGCCCATACAACTGCTGGCGCACGGCGCGCAGCTTTTCCACTCCTTCGGGCGTCTTCGGCGGAAAAAACTCCACACTGACGGGCAGTCGGGATGGCTCAGACATAACTTTTCTCTCCGTTTAGCGGGCGGTCCCGCGTCTATTCAGTGGACGGCTCTTGGGCGCCGTCGGCTCTGGCGTCCGCAAGTATCAGGAGTCTTTTCGCGCTGACAAAAAACTCGCGGTTGCCGTCGCCACCTTCGATGGGCGAGTCAAACCACGCGGTCACGGTCAGACCCAGCTCGGCACAGGCTTCACGCAGGCGCTGCTCGACGATGGGGTACATGGCATCGTCTTTCACAATGCCGCCCTTGCCCACCTGGCCCGGTTGCAATTCAAATTGCGGCTTGACCAAGGTCAGCAGTGTGCCACCCGCTTTCAAAAAAGGCACGACCGCGGGCAACACCAAAGTTTGCGAGATGAAGGACAGGTCGCCCACCACCACGTCAAACTCCGGAACAAACGGCTCTTCGCCATGGACTTCAGGGTCAAATAGGCCGCCAGCCCCCGTGTAATTTGCGCAAGCAGCTATCAAATCAGTAGCCGTCAGCGAACGGGCATTGACCTTCTCGACACACAGCACACGGCCGTCTTCGCGCAGTTGAGGGTGGAGCTGGGCACTGCCCACGTCCACACCCACCACCAAACGCGCACCGTGTTGCAACAGGCAGTCGGTAAAACCACCGGTGCTTTGCCCTACATCCAGGCAGGCCAGACCTTCCACCGACAAACCCACCTGCTTGAGTGCCGCTTCCAGCTTCAGGCCACCTCGGGACACGTAGCGCGCTTCGGAGTCGTCCAGCAGCCGCACATCGGCCGTCTCGGGAACCTCGTCACCATTTTTTGCGACGCGTTTCCACGCCTCGCCCTGCAGCCATTCCACCCCATCGGCGATCAGGCGCTGGGCCTGCGACCGGGTAGTGGCCTGGCCACGTTGAACGAGTAGTTGGTCAATGCGCATGTGTTCCTTTGGGTGACTGCGGGGAAATAGGGGTCAGAGCACACATTCGCTGCGCGAACGGTGATCCGACCCCCATTTCCCCTTCGAACCGGCTTAGCCGGGCGGCTGGTATCACCCCCTTGAGGGGTAGGCGCCGCAGGCGATTCGGGGATGTTCAATACCGGTAGGTGTCTTTTTTGTACGGGCCGGATTTGCTGACGCCGATATAGGCGGCCTGCTCGTCGGTCAGTTCGGACAACACGGCGCCGACCTTCTTCAGGTGCAGACGGGCCACTTTTTCATCCAGGTGCTTGGGCAAGACGTACACCTTCCCGGACTTGTATTCCTTGGGTTTGGTGAACAGTTCGATCTGGGCGATGGTCTGGTTCGCAAAGCTGGACGACATGACAAAGCTGGGGTGGCCAGTGCCGCAACCCAAATTCACCAAACGGCCCTTGGCCAGCAGGATGATGCGCTTTTCTGGTTTGCCGTTCTTGCCCTTGGTGGCCGGGAAAATCACGTGGTCCACTTGGGGCTTGATCTCGTCCCACTTGAGTTTTTCCAGCGACGCGACGTCGATTTCATTGTCGAAGTGACCGATGTTGCAAACGATGGCCTGGTCCTTCATGGCCTCCATGTGTTTGAAGGTGATGACGTTTTTGTTGCCGGTGGCAGACACAAAAATATCGGCCTTGTCGGCGGCATATTCCATGGTCACAACCTTGTAGCCTTCCATCGCGGCCTGCAGGGCGTTGATCGGATCCACTTCAGTCACCCAAACCTGGGCGCTCAAGGCGCGCAACGCCTGTGCGGAACCCTTGCCCACATCGCCGTAACCGGCCACCAGGGCCACCTTGCCGGCAATCATCACGTCGGTGGCACGCTTGATGGCGTCCACCAACGATTCGCGGCAACCGTATAGGTTGTCAAACTTGCTCTTGGTGACTGAGTCGTTGACGTTGATGGCGCGGAAGGCCAACGTGCCCTTCTCGGACATCTCGTTCAGGCGCAACACGCCGGTGGTGGTTTCTTCGGTCACGCCGATGATGTTTTTCAGGCGGCGGCTGTACCAGGTGGGGTCCACCTTGAGTTTGGCCTTGATGCTGTTGAAGAGGCAGATTTCCTCTTCGCTGCCGGGCTTGGCCAGCACCTTGATGTCTGTCTCGGCCTTAGCGCCCAAGTGCATCAGAAGGGTCGCATCACCGCCGTCGTCCAGAATCATGTTCGGGCCTTCGGATTTGGAGCCTTTGGAACCAAATTCAAAAATACGGTGCGTGTAATCCCAGTAGTCCACCAGGGATTCACCCTTGTAGGCAAACACCGGTGTACCCCGGGCGACCAGCGCGGCGGCGGCGTGGTCCTGGGTGGAGAAAATATTGCACGAAGCCCAACGCACCTCGGCACCCAGTGCCTGCAAGGTCTCGACCAGCACGCCGGTCTGAATGGTCATGTGCAGCGAACCGGTGATGCGCGCGCCCTTCAGGGGCTGCGCCTTGGCGTAACTCTTCGCGGATGGCCATCAGACCCGGCATTTCGGTCTCGGCAATGGTCAGCTCTTTACGGCCCCAGGGGGCCAGGCTCAGGTCGGCAATCTTGTAGTCTTCGAACTTGGGAACAGGTTTCAACGCACTCATGGCTAACTCCAAAAATCAATTTGAAATGCCACTGGACGTGAATCAACCTGGGAAAAGGCTCACCACACAGACCAGTGGGTGAGCGTCGTTGGTCTTGGGACCGGCCACAGGGGACCAGTTTTCCGAGCCTCGTTCACCACATGTGAACTGCACCGCTCCTCGGAAAGCGATAATTCTAGCCTTATCCTGATTTCTGTGCCCGGCCACACCGACTATTGACCCCCAACAGTCCGTGCCAGGGCATTGCGCACCATTCATGTCCTTCCTCGCCGAAACCCGCCGCCGCCGCACCTTTGCGATCATTTCCCACCCCGATGCCGGTAAAACCACGCTAACCGAAAAGCTCTTGCTGTTCTCGGGCGCCATCCAGATTGCGGGCTCGGTCAAGGCGCGCAAGGCGAGCCGCCATGCCACGTCCGACTGGATGGAAATTGAAAAGCAGCGCGGCATTTCAGTGGCATCGAGCGTGATGCAAATGGCCTACCGCGACCATGTGGTCAACCTGCTCGACACCCCCGGCCACAAAGACTTCTCGGAAGACACCTACCGCGTGTTGACCGCTGTGGACTCGGCGTTGATGGTGATTGACGCGGCCAATGGTGTGGAAGCGCAGACCCGCCGCCTGATTGAGGTGTGCCGCCAGCGCGACACGCCCATCATCACCTTTGTCAACAAGATGGACCGCGAGGTGCGCGACCCGCTGGACATTCTGGACGAAGTGGAGCGCGAACTGGGCATGCCCTGCGTGCCCATGACCTGGCCGGTAGGCCAAGGCAAGAGTTTTGGCGGCATCATCAACCTGCGTACCCGCGCCATGAGCGTGTTTGAGAGTGGCTCCGAGCGTCGTCCGCAGGATTTTGAAACGATTCCCGTCACCGACACGGTGGAACTGACGAAACGTTTCGGTTTCGAGATCGACACGGCGTTCGAGAGCATGGAACTGGCCACCGGTGCATCACCGACGTTTGACCGCGAGGCCTTCCTGGCGGGCAAACAAACGCCGGTGTTTTTTGGCTCCGGTGTCAACAATTTCGGTGTGATGGAAGTGCTGGATGCGCTGATTGACCTGGCGCCCTCTCCCGGGCCGCGCACCAGTTCGTTCATCGTCAACAAGCAGCCCGTCGTCAAACAGGTGCAGCCTGAGGACGAAGCCTTCAGCGGCGTGGTGTTCAAGGTGCAGGCGAATATGGATGCCAACCACCGCGACCGCATTGCCTTTGTGCGCATGGCATCGGGCAAGTACACACCGGGCATGAAACTGAAAGTGATGCGGACTGCCAAGGAATTGCGCCCCACCAGCGTGGTGACCTTCATGAGCCAGCGCCGCGAGGCGGTGGAAGAGGCCTATGCCGGCGACATTGTCGGCTTCACCACCCACGGCGGCGTGCAACTGGGCGACACCATCACCGACGGCAGCGTCAACCTGCTGTACACCGGCCTGCCCTTCTTCGCACCCGAGATGTTCATGACCGTGGTGCTGCGTAACCCGCTGCGCACCAAGCAGTTGCAGCAGGGTCTGGCGCAGTTGGGTGAAGAGGGCGCCATCCAGGTGTTCCGCCCCGAGATCGGCGGCAATATGCTGCTGGGTGCCGTCGGTCAGCTGCAGTTTGAAGTGGTGCAACACCGCCTGAAGGGTGAATATGACGCCGACATCCGGCTAGAAGGCTGCCAGTACACCGGCGCACGCTGGATCACTGCCGACACTCCCGCCGAACTGAAGGCCTTTTGCGACGCCTACCCCATGCGTATGGCCCGTGATGCGGCTGACACGCTGGCCTATCTGTGCACCAGCCCGTATGACGTGCGCCTGGCGCAAGAGCGCTTCCCCAAGATCCACTTCCATCCGCTGCGCGAGCATGCGGGGCTGGCACTGCAGACCGCAGGCTAATCAAGCCAGCCTCGGGTTCGTTTGATGTTGCCCCTGTCTTCCTGGCACGCCTCCGAACGCAGAGGCATCGTCGGTGTGTTCACGGATATTGACGATACGTTGACCACCAAGGGGGCCATCACACCCGATGCGCTACAGGCGCTGGCTGTCCTTAAAGGGGCAGGACTTGTGGTCATCGCCATCACCGGGCGGCCTATTGGCTGGTGCGCGCCGTTCATGACCGGAGCAGCACCGTGGCCGGTGGACGCCATGGTGGCCGAGAATGGCGCGGTTGCCTTCGTACACGCGCGCAAGACAGACTTTTCAAGTCAAATCGGCATCGAGCCCACGTCGAACATAGATAGTTCGCTATCAAAACTGTACCAGCAGGATGCCGTGACGCGCGCCACCAACCAAATGCGCATGCAAAAGATCGCTGCCCGCGTGATGTTTGAGGTGCCCGGTGTTTTCGTCACCCGCGACAGTGTGGGGCGCGAGACCGACCTGGCCTTTGACTACCACGAACATGCCCGCCTCTCAGCTGAAAAAGTCCAAAAGGTGCTGGCCTTGTTGCAGGGTTACGGCATGCACACCACCGTCAGCAGCATCCATATCCACGGCTGCTTTGGCAACTTCGACAAATGGCAAGGTGCCAACTGGATCGTTCGCGAGTTGCTGGGTCGCGACCTGGCGCTGGAACTCGACCACTGGGTTTTTGTCGGTGATTCGGGCAACGACCAGGCGATGTTTGAGCACTTCACCCACTGTGTGGGTGTGGCCAACATCCAGCGCTTTGCGGACCAGCTTACGCACTTGCCGCGCTACGTCACACCCCATGAGCGCGGTGCGGGGTTCGCCGAGGTGGTAGCGGCGATCATCGCGGCAGCGCGGCCTGCTGCCTAGGCGACGGCAATGCCGCGCAAGCCGGCCAGCATGGCGTGCACCAATGGCCGCGTGTCGGCCAGCGCCATTGCGGCATCCGCGTCCGTTTGATGGGCCAGCGCCTCGACTGCGCCATACAACAGACCCAAAATCAATTTTGCTTGCAGGCGCACATTACCAGCGGGCAAATAGCCCAGTGACTGCAAACTACGCACGGTTTGCGCCATGGCGCCCAGGCCATGGCGTTCGCGAATTTCCAGCCAGGCCTGGGTGCCCAGCACGGCCGGTGCGTCGGTCAGGCCAATACGTCGACCTTCCGGATTCAGGCCAGCCTGTAAAAAAACATCCATCGCGGCCAAAAAGGCCTGCCACGGATCGGCACCAGCCGCCAGGGCCTGTGTCCGCGCTTTCGCCGTGAGCGCCACCAGGCTGGCATCCAACTCCTCGGCCACGGCGGCAAATAAACCCTTTTTGTCGCCATAGTGGTGGTACAGCGCCCCTGTTGTCACCCCGGCTTCGGCACAAATGGCACCCAGGGACGTGGCCTCATAACCCAACTGGCCAAACAGCCGACGGCCAACCGCGCGCAGCGCCGTCTGGGTGGCGGCGGCGTTGTTCTTGCGTCCGTCGCCGGCTGGCGCGGGCTCTTGGGCGGGCGCGATGGGGTCGACGTTTGTAGGAAGATCGGGAGCAGGATTGTTTTGTCGCATACGTGACTCATTTACATAACGTAATTATGTATTCTATCGACTTCCGTTCAGCCGAACCAATTTATTCCATTTTTTGAGGAACCCTTGCCATGCATATCGTCGCCCAAGTTCTCGCCGGACTCGTCTTGTTGATCCACGTCTACATCTTCTTGCTGGA
The DNA here is from genome assembly GCA_016703945.1 of Candidatus Aalborgicola danicus. Classification (GTDB taxonomy): domain Bacteria; phylum Pseudomonadota; class Gammaproteobacteria; order Burkholderiales; family Burkholderiaceae_C; genus Allorhodoferax; species Allorhodoferax danicus. Next base: position 101,245 of record JADJBC010000051.1, read on the forward strand.
AACTGTTCTGTTCGACAGCCGGGGCCGCAAGGTATTTGGCTTGACTCGGGAGAACGCCGTGATCATGAAACCCGCCATGTCCAACCAGGGGTGTTACAACGGCTTTCTGGCGGTGGCGCTGGCCCTTGGCTTCTTGCTGCCCGACGCGGCGACCGGTCGTGCCTTCACGATTTATGGCCTGGCTTGTGTCGCCGTGGCCGGCATCTGGGGAGCCATGACGGTGCAGATCCGCATTTTGTTTGTACAAACCGTACCCGCCGTGCTGGCGCTGGCGGCCCTGTTTCTGGCCTAAACCACTTCCAGCAACCAGGCCCGAAACGCCAACATGGCCGGCGTAGGCTCTTTGGACAACAAGCGGGTCAGCCAGTAGCCACCCACATCCACCTCCAGATCAAAGGGCTGGGCCAGACGGCCCTGGTGCAACTCGCGCAGGAACATGCGGGGCGGCGCCAGCGCAACACCCTCGCCCACCATGGCGGCTTGCACCATCAAGGCCGAGGCGTCAAACAAGGGCCCACGCGGTGTGATGCCGCTGGCCCCCGCCGCACGCAGCCAGGCCTGCCAGTCCGCATTGCGGTAGGAGCGCAACAACGTGAGTTTGCTCAGGTCATCCGGGTGACGCAATTGCTCCAGCAAGTCTGGCGCACACAGCGGTGACAAGGGCGCGGCCATCAGATGGTCTGCCTCCACACTGCGCCAGGCGCCGTCGCCAAACCGGACGCAATAGTCCAGGCTTTCCGCCGCCAAATCGACCTTGTTGTTGTGGGTCAGCAGGCGTAGCTCGATACGCGGGTGTTGGCTGCGAAAGTCGGCCAGCCGCTCCAGCAAAAAGCCCACGGCAAAGGTGCCCACCACGCCCACCGTCAACACTTCCATCGGCCCACCGGCCCGAAATGCATCGATCTGCCGCTCAATGCGGGCAAAGCTGTCGGCCACCGTGGGAGCCAGCGTGTTGCCTTCGTCAGTGAGCACCAAGCCTCGCGCGGTGCGGCGAAACAGCGGTCGACCGATGTGCTCCTCCAGCGCCTTGACCTGGTGGCTGACCGCCGCCTGGGTCACACACAACTCATCGGCAGCGCGGGTGAAGTTCAGATGCCGGGCGGCGGCGTCGAAGGCGCGCAGGGTGTTCAAGGACAAACGGCTCAAAGGCATGCTGGTCATTAGAAAAAGTATGGGCTCATACCAAAAATCATAGCTTGTCGCTTGCAACCGTTTCGACAGAATGCGGTTTTCTTTCCCAACAAGGCCATACCATGGATATCAACAACTTCACCCGTCGCCAGACCCTGCTCTTGGCCGGCTCCAGCCTGCTGCTGCCCTTTGCAGGGGTGGCAGAGGCGCGCGCACTGCCCGCGTCCGACCTCAAATCACTGGCCGCTCTGGAGCGCAAAGTGGGCGGACGCCTGGGCGTCGCTGTGCTGGACACCGGTAGCGGGCAGTTGGTTGGCCACCGGCTGGATGAGCGTTTTGGCATGTGCTCCACGTTCAAGATGCCGCTCGCAGCCGCGATTCTGCGCGCGGTCGACCAGGGCCGCCTGCGGCACGACCAGTGGGTACCGTACGGACCTGCGGACACCGTGCCCCACGCGCCCATCACCCAGAAACACTTGAAGCGTGGTGGCATGACGCTGGTGGCCCTGGCCGAAGCGGCCCAAACCACCAGCGACAACGTAGCAGCCAACCTGCTGCTCAAGCGCATTGGCGGGCCTGCCGGGTTCACGGCCATTCTGCGTTCGGCCGGCGACACCATCACACGGCTGGACCGGTTTGAGCCCCACATGAATCACGTGAAGGGACAGGACGCACGGGACACCACAACCCCCGCCGCCATGGCACACACCACACAGCGGCTGCTGACCAGCGACTGGTTGTCCAGCGCATCCAGGGAATTGCTGATTGGCTGGATGGTCGCCACCACCACCGGCGAGTTGCGGATACGGGCGGGTCTGCCCAACAGCTGGCGCGCCGGTGACAAAACAGGCACCGGCATGGCACCGGGGATGCCGGACAAATACAACGACGTGGCAATTGCCTGGCCACCGGGTAAAGCACCCTTGGTCATCAGCGCCTTCTACGAGACCGCGCGGCCGCACAAGGGGGGAATGCGCGACGAGGACCAGGCCGTGCTGGCCGAGGTGGGTCGTATTGCCGTGGCCTGGAGCGCTACGCTTTAGCTATCAATTGAGGAGCTGCTTGAGCCTATTCCACGTGGGCTGGAGGCCAATTTGACTAATATCATTTAGCGCTGCCGGGCCACCCCAAAGCGCGGACGACCCAGCGGGGGCAACGACCCGCGCAGCCGTGGTGCGTGGGGCACCCGCTCAGCGCCGGGCCGCCAATTGGCGCATCAGCGAAAAGGCGACCGCCGCCAGCACCAACACACCCAGGCCCAACACCAACCACAACAACACGCTGCGCAACGAAGTGCCAGCGGGTAACCAATCCGGCGCCGCGCCTGCCAACACAACATCAGGTGATTCCTCCACACGGGCCACGGTGGCCAGCGGCAAGGTATTCAAACGATCCGGCGCAATCGAGCTGAGCAAGGATGCGTCCACCGATGCGGCAGTGGTGCTGGTGCGGCCCACAGCCAGCGTAAACGGCCCCGCCCCCGAAGCCAAAAAAGCCAGTTGCAGTGGCGCAAATTCCACCGTGGCCTGTAAGCCACCGGACGGCAGGGCCGCGCCCTGGCTGGCCTCGACCCGCAGTGCGCGAACCGAAGCGCCGTGCAACGGTGTCGGCGGATTGCTGGAACCTTGCCCCACGGTGTCGAGCCGGTAGACCACCGTCGACGCCAGCGTGCGCCAGGGTTGCGCCGCATCCGCGCGGCTCTGGATGCGCACCGGCACCAGGGTGTTGTCGTGCACGGCTTGCAGGTGTATGGCGGCAAGGGGGGTGGCAAACGGCAGGGTCCAGGTCAGACCACCCTTGGAGTCCGGCATGCCGGGTGGCAAGGCAGCGCGCAGCGGCACTGGAACCGTGTGTGCAGGCGCTGCACGGCCAACCAATGTGCGCAACACCACCCCGGTTTGTCCCAGCCACGACAAGCGCAGGTAACGTCCCTTCAGCAGCAAGGGCTGGTGCAGCTCCAGCGTGTGGTTGGATGGCGCACCGTCACCATCAAACTGGAACAACGGGCCTTTGGTTGCCACCACGGTCCAGTCTTTCAAATCGGTACTGGTGGCCACGCTGATGGGCACCAGCACATTACGCGGCAGGTCGATGGACAGCTCCAACGCATCCACGGCCTGTTGTTCTGCCCGCAGGTCAAACAAGGCCGCCTGTAATGGCTGGGTGCCAGGTGATGGTGCGCTGGCGGCCACACCCGATGGGTCCAAACTCACCCAGGCACTGCTGTTCTGGCCGTTGGTGTTCACCTGCACCTCCACCGCACCGCGCGTCGGTTTGCCGGCGGATACGGCCGAAAACAGGGTGTAGGCCGGGTAGCTGGCGGTGCGCGCAGTGGGTGCCACGTGGCTCAATTCAGCCCGACCCAACAAGGCAAACGGAACGATGTCGCCTGCGGCGTTGAATACCCGCAGGTCGTGCCCGGCGCTGCTTTGCATGCGCAACAGGGCGGCCACCGGCACCTCGACCCGCACCAGACTGGCCTGGGCGGGTAACGTCAGCGAGCCACGCCACGCAAACTCGGACACCGCTGGCGCCTCGGCAGACCACGCCGCGTTTGATAGGGCCGCAAGTCCCAAGCACAACGCGGCCAACACGCGCACACGCCAGCCCAACAACAATTCCTTCATACCGCATCCTCCTGTGGTTTTTCGTCTGGGGCCACCGCGCTCGGCGGGATGGGCGCGAAGTAGCCCACCACCAGCATCAGCGCACCCACCGCGATGAAGGCCACGATGCGCTCCGACCCGCCCCGGTTGGACAGGTCGACCAGAAACAGTTTGGCCACGGTCAGCCCCATGAGGGCCGCACCACCCATCCACACCGGACGCGCATGGCGACGGTGCGCCCACACCATCAGACCCATGGCCATCACCGTCCACAGAATCGAGTACCCGGCCTGCACCAGAAAGGATGCAAACAGACGCCCGGAATTCCACGGCACGCCCCAATATTGGTGAACCACCCGCAACCACACCGTGTTGACGGCCACAAAGGCCAGGACCGCCAATACCAGCGTCCAGCGCACACTGGTCAGGCTCTGGGGAATGGTCAGGTCACTGTCGCGCACACGCAACAACCAGAGTGCGCACGCCGCCAAGGCCAGAGCGACCGTGAGGTCCGTCGGGTTGAGCAAAGGCAGATAAGGCAAGGGTCGCGCGTTGCCATTGGAATGCACCGCCACCACCAGCGCACCCAAGGCCACCGCAACCGCCAGCGGCGCCGCCGCGCGCCACAGGTAGGCATAAGCAAACCGGTCCAAAGGCCAGCGACTGCGCACACCACTTTCGGCGTCGTACAGTGCGCGGGTGGTGAGCGCCAGCAACACCAGCACACTGGCCACCAGAAAGATCACCGAGGCCCACGCCGTTCCCCGCAACTGCGCTTGTTGCACCGCCCAGACCAGCAGGTTGCCCACCAGCAGCACGATCAGCCAGACACCGCCGCTGTGCACCCAGGACCACCAGCGCTGGGGAGGCATGTCGTCCAGCCGCCGCAGCGTGCCAAAGTGCAGCAGCAGTGCCAGCGGCCACACCAGCACACCCCAGGACTGGAACACATGGCGCAACTCCAGCACACCGTATACGGCCACCAGCACCATGATGGGCAACGAGAACCACGCCGGTGTGGCCGCCACAGTCCAGGGCTTTGCCCGTGCGGGCAAGGCCAGATGGTGTGCCAACCAGGCGCTACCCAGCCAGGCCAGCATCTGCAAGTAAATCTGCTGCGTGTGGCTCAGCAGGGGCATCCAGAGTCCATCGGTATTGGGCACAGCACGTTCGATTTCATGCCAAAGGCCCCATTGCCACCACAAAAAGCCAGCCCAGAACAACAGCGGCGACAACCTCTGCTCCAGCGTGACAAAGGTTCGCGCCCAGTTGGAGCCCGCCGCCTCCCCGTCTGCACGTGCCCAGTTGGCAATGGCCAGTGCCGACGCCGCCAACAGACAGGCCCCGATAAACGCCGGATTGGCCAGGGGCCACTCTGAGATTTGGGGATAGTCATACGAGCTCAAATAGCTCAGGGCCGCAAACGCTTGCAATGCCAGCCCGGCCAAACGCGCCAGCCAGCGGTCCTGGCGTAGCCCCATCCAGTACACGGCGGCGCCCTCGGCGGCCCACACAGCCGATGTCCAGCGGGCGTCCAGCGCCAACGGCACGGCCAGGGTTACAAAACCCAGGCCCAGCGCAACAAAACACTCGGCCAGCCACTGGCCCACACCCGCATCTTTGCGCTTGAGCGCCCACCACCCCAACCCCAGGTACAGCGCGCCCATGGCCAGGGACGAGAAGGCGGTGGCGTATTCAATGTCGCGCACCAAGGCAGCCTGCAAGCCCATGGTCACGATGGGGGTGCCAAAAATCAGCGTGGCATCCACCGCCTGTTTGGGCTTCAGGCCATGGCGCGTGGCGTACATCAGACTGGCCGCCAGGTACAGCGCAAAAAAAGCCAGTAAAAACGGCTCGGTGCTGGCCAGCTGTTCGGGTTGGTACTTCAACACGCCCCAGGCCGTGGCCACGCCAAACGTCGCAAAAAAGCCCAGCAAGTTCAGCGCGCGCCAGGCCTTGATCCACGCCACGCTGACGATGGCCGCGCTGAGCAGCAGGTAATAACTGAACAGGCCCACGTGGTCGCCCTGCCCGGTGGACAGCAAAATGGGTGCCGCAAAGGCACCGGCAAAACCGATGAAGGCCATGGGCATGGCGTTTTGCAACAACGCAATGGCGGTGGAAAACGCGCAGACCAGGGCCAACACACCAAACGCAGCCCCGGCCGGCAGGAACTGGTAGAGCCTGAAGGCAGCAAACACCGTCAGGTACAACACCGCCACACCCGCCCCCTGCAGCGTGAGGGCGTAGACCAGGCGCCCGGGTTGGCGGGAAAACAAACGGAAACCGAACACAAACAAGGCAATGCCAGCCGTCCCAATGGCGGCCAGGCGCAACTCGGGCGGCAGCAGCGCGTTGTCCATGGCGAACTTGGCCAGAAAAGCCAGCCCGACAAACAGCACCAGCACCCCCATGCGCACAATGGTGTTGCCACCCAGTAACCAGTTGCGGGCGTAGGTGAAAGCTTGCGACGCCAGGTCCGGCGTTGTGTTGACAGGTTGCGCAGGAGCCGTGGGCAGGGGCAGGGCGGAGGCCTGCGCCGCGGCAAAGCCTGGCATCGTATCCGTGAAATCGGGCTCTGCAGCCGCACTCGCGTCGCCAGGCGCGGGGTCCGGCGCGGCGTCCGCCGGAGCCACCGCAGGCGTGTTGGCCGGCCAGGCAATCGCGGGCACTTCTAACGGCAAGGCGTCACGTTGCGCGGCAAGCTCGCGCTGCACTTCCAGCCTCGCTTCCTTGCGCACCTCGCTGCGCAACATGCGCCCGGCCAAGGCACCCAGCAGTGCGCCCACCAAGAAGCCAAATCCGCTGTCATGCCGACCGGCATAGAAGCCCAGCAGGGCTCCCCAAATTGCACCCCATAACACCATGCGTATGCTCCTTTGAGTCAATTCAGCACCCGGGTCTGGGACCTTGGCGCGGCCCAGTCTAGCCCATCTCCACAAATAATTTCACACGCCCGCCCCCGGATTTCACGCCAGCGTAGTTTCCTTGCCGCTACCATCTTCAGCAGCGTCCAAAGCGCGTGCGCCACCCGTTGCGACTTCGGGGTAGCCCAGATTTGTCCACTATTCAGGAAACCACCATGACCGTCATCACCAACATCGAAGACCTGCGCATCCTGGCCAAGAAACGCGTGCCCCGCATGTTTTACGACTACGCAGACTCCGGCTCGTGGACCGAGGGCACCTACCGCGCCAACACGTCGGACTTCCAGAAGATCAAGCTGCGCCAGCGCGTCGCTATCAACATGGACAACCGCAGCACCGCCAGCACGATGATCGGCCAGCAGGTGGCCATGCCGGTGGCGCTGGCCCCGGTGGGGCTGACCGGCATGCAGCATGCCGACGGCGAAATCAAGGCGGCCCTTGCTGCCAAGAAGTTTGGTGTGCCGTTCACGCTGTCCACCATGAGCATTTGCTCGATTGAGGACGTGGCAGCCGGCACCGGCAACCATCCATTCTGGTTCCAGGTCTATGTGATTCGCGACCGCGGCTTTATCGAGCGCCTGATTGAACGCGCCAAGGCCGCCAACTGCTCGGCCCTGGTGCTGACGCTGGACCTGCAGATCATCGGCCAGCGCCACAAGGACCTGAAAAACGGCCTCTCCGCTCCCCCGAAACCGACGCTGGTCAACCTGATCAATCTGGCCACCAAGGTGCGCTGGGGCCTGGGCATGCTGGGCACGCCGCGGCGTGGCTTTGGCAACATCATCGGCCATGTGGACGGCGTGACCGACCCCAGCAACCTCTCGGCCTGGACCACGCAGCAGTTCGACCCCACGCTGAACTGGGCCGACGTAGAGTGGATCAAGAAGCGTTGGGGCGGCAAGCTCATCCTGAAGGGCATCCAGGACGTGGAAGACGCGCGCCTGGCTGTGGAAAGCGGTGCTGACGCACTGATCGTCTCCAACCACGGCGGCCGCCAGCTCGATGGTGCCGAATCCTCCATCAACGCCCTGCCCGCCATCGTCGACGCCGTCGGAAACCAGATTGAGGTGCACATGGACGGCGGCATCCGCAGCGGGCAAGACGTACTCAAGGCCGTGGCTCTGGGCGCCAAAGGGGTCTACATCGGTCGCTCGTTCGTTTATGGCCTGGGCGCCATGGGAGAGGCCGGGGTCACGAAAGCGCTGGAGATCATCCACAAGGAAATGGACATCACCATGGCTTTATGTGGCAAAACCCGCATTGAGCAAATCGACAAGAGCATTTTGTTGCCCGGCAGTTACCCGACCTGAGGCAAAAGAGGCGCCGCCGTGGTTCGACCTGGGTCAAACAAGAATGGGCCTGTTTTGCGTTAGGATGAAACCGTTAACATCCCCTGGGCTGCAATCCGATTTTTCCATTTGACCCGCAAAGGACGCTCCCATGAGCCCAAACAAATTCCGTCTGGTGACCCGCAGCGATTTTGACGGTCTGGTCAGCGCTGTGCTGTTCAATGAGCTGGATTTGATTGACGACATCAAGTTCGTTCACCCGAAGGACATGCAGGACGGCAAGATTGATATCACCAGCCGCGATATCACCACCAACCTGCCTTATGTCGCCTCAGCCCACCTGTCTTTTGACCACCACGAGTCCGAAACCATTCGCAACACCGGTGATCGCCCCAACCACATCATCTCGGCCGATGCCCCGTCGGCAGCGCGTGTCGTCTACGACTATTACGGTGGCGCCAAGGCCTTCCCCAACATCAGCAATGACATGATGCTGGCCGTGGACAAGGCTGACTCCGCCCAGTTCACCCGCGAAGAAATCCTGGAACCCACCAATTGGGTGTTGCTGAACTACCTGATGGATTCACGCACCGGCCTGGGGCGCTTCCGCGAGTTCCGCGTCAGCAACTACCAGTTGATGATGGACCTGATCCAGTACTGCCGCAACCACAGTATTGAAGAAATCTTGCAGCTGCCCGACGTCATCGAACGTATCGATCTGTATTTCGACCACACTGCCCGTGCCCGCCAACAAATGGCGCGCTGCGCCACGGTTCACAAGAACCTGGTCGTGCTGGATCTGCGCAATGAGGAGACTATTTTTGCCACCAATCGCTTCATGATTTATGCGCTTTACCCGCAATGCAATATCTCCATCCATGTGTTGTGGGGCTTGCAAAAGCAGAACACCGTGTTTGCGACCGGCAAATCTATTTTGGATCGCAGCAGCAAAACCAACGTGGGTGAACTGATGCTGGAGTACGGTGGCGGTGGCCACAATGCGGCGGGTACCTGCCAGGTGGAAAACGAGCAGGCCGAAGAAGTGTTGGGAGCCTTGATCAACCAAATCAACTCCGATGGTTGACACGCCTGTAGACGCTGCACGACCCGTCTCCCCCGGTGTTTCAGCGTGGTGGCGTGCAGCCACCATCGCGCTGCTGGTCCTGCTGAGCATTGCCGGCGCGGCAGGTGCCAGCATGTTCGCGCAGTTCACGGCGCAGATCGAGCACGTTCAGTCCAAGCTCAAGGCCACGGCGCAGGTCAAGTATGTCGCGGTGCTCCTTGATGACAAGCAGGCCCCCGCCATGCTGGTCACCATGAACCTGCAGGACAATGAAATGCAGATCCAGCGCCTCAATGCGGTGACCGAGGGTCGTGAAGACAGCATGCAGTTGTGGGCTTTGTCTGACGGCGATCCAGCACGTTCGCTTGGAGTGCTGCAAAGCAAGGGCAAGACCCTGCGTTTGCCAGCCACCGAGCGTGACTTCGCCAGCGCCACCCGTCTGGCCATCAGTGTCGAAGACAAAGGCGGCGTGACCCAGGCCAAGGGGCCGCGCCTGCCCTACCTGTTCACGGGATCGGTAGTCCAGAAAGCCTTGTAGGGCACATCCGGTGAACTCTGAGCCCGGGAAACCCGATTCGCCGCCGGCGGCGCTCCTGTTACGCCGCATTGCGCACCTGGATATGGATGCGTTCTACGCATCGGTAGAACTGCTGCGTTACCCCCAACTCAAAGACCTGCCGGTGGTGATTGGCGGTGGCCGCCAGCACATCCAGAACGCCTTGGCAGCCCTGCGTGCTGCGGATCTGGCCAACGCAGACCCGGCAGAACCCGAAACACCGTGGGACGCGCAGGCCCAACGCGCCGCCTTGCGACGCATCCCGCTGGAAGCCTTTGCCCGGCTGAGCGAATACACCGGACGTGGTGTGATTACGACCGCCACCTATGCGGCGCGTCAGTTTGGTGTGGGCTCGGCCATGGGCTTGATGAAGGCGGCCAAGTTATGCCCGCAGGCGATTTTGTTACCGGTGGATTTTGAGGAGTACCGCCGCTTCTCGCGCCAATTCAAGGCCATCATCACCGAGATCGCGCCGCTGATGGAGGACCGCGGTGTGGACGAGGTCTACATTGATTTCACTGACGTGCCCGGCGGCCAGCGTGAAGGCGGGCGGGTACTGGCGCGGCTCATTCAAAAAACTATTTTTGAGGCCACCGGCCTGACCTGCTCGGTCGGTGTGGCACCCAACAAGCTGCTGGCCAAGATGGCCAGCGAGTTCAACAAACCCAAGGGCATTGCCATCGTCCATGAACGTGACCTGGAAACACTGATCTGGCCGCTGGCCTGCCGCAAGATCAACGGCATTGGCCCCAAGGCCGACGCAAAACTCAAAAGTTTTGGCATAGAAACCATAGGCCAATTGGCCCAGCGTGATCTGGCCTGGCTGGTTCAAACCTTTGGCAACAAGACGGGTGCCTGGCTGCATGCCGCGTCCCACGGGCGTGACGAGCGCCCGGTGGTGCTGGACAGCGAGCCGGTCAGCATGAGCCGCGAGACCACCTTTGAGCGGGACTTACACGCCGTGCGCGACAAGGCGAATTTGAGCGCCGTCTTCACCCGGCTGTGTGAACAGGTGGCACTCGACCTGCAACGCAAGGGTTACCAGGGCAAAACCATTGGCATCAAGCTGCGTTATGACGATTTCAAGAGTGTGACGCGCGACCTGACCATCGACCATTTCACCGCCGACGCCAAAACCATACGCCACGCCGCCGGCCAGTGCCTCAAACGGGTGCCGCTGGAACGGCGCCTGCGCCTGTTGGGCGTACGGGTGGGCGCCCTGCGCAAAACCGCAGAGGCACAACTCTTGGATACAAATTCGGGTGTAGCCCACAAAAAAATTGATTCAAGCGCTATCCATTCAATAGCATTTACTGATCAGCTGTTCTGACCGGCTTTGCAAATTTCATTGGGGTTTTCCCTTGGTTCATGGTCACCGCCTTGACTTCAACTTACTCAAAACTTACATTGAAAGCTCATAGCGGGAGATTGCAATGTTTCCATGGCGTGCTCCGGCGGTTCCCCTCTCCGAACTCCACCGCATTCGGCAATGGCATGTTGAACATGCGCAGGACCATCCCCTGGAATTGCAGCTGTGGGACACCGTGATGACCTGCTGGTTCATGGGCTGGGTGGGCTGGCTGCCCACCTTTGCGCTGGATGTCTGGTGGGCTGCCCCCCTGTGTTTGATGGGCATGTTGGCACCCGCCCTGTACATCGCGTGGCGCGGCCACGCCCATGCCCTGAACCAGTTGCGTTGCGATTGGATTAAGTGCTGAGTTGCGTTTGAGCTGCTCGAAACCTGGTGACACGCTGTAGTAGAAAACTGCTTTACAGTTTGGCCATGACTACCCCCCAAACCCCCCTCACTTGCTTTTCGCTGAACGTCAGCGACCACATCGCGCATCTGGTTCTGAATAAACCCGACGCCATGAACACCATGCACCCCACGTTCTGGCGCGAGCTGGACGCGGTGCTGACCCAACTGCACCAGGACGGTAGCGCCCGTGCCTTGGTCATCAGCAGCACCGGCAAACATTTCAGCGCCGGCATGGCGCTGGAAACCTTTGCTGGCGCCATCACCATGGACGACCAGAGCCCCGAAGGCCGCGCCGCCATCTTCGACGTATTGGGCGACATTGCAGGCTACCTTCACCAAGCTGGAAACCCTGCGCATCCCGGTGATTGCGGCCATCCAGGGTGGCTGTATCGGGGGCGCTGTCGACATGGTCAGCGCCTGCTGCATCCGCTACGCCACGCCGCAAACGTTCTTCTGCATCCAGGAAATCAATATCGGCATGGTGGCCGACGTCGGCACACTGCAACGCCTGCCCAAACTGATCCCCTTGGCCGTGGTCAAGGAACTGGCCTACACCGGGCGCCGTCTGGGCGCCGACCGCGCACTGCAATATGGGCTGGTCAACGCCATCTTTGACACGCCAGAGGCCATGCTGGACGCCGCTTTGGCCTGCGCCGCCGAGATTGCATCCAAACCCCCCGTGGCCATCTGGGGTACCAAACAGGCCATCCACTACGCCCGCGACCACTCGGTGGATGATGCGCTGAAACAAATGGGGTGGCTACAAGGCATGATCTGGAGCAACCGCCATGTCATGGAGTCCGTGGTGGCCATGAAGAGCAAACGCGCGGGCGAATTCCCGCCCTACAAACCGCTCAAACGCTTCAGCGAGATCGGTTAATTTCGACGTCGAGCCGAGCCGAGGTATCGAGCGGCAGGAATAGGGTGAGCGCCAAAGTGAGGTAAAGCGAGAAGCCCGCATAGCGGGCGGGGACACGAACGGCGGCGCTCGAGTCCTGTCGCGGGCGCCCACAACACGCGGCGGCCGGCGATGTAAAAGCCTGGGGCGGCTTGAGGGACAATCTCCCTCCCCCGCTTTTGCATCCAAGACTCTGACATGACCCAACTCCTGCCCCGTATCGAACTTGAATCCCAACCCGGCACCGCCGCTACCGCCGCCGTCATCTGGCTCCACGGCCTGGGCGCTGATGGCAATGACTTTGCTGGCCTGGTGCCTGAGCTGGACCTGTCAGGCTGCCCCCCCATTCGTTTCGTGTTCCCCCATGCGCCCAGCATCCCGGTCACTTTGAACGGCGGTTATGTCATGCCGGCCTGGTACGACATCATGGGTCTTAACCTGGTGGACCGCCAGGACGCCGCCGGCATTCAGAAGTCAGAGAAGGCCATCATTGCCCTGATAGAAAACGAAGCCGCCCGCGGCATTCCGTATGAGCGCATTGTGCTGGCCGGCTTTAGCCAGGGTTGTGCCATGGCCTTGCACACGGGACTGCGTTTCCCGTACAAACTGGCGGGCATCATGGCGCTGTCAGGCTATTTGCCGCTGGCCGATCGTTACCCGTCAGAGCGCCTGCAGGCCAATGCCCACACCCCCATCTTCATGGCCCATGGCACGCAAGACCCAGTCGTCGTGTTGTCGCGTGGCGAAGACTCGCGCGACGCGCTGGCCGCCCTGGGCCACCCGGTGCAGTGGCACACCTACCCCATGCAACACGCTGTCCATCCGCGCGAGATCGCCGACATTGCGTCATTCTTGAAGCAGGTGCTGAAAGATGCTGCCCCCACGGTCGCTCAGCATGGGTAAGGACCTGCTCACCACATGAGCGAGAGCAAGCGCCCACTGGTACTGGGCATAGACTTCGGCACCTCCAATTCAGCCGCCGCCCTGATGGGTGCCGACGGCCAGATGCACACCATCACGCTCGACGGTACGCGGGCTGAGATGCCAACCGCCCTGTTCTTTGCCAGTGAAACCCACACCGTGCTGTATGGCTCCGAGGCCATGCAGGCCTATTTGGCAGGCACCGAGGGCCGCCTGCTGCGCTCGCTCAAGAGCCTGTTGGGCAGTCGGCTGATGGATGAATACACGTCCGTCAACGGGCAAAGCATCCAGTTCTTCGATATCGTGGTCCTGTTCTTCAAAGAGCTGAAGCGCCGCTGCGAGGCCCAGGTCGGCCAGCCACTCACGCGCGCCATGTTGGGCCGTCCGGTGCATTTTGTGGACGACGATGCCGGGCGCGACGCACTGGCGCAAGAAACACTGGGCCGCGCGGCCCAAGAGGCGGGCTTCACCGACATCGCCTTCCAACTGGAACCGATTGCCGCCGCGCTCGACTTTGAGCAGCGTGTGGAGCGCGAGACCACAGCCCTGGTGGTGGACATTGGCGGTGGCACGTCCGACTTCACCGTCATCCGCCTGAATCCCGCGCGCAGCCAAATTCGCGACCGCAGCGCCGACATTCTGGCCACCACCGGTGTGCACATAGGCGGCACCGACTTTGACCGCCTGCTGGATTTGTCCACCGTGATGCCGCTCTTGGGCTACCGCCACATCGGCACCGGCGGGCGTCCGGTGCCCAACAGCGTGTTTTTTGACCTGTGCACCTGGCACTTGATCCACCAGGCCTATACCCGCAAGGCCATGCACTTTGCCAAGGAGCTCTGGACCGACTACGCGGACCGCACCCTGCACACCCGCCTGATGGACGCGCTGGAAGGCCAACACGGCCACAGGATGTTGGCGGGCGTGGAAACCGCCAAGATTGCCTGCTCGGTCACTGGCGAGGACGCGCTGGTCGACCTGGATTTTCTGGGCCACGGCCCCAGCGAACACTTGGGCGCCAGCGTGACCCTACCCGTCATGGCCGAAACCTTGCAGCAGGCGCTGGCTCAGGTCGTGCAGTGTGCACAATTGTGTGTAGAGCGTTCAGGTCTTTCGGTCGTAGACGCCGTCTACCTGACCGGCGGCTCCTCCGCCCTGCGCCCGCTGATGGAGGCCCTGCGCGCGGCCATGCCTGGCGCCAGGCTTGTTGAGGGCAACCGCTTTGGCGGTGTGGCGGCGGGTTTGGCGGTTGCCGGGGCGACCCAGGCGGTGTGAAGGTTTCGGAATGTTGCGGTAGGAACGAAGGTTAACCCCTCGCCCCCCGCGCAGATCCGTACGTGCGGAATTACCGCATACGGCTCCTGCCTCAGGTATGTGACGCATAGAAACGATCCTCCGGGTAAGGGTGCATGTTGCGGATGGGTGGCAGGAAACGCTGGGCGATACGGCTAAACCTGGTCCACGGCATCTTGGGCTTCTGGCTTCTGCGCATCAAGGAGTGCCGCCAAGCGCGGCCAATGTCCTTGCACATGCTCCCCAGTCGGTACAAGTTGCCCGGCACTGCGTGGTAGTTCAGGTAACCCTGCACCACGCGGTTCAACCATTTACCCACCACAGCGATAGGCTGGTGCCTTCTGCGCATCAGCTCCACACGGATTTCTGCAATCTTGGCGCGCATTCGCTTCTTCACCGTCAGGCGTCGGACCTGGAACAGGCCTTGTCTGGTGGTGCTACAGCAGTGCGTGAATCCCAAGAAGTCGAAGGTTTCAGGCTTATCTTGCCCCCTGCGTTTGCGCGTACTGGCCGCAAACCGACCGAACTCGATCAGCCGGGTTTTCTTCGCATTGAGGGTCAGCCCAAACTTGGCCAGTCGGCCTTGCATGGCTGCAAGGAATTGTCTGGCTGTCGTCTCACTCTTGAATCCAAACACGCTGTCATCGGCGTAGCGCACTGCGATCACTTGGCCCCGTGCATGTCTGCCTCGCCATTGTTGCGTCCATTGATCGAGGGCGTAGTGCAGGTAGATGTTCGCCAGTAACGGCGAGATCACCGCACCTTGAGGCGTGCCCTTGGTGGCGGCTACCCTTATTCCATCCTCGATCACCCCCGCTTTAAGCCAGTTGCCAATCAGCCTCAGTAGCCGCTGATCCGCTATGCGGTGTTCCAGAAACTTCAGCATCCAGTCGTGGTCGATTTCATCAAAGAAAGCGGCGATGTCTGCGTCCAGTATCCAGTTCACGTGTCGGCTCTTGATCCCGACCATCAGCGCGTCCAGCGCATTGTGCTGGCTGCGCCCTTGTCGGAATCCGTACGAGAATCCAAGGAAGTCTTCTTCATAAATCGTGTTCAAAACGGTGACGACCGCCTGTTGCACGATTTTGTCCTCCAGTGAGGCGATGCCAAGTACGCGCTGCTTGCCATCGGCTTTGGGGATGAGTACCCGTCTTGATGGCGTTGCCCGGTATCCACCCACGTGGATTTGCCGGTGCAGCGTTTGCACTCGCTCCTGCAGTCCTTCCTCGTAGTCTTGCCACGTCACGCCGTCCACACCCACCGCTGCGTCTTTGCGCAAAGCATAGAAGCTCTGCTCCAGTAGCTGCGGTGTGATGTGGTGTAGCAGTGCCGTGAATCGCAACTTCTTATCCCGCTTCGCTGCTATACGTACGCCCTCAAGTCCCATCGATACGACCTTGTTCCGGCTCGGTGTCCGGGGTGCAGGGTTCTTACTGACGTTTCCCTTGGCTACATCCCTTTCCTCCACCATCTCCGCAGGGTCACCGATATGGCTCTCCCCTTTGTTCGACGGTTTCTCAGGTACTACGGATGTATCCGACTTCTCATCTGCGTAGGCGACAGGGTTGTGGCTTTGGGCCTTGCCTGTCCCGCCCGGGCCTCGTGGCTCGGGCACCGATGAGATCTCCCAGCTTGCGTGTAGATCGCTTCCCGGCATGCTCAGGGTCTCAGACCGCGCGGAGTCGCAGCATGTCTTGCGATTGACGTCATGCTACGTGTGGCCTTCTGGCGTAGCAACACCATGGGCACCCCGATTGTTTGATTTCGCGGCTCAATGGCTGGCCTGCCGGTGTCCCCTGTCAACGCTTCGATCCACACCTCGCGGTGTGCAACGCATGACTCGGGGTCTGAGTGATTCGCCATTTCTTCCCAGTATTGAACTTTCATCAACTACGATCTACCGCCTTTGCTGGCGCACTGCTACATATTTTATAGCTGCTTACGCATATTCCACGTGGGCTGAATGCACTTTTCGCTTATAAAATATTGAAAACCCAGAGCACTTTACACTCTGCCCATGCCGCCAACCTCCTCACCCCAACACTGGTTTGAAGTCCCCCACGCACCCGCCGCGGGTACCGCCGTGGCGCATCGCGATGACCTGACCGACGGCGAGCCCAAGATGCTGGAACTGGACACGGGCGGTGGCCCGGTCAAGCCTTTTCGCCTGGTTCTGCTGCGCGACGGTGAGCAGGTCACCGCCTTTGTCAACCGATGCCCGCATTTTGGTGTGCCCCCTGGCCACCCAGCAGTCGCAGCTGATTTTTGTCCCAAAAGTCAGCCTGACTTGCAATGTGCACTACACCCGGTTTCGCTGGTCTGATGGGGTGTGCGAGGCGGGTCAATGTGTCGGTGACCGTTTGCTGGCGGTGCCGCTGGCCGTCGCTGACGATGGGCAGGTGCAGATTGGCACCATTTGACGCGGGTAGCTGCTCCCAGCGTGGAACAATGTCACGATGAGCAGCCATGTCATTCCCGGCCTGACCGACTCCGAGGCAACGCCAACCGGAGCTGGCTACCAGCCACGCACCCTGGTGTTGCTGGGGTCCGGCCACGCCCACGTCCATCTTCTGAAAAGCCTGGCCAGCAAACCCTTGGTGGGTGTCCAGGTCGTTTTGGTGTCGCCACACCCACGGCAATTGGTCGCCTCCCTGCTGCCCAGCTTTGTTGAGGGCCGCCGCTCCATTGAGGATTGCGCGATTGCGCTGGAGCCCCTGGTGCAGCGCGCTGGCGTGCGTTGGCTGGAGTGCAGCGCCAAGGGTTTGAACGCCCGAGACCAATGCCTGAGCCTGGACAACGGCAGTCTGCTGAAGTATGACTGGCTCAGCATCAATACCGGTGTCGTGATGGACCGGGAGGCCTCCGAACGCAGCATGCCCGGTGCCCGCACCCACGCGCTTTTTGTGCGGCCAGCCGAAGGATTTGCGGCCCTGTGGCCGCGCGTGGTCGCCCTGGGCGCAGAGCGCGCACTGCGGGTAACAGTGGTGGGGAGCGGAACAGCAGCCATTGAGCTGGCCTGCGCGGTACGTGTGCGCCTGCCCAACGCGGCCGTCACACTGGTTTGTGGCGCATCGCCGCTGCTGGCCATTGCTGGCAAGGCCACCCAACAGCAGTTGGGTTTGGCGCTGCGCCAACGCGGCATCACCGTCTTGCAGGACAACGCGGTTGGCTTTGCAGAAGGGCTGGTGCAACTGGGTTGTGGGGCCACACTGGCATGCGACATCCCGCTCTTGGCCACGCCCGCCCGCGCGCCGACCTGGCTTTTGTCCAGCGGCCTCGCGCTCGATGGCCATGGCTGTATAGCTACGGCGTCCACCCTTCGCTCAACCAGCCATGGCACAGTGTTCGCGACCGGCAGTGTCGGATCGCGCAAGGAGCCGTTTGAACACTTGGGCGGCAGGTTCACAGCCTTCGCAGGACACACATTGGCACAGAACCTGGCGGCGGCGACCAGTGGCGCGCCGCTGAAACCACACCGGGAGCCAACCGCAAAGTCACTCCTGGTGTCACTCGGCGCTGGCCGGGCGATTGGCCACTGGGGACCTTTGGCGGTGCAGGGTCGGTTGGCGGGGTTGATCAAACAATGGATCGACCAGCGTTACCTCGCGGCGTGCCGCAGCAGTTCAGCGTCTGCACCGGCAGGTTCCCGGTAAAAGTTTGAAAACCATCCCGCCTTGGTGCGCTGCTGCCGAATAGCCTGACGTTGGCAAACGTGGGCACACCCCACTATGCCAAGAGGGTTCGTGCGTGATGCGCCAGATGGTCAGCCATAAAGGTGCTGATGAAGTAGTAGCCGTGGTCGTAGCCGTCGTGGCGCCGCAGCACCAGGGGTTGCCCGGCCTTGGCGCAGGCGGCTTCAAACAGGTGCGGATGCAACTGCGCGGGCAGGAACTTGTCCGCCAGCCCCTGGTCGATCAGGATGCCCGCCGGATAGGGCGCTGCGCGTCGTTCGCCCATCAACGCACTGGCATCGTGCGCTGCCCAGGTACTGGCGTCGGACCCCAGGTAACCGGTGAATGCCTTGTGTCCCCAGGGGCACTGCGTGGGAGCGCAAATCGGTGCAAATGCCGACACCGACTGGAACAAGCCGGGGTGTTTGAGGGCCAGGGTCAGGGCGCCGTGGCCCCCCATGGAATGCCCGAAAACACCCAGGCGCAGGGCATCCACTGGGAGTAACTGCGCCAGCAGCGGCAGCAGCTCGGCGGTGATGTAGCTCTCCATGCGGTAGTGCCTTGACCAGGGCGCCTGCGTGGCATCAAGATAGAACCCGGCGCCCACGCCAAAGTCCCAGTTCTCGGCCTCACCCGGCGCACCGGCACCGCGCGGGCTGGTGTCGGGCGCGATCAGTGCCAGCCCCCGCTCGGCGGCCTCGCGCTGCGCACCGGCCTTGGCCATGAAGGTTTCTTCAGTGCAGGTCAAACCTGCCAGATACAGTAGAGCGGGCACTGGACCGAAGTTCGCCTGTGGCGGCAGGTAGACCGAGAATTTCATGGGCAGACCCACGACGCTGGACGTGTGCTGGTAAAAGCGCTGTACGCCGCCAAAGCTGGCATGTTCGCTCAACAACTGAACCGGTTCGATAGGCATATTGCTACAAAATGTATAGCTACTCGTGCATGTTATTCGAGGGCTGGAAGCCAATTTGACTAAAAGATGACGACGCCACGGATGGATTCGCCACTTTTCATCAATTCAAAGCCCTTGTTGATGTCTTCCAGCGGCATGGTGTGGGTGATGAGGTCGTCGATATTGATCTTGCCATCCATGTACCAGTCCACGATTTTGGGCACGTCGGTGCGTCCGCGGGCGCCGCCAAAGGCTGAACCCTCCCACTTGCGGCCCGTGACCAGCTGGAACGGCCGGGTGCTGATCTCTGCGCCCGCCTCGGCCACGCCGATGATGATGGAGCGGCCCCAGCCCTTGTGTGTGCACTCCAGTGCCTGACGCATGACCTGGGTGTTGCCGATGCATTCAAAGCTGTAGTCGGCGCCGCCGTCGGTCAGCTGCACGATGGCGTCCACCACGTTGTCCACTTCCTTGGGGTTGATGAAGTGCGTCATGCCGAACTGGCGTGCCATGGCCTGGCGCGCCGGGTTGATGTCGACACCGATGATCTTGTCGGCGCCCACCATTTTGGCGCCTTGAATCACGTTCAGGCCAATACCGCCGAGGCCAAACACCACCACGTTGGCACCGGCTTCCACCTTGGCCGTGAACAGCACCGCACCAATGCCAGTGGTGACGCCGCAGCCGATGTAGCACACCTTGTCAAAGGGCGCGTCCTTGCGGATTTTGGCCAGCGCAATCTCGGGCACCACGGTGTGGTTGCTGAAGGTGCTGGTACCCATGTAGTGAAAAATCGGGTCGCCATTCAGGCTGAAGCGGCTGGTGGCATCGGGCATCAGGCCCTTGCCCTGTGTGCCGCGGATCAGCTGGCAAAGGTTGGTTTTGCGTGAGAGGCAGAACTTGCACTGGCGGCATTCCGGCGTGTAGAGCGGAATGACGTGATCACCTTTTTTCAGCGTGCTCACGCCCGGGCCGACATCAATCACGATGCCCGCGCCTTCATGGCCGAGGATGGCCGGAAAGATGCCTTCGGGGTCGGCGCCCGACAGCGTGTAGTAGTCAGTGTGGCAAATGCCGGTGGCTTTGATTTCGACCAGCACTTCGCCCAATCGGGGGCCGTCGAGGTCTACGGTTTCAATGGTCAGCGGGGCACCGGCTTTCCAGGCGACTGCAGCTTTGGTTTGCATGGGGATGGTCTCGAAAAATCTCAATGGGGGGGCGGCCTGTGAACGACTGCCTCGATGCATTAAGCGTCAGATTGAGCCTTCACCCGAAGCTTGGGGCCCTCCGGCGAAGCGTCGGCTGGCAGCACGCTGCCAATGACTGCAGCAGCATCAAACCCATGGCGCTTAAAAATGTCCAGCACGGCGTCCACGGCTTCGGGCGCACAGCTCACCAACAGACCACCGCTGGTCTGCGGATCGCTCAGCAGTGCCTGGTCGACAGCCGCAAAACCCTGCGGCAGTCCAATCTCATGCCCGTAAGCCGCCCAATTGCGCCCTGAGGCGCCGGTCACCATGCCCGCGTCCGCCAGTTCGCGCACGCCTTCAATCAAGGGCACATGTGCCCAATCCACTTGCACCACACAGTGCGCGCCGCGCGCAATTTCCAGCGCGTGGCCGGCCAGGCCAAAACCGGTGACGTCAGTCAGGGCATGCACGCCCTCCAGCGCGGCCAGCTCGGGTCCAGGGGTGTTGAGCTGGGTGGTGACGGCAATCATGCGGGCGTAACCCGCCGCATCGAGTTTTTCTTTCTTCAGGGCCGCCGACAGAACCCCGACGCCCAGCGGTTTACCCAGAATCAGGTGATCGCCGACCCGGGCGTCGGCATTGCGTTTGACCCTTTTGGGGTGTACCAGGCCCAACGCTACCAGACCGTAGATGGGCTCCACGGAGTCAATCGTGTGGCCGCCTGCAATCGGAATACCCGCCGCCCTGCACACGGCAGCACCGCCGGCCAGGATCTGGCCAATGGTCTCCAGCGAGAGCACGTTGATCGGCATGCCCACCAGCGCCAGCGCCATGATGGGTGTGCCGCCCATGGCATACACATCCGAGATCGCGTTGGTGGCCGCGATGCGGCCAAAGTCAAACGGATCATCCACGATCGGCATGAAGAAGTCGGTGGTCGCAATCAGCGCCTGCTCGGCATTGAGCTGGTAGACCGCCGCGTCGTCCGCCGTTTCAATGCCCACCAGCAATTCGGGCGGCACCGGCATGGCGGTGGTGGTCTTCAGGATCTGCGACAACACGCCCGGCGCGATCTTGCAGCCGCAACCTCCACCGTGGGATAAGGAGGTCAGGCGGGGCTCGGTAGTGGCGCCAAGGGGTGCGGAGGTTGTTGTCATGTTGCTGGTTCAGTTGATGGCGAAACACATCGCAGTATCCCAAATTCTCGGAATTCTTGTCCGCCAGGGGTAACACCGGGGCCCAGTAGCGCTCCACAGGAAGTCATGCGGGGAAACCCTTGCGTATTCCTACAGCCGCCGGATTGGAAATCTTGCAGATGCACGAAGCGTTCACCCGATCCAGACTTCAGGCATGGCTCAAACACAGTAAAGGAGGAATGCCATGCAAACTGCACCCACGGTCAAACGACCACTTGAAATTCCGCAGACCTGGTGGCTGCGCGCCATGGCGGCAGTGGCGATGCTCGCCTTGCTGGCAATCACAGCGCCACTGATCACACTGGCGGTCACCGCAGGTGCCGGGCTGATCACCCTGGGCAGCATGGCGCTGGTTGGATTTGTGGCATTGCAGGCCTTGCCACTGGGCCTGCAAAAGTTGGAGAACCGCTTGCTGAAACTTCGCAAGCAGGAAGCCCAGGACAACCCGATTGAGCAACTGCAAAACGACTGCCTGCGACGCGAAGAACGACTCAAAGCGTTTCGGCGTGCGCTGGTCAACATCGGCGGGCAGATCGAGTCGATGCGCCAAATGCTGCACGAACGCAGGGACAAAGCGCCGCACCATGTGCTGGACAAGCAGGAACGGGCCATCGCCCGCATGGACCACTTCTACAAGGCCAATATTGCACGGCTGGATGAGGCACACCACGCACTGGAAGACTTTCGCAGCCAGGTCAAACAGAAGGTATTTGAGTGGGAGTTTGCCAAAGCGGGCCAGGATGTGATGGCCGCACTCAACCCTTCAGAGATGCAGGACCTGGTGCAGGACCTCTTGTCCGACGAAGCGCTGCGCGCGGTGCAGAACCGCTTCAACATGGTTTTCGCGGAACTCGATGTGGACCTGCGGTCCATCAATGCCCCCACGCGCAACTACCTCGCCGATACGGCACTGGACCCAATGGAGGCCCTGTCGGTCATGCACCAAAAACCTGCCAGGAGCCTGTCATGAGATTTTGGAAAACACTGCGCTGGACCTGTTCGATCCTGTTCGTCCTGCTTGTCGTGTTGAGCAGTTTGCAAAGCCCCTCATCCGGAAACGGCGTGCAGCCTTTGCCAACGGCTTCCCCCATTGTTCGTTAACCCCAGAAAGAGATGTTCACCATGAAAAATGTCACGTTGAAACAATTGCTACCCATCGCGATCCTGTGCGCTGCGTCCAGTGCCATCTGTGCACAAGAAGCACTACCCGATCGCACTTTGCGCATTGCCACCGGACCCAAAACGGGCGTTTACACGCAACTCGCCCGCGACATACAGAAAGTGTGCGGCAACGTGGTGAACCTGGTGCAAGTTCCCAGCACGGGCGGCGTGCAAAACCTGATGGCACTGTCCGCCAGTGAGGCAGACATCGGCTTTGCGCAATTGGATTTGCTGCAGCAAATGGGCAAAGGCGGTGAACAAAACATCCAGGAACTGCAATCCATCATGCCTATGCACGCCAACCTGTTACATGTCCTCACCATGCGTGCGGGGTCTCGCGTGGGCATCACCTACGTGCCATTTACCGACCGCGAGGTCCCACTGACGGGAACTGTCAAAGTCATTTCCAAGTTCACAGAACTCAAGGGCGTCAAGGTTGCACTGGTCGGGTCTGCCAAACTCTTGGGCCAAACCCTGGAAAAACAACTAGGCTACGGCATGAGTTTTGTGGAAGCCGAAACAGATGATCTGGCGATTGCGGCGCTTGTGGCCAACCAGGTCCAGGCGGTATTTACCACCGGCGGTTGGCCCTACCCGGCGGTTTCGAAACACGAGACCAATAGCGGGCTGATGCTTGCAGACTACGATCTGCCAGCCCTGCCGCCGTTTGCCATTGGCAAGCGCAACTACCCGAAGATCAATGCCTACGACATGAAGTTTCTTGCTGCACCCAACCTGTTGCTGACACGCCCGTTCAAGCCCACCGGCGAAAAGGGCCGGCTGGTGGCCGCCTTGCAAAGCTGCATCCTGAGCCACATCGATGAACTGCAGGAAGGCTCCTACCACGCGGTGTGGAAGGAAATCAAGAATCCGACCGATACGCTCGGCATGACGCGCTACCCCGGGGAAAGTGCCGTTGCGATCCTGAGACCCGTAAAGGCGTCCACGCAAGGTCGAGGAAAATAGTCTACCTGCCTGCCCACACCCCATGCCCACACCCATCACCGCCGTGCGAGGCCCGGTCCTTTTCAAACGCCTCGGCAAGCAATACCGATGGATGCTAAGGGTGTTGGCTGTAGGCGCTTGGGTGGGGGCGTTGACTCTTTTCGGCGAATGGGCCGCCCGTCGCGAAATCGACCTGCTCGTCGAATCCATGCACCGCAGCCTGGAGGTGCAGGCCCTGACCCTGCGCGGCACGGTGGCCCGCTACAAACATATCCCGTTCACCAGCGGGCAACAAGGCGACGTTCAAAATGCACTCGTTTTTCGCACAGACAAACCCATTGACCGGGTGGATATCTACTTAGAGGACATTAACCGCCGCGTTGGCGCCGAGGCCCTGTACCTGATGGATGCCAACGGTTTGACGTTGGCGGCCAGCAATTGGAACGATGTCAAAAGCTTCAAAGGCGACAACTACCGCTACCGCCCTTACTTTGAACAGGCCCGCGCGGGCGGTATGGGTTTTTTCTACGCTGTGGGAACCAGCACCGGCAAGCCCGGTCTGTATTTTGCAACGCCCGTGCAAACCGGTGACACGGTGCTGGGCGTGATGGCGATCAAAGTGACGATGGGCGAGGTGGCAAAAAGCTGGACTCAAGCGGAAAGCCCCTTGTTCCTGCTAGACAGCCGCGGCATCGTCTTCTTGTCCAGCCGGGAGGCGGATCTTTATACCGCCACACGGCCTTTGCGCCCCCAGGATCTTGAGGAACTCCATCGCACCAAACAATACGGGACGGCGCAAAACGGTGACCCCAAGGCATTCGAAGCCACTCCCTGGACGATGCGACCCCGACAGCACCCGTCCTACCGACGCTTGTCCATGCTGGCAGGCGGTTCGCAGAAGGACTACTTGGCCATCGAAGAGCATCTGCCTGAATTCGACTGGACGCTGGTGGTGACGGCTGACCTGACACCCGCCCAGCACGCTCGCTGGACCGCCATCACATTAGGCACCCTGTTATCCGCCGCCCTGCTATTTGGCGGGCTGTTCTGGCGCCAACGCGAGACTCGCATGCATGACCTGCGCCGCCTGGGACGCGAACTCGAATCCCGCGTCACCGAGCGGACCCGGGACCTGGCCGAGGCGGACGCTTTTCGTACCGCGATGGAAAATTCCCTTCAAACTGGCATGCGTGCCCGCGACCTGGAAGGTCGCGTGATCTCCGTGAACCCGGCACTGTGCGAGATTACCGGGTACCAAGCCTCTGAACTCATGGGGCGACTACCCCCCTACCCTTATTGGCATCCGGAAGAAACAGAAAAGCACTGGGCCGACAACGAGGCCGCCCTCAAGGGCCAGGCGGCGTTGACGGGTTATGAAGCGCGTTACCGGCATAGCAAGGGTCACGATCTGTTTGTCATGGTGTTTACTGCACCCCTGATCGACGCCAGTGGCGCACACACGGGATGGATGAGTTCCATGGTCGACATCACGGCGCAGAAAAAGGCAGAGGAACAGTGGCGCCAGCAGGCCATCCAGATGCAGCGCACCGGGCGCCTGGCCAACATGGGTGAAATGGCCTCCACGCTGGCGCATGAACTGAGCCAACCGCTGATGGCACTGGTGAACTACGCGGGTGCGGCCAAGGGTTTTTCGGCCAAGGGACACACGGAGCTACTGAACGAAACACTGAGTGACATCAGCGAACAGGCGCAACGTGCGGCCGAAATCATTGCGCGCATTCGAGGCTTTGTGCGCCAGACGACCCCGGGCTTTCAGCCGTGCAATATCAACGACATCGTCAACAACGTCATTGCCTTGATGCGACCTGAAGCACGCCACCAGAAATCCCGCATCGTCACCCGCATGCCGGATGGCTTGCCATGGGTCAACGCCGACCGCGTCTTGTTGGAGCAAGTCGTCCTGAACCTGATCCTCAACGCCATGCAGGCGATGGGCGACAAATACCCGATCGACCGTGTCGTGACACTGGAGACCGGGCGTGAAGGTGACCGTATCTATGCCAGGGTGTTGGACAACGGCCCTGGCGCCACGGAAGAGGTCAGCCGATCGCTTTTCCAGCCCTTCTTTACCACCAAGGCCGACGGTCTTGGGCTGGGGCTGAATATTTGCCGCACCACCATGGAACTGCATGGCGGTCGTATCGAATTTGCCAATCGGCCCGAAGGCGGGGCCATGTTTACCATCTACCTTCCCATCGACCCATGAACCCGAACAATCTGAACCTCTACATCGTGGATGACGACCAGCCCATGCGCAAATCGCTGGGAGCCCTCTTCCATGCGCGGCTGGACGGCATCGCGGTTCAGTCTTTTGAGTCCGGGGAATCATTCCTGGAAAACGCGCACCTGGATGCCAGCGGCGTCGCCATTCTGGACCTGCGCCTGGACGATGTGAGTGGTCAGCTGGGCCGCATGAACGGACTGGAGATCTTCCGCGCGCTCAAGGACCGCCAAAGCCCGCTGGTTGTTATATTTCTGTCCGGGCACGGAACGCTTCCTGAAGCGGTCAAAGCCATCCAGGACGGCGCGGTGGACTGGCTGCAAAAACCCTGCTCCGAGGACGCCATGTTGACCACCGTTCTGGCGGCCAAGAACAAAGCCATGGTGATCGCTGCCAGACGCCGTGCCGAAAGGAATGGCAGGGAAAAGTGGGAAAAACTGACGGAAAGGGAACGTGAAATCGCGCCGTTGGTCGCCCAAGGACCGTCAGCCAAAGAGATTGCCCAGGTACTGACCCGCAAGGACCCCAACCATCCGATAGACCACCGAACCGTGGAGTCGCACCGCGCCAGGGTATTCGCCAAGCTTGAGGTGGCTAATGCCCCCGAACTGCAAAGGTTCCTGACCGAGCACTTTACCCGCTTGACTTGAAATCCGGCAAACGGGTTTGGGCCCCATGCTTGTTCCCGGCAAGCTTGGCACATTCACTTGCAGGCGGTACGGCGACGATTGAGGCGCCCTTCCCCTTTAGTTTCAGCCAGCACCCCCAGAGCCTACCAATTCCGCCGCCGGTGTCGTTGCCAGCGTTAGCGTTGGCACTGCCTTCACTCCACCCCCACCCCCCCCCTGGCCCTCCACCAATTGAAATTATCCCAACGATGCGCCCACCACCCACGTTTAAGGGCAATTGCATCCGGCCCTTGAAACTCCCAAAAAAGCCCTTATCATTAGCACTCGTCGGAGTTGAGTGCTAACACCACACTTCACCGCAAGTTAATGAGTGCCAACTTAACGGGTTGGCGCACGTTTGATGTTGTATTTGTTTCAAAACCCAGGAGATTTCCCAATGAAACTGCGTCCTTTGGCAGACCGCGTGATTGTTAAACGCGTCGAAAACGAAACCAAAACCGCCTCTGGCATCGTTATTCCTGACAGCGCTGCTGAAAAGCCTGATCAAGGCGAAGTGCTGGCCGTGGGCCCAGGCAAGAAGAACGACAAGGGCGAGCTGTTGGCCATGAACGTCAAGGTCGGTGACCGCGTGCTGTTCGGCAAGTACAGCGGCCAAACCGTCAAGGTCAGTGGCGACGAACTCCTCGTGATGAAAGAGGATGATTTGTTTGCTGTGGTCGAAGCCTAAGTCACTATTAATTCAATAGCTAGCTACTCAGTATCGACGTGGGCTAGCGCCTTATTTAACTCAATTAGGAGCCTAACATGGCAGCAAAAGACGTAATTTTCGGCGGCGAAGCCCGCGCACGCATGGTTGAAGGCGTGAACATTTTGGCCAACGCGGTCAAAGTGACCCTGGGCCCTAAGGGCCGTAACGTGGTTCTGGAGCGCTCGTTCGGCGCCCCCACCGTGACCAAGGACGGTGTGTCCGTGGCCAAGGAAATCGAACTCAAGGACAAGCTGCAAAACATGGGTGCGCAGATGGTCAAGGAAGTTGCTTCCAAGACTTCTGACATCGCTGGCGACGGCACCACCACCGCTACCGTGCTGGCACAAGCCATCGTGCACGAAGGCATGAAGTACGTGGCTGCTGGCATGAACCCCATGGACCTGAAGCGCGGTATCGACAAGGCTGTCACAGCCCTGGTCGAAGAGCTGAAGAAGGCTTCCAAGGCCACCACCACTTCCAAGGAAATCGCCCAGGTCGGTTCCATCTCCGCCAACAGCGACGAAACCATCGGCAAGATCATTGCGGATGCGATGGACAAAGTGGGCAAAGAAGGCGTCATCACTGTGGAAGACGGCAAGTCTTTGGACAGCGAACTCGAAGTGGTTGAAGGCATGCAGTTTGACCGCGGTTACCTGTCGCCCTACTTCATCAACAACCCAGAAAAGCAAGCCGCTTTGCTGGACAACCCGTTTGTGCTGTTGTTCGACAAGAAGATCAGCAACATCCGTGACCTGCTGCCTACCCTGGAACAAGTCGCCAAGGCTGGCCGTCCTCTGTTGATCATTGCTGAAGATGTCGATGGCGAAGCCCTGGCAACTTTGGTGGTCAACACCCTGCGCGGCATCCTGAAGGTTGTGGCTGTCAAGGCTCCAGGCTTTGGCGACCGTCGCAAGGCCATGCTGGAAGACATCGCCATCCTGACCGGCGGCAAGGTCATCGCTGAAGAAATCGGCCTGTCGCTGGAAAAAGTGACTTTGGCTGACCTGGGTTCTGCCAAGCGCATCGAAGTCAGCAAAGAAAACACCATCATCATCGACGGTGCTGGTGCTGCTGCCGACATCGAAGCCCGCGTCAAACAAGTGCGTGTGCAAATCGAAGAAGCGACAAGCGACTACGACCGTGAAAAGCTGCAAGAGCGCGTGGCCAAGTTGGCTGGCGGTGTTGCCGTGATCAAGGTTGGCGCTGCCACCGAAGTCGAAATGAAAGAAAAGAAAGCCCGTGTTGAAGACGCACTGCACGCTACCCGCGCCGCTGTGGAAGAAGGCATTGTGGCTGGCGGCGGTGTTGCACTGTTGCGCGCCAAGCAAACCGCTGGTGTGGTCAAGGGTTCCAACTCGGACCAGGACCACGGCATTGCTTTGGTGATGAAAGCCATCGAAGCGCCTCTGCGCGAGATCGTGTACAACGCCGGTGGCGAAGCATCGGTCGTGGTGAATGCAGTATTGGCCGGCAAGGGCAACTACGGCTTCAACGCAGCCAACGACACCTACGGCGACATGATCGAAATGGGTATCCTGGACCCCACCAAGGTGACACGCACTGCGTTGCAAAACGCAGCATCCGTCGCTTCCCTGATGCTGACCACCGAGTGCATGGTGGCCGAGTCTCCAAAGTCTGACGCCGGCGGCGGCATGGGCGGTGGCGACATGGGTGGTATGGGTGGGATGGGCGGCATGGGCGGCATGGGCATGTAATTTCCCTTGCCTCTGCCGAGGGCGCATGGCGGCGTTGCAAACGCTTGCCGTACCAGAGGTACTGTCAGCGCGTTTGCGCCTTGCCCTGCACCCTCATGCTGCGTCGAGTGGCGTTATTGCTCTCGACACAAAGACAAAACCCGCCTGGCTTGCGCCTTGCGGGTTTTTTGTCGCTGAAAATGCTACATTTTTTATAGCGGTTTGTGCAATTT
Source organism: Candidatus Aalborgicola danicus (assembly GCA_016703945.1). Taxonomy (GTDB): domain Bacteria; phylum Pseudomonadota; class Gammaproteobacteria; order Burkholderiales; family Burkholderiaceae_C; genus Allorhodoferax; species Allorhodoferax danicus. The sequence goes on from JADJBC010000051.1 coordinate 130,292, forward strand.
TCATGAGGGCTAGGGCCTGTTTTGGCATATACCCATTGCCACCAGACGGGATTCCAGCTGTTCTGGCGATTCGAAGAGGATGCCGTGCCAGCCCAGGGCATTGGCGGCGTTGACATTGGCTTGCAGGTCGTCAATAAAGACCGTTTGCTCGGGCTCCAGCGCGTAGCGGTCTTGCAGCAATTGGTAGATCGCCGGGTCCGGCTTGATGTGCAGCACGTCGCCGGAAAAGATGCCGCCGTCAAACCACTGCAGGAAAGCGTGGCGCTGCTCCAGACCGCGCGCGAAAGGCACCGGCATATTGGACAGGTAGTACAGGCGCAACGCGGGTTGTTCGGGGCGCATGCTGTGCAATTGCGCCAGCAGGCCCCGCGTGGCTTCAATGGGCGCGAGGTGATCGCTGATGCTTTCCACCAGCGCACCCAGGGCCACGGGGTCCAGCGCGAGGCGCTCGGCGGTGCGGGCAACTACCGCGTCCATGCTCAGCGCGCCACGGTCAAAGCTGTGCCAATCGGCGTTGCCAAAAATGGCATGCGCCAGAGCCGCCGCCGTGTTGCCGTCAACCGCTCGCTGCGGAAAGTGGGCAGCCACCAGGTCACGTGGCTTCCAGGTGAACACCACCGCACCAAAATCAAAAACCAGGTTCATGTTGTCAACGAAGGCGCGCCAAAAGCCCGGCTGTGGACCCATCAAGCCCGGTTGTGTCGCCACTGAGAAGGCGCGCTTCCACGTCCTTGGCCAGCACCTTGCCCAACTCCACGCCCCACTGGTCAAAGCTGTTGATGCCCCAAATGGTGCCGCTGACAAACACACGGTGCTCTTGCAAGGCAATCAGGGCACCCAAGCTCTCGGGGGTCAGGTCGTCCAGCAGCAGGAAGGTGCTGGGCCGGTTGCCGGGGAAATTGCGATGCCCCCCTGAATCCGATTTCCCCACCAGCAGCGCCTGGGCCTGGGCCAGCACATTGGCCAGCAGCAGGGTTTGGTGCCCTTCCAATTGGTGGCGCGCAGTTTTGACGGCAACAAACTCCACAGGAACCACGTCGGTGCCCTGGTGCAGCATTTGAAAAAAGGCGTGCTGGCCATTGGTGCCCGGCTCACCCCACAAGACCGGCGAAGTGCCATAGGCCAGCGCAGCGCCATCGGTATCGACCTGTTTGCCGTTGCTCTCCATTTCCAACTGCTGCAAATAAGCAGGCCAGCGTTTTAAGGCGCTGTGGTAAGGCGCGATGCTGCGGCTGGTAAAGCCATGAAAATTGCGGTACCAGACATCAAGCAGCCCCAGCCGCACCGGCAAGTTGCTCTCCAACGGCGCGGTGCGGAAGTGTTCGTCCATGGCATGCGCCCCGGCCAGAAACGCCCGGAAGCCCTGGGCTCCGATGGCGATGGCCAACGGCAAACCTATGGCCGACCACACGGAATAACGCCCACCCACCCAGTCCCAGAAACCAAAGGTGGTGCTGATGCCAAAGGCGCGCGCCGCCTTCACATTGGTTGTCAGCGCAGCAAAGTGGCGCGATGTGTCGGTGCCACCTTGCGCGGCAAACCAGGCTTTAGCCGAACGCGCATTGGTCATGGTCTCGATCGTGGTGAAAGTCTTGCTGGCGATCAGAAACAGCGTGCTCTCGGGCTTGAGGCCACGCAACGTGGCGTCCAGTTCGTGCCCGTCCACGTTGGACACAAAGTGAAACCGTTTGCCTGGGACAGTGAACGCGTCCAGCGCACGCACCACCATTTGCGGCCCCAGATCGGAGCCGCCAATGCCGATGTTGACGACATCGGTGATGGCGGCATCTTCGCGCACCGTTTGCGCAAAAGCCAACATGGCGTCAAGCGTAAAGTGCACCTGCGCCAATTCAGTGGCTAGAATTTTTATAGCACTTTGCGCAATAGATTCGGGGGCTGGTGCCGGATATGGCAACAACCAGTGCATCACCGCGCGTTGCTCGGTGGTGTTGATGGGCTCACCGGCAAACATGGCGTCACGGTGCTGTGCCACACCGCATTGGCGCGCCAGGTCCATCAACAGCGACTCGGTCGCGGTGTCGATGCGGTTTTTGGACAAATCGGCAAAAACATGGGGCGCGGACTGGCTGAGTTTGGCGAAGCGCTGGGGGTCGGTTTCAAAGGCGCGGCGCACATCCAAGGCTTTGCCATCGGTGTCAAATGCCTGCTGCAGCGCAGCCCAGGCGGGGGTATGGTCACAACGGGTCATAGGAATCCTAATAGGGGGCAGAGCTAAGGTATTTCGCAAAGTATCACGCAGCTAACAAGAATTGGTCCAGCTTGACAGCATCGGCGCAAAACGCGCGTATGCCTTCGGCCAGCTTTTCGGTCGCCATGGCATCTTCATTGAGCGCAAAGCGGAAGCTGATTTCGTCAAAATGAACATGCGCCATGTCAGAGTGTTGGGCGGTGGCCGCATCCAGAGCCCGTGTCAGTGGCGCGTCCGTGGCGGCCAGCGTCGCCAATAAATCGGGGCTGATGGTCAGTAAATCGCAACCCGCCAGCGCCGTGATCTGGCCGACATTGCGAAAGCTTGCTCCCATGACCTCGGTGGCAATGCCAAACTTCTTGTAGTAGTGGTAGATCTGCGTGACGGATTTCACGCCCGGATCATGGCGCCCGGCCATGTCAGCCTCGACCCACGTCGCCCCGGCCGACTTTTTATACCAGTCGTAAATGCGGCCGACAAACGGGGAAATCAGTTGCACCTTGGCCTGTCCGCAGGCCACGGCCTGGCAAAACGAGAACAACAAGGTCAGGTTGGTGTGGATGCCCTTACGCTCCAGTTGTTGGGCGGCTTGGATACCTTCCCAGGTGGCGGCGACCTTGATCAACACGCGGTCCACGGGAATGCCTTGCGCCTGGTACAGATCAATCAGGCGGTCGCCGCGCGCCACCGTAGCACTGGTGTCAAAACTAAGGCGGGCATCCACCTCGGTCGACACACGTCCCGGGATGATGGACAAAATCTCACACCCAAAACGCACCAACAGACGGTCCATGATTTCGTCCAGCGCTCGACCACGGAACTGGGCCACGGTGTTAGTGAGCAGTGGCGCGTAATCCGGCTTCTGGACGGCCTTGAGGATCAGCGACGGGTTGGTGGTTGCGTCCGTAGGCTGAAAGGCGCTCATTTGCTTGAAGTCGCCGGTGTCAGCCACGACGGTGGTGAATTGTTTGAGTGCGTCGAGTTGGTTCATGGCTTGAATTATCGGTGAAACAAAGTTACATTACGACGTCCTATTCTTGTAACTATCAAAATATGAGCTTTGATCTTGTCTTGTTCGGCGGCACGGGCGATCTGGCCTGGCGCAAGTTGATGCCCGCCTTGTTTCAGGCGTTTCGCCATGGCACCCTGCCCGAGGGCGGCCGCATTATCGGTATCGGCCGGGACGATCTGAGCAGCGAACAATACCGCGCCCTGATGCAGTCGCGCTTTGACAAGGTGGACCTGGCCAAACGCCCCAGTGCCGAAGAGTTCGCCCGTTTTGCGGCGTTGCTGGACTTCATTCGCATGGACCTCTCCAAGCCCGACGACTACACGCGTTTGGCCGAATCCCTGCAAACCCGTAATGCCGACACGGTGGTCATGTATGTGGCCACGGCCCCCAGTTTGTTCACCACGGTCTGCGAGCAGTTGGGTGCTTCCGGCCTGAACACCCCCAAGACCCGCGTGGTGCTGGAAAAGCCCCTGGGCCACGACCTGGCATCCAACCGCGCCATCAACCGCTCGGTACGGCAGTTTTTCGAAGAAAAGCAGGTCTTTCGTATCGACCATTATCTGGGCAAGCCTGCGGTGCAAAACCTGTTTGCCTTGCGCTTTGGGAATGCGTTATTTGAGCCCCTGTGGCGGCGTGAACACATTGCCAATATCCAGATCACGATTGCCGAAGATCTGGGGGTCGAGAAACGCGGCGCTTTCTACGAGACCACCGGCGCCCTGCGCGACATGGTGCAGAACCATGCGCTGCAACTGCTATGCGCCATTGGCATGGAGCCACCCATCAACTCCCATGCCGATGCCATCCGCGACGAAAAACTCAAGGTATTGCGTTCGCTCAAACCCTGGACCCAGGAGTCGCTGACCCAGGATCTGGTGCGCGGCCAATATACCAGCGGCAGCATCGATGGCGCCAAGGTGCCCGGCTACCGGGAAGAGTTGGGCGTCGATCCGCAGAGCAATACCGAAACCTTTGTGGCGCTGCGCACCGAGATCGCCAACTGGCGCTGGGCCGGGGTACCGTTTTACATCCGCACTGGCAAACGGCTGGCCGGCCGGGACGCCCGCATTGTGGTGAACTTCCGCCCGACACCCCACGCGATCTTCAATTCACAAATGGGCATGGCCAATCGTCTGGTCATCAACCTGCAGCCCAAGGACGGACTGGAACTGCACCTGCTAGCGCAAGGCCAGAACAACCGCCAGAGCAAGGCCGGTGCATCGCAGTCCCTGGTACCGGTGCAACTGGACCTGGACTTTGACAAGCGTTTTGGCTCCGAACGGGTGGGTGCCTATGAGCGCTTGCTGCTCGACGTGATCGACGACCGCCTGAACCTGTTCGTGCGCAGCGACGAGCAGGAAGAAGCCTGGCGTTGGGTGGAGCCCATGATCGACCACTGGGCCAACGATTCGCAAGGGCCACGTCCCTATGCAGCCGGCACCTGGGGGCCCAGCGCCTCCAGTGCCATGATTGCGCGTGACGGATACTGCTGGTCTGAAGAGAGCTGAACACGTGATGCCCCTCATTCTTTAGGACGACTTGCCATGCTCGACCGTATCCAGGCCGCGTTGCCCTCCTTGGCCCCTGCTGAACAAAGGGTCGGCAAGTTGTGCCTGGCGGACCCGCGCGCATTTGCCAAGCTGCCGGTCAGCGTGTTGGCGGACCGCTCACACGTCAGCAAACCCACCGTGGTGCGGTTCTGCCGAAGCGTGGGGTACGACGGTTTGTCCGACTTCAAACGCAAACTGGCGGGCACAGTCAACGAGGGGGTGCCGTTTATCCACCGTAGCGTGGATGCCGACGACAAGACCGCTGACGTGATGGTGAAGGTGATCGACAACACGGTCGCGGCATTCCTGAAGTACCGCAACGAAGCCAGCACACTGGCCATCGATCGGGCCGTCGCGGCCCTGATGGTGGCTTATGAAGCCAAGAAGCGCATCCAGTTTTTTGGTGTCGGCAATTCAGGCGTGGTGGCGCAAGACGCGCACCACAAGTTTTTCCGCCTGGGTGTCAACACGGTCGCTTACAGCGACGGCCACATGCAAGTCATGAGTGCATCGACCTTAGGACCTGGTGATTGCGTCGTTGTCATCAGCAACTCCGGCAGAACCCGCGATCTGATGGACGCATGCGACATTGCACGCAAGAACGGAGCAACCACCATCGTGATCACCGCCAGTGGCTCTCCCTTGGCCAGTGCCGGTCACATTCACCTCAGTGCCGACCACCCGGAGAGTTTTGACAAATACAGCCCCATGGTCTCACGGCTGCTGCATTTGATGATCATTGACATCCTGGCGACCTGCATGGCGCTGCGCATTGGTGGTGACACTTTGCAACCCGTTCTGCGCGATATGAAAAACAATTTGCGCAGCAAACGCTACACGTAATCAGCAGGTTTTGCAGGAGTGCGCCCATGCTGGGCGCACCAAACAAAAAAACCCACTGTGTTGCCACAGCGGGTTTTTTAGCTTAGATCAACAACTGGCTTGCGCCAGCGTCAGATCAGAAGTTGTGGCGAACGCCGATACCGTATGTGTCAGTAGTTGTAGCAGTTGCACCCTTGAAGTATGTTCCAGGGGCAGCCTTAGCAGCTTTGCCGCTCTTGCCAGCGCTGTGGAACGCGCCGTACACAGTGGTACGCTTGCTCAGGCTGTAACCTGCGTACAGCAGGTAGTCGGTGTCATCAAAGCCGGTGTCTTGAGCGACGTCAACTGTGAACTTCCATGGGCCCATAGGCATGGTGGCACCGAGGGAGAAACCTTCAGACTGACCAGCTGCGTCCTGGAAGCTGGCAGCCACTTTGAAAGCGCCAAAGTCGTAGCTACCGCCCAAAGCGTAGTTGCCGTCACCCGCGCTGCTGAGCTTGTTGTAAGACAGGGCTGCAGTCAATGGGCCACCAGAATAAATCAAGTTAGCATCAACTTTGCTAGTCGTACCAGCAGTGCCGCCGAGGTCCATCTCAGTCACATAACCCAAAGTTCCAGACACGCCGCCGAACTTGGCAGAGTAGCTGAACTCGCTGTTGTTACGCGAACCAGCGCCTGCCCAACCAAACTGGTTACCAACAGCTGTGAAGTTAGCAGCGCCAGTCAGTTCCCATGTGGCAACGCCGAAGAACGATGGAGTCAGCGTACGGCCAGCCTTGAAACGGCCAACGCCTGTGTCCAAAGCCATGTACGCGTAACGGCCGCTGGCAACGTCAGCAGCACCGTTTTCGTAGTTCAGGTTTTGCTCGAACTGAGCGGTCAGCTTCATGCCGCTGCCCAGATCTTCAACAACACGCATACCCCAACGGCTGTTGCCGTCGTTCAACAGCGTAGCAGCACCCAATGCTGCGGGGCCATTGCCAGACATGGACGCATCGCTACGCACGCCAGAAGCATTGGTAGCGGAGATTGACAGGTCAGCAGTACCGTACAAAGTAACTTGCGCCATCGAGGCGGTCGAGGCTGCCAGAACAGCCAAAGCGATGAGGGTTTTTTTCATTTCGGGTTTCTCAAAAAGGTTAAACAGCGGGCTCAGGTCCTACGGGATCAGTACCCCGGGCCAACCTCCTAGTTCAGGAAGTTGGGTCTATTGCACCAGACCCATGACTTTTTGGCAAAGCATTGCCCTTAAAAAGGCCCTAAAAACCCGAAATCCCGAGGCTTTCGTTGTTGGGTTGCAACAATTTGTTTCGCACGTTCCCGAGCACAATCCGGATAAACTCCAATGCCAATCTTGGAACGGAGTTTTACCATGGATTCGCTGCTAAATGCTGCTGACTCCGCCCTGCGCACCTTGTTTGCACACCCTCGTGCGGCTATGGCCTGCCCGACCGTTGCCGAGCAAGCAACACAACTCGATGCCGCACAAACCCGCGCAGCAGCTTCACTCATGCGGGTTAACCATGTGGGTGAAATCTGCGCCCAAGCGTTATATACAGCTCAGGCGCTTTCCACCAGCAACCCTGCCCTGCGTGCCCACTTCACGCGCGCATGCATCGAAGAAACTGACCATCTGGCATGGACCGCACAACGCCTGAAGGAGCTGAACGCGCGCCCGTCTTTGCTAAACCCTTTTTGGTACGCTGGCGCCTTTGGCCTTGGCTTGATAGCTGGGCGGCTTGGAGACGCTGTCAGCCTCGGATTTGTCGTCGAGACTGAAGCTCAAGTTGGCGCACACTTACAAAGCCACCTCGAACGGCTGCCGGAAAGCGACCATGCGTCCCGTGCCATCGTGGCCCAAATGCGGGACGACGAACTGCGGCACGCTCAGGACGCAACGGATGCCGGGGCCGTGGAACTACCCCAAGCGGTCAAGAACCTGATGCGCGGTGCGGCCAAGGTCATGACCACGGTAGCGCACAGAATATAGACCCCGGCGGCGAATTCTGAGCCCCCTCGCTCCATTAAATTTCGAGCACCTCAAAACTGGTGGTAATGTCGGCGGTTTTGCCCAACATGATGGTGGCCGAGCAGTATTTTTCGTGGCTCATGGCCACGGCGCGCTCTACAGCCGCAGGTGGCACCGCCTTGCCGGTCACCGTAAAGTGCATGTGAATCTTCGTGAACACCTTGGGCTCGGTGGTTGCGCGTTCGGCGCTGAGCTTGACCGTGCAGCCCTGCACCGCATGGCGGCCCCGCTTCAGGATCAGCACCACGTCATAGGCCGTGCAACCCCCGGTGCCGGCCAACAAGGTCTCCATGGGACGCGGCGCCAGGTTTTGCCCCCCGTTTTCGGGCTTGTCAGCATCCGGCGCGCCATCCATCACCAGCGTATGGCCGCTACCGGTCTCGGCTACAAACCCCATTCCCGAACGTGTGTTCAAACCGCCGGTCCAGCTCACTGTACATTCCATCGCCTCACTCCTTGGCATTGTTCATCCTCCGCAGCTGCGGTATGGGGCGATTATCATGCGCTAACACTCTCGCCTCTGCCATGACGACCCCATCGACCAAACCACTCAAGCCTGCCGACTACCTCAAGAAAATCCTGACCGCCCGGGTCTACGACGTGGCTTGTGAATCCGCCCTGGAGCCCGCCAAACTGCTGGGCAAACGCCTGCACAACACGGTACTGCTTAAGCGCGAGGACCAACAACCAGTGCGCAGCTTCAAGTTGCGCGGTGCCTATAACAAAATGGCGCAACTGAGTGCGGAACAGCTCAAGTTGGGCGTCATTTGCGCGTCGGCCGGCAACCATGCGCAAGGCGTCGCACTGAGCGCTTCCAAGTTGGGAACCCGGGCCGTGATCGTGATGCCCACCACCACGCCGCAAGTCAAGATCGATGCGGTGCGCGGGTTTGGCGGCGAAGTGGTCTTGCACGGCGATAGCTACTCGGATGCCTACACCCATTCCTTGACCTTGCAAAAAAAACAGGGCCTGACCTTTGTCCACCCCTTTGACGACCCGGACGTCATCGCCGGGCAAGGCACCATCGCCATGGAAATGCTGCGCCAGGTGCAAACCTTGCACATGCGCAGTGGCCATGAGTCGACCGACCATGCTGTGCCACCGGCACTGGATGCCGTGTTTGTGGCCATTGGTGGTGGTGGTTTGGTGGCGGGTGTTGCCAACTACCTGAAGGCCGTGGACCCACGCATCAAGGTCATTGGTGTGCAGATGAACGACTCGGACGCGATGATCCAGTCGGTAAATGCCAAGAAACGCGTGACCTTGCCCGACGTTGGGCTGTTCTCGGACGGTACGGCCGTCAAGCTGGTGGGCGAAGAGACCTTTCGGATTGCCCGCGGTCTGGTCGACGAGTTCATGACGGTGGACACCGACGCCGTGTGTGCGGCCATCAAGGACATCTTTGTCGACACCCGCAGCATTGTGGAGCCCGCCGGGGCGCTGGCAGTTGCCGCCATCAAGCAGTATGTGGCCAAGAACAAGACCCGTGGCGAAACCTATGCCGCCATCCTGTGTGGCGCCAACATGAACTTTGACCGCCTGCGCTTTGTCGCGGAGCGCGCGGAAGTGGGGGAGGAACGTGAAGCTCTGTTTGCCGTAACGATTCCCGAAGAGCGCGGCAGTTTCAAACGGTTTTGCGAGTTGATCGGCGACTTGCCGGGTGGCCCGCGCAACGTGACCGAGTTCAACTACCGCATCAGTGACGCGGCCAAAGCCCATGTGTTTGTCGGATTGACCACCCAGGGCAAAGGTGAATCGACCAAAATCGCATCGAACTTCAGCAAGCACGGCTTCAATACGCTGGACCTGACCCACGATGAACTGGCCAAGGAGCACATTCGCCATATGGTGGGCGGCCACTCTGCGCTGGCCGACCAGGAACGTTTGCTGCGTTTTGTGTTCCCCGAGCGTCCCGGTGCATTGCTGAAATTTCTCAGCCTGATGCGCCCGGGGTGGAACATCAGCCTGTTCCATTACCGCAACCAAGGTGCCGACTACGGTCGCATTCTGGTTGGCCTGCAAGTGCCCAAGGCTGACGATAAGGCCTTTGCCAAATTTCTGCAGACGCTGGACTACCCGTATGTGGAGGAGACGGCCAATCCGGTCTACAAAATGTTCTTGCAAAGCTGACCATGGGAATATCACTCGACGGCAAACTGGTGGTGGCCATATCCAGCCGTGCCTTGTTCGACTTTGAAGAAGAAAACCAGGTGTTTGAACAGTCGGACGACACCGCCTATATGCGCTTGCAACTGGAGCGGCTGGAGATACCCGCCAAGCCAGGTGTCGCGTTTTCTCTGGTGCAGAAGTTGCTGGCCTTTAACGCGGAGACGGCACAAAAGGTCGAAGTGGTGATTCTGTCGCGCAATGACCCGGTGAGCGGTTTGCGGGTGATGAAGTCCGCAGCGCACTACGCCTTGCCTATCATCCGCTGTTCTTTCACGCGAGGTGAACCGCCCTGGCGCTACCTCAAACCCTTGCGCGCCAATTTGTTTCTCAGCACACACCTGAGCGATGTGCGTGCCGCTTTGGCGGCGGGCGTGCCTGCGGCACAGGTTTACCCCCAGTCGGCGCATGCCAGCGACGCACACCCCAATGAGGTTCGCATCGCGTTTGACGGTGACGCCGTACTGTTCAGCGATGAAGCGGAACGGGTTTACCAATCCCAAGGGCTTTCCGCGTTTCAGCAACATGAAATGGACAAGGTTGCCCTGCCGTTGCCGGACGGCCCTTTCAAACCCTTGCTGGTCGCCTTGCACCGATTGCAACAGGCCTCTACCCCCCAAATGCGGATCCGCACGGCCCTGGTCACCGCCCGCAGCGCTCCGGCCCATGAACGCGCCATTCGCACCCTGATGGACTGGAACATCGCGGTGGACGAGGCCATGTTCCTGGGGGGTCTGGACAAGGGAGAGTTTCTGCGTGAATTCGAACCGGACTTCTTCTTTGACGACCAGACCGGTCACATCGAGTCGGCAGCCCGCCATGTGCCGTCAGGCCATGTGGTCAGTGGTATTCGGAATTAAGGGCCGTAGTCGGGCTGGAGCTGCCCGGCGACGACTAACGGCGTCGTCGATTCACCGCGCAAAAACTTTTCGTATCCGTTGGCGCGCAACACACAGGCCGGGCACTCGCCACAGCCATAACCCCAGTCATGCCGATGGATGCGGTCCCCCAGATAACAGGTGTGGGTATGCTCAACAATCAGATCAACCAGAGCCTGCCCGCCCAGAACCCTGGCCATGTCCCAGGTTGCCGCCTTATCAATCCACATCAAAGGGGTGTCAATCAGGTAACGCTTGTCCATGCCCAGGGACAAAGCCAGTTGCATGGCCTTCATGGTGTCGTCGCGGCAATCCGGGTAACCGGAAAAATCGGTTTCACACACGCCGGTGACGATGACCTGCAGGTCGCGCCGGTACGCCACGGCGGCTGCCAGCGTCAAAAACAACAGATTGCGCCCTGGTACAAAGGTGTTGGGCAGGCCCGAGCTTTCCATCTTGAAAGCAGTTTGCCGGGTCAGTGAGGTTTCGCTGACGGCTCCCAACACGGCCAGATCCAGCAAATGGTCTTCGCCCAATTTGGCAGCCCATTGCGGGAACTGCTGGCGGATTTGCTCCAGCACCTTGAGGCGGGCGTCCAACTCCACACTGTGGCGTTGGCGGTAGTCAAAGGCAATGGTTTCGACGCGCTGATAACGACTCAGAGCGAGCGCCAGGCAAGTTGTGGAATCCTGGCCACCGGAAAAAAGAACAAGGGCGCTGGTATGCATAACCGCAATGGTAATTTAATCCCCTCACCGGGCCAGAAAGCCCTCCAGCACGTTGGCGGCGTTGACACCCACTTCGGCCACCGCATAACCCCCTTCAAACACCAGCACCGTCGGCAAACCCGCTGCCGCCAGCCGTTCGCCCACACGCAAGTAGTCTGCGCTTTGCAGCAGGAAACCGGAGATGGGGTCACCAGCAAAGGTATCCAACCCGAGCGACACCACCAGGGCCTGTGCCCCAAAACGCTGGATGGCTCGCAACGCATGCTCGAGCGCGGCAAACCAGGTCTCAAACCCGGTGCCGCGCGGCAGCGGAAGATTGAGGTTGGTACCCAGCCCCGCTCCAACCCCGGCTTCATCCGCATGGCCCAGGAAGAACGGGTATTCGCTGCGCGGGTCGCCGTGGATGCTGGTGAAGAACACATCGGGGCGGTCGTAAAAGATGGCTTGTGTGCCGTTGCCGTGGTGGTAGTCGATATCGAGCACCGCCACTCGCTCCATGCCTGCATCGCACAGGTGCTGGGCGGCCAGTGCCGCGTTGTTCAGGAAGCAGTAGCCGCCAAAGAAATCGGCACCCGCATGGTGGCCGGGTGGGCGGCTCAGTGCAAAAGCGGCGCGGTCGCCCTGCACTAGCCGCTGCGCTGCGCTGAGCGCACATTCGGCCCCGGTCCGCGCCGCCACCCAGGTGCCCGCAGTGAAGGGTGTTCCTGCATCAAACGAGTACAAGCCCACCTTGGCGGAAAAATTGTCGGGCTCTATGTCAGTGCGAAAGGTCCGCGTCGGCCAGACCGAGGGCAAGATGTCTTTGTCCGCATTGCCTGAATCCAACGCCAGCCACTGGTCCCACGCGGTAGCCAGGAAGCGCAGGTAACGCGGGCTGTGGATGCGCGCCAGCGCCACGTCGTCAAATGCGTCGGGGTGCTGCACGCTGCCCAACTTGCGGCGCTGCAGTTCGGCCAGCACATGGTCAGCGCGGGCCGGCACTTCAAAACACGGCACCAGTGCGCCGCGGAACATTTCGACCTTGCCTTGGTGGCGGGCGTGCAGGTGGTTGTAGAAGGTGATCATGCAACAAGGAGCATCAGGGCTGGCGCATCAGACCCAACTTTTCGACGAGGGCTTTTTCTTTGGTGAAGGTGTCTTGCGCAAACTTGAGGTAGGTGGCCGAGTTCATGTACATGGGCACCATGTCGTAACGGGCCAGCGCCGTCACGTAGCTCTCCTGCTCCATGGCCTGTTTGAAGGCATCGTGCAGGCGTTTGATGACTGCGGGCGGTGTGCCCTTGGGCGCGCCGATGCCAAAGGGCGAGTTCTGCACCAGGTCCAGCCCCAGTTCCTTGAGCGTGGGCGCATCAGGAAATTTGGCCAACCGCTCGGCACCCCAGGTGTTGAGCACCCGCAGCTTGCCGGCCGCCACTTGCGGTGCAAAGCCGGTGGAATCGGCCGCGGCCATGATCTGCCCGCCCAGGATGGCTTGCATCAGGTCGGCACTGCCCTTGTAGGGCACATGCAGCAGTTGCAGACCCAGCTTCTGGGCGATCAGCTCCATGGTCAGGTGCGGGCTGGTCATGGTGCCGGTGGAGCCATAAGACAACAGGCCAGGGTTGGCCTTGGCCCAGGCCACAAAGTGCGTCCAGGTGCGCAGCGCCGAATCTGCCGGCACGACCAGGCCAAAGGCATAGCCAGTGACGTTGAGCACGTAGCTGATGTCCTTGATCGGGTCCCAGTTGATCTTGGTGGTGTAAGGCAGGCGGAACACGCCCAGCGGGATTTGCGCAACCGTGTAGCCGTCGGGCGCGGCGGTCTGCAATTGCTGGGCCGGCATGGTGCCACCGGCGCCCGGCTTGTTCTCCACCACCACCGGTTGACCGAGGATCTTGCCTGCGGCATCGGCCAGCGCGCGCATGGTGATGTCGGTGGGCCCACCGGCCGGGAACGCAATCACCAGCTTGATGGGCTTGACCGGAAATGCCTGCGCATGGGCGTCCAGCAGGGGAGCAGCGAGAGCGGTGGCGGCGAGTTGTACCAGGTGTCGGCGTTGCATGGAGGGCTCCTGAAGTTGGGGAATCAAGAGATTAGAACGGACTCGTGAAACACTTGCCATGCGGTTAACCCGTGGGACCTAATCGATTACATCCTCGGCCAAATCGCCGGCAATCAGCTTGAATTGCTCCAGCGCCGCCTGCAGGTCTTCCACGATCTCCAGCGCAATCACACCCGGTGCGGGCAGGTTGTCGCTGTCGGCCAATGAATCATCCTTGAGCCAGAAGATGTCCAGGCTGGTTTTGTCTCGCGCCACGAGTTCGTCATAGTTATAGGCGCGCCAGCGGCCGTCCAGGGTTCTCGGGCGTCCAGGTGGCTTGGCGCTGGTGGCGGTTACCGGCTTGGTACAGCTCTACAAACTCATTCAAATCTGCACGCGTGAGCGGGCTGGTCTTGAGGGTGAAGTGCTTGTTGGTGCGCAGGTCATAGATCCACAGCTTTTTGGTCCATGGTGTCTCGCTCGCGCCTTTTTTCTCGAAGAACACTACGTTGGCCTTCACGCCCTGTGCGTAGAACAGGCCGGTGGGAAGTCTTAGAAGTGTGTGCACATCACACTCGTGCAGCAGCTTCTTGCGAATAGTCTCGCCCGCGCCGCCTTCAAACAACACGTTGTCGGGCAACACCACCGCCGCCCGTCCATGCTGCTTCAGCAGGGTCTTGATGTGCTGCACAAAGTTGAGCTGCTTGTTGCTGGTGGTGGCCCAGAAGTCGTCGCGCTCAATGGTGTCTTTCTCGGTGCCGGTGCGGCCGTCTTCCCCCACGATGACGGTGCTGCTCTTCTTACCAAACGGCGGGTTGGCCAGCACCACTTCAAAGCGCTCGCCGGGGTCGGCGGCCAGTGCGTCGCCCACCACCACGGGCACCTGCTTTTCGGAGCCGATGCCGTGCAACATCATGTTCATTGCACACACGCGTGCCGTGCCCTGCACCAACTCGTAGCCGGTGAAGGCTTTTTCTTTCAGGTGCTTGAGCTGCTCGCGCGTCAGGTTTTTGTTATGGGCGGTGATGTAGTTGTGCGCGGTGAACAAAAAGCCACCCGTGCCACAGGCCGGGTCGGTAATGCGCTCGCCGGGTTGTGGGGCGATGCAGTCCACCATGGCCTGAATGAGCGCACGCGGCGTGAAGTATTGGCCTGCGCCACTTTTGGTGTCTTGCGCGTTCTTTTCCAACAGGCCTTCGTAGGCATCGCCTTTGACGTCTGCCCCAGAATGGTCCAGGTCTCGGCGTCGATCAAGTCCACAATCACGCGTCGCAGTTTGGCCGGGTCCTGAAACTTGTTTTGCGCCTTGCCAAAAATCAGGCCCAGCGTGCCCTTCTCTTGCCCCAGCTTTTCCAGCGCGTGGCGGTAGTGGTCAAACAGCTCGTCGCCGTCCTTGGCCAGCAGCGTGGGCCAGGCGTAGGCGGCGGGCACGATGCTGGGCTGGTTGTAGGGCGGCGCGCTGCGCTCGTCGGCCATCTTGAGGAACAGCAGGTAGGTGAGCTGCTCCACATAGTCGCCATAGCTCATGCCGTCGTCGCGCAGCACGTTGCAGTAGTTCCAGAGCTTCTGGACGAGGGAGTTGGTGGTGGTGTTCATAGGTCTTTCAATTGTGCAATCTGCATCAACCTTGTTTTGATGATTTGCTCTCGCTCCGGGTCGCTCAGCAAACCGGGCAACGCATTGTGGAAAGTGGGCATGTCCAGCAGTGCTGCTACGGATTGGCCCACGTGTTTGCGGACTGCTGCGTGGGCGGTGGCCATCTCTTGTGCCACAGAACTGCGCCCCTCCATCACCGTCATGATGTCTTCGAGGTCATGGCTCAGGTACACGTCATTGTTACCACGGTCTTTGAATGCTTCGAATTTGGTCGCCAAAAAGTGCGGTGCCGACAAGTGTCGCAATTTCAAACCACCAGCCAGTTCCACCGCAAGGGCCGCATCAAAGCCCACCCGGTACCACCGGTTGGCGAAGCCCAGCACCTTTTCGTCCAATGGCACCAAATCCAGCTGCATGCGGTTCCAGTACCAGCGAAACGGCGGCGTGTTGTCGGCCATGGTCTG
The DNA here is from genome assembly GCA_016703945.1 of Candidatus Aalborgicola danicus. Taxonomy (GTDB): domain Bacteria; phylum Pseudomonadota; class Gammaproteobacteria; order Burkholderiales; family Burkholderiaceae_C; genus Allorhodoferax; species Allorhodoferax danicus. The sequence continues at coordinate 145,766 of JADJBC010000051.1, forward strand.
CTTGAAGCCACGGTCCATCAATTCATCTGCCACGCGGTGGTAAGCCACTAGCGAAGCCACCTCCACAATCGCGTCCACATCTTCTGTGGGACGCACATCCATCAATTCCGCATCGTCCACCAGCAAGCCAGTGGCGCACCCGCCGACGAACACGACCTGTTCACACAGCGGCCCCATCGCCTGCGCCATGGCAATCAACATGGCCAAATTCGGATTAGCCATACATGGGGCCCTTCACCTTTTTGGGTGCATTTGGGTCAATCAGCGCTTGCAGCCGCTCCAGTGCCATGCCGCGCTCGCGCGCTTTGCCCACCCGCAGTGCGTCAAACAAGGCCAGCATTTCATACAGCTTGGCATCCTGCATTGCCGCAAAGGGCACAGACGGGTGCAGCGGCTCTACACCCACACCGCGCACCGAGCCATTGGGGTGCGGCCAAACAAAGTCGGTGCTGCCTGGCGCAAACACCCCTGCAAAGGCAGGTGCACTATGGCTGGTAGGCACGCCCACTACCAGTGGTAGCCGCACACCGGGGAAGGCATATTTGGCTCCGTGTAGGGCAAACTCGGCCAGGTTGTGGGAATGGGGGCGCACCGGGTTGTCGGCCACGGCCTCGCTTTCGGCATCAACCGCGCGGCGCAAACGCTTGCGCGTAACACGGTAGATGCCTTGCGGCTCTTGCACCGATGGGGCTGTGTCGGAACTGCCAGCCTCCGGCAGCGAAACCGCTGGCCGGTTTTGCAAAAGCAACCCAGCTTCCAGTGCCCGCTTTACTGCTCCATGCGCCTCCGACACACTAATGCCCAGCTCCTGCGCCAGCCGCGCATACGTCCAGCGCTGCTCACCCCAAGCCACGAGCTTGAGGGCAACCAGGAAGTCTTGGGGTTTGAGCTGCATTTACATTCAATATTCGTGAATCGCGAATATTGAATGTAAATGAATTGCCATGCAAAAGCAAGATACGAATGAAATTGGCCTCTAGCCCTCGTATTCATTGCGCAAGCAGCTATAAATTTTGCAGCAATTCCAAGGCTAGCGGATGCCTGAACAAGGCATCCAAAGTCAAAATCGGGCAAGCACTGGCCTGCTCAAACTCTTCGGCAATGGCCAGCAGATCCCTGTCGCCAGACACCAGCACTTGGGCTTTTCCCGCCACGGCGAGGTGCATAAAAGGCTCGTCGAGCACATCGCGGCACGCGGGCACCAGGGGTGGCGGTTGGGGGATACGCACTGTCTCGGTGTACGGCAGGTAGTCGGCTAGCAACTCATCCTGCTCTGCTTGCGACAAGCGGAACTTGGGGTAGGCCAACACCCGCACCAGCTCTTGCACCGTGGCGGTGCTGGCCAATGGCAAGAGTGATCCCTGCTGCCACGCCCGCCGCACGCGCCCGGCCGCCCCGCCGCCGAACACCAGCGCAGACAAAACCACGTTGGTATCCAGCACCACCCGCGCTGGGGCGCTCATGTCTTGGTCTGGGCCTTTTTGGCAGCCGCCTTCTTGGGCTTGGCAGGGGTCAAAGCATACGGCGCCGCCGACTCGGCAGCCATGGCTGGCGCTGCCTGGGGCGCTCTGGCCCAGGCTACGGCATCGGCCATATCGCCATCCGTTAAATCCAGCTCAGCCAGCTTGGCCCGCACCGCGTCCCCGCGCTGGATGCGCACGGGCGTGAGGATGATCTGCCCGGCCCGGGCCTCCACATCAAAATATTCCGCGGCCCCCACCGCCTGCGTCACGCTCTTGGGCAGCGTGAGCTGGTTCTTGGAAGTGAGTTTGGCGAGCATGGCATTTGGAGCAAAGTAAGGATTCATTACTTTACGCCAAATACATGAACGCAGGCAAGTTATGAATGAAATTGGCCTCTAGCCCTCGTACTCATTGCGCGAGCAGCTATCAAACCAGTAGCAAAAATCAACCTCGCACCCGGATCACCAGCTCGTCATAGCCGGTGTGCGCATCCGGCTCGCGGGTGAACTGCCAGTCGGGCAGCAGGGCCAGCAGCACCTCGGCCGTGGTGAGCACAATGCAGCCCGGCGCCACATGCCCGCCCAGCACCTGCCCTGTGGCGGTGGAAATGGCCATGTGCATGTGCGAGGCGGTCTTGTCGCCGTCCACTGCCACCGTGCCCGAGAGGGTGAGTATCTCCATGCTCTCGGTGAGCCGCGTGGGCTGCGCCGCGGCTGCCAAGCGGATGCCCGCCGTGGACAAGCTGCCGATGCCGGACAGCACAAAAGCTGCGCGGCAGTTTCGGGCGAGGACTGCGGCTTCCAGCGCAGCGCGCAGGTCCTGGCCGGGGGTGAGTCGTACGGGGAGTGTCTTCATGCGTTTCATAGTAATCTCTTGGACCAAGCGCACGAAGCTGCGCAGCCAGAGACATGCACCGAAAGGAGCGAGCCGTTTATGAACAAGCCGACTAAATCTGTGCCGAGCACAGCTATTCCGAAATTCGCCAACGAGGCGCAAGAGCGCGCGTATTGGGAATCTCACGACTCCACCGAACACCTGGACTGGTCCAAGGCGAAAAAGGCAACGCTGCCCAACCTGAAGCCCACCACCAAAACCATTTCGCTGCGGCTGCCGCAGCATCTGCTGGACTCACTAAAAGTAGCCGCCAACGCCCGCGATGTACCCTACCAATCGCTCATCAAGGTTTGGCTGCAAGAGAAGCTTCACAGCCAATAATCAGGGGCATTTCAGCTGCTAGCCACCGTGGATATTGCGCAAGCAGCTATCAAAAACGAAGCAAATTTGAAGTTGCACTTTGCGACTTCAAACGCCAAGTGTGTTGGCGTCGCTGAGCTGCCCGGCCGTGGTGGTGGTGGTGAAGCCGATGGCGCGGCCCCAGCAGCAGGTAGACCCCGGTTTGCGTTTAAGCACTTCCGCAAACCCATTTATGCGTAGTACCATTGCCCCATGACCCTCAAAGAATCCAACCCGTACCTGCGCAGCCGCACCGTGGCTGCACGCAAGGCCGCGCTTCGGATTTCTGCCAAAACGTCATCTGCGGTTGAAGGCATTCGCGCCCCGTTTGCTGCAACCGCTACAGCCAAAGCACCTGCCACCCAGGAAAGCTTTACCGCGTATTGGCAGCAACGCGCTGCTTCGAGCGCGCGATAATTTTTTCGAACACGGCCGCCAAAGGCCGATAGTCCCGCCCCATGGCGGCATGGATTCCACCAATGTAGATGCGCCGCCCGCGGCCCAGCATGGGGCTGAAGTCCAGCGGCGGCAGGCCCGCCTGTAAGGCCATCAACAAAGCCAGCAAACGCGCCAAACGCCCATTACCTTCGCGAAATGGATGCACCAGGATCAGCTCCGCATGGACTTCCGCCAAGGCACACGCCAGTGCAGCGTCATCCGCAAGGCGGCACGGTGTGTATTTTTTGAGCGCTCCCCGCTCCAGTTCTGCCATCAGCCCCTGAATGAGGCGGGCGTGCGCAAACTGAAAACCACCTTTGCCGATATCCACCGACCGGTATTCACCCGCCCATGGGTAGATGGGGCCGAGCCACAAGGCGTGCAGTTCGCAAATGTCCTGGGCCGTAAACCGATGTTCGGTATCAAACCGGTCCAGCGCCATGTCTTGCGCAATTTCCAACGCCTGCGATTCCGCCAGATTCATGTCGCGCACACGGGTGATGCCGAGCAGATTGCGCAGCACGCGCCCGCGGGAGCCGGGTTCGAACTCCACCTCTACACCAGTAGCCCGATAGCGGTTTGTGCTCATGCGACCAACGGCTCCTCTCGAATTGTCCGCGCTCTGGCGACTGCCACCGGGCGCTGCAGCCGCGACGCACGCGGCACACTCACCACCACAAACTGGCGGCCCTCGTCTTCCACCGTGCGCACATCGTCATCGCGCAGCAGGTTGGTGCTGACCTTGTGCCGGTCATTCAACTGGCCCCACAGCACGGTGCGCAGCTGCGCGGCATCGGGCACGCCCTCCCACACTAGGCCGGTGGACTTTTCGGCCACGCCCAACACAATAGTGCCGCCCTGGGTATTGGCCATGGCGGAATAGGACTCCCAAAAACTGCCCGGCATGCCACCGCGCGCCGACTTGAATTCGGTGTCGATGCCTTCGGTGCTGGATTGGAGGGCGGAGAAGAGGTCGAGTTGGCGCATGGCAACTCACAAAATTAAACAATGACGTGCGGCAACAGCGCACGCGGGAAGACCAGCGCCTTGCCGACCCAGTTGGATCTATCGACGATGTGCAGACCGTCGGGGTCGCCGTCGGTAACAAAAATGCGGAGGGAGAAAGGGGTTGTATTCATAGCGTGCAACTCAAACCCAATACGGCACATATTCGGCAAACTTCTTCCCGCTACCAACATCCTTGCGTTTGATGCGCCCTGCATCGACCGCATCGCTGATCAAGTTGGTGATTTGGTTGCGGTGTTTGTCGTGCAACTTGAACCGCTCTCGCAGCGTCGTGTTCGTCAACGGCTGGCTAGAGAGGTACTGCAACACCGCATGCTGATAACACGCCTCAATGCGCTCTTGAACCGCCATGTCTGCAAACTTTCTAGGGGCACCAATGGTCACGCGAAAAGCGTTTTCATGTGGGGTGAGCAACAAGGGGGGCAATCCAAACAACTCAATGGCGCTGATAACCTTTTGAAAACCGGTACCCCGCTCCTCACAAATACGAAATCTGCGAAATGATGACGCCAGCTTTTCATTGCGCGACTCAGGCGTCGTACCAATCAAACGGTCTGGCTTCTTGCTGGGCAATAGTGTGCCGGGGTTGGTTATCTCGATGCGGTCATCGTAGATTTCAACCATGGGTCCTGCACCGCTGACCGAAAAATCCTGGTGAATCAGTGCATTGGCAATCAGCTCGCGCAATGCAATCTCGGGGTACAGCGACACTTCTGTCCGCAGGGACTGCTGAATTACCTCTGAGTGCGGCAACACGCGTTTCAAATGCGTAACCAGCCCCTCAAAACCCACCGCATAGCCGCGCTGCCCCGGCAACTCATCAATGGTGTTGACCTTGTTAGTGCCCCGGTAACGAATGAGCCGAATGCCCTTGCGATCCAACGGCGGGAAGTCGCCCAGCTTGCGTGCCGCAGCAATCGCACCAAAGTTCGTCACGTAGAAGCCGCGCCCTTCAGGCAGGATCATGTTTTCGTCGACAAGCCAACGGGCAAGGTCTTGCTCATCCTCTGGCAGTGGGCGCTGCAACAGCTTAGCAATGGCCTCCAAGTCCAGCATGCGCTGCACATCGGCCAGGGACACCAAAGGCGAAGCGCGCAAGTCTTCCCACCGGGGCGGCGAGCTGTGCAGCATCAGTGCGCCAACTTCTTGGCGCGAAGCTTTGCGCGTGGTGCCGCCAGAGCGAATCCACGTCTCTTCAATCGACTTGCCCCTGCGGTGCACCGGCTTGACAGACTGCTCTGGCACACGCACCAGCAGAACATTGCTGCCACCAAACTCGACGGCTGCGTGGTCCAGCGCCAAGGGTGGCTCCACCGCGTCCCGCCCCAAATTGGTCAAGGTACCAACCACTGTAGCCACCTCTTCGGCCGTGATGCCATGCGCAGCGCCATCATCGTCCACCCCAAACACCAGCGTGCCACCGCCGGGGTGGTTGGCAAAGGCCATCAAGTGCTCGGCCAGCCGTGCGCTGTTTTCTGACAGGCGGGCCTTCCAGTCGATTTCGTTGATCTCGTGCGGCACCGGTGCCAGGCTTTCAGCCAAGCCCCGCAGCGCCTCAGGAATCCAGTGTTTTGCAGCCATGTGAAAGCAAGTGGTTGATTTGTATGGGTTTTTTACGGTTTTCCGGATTCACGTGTGATAAGCATGAAGGCCGGTGGGCTTTTCGGCCACGCCCAACACAATGGTGCCGCCCTGGGTGTTGGCCATGGCGGAATAGGACTCCCAGAAACTGCCGGGGCATGCCGCCGCGCGCCGACTTGAATTCGGTGTCGATGCCCTCGGTGCTGGACTGCAGGGCGGAGAAGAGGGCAAGCTGGCGCATGGGGATCAAGATGTCCTATTGAATTGAGATGAACTGATGCGATCTTCCATTTTGTCGCTCCTTGTATCAAATGCTCGTTTAGCCCCCGTGAAATATCCGCAAGCAGCTATGCTTTAAATAGCACCCCTCCCGCAATTACCGTGCAACCCGCCGCGCCTTGACGCGGTTTCCCTTAGCCGAATTGCACGGCTGACAAACCAAAGCGGCATTTTCCAGTTCCGACCGCCCCCCGCGTGAATGAGGATCGACATGGTCAACACTGAAATTGCCCCACGATAGTTTGACGCCGCACTCCTTGCACTTCTTGTCGGCGGATGAACTCCAAAGCAGCCGCCGCTGTTCCGGTGTAAAGCCGCGCTGGCCGTCGCGCGATGCGAATACAGAACCAATAATTCCACGCAACAACTTTTCTCGCAGACGGCGTTGGCTAATGTCATCGGTCATTTGCGAAACAGTCATCAGGTAGTCACGGTACGTCTCTTGACCCTCGGCTGCACCCTGAACTTTGCGCTGTTGCTCGCGTACCTTGTCCACTTCCACGCCAAACGCTTTCAACAAGTCCCACGCCATCGCATTGCGTTGCTTGTCGATCAGAATTGCACCTTCTGTTTGGAGCTTTCCCACCAAAACCACCAGCGAATAGAAATCGACAATTTGCTTGAATCGCGTCGTCCCCAAATCGGGAAACATCTTTGCCACAAGGCTGATCGTTGTAAACGCGGCAGCAGTACTCTTCTTAAGCTGCGCAACCGGCATGGCTTTGGCTGCCATCACCCGATCCACAGCCGCCTTCTTGTTGAGCACATCGCCTTGATGCAGGCTCAAAATGATTTCTGCGCAAAACTCAACATGTTTCATGCGCGACTTTTGCGCGGCATTGAATACGCCCAAAGCGTCGAACTTAGGTTCAAGTTTGTTCGAAAGAGCAGTCGCCGCCTGCAAAAGATCAGAGCCCGAGTATTTGGCGTTGCGCTTTTCTTGCGGAGTGAGTGGCTTTCCAGTGGAGTTGATGCGAACGAATAACTCTACGATGTCGCCAAGGTCGCCATTGACCTCGATCACAGGCACGCGGTAGCTTTGTAGGTGCGGTAGTACCAACGTCATGTGCGACTTGTTGCGCTTCAGCGTCGTTGAGCTGATCTGCTGCACCCCCTCCAAGCCAGCGACAGCGGCCTTGACGGCAAATGCACCTCGCATCGATCCCATGAAACGCAAAATACTCTCAAGCCGCTGCTTGCCGTCGATCACGTCATAGCAAATGCGACCCGCCTCATGGCGTTGATAGAGAAAGATTGCCGGTATCGGGAACCCACGAAGCAAGCTCTCAATAAGTAGCTGCCGATCCCGATCGCGCCAAACCGATTTGCGCTGAAAAGTTGGCGACAGGTTGAGGTCGCCCTTGTCGTATCGATTCATCAGGTCGGCGATGGTCAATTGCTCGTGACGGATATGCAATTCATTGCTCATAATTTAGGCGGTTATCAGACCGTAGATTTGGATTGGGGTGATGACGTGAACGCCTTTGCAAGCGTCGCCTGCCGCAACGCCTGCGCGCGCTGGAGGTTGGCATCGGCCGCGGATTCGACTTCGCGGATGATGGACAGATGGCGGTCGACTTCGGCGACGATTCGGGTTTGCTCTGCGAGCGGCGGCACAGGTATGGGCAATGCGCGACACAGCTCAAGCGTGAGATTTGCTTGCCCGGCGGTGGTCTTGCCACGCCGAATAGCCCAACGCATGATGTCGTCACACATCAAGGTGACCGCGATGAAATCTGGAGCCGATTGGCTTGATGGGTCGAATGCGCGCGATGGCTTGATTAATGTTGGCTTCTTCGACATGTACAGGAACCACGGACACTTGCCCAAGCGGCGGTCCAACGATATTGATTAGTACATCGCCTGGGAAGACCTGCGAGCGGGCCAATTCATCTTTGTGCGTAGCGCGGCTCACATAAGCTGGCTTGTGGGTGTGGTTCAGTGAACCATCGAAAGTCAGGTTGTAGATCTTGAGGAATTGCACATCCCCGGAACCATCAAAAAGTTTCGTTGCAGCGGGAGTCGTCCCCTTGGTGATGAAGTCGGACAACTGATCGATGGACGCCCATTTCCAACCAGCTGGCAAAGGCGAAAGGTCTTTTGTCTCTGCAGGCAAAGGCTCAACGTACCGCCCGCGTGCTGACCACTGATCGGGGCGAGCGAGTAGCACCCGCTGCAAAAGCTGCTCGCCGGTCTCGTAGGTGCGGCCTTCACGGCGGGCCAGGGAGGCTTCGGTTTCTACGAGGCGGCCTTCGACGGCGGCTTTGAGGACGGAGGCTTTGTAGCGTTTGAGGTTGGCTTTGACGCGCTGAAGGTTGGCGACGGCTTCGTCGAGACGGGAGAACTGTTTTTCGAGTTCGGCGACGATTTCGCGCTGCTCTTGCAACGGTGCCAACGGAATAGGCAACTGCCGCAGCCTCTCCAACCGGATGCCTTTGACTGTGGTGCCGGAGCCGATCGACTCCAAGAACGTGGCAATAGAAAGCAGCCAGTATTCAAGGTAAGACTTGTCCAAGTCAGGACCTACAACCAAGGCTTTCAAGTCTTGATTGATCGCCGTAGAAAACGGAACCCGGACGACTTTGCCGAGACCAACGCGAGAGGCCATGATGACCGTCTCAGGCGGAATGATGTTGGTCGCAGACTCCTTTACGGCCTGTTGGGTAATGTGCTCCTGCGCATCTGTGGGCCGACGCCCGCGCATGTCTTTGACTGTCAGCCATGGAATGTCGCCGCCCCAAAAGCTAGGGTTATCTCTCGATGGCGTACCACCACCAATGATTGCGGTTAGCGACTCGCCAAGAGTGGATAGCCTCCAATGTGAAGGTATTGCGCTGTACTTGGCAGCCAGTGTTTCGATGTTCATTACTTACGCGGCCAATGCTTCGTTCAGTTCCTCAATCACCTTGGGCAGTTCCGCGCCAAAGAGTTGGTGCACCTTGCCCAGGCCGCCTTGGGCGTTGAAGGGGGCGTATTCAAAGTCGTCTATTTCAATGCCGAGGTTGGCGGCGATGTGGTCGCGGATCATTTCTAGCCAGTGTTGTTGTTCTGGGGTGAACGGGTTGGTGTCTGTCTGATGGTGCTGGGCCAGCCAGGCTTTGAAGTTGGCCTGCACGCGCTCGGGGTAGGGCACCAGCTCGTTGGTCTGCTGCATGGCAAAGCGCACCAGGCTGACCAGGTCGGTGAGCAGGCGGCGCTGCGTGGCGCCTTTGACCTTGTCTTTGCGCAGCGTGGCGTAGGCCTGCCACAGGGCGCCTTCGTCAATGTTCAGCGGCGGGGCGTGCAGGGCTTCTGCCAGTGCTTTCACATCCTCAAACTTGAGCGGGGCCCGCGTGGGCCTGCTGTACAAGATTTGCAAGGCGGTGATTTCGTCTTTGTGCTGGGTGATGAAGTCTTCAAAGCTTTGTACGAGTGCGGTGGCGCGGTCGCTGCCTTCGCTAAAACCGGCGTGCAGCAGGCTGTCTTGGGTAACCACGTCGATCACCAAGTCTGCCTTTTGCTTCATTTTTAATAGCTGCTCACGCAATGCGGGTGAGGCAAAGGGCTTGGTTGCGTCTCGAAGGCGCTGGCCTGCCTCATGCGGCGACATGTCTTGGGTGGCGTCGATGGCGAGCGCGTCCACAATGCCGCGTGCCAGGTCGCGCAGGGTTTTGCCGCCACTGAGCTCCACCACCTTGGCGCGGTCGGCATCGCTGGCGTCTTTGTCCAGCCGGGCCAATCTGGCGGCGATGCTGCTCAGCACGTCGTCTTCCACGTTGCCCAGGCTCACGGCTTGCAGCAGTTTGTCCAGGGGCACGCTCTTTTTGGTGTCCATGGGGCGGCTGTCGGTTTTGTCGCGCTCGCACACACCCACGCAATCGACGATGACGAAGTGGTCTTTTTTGATGTGTTCGCCGGGGTTCACCGCAGCTAGGTCGGTGGGGTTGCACACGCGCACGCCACGGCCTTTCATCTGCTCGAAGAAGCTGCGGCTTTTCACGCTGCGCATGAAGACGACGATTTCCACGGGCTTGATGTCGGTGCCGGTGGCGATCATGTCCACCGTGACCGCCACGCGGGGGTAGTAGCCGGTGCGGAAGTCTTTGATGAGCTGCTCGGGGCTGGTGCCGCCGCCCTGGGCGCTGCGGTAGGTGATCTTTTGCGCAAACTCGTTGCCGCAGCCAAACTCTTCGCGCAATATCTCCACAATCTTTTCGGCGTGGTTGTCGTCTTTGGCAAAGATGAGGGTCTTGGGCAGCTCGGTGCGGGCGGGGAACATGTCGGCCTGCCAGCGGTCGCGCAGGGTGCGGACCACGGTGCGGATTTGGTCGGGCGTTTGCACGGCGCGGTCCAGCTCTTCGGGCTGGTATTCAAAGTCGTCGTCCAGCTGCCAGGCAGTCTTGCGGCGGGTGGCTTTGTCTTGCGTTTCCAGCCAGAAGCCTTTGTCCACCTTGGCGCCCTGCTCGCTCACCTCGGTCTTGATGCGGTAGACGTCGTAGTTGACGTTCACGCCATCGGCCACGGCCTGGGCGTGGCCGTATTCCATGACCAGGTTTTGGTTGAAGAAGCCAAATGTCTGTTTGTTGGGCGTGGCGGTCAGGCCAATGAGGTACGCGTCAAAGTACTCCAGCACCTGGCGCCACAGGTTGTAGATGCTGCGGTGGGCCTCGTCGGTAACCACAATGTCAAAGCTCTCGATGGGGATGGCCGGGTTGTAGCCAATGGGCTCGGGGTCTTTGAACAGGCCCTCAATACGCTCTGTGCTTTCTTCGTCCACCTCTGGCGCCAGCTCGCGCCCCTTGAGCATGCTGAACATGCGCTGGATGGTGCAGATGACCACGCGGGCGGATGTGTCGAGCTGGTTGCCCTGCAGGTGCTGGACGATGTATTCCTCGCCAAACTTGTAGTTGTTGTAGGGCGAAGCGTAGGCGTCAAACTCTTTCTTGGTCTGGCGGGCCAGGTTGCCCCGGTCCACCAAGAAGAGCACGCGGCGCGCTCCGCCAAACTTGATGAGGCGGTAGATGAAGCCGATACTGGTGAACGTCTTGCCGCTGCCGGTCGCCATCTGGATCAGGGCCTTGGGTTTGTTGGCGGCGAGGGACTTTTCCAGATTGGTGATGGCGCTGATTTGGGCGGGCCACAAGGCGTAGTGCGCGCCGCCGCTGCCCCATTCGGTGACCAGCTGGGGCATGGAGCGCATGCGGGCCAGGAAGGTGCCGGGGGCTTCTTGTGCGGTGCAGCCGTTTGCTGAAGAACTGAAAGAACTTGGCAAGTAGGCCAGCCACTGCACCAGCAGCTCGGGGCGAAAGAAGGCGAACACGGCTCTGGCGCGCGGCTCGGGGTCCAGGTCATTGGTGAAGTGGGTCTCGATGCCGGTGCTTTCCCACACAAACGGCAGCGGGCGGCGCCAGGCGGGCAAGGTGGTGGGCAGGCCCTGGGCGTAGCGGCCGCTTTGCAGCTCCACGCCGGTTAGCGTGGCGCCTTGTTTTTTTGCCTCGATCACGCCGCAAGCCTTGCCGTTCACGTAGAGCAGGTAGTCGGCAAAGCCAAAGCCGGAGTTGAGGGGGAATTCGCGGATGGCCACGCCGGTAGCGGCGTGGATGTTGGCGCTTGAGACATTGCAGACGTGCCACCCGGCTTGCACAAGCAGTGCGTCAATGCTGACTCTGGCTTTTTGCTCTGGCGACATGCCCCGTGTCCTCCAGTGCCTTGAATTCTAGGTTACAAGCGAAAAGTGCCTCAAGCCCACGTGGAATATGCGCAAGCAGCTTCTCTTTTTATAGCAAAGACGGGGAAATCTGGGAGGGCGCAATAGACTATTCGGCAGTGACCATCACGCGATCGCGGCCTTCATGCTTGGCACGATACAGTCTGCTGTCCGTCAGTCCGTACATGGTTTCCGGACTCAATTTGCCGGGGTCGATTTCGTGGCTCACGGCGACGCCAACACTTACCGTCACGCTCAGATTGCTGGCGATGGAACTCCAGTCCGCTGCCTTGCAGGCGCAGTTGATGTGCGCAGCAACGTCGGCGGCAGCTGATTTCGAGTCAATTGGCAACAGTAACGCGAATTCTTCGCCGCCAACCCGGGCCGGAAGATCGCCAGCGCGACGGTCTGCGTGCAGCAGCCTGGCAAATCGTTGCAGCACGCTATCGCCAATCGCGTGGCCGTGGGTGTCATTGATGCGCTTGAAAAAATCGAGGTCGAAACACAGCAAGGCAAAGTGACGCCCCTCGCGCGCAGCGCTGACCATATGGGACAGTGAGCGATCAAAAGCACGTCGGTTCGCGATGCCGGTCAAGGGGTCCTCTTCGGCCAGGCGCGACCATTGTTCTGCAAGGCGCGCGATTTCTTCGCGTTGCTCGCGCTTGGTAGCCGCCTGCCGTGCCTCATCATCGTGCAATTGACGCTCCAGTCTTCTTGCCTCCTTGAACGCAGCCAGTGCAAGTCTGGGGTCATCAATGGCTTCATAGGCCTCGGCCAGCTCCAGCCATGTTCCCATCAGTTCCCGAGGATTGCCACCTTCCAGCAGGGCGATGCCGCGGCGAAATGCGACGACCGCTTCTTCCGGGCGACCCAGCGTCATCAATATTGCACCAAGGTGGCCCTGTGCGACCGCTTCGTGCCCACGCAGACCTGCTTTGGCGAGGCCGTCAACGGCGCGTTGCAGCGTCTGCGTGGCAAGCTCCACTTTGCCCGCGCGCCGCGCTGCGATGCCGGTATTGGCCAGCGCCATCAACTCAAGCCGTGTGAGACCATGGGCGGCAACTTCTTCAAGGAAACCATCCCATTGAGCCAGCAGCTCGGCATATTGCAGTTGCCGCGCGGCATCGTCACCCGTCGAATCGTCGGCGGCCCGCCCTTTGGCGTTCAACACCGAGTATCTGGCATGGTATCGCTCCGCCAGCGAGCCGTGCTGGTCCAGCATGCGGGCGGCGTCCTCCAGCATCTCAAGCGCTTGCGCGTGGCGCCCCAGAACCGAGCACGATATGCCAAGCCGCCGCCTGGCTTTGCCAAGTAGCGTGTTATCTCCTGTCTGCTGCGCCAGGCGCTCCGCCTGCGTGAGGATGTCGAACGCCCGGGTATGTTCTTCCAGGGACTGCAACGCGAATCCGAGAGCCAGCAAGGCCTCGCTTTCAATCGCCGGATCGGCCACCGCCGCCGCCAGTTCGCGTGCCTGCGTCGCAACCCGCAGGCCCTCGAGCGCTTGCCCAGTTGAGACCAGGGCCAGGGACTTGAGGCCGAGCAATATCGGCCGCTCGGCACTGGTGCAGTGCTCCAGTGCCCCATCGACCGCCGCGATTGCTTCGCCAAGACCACCGGCCTCGATTTGGCCGCGAATCCGATCCGCAGCAGATGGCGTGTTGACTGCAAGGTTCATGCGGCAAGTCTATGCCAACTGCAACCCTTGGTGCAGCGCATCTGCAAGAGGCCGAATACACCTAGTTGGACAGCAGATTGAGTATCGACGTCAGGACGGCGCTCAGCATGAACAGGTTGCCGCTACTGTCGGCAATGCCAAATTGGGCACGGCGGTTGTAGCCATCGTCATAGCCGCGGCTGAAGCCCTGGCGGAAGTAATACCGGTATTCGTCCGCGCTGACGTAGTAGCCGTTGTAGCCGTAGTCTCCGTCCTGATAGGCCGGGGAACTGGTGTGGCTGGCGCGCCAACCGTCGTCGCGATCAGCCTGACCTGCCGGAAACCCCTGCTCGTAGCCATAGTTCACGGCTTGGCGCAGCAAGTCGGCACCGTATTGGTTGGTCTGATACGACCGGTTATCGCGAACATAGCGGTAGCTTGGCGCTGAGTAGAAAAACCAATCGTTGTCGTATTCGTAGGATCGCGCGTTCCAGTTCTGCATCTGCTCGCGCCGACGCTCCTGATATTGCTGTTGGAAACGAACCTGTGCCGCGCGGTTTTGCTGCTGTAGCACGGCTTCGCGCTGAATCCAAAGGCGATCCTGCGCGATCTCGCGTTGCCGGAACGATGCAAGACGCTGATTCTGCTCGATATCAAGCTGCCGCCGGCGCTGTTCCGAGACTTGCTGTGCCCGCCTCTGCGCAAGCTGTTGCTGCTCTTCAAACCGGGCCTGCTGGAGTTGTCGGGCAGCCTGCTCCTGCTGCAGCTTCTGCGCGTGCAGTTGCTGCTCTTGCTGGGTCAGTTGCTTCCTGAGCGCAGACATCTCCCGCTCCTGCTGCTGCGCACGCTGCTGTTGGTTGCGCTGGGCCTGCTCTTTTTGCGCATAGTTTTCGTTCTCCTGCTTCAGTCGTTGCACGGCCTGTTCCTGCTGCTGCACGCGCAGCTGTAGGTCGCGCTGGCTTTGCAGTTGCTTTTGCTGCTCGGCATGCTGCTTCTGCGCCGCCTGTAACTGCTGGCGATTCTGGGCGGCCTGCTTCTGTGTGGCCTGCTCCTGTTGCTGCTTTTGCGCCGCCTGGTCGTTTCGCTGCTTTTGTTCGACCTGCTGCGCGCGCTGCTGTTGGTCGCGCTGGGATTGCAGTTGCTTCTGTTGCTCGGCCCGCTGCTTTTGTTGTTCGGCTTGCTGTTTTGCTGCTCGGCCTGGTGCTTTCGCTGTTCCTTTGGGGGTCGGGTTGTGCGTGGTCCGGTGGCGCTGGTGGCTTTTCGACCCGATTCCCCTTCTGGGGTTTTTCCTGCTTTTGCTTGTCCTTGTCCTGGTCGTCCGGCGCCTGGGCACGCAGCGGGCTGGTCATGACCAGAGCGGTCGCAGCGCATAGGGCGACGTTAACCAGCATGCGTTTCAAGGATTTCGCTTTGATATCTGACATGGCCATTCCCCGTTGTTGCGCGTGCCTAATGAAACACGGCTGGGCAAGGATGGAATCTCCGCGCCAAATGGTCTGTGTGGCAGCGCACCGAACCGCGGGTCGCGGCCCCAATCAACGTTGGCAGGTTCGCCGCTTGGATTGGTTACAAGCCAAACTGGGCTCTAGCGCCTGTATGACGTGCGCAAGCAGCTATAAATTGATGAGCAAATAGCGTCAGCCTAATCGCAAGGAATCGGCAGCAACACAGCCACTTCCAGCCCCGGCTGCGCATTGCGCACCACCAAGCTGCCGCCATGCGCCAATGCGACCAGGCGGCACAGATAAAGGCCCAGGCCAACCCCGCCACCCTCACGGGTGCGGGCGGTGTCGGGCCGGTGAAAGGGCTGGGCCAGGTGGGGGAGCTGGTCATCGGGCACGCCGGTGCCAAAGTCGCGCACGGTGATCTGGATGGCACCCCCTGCGGTTTGTACCAACGAGACTTCGGGCGGCCGGGCTGCATCCACGCTGTGGCGCAACGCGTTGTCCAGCAGGTTGCGCAGCAGCAGGCGCATGCGGGCGCGGTCGAGTTGCCGCACGGGCACACCGGCCTGCAGGTTTTGCTTGATGGTGGGCGCGTCGTCCAGCGCGGCAACCACTTCAGCCACCAGCGCCGCCAGGTCGGTGGGCTCACGGTGCAGCGCTGCGTGCGGGCTGGCCAGGCGCTCGCTTTCCAGCAGGTCGGTCACCAGATCACGCATCTGCCCCAGGTCACGCAGCAAGGCCGCACGGCTTTGTTGAACATCCGGCGTTTCGGGCACCAGTTCGGTGTTGAGCCGGGCGCGGGTGAGCGGGCTGCGCAACTCGTGACTGATGGCCAGCAGCAGGGGTGCGCTTGGCTTCCAGCATCTGGTGGATGTCGGCACCCATGGTGTTGATGGTGGCGGCCAGCTCGCCCAGTTCGTCCGGGTGCTTTGCATGGCGCACGGGAATGGGTTGGGCAAAGTCACCCGCGCCAAAGCGCTGCGCACCGGCCTGAATGTCGTCCAGCGGGCGCAGCATGCGCCGCGCGCGCGCGTAGGCCAGGGCGGTGAGCGCCAGCAGCAGGCCCAGCGTGATCCAGCCGATGAAGCGGGGGCGGTCGTGCCAGGTCTGCACACTCAGGCCAAAGCGGATCCGGTGGCCGTCTGCCGTGGTGCGCTCAAAAAAGCGCGGGGTATCGGTGCTCCAGCTGTTGGCATCCTTGGCGTTATCGCGCCACTGGTGGTCGTAGTCAGGCTCGTTGGGGTGGCTGCGCCAGTTGACCTGCGGCCCGCTGATGCGCACGCTTAACGGCAGCCGTTGCACCAGTGCCTGGGCGGCTTCAATGCGGGGAGGACTGCCCAATTCAGCAGCGAGCCTATCCACATAGTCCACCACCAGCGGGCGGGCGGCGTCGCGCCAGCCAATGGACAACGCCTTTTGCATGCCGATGACAAAAATAGCCGCCATGGCCAGCGCCAGCAGGAGGAACAGCGCCACCAGCCGCACGCGCAGCGAGTGCGCCAGCGCGTGGCGGGCCCGGTGGTGCCAGCAGACCTTTGCCCCCATGCTGCCGGCGGCGCTCATGTTGGCACCCGTGCCAGCGCCAGAGAATAGCCGGCATTGCGCAGCGTTTTGATGCAGTCCAGCGGCTCCAACTTTTTGCGCAGGCGGCTCACCACAATGTCCACTGCACGGGTGTACAGCCCGGCCTCGTGGCCACGCAGCTGGTTCAGAATATCGTCGCGGCTAAAGACCTTACCCGCATGCGCAGCCAGCAGGTGCAGCAGGTC
The DNA here is from genome assembly GCA_016703945.1 of Candidatus Aalborgicola danicus. GTDB lineage: Bacteria > Pseudomonadota > Gammaproteobacteria > Burkholderiales > Burkholderiaceae_C > Allorhodoferax > Allorhodoferax danicus. Next base: position 162,340 of record JADJBC010000051.1, read on the forward strand.
AAACTCGGTACTGGTCAGCTCCAGCGTCTCGCCCTGCGCTGCACGCTGCGAGTGACGGGGTCGATCACCAGGCCATCGAACACCAGGCGCCCAGGCGCAGAAATCTCGGCACTCACAACCGGCGCTACCACCCGGCGGCGCAGCACGGTTTGAAGGCGCGCCACCAGTTCGCGCGGCTCGAAGGGTTTGGGCACGTAGTCATCGGCACCCAGCTCCAGCCCCACCACCCGGTCCATCACGTCGCCGCGCGCGGTGAGCATGATGAGGGGGATGTCGCTTTCTTTACGAATAGCGCGGCACAGGGCAAAGCCATCCATCTCGGGCAGCATGACATCCAGAATGGCGGCGTCCAGCCCACCCTGGCGCAGCCGCTCCAGGCCGGTGCTGGGGCGCAAGACGCACTCCAGCACCATGTCAAACCGCGCAAAGTAGGCCGCCAGGGGCGGGCCCAGTTGCGCGTCGTCGTCGATCAGAAGTATGCGGTGCATGGCACCCCGACTTTACCCGCGGCGAAACCAGTGGCCACGGCCTTCCATATAGTCGCGCACCTTCTGTTGCTGCGCGGGGTTCAGGCTGTCGTAAAAAGTCCGCCAGCGCGGCGATGACTTCAGGGCTCTTGGTCTGCAAAGCGGTGGTCTTTTTCGGTGACGAGGGTTTGGGCACGGCTCTTGTCAAACGTGGCACCCGCCACCAGCGCTTTCATCTCAGCACGGGGTCTTTGGTCTGGCCAATGAGGGCGGTGCGTTGCTCATAGAGCTTGTCACCCAGGGTGGCCAGGCGTTTCTTCTGGTCGTCGTTCAGGTCCAGCTTGCTGGCGGCCCGGCTGACGATCTTGTCGCGTTTCTGGGAGTATTCCTCGGCACTCAGTTGGGCGCCAAACTCGTGGCTGCGGTGGCCGCAGGCCGACAAGCCGGCGACCAACACGGAGACACCAAAGAGAGCGAAGAGGGAGCGTTTGATCCAGCGTTTCATGGCAGTAGTTCCTATTGAAAAAGGGGTTGAACAGGACTGCAATGGTGCCGGGGGATACCGCACAGGTCATCTCTGCGCGGTATCGGTTTGTTTCGCTTTGTTTCAGGTGCGCACCACGCGCAACACCGCGTTGGCGTTCAGCGAGCTGATGGGAATGCGGGTGTCCGCGGGGATTTTTCCGGACACCTGCAGTGCCATGTAGCGCTGGCAGCAGACCCGAAGAAAGCTGGTGAAGTTGGGAATATCGCCGCGGTGCTCCAGCAGTTCGTCATACAACTTGGACAACAGCTGGGGCACGTTCATGCCGTCACGGGTGCCAATCTCGTCCAGCGTGTCCCAAAACAGGTTTTCCAGCCGCACACTGGTCACCACACCGTGCAGGCGGATGCTGCGCGTGGTGGCCTCATAACTCTGCGGGTTGGCACGGACAAAGATCTGGCACATGCAGGACTCCTTCACATAGGGAAAGCAGGGCCCCAAGCATAGGCCCGGGGCCTGGGAATGGCTAGTGGGAAATTTTGGTTCCCAGCAAGGCCATGAATTGCCCCAGCCAGGCGGGATGCGCGGGCCACGCGGGTGCGGTGACAAATTGGCCATCGGTCACTGCCGCATCAATCGCAATCTCGGCCCAGTTGGCGCCCGCTAGCTCCACCTCGGGGCGGCAGGCGGGGTAGGCACTGATGCGCTTGCCCCGGATGATGCCGGGCACCGCAGTCAGGATCTGCGCACCGTGGCACACCGCTGCAATGGGCTTGCCAGCCTCTGCAAACTCTTGGGTGATGGACAACACGCGGGCGTTGAGCCGCAAATACTCGGGGCCGCGCCCGCCAGGAATCAGCAAACCGTCGTAATTGGCGGTGTTGACATCCGCAAAGTTGGCGTTCAGCGTGAAGCGGTGGCCGGGCTTTTCGCTGTAGGTCTGGGCGCCTTCAAAGTCATGGATCGCGGTCATCACGAAATCACCCGCCTTTTGTCCGGGCACACCGCATGCACCGTGTAGCCAACAGCCAGCATGGTTTGAAACGGCACCATGGTTTCGTAGTCTTCACCGTAGTCACCGCACAGCATCAAAACTCTCTTGGACATGAACATCTCCTGGTTGATTGAGCGTTTCAGTTTAGGCAGCCGCAGTGTTGGCAGGTAACAGCGCGTTACTACCGATGTTGGTGTTTTCCCTAGGATGGGGCCAGTTGCCGGGCGGCCAAGCCAAACGTCACAACTCGGAGTATTTCTTGGCGTTGCCCCGCGATTTGTCTACCGGGTACTTCTCGCCATTGACCACGAGCTTGCGTTGCGCGGCGGCCAGCAGATCGATGCCCAATGTGTCGCACAGCCGCAGCAGGTAAAGGAAAACATCCGCCGCCTCGGCTGCGACCTGCTCCCTTTTGTCCACCGACAAAGACTGGCTTTGTGCCTCGGTCAACCGCTGGGAGTGCGCCAGCAATTCCGCTGCCTCCACGGACAGCGCGCTGGCCAGGTTCTTGGGGGTGTGGAATTGCTCCCAGTCGCGAGCGCTGGCGAATGCGGGCGAGGCCTGGGTGAGCTGCGCCAGCGGGTTGGCAGCCAAAATAGCCGCCCCGGGTCCGTTTGGAGCTGCATCAGCGCTTTCAACCAAAACTTTTGATGAAATCATGCTCCAGCCCTCGTATTCATTGCGCAAGCAGCTATATTTTTCATAGTAACTCCAGCGGCCGATCGGACTAACGGGCCAGCACCGCCGCCAGCGCCATACCGGTGTGGGTGCCCAGTTTCACGACCGCCTCGGGCGTGGCAGCCGCGACCCACCAGTATTGCTTACGTCAGCACAAAGGTAACGCGGGCAAGTTGCCTGCACGAAAACTCCTTTTAGCGACGGCCAATCCCTCGCACACGGCAGGAAAATCGACACGCGATGCTCGCACAGATAAGATAACACTTCCATCCCCTTTTCTTACTGAGGACTTGTCTTGCCAATTGCTGAAACACTAATTTTGGGCGCAGTGAAGACAGTCGTGTTGAAACTGGCCTCCTTGGGTGCAGATCAGGCTGTGCGACTATTTGACTTAACTGGAAAAAAAAGGGCTTTCAATCATTCCATCGCCCGATTGCAAAGCATAGGAAATGTCAAAACTCTTTGGCAGATTGACAGGGAAATTTCTATTTACGATTTCTTTGTCGCACCGCGGGCATCCCACTTGGAAAGTGAATTCGACTTAACGACATTCGCGAAACTACCTAAGGTCGGAAATCTAGTTATTGAAGGAATTCTTGGTCAAGGAAAATCAATAATTTTGCGCCATATGGCAATTTCATGCATGGAGGATGGTTTACTGCCGATTTTCATCAGTGCACACACGATCACGAAAACGAAGTCGTTGAAGGAAAAAATACGTGAATATCTTAGCGACTTTAGTAAACGTGAAGTGACTAACGAAGAGACTGCTAAATTGCTGGATTCAACGTTTTTTGTGCTATTAATTGATGGTTTTGACGAGGTGAACCCGACGGAAGAAGCGTCGCTTATTGAGGAAGTTCAATCGTTGTCTAGACGATACGATCAATCACTCCGCATTATTATCACTAGCAGACCTGACAATGCGATACAGAAGTGCACAGCATTCCATATTGTGAAGCTATGCAAATTAGCGCCAGGTGAGGGAAATCAACTCATTCAAAAACTTTGCGATGAACACCAGGCGCGAGAGTTAATATCCGCCCTAGAAAAGTCGGGAGCCTCAGGCACGAAAAAGCCTACTAATTACACCGCTTATGGTGGTAATTCTTGTGATTGTCTACAACGCTGAACGCCGAGTTCCAGCAACATTTGCTGAATTTTTCGAAAACTTGTTTTCCATTTTTTTGGTGCGTCACGACGGAACAAAACCCGGCTTTAGCCGAGCGAGAAAAACGAAGCTTGGAAATAATGATTTCCGCCGTGTTTTCGAAGCTTTCTGCTTCGTAGTTCATAAACAACAATTGCCAACAGCAATATCTAACTCTGAAGCTCAGGAAGCAATCAATATTGCTGCAGAAACAATAGGGGTTACGGTCGATTGCGATGAATTCATCCACGATGTTAAGAAAGTGACATGTTTGCTTATTCAAGAAGGGAATAAACTGCATTTTGTTCACAGAGCGATTCAAGATTTCTTCTCTGCCCAATTCATTCGTTCATGCGCTGAAAATGACGTTCACGCCTTTACAGTGACCTTGCGAGTGGCAGCGAGTGGGTCGAATGGGTAGCTGAACTCTCATTTTTGCGTAGGATTGATGCGCACAATTTCTACAACTATTTTTACTTTGAAGGCCTGAAAAATCAACGGTATTTTCCTGACGACTACGTACTTACCAGCGAGGATATAGCCGATATCATGGCGCAAATAGTGATTGAGCAGACACCAAAAAAAATGGAGTTGCGGATTGTCCCAAGACCAAACACATCAATGGCAGAGAGAGATTTCTTGGCTAGTTTCGTCGCTCGTCAGATTTTGATAAACCTCTCCAAGTCTGGGAACATGACCGGCTCTTTTCGCATGCTTATGGAAGAGTCACCACCTCGCGCTTGAGAAGCACATGTTCTTCGCACAACGCAATTGATTCAAGACTCTGTTCAGGAAGCGCTCATCTCCTTTCGTCGCCAACTCAGTGACGCGCGAAAAATCGAAGACACAAGGAAGAAGCGGTCAGCTTTACTCAAAATTGGCTTTAGAACTGTGACCGACCATTCGGCTGACGTAGGAGAATAGGCAGCGCTTATCCTCGAAGTTTTCGGTGTGAGGCGCCATTAGACAAGCGAAGTGGCCCAAAGCTCAGTTACAGGCCCGAATACTTTTTGCTGCTGCCACGCGCCAACGCAGCGGGATACTTTCAGCGTTGACCCGCATCTTGACCTTTGCCGCAGCGACCAAGTCAATGTCCAATGTGTCGCGCAGCCGCAAGGTAAAGGAAAACATCCGCCGCCTCGGCTGCGACCTGCTCCCTTTTGTCCACCGACAAAGACTGGCTCTGTGCTTCGGTCAGCCACTGGAAGTGCTCCAGCAATTCCGCCGCCTCCACGGACAGTGCACTGGCCAGGTTCTTGGGGGTGTGGAACTGCTCCCAGTCGCGCGCGCTTGCGAATACGCGCAAGGCCTGGATGAGCGGCGCCAGCGGGTCGGCAGGCAAAATATCGGCTGCGGGGCCGCTGGGGGTCGTTTCAGTGCTCTCAGACATTTTCTGTGAATGAAATCAGGCTCTCGCCCACGTAATCATTGCGTATGTAGCTATCATTTTCATAGTAATTTTAACGCCCGGTCTGCCTACCGCGCCAACACCGCTGCCAGCGCCACGCCAGTGTGGGTGCCCAGTTGGACCACCGCCTCGGGCGTGGCCGCTGCCACCACCTGCCCACCGGCATTGCCGCCGTCCGGACCCAGGTCAATCACCCAATCAGCCTCCGCAATCACGTCCAGGTCGTGCTCGATGACCACGACACTGTGGCCGCCGTTAACCAGCCGATGCAGCACGCGGATGAGCTTTTCCACGTCGGCCATGTGCAGGCCCACTGTGGGTTCGTCCAGCACGTAAAGCGTGTGCGGCGCCTTGTTGCCACGCTTGCCGATGTCGTCACGCACCTTGGAGAGCTCCGTCACCAGCTTGATGCGCTGCGCCTCGCCACCGCTGAGCGTGGGCGAGGGCTGGCCCAGCGTCAGGTAACCCAGGCCCACGTCTTTGAGCAGTTGCAGCGGATGCGCAATGACCGGCATGGCGGCAAAAAAGTCCACCGCTTCGTCGACCTCCATCTGCAGCACGTCGCCAATGTTCTTTCCACGCCAGCTCACCGCCTGGGTCTCGGGGTTAAAGCGCGCGCCCTTGCAGGTTTCACACAAGACTTTCACGTCGGGCAGAAAACTCATGCCGATGGTGCGAATGCCCTGCCCTTCGCAACCGGGGCAGCGGCCCTCGCCGGTGTTGAAGCTGAAGCGGTTGGCGGCATAACCACGGGCTTTGGCTTCCAGCGTGTCGGCAAAGAGTTTGCGGATCGTGTCCCAGAAGCCGATGTAGGTGGCCGGGCAACTGCGTGGGGTCTTGCCGATGGGCGTTTGGTCCACTTCCAGCACGCGGTCGATGCTCTCGAACCCGGTCACGCCCTCGCAGCCGGTCCACTGGATTTTTTCACCGGCGTCCAGGGCGTCTCTGCCTGCTTTGGTGCTGCGTTTCTGGACGGCGACTTGCACGTTGGTCAGCAGCACATCCCGTGCAAGGGTGGATTTGCCGGAGCCGGAGACGCCTGTTACTGCGACCAGTCGTTTCAAGGGGATGTTGGCAGTGACGTTTTGCAGGTTGTGGAGGTTGGCACCTTGTACGGTTAGCCAATCTATTGGCTGCTGATTTGCTGGGCTCGCAGGGGAAGCCCTTGGGGTGGGATATGGTGATGCTTCCCCTGCTGCGAATGAAGTGTTGGCGGCGGAACGGTTGGAGACATTTTCGTATTCGGCGGCTACACGTGCCCGCTCCACAAACTCCGCATTCGCCGCCACGCTGGTCGACACCCGCGCCGCCGCGATCGCAGCCGCCTTCGCAGCTTTGCCCTTCGGCAACTTGACCCCCTTCGCGCTCGCCAGAACCGGCGGCCGGAGCCGGTGCGCCGGGTGCCGATTTGGCGTACTGCATGGGAGGAACCCGGCGTACCGGCTTCGGCCGCAGCGAGCGCTGTAGCGACACCCCTTCGCACCATCAACGGATGCTTCATCGCATGCAACAAATACCTACCGGTCTGCGACCGGAAGCCGCCTGCACATCCGCAACCGACCCCTCGGCCACCAACCGACCACCGCGCTTGCCCGCACTGGGCCCAATGTCGATGATGTGGTCCGCATGGCGAATGGTCTCCTCGTCGTGCTCCACCACCACCAGCGTATTGCCCTTGTCGCTGAGTGACCGCAAGGCCCCGAGCAGAATCTTGTTGTCCCGCGCATGCAGTCCAATGGTGGGCTCATCCAGCACATAACACACACCCTGCAGATTGCTGCCCAGTTGGGCGGCGAGCCGGATGCGTTGTGCCTCACCACCGCTGAGCGTGGGGGCGCCACGGTCCAGCGTCAGATAACCCAGGCCGACTTCTTCCAAAAATTCGAGGCGGCTCTTGATTTCGGGCACCAGGTCGCGGGCGATGTCACCCTCGCGGGTCGTCATGCCGCCGATCACCTGCAGCGTCTGCACCCACTTGCGCACGTCGGTCACGGAGAGGCGCGCAATGTCGGTGATACCCACCGCGTTGAACTGCACGGCACGGGCCGTCGCATTCAGGCGCGTGCCATGGCAGGTGGGGCAGGTGGCGTCATGCAGGTCTTCGATGTCGGCTTCGGCAAAAGTCTGCTCGCGGCCCTTGTTGTCGTCGTCCTTCACCGAATCGTCAAACACCTTGCGCTGGTCCTTGGTCAACGCTACACCGGTGCCCACGCAATCGGGGCACCAGCCGTGCTTGCTGTTGTAACTGAACAGACGCGGGTCCAGCTCCACATACGACGTGGAGCACACCGGGCAGGCGCGCTTGGTGGAGAACACCTGCACCTTGCCAATGCCCGCTGCGGGGGTGCCCGCCAGCATGGCGGCGCGCAGCCCATCCATGCCGCTGAGCACATGCACCACGCCCTTGCCATGCACCAGCGCCGTGGCCAGGGCCTCGCGCAGTTGCGCCTCGTGTGCCGGGTTCACATCCAGGCTGGCTACGGGCAGTTCGATGTTGTGTTCCTTGAAGCGATCAATGCGCGGGAAATTGGTGGTCGGCAGAAAGTTGCCATCCACCCGCAAATGCGTGAAGCCGCGCGGCCGCGCCCAATCCGCCAGCTCGGTGTAGACGCCCTTGCGGCCCGACACCAGTGGTGCCAAAAGGCCGATGTGCTGCCCGCGAAAATTCTTCAGCAGCTGCGCCGCGATACTGTCCGCCGACTGCGGCTCTACCGCCGCACCATCATGGATGCAGTGCTGCGTGCCCAGCTTCACGTACAGCAGCCGCAGAAAGTGCCAGACCTCAGTGGTGGTGCCCACGGTGGATTTGCGGCCACCGCGTGATAGGCGCTGTTCAATGGCCACGGTCGGCGGAATGCCATACACGGCATCCACCTCGGGGCGGCCTGCGGGTTGGACGATGCTTCTTGCGTAGGCGTTGAGGCTTTCCAGGTAGCGGCGCTGGCCTTCGTTGAACAGAATGTCGAAGGCCAGGGTGGATTTGCCGGGAGCCGGAGACGCCAGTGACAACGTTGAATTTGCCGCGTGGGATGTCCACCGACAGGGACTTGAGGTTGTGTTCTTTGGCGTTGATGATTTGGATGCTGTCATTGATCCCCGCGCGCCCATTACCCGCCGGGGATGGGGTTGCGTCGGGTGACGATTTGGCGGCCGCATTTGGGCCGTATGAGGAACCCGGCGTGACCCCATCCCCGGCAGCGAGCGCCACTGAAGCTCCGCCAGCAAGCGCCAAATACTTCGCATGGGGCTCGGCCACCACATGCACCACCCCCATGGCCGCCGCGTACTCCCGCAAAGCCTTGCCCGTATGCGACGACGCATGCAACAACAAATCCTCCGGCGTGCCATAGGCCACCACTTCTCCGCCCGCATCGCCACCTTCAGGCCCCAGATCGATGAGCCAATCAGCAGCGCGGATCACATCCAGGTTGTGCTCAATCACCAGCAACGAATGCCCCGCGTCCAACAGTTTGCGCAAGGCGCGCATCAGCTTGGCGATGTCGTCAAAATGCAGCCCGGTCGTGGGCTCGTCCAGCATGAATAACGTGCCGCGCCGCGCCACCGCCTGGCGACTGGCCGAGCTGCTCTTGGCGGCCTCGGCGAGGAAGCCAGCCAGCTTCAAACGCTGCGCCTCGCCACCCGACAGCGTGGGCACGGGCTGGCCCAGCTTCACATACTCCAGCCCCACATCGACGATGGGCTGCAGCGCGCGGATGACATCGCGGTCGTTGGCGAATACGGCGGCGGCTTCGCTGACGGTGAGGTTGAGGACATCGGCTACGTTGAAGCGTCGCAGCGCAGTGGTACGCCCCGCAGAAATGGGGTCAGAGCCCAATTTCGTCGTTGTGCGCCCTTCTCCGGAAAGTCCCCTTCCTGAATTGGGATCTGACCCCATTTCTGCTCTACGCTCAATCGTCACCTCCAGAATCTCCGGCCGGTAACGCTTGCCATCGCAATCCGGGCAGCGCAAATACACGTCGCTCAGGAACTGCATTTCGATGTGCTCAAAGCCCGAGCCGCCGCAGGTGGGGCAGCGGCCATCGCCACCATTGAAGCTGAACTTGCTGGCCGTGTAGCCACGCTCGCGCGACAGGTCGGCACCGGCAAACAGCTCGCGGATCGCGTCCCAGGCACCCACGTAGCTGACCGGGTTGGAGCGCGAGGTCTTGCCAATCGGCGACTGGTCGACAAACACCACTTCACTCAGTTGCTCGGCACCCAGCAGGCGGCTGTGGGCGCCGGGTGCCTCGGTGGCCTTGCCAAAGTGGCGCAGCAGCGCTGGCGCCAGCACGTCCTGCACCAGCGTGGACTTGCCGGAACCACTCACGCCCGTGATACACACCAGGCGCTGCAGCGGGATATCGACGGTCACGTTTTTCAGGTTGTGCTCGGTCGCGCCTTCCAGAATCAGACGCGGAGTGTTCTCCGCCACCATGCGCTTGAAGCCCATTCCCACCTGCTTGCGTCCACCCAGGTAGGCGCCTGTCAGCGTGTCGGCGCCCTTGAGGGCCTCGGTGCTGCCGTCAAACACGATCTGCCCGCCCTTCTCGCCCGGGCCGGGGCCCATGTCGATCATGCGGTCGGCCGCCAGCATCACCGCCGGGTCATGCTCCACCACCACCAGCGTGTTGCCGGCATCGCGCAGGCGCTGCATGGCGACGATGATGCGGTGCATGTCGCGCGGGTGCAGGCCGATGCTGGGTTCGTCCAGCACGAACAGGGTGTTTACCAACGAAGTGCCAAGTGCCGTTGTCAGGTTGATGCGCTGCACTTCGCCCCCGCTGAGGGTCCGGCTCTGGCGGTCCAGTGTGAGGTACCCAATACCCACGTCACATAGGTATTTGAGCCGTGTGCAAACCTCTTCCAGCAACAGCTTCAGGGTTTTGGCTTCGGCCTCAGACGTAGCCGGAGCGACGGAAGGGCTGGGCGAGGTGGGGGGTCGGTTGCCGATTTGGCGGCCGCATTGGGCCGTATGGGGCAGCCGGCGCCCCCGCCTTGCCCAGCCCGCTTGCAGCGAGTCAAAAAACCGCCTGAGTTTGTCGATAGGCATCAACATCAGGTCATGCAAACACAGCCCCGGCAGGGCTTCGAGTTGCGCTCGCGACCAGGTAACGCCTTGCGGCATAAACCGTTTGGAGGGCGCCAAGACAGCATCCGCCTGTTCCTTGGTCCCGATGCGCCACAGCAAACTCTCGGTCTTCAGCCGCGCCCCACCACAGGTGCCACAGGGCGTGTAGCTGCGGTACTTGGACAGCAGCACCCGGATGTGCATCTTGTAGGCCTTGGTCTCCAGGTAGGCAAAGAAACGGTTGATGCCAAACCAGTGCTGGTTCCACTTGCCGTTCCAGTTGGGGGAGCCATTGATGACCCAGCCCTGCTGCTCGGGCGTCAGCTTGTACCAGGGCGTGTCGCGCGGGATGCCGGCCGCCTCGGCGTGGCGCATCAGGTCGTCCTGAGCCTCCTTCCATGCGGGGGTCTGCATGGGCTTGACAGCACCGGCGCGCAACGTGAGTTTGTCGTTCGGTATGACCAGGCCCAGGTCCACTCCCACCACCCGGCCAAAACCCCGGCAGGCCTCGCAGGCACCAACGGCGGAGTTGAAGGAAAACATGGACGCAATCGGGTCCGAATAACGAATATCGCTTTGTGGGCAGTGCAGGCCGGTAGAGAAGCGCCACACCGTGGGCTCCGAAGTTGCTATTGATTCAGTAGCTGCTTGCGCAGATTCCACGAGGGCTGGAGCCTCATTTGTCACATAAACATTGAGCCGGCCACTGCCACGTTTGAGGGCGAGTTCGATGGCTTCGAGAACGCGGGCTTTTTCTGCGCTGGTGATACGGAAGCGGTCGGCTACGACGTCCAATACCTTTTGGCTCCAGGGGGGGGCTGAGGGCGACCCGTTTCCGCACCTCCACCTCACGCTCGGCGTGGATGCGGGTGAAGCCGCTGGCCGATAACCACTGGGTCAACTCTTCGGCGGTGGTGCTGGCAGGCAACTCCACCGGAAAAGTCAGCACGAGGCGGGGTCTCCCGACTGCGCCGCACGACGCACCAGCTCCGCATAAATGGTCTCCGGCGTATCGTGCTGCACCGGCTGGGCCGTCGCCTTGTCGAACAGTTGCGCGGCGCGAGAGTACAGCAGTTTGATGTGGTCGTTCAACTCCGTCATCGTGCCCACGGTGGAGCGGCTGGAGCGCACGGGGTTGGTCTGGTCGATGGCGATGGCGGGCGGCACGCCCTCCACCTTGTCCACGGCCGGTTTGTCCATGCGGTCCAGAAATTGGCGGGCGTATGCGGAGAAGGTCTCCACATAACGGCGCTGGCCCTCGGCATACAGCGTGTCAAACACCAGGCTGGACTTGCCCGATCCGCTGGGCCCGGTCACCACGGTCAGCTCGCCGGTGCGGATGTCCAGATCCAGGTTTTTGAGGTTGTGCTGGCGCGCTCCGCGAATGCGGATGGTTCCCTGGGTCATTGTGTTGTGCTTGTTTTGATGAGGCCAATCATTCTAGGGACTTGGCGCCAGGCCATTGGGTGCAAGGGAATACAGACGGGTTTCGCCGCCGGGCCGCCCCAAGGAAAATTAGCCCCCTTGGGGCTGATGCCCGCGGCTCCCAGCCTGCCTGCCAGGGTGGGACGGGCAGAAGAGTCGTTGCCTCTGGCATCGGCCTGTCCAGCGACCCGCGCAGCGGTGGAGCGTGGGGGCAGTATCCCTACAAGGGCAAACCCGGATGTGGAAGTCCACAACTGGCGCAGCCGGGGTGGCGTTCAGACAATCGGTTCCCGAACAACCGAGGAGTCTTCCCATGAAACTTTCCCCGTCTTTGTGCAGCGCACTGTTGATGCTCTTGCTGCTTCCCGCAGCACACGCGCAGTTGCGTATTGGTCAGCCATCGGGCTTTACCGGGTCGGTGGCAGCCGGCGTCAAGGAGAACACCGAAGGCGCGAAGCTGTATTTTGACGCGGTGAACCGTGCGGGCGGCGTACATGGGCAAAGCGTGGAATTGATTTCCGTGGACGACAAGTTCGACCCGGCAACCACCGTCACGACCGCCCGGCGGCTGATCACCGAGCAGGGCGTGCTGGCGCTGTTCCTGAACCGCGGCACTCCGCATGCACAGGCCTTGTTGCCGCTGCTGGCCGAGTACCGCGTGCCACTGGTTGGCCCCAGCACCGGCGCCTTGGTGCTGCACGAGCCCGTGAATCCCTGGGTGTTCAACGTACGTGCCCCTTACCAACGCGAAGCCATCAAGGCCGTCGCTCACCTGGTGAGTGTGGGCATCACGCGTATTGCGGTTCTACAAACCGACGATTCGTTTGGTGCCGACTCAGCTGCCGGGGCGGACAAGGGCTTCACGGCCGCCAACCTGAAGCCGGTGCTGGTGCAAAAGTTTCCACGCGAAAAACCAGACTTCGCCGATCTGGCATCCAAAATCATTCTCAGCGAAGCCCAGGCGGTTCTGTACATCGGCTCGTCTGGCAACGTCGCCCAGGGTGTGAAGGCCTTGCGCATAGCAGGTTCCAGTGCACAGGTGGTCACCTTGTCCAACAATGCGTCGGAAGGATTTATCAAGCTGTTGGGCGAGCATGCCCGGGGTGTCGTCGTCACGCAGGTTTTCCCCAACGAGCGGGCCGTTACCTACAAGCTCATCAAGGAAGCGCAAGACCTGGCCAAATCCCACGGGCTAGGCGGCGTGTCTCCCGCCATGATGGAGGGTTATGCCGCAGCGAAAGTGTTGGTGGAAGGCTTGCGCCGCGCAGGCCCCAAACCCACTTCGAGCAGCCTGCGGGACGCACTCGAAAGCCTGAACCGGTTTGATCTGGGCGGACTTGAGGTCAGCTACAGCGCCAACGACCATTCGGGACTGGAGTTTGCCGACCTGTCCATCATCGGCAGTGACGGCCGGTTCAGGCGCTAAACGCACTAGGTGGTGAGCGTACGCTCCAGTTCTTCACTGGCTTTGGCACCCACCGCATCCTTGATCTTGGGTAGCAGTGCCAATAGCTCTTCAAAACCAGCGGCCGCCTCCACCGCCAGGTTCAAACGAAATCCGCGCAAGCCCAGACCGGCGGTCAGCCTGGTAGCCAATGGCTTGGCCTCTTTGTAGCGGTCTTGTGCAGAGTGGGTCTTGAAGGACTGGGCCACAGCCCCCTGCTCCGACACTTGCATAGCCTGGGCTTGGGCCATCTGGGCCTCGCCAGGCGCGGGCACAAGAAACCCCTGTTCCACCATATGGGCAACATCTTGCGCGGTCAGGCCCAAGCCGGCCGCGCCGGCAACAAGCTGTTCGACCGACTTGTTGCCGTCAAACATGATGAAGGCGGTGCGTTGTCGCGCAGAAAACAGTGAAGAGCGGACCTTGAAAGCCTGCTGCCCTTTTTCTGTTTTGATGTATTTCATGGCTGCATCCTCTGTGCTGGCTGCCTATCGGTAGCGCCAACGGTCATGAACGGTCAACCTCTACTACCAATGGCACTTTGCCACCCTATTGACTGGCACTTGATGCGGGCGCCGAAGCGGCGAGAGCTGCCGGTGGTGGCGAAGACGCTGCCGCTTCAGGCACATGGGTGGCTTCCGCGCCATGTTTTTCCCCACCCATATCGATGTCTCCGCCTTTGCTCAAAATGAACAGGGCCAGACCGGCGAACACGATAAAAGCTACTGCAATTTTCCACATATAGATCCTTAAAAAAAAGACCCCGGTCCAACTGGTCCGGGGTCATTCACTCACTTGGAGATCAGTCGTTGGCGTAAATGTCAACGTCCTTGGTTTCCTTGACGAACAGCATACCGATGACAAAGGTCATGCCGGCCACGATGATCGGGTACCACAGACCGTTGTACATGTTGCCGGTCTGCGCCACGATGGCAAACGCCGTGGTGGGCAACAGGCCGCCGAACCAGCCGTTACCGATGTGGTAGGGCAGGCTCATCGATGTGTAGCGGATGCGGGTGGGGAACATTTCAACCAGCATGGCAGCAATAGGGCCATACACCATGGTCACAAGAATCACCAAGTAGGTGAGGATGGCGATAACGGTAACCTTGTCGAACTTGGCCATGTCAGCCTTGGCAGGGTAACCAGCGGTCTTGAGTGCATCACCCAAAGCCTTCTCAAACGCGCCTTTCTTGGCCGCTGCTTCTTCCTTGGAAATGCCTTGGACGGTGTAACCCTGGATAACGGTAGCGCCGACAGCCACGGATGCCGTGGACCCGGCTGGAGCCACTGCATTTTCATAACTCACCGAGCGTCCGGCCAGCGCTTGCTTGGCAATGTCGCACGAACTGGTGAACTTGACGGTACCGGTGGGGTTGAACTGGAACGAGCACTCATCGGGATTGGCGGTCACCATCACCTTGTTGGCAGCTTGTGCAGCAGCCAGGTCAGGGTTGGCGGCTTTGGTCAACGCCGTGAACACGGGGAAGTAGGTCACCACGGCCAACAGGCAGCCGGCCATGATGATGGGCTTGCGGCCAATCTTGTCGGACCAGGCGCCAAACACGATGAAGAACGGTGTGCCGATGATCAGGGAGATCGCCACCATGATGTTGGCGGTTGCGCCGTCCACCTTCAGGGCCTGGGTCAGGAAGAACAGGGCATAGAACTGGCCGGAGTACCAGACCACGGCTTGGCCGGCGGTCAGACCGATCAGGGCCAAGATCACGATCTTCAGGTTTTTCCACTGGCCGAAGGACTCGGACAAGGGGGCCTTGGAGGTCTTGCCTTCAGCCTTCATCTTGGTGAAAGCGGGCGACTCGTTCATGCTCAAACGGATGTAGACCGACACAGCCAACAGCAGAATGGACACGATGAACGGCACACGCCAGCCCCAGTCGGCAAAAGCGGCTTCACCGATGATGGTGCGGGTTCCCAGAATCACCATCAGGGACAAGAACAGGCCCAATGTGGCCGTTGTCTGAATCCACGAGGTGTAGGCACCACGCTTGCCCTGGGGCGAGTGTTCTGCCACATAGGTCGCAGCGCCGCCGTACTCACCGCCCAGTGCCAGGCCTTGCAGCATGCGCAGTGCGATCAGGATCACGGGAGCGGCTACACCGATGGTGGCGTAGTTGGGCAGGATACCCACGATGAAGGTGGACAGACCCATGATCAGGATGGTCACCAGGAAGGTGTACTTGCGACCGATCATGTCACCCAGGCGGCCAAACACCAGCGCGCCGAAGGGCCGCACGATAAAGCCTGCTGCAAACGCCAGCAGCGCGAAGATGAAGGCGGAGCCTTCGTCCAGTCCACTAAAGAACTGCTTGGCAATAATGGCTGCCAAAGAACCGTACAAATAAAAGTCATACCACTCAAACACGGTACCCAGCGAGGAAGCGAAGATGACCTTCTTCTCTTCCGCTGACATCGGCCGAGCAGCGACTGCGGCTGTCGTTGCGCTTCTCATAATTTTGTCTCCAAAGGGGTGGGGCCTTCAACGTGAGGGCTTGCAACAATTGTTGTTGAAGGCACTGACCCTGCTCTGACGTGAAACCAACGGGAGCTTGCGCTGGCCTGTACTTCGGCTGACAATCTAGGGTGAAACCCGCGCACCTCTTTTCGTTATGCAAAATGCTTGCGCACCCATCAGGGCAAACCCGCAGTCATCAACGGTCAGCAATGGTCAGCAATGGCGCACAATTCTGCATACGCAATTGTTGAGGCATGGGCCCAGCAGGAAGAGCACCCTACTAAGAACACCATGAATGATTTGGATTTGGCATCGGTTTTGCGCAAGACGGCAGCCGGTATAGACGCGATCAAACTCAGGGAACGGGCAGTGACACCCAAGATGCGCATGTTGCTCATCATGGTGGATGGTGTCAAAACCGGGGCGGAGTTGCTCAAGTTGGTCCCCAATGCCGATGAAGCGCGCCAACTGTTGGCAGAACTGCTGAGCGGTGGTTATGTGGAACAAATCCAGGCATCCAAATCCGTGGCAACCGCCCCTGTGGCCACGATGCCCAAACCCGCCAGCCCCGCCGCGGATGACACACTCAAAGCGTCTATCCGCCGCGCAACCCGGTTGCTGGAAGATTTGCTGGGACCAAGCTCGGTTGACCTGTGCCTGCAGTTGGAGCGATGCACAAGCCACGCCCAGTTCACGGCAAAGGTCACCGAACTTTCCCGCATCGTCGCGGCAATGCGCACTGAGCGAAAGGCTGCTGAGTTCCTGCTGGCGGCTACAGCGTAGAGAGCAATCGGGCGCACCGAAAAAAAAGACCCGCCATGGCGGGTCTTTTTTGTTTCCGATGCGCAGTCTGTCAGTGCGCAGCGCTGGCAGCCGATGTCTTGCCATCCAGGCTGGGGTAACGCACGTGTTCGACCAGTTCCTGTATGTCCCTGCCCGGTGCCTTGGTCAACAGCGACACGATGATGATCACCGCAAAGCCCAGTGGCACGCCAAACAGACCGGCTGAAATGGGCGCAATGTCCCACCACGTATTGGCCTTGATGATTTCAGGCGTAATGGCGGCACCGCCGTGGGTCAGTTTGTACAGCCAGGGCTGGGTGGTCACCATGTAGTAGAAGGTGATGCCCAATCCGGCCGCCATACCCAGCGATGCACCCCATTTGTTGGCCCGCTTCCAGAAAATTCCCAGCGTCAGTGCCGGGAAGAAAGCAGCCGCCGCAAACGAGAACGCTGCTGACACCAGGAACAGGATGTCCGCCGGTTTTTGCGCCGCAACATAGGCCGCACACAACGCAACGACCAGCAGCAACGCCTTGGACACCATGACCCGACGTGCGGTGGATGCGTTGGGATCAATTACTTTGTAGTACAGGTCGTGGGACAGCGCATTGGCAATGGTCAGCAAAAGACCGTCAGCCGTTGACAACGCGGCAGCCAAGCCACCCGCAGCCACCATGCCCGACACCACATAGGGCAGACCGCCGATTTCAGGCGTTGCCAACACAATGATGTCGCCACCAATCGATATCTCAGCCAACTGCAAAATACCGTCTTTGTTGATGTCCACGACAGAGAGCAGGGAGGCATCCACCGTGCTCCAGCGCGCTATCCACTCCGGCAGACTGGCAAAGGGCGTACCCACCAGTACCGTGTAGACCTCGAACTTGGCCAAAACCGCCAACGCCGGGGCAGTGAAGTACAGCAGGAAAATGAAGAACAGCGACCAGCTGACCGACTCGCGCGCTTCACGCACTGAGGGTACCGTGTAGTACCGCATCAGAATGTGGGGCAGTGCCGCAGTACCGATCATCAGGCAGAAGACCAGCGCCATGAAGTTCTTGCGTGCAACGTTTTGAGCCGCTTCGTCCTTGCCGGGGAACGGTTGCGCGTGGCGAATCGGTGGCCCAGCCTTGGCGGCATTGGACGTGCGCGCCGCGGTGTAGGCGGCCTTGGCTGCCACTATGTCCTTGGGCAGACCCGCCAACGCTTTCTCTGCGGCCTGGATTTCTGCCAACGGACCATTCGCAGCTTTCAGATCGTTCACCTTCTTCTCTGCCGCAGCCTTGTCAGCGGCCATGGAGGCGGGCACGTCTTTGAGCTTCTCGACCGCAGCATCCGAACGCGCTTTAAAGAGAGCGCGGACTTCCAGCTCCTTGGGGTCTTTCAGCAACAGCTCTTCCTTGGCCGTGACCTTTTCCAGCGTATACCCATAGACCGCTTGCGGCACGGGAACACCGGTGTGTTTGACAGACAGCCACACCACCGGCAGCATGTAGGCAATGATCAGAATCACATACTGCGCCACCTGGGTCCAGGTGACAGCACGCATGCCACCCAGGAACGAACAAACCAGAATACCTGCCAAACCGGCAAAAATACCCACTTCAAATGCCAGTCCGGTCAAGCGCGCCGTGATCAGGCCCACACCATAAATTTGCGCCACGACATAGGTGAAGGAACACAAAATGGCAGCGAACACACCGATCAGCCGGGGCAGGTTGCCTTCGTATCGGGCGCCCAGAAAGTCAGGGATGGTGAACTGGCCAAACTTGCGCAGGTAGGGCGCCAGAAACAGCGCCACCAGGCAATAGCCACCGGTCCAGCCCAGAATAAAGGCCAAGCCGCCGTAACCCGTCAGGTACAGCGTACCGGCCATACCAATGAAGGAGGCCGCCGACATCCAGTCCGCGCCAGTTGCCATGCCGTTGTACATGGCGGGAACGCGTCGGCCCGCAACATAATATTCGGCCGCATCATTGGTGCGGCTCATCACACCAATGCCGGCATACAGCAGCACCGTTGCAGCCAGGAACAGGTAACCGATCCAGGCTCTTGGCAAACCCATCTGCTCCAGAACCGCCAGCACCAGCACGAAGGTAATGAAGCCCCCCGTGTACCAGGTATAGACCTTGTTCAGGCCCTTTTTAAAGTCGCTCTGCGACTGGTTTTCACCACCGAACATACCCATTATTCTTCTCCTTCGTCAACACCGTATTCGATGTCAAGATTGTTCATGTAGCGGGCATAAAACCAGATGATCAGGCAATACACCACCAAAGCGCCTTGGGCCGCAACCCAGAACGAGAATGGCCAGCCAAAAAAGTTGAACGTCAGCTCGCGGGCGAAAAACACCACGACAAACGTGACAAAAAACCATATCCCCAACAGCAGGGCCGTAATTTGAAGATTTTTGCGCCAGTATTCCTGGTGCCTCGCAGTAAGCTGCATTGTTTGCTCCTCTTGTTAATGAAATAAACCACCGACCAACCTCAAACCAAACTGGTAACCTTTAGCCCTGTTTCGCGCTCCAGTTGCGCGGCCACCTTGGGCTCAAAGCCCTTCAGGTGCAGAATCACGGCGCGGGCCTCCTCGGGCTGCTGCAAATCCACATGGACACGGGCCATCTGGTACCAGCCAAATGGGCTCATGGGCTGCAAACTGGTATTGCGTTTGAGTGCGACCAAGGCTTCATCCAGACGCCCCTGGCGCACCAATACAAGCCCCAGGCCGTACCATGCGCGGTCCATCTTTTCCTCGATGCGCAACGCCGCGCGAAACCCTTGCTCGGCAACCTCTGTCTGACCCAGCTCTTCGGCCACAAAGGCGTGGTTGAAGTGGGCGTTGGAGACTTCGGGTTGCAGCTTCAGAACGCGGGCGTAATAACCCAGGGCAATGGCCGGATGCCGACTCTGGATGGCGTCATAGGCAAGGCTGTTGAGCGCCAGCACGTCGTCGGGCCAACGCTTCAACAACTCCAGAAAAACAGCCTTGGCAGCTCCACGCATTCCCAGAAATAACAGTGCTTTTGCACGCCACACCAAAACAAGGCGGTCCAGGCGCGAGCCTCCGGCACTGGAGGATGTTGTATCCAACTGGTCTATTGGCATGACGCTGCTCCTAATTGCATACACAGGTCAATCTTGAGCTTGACCATCAGTACCCACGCCACCAACAACCAGCTTGCGGCCGCCAGCGGGATGTGCTGATCAAGTATCAGTTTCGGACTCAACTTGCGGGTTATCCACAAACTGGGCTTTGCCGCCACGTCCAGGAGTTGCCAGAAGACGTTGGTCTGGCGTTTTGCACCGGCCAAAAGACCCAACAAAAAACGCCCAACGATGAACATCAGGGACAGCTCTATCAAGCTCTTCAAAATCACGATGGTTAGAAGCATGGCAACAAAAAATTCTCTCGTCGTGGGATCAGATTGGTTGCACTGTGCGTAGCGCTTCTGACCGGATACTGACGTCAAACTGAACCCAGTCTTACAAGACCGCAGTAACCCTTATTGATTTTCTTGTATTGTGAAAAATGTCGCAGTTTTTGCCCCGTATCAGGGGAAACACCGATAACATATTTTTCGCCCCACAGCGCCGCCCATGGGTGGCACGGCCCGCACAAAAAGCTAGACTTGTGGCATGGAAAAACCACTCCCCACGTCATCGGGTGTTGGCACGGCTTTAACGCCATCGCCTAGTTTGTTGAGCAACTTTCGCCAGGAGCTTCTGCCATTCCCGCCGTTTGCCCAGATGCGAGTCACTGAGCTTGACTACTTTTTGGCGCATTGCGTGCAGCTCTACTTTGCCCCTGACGAAACGGTGATCGGACCTGCCGATGGTCCGGTGAAAACCTTGTATTTCATCCGCAAGGGAGCAGTGACAGGTACCCGTGGGCTGGCCGAACAAATGGGCGCGTTTGAGTACGATGCAGGCGACCTCTTTCCGGTGAGTGCAGCGTTTGCAGGGCGGGCGGTCACTGCGACTTACCGCGCCTGTGCGGACACCTTCCTGCTCGCGCTACCAGTGTCAGAAGTTCACGAACTGGCCAAACACAGCGTTGCGTTTGCCGAATACCTTACACAACGGACTGCCAATTTTCTGACCCTGTCACGCAAGGCTGTGCAGGAGGCCTATGCCGCACACGCCATCACCGAACAGACGCTTGAAACCCCGCTGGGCTCGCTGATCAACAAGCAACCCATAACCTGTACAGCCGACACCCCTCTCAAAACGGCGCTGGAGGTGATGCACCAGGCCCGCATTGGCTCCATGCTGACGGTAGACGCCTTGGGGCAACCCCTTGGCATACTGACCCGCTACGACATCCTGGGCAAAATCACCCTGGCAAAGGTCCCTCTGGACTCGCCAATGTCCCGTGTGATGGTGCAACCCGTTCTGACGCTGACCGCGGAGCACACTGCACAGGACGCTGCATTGCTGATGTCGCGGCACGGCATACGCCACGTGCCGGTGACACGAGATGGGATTGCAGTCGGCATGGTCTCGGAGCGCGATCTGTTTGCCATGCAGCGGCAAAGCCTCAAGAGCGTCAGCACCCAGTTGCGCTCGGCCAAGAACCTGGATGCACTCAAGACAGCTGCGTTGGGCATTCGGCGTCTGGCCCGCAGCCTGCTGGGTCAAGGTGTGCAAGCGCGACAACTGACGACCATGATCAGCCACCTCAACGATGTGTTGACGGAGCGGCTGCTGAATATCCAGGCGGAAACATTTGGTGTGGACCTGCAACGTCTGTGCTGGTTATGCCTGGGATCGGAGGGCCGCGACGAACAAACCATCGCCACCGACCAGGACAACGCGCTGATTCTGAACAATGACACTTCAGACGAACTGCGTGAGACCATTCGGGCTTTTGCGCAATCCGTCAACCAGGCCCTGGATGCCTGTGGATACCCTTTGTGCAAGGGCGGCATCATGGCCGGGGAGGCCGCTTGCTGCCTGACACTGGACGAGTGGCGTGAACGGTTCCGCCATTGGATCGCACAAGGCTCGCCCCAGGATTTGCTCAACGCGTCGATTTACTTTGACTTCAGGCCTTTGGCCGGAGACCTGTCGCTGGCGCATGCCTTGCGCGCGGACGTGGTTGAGCCGGCACGCAGTACACCCCGCTTTTTGAAACAACTGGCACTCAACGCCCTGACCCGCAGTGCACCGCTGAACTGGCGAGGTGCCATCGACAGCGATGTGCAAGGCATGTTGGACTTGAAGCTGCGGGGCACCGCCATATTTGTGGATGCGGCCCGCATCTACAGCCTGGCCTATGGCATTCAGGAAACCAACACCAAAAAACGGCTGGATGCGGCTGGCCCTTTGCTGAAGCTGGCGGAAACTGAATACGGCTCCTGGGTCAGCGGTTTTGAGTTTTTGCAAATGCTGCGTTTGCGGATACAACTTGAGAGTGAGACTGCGCAAACCTCGCCGAACGAAATCCTGGTGGCAGAGCTGAATGACATTGACCGACGCATTCTGCGCGAGTCACTCAAAGTGGCGCACCGCATCCAGCAGAGACTGCAGCTGGACTATGAGCGTTAGCCATGTCGTGGCTTGACCGCCTGAAAGCCACCGTGGCGGGCCCCGCCACGGTTGACCCGTCCCGCTGGATCATGCTGGATGTAGAAACCAGCGGCCTGGACATGCAAAAGGACCGGCTGTTGGCGATTGCGGCCATTGCCATGCGGGTGGACTGGCCTACGGGCTCTTTGAGCGTGGACCTGAGCGACAGTTTCGAGGTCGTCTTGCGACAGGACGAAGTGTCGAACAAGGACAATATCCTGTTGCATGGCATCGGGGCACAAAGTCAGCGCGACGGACTGGACCCACGCCTTGCCTTGCAGGCTTTTGCAGACTATGTTGGCAGCGCCCCTTTGCTGGCATTCCATGCCGCCTTTGACCAGCGCATGATCAACCGGTATGCGCGCCAACACCTCGGCCAGCCCCTGCCCAATGTGTGGGTGGATGTGGATCACCTGTGTGCCGTGACCTACGAAAAGGTCCGTGCACGCGCACTGGATGATTGGATGGCACATTTCGGCATCCATTGCGCAGTGCGCCACCAGGCGGCAGCGGATACGCTGGCCGAATGCGAGTTGCTGCAGCACATTTGGCCAAAGGTGGTGGCGCAATGCAAGAGTTGGGCGGACGTTCAGCGCCTGGCCGCGCAACACCGCTGGCTACCCCGCGCCGGGTAGTCTCAAGGGTTGCGACCTTCGCGCACAACACCCTCGGGGCGTTGAACTGCGTTAGAGCATTGCGTCCAACCGATTGGCATCGGCGGCCTGACGCTGAGCTGAACGCAAACTTACGGACCAAGTGTTAACCCGTAGAAAACTTTTCCCATCGTGAAAAATGATGCGAGATCGGCTTTCTTACAGCGGTCTTTCAGGTCAAAAATATTAGGGAAACTACGCATATTTCCGATATTTTCGTAAGGGCTTTGTCAGACCCTCCGAACATGATCCAGCCCCAGCAGCGCCTGAAACACCATGTGCTGTACGCCACCCCCATGCCAAAGGAGAAAAAATGACAGACCCCATCGTGGCCAAGATTGAGGCCAATCCGAAATACCACGAGCTGCGCAGAAAACGCAGCACGTTCGGTTGGCTGCTGACCATCATCATGATGGTGGTGTACTACGGCTACATCGCGCTGATCGCCTTCAACAAGCCCTTTCTGGCACAACCCATTGGCGATGGCGTCACCTCGTTGGGCATTCCCATCGGCATGGGCGTGATCATCTTCACCATCATCATCACGGGCATCTATGTGCGTCGCGCCAATGGCGAATACGACCGTCTGACCGCCGAAATCCTGAAGGAAGCTTCCAAATGAAGGCCGGAATCCAATTTCTCGTCGCGCTGAGCGCGCTGCTCGCGGCTGCCGCAGCACAAGCCGCTGGTGCTGACCTGGGCCAAGTGGACAAACAACCCACCAACTGGGTTGCCATCGGCATGTTTGGCACCTTTGTGGTGGCCACGCTTTTCATCACCAAGTGGGCCGCGGGTCGCACCAAGTCGGCCGCCGACTTCTACACCGCCGGCGGTGGCATCACCGGCTTCCAGAATGGCCTGGCGATTGCCGGCGACTACATGTCGGCCGCATCCTTCCTGGGTATTTCCGCGGCCGTGATGGCTGCGGGTTATGACGGCCTGATCTACTCCATCGGCTTCCTGGTGGGCTGGCCGGTCATCACCTTCCTGATGGCCGAGCGCCTGCGCAACCTGGGCAAGTTCACCTTTGCCGACGTGGCCGGTTATCGCTTCCAGCAAACGCCGATCCGCATTTTTGCGGCATCCGGCACGCTGGTGGTGGTGGCGTTTTACCTGATCGCCCAGATGGTGGGTGCCGGTTCGCTGATCAAACTGCTGTTTGGCCTGGAGTACTGGATGGCGGTGGTCATCGTCGGCGCGCTGATGATGATTTACGTGCTGTTTGGCGGCATGACCGCTACCACCTGGGTGCAGATCATCAAGGCCTGCCTGCTGCTGGCGGGCGTGACCTTCATGGCCTTCATGGTCATGGCGGAGTTTGGCTTCAGCTTCGAGGCGTTGTTTGCCAAGGGCGTTGAAGTCAAAACCATGATCGCCACTAACACCGGCAAGACGCCGGAAGAGGCGGCCAAAATCGGCCTGTCCGTCATGGGCCCAGGCGGCTTCGTGAAGGACCCGATCTCCGCCATCTCGTTCGGCATGGCGCTGATGTTCGGCACGGCCGGCCTGCCCCACATCCTGATGCGTTTCTTCACGGTGCCCGATGCCAAACAAGCCCGCAAGTCGGTGTTCTGGGCGACCACCTGGATCGGCTACTTTTATGTGCTGATCTTCATCATCGGTTTTGGCGCCATCACGCTGGTGCTGACCAACCCCGAGTTTGCCAACGTGGCGACGGGCGTCATCAAGGGCGGCGGCGGTTCGGCCAACATGGCAGCCGTGTTGGTAGCCAAGGCGGTCGGCGGCAACGTGTTCTACGGCTTTATCTCGGCTGTGGCGTTTGCAACCATTCTGGCGGTGGTGGCGGGTCTGACCCTGTCCGGCGCGTCCGCCGTGTCGCACGACATCTATGCCACCGTGATCAAGAAGGGCAATGCCGACAGCGCCTCCGAGCTGAAGGTCTCCCGCATGACCACCCTGGCGCTGGGCTTCGTGGCCGTGGTGCTGGGTATTGCGTTCGAGAAGCAGAACATTGCCTTCATGGTGTCGTTGGCGTTTGCGATTGCCGCTTCGGCCAACTTCCCCGTACTGTTCATGTCGGTGCTGTGGAAAGACTGCACCACCAAGGGTGCTGTAATTGGCGGCTTCCTGGGGCTGATCTCGTCCGTGGGCCTGACCGTGTTGTCACCATCGGTTTGGGAAGCCGTGCTGGGCAACGCCAAGGGCTCTGCCCTGTTCCCCTACTCCTCCCCCGCCCTGTTCTCCATGACCATCGGTTTTGTGGGTGTCTGGCTGTTCTCCATTCTGGACCGTAGCCCACAGGCCCAGAAAGAACGCGAAATGTTCAAAGTCCAGCAGGTTCGTTCCGAAACCGGGCTGGGTGCCTCTGGCGCGTCTGGCCACTAAGCCAGCGGGCTCCATACTGAAGGCCGGGTCATCCCGGCCTTTTTTTTCTGTCTAGTTTCATCTGCTGCTCATCGGTGTCGAACTTCGCCTTCCCCGTAGGGACTGTGATGGGCTTCGTGACTAAAGTCGCTTGCAGACGCACAGCCGACCGTCCACTCATTGATCTGCTGGCTCCAAACTGGCCGGTCAAACCAGCATACATTGGTCTGTTTTCGGCGCCCATTTCGGCCAAGGCGGCGTGCAGCGGGCAGTGGAAGCCCTAACGCGCTCCACGTGAGGCTTGTGCCGGCGAGATAGGTGATGCGGTGTCAAGCGACGCCGAGCAGCTCCGAGGCCTCGACGTCGGCCGCCTTGCCCTTCAATTCGAAGGAGCGCGCGACGCCAAACGCGAACGCGTCGCCCGCCAACGCACGCGTGGTGTGACTCACCAACACCTGGCCGGGTTTCGCGCGCGACTCGAGCCGCGCCGCGATGTTGACCGCATCGCCAAGCACGGTGTACTCCATGCGTCGGTCCGAACCGATGCAGCCTGCGATGGCCGGGCCCGAATTGATGCCCATGCCCACGGCGATCGCCGGCCGGTCGGGGTTGGCCAAATTGAAAGCTGTGACGCGCTCGCGGATCGCGATCGCACACGAAAGCGCTCGCTGCGCCTGGTCGGGCTGCGCCAGAGGCGCGCCGAAAACCACCATCACGGCGTCGCCAATGAACTTGTCGATCGTCCCGTCGTTCGCCAGCACGCAATCGACAACTTCGGCGAAATAGCGATTAAGTTCCACGAAGAGGGCTTCCGGCGCGAGCGTCTCGGCGCGCGCCGTGAAGCCGCGGATGTCGCAAAACAGGCAGGTCACGTCGCGCGATTCGCCGTTGACGACGGACTGGATCGTGCGGCTGTCCATCAGTCGTCTCTTGACTTGCGGCGACACGAACTTCTCGAAGACGTTGCCAAGCCGGAGCGAATGCGCCTGTTCGCGCTCCAGCAGGTTCTGGGCGCGTAGCAGCGGGTTGCGGCGCACGGCGTCGCGGTAGGTGTCCACGGAGACACCGCCCTCGTCGATCAGCCGTCGGGCTTGTTCGTGGACCCTGAGATGCCAGGTCGGGTCGCCCTTAAGAGCAGTTCCGTCTTCCATCGCCATGCCGACCTGGGCCCGCGAAGCGTCGCAGATCAACAGGACCTCGCTCGCTGCGAGCCTGCCATCTACACCGCGCCCTGAGCAGGCTGTGCAGCCCGGCGCGTTGCGCAGCACCGCGGGGGCAGGCGCACCAGGGAACAAATATTCAAGTTCGGCGGCACTCAAATCGGCAGGCCGTGCACAGGACTCGCAGATGCGATGCACCAGGAATTGCGACCAAACGCAGCGCGTGCGCGCCAGGAAGTCCTCTCGGTCCACACCCATTTCGCTCAGCGCGTAGGCCACGTCGTGGCCAAGCAATGGGGTTTCGAGCGTTGCAAGAAGCCATCTATCGCCCGGAACTGCCCAGAAGGCGTTAGCGGATTCGCGATCGAGGAAAACGAGCACCAGCAATGCCGACTCGCTCACGCCCTTGAGCGCTGCGGCCCAACCGTCACGGCCGCCCGAGACCATCATCGTGCGCCAGCGCTCGGGCAACGGCTGGAACATATCGAATTCGCGAGGCCGGTCAGCGGCACAGAGCAGTACAACCTCTTGCCCGGGCCTGGCCAGCATCAGCGCCAGCGCCAGCAGAATCGTCTGCTTGCCACTGGTCGCCTGGCCCGTCGCCAGGACAATGCCCGCTGGCTCCTGCGCCAGGTTGTGCGCGATTTTCAGCAGTGCCTGGTCACCGGGCAGCGCGGATGTGAGATGTTCGATCGAATGAACCGGCATTGAGCCTCCTGACCGACTCGGCTGAGCCGCGCGCCCAGTCTAACTGCGCGCCCCCCGGTGTACAAGCCTCTCTAAGTTGACCCAGCGGCTGCTCTTGGCCCACTGCAGACTGACAGGCGTTCATCGTCAATGGCGGCAATGGGCACGATCCCGAATTTTGCGAGAGGCTCCTGATTGGCTGTGCACTGGGCTGCCACATAGCTGTCGTTCACCAATACCCGCAAACACCCCTGAACTGACTTCCAGTGCCAAGCCAACCAACCACCTACCCGCATGGTTTGGGCCGTTGGTTCCCGCCGATTTCTGGGCCTTTGACAGTATGAGGCGGGAGCCAATGGCCCAAACCATGCCGCCAGAAGAGTCAAAGCGCTAAGGCGAGTCGCAGTTTAGCCCCAAATTTTCGCGAGTCGCGCGTCAGCGCTGCAATTCCCGCAGCTTCAAAAAGGCCAGCGCCGCCATCACCGCATCGTTCAACGCATCGTGTGCCGGCCACAGCGGCAGACCCAGGTCGCGCATCAGCGTGTCAAAACGGAGATCAATCGCCGGGTGGTCACGCGCTGAAGATGGCAACTGCTGGTACTTGTAGTCGTAGTACAGGCCAGAGACCTCGATCTTCTCCTGCGGCAGGCCCATGCCCAATATGGGAAACAACACACGGTTGATCATGGCCACATCGAACTCCAGGTAGTAGCCCACCAGCGGGCGGCTGCCAATGAAGTGCATCAATTGCATCATGGCCTCATCGGCGCTGACGCCCTGGGCCACGTCCTGCTGGCGCAGGCGGTGCACGCGTGCGCTGTCGGCGGTAACGCGCTGCTTGTCCGGGCGCACCAGCAGTTCCAGGCGCTCGCTGGTCATCACGCGGTTGCCGCGGATGCGCACGGCGCCTATGGCGATGATGTCATCGGTCTTGGTGTTCAGGCCGGTGGTTTCACAGTCCAGTGCCACCCATTCGTCCCGGGGCGGCGCGTCCCACATGAAGCGAAAGCGCGGATCGCCCAGGTGGTAGAGCAACCACGCGCGTTTGAGGGCGGCTATCCACCTTGCGCCAGTGGAAAATCGGCCGCCATTACAGGGCTTCCAGGTGGAAGCGCTGGTGGAGCAGCAGCTTGAAGAGCTTGACCACGCTCAGCGTGTCCTTCAGCAGGTCGCGGTCCAGACTGCTGAGTTTCTCCATCTGGATACCGCCCGACACCGGGTGCCCAGTGTCCAGTTCCTGCAAACCGACCTTGAGTTTGAGCCCCATGAAGAAATGCAGGCTGTCGATCAGGTCGGCGGCGAGTTTTTGCGGCAGCTTGCCGGCGGCGGCCAGCGCCTCGATACGGCCGGTGGTGGTGACCTCGGTCAGGTGATGGGCCAGCGCCAGGCTGCGGATGCCATGCACCAGCGGGAAGGTGCCGACCTTTTTCAGATCGAGCTGTTCTCCATCCTTGTCACCCAGGGCCAGCAGACGGTTCCACCAGCCCTGGCTGCTGCCAAAGAAATTGATGGCCGATGCAAACCGCGCCAG
Organism: Candidatus Aalborgicola danicus; assembly: GCA_016703945.1. Taxonomy (GTDB): domain Bacteria; phylum Pseudomonadota; class Gammaproteobacteria; order Burkholderiales; family Burkholderiaceae_C; genus Allorhodoferax; species Allorhodoferax danicus. Next base: position 190,643 of record JADJBC010000051.1, read on the forward strand.
CATGGCATCGTTGCCGCTGGTCAGGTCAAACACGGCGGAGCGCACCTGCTCCAGCAGTGTGGTATCGCCGCACACGGCATGGGCATCCAGAAAAATCGCCAGTTCCATCAGGCTATCCGGATTAGCGGTGACCGACCACAGACGCACCATCTGGCTGAAGTCCGACACACTCTGGCGCCAGTGCGGGTTGCTGACCATGATGTTGCCGGGGCACGGGGGGTAGCCAAAATCCGCCAGCGCGGTCGAGAAACGTTGGCACACCTCGGCCAGATCGACCGAGCACTCATAACCGTCGCGCAACACAAGACCGTTGTCCTGGTCGGTCTTGAGCAACTGCTCGCCGCGCCCCTCACTGCCCATCACAAACAGGCAGCTATTGGCCACCAGATCCGGCGGGGCAATCAAGTGCCAGGCCCGCTCGAACAGGCGCAAGTTGAGCTCCTGCACCAGGCGGGCAATCATGTTGACCTTGGTGCCACTGCGGTGCAGCAACGCAATCAAGCGCGTGATCTGACCGGCGGCCACCTTCAGGGCGTCCACATCCTGCGCAGCAATGATTTGCTCGTTGATCTGGTAGGACTGGTTGGACAAGAAACCAAACAGATCGAGCGCTTCCAGAATCCCTTGGATGTGCTCGCCTTCGACCACCAGCACCCGATGCACTTTGTGCTTGATCAGGGTTGCCAGCGCATCGCCGATCAGATCACTGGGGCGCACCGTGACCAGCGCGAAATTGGCCAGCTCGCCCACGGGTAACTGGTCCAGTGGCACGCCGTGGAGAATGGCTTTTTGCAACCCGGTTGTTGTGAAAATGCCCAACGCGGGCGGGGTTGCGCGTGCATCGCGCACCAGCACGGCGCCGATGCGCAGGGCCTGGAACTTCTTGACGACTTCCAGAATGCTGGTGTCGGCATCCACAAAATGCGGGGGATGGATAAAGGCCGCGTCAACCCGCGCCATGGCCAGCGACTGCAGCTCATGCTGGCTTTGCCGTTCCGACAGGGCATTGAGCTTGTTGGACAGGTCTGAGAACAGCAGCGCGCCAAAGGTGGCGTTGTCGGCAATCAGGTCACTGACCGCCTGCTTGGTCAACTGGTAGGCCACCACCTCCTCGGCGGCCACAAAGCGGCTGCTGACCTTGCCAGCCACCAGGCCGCGGCCATCAAAACAATCGTCGGGGCCATAAGTGGTGATGACTTCGTTGCCATCAAACTGCTGGACATAACCCTTGATGATGACAAACAGATGGCTCGGTTGGGAGCCCAGGTCCAGAATCGTCTCCCCCTGCGGGAAGTAGGCGATATCCACATTGTTCTGCACCAGCCGGCGTTGCTCCGGCGTCAGGCAGTCAAAGGGGGAGGCGGAAAAGTTGAAGGCGCTGGGCATGCAGGCATTTTCCTCGCACTGCCCTGCGCTTAGCTGACGCGCCCTACCTCTTCCTTCTACTGCCGGACGACTCCCACAGGCAGGCTGGCGACGGCGTCCCACTGCGGGCCATCAAACCAGGCGTCGCCCTGCAGGTAGGCGCGCAGCATGGGCAAGCCGTCCAGCCCCCAGAACACCTTGCCATCAACTTCAAATGCCGGCACACCAAAGACACCCTTGGTTATGGCCTCTTCGGCATGGGCCCGCAACTGGGCCTTGACCGACGCATCATCCGGGTCGCGCGCCGGAGCGAGCTGTTGCGTGAGTACGGCCAGCCGGGTGGCATCGGCCGCATCCTGGCCGCCGACCCAGACGTGGCGGAATACGGTCTCGCAGACATAACGGTTGGGCTGGCCATTCGGGTCGGTGGCAATAGCCAGGCGCAGCAGGCCCAGCGGGTTGAACGGGTGGGCAGCGGGCATGTCCAGCGTACGCCCCTTGCTGTGGGCCAGCCACTGCACCTGACGGTAGGTCCAATCACGCTTGGCCGGGATTTCGGCTCCGCCTGGCGCCAGGGCGCTCCGCCCCGCCAGGTCGACCGCAGGGCCGCCAAGGCTGCTTGCTGACCATGGTGTTTGAGCAGCGCGGCAAACAACAGCGGCTTGTAGGTGACGGAATAGCTTAGGCCCATCAGGGCTTGGGGCAGCTCCTCGAACGCCAGCCATGCGTAGGGGGAGATAAAGTCCAGGTAGCAGGTGATGTGTTTCATGGTGCAGTGGGTTCCAGTGCAGTGATGCGCTGCGCAATCAGCGCCCAGACGGCCTTTTTCTCCAGGTCGCTGGCGGTGCTCCAGAGCCGGATTTCGTCGATGCTGCGCAGGCAGCCTTCGCAGAAGGCACGCTGCGCATCCATGCGGCACACCGAGACACAGGGTGAAGGCACATTTTCGGCGCTAGTCCTCGCCAATACTGCGCGTGCAGCTAGCATTTCAATAGCAGTCATGGGCTTATCAGGGTTTGGGAACTTGAGTGACATTGGCCGTTGGTGCATCGGCAAGCAGCGCCAGGTCGTGCGGGCGCAGCTTGAACACGCCGTGCGGGTGGCCGGCCGCGGCCCAGATTTCCTCGAAGCGGAACAGATCTTCATCGACCAGCGTCACCGGTGGTTGGGCGTGGGCGAGTGGCGACACGCCGCCAATGCTGAAGCCGGTCTTGGCCTTGACGAAATCGGCATCGGCGCGGCCCAGCTTGCCCACCAGGGCCTCCACCTTTTTCTCGTCCACGCGCCGGTCGCCGGAGGTGATGACCAGCACGGCCACGTCGTCCTCCTTGCGGCGAAAGATGATGCTCTTGGCAATCTGACCCAGTGCAATGCCCAGCGCGTCGGCGGCCTGCTGGGCGGTGCGCGCGGCGTCATCCAGCATCACCGGGGCGTGGGGGTGGTTCTTGGCTTTCAGGGCGGCCGCAACCCGCTGTACGCCTTCTGGGAAATTCTGGTTGTCCATGCTGCCTCTTACTCGACCCGCTTGTTGAGCAACGCGGTGGCCGCGCGCGAGTTGGGCTTGCGCTGCAAAAAGTCGCTGATGAACTTGCCGGCATCGACCAGCTTGTCCAGGTCAATGCCGGTCTCTATGCCCATGCCGTGGAGCAGGTAGACCACGTCTTCGGATGCCACATTGCCGGTAGCGCCCTTGGCATAGGGGCAGCCGCCCAATCCCGCGATCGAGGTGTCAAAGTTCCAGATGCCCATTTGCAGGCTGGCCAGTGTGTTGGCCAGGGCCATGCCATAGGTGTCATGGAAATGGCCCGAAATGTGGTCCAAGCCATAAACTTTCAGCGTCGCCGCCAAAGCCTTTTGCACCTTGAGCGGTGTTCCCACACCAATGGTGTCGGCCACACCCACGTGCTGCACACCAATGCCATGCATCAGCCGCGCGACCATTTCCACCCGTTCGGGCGCAATCTCGCCCTCATACGGGCAACCCACGGCGCAAGAGATGGCGCCGCGCACGGTAAGGCCGATCTCCAGCGCGGCCTGCACTACCGGTCGGAAGCGCTCAATGCTCTCAGCAATAGAACAGTTGATATTCTTCTGACTAAAGGCTTCGCTGGCCGCGCCAAACACCACGATTTCGTTGGGCTGTGTCTTCACCGCGGCGTCGAAACCCTGTTGGTTGGGCGTCAACACGGAGTAGCGCACGCCTGGCTGGCGCTGGATGCCAGCCATGACTTCAACGTTGTCCGCCATCTGCGGCACCCACTTCGGGCTTACGAAGCTGGTGACCTCGATCTCTTTCAGTCCAGCCTCCTGCAGGCGGTGCACCAGTTCGATTTTGACGGCGGCCGGCACTGGCTGCTTTTCATTCTGCAGGCCGTCGCGGGGGCCGACTTCGACCAGTTTGACGCGTGAGGGGAAATTCATGGTTATTTTCTCGCTAGATATTCTGAAATGCGTCTTGCGCGTGGCTAGCCACCTGTGCAACGGTCATTTCGGTGCAATCAACGACTGCTTTGGGATTCGCGATACTACGGCTCATTTTCCGAACGGTGGCGTCGACTGATTGATGGTGACTTTTGCCTCAAGAAGTTGTTCGATGAGTTGCCTTTTGTCAGCGCAGCGGGGCAGGCTCCAGCAGGCATCAAACGATTTGACTTGCTTACCATTTTGGTAGATATGGATTAAAAAAGGGCGTTTCATCGTGACGGAATGTACGTAGCTCGCGAAAGCCTCCGCAAAATCATCCCCCGGGCGCGTTGCGCCGTACAAGGTGACGAAATTGGTTCGCTCCAGACTTTCATATGTGGCCGCCATCGTATTTGCAGCCAGTCGGGCACCGAAGTAGTAAACAACATCCTTGCGTTGAGGAAACGCCTCATCAAACAGAGATACATATCCACTGCGATCCTTTGAGCGAGTCCACGATAGACGAAAGTAACGGTAGGGCAATAGACTTGCAATGTCCCTTGGCTCGACATTCCAGGACGGGTGAACATTTCCTCCAATCGAGATGACATGTGCCAGTTCGTGCAAAAGTATGTATTGAATCGCGTTCTTGCGGGTGTTTTGACTTTCTTCCTCAATCTCAGCGGTGAGGCGGAACTCGGTGCTTGGTTTGAATGGGGTGTTTTCTTTCCAGGTA
>JADJBC010000052.1 GCA_016703945.1 Candidatus Aalborgicola danicus
GGCATTTCAACCACATGAGGCCAAGTATCGCACCTCAGAACAGCCTGCGAACCACAGGAATATCCTCACAGTCCCACAGCGGCGCGCTGGTTGGTTCAGCCGCCGCAAAAAAAAAAGTGTTGTGCAGGAGAATGATTTCCATCGCGCCGGGTGCGCCAGACACAGGGACACCCCGCAGAGCGCCTGCCTCACCACTTTGGCCTGTCACCAGTTGATGCGCTGATCGACCTCAAAGTCGGGTGCGGGTTGTGCGGCCAGATCCCAGTCCGGTTCGATTTGCAACTCGTCATCCATCTGCGCATCACCGCAGTCATCCCACAGCGGTGGTCCGCGCGCTGGGGCTATGTGCGGGGGCTCCGAGTCCACCCCAATGTGATCCAGAATCCGCCTGATCTGCCTGCCCTCGGTGACAAAGGCGATCAGGCGCATCTGCCCGCCACATAGCGGGCACAGCAACGGGAACACCTCGTAGATGCGGGCGATCAGCACCGCCCACAGGTAGTGGGCCGGGCGCTTGGTCGGTACGGTTCGGGCGTGGGTGAAATTGCATTGCCCAGCGGCGCGGGGCGGTGTGCGTCATCGCCCGTGGCATCTGGCTGGGCATCCGCCATGGCCGTAACCGCTGAGCGCAGCGGCGAGTTCGGCGCCAGCACACCAAAGTAGCGATGCCGGTGGGTGCGCGGTGGTGGCACCAGCGCCGCAATGCGCTCTATCAGCTCCAGCGCTGTGAGGTGCAGTTCGTCCACCTTGGCACCACGCTTGTCACTGGTGGGCTCGCTGCGCTGTTTGGCGCAGCGGTACACCAGGGCTGCGCCCTCTTTGCGAAGGCGTTCCATGGCAAAGGGTGGGCGGGCGCAATACCTCAGCAAGCGCTCCAGGGCTGCGCGGTCGTCTGCTTCAATGCAGACACCGGCGTCCACCGAGAAGCCGCTGTGCTGGTAGGCCAGCATCTCTTTGGCATCAGCCTTCTCGATCAGGCCCCGGCCGACGAAGGCCCGCAGGATGCGTCGGCGCAAATCGGTCTGTACCTGGGCCACAGCGGTCTCGTCGATAGCACTGGCCGGGTGAAAAACGATGCCCGGTGGTGAGGATTGGACGTCGGTTTGGCCCACCACCGCCACCGGTATTTCCTCAAACACGCCATCGACCACACAGACGTGGAAGTGCACATGAGCGTTCAGGCTGGAGCCGAACCGGTGGATAAACGCCACGGCGCCGATGTGCAGGGTCGCCTTGTCCACATTTGCCGCACCGGGGCTGTGGGTCTGCAGGCTTTGCGCGATGACCCGCAGGAAGATGCGCAGCACCATGTTGAGCACTGCCCCGTCACGCTGCATGAAGTAACGTAGCCGTTTGGGGACAGACAGCACCCACTGGCGCACCGGCAGGCGGGGAAGACGTGGTCGCAGAGGTGCGCCGCCGTCTCCACCATGCGCCGGGTGTTGCACGAGGGGCACACGCCACGGCCTTTGCAGGAATAGGCGACGAAGTAGTCCCCGCTTGCAACACGCCCACAATCGTCACACCAGGCTCTGGCAAAGCCGTGGGCAAAGATGCCGCATTCGAGGTATTTGCGAAAGGCCTGGCGGACATAGGGCCTGGGGCTGTGGTGGTCGCCCTGGCCGTCGAACTGGCCGGCACTGGCAAGTTCATGCCAAGTCTCGAAGTGCTCGGCGATGGTTTGGTACAGCAGGGTCCGCTCGGGGTGGCGCGGGTTGTAGGGCTTTGGTTTGGCACCCGCTGTGCCCCGCTCGCATGAGAATGCGCTTGCGTTGGGCGTGCAGTGGCGGGCATGGGGCAGTGCCAGCGTGGGCTGGGTGCCTGATGATACTGGGTTTATATCCAGCTTCGTCACAGGCAGAGCCAACCACTGGGCACGCAAATACTCCTGATTTGATAGCTTCCTGCGCACATTTGACGAGGGCTGTAGCCCGATTTGGCTCACATACCGACGCCCAACCAGTTCCGCACCACCGGGCAACAACCATCGCCGCCAGGCATCTTTCACTATCATGGTGGGTTTCCCCAACGCCGTTCATCCTCTCTTTCGTGGGCCACGACCTTGAACTCTCCGACTGACGGCACCTACCTTGCCCGGGCACTGCAGCAGCAACCATCAGCATCCGGGGTGCGCACGCACAACCTGAAGAACAGCATTACGCTTTACAACACAGTTTGCCGAACGGCGTGCTCCCAGCGCTCCATCAGCTCCTGGGCGCGTGGTCGGTCCAGCGTGGGCAAAAAGCGCCGTTCGGAGCGCCACAAATCCGTCAGCTCGTCGGTGTTTTGGTAGACGCCCACCGTTAGCCCGGCCAGATAGGCCGCGCCCAGCGAAGTGCTCGGCCAGCAGCGCGTAGCAGCGCACCGACTTGTCGTCGTTCATGCGAAATAGGGGGTATTCGCGGTTGAAGGCTTGCCAGTCGCGCTTGCGCCCCAGCAGTAGCAGCCATTCGTTGCGTAAGCGGTCTTCTTGGTAGCTGCCCTTGTAGCGGTTGAGAAAGTCCTGAATTTCGTTGGTGCTGGCGTTGTCGAGCCGTGCGGAGAGTTCCCAATACGCCGCCCACGGCTCCAGCAGGTGGCCGCGTGCTTGGGGCAGCAACGCGCTGAGACGCTTTCCATCGCGCTGCTTGAAGGCCTGCACCATCTCTAAAAGAGTGGCATCGGCAGCCGTGGGTTCGCGGCTTTGCGCGCAAGTTGGGGTAGAAGTGGCCAGCACAAGCGTGCCGCACAGCGCTAAGGATGTCAGAATGGCTGAAAATTGCATGGAGTGATTATGGTCAATTCGAAGGAATCAACGGCGGCGGCTAAAAAAGCCCTGCGCCAACTGCTTTTGGAGCAGCGCTTGAAGTTGCCGGATCGGCAGCAACAATCGGCCGCTTTGCAGCAAATCATGCGCATTTGGCTGGTGGGGCGCACCGATGTGGTGATTGGTGCTTACTGGCCGATTAAAGGCGAATTTGACCCACTGCCCGCACTGCACCGCTGGAAGGAAGATGGTGAGTTGTTGGATCAGCCCCAGCCAAGGCGCATCGGCTTGCCCGTGGTGAATAAAGAGAACAAGACCATGACGTTTCACGCATGGTACCCCGGTTGTCCCATGGAAGAAGATGCCTACGGCATCCCCACCCAAGGACACCGAAGTGGTCGTCCCCACCCTGCTATTTGCCCCCTGCGTAGGTATGGGCCAGGCGGCTATCGCTTGGGCTATGGTGGCGGTTTTTATGACCGAATGATGTCTGCCCTAAGCCCCAAGCCCGTGACGGTCGGTTTGGGCTTTGGTGGGGGATTTATTGAGGACTTTGAGCCTGAAGCGCACGATGTGCCACTGGACGCGATTTTGAACAACCACGGCGTGGTTTGGCCAGTGTAGAGAAATGTTGGTTTTATTTTGATATGCATCAATAATGTTTGATTTTTTATAGGCATACCATGCAAGGTTTACCCGCGTGGCAAGGATATGTCATCAGGGTGTCACACAATTTTGTAAAGGAAGTCCATGCCAACATCGCCCGCCTCAACCAGCAAGCCTGTGGAATTGAAAGCCGTGGTCAACGCATCCGCTGAAGTTGCTGCGCCTGCTGCCAAAGCCGTTAAAAAGCGCGCACCGGCGCGCAAAGCCACGTCTACTGCGGTTCGTGCCGCCGCGTTGGGCGATATTGCGCCCACCGCTACGCCCGCGACCGTAGCGGCTTTCGTGGCCAACGAAGCCACCGATGGCGCGCAAGCCACTGCCTTGGCGGCCGCCCAGCGCCTTTTGGACCCCAAGGGAAAAGGCAGTGTAGAAGAGCGCGCCAAAGGTTTGCGTGCGATTTTGGAAGGTGCCGCCCCCGACGATGCCAAGGCACTGCGCCAAGCCTTGCTGGCCGATGTCAAAGGTGGTGACAAGAAAAAAATCAATCCCGACGAAGAACTCGCACCCGATTGGCGCGATGGCGGCTACCCGTACAAAAACTTGATGCGCCGCTCCAGCTACGAGGCCGCCAAGTTCGAGTTGCAAGTGGAATTGCTCAAGCTCCAAGCGTGGGTCAAAGAAACCGGCCAGCGCGTGGTGATTTTGTTTGAAGGCCGCGATGCGGCTGGCAAGGGCGGTGCCATCAAGCGCTTTATGGAGCATTTGAATCCACGCGGTGCGCGCGTGGTGGCCTTGGAAAAGCCCACCGATCAAGAAAAAGGCCAGTGGTACTTTCAGCGCTATGTGCAGCATTTGCCCACATCGGGCGAAATCGTGCTGATGGATCGCAGCTGGTACAACCGGGCGGGCGTGGAGCGCGTCATGGGCTTTTGCTCGAACGAGGAATACGCCGAATTCATGCGCCAAACCCCCGAGTTTGAGCGGCACTTGGTGCGCAGCGGTGTACATCTCATCAAATTTTGGTTCAGCGTGAGCCGAGAAGAGCAGCGCCGCCGCTTCAAGGAGCGTGAAAACCACCCACTCAAGCAATGGAAGCTCAGCCCCGTCGATTTGGCCTCGCTGGACAAGTGGGAAGACTACACCCGCGCCAAAGAAGCCATGTTCTTTGAAACCGATACGGCCGATTCGCCTTGGACTGTGGTGAAAAGCATCTGCAAAAAGCGCGCCCGTTTGAACGCCATGCGCTATGTGCTGCACAAGTTGCCCTACACCAACAAAAATGTAGAGAGCATCTGCAAACCAGACCCCTGATCGTTGGCCGCGCCCATGTGGTCTACGAGCGGGGCGAAACGCCTAGCGCGCTTTTGTAAACGCATCATGAATCGGGTGGGCGCTTAGCTCCTAACGCCTCCCGAGTCATTTGCACTTGCTGGTGCAACCACTGGCAAAAGGCTTGCACCTCGGGGCGTTGTTCGCTGCGTGGGGCGACGATGAGCCAGTAGGCCAGTGGGGACTCGATGCGGGTCTCCGGCAAAATTTCCACCAAACTGCCGTTGGCCAAGCTGTCGGCGACCAATGGCATCCGCGCCAAGGCGATGCCTTGTCCAGTCAGTGCGGCTTGGGCGATTTGGTGGGCGTAATTGAAATACAGCCTGCGCTTGGGTTCAAAGTGGGGGAGGTTTTGCGCCGCCAGCCAGCGCGCCCAAGTGAGCCACGCCATGTGCTGGCTGCGGTGGGCGTAAGCGGTTTCTATCAAAGTGTAGGGCGCAAGGTCTTGCGGTCTTTGGATGGATGGACCGCTTTTGAGTAGCCATGGGCTGGCCACAGGCGTTAGTTGTTCACCAAATAGGCGCTGTGCGTGGGCATCCACATGGGTGGGCGGTGCGTAGCGCAGCACCAAGTCCAAATCCGAGGTTTCCAAGTCCAGGACGGTGTCGCTGGCATCGATGCGGATATCAATGTCTGGGTGCGCCTGCTGGAATGACTCTAAACGCGGAATCAGCCACATCGAAGCGAACGAGGCCCAGGTACTGATGGCCACCATTTTGCGGCCCGCGCTTTGGCGCATGTGGCGCACCGTGCTGTCAATACCGGCTAGCGCAGGTTCCACTGTGCGCAGCAATTGCAAACCGGCGTTGGTGAGTTCGACCGCGCGGGTGTGGCGCAAAAATAAGGGGATGCCGACTTCGCTCTCCAGCGCTTGAATTTGGCGACTCACAGCAGATTGGGTTAGCGCCAACTCATCGGCTGCGGCGCGAAAGTTCAAATGCTGCGCGACCGACAAAAACGCCCGCAAATTGCCCATGCCTATGGCGCGGGTGCGCAGTGTGCTGGTGGTCATGGGTTAATTATCGATTTCATAGCTCTTGAGCGTGTTGATGAGATGCTGGCGTTGGGCGGGGCTGCTGAGTTTGTGCAGTTCAGACATCAGTTGGCAGCTCTCTTGCCGGACTTGCGCTGCATAGCGGCGGTAAGTGGCATCCGGGGAGTGCAGGCTGCGCGCAAGCAGGGCTTGTAATTCGCCCCGCGTGTCTTCCTTTTGCATGGCTTTGTCGCGAACGCGTTTGAAGGTTTGCAAAATGTCTTGATGGCGGCGTTGAATTTCGCGCAACTGCAATTCGGGGTTGACGGAGGATTGCGGGATATGGGCATGGATGAGTGCCACTTGGGCTTTGTCCAAATCGCCGTAAAACGACTCCAGGCGCTGAAGCCACTGTTTAGCACGGTGCTGGTTGCGTTCAGGCAGCGGGGGTTGAAGCCATTCCTCCTGCCACTTGCGCTCGCGTGCCTCTAGGGCTTTGCTAAAGTGCGACAACTGCGCACTTTGCACTGTCGGGGCAACTCTGGCGACGGCAGGCACCATGCGCTCTAGTGTGACTTGTACCCGTTCTTGCACCGCATCCACGACGCGGCAAACCTGGTCTGGTGTGACATCTTTGGGTGCCATGGCTTGCAAGTCGCGCAATTGTTGAACCAATCGTGGAATTTCCATGCTGCGGTGCCAGTCATGGACGATTTGCAAATCGGCACGCAACTGCGTGCCTTGCTCGCTAGAAAAGTCGGCATACCGATCCATCCACCAATAAACCAAGCTCGGGCTATTGGCATAGCCTAGGTGCACGGCACTGCAACCCCCAAGGGCAAGAGTGGCCAGCAGTACCCCGATAATCGGTGCAGAATCCGCCAAGGAACGCAAATAGCAACGCGCTGAAAAGGACATGACATTGACTTCCAAAAACCACACTCCAAGCACCCTGCAAAAGGCACCTGCCATTGATGTTGTCATTATGGCGGCGGGCAAGGGTACACGTATGAAAAGTGCTTTGCCCAAAGTGCTGCACCCACTCGCTGGCAAGCCTTTGCTGGGGCATGTGTTGGCTACGGCACATGCCGTGCAGGCCCGCAACGCGGTGGTGATTACCGGCCATGGTGCTATCGAAGTAGAAGCATCCTGCGCACAACTGGCAAGCGCTACAGCCGATTTGGCCTTAAATTTTGTGCGCCAAGAACCCCAACTGGGAACAGGCCACGCAGTACAGCAAGCCGTGCCGGTTTTGGCCGACGATGGCGTACGGATAGGCATTTCAACCACATGAGGCCAAGTATCGCACCTCAGAACAGCCTGCGAACCACAGGAATATCCTCACAGTCCCACAGCGGCGCGCTGGTTGGTTCAGCCGCCGCAAAAAAAAGTGTTGTGCAGGAGAATGATTTCCATCGCGCCGGGTGCGCCAGACACAGGGACACCCCGCAGAGCGCCTGCCTCACCACTTTGGCCTGTCACCAGTTGATACGCTGATCGACCTCAAAGTCGGGTACCGGTTGAGCTGCCCCATCCCAGTCGGTTGCCCAATCTGGCTCGGTTTGCGCCCCGTCATCCATCTGCGCATCACCGCAGTCATCCCACAGCGGTGGTCCGCGCGCTGGGGCTATGTGCGGGGGCTCGGAGTCCATCCCGATGTGATCCAGAATCCGCCTGATCTGCCTGCCCTCGGTGACAAAGGCGATCAGGCGCATCTGCCCGCCACATAGCGGGCACAGCAACGGGAACACCTCGTAGATGCGGGCGATCAGCACCGCCCACAGGTAGTGGGCCGGGCGCTTGGTCGGTACGGGTTCGGGCGTGGGTGAAATTGCATTGCCCAGCGGCGCGGGGCGGTGTGCGTCATCGCCCGTGGCATCTGGCTGGGCATCCGCCATGGCCGTAACCGCTGAGCGCAGCGGCGAGTTCGGCGCCAGCACACCAAAATAGCGATGCCGGTGGGTGCGCGGTGGTGGCACCAGGGCGGCAATGCGGTCGATCAGCTCCAGCGCTGTGAGGTGCAGTTCGTCCACCTTGGCACCACGCTTGTCACTGGTGGGCTCGCTGCGCTGTTTGGCGCAGCGGTACACCAGGGCTGCGCCCTCTTTGCGAAGGCGTTCCATGGCAAAGGGTGGGCGGGCGCAATACCTCAGCAAGCGCTCCAGGGCTGCGCGGTCGTCTGCTTCAATGCAGACACCGGCGTCCACCGAGAAGCCGCTGTGCTGGTAGGCCAGCATCTCTTTGGCATCAGCCTTCTCGATCAGGCCCCGGCCGACGAAGGCCCGCAGGATGCGTCGGCGCAAATCGGTCTGTACCTGGGCCACAGCGGTCTCGTCGATAGCACTGGCCGGGTGAAAAACGATGCCCGGTGGTGAGGATTGGACGTCGGTTTGGCCCACCACCGCCACCGGTATTTCCTCAAACACGCCATCGACCACACAAACATGGAAGTGCACATGAGCGTTCAGGCTGGAGCCGAACCGGTGGATAAACGCCACGGCGCCGATGTGCTTGGCCGCCTTGTCCACATTTGCCGCACCGGGGCTGTGGGTCTGCAGGCTTTGCGCGATGACCCGCAGGAAGATGCGCAGCACCATGTTGAGCACTGCCCCGTCACGCTGCATGAAGTAACGTAGCCGTTTGGGGACAGACAGCACCCACTGGCGCCCCGGCAGGCGGGGAAGACGTGGTCGCAGAGGTGCGCCGCCGTCTCCACCATGCGCCGGGTGTTGCACGAGGGGCAGACACCCCGGCCTTTGCAGGAATAGGCCACAAAGTAGTCGTGCCCGCAGTCATCACACCACGCCCGGGCAAAGCCATGGGCGAAGATGCCGCATTCCAGATATTTGCGAAAGGCTTGGCGGACATAGGGCCTGGGGCTGTGGTGGTCGCCCTGGCCGTCGAACTGGCCGGCACTGGCCAACTCAAACCAGGTCTCAAAATGCTCGGCTATGGTTTGGTAAAGCAGCGTGCGTTCGGGGTGGCGCGGGTTGTAGAGCTTTGGCTTTGCACCCGCTGGCCCGCCCGCGTGAGAATGTGAGTGCGTTGGGCGTGCAGTGGCGGGCATGGGGCAGTGCCAGCGTGGGCTGGGTGCCTGATGATACTGGGTTTATATCCAGCTTCGTCACAGGCAGAGCCAACCACTGGGCGCGCAAATACTCCTGATTTGATAGCTTCCTGCGCACATTTCACGAGGGCTGTAGCCCGATTTGGCTCACATACCGATGCCCAACCAGTTCCGCACCACCGGGCAACAACCATCGCCGCCAGGCATCTTTCACTATCATGGTGGGTTTCCCCAACGCCGTTCATCCTCTCTCTTTCGTGGGCCACGACCTTGAACTCTCCGACTGACGGCACCTACCTTGCCCGGGCACTGCAGCAGCAATCCATCAGCATCCGGGGTGCGCGCACGCACAACTTGAAGAACAGCATTACGCTTTACAACACAGTTTGCCGAACGGCGTGCTCCCAGCGCTCCATCAGCTCCTGGGCGCGTGGTCGGTCCAGCGTGGGCAAAAAGCGCCGTTCGGAGCGCCACAAATCCGTCAGCTCGTCGGTGTTTTGGTAGACGCCCACCGTTAGCCCGGCCAGATAGGCCGCGCCCAGCGCTGTGGTTTCAATCACTGCGGGCCGCACCACCGGAATGCCCAACAGGTCCGCCTGAAACTGCATCAACAGATCGTTGATGCAGGCGCCGCCGTCCACCCGCAGCTCCGACACGGTGGCGCCACCCACATCGGCCACGTCGCGGCCCATGGCTTGCAGCAGTGCCGCGCTTTGGTAGGCGATGCTCTCCAGCGCGGCCCGGGCAATATGGGCCACGGAGGTGCCGCGTGTTAAGCCGGTGATGGTGCCGCGCGCATCGGGCTTCCAGTAGGGTGCACCCAGCCCGGTAAAGGCCGGCACCACGATCACACCACCGGAATCGGGCACGCTTTGCGCCAGGGCTTGTACCTCACCGCTGGCCTGGATGGCGTGCAAGCCATCACGCAGCCATTGCACCACCGCGCCGCCGACAAAGACGCTGCCTTCGATTGCAAACTCGGGCGTGGGGGCAGTTTGCGCTGCGCTGGTGGTAATCAGGCCGTTGTGGGAGGTCTGGAAGTTGCCACCGGTGTGCATCAGCATGAAGCAGCCGGTGCCGTAGGTGTTCTTCACCATGCCCGCCTTGAAGCAGGCCTGGCCAAACAAGGCGCTCTGCTGGTCGCCTGCCACGCCACCAATGGGGATGGCATGGCCCAATAGGTCGGGTGCAACTTCACCATACAGTGCGCTGGACGGCTTCACGGTTGGCAGCAGGCTTGCGGGAATGTCCAGCGCTTGCAGCAGCTCGGCATCCCATTGGTTGGTGTGCACGTTGAACAGCATGGTGCGTGACGCGTTGCTGACGTCGGTGGCATGCACGGCCCCGTTGGTCAGTCGCCAGATCAGCCAGCTGTCCACCGTGCCAAACGCCAGTTCTCCATTGGCGGCCTGTTGCCGGGCACCGACCACGTTGTCCAGTATCCATTTCAGCTTGGTGCCGGAGAAATAGGCATCCACCAGCAAGCCTGTTTTGGCCTGGATGGTGTCGGCCAGACCCCGCTCGCGCAGGGCTACGCAGGTGGGTTCGGCACGGCGGTCTTGCCAGACGATGGCGTGGTGCAGGGGCAGACCCGTGCGCCGGTTCCACACCACGGTGGTTTCTCGCTGGTTGGTGATGCCCAGCGCCTGCACCTGACTGGCGGTGATGCCGGCCTTGGCCAGGGGCTTCGCGGGCCGTGGCCAACTGGGTGCGCCAGATCTCCTCTGGGTCGTGCTCCACCCAGCCAGGTTGTGGGTAAATTTGCGGTAGCTCCAACTGGGCTTGCGCCACCACGCGGCCCAGGGCGTCAAACACGATGCTGCGGGAGCTGGAGGTGCCCTGGTCCAAGGCAAGCAGATAGGTCATGGGTTCACCTTTGGGGGTAGATGGGGCTGCGGTGCTGGATGCCACGGTGTAGCGTACCTGCGCATCCGTGAGCAGGTCAGGGAAGGGGTCTGGGGGTGGGGCATCGGTAAACAATCGGTCGATCTGCGACAACTTGGCTACCTCCACCATGGCGGGGCGGTTGAACTTGCTGCTGTCTGCGGCCACCCAGACCTCACGCGCATGCGCAATGATGGTCTGTGACACCTTGACCTCGCGGAAATCGAAGTCGCGCAGGGTGCCGTCGGCCTCGATGCCGGAAATGCCGATCAGCGCAATGTCCACCTTGAATTGGCGTATGAAGTCCACCGCCGCTTCGCCAACAATGCCCTGATCCCAGCCCCGCACGACACCACCGACCACGATCACCTCGCTGTGGGTGTTGGCGCTCAGGATGCTTGCCACATTTAGGTTGTTGGTGATGACCCGCAGCCCGGTGTGCCCGTGCAGGGCCCGCGCAATGGCCTCGGTCGTGGTGCCAATATTCAGGATCAGCGAGCAGTCATTGGGCACCGCAGCGGCCACATCGCGGGCGATGCGAATCTTGCCCTCGGCGTTGAGGTTTTCCCGCTGCTTGTGGGCGATGTTCTCAATCGTCGAGCTGGGCACCCGCACGCCACCGTGGAAGCGCGCCAGCAAGCCTTCGTCGGCGAGCCGCTGCACATCGCGGCGCACCGTCTGCAGGGTGACCCCAGCGTGTCGGCCAATTGCTCCACGGAAACGGTGCCATGGGTTTGCACATAGGCCAGCAATTCAAACAGTCTGGGGTGTCGATTCATTGAGGTTCCTTTGGCGGATGTTGCCATGGTGGCACATCTTAAAACGAATAAAAACGAACAAAATTAGGGTAAATACCGAGTTAAATCGAAAACAAAAGAATAACAATCGCTGAAATCGAATTCAGACGAAAACACAAAGAAAAGGTGGCGTGATGCAGTTGACCCTTGAAGGCATCAACAAAAAAGTGGGCCCGCAGACCTGGTTGCACAACATGAACATTGCACCCCGCAGCGGCGCGGTCACCGTGCTGCTGGGGCCACCCAGGCCGGCAAAACCAGCCTGATGCGCATCATGGCCGGGCTGGATGTGCCCACCTCCGGTCGCGTGATGGTGGACGGGCGCGATGTAGTGGGTGTGCCCGTGCGCGACCGCAATGTGGCCATGGTCTACCAGCAGTTCATCAACTACCCCTCACTCAAGGTGCGCGACAACATCGCATCACCCCTGAAGCTGCGCGGCGAAAAAAATGTGGACCAGCGTGTGCGCGAGCTGGCCGAAAAATTGCACATTGAAATGTTCCTGGACAGGCTGCCGGCCGAACTCTCCGGCGGCCAGCAACAGCGCGTGGCCTTGGCCCGCGCCTTGGCCAAGGGCGCGCCTCTCATGCTGCTGGATGAACCCCTGGTGAACCTGGACTACAAGCTGCGCGAGGAACTGCGCGACGAATTGACCGCACTGTTTGCGGCGGGCAACTCCACCGTGGTTTACGCCACCACCGAGCCGGGCGAAGCCCTGCTGCTAGGCGGCTACACCGCCGTGCTGGACGAGGGCGAGTTGCTGCAATACGGCCCCACGGCCGAGGTCTTTCACAAGCCGGCATCCTTGCGGGTGGCGCGCGCCTTTAGCGATCCCCCCATGAACCTGCTGGCCGCCGATGCGACCCACGAGGGTGTTAGACTGGAAGGCGGGCCGCTGTTGGCACTGGGCCTGGCGTCCAAATCAACCCCAAGTTGACCGTTGGTATGCGGGCCAGCGCATTGCGCGTACACGCCCAACCGGGCGACGTGGCACTGCCCGGCAAAGTGGAGCTGGCCGAAATTTCGGGGTCAGACACCTTTGTGCACGTGCACACCCTGGTGGGCGAGCTGGTGGCGCAGCTCACCGGCGTTCACCACTTTGAGCTGGGGTGCCAGGTCACCCTGTATTTCAACCCCGCGCTGGTTTATGTGTTTGATGCCCAGGGCATGCTGGTGCTGGCGCCCGTGCGCGGCGGAGGACGTTGATATGGCACGTATAGAACTCGACATGGCCCATGCCTACCGGCCCAACCCCAAGCAGGACAGCGATTACGCGCTGCTGCCGCTGAAGATGACATTCGACGACGGTGGCGCCTATGCGCTGCTGGGTCCGTCTGGCTGTGGCAAGACCACCTTGCTCAATATCATGTCCGGTTTGGTGACCCCGTCGCAGGGCACGGTGTTGTTTGACGGGCGCGATGTGACACAGGCCTCGCCCCAGCAGCGCAATATTGCCCAGGTGTTCCAGTTCCCGGTGATTTACGACACCATGACCGTCGCCGAAAACCTGGCCTTCCCTTGCGCAACCGCAAGATGCCCAAGGAGCAGATTGCCAAACGCGTGGGCGAGATTGCCGAGATGCTGGAAATGAGCGGCCAGTTGAACCAGCGCGCCGCTGGCCTCGCGGCCGACGCCAAACAAAAAATTTCGCTGGGTCGTGGCCTGGTGCGCCCCGATGTATCGGCCGTGCTGTTCGATGAACCGCTGACCGTGATCGACCCCCACCTGAAGTGGCAGCTGCGCCGCAAGCTCAAGCAAATCCACCATGAACTCAAGCTCACCTTGATCTATGTGACCCACGACCAGGTGGAGGCTTTGACCTTTGCCGACCAGGTGGTGGTGATGACACGCGGCCGAGCGGTGCAAGTGGGCTCTCCCGCCGATTTGTTCGAGCGCCCCAGCCACACCTTTGTGGGTCATTTCATTGGCTCACCCGGCATGAATTTTCTGGCCGGGCAGGTGAACGGCCAGGGTGTGCAGGTGGGCGATACCACACTGGCCTTGTCTGCTGGTCGCTCCTTGCCAGCAGGTGACATCAAGCTGGGCATACGGCCGGAGTACCTGACTCTGGTACCGGCCCAGACCGACGGTGCGCTGGCCATGACCGTGTCACGCGTGCAGGACGTGGGCACCCATGTCATGTTGAGTGCCGATTTTGAAGGCACCACCTTGAAGGCGCGCCTGTCAACAGACGCGGCCCAGCTCACGGTCGGCGACACCGTGTGGCTCAAGGTGTTGGGTGAACACACCTGCATCTACAAGAATGAGGAGATTGTGGAATGAGCACTACAACGAAGCCAATCAACCAGAAAGCCTGGTTCTTGATTCTGCCCATGCTGATTTGCGTGGCGTTTTCCGCCGTGCTGCCTTTGATGGTGGTGGTTAATTATTCGGTGCAGGACATCATCTCGCCGGAGCGCCGCGTGTTTGTCGGCACCGAGTGGTTTGCCGCGATCATGCGTGACGAGGAATTACATGGCGCCCTGTGGCGGCAGATCACGTATTCGTTCGCGGTGCTGGCGGTGGAGCTGCCACTGGGTATCTTGCTGGCGCTGGCCATGCCGGCCCAGGGTTGGAAGTCGTCCGCAGCCTTGGTGATCGTGTCGCTGTCCCTGCTGATCCCCTGGAACGTGGTGGGCACCATCTGGCAGATTTTTGGCCGAACGGATATCGGTTTGATGGGGGCTGCGCTACTGGGCATGGGCATTGACTTCAGCTACACCGGCAACCCGGTGCACGCCTGGCTCACGGTGTTACTGATGGATGTGTGGCACTGGACGCCATTGGTCGCGCTGCTGGGGTATGCCGGTCTGCGCTCCATCCCCGACGCCTACTACCAGGCCGCCAGCATTGATGGCGCCAGCAAGTGGGACGTCTTTCGGTATGTGCAGCTACCCAAGATGCGGGGCGTGCTGATGATTGCGGTGCTGCTGCGCTTCATGGACAGCTTCATGATCTACACCGAACCCTTTGTGCTGACCGGGGGCGGGCCGGGCAATTCGACCACCTTCCTGTCGCAGTTCCTCACACAAAAAGCCGTGGGTCAGTTTGACCTGGGACCGGCTGCCGCGTTCTCCTTGATCTACTTCCTGATCATCTTGCTGATGTGTTTTATCTTGTACAACTGGATGCAGCGCGTCGGCACCCAGGAAAAGGAGGGTGGCGGCCATGCATAAACCCAAGTTCCAGAAGCGCTCGCTCTTCATGATCGCCTATGTGGTGTTTGCGCTGTTGCCCATCTACTGGATGGTCAACATGTCTTTCAAGACCAACAACGAAATCCTGGCCGGCTTCTCGCTGTTCCCGCAGCATTTCACGTGGGACAACTACAAGACCATCCTGACTGACCCGGCCTGGTACTCGGGCTATATCAACAGCCTGATCTATGTGGGCATCAATACGGTCATTTCCTTGATCGTGGCGCTGCCGGCAGCCTATGCGTTCTCGCGCTACAGCTTCTTGGGTGACAAGCATGTGTTCTTCTGGTTGTTGACCAACCGCATGACCCCGCCTGCCGTGTTCTTGCTGCCGTTCTTTCAGCTCTATACCTCGGTCGGTCTGATGGACACGCACATTGCGGTGGCCCTGGTGCACCTGTTGTTCAACGTGCCCTTGGCGGTGTGGATTTTGGAAGGCTTCATGAGCGGCATTCCACGGGAAATTGATGAAACCGCGTATATCGATGGCTACTCATTCCCTCGATTTTTTGTGCAAATTTTCCTGCCGCTGATCAAGGCCGGTGTGGGTGTTGCTGCCTTCTTCTGCTTCATGTTCAGCTGGGTGGAGTTGTTGCTGGCCCGCACGCTGACCAGGTGAACGCCAAACCCATTGCCGCCACGATGACCCGCACCGTGTCGGCGTCCGGCATGGACTGGGCCACGCTGGCGGCCGCCGGGGTGCTGACCATTGTTCCCGGCGCCATTGTGATTTGGTTTGTTCGCAACTACATCGCCAAGGGTTTTGCGATGGGTCGCGTTTGACACAGGAGTTCGAGATGTTTGATTGGATGGCATGGACCACCCCGTTGCGGTGTTCTTCTCTTGCATTGTGCTGATGCTGGCCGGCATGACCGTGTGGGAGATCAAGTCCCCACCACCCTGCGCAAGGGTTTTCTGCCGATTGAAACCACGCGCGGTGACCGCCTCTTCATCGGTTTGCTGTCGGCCGCCTATGTGAACCTGGCCTTTGTCGGCATCAGCGGAAAACTGGTGGCCTGGATGGCACTGGAGGCAGAGCCCTCCATCTGGATCAGTTTTGTGCTTTCAATGGCCTTGCTGGCCCTGGTCATGCGCAAAGGCTGACATTCATTTTTTTCTGGATCAAGGATCGGCTTGTTTCCCCCCTGGAGCCGTGACAGCCTTGCAAACAGGGGTTTATTAGATCTGAGGAGATTGACGATGAAATTGAGGTATTCCGTATTGGCAGTGGCAGCCGCCTGTGCCATGGCTAGCCAAGGCTGGGCTGACGAAGCCGCCGCCAAAAAATGGATTGACAGCGAGTTCCAGCCGTCAACCCTCTCCAAGACCCAGCAAGCAGCCGAGATGAAGTGGTTCATCGATGCGGCGCCAAGCTCAAGACCAAGGGCGTGAAAGAGATTTCCGTCGTGTCGGAGACCATCACCACCCACGAGTACGAATCCAAGACGCTGGCCAAGGCGTTTGAGGAAATCACCGGCATCAAGGTCAAGCACGACCTGATCGGCGAAGGCGACGTGGTCGAGAAGCTGCAAACCTCCATGCAGTCCGGCAATCCATTTATGACGGCTGGATCACCGACTCCGACCTGATCGGCACCCACTACCGCTATGGCAAGATTTTGAACCTGACCGACTACATGACGGGTGCAGGCAAAGAGTGGACCAACCCAGGACTGGACATCAAAGATTTCATCGGCACCAGCTTCACCACCGCACCCGATGGCAAGCTGTACCAGTTGCCTGACCAGCAGTTCGCCAACCTGTACTGGTTCCGTGCCGACCTGTTTGACCGCCAGGACCTGAAAGACAAGTTCAAGGCCAAGTACGGCTACGACCTGGGCGTGCCACTGAACTGGTCTGCCTATGAAGACATCGCCGAGTTCTTCACCAACGACGTGAAGAACATCGATGGCAAGCCGATCTATGGCCACATGGACTACGGCAAGAAGGACCCATCGCTGGGATGGCGCTTCACCGATGCCTGGTTTTCCATGGCCGGCTCCGCCGACATCGGCATCCCCAATGGCAAGCCGGTTGACGAACGGGCATCCGCGCCTCGGCCGACGGCTGCACGCCAGGGTGCCTGTGGCGCGTGGTGGTGCCACCAATTCACCCGCTGCCGTCGACGCTTTGACCAAGTACATCGACTGATGAAGAAGCATTTTCAAGGAAGCCATCGGCATGACCTTTGGCGAAGCCGGCCCCGTGCCCGCGCAAGGCCAGATCGCCCAGCAAATCTTCTGGTACACCGCGTTCACGGCCGACATGATCAAGCCTGGCCTGCCCGTGGTCAATGCCGACGGCACTCTGAAGTGGCGCATGGCCCCTGACCTAACGGGCCCATACTGGAAGCAAGGCATGCAAAACGGCTACCAGGACGTAGGTTCGTGGACCTTCTTCAAGGACCACAGCCGACAAGGAGGCTGCCGCCCGGTTGTACGCGCAGTATGAGACCGCCAAGACAAGCGTCCCGGAAAAAGACCACCGTGGGCCTGACTCCCGATCCGCGAGAGCGACATCAAGTCCAGTGCCACGACGGCCATGGCACCCAAGCTGGGCGGATTGGTCGAGTTCTACCGCAGCCCGGCCCGCGTGGCCTTGACGCCCACCGGCTACCAACCGTGCCGGATTAACCAAGTTGGCGCAGCCGTGGTGGAAGAAGCGTGGCGGTGGCTGGGACGGGCGAAAGACACCAGAGGCCGCCACGGACAACCTGCACAGTAATGGAAATGGACGACGTGATGGGTCGTTTCGAGCGTGCCAGCGCCGGCATGCCTACCCAAGCTCAACCCCCAGCAAGACCCCAGCAAGTGGTTGAGAGACAAGGGCGCACCCTGGGCCAAGCTGGCTAACGAAAAGCCAAAGGGTGAAACCATTGGCTACAAGATGCTGCTGACAGCCTGGAAGAACGGCAAATGGAGCGCGTTAATGCGTTGCGTTGAATCTTCCCATGCTCTAAAGGTTGGCCGTGTGAGCACATCTGCCACACGGCCATTTTTTTCCACATAGCCTATGCTCCCAACACATGCAGCCCCCACTGACACGGCGCAGCTGAGCTCACGGCCCAACTGGCACAAG
>JADJBC010000053.1 GCA_016703945.1 Candidatus Aalborgicola danicus
AGGCCGCCGTCGCTGGCGTAGGTGAGATTGGTACTGGCGATCTCGCGATCCTCGCGGAAGAAGCTGATGCCCGTTCGCGTCAGCGTCGCCATCAGGTCGGGCTTGGGGCTGAGGCGCATGACGTTACCGGCGAATTCGATGGGCTCGCCTTGGGTGATGCCGCCCTGCCCGTTGATCTGGTCAGTGGAAATCAGCCGCACCAGTTGCCAGCCGACGGTGCCGATGGTGATGTTTTGCGGGACGATCACATCGAGCGTACCGGCGATGCCACTGGCCTGAGGCTGGATGTCCTGCGTGCGACCATCGTCGAACAGTGCACGGACGATGATCTTGCCGGCGAATTGGCCGGGGTCGGTGGTCTCCACGGTGAAGCGCAGACGGCCGGTGGTCGGGGTGGTCTGGATGTAGTCGGCGCCGGTGAGATTCGGCAGAACCACATTGCCCCACGGTGTTGTCACTGGTGGCAGGGCCGCGCTCAAGTCGACACTGACCGATGCGCCCGGCGATGGAGTCAGGGTAACGTCGCTGAACAATTGCACGCCATAGCGGTAGGCGCTGACAATGACCGAAGTGACCCAATCCCCGATAGTGCCGGCGAGATTGAGGGGGTGGCACCGGCGAGACTGAATCCGTAGTCGGTAAAGGTGGCATAGTCGCCGGGGTTTAGGAGGACTTGGATCACTTCTCCGGCCGCAGCGGCTGGCTTGCGGCTAACCAGATAGTCACCGGAGCCATTCACCCCACCATAGGGCGGGCTGGCGGTGCGAGCGACGAGATGCCCCTCGGCGTCAGTACCGACAAAGCCATTGTCGACCAGCCACCAAGTGGCTTGCGGCTGACCGTTAGCATCGAGTACCGTGCCGCGACGGAAGAACAGGACTTCGTCGCCAACTGGCGTGGCGATTTCGTCTTGCACCGGAATGGCCAGTTGCACCAGGACGATGGTTTGGCCGTGCCGATGTCGAGGTGGAAAGCACCGAGCGTTGCCAAGCGTCCGGCACCGGGCAGCGGCAGGCCAACCTGTGTGGCGATGTCGGTGATGTCGATGCGATTGATACCGACGGCGGTGTCTTGCTGCAAGGCACCGGCGCCGATCAGCACCGTTTCGCCAGTCGCCGCTTGCACCGCGCCGCCGTGGTCGGCGGCAATGGCGATGCCGGCGGGGGCACCGGTTGTTGGGTCGTTTTCGGTGACTTGCGCGATTTCGACATTCAGCGCGATGTCGCTTTGGCCGATGGCTTCTTCGATGATGTTGCCGTAGGCATCCACACTGTTGGCGAAATGGACGACCGAAATGGTGACCTGCCCTTCGCGCAAAGCCGTGATACCGCCGGTATCGCTGACCGTGGCGATGGACTCGTCGCTGGTGAAATAGCGGGTGCCGCTGATCACCGGCGCCACAGCCGGGTAGACGATGTCGATCAACTGGCCAGAACCGGGGACTTCAATAAGTTCGCCGGTATCCGGGTCAAGCAAGTATTCGCCGGTTGTTGGATCAACCTCGTATTCGATGGTGCTCGGGTCGATGACTTGCTCGGTGGTTTCAGGGATGCCGGCAAACACGGTCTGCGTTGGCTGGCTGATGTCGGTCTGTTCGCCGGTGTTGGGGTCGAGTAGATGAACCTTGAGCTGACGGCTACCGCCGGGCACCAGGGTCAGGGTGCCGGGGTAGACGTCGGGTTGTACGACGAGCGCATCCGGGGCGACGGTGTCCGCCACTGGCGCTGCTTGCGTATTGATGCTGGCGACGGCCTTGATGAGTCGGCCATCCGTATCGGTGCGCGTGACAATGACCAGCGCCGGGCCGGCGGCCTTTGCGCGCAGTAGATCATGGCTGTCGTCGACTTCCAGGCCGCTTGTCCCTACCTGCCCCATGACGCTCAGATCGGCCTGGCTGACGGTGAGGTAGCGGGCGTCGGTGATGGCGACGTTCTGCTCGTCTTCGAAATCGGCAGTGGCGCGCAGGATGGCGGACTCGCCGGCGCGCAGGTAGGTAGCGCGGCCAGATGCAGGCCGAGCAGTTTGGCGCCGCTGACGTTCCTGAAAGTGAGTTCTATCGGCACGCTGGTGCTGTAGCCGTCATCGGCCTGCACGGTGATGGTGGCAGGCCGGCGTAGCCGGCGTCCGGGGTGAATTGCAGGCTCTGGCCCGCGGCGTCAAGGCAGGCGCTGCCCGGGGCTGGTGCCCAGCACACGCCAGAACACGGTGCCGCCTTCGAGAGTCTTCAACGACCGGAGTGGTCGTCGGCGAGCCGGCTAGTGCGACATCGGTGGCGAGATCGGTGTGGGTCTTGAATTGCGGCAGCGTGGCGGCGGCGATGGGGGCGAGGTTGGCTTTGAAGCCGGTGTTGGCGTACAGCACCTGCCGGTCGGCGCTGGTCTGCTGGCCGTCGCCGTTGATGTCGCCTGCGAGGTCGCCGCCGAGGGCGGACTGCTCCCACGCCTGGCTGTCGGCGCCATCGACCTTGCCGTCGCGGTTGAGGTCGCCGGCGATGGCCAAACGCAGGCTGGCCGCGCCGTTGCCGCTGATGCGGATCAGGTGGGTGCCGGCCTCGGTGACGCGGATCAGGCGGGTTTGCTTGCCGTTGAAATTGGCGGTGCCGATTACGGTGCGCCGGCAATAGTCGATGTTGGCGTCGGCGGGTAGATCGGTTTCGAGGGCGAGGATGACCGCGCCTTGCATGCCGGGTGCGTGGATGGTGGCGGCAAGTTCGGATTCGCGGAGGGTGAAGGCGAGCGTGGTGGTGGCGCTGCTATCGAGGTTGCCGCTCCATTGATTGGCCGTGCTGTTGCCGAGCCAGGCGCTGGCGGTGCCCAGCGTGGCGGTGATGGGGTCGGTGAAGAGCTTTCCTTGGTCTTCGTAGGCGATGGGTGTGCCAAAGTCGGCGCTGGCGAGACGGCGGATTTGCGCCAAGCGTCCTTGCGCGTCGTAGCGATAGACGGTGCTTTCGGCCTCGCTCTGCCACGCCTGCACGCCGGTGATACGCGCAATGCGGCCCTGGCTGTCGCGGATGAAGTCGATGCGCTGCGCGTTGGCATCGGCACCGATGGCGACGATGCCGGCATCGGAGACGATCCACTGCTGGCCATCGGCGAAGGTGACGCCAGTCACCTTGCCCTTAACATCGAGGCTTTACTGGCTGCCGTCGGGCGCGGTGAGCGTGTAGCCGGTGGGCACCGGGCAGGCCGGTGGTCTGGTCGTAAGAGATAGCTGCCGATGCAGGTGCGAGGTTTTCTGGGGGCGGAGGAATCTTCAGCGGTGTGCGCCTGCGGTTGCCAGCCTTGGCTGATGAAGACCGGGGTGAGCGACCATGGGGTCTGGGGTCGGTGCCGAGGCGTTCGGTGGTGGTGCTTAGCGTGAAGCTCAGGCTCAGTGTCGACGCGTTGGCGGCGGAGAGACTCTCGGGGATGCTTAGCCAGATACGGGCGCCTTCGCTCCACGGAGCGGTGGCGCCGCTGTCGAGCGTGGCGGGTTGGTCGTTGGTGAGTTGGGTATCGAGCAGCGGAGTTGCCAGTTGCCGAAGTCTTGTTGCCCCATCCCCACCCCCGCCCTCCCCTTGAAGGGGAGGGAGTTGGGGGTGAAGGTGCGGGTCAGGGCCAGGGTATGGCCGCCTAGGGTGTATGTGGCATCGGTGGTGGTTTGGGTGCCGAGGGTCTTTTGCGCCGTGTCTATGACGACGCGGGCTTCAATCTCCCCGGTGCGGCCTACCAGATCCCAGGCGGTGAGGCGCAGTTGATAGACGCCGTTGGCGAAGGTGGCCGGGTCGATGGTGGCGAGGCTGATCGCCTGGCTCAGTGCTATGGCGGCGGTGTCCTCGCTGGCGAGGGTTTGCCACACGTTGCTGCCTGCTGCTGCGATTTGCAGGCGGTAGCCCATCAGTTGCTGTTCGGCGAGGCCGGCTTGCAGCGACGTGACTGCGCTGATGTCTATGGGCTGACTATTCGCGGTGGCGCTGGCCAAGGCGCCGCCCCAGGCTAGGGCGGGTGCCGTGAGGTCGGCGGCGTCGCGGACGCGAACCAGATGGGTCTGGGTGGTGACGAAGCCGTCGCGGTCGGTGGCGGTGACGCGCACTTCGATCAGGCCGGGCTGGGTCGGCGTGAGCTTGAGGCGACCGGCGGCATCGAGCGCGACGGATTGCCATGTGTCGGTGCCGAGCGCGCTGCCGCGCATTTCCACGGCGGTGCCGGCAATGCCGCTCCAGGCGTCGGCGCGCACGGTCGCGATGATGGTCTGGCCCGGCAATGCGGGCGTGCTTGGGGTGGTGGAAACGAGGATACTCGGGGCATTGGCGCTGGCGTCGGCTACCACCCTGAGCGTGAAGAGTTGCGTGCTGTCGTTGCGGCCGTCACTCACGGTGGCGCTGATGGTGTGGTCGCCGATCTGGCCGGGGCTGGGGACCAGGTCATGCGGCGGGTCTGGCTGTCGTAAGCGGCGCCTTCGGGCAAGTTACTGGAAGCTGACGGCCAGTGCCGCCGTTTGCGCGGCGCCGTCGGGTCGGTGGCGAGAATGCCGGTACTGAAGCTTCCGCCGAGGTCGACGGCGATGCTCAAGGTGTCGCCGATGACCACGGCGTGGTTGCTGGCGGTGAGGCGCGGCACGATTGACGTCGAAGACGCGGACTTGCACGGTTTGGGTGGTGGTGGCGCTGCCGTCCGTGGCCTGGAAGGTGAAGATATACGGGGTGCTGGCTGCGGTGGCGTTGTCGACCGTGGCCTGATCCGGGGTCCATTCGAACGTGCCGGTGGCGCTGTCGAAAATCACACCGGCCGGAACCGCATTGGCACCACCGGCGTCGCGGACCAGGTTGATCCCCAGGGCATCGTTGTCGGCGTCGGCGGCGCGCAGTACGAAGCTCAGGGTTTCGCCCTCATTCACCAGTTGCAGCGGCATGGGCAGGATGCGTGGCGTCTGGTTGACGTTGGCGACGGTGATTTCAAATGTGCGCGTGAATTGCGCCATGCCGTCGCTGCCGGTGACGATGAAGCGCCACAAGCCCGGCGTACCGGTGTTGCTGTCCTGCGCGGCGAACCGGTCCGGCGTCCAGGCGAGGACGGCGCGCGTGGTGTCGTCATTGGCCGGAAGGCTCAGGCTCATGCCGCGCGGCAAGGCGGTGGCGCTCCAGTCGCTGAGGTCGGTGTCGCTGCCGTGGCCGAAGAGCTCGAGGCTGAGCGGGATGCCTTCGGTGGCATTGAGCTGGATCGCCGTGTCACCAGCGCCGACTATTCCGGTAACTGACTGACCATTGACCTGCACGTCGAGCAGTTCGGGCGTCGCGTTGGCGTCGCGCACGACCAAGCGCAGGGTGTGGCGGGTGACGTTCGGTACTGGGCTTTCCGGATTGACGACGCCGGCATCCTGCGGCGGCAGGCCGCTGTCGGTGACGACGAGTTCGATGTCGCGGGCGCCGAGGTCATCGGCCGTCGGCGTCCAGGTCAGTACGGCGTGGCCGTATTGAACATCGGGCGTGATGGTGGCGCCGATGGGCAGGCCGTTGGCGGTCCAGCTCAAGGCGTCCTGATCTGCATCGCTGACCAGCAGCGGCAGGCTAAACGCCTGACCGACCACGGCAACGACTTGACGCGGCGCGGTGATGACCGGGGCTTCGGTTTCGCTGGTGACGGTGAGGACGAAGCTCTTGGCCTGGGTCAGGACTTGATTGACATCGCCGCCGCCATCGTCCGTGGCGAGGACGGTGATGGTGTAGTCGCCACGGTCGCCTGCGCCGGGGGTGAATCGAATCACGCCTGAGGACGGAGTTTGGGCCACGTAGCTGGCGAAGCGCGGCAGACCGGAGAGCGTGAGCGCCGGGGTGTCACCATCAGCATCGCTGGCGGATACCGGGATTTCGATGACGCCACCCTTGGCGACGAAGGCGTTGCTGATGTCGCCGATCTCGGGCGCGCGGTTGGCGTTGCTGACGATGACGGGCAGCACGAACTGGCTGATTGCGGGCGTGCCGTGCCATCACCATCATCTGTTGCTGTGACGGTGATGCTGTAGCTGCCGGCTTGAATGTAGCCGGGAGTCCACACGATTTCCATGGTCTCGGCATCGAAGCTGGCGCCTGCGGGCAGGCCGGTGACCTGGTAGCTGACGGTGGGCGCGGTGGTTTCGGGGCCGATGGCCTCGCCGCCCGGACGCAGACGGATCTTGGGCTCGAACTCGGGGTTGTCCGGGTCGAAGGCGAAGACGCTGACGCGCAGCGGCGATCCTTCGACAACGTTCCACGTTTCCGCCGCCGGGAAGATCGGCGCGCCGTTGGCGTTGAGGACGGTGAAGATGATGTCGCGGGTGATGGAGGTGGAGATTACGTTCCCGCTCCCTGCCCCATCCCCTCCCTGGCCCTCCCCTTGAAGGGGAGGGAAAGTGGTGTAGGTGGCGGTCAGCGTTACCGGTAGGGTGAATGTGCCGTGCTGGCTGAACCCAGGGGTCCATTCGAACCAACCGGTCTCAGAGTTGAGCGTGGCGCCGCCGGGCAGCCAGGGGCTGGAGTATTCCAGGGTGACGGTGCTGCCGTCGGCCTGACTCAGGCCGGAGGGAACCGAGCCCGCCAGTTGCAGGCCGTACTTCTCGCCTTCGCGCAAGGTTTGCGGGGCGACGGCGGCGAGCACCGGCTTGGCCCAGCCTTGTTCGACGGTGATGCTGAAGCTTTGGCTGACGGTAGCCTTGCCGTCGCTGGCGATGAGGGTGATGTTGTCGTAAGTGCCGGCCTGGTCGTAGCCGGGGGTCCAGGTCAGGAGGCCGGTGGCGGCGTCGAACACGGCACCGGGCGGCAGGTTCCTGAGCGCCAGCGTGAGGCGGTCGCCGTCGGCATCCGCTGCGGTCAGCGGCAGGCTGAGGGTTTCGCCCTCACTCAGGGTGATCTCGCCAAGGCCATCGATGACCGGCGCGCTGTTGCCGCCGGTCACCGGCACCTGGAAGCGGCGGATGGCGACGCCGCCGCGGCTGTCTTGCACGCGGACGACGATTTCGGTGTTGATGTCGGCCTTGGCGGTGGGCGTCCAGTTCAGGGTGGCGACGGCGTGGTAGCCATCGATCGTCGGCGACGATGTCCGTGGGCGGCGTCAGGTGACGCCGGCGGGGCTTGCAGCAGTTGCCAGTAGAACTTGGTGCCGTCGGGGTCGATGGCTTCGATCTGGCCGCTCCAGGCTACACCTGCGGTGGCGGCATCGAGCGTATCCGCGTCGACCAGGCCGGCGACCGTCAGGGCCGGCGGCAGGTTGTCTTGCGGGGCGGCGTAGATGCTCTGGCCGAGGTTGAACTTGACCAGGTCGGCCATGCCGGCCCGTGTCGCAAAATTGCTGGCCGGGGTGACGGTCACGGTCTGGTTGGCCAGCGTGGCGCCGACGGCGAAGTTGACCTCCATGGCCTGCAGTGCGGGCGGTGAGGTCGAGGGCCCAGGTCGTCGCTGGGTCCGCCGTCCTGTGCGCGCCAGCAATGCTGCCGGCGAAGTAGCGGCCGGGGTCGAGCAGCAAGGTGAGCGGGCCGCGTAGGTCGTCGGTGCCGATGTTGGTCAGGCTGACGTCGTAGCTGACCTGCCCGGTGGCGCGGTCGGCGCGGGTGTTGCTGAAATCGACGCGGATCAGGCTCGTCATGTCGAGCAGCGCGGTGAAGGTGGAGAGATAGCCGTGTTCGAGGCGGGTATCGGTGCTGTTGCGCAGTTGGCTGCTGATGTCGAGCTGGTAGCGACCGGCCGGCAGGCCCGCTACATCGAGCCAGGCTGTGCGCGTGGCGGCATCCCAGCGGATGGATTGGGGGGTAAGCGTTGACGCCGCTTCAGTGCCACCGTCGAGCAGCGTCAAGGTGAAGTTGGCGGGGTTGAGGATGCTGCCGGTGTCGGCAGCGTCGCCCAGCCACATGGTCTGGTCGAAGACGACGCCGATCTGGTTCAGCGGTAGCGGCACCAGCGAACCGTCGGGTACGGTGGTGGCGGTGATAGTCGGCGCTGGCCGGACGGCGATTTCGTCGATGCGGCCGGTTTGCGCGACGAGGATGCGACCGTCGGCGGTGGTGACTATGCTCTCGCCGCGCGTGCCGCCGGAGGCAACTTGCAGGACGCGGCGGGATTGGAGTTCAAGCATCCAGACGGAGGACGTATGCGGAGTATCCGCCACTCCATCAACCACGGCGCGCTGCTTGAGATTGCTGGAGGCGAGCAGCAGGCCGGCCAGCGGCGTGCCGTCGGCGCCAAAGCTGATGCTGTCGATCAGGCCGGCGAGGCGGAATTCGAGTTCCGGCCGACCGGCG
This sequence comes from Candidatus Aalborgicola danicus, assembly GCA_016703945.1. Classification (GTDB taxonomy): domain Bacteria; phylum Pseudomonadota; class Gammaproteobacteria; order Burkholderiales; family Burkholderiaceae_C; genus Allorhodoferax; species Allorhodoferax danicus. Next base: position 8,248 of record JADJBC010000053.1, read on the forward strand.
GTGCGACCCGTCATGGGGAAGCTGACGATGTCAGTGGTGGCGCCTGGCTGCGCGGCGCTTATGTTGCTGCCGGTCCAGGTGACGGCCCAGAGGCGACCATCCGGGGCGAAGGCGAGATCGCCGACGCGCTGGTTGCTGAAGTGCTTCCAGGCCTTGGCGGGATCTGGCCGAATTGGCCAAACTCGGATTGAAGACCTCGATGCCGTTGCCCGAGGAAACGTAGATCTCACCCGTGGCCGGATGGATCGCCAGGGCGTGGGTCAGCGGGTCTTTGCCCTGGGCCTTTGAGACGTTGCAGGACGGTGCCGTCGTTTGGATCGACCTGGAGCAGTTCGGCGCCGGTCATGACCCAGAGCTGGCCAAAGCGGTCGACGGCCATGTCCATGACGGGTTCATCGAGGGTGAACAGGGGTGTGGTACGACTTTGGGTCACTGAGCCACCGTCCTTGTCGTAGGCGAACACCTCGTTGCGCAGGCTGCCGGCGCTGGCGAGGATGCGGCCATCGGGCAGTTCGACCATGGCCAGTGCGCCGATGTCGGCGGCGCTGCCGCTGAAGCCATCGGCAAAGCCGCGCAAGCTGAATGGGGCGAGGACGCTGCTCAGGTCGCCGGTCTGGTTGCCGGCGACTTGCCCCGGCAATTGCGCGATGGCTTGCGCGAACAGCGGATTGGCGGCGTAGCTGCGGTCGGCGGCGGCCAGCGGGATTTCGGCAGTCTGGCTCAGGCGGTTTTGACGCCGAGGCCGTCGAGGATTCCTGGCGGCCGCCGTCGTCGGGCAGCACGGCATTGGCAACCCTGGCGGCTTCACGGTTGCCGGCCTTGTCGGTGGCGACGGCGAGAGGAACTCGTAGTGTTGCCTGCCATGCCGGTATAGACGGCCTGGGTTTGCGTCGGTGCGACCTGGCGCAGCCATATCTTGAAGTCGCCGCGAGTTTCGCCATCATTTTCGCTGACATAGACGGTGACCGATTTGACGCCGCTGGCGTCATCGGTGGCGGTCCAGCGTACGTCGAAACTGGGCGCAGCTTGGGCGTCGCTGCCCAAAGCGGTGACGGCCAGCGTGGTGGTCGGTGCGGCGGCGTCGAGCTTGCCGGTGCTCGCGCGCTGTCGACCGGCGGCGCGTCGTCGATCAGGATGCGGGCCGAGGCGGCGATTTCGGCGCGGGAGATGGCAGTGTCCGCCGCCATCACGGTGTAGCTGACGAAGCCGCGCTTGAGCTGGTCGGCATTGGTGGCGCTGGCCGCATTTGCGTCTGTGGTAGCCGGCGCCAGCAGGCCGCGCGCGGCATCGAGTTCGGTGACGATGCGCAACTGGCCGGCGGGCGCCTCACTCGGGTTGCTGAACGATATCGTGTACGGCAAGGCGGTGGCGGTCGGGACGTAATCGCCGTCGTCTCCCTGGGCCGCTTGCGGGCCACGCACGCTGATGACGGCGTTGGCCGCCGCGGCTTGCTGCGCCGCCTGTTGCAGGTATTGCGTGAGGTTCAGCGACTGGCCGGCGACGGGCTTGAACTCGCCGTCCAGCACGCCGATGTGGCGCAGGTATTCCAGTTCGGCCTGACCGCCAGCGAAGACCTTGAAATTGACGAAGTGCGTATCGGCCTTGGCATTGCGGTCGAAGGCCGCCGGGTCGGCCATGTCGGGCACCGGGACTTCCGTAACGACGTCGGCATCCAGCGTGTCGCCCTGGCGTATTTCGGTGTGGTCGATGCCGACTTTGATCGCGGCGGGGTCGCCGGAAAAGCTGGCGCTGTCGCCGTACCAGATTTGCACCTGGGCGAAGAAGCCGAGAATGTCGGCCTGGGTGCGGTAGGTATCGCCGGCATGGGACAGCAGGATGCCGGTGGCCAGCGTGGCGTTGAGGCTGACGACCTGCGGGTTGTCGCGGATCGGCGGCGCTTCGTCGAGAGGCCGCAACAGCCCGGCGACTTCAGCGCGCCGAGCCAGCCGTCGATCCACTGCGCTTCGTCGGTGGCAAAGCGTGCTCAGATTGGCGGGGGCATCAGTGTCGGCGAGGATCGCGGTGCGCAGTTGCTTGGCATGGACGGTCTGTTCGGCGACGAATTCAGCGCGCGTCAAGGCGGTGGCGGCGCCGGCGATATTGAACTCGAAGGGCATGGCCATCTGTTCAAGTTTGGTGAGGTGCACCGGGAACATCGCGTCGTTGTCGACGGCGCGGAACTTGGCGGCGAGTCCTGTCTCCGGCGCGATCAGCTTGTCCAGATCGTCGATGCCGCCATCGAGCAGGCCTTGCTCCTTCCATTCCGGGTGAACTGCGTAAAGCTTGTCGCGCAGGCCTTCGAAGTCGTGGGCGATCCACTCGGCCAGGCCGGGGTAGGTCTGGACGTTGAAGGTCAGGCCGGCAAAGCCGCCGGCGGCGAGGTCCACGGCATAGCCGGGGGCAAGATTGAAGCCGGCGGTGTTCTGTGTGCCGTCGAGTTGCGCCCAAGGAATCTCCGGGCGCGGCGTGCCGCTGGTCGGTGTCGCGCCATAGGTTTGGTATTGCCGGCGGCGTCTAGGTGACGCCATTGGGCTGGCCACCGACATTACTGCCAAACACGATGTAAGGCAGGCTGATACCGGTCAGCACATCTTCCGCGAGACCCATTTCGGGTGTACCGATGTCAAACCGCACATAGGGCGTATCGACATTGGTCAGGCTTTGCAGGGAGACGCTGTAGACGCCGCTTTCGCCCGGATTGAGGGTACGCGGACCGCCGATGCCCAGCGCGACGTCGGCTTCGATGCCGCGTTCGACGAGGTAGCGGGCGGCCTCGGTGACGCGTTCGCCATCCGGGTTGACCACGGTGACGCCGTAGAGGCCGTGCGGCATTTGCCGTTCATCGAAAACGGCACGGATGTGCGTGGCATCGAGCACCTGCCAGCGCACGGGTTCCGCCTCATAGACACCGGGGCGGGACAGCTTGACCAGGGCGCCAGCCTTGAAGCGCGAGCCGTAGATATCGACCGTGACCCAGCGGTGTTCGTCGTCGCCGGTGCCGCCCTGGTCGGGCGTGACGGTGTTGATGGATAGCGGCAGCAGGTCAGCGCGCAGGGTGACAGGCACGGCGGTGGCAACGCCCGCGGTGCCGGGACGCGCGCACCAGGACGTAGTAGTCGCCGGCCTGGGTGCTGGGGTATCAGCGCCTGCTGGTCGGTGGCAACCGGAGTGGTGTAGGCGGCATCGTAGGCGTAGCCGGTGGGGATGTCGCCATAGCGGATATAAAGCTCGTTGCTGCCCTCCTCTACAGATGAATCGAGCGTGGCGCGCAAGGTTTCGCCGGCGGCGACACTGACTTTGTAGAGACGCGACTGGCCCGGTAGCAGCGTGGTCGAGAGGGTGTGGCGACTTCGAGTACCGGCACCGACACTTGCAGCGTCGAACCCGATGCGGTGCGGTTGTTGGCTTCGCCCGGCGGCAGGTTGAGGCCGGTGGCGGTGTAAGTGATCTTGCCTTCGAAGACCTCGTTGTACAGGTCGGGGCGCACGATGATGCGCCAGTTGCCGTCTTTCAATGGCGGCAGGCTGGCGGTGAGGCTGCCGCTGTAACTGGCTTGGGCACCCAAGTCGCCGTTGTGATCGACCTTGCCCAGCAGCACGTCGCCGATATCCCAGGCGTTGTCGCTGGAGAGATAGAGGGTATCGGTCCAGCGGCCGTAGGCGGGATTGCTGGAATCGTTGGTGATCGTGTAGCTGACCTGGATGCTGTCGCCCACCTTGGCGCTGGCGGGCAGCACGACGTTGGTGACCTTGAGGTCGGCGGGCGGCGGGGTTTCCACCAGGATCGGCTGCACGGCCGTGGTGGCGTTGTTCTGTTCATTGCCGAATTCGCGCACCTTGCCGGATTCGCCGTCGCCCCAGACGCGGGCCGGATCGGTGATGACGAAGACGTAGTACGGGCCTTCCAGATTTCGCGGCGCGGTGACTGTGAGGCTGGCGTCGTAGCTGCCGCCGCCGGCCAGGCCGCCGCTGTGCTGCACGTACCCGAGATAGCGATCCTGATTGACGTCGAGGAAGCGGTCCCTGGACAGGTAGATCAAATCGTACCAGGGGGTCTGGTCGCTCGGGGTGTCGCCGCCGGCGTTGGTGACACGGTAGCTGACGGTGAAGTTCTGCCCAGCCACCACGGCATCCGGCGCGGTGACGCTGGCGACTTGCAGATCAGGCGGCGTGGCCAGGGTAATTGGCAACGCGATGCTGACCACATTGTTGCCTTCGCCCTGGAACTCGGCCACGGTGCCGATCTCGGGACCAAGACGGGCAAGGGCGGCAAGCCCTTCGCGGATGGTGCTGGGCTCATTGCCCCACGGGTTCCGGTAGATCGGCGTGTCGGTCTTGACGATCAGGTGGAAATCGCCGCTGATCGATTCGGGCAGATTGAAGGTGGCGGACCAGGTGTAGGACTCGCCGGGCTTGAGGTATTTCGGCTGGCCATTTTGCGTGAGGTTGACGGCGCTGATCTGTAGCGGATAGTCGCCGTAGTCGAGGGAAGCGTCGCGCGACAGGTAGATGCCATCGCTCCAGCTATTGACGCGGGTGTCCCGCGTGCCGCGGTTGGTGACTGTCCAGGTGGCGGTCAGGCCCTCGCCCGACGAAGGGCTGGGATTGGAGACGTTGACGCTGTCGATTTGAAGATCAGGCTCGCGATAGGTAATCGCCAGACTGCCACGGGCCATGTTATTGTCATTGCGGTCGCCTTCGTAGGCAGTGGTGCCGTAGAGATAGGCGGCGGCATAGGCGCTGTCGCCACCGCGCTGGTACTCCTCCTTGGCGCGGCGCTGGTTCGGGTCGCCCGGATTGTCTGCGTTGTCGGTGATGACGTAGATGTAGTACGGGCCGTCGGCGCCCTGCGGCAGCGTGACTTTGGTCGAGGCGGTGTAGCTGCCGGCGGCGGCGAGGCCCTGAGCGTTGGAATGGGTCACGGTGCCGAGCACCGTGGCGCGGTCGCGGATGAAGGACGGATCTCGGCTGAGATAGACCACATCGTTCCAGCTACGGGTCCCGGCCCAGACGGCGGCGCCGAGATTGGTCACGGTCCAGGTCACCGTGGTCTGCTCGCCGGAGAAGTTCTGCGGCGGGTCAGGATTTCGGTGACCTGCAAGTCCGCCGGACGCGCGGTCACCAGCGAGGCGGCGGCCTGCGTGTTGTTGCCCTCGTTGCTTTTCGCCGAGATAGTTGTTCGTATCGGTCTTGACGACGACGTAGCGGCCCCTGACCGAGGGCGCGAGTTGCACGGTCTGGCTGACGGTGTAGCTCTCGTTCTTGCCCAGGGTGCGCTGCTGCGAGTAGCTGCCGATGCTCCAGACTTCCGTGGCGGCGGAAAGATTGGGGTTGTCGGTGATGTAGACCGTATCCGTCCAGTTTCGGCTCAGGGCGTCGCCGAGGTTTTGCACGGTGTAGCTGAAGCTATAGCTGCCGCCCGAGTCCGTCGCCGCGAGCGCCGAGACCTCGGTGACCGTAAGATCGGGCACCAACACCGGCGCGGGAATCGCGCCGATGATGCCGATGGGCCGCGACTTGTAGTTGCTGTTGTCGCTGTGGCTGGCGTCGTCGGGATTGATGTTGCTGGTCAGCGAATCTTCGAGGATGACGTCGTAGGTGTCGGTGAGCACCGAGATGTAGTAATCGCCGGATTGCACGTTGTCGGGAATCCGGACCTGTAGCGTGCCGAGGTAGTCCGCGCCAACATCGAGCTTGCCCACATGGGTGAAGGAACCGAGCAGGATGTCGCCTTTGTAGAAACCGGGGTAGCGCCTGTCGCGCGCGAGCCAGACGGTGTCGGTCCAGGAGTTCAGGGTGGCGGAATCGCCACGGGTGGTGTCGCTGCCGCTGTTGGTGACCTTGTAACGGACTTCGATGGTGGAACCGTAGCTGGACTGGTCGGGGGCGACGACGGCGCTGGTGACAAGATCGGCGAAGGGCACCGGATCGACATAGAAGTGCGCGGCCTTGACGTTGTTGCCTTCGCTAGGGTATTCGTCAACATTGCTGTTGCCGTCGGCGACGACAATCAAGTAGGCATCGCCCCGATAGCGAATCGGGATATCGACCAGGGCACTTTCGTTGGCGTAGCTTTCGGTCGGCGACAGGCCGGAAACATTGCCATACTGACCGATGAGCCGGTCATCTCCGCTCAGGATGCCGTCAAGTGACAGATAGACCTTGTCGGTCCAGCGACCGGTGGCGGCGGCTGGACCGAGGTTGCTGATGGTGTAACGGATGGATGCGCTGGTGCCGGCAGTGACGTGCTCAGGCACGACGACCGTGCCGACGCGCAGATCGGGGCGATCATTGAGGCTGATTTCGGTGGTGTCGGGAGGCAACAGTGCGTTGTTGTTGCGTGCGGCGCCCAGTTCGTAGACTTGGTTCGTGGCGTTGGTGGTGACCTTGATACGGTAGAGACCTTCAATCTTGGACGGCAGGCGAACTTGTTCCGTGCGGCTGTAGCGGATGCCGGATTCGAGGCTGCGGTCGTAGGTGAATGTGCCCAGTGTCACCACACTGCCGCCATTCAAGGGAAGGAGCTGGACCGTATCGACCCAGACTCCGCCGGCGGGCGCCTGACCCTGATTCAGCACGGTCCATGAGATGTCGATCAGTGCGCCTTCCTGCGCCGTAGTGGGTACCGTGATGGTTTCGACCACGAGATCGGGCGACGGCGACAAGGTAATCGGGATCGCCAGCGAGGTGCCAGTGTTGTTGTTGCCATAAATGAACTCGAAGGGCCCGCCGGTACGGACGTTGAGGTAGAAGCTGCCTTCGATGCCTTCCGGCACGGTGACGTCCAGGCTGCGGCTGTAGCTGTCGCCGACCGCCAGTTGGCCGACATGGCGTGCCGAGCCAAACTGGGTGACGATGTCGCTGCCGTCGGGGTTTCGGCTGAGCCAGACCTGGTCGGACCAGTCGGCAATGTTTGTGGTACCGATGCCGTTGTTGGCCACCTCCCAGGTGACGCGCAGAGGCTTGCCGCTGGAGGCGGTGCCGTCCGCCGTTACCGATGCAATTTGCAGGTCGGCATAGGCAATCGGCATGATGTCGACACTATGGGCAATGCGCCCGAGGTTGTTGCCCTCGGAAGAGTTCTCGAATACTTCACCCCGCGCATCGCTGACCACGAACAGCTTGTAGCGCCCCGTGGTTCCTGCTGGCGCAAGAACCTGTTCGGCACGACTATAGGACTCGCCCACGGCCAGCGCGCCGTCGTGCCGGTATTCGCCCAGCACCCGGTCGTCGCTGTTGCCAAAGGTGTCGTCGGTGGACAGGATGACGCGGTCGGTCCAACTGGAGGTGCGCCCGGCGCCCGTGCCCTGGTTGGTGACGGTCCATGCCACGTCCAGCGGGGCCGGATCGGCGGTGACGCGATCAGGCGCGGTGGTCGCCGTCACGACGAGGTCGGCATAGGGCGAGAACTCGACGGTGAGCGCCGGCGCTGCCTCATTGTTGCTCCGCGCGCCATCCATCAACACGCTCAAGGCATCGCTTACCACCACGACCTGATACTCGCCCGAGTAGTTGAGCGGAATGGTGAAATCCGCCGAGGCGGTGTAGAACTCTCCGTGCCGAGCGGGCCGGTATGGACCACTTCCGCCATCTTGGTCAGTACCGTGCCTTTGGCCAGGTAAACATAATCGACCCAATTGCCCGTGGCGACCCCGCCCTGATTCAAAACCTTCCAGCTCGCGTGCAAGCTGTCGCCGGACTGCACCAGGCCCGGCCCGCTGACCTCGCTCACAGCGAGATCGATACGCGCGACTTTCAGGGATGCCGCCGAACTCGCCTGGTTGTTGCTCTCGCCATCGCGCTCGTAAAACGGTATTGTCGGTGTCGGTCTTGACGACCCAGTGGTAATCGCCATCCGGCAGCCATGTCGGCAGGGTGAATGTCACGCTACGGGATTTGACGGCTCCGATGGCCAGCCCATCGGTGCTGAACAGGTTGCCGACTTCTATCAGGCCCGTGCCGCTATCCACATAGATACGGTCGCGCCAGGAACCTGTCAGGCCGAATCCGCCCTGGTTACCCACGCTATAGCTCACCGTGGCTGCGTCGCCGGGGCGAAGCACGGTCGGCCCGGTGACGCCACTCACGGTCAAATCGGCCACCGGCGCCAGATCGATATGCAAGGTCGCCACGCTGGCGCGGCTGTTGTTGGCGGTATGGCCATCCTCGAACACGCTGCGATTGGTGCTGGTATCGACGATGACATAGTAATCGCCGCTCAAGTCGCGTGGCAGGGTCATCGTGGCCTGCCCGGTATAACCTTGCCCGGGAGAAATCGGTCCGGGTGGGTGACGGAACCAGCCAGGACGATGTCGTCAGCGCTGAGCGTGCTATCGCGGGACAGGACCAGCTTGTCGTTCCACGAGGCCAGATTGGTGGTGGCATTGCCGTCGTTGCGCACCGTCCAGGTAATGAGAATGTCTTCGCCGCTTTGCGCCAGTGTCGGCGCGGTGATGTCGAGCACATTGAGATCGGCATAGGCCGTAGCCAGATCGATGCCGCGCGCCGCCCCGACATTGTCGGCGCGCGTATCGGGTTCGAGCACCTCCGCTCCGCTGTCGCTGCGTACGGCCAGATAGTAGTGGCCCATGGCGCGCATCGGGACGTTGATGGTCGCGGTTTGGCTGTAGCCTGCGCCCGCAGCCAAGCCTCCGGCATGACGCACCGTGCCGATCACGACGTCGTCGGCGTTACCGATGATCGCGTCGTTACTGAAAATGATCTGGTCGTTCCAGGCAGCGGCGGTGTCGGCTTGCCCATGGTTGGAGACTGTCCAGTCCACGGTCACCGGTTCGCCGCCCACTCCGATGCCCGGTCCATTTAGCGTGTCGACGCGCAAGTCCGCATAGGCCTTGGCCACCGAGTTGGCTTGAGTACTGGCGCTGTTGTTGGTTTCCGCATTATTGCTGAGGTTGGTCTCATACAGTACGCCTGCCCCGGCGCTGTTCTGATCGGCCGTAACGGTGATAGTTATGTTGCCGGTTCCGGCGAGCCCTTCCGGCAAGCGGAAAGTCAGGCCACGGCTGCGCGAATCGCCGGGCTGGATCGCGCCATTGAACACGCCGCCGCTGCTCGCCAGCGGATCGCAGGCCAACGTGGTATCGAGCAGTACCTGGTTCACCTGATTGCGAACGACGATGCGGTCGTTGAAAACGATGCTGGCCGGACTGTTGCCCAGGTTCCAGTCCTCCCAACCGATGCTGACCAGTCCGCCGGCCTGGACGTCGCTTGTATCGACATGCAGATTGCGTATCTGCACGTCCGAGCCCGCCTCGTTGATGAGTTCGAGGGTGTTATTGCTCTCCGCTGTCCCGCCTGCGTTTGCCTCCAGGATATTCGCCGCGCTGTCGGCCGCGACTTTGATGGAGAACCGTCCTAAAGCGGATGCGCCAGTGGGCCACGTGAATTGCGCGGTGCGGGCACGGGTTTCGTTGGCTCCCAGAACGCCGGCGCTCAGATCCTCATGCACGATGATCGTGGCCACCACGACATTGGTGGATAGATTGATCACGTCCAGGCGTTCGCTCCACGCCTGTTCGGCCGCCTTGTTGCCTCGATTGACCGTATTCCACAGTGCGGTCACCTGTTGGCCGGGCTGGAAATCGGAAGCCGGAATCAGGGTGAGGTTTTCGGGAACGAGATCGGCATAGGTCGCCAATGTTGACGTCAGGTTCAGGCTGGCGCTGTTGTTGGTTTTCGCCGGTTCCGGTGGCGTTCGCCTCGACAGGAGCTGCCCGTGCCGGCCGTACTCTGGTCGGCAATAATCTGGATCAGCAGATTGCCGACGCCGGCATTGCCATCGGTCAGGTGGAAACTGTAATTGCGCGCGGTCGACGACCCGGGTTGCAGCAAACCTCCCGGCGGCAGGTCATAACGCAGTTGCTGATCGAGCAGCACCGCGCCGGTGCTCTGGTTGGTCACCTTGATACGGTCGTACCAGCCGGCATTCACCGCCGTATTGCCATTGTTGATGTCGTTCCAGTTCAGAGTGATCAGGTCCCCGGTCATCGGCGCCGGCGTGTCGCTGGTCAGGTTGCCGACCACCAGGTCGGGCGCCGACAGGATGACGATCTGGCTGGCATTGTTGCTCTCCGCCGTGCCCGGCAGGTTGTTCTCGAAAACCTGGCTGACGGCATCGGTGGTCACCGTGAACTCGAACTGGCCGTTGGCATTCGCCCCCGTCGGCCAAAGCAGCGTTGTGCTGCGGTCGCGCAGATCAGCGACGGCGATGTCACCAAGCACGCTGGCGTCATAAGACAGGTTCTGCGTGAACAGGGTTTGTCCCGTGGTGAGATTGCGCACGCGCAGGGTTTCGGTCCATGAACCTGAGGTCGGGCCGGTGCTCCAGTTGCGGGTCTTCCAGGACACGGTCACCGTGTCGGCCGGTTGCCAACCGACAGCCGGACTTACGGCAAGGCTGGATATCTGCAGATCGGGGTAAGGCGCCAGCGTAGAAGTCAGGCTGAGGTTTGCGCCATTGTTGGTGTCGCCCGTCCCGGCGGCATTCGCTTCGACGACGCTGCCGACACCCGAGGTGTTCTGGTCGGTGGTGATCTGGATCAGCAGATTGCCGGCTCCGGCGTTGCCGTCGGCGAGACGGAAGCTGTAGCTGCGCGATGCCGACGCCCCCACTTGCAGCGTGTCGCCCGGCGGTGGGTCAAAGCGCAGTTGCTGGTCGACAAGCATCTGGCCAGTGGATTGGTTGGTCACCTTGATCCGGTCGTACCAGCCGGCCTTCACCGCCGTGTTGCCGTTGTTGATATCGTTCCAGTTCAGCGTGATCAGATCGCCGGTCTTCGGCGCCGACGTGTCGCTGGTCAGGTTGCTGACCGTCAGGTCGGGCGCCGACACGACCGTAGTTACGCCGGCATTGTTGCTTTCCGCCGTGTTGGTGAGGTTGTTTTCGAAGAGCTGGCTGGCGCTATCGGTGGTCACCGTGAACTCGATCTGACCATCGTTCGTAAATCCCGTCGGCCATGTCAGCGTCGCACTTCGATTGTTCAGTCCGCCAGCGGTGATGTCACCGAGTACCGTGGCGTCGTAAGCGACATTCTGCGTGAGCAGGGTTTGCCCGGTGGTGAGATTGCGCACGCGGACGGTCTCCGTCCACGAGCCGCTGGTGCTGCCCGTCCCCTGATTGAACGTTTTCCAGGTCACCACCACTGGGTCACCGGGAAGCCAGCCCAGAGCCGGCGTCGGGGTCACATTTGTAACGATCAGATCGGGATAGGGTGCAAGCGCCGACGTGACGTTGATGCTGGTGCTGTTGTTAACTTCCGCCAGGCCCTGAGTGTTGATTTCGGTAACGGTATTGGCGCTATCCGCCGTGACCGTGATGTTTAGATTGCCTGCGCCCAGATTACCCTGCGGCAGCGTAAAGCTCGCCTGACGCGCAAAGCTCGCGCCGCCAGCGATGGGGCCGCTCGCTACCGCGTCGTAGGGCACAAGAAAATCGGCCAGTACCGCGCCAGTATCGATCCGCTTCACCACCACCCGATCGCTCCAAGACGATACCGTCGGCAAGGTTCCCGTGTTGCTGTCCTGCCATACAACATTGATGGTGTTTCCCGATTGCAACACCGCACCGGTCGCCAAACCGAGACCGGTCACCACGAGATCGATGCCGGGCACGATTGTGGTTAGCACGAAGCTCTTGACCTTGAGCGTGGTCGGGCTGGACGCGGTGTCAACGCTGAAAGTCACCTGCGAGCCGGGGCTCTCGCCAAGCAAACTGCTAAAGGAGCCAGTACGGTTCGCGTAAGTGATCACGCCAAAAATATCGCTGGCCGCGGTACGAAACCGCCAGTCAAGTGAACATCCAGTGTCCCGGCCAGATTGGCCGTACCAGCGACTCCCCAGTACGCCGATGGTGGTCGCGTTACCCAGGCCGACACGCACCGTCGCAGACGCGGTGTTGGTGAAGCTGCCGCCGAGGTTCATGCGCGCGCCCGGGGGCGATGCTGATGGTGCCTTGGTTGGTCAGGTTGCGGCTGTAGGTCAGCGTACCGGCGCTGACATTGACGGTGCCGGTATTGTTGAAGGTCACGTTGCTGTTGATGGCATGACTGCCGGTCACTGTATGATTCAGCGTGCCGGCGTTGTTGAAGGTAGCCGTGCCTGTGTAGTACTCAATCGGGGTGCCATAGGTGCCGCTCAGGTTGAGCGTGCCGCCTGCCGCGTTGGTCAGCGTGTTGTTCCCGCTACTGGTGGCACCAAAGTAGAGGAGGCCCGCGCCACTCACCGTGAGCGTGCCCTGGTTGACCCAAGTCTTGCCACCGCTGAAGTTGACTTGCCCAGTAACTTGGCTCGTGCCCTGCGTGGTGAGTGTGCCAGTACCAGCCACAGAGCCACTCGACAGGGTCATATGGCTGCTGATCACCCCCGTGCCGCCCAGCGTGCCTCCGGCCAGATTAAAGTTGCCCGTGCCAGTCACCGTTCCGTTGACATACGTTGTGCCGCCGGTGATCTGCACGGCCCGCTGCCGCTGACGGTGACCGTCGACCCCGCACTCCAGGGTCCGCGTACCGCCCCCAAAATTGCAGGCCGCTCCCCGCGCTCGCACTGTAGGTCCCGGTGTCGGTGCCGCTGCCGTTGATCGAAAGCGTGCCGGCGCTGACATTGACGGTGCCGGTATTGTTGAAGGTCACGTTGCTGTTGATGGCATGAGTACCCGCAACCGTGTGGTTCAGCGTCCCCGCGTTGTTGAACGTGGCCGTGCCGGTGTAGTACTCAATCGGGGTGCCATAGGTGCCGCTCAGGTTGAGCGTGCCGCCTGCCGCGTTGGTCAGCGTGTTGTTCCCGCTACTGGTGGCACCAAAGTAGAGGAGGCCCGCGCTACTCACCGTGAGCGTCCGGATTGATCAAGTCTTGCCACCGCTGAGTTGACTTGCCCAGTAACTGGCCCGTGCCCTGCGTGGTGAGGTGTGCCAGTACCAGCCACAGAGCCACTCGACAGGGTCATATTGCTGCTGATCACCCCGTGCCGCCCAGCGTGCCTCCGGCCAGATTGAGTTTGCCCGTGCCAGTCACCGTTCCGTTGACATACGTTGTGCCGCCGGTGATCTGCACGGCCCCGCTGCCATGACGGTGACCGTCGACCCCGCACTCCAGGGTCCGCGTACCGCCCCCAAAATTGCAGGCCGCTCCCGCGCTCGCACTGTAGGTCCCGGTGTCGGTGCCGCTGCCGTTGATCGAAAGCGTGCCGGCGCTGACATTGACGGTGCCGGTATTGTTGAAGGCCACGTTACTGTGAATGGCATGAGTACCCGCAACCGTGTGGTTCAGCGTCCCCGCGTTGTTGAACGTCGCCGTGCCTGCAGTAATGGTGATCGGCGTGCCATCAGTGCTGCTCAGGTTGAGCGTGCCGCCTGCCGCGTTGGTCAGGGTGTTCGTGCCCCCACTGGTGGCACCAAAGTAGAGGTAGCCGCTTCCACCAATCGTCAGCGTGCCCTGGTTGACCCAGGTCTTGCCACCACTGAAGTAAATCGCGCCGGTGACTTGGCTCGAACCCTTCGTGGTGAGTGTGCCTGTACCTGCCACAGAGCCACTCGACAGAGTCATATTGCTACTGATGACGCCTGTGCCAGTCAGCGTGCCCCCGGCCACATTGAAGTTGCCCGTGCCGGTTACCGTTCCGTTGACATACGTTGTGCCGCCCGTGACCTGCACCGCCCCCGTGCCACTCACGGTGACGGTCGACCCCGCACTGAGGGTGCGCGTACCGCCCCCAAAGTTACAGGCCGCTCCACCGCTCGCACTGTAGGTGCCGGTGTCGGTGCCGCTGCCGTTGATCGAAAGTGTTCCGACGCTGACATTGACGGCGCTGCCAGTATTGTTGAAGGCCACGTTACTGAATGAATGGCGCATGTACCCGCAACCGTGTGGTTCAGCGTCCCCGCGTGGTTGAACGTCGCCGTGCCTTGTAGTAATTGATCGGCGTGCCATCAGTGCTGCTCAGGTTGAGCGTGCCGCCTGCCCGCGTTGGTCGGGGTGTTCGTGCCCCCACTGGTGGCACCAGTAGAGTTAGCCGCTTCCGCAATCGTCAGCGTGCACATGGTTGACCCAGGTCTTGCCACCACTGAAGTAAATGCGTGGTGAGTGTGCCTGTACCTGCCACAGAGCCACTCGACAGAGTCATATTGCTACTGATGACGCCTGTGCCAGTCAGCGTGCCCCCGGCCACATTGAAGTTGCCCGTGCCGGTTACCGTTCCGTTGACATACGTTGTGCCGCCCGTGACCTGCACCGCCCCCGTGCCACTCACGGTGACGGTCGACCCCGCACTGAGGGTGCGCGTACCGCCCCCAAAGTTACAGGCCGCTCCACCGCTCGCACTGTAGGTGCCGGTGTCGGTGCCGCTGCCGTTGATCGAAAGTGTTCCGACGCTGACATTGACGGTGCCAGTATTGTTGAAGGCCACGTTACTGTGAATGGCATGAGTACCCGCAACCGTGTGGTTCAGCGTCCCCGCGTTGTTGAACGTCGCCGTGCCTGTGTAGTAATTGATCGGCGTGCCATCAGTGCTGCTCAGGTTGAGCGTGCCGCCTGCCGCGTTGGTCAGGGTGTTTCGTGCCCCCACTGGTGGCACCAAAGTAGAGGTAGCCGCTTCCACCAATCGTCAGCGTGCCCTGGTTGACCCAGGTCTTGCCACCACTGAAATAGAGATTGGTCGTGATCAGACTCGTGCCCTGCGTGATCAGCGTGCCCGTTCCGCTGAGCGTGCTACCGCTGGTAACGTTGAATGCCCCTGCTACCGTCAACGTCCCCGCGCCCCCCAGCGTGCCACCTGCCACGGTCAGATTGCCACTGATCTTCGAAACACCGTTGAGGTTCAGCGAGGCGCCACCGGAAACTGTCAGATCGCAGGCACAGGTCAGCGAATTCACGGTTACCGTGCCACTGGAGATAGTTACTGCCTGACCTGCGGGCAAGCCGATGAAGACATTGTCCGCCGCTACCGGTACGGATCCTTTGCTCCAGTTGGAGGCAGCACTCCAATTCCCCCCCGCAGCACCAATCCATGTGTTGGTCGTAACAGGCGCGGCTGGCGGGACGTAGCCCGGCGGCAGAAGTTGCGCAGTGAAACTGTAGTTGGCGGGATCGACCGCGCCGATCTTTCCTTCCAGCAGCAAGGTATAGGTGCCGGTGGTGGCGAGACTGGGCAGGTCGATATCCTGACTGGCCGAATTCATGGTCATGGGGCCGAAGACCTGCTGCCCGGACGGGTCGAGCAACTGCCAAGTGACATCGCCGCCGGAGCGGCCGGTCACGTCCAGGAAGAAATGATCGCCCGCCGTGGCATCGAACTTGTAGGCATCGGTCTCCTTGACCGGGTTGATTTGCCCTATTACGGCTGTACCGGGGACGATGCCATCCGCCTTTTGCAGATCCAACAGGCGGAATCCGTACGCTCCGGTTGCGCCCGCATTGCCACTTACCGCAATTGCGTAGTCGCCCGCGACCAAATCCATCGCTGGACTACCGCTCAATCAGTGGAATCACTCGCGGAAAAGCCGCGTGCAGTTACGACCGTACCATTGGGACCATCCAGACTCCAGTTGAGGTTTGGATTGTTGGTGAGCGAATCGAAGACGACCTTGATGTCCGATTCGACTGTGAAGTTGTGGTGATCTGTTTCTCCCGCCACGGTGATCGCATCAGCAACGGCGATGACCGGGTCGGCCGCCAACAAGACTCGCGGTTCCAGTGGTTCAAAGCGAATGACTGGAGTTGATACCACCGACTGAGTGACATCGGGAGATATTTTTGTGGCAGTGCGTGGAGAGAAATCCAGCGCATTGAATGCCCGCTTTAGTGCGGACACCATGGACGTGAGTGCAAAGCTCTTTTGACGGTCTGGACGGTCGTTCTTGATGGACGATCTACGCATGACAGAAACCTCTTCTCAATGTGACCCGGCACCCATTTCCGCCGGATGAAACTGTTCAATGGTCTTGCTTACCAGCCATTTCTTCGGCAATACGATGTTGATGCTTCCGGCGTTATCTCTTACGGACCTTTACGCTTATCCGATACCAGACTGCTGCCCGTTCCAGCTTCAACGCCGGAAAAAGTGGCTTTGCACTTCACCCCAGCAGGTATTTCAAATTTTGGATTCGGCATCTCCAGAAACACGACAAAGGTGCCGCTGGCGGCATCGATCAGCCGATCAACGGTCTTGACCTTGGCCGTGTAACTGCCTTGCACCGGGATTTCTGGCTTCACCGCGACGCTCATGCCGGAACCGATCTTGCCGAAGACATCCTTTGGCAACATTACATGGACCCGAAGCGGGTCCAGTTGAGCGACTTTCAGGATGACCTTCTTGTTCGCTCCCGGCTCAACCACCTCGCCCGGATAGGCGGTTTGCTCAACCACCACACCGTCCACCGGGCTGCGTATCGAACGCAGGCTAAGCAGGCCGCTTTGCTGCTGGAATTCGATCTTGGCGAGTTGCCGGTTTTCGGTCGCGACCTGTAATTCGGACTCTGCCAGCCGATATTCAGCCTCGGCGTCGTCGCTGTCTTGTGGCGATATCAGGCGTTCGCTGGCCATGGACTGACGCCGACTGAATTTCCGCTTGGAAAATTCGATCTTGCTTTCGGCCGCGCGCGTCGGCCCCACCTGCTTGGCTTTGAAATCCGCCAGATCGACGGCTGCCTGCTCAGCCCGGGACTCAAGTGTGGCAACCAACTGGTTTCTGCTGACACGATCACCGCGCTTTACGAGAACGCGGTCCAGCAGTCCGGTTACCGGACTGGCAAGTTCAACGATCTGTGTGGGTTCGATCAGGCAATCGAAACTGGCGGCCAGCGACGGAGTCGCCCCACCAGCCAACACAACAGCAATGAACAGGGCGCCTCCCGGCACTCTCCAACCCAAACGCCTACTCCCCAAGCAAACTTTCAAATCACGTTTCTTGTACCGCTCGTGGTTGCGGCTTATGTAACGTTCAAATCTGACCTGCTGAGGGGGAACACTGCTACATATAGTTATGTTTGTAGATCTGCATCAGCCGCATCTGAAACGCACGTTGCATGCGATACAGGAAGGGCGTACCAAATTGTACACGTCAAACGAGAATTGCTGCCGGCCCAAAGATACTATTTCTGGGGCAAATCTCGTCCGCATACAGCGGCACGTAAGCAATGTCCAATGAATCCAGGCGCACTGCCCGCGTTTGCTGTCCAGGTCGTTGCACAAAACACAAGATGACATTGCCTAGCGTGCAATCTTCATACTTGTTTGATTTACCGACACAATATCAAGCAGGATTATCACGACTAGTATTGCGAAAGTCATAGGATTGCCGCGCTACCGTTCGCACGAGGGGAGAACGACCGGCTCCTGACTGCGATTCGGTATTGCAATGTAATAGCTGGGCCGGGTATTTCATCTCATTCGAAGGTTGATCGCCAATGGCCCTTCCCCCTTTGTTGACATTAGCCCCTTCCTTTGGGAATTCGTCCCCCTTGGCAAATACTGGTATGCCAAAGCAGTGTGGACAATGGCAAAAAAGAGTCTAAAATGCTGCGCTAACCAATTGATGTACTATGTATTTCGCTGTCGATTCGCCCACCAATTGACAGACCACTTTTGGAGTAGCAATGACAAACGAAAGCTTTGACCAAGGCATCCATTCTGATGGAAGCCAACGGTGACCAATTTTTGCGTTATCCAACAAGATTGATCAAATCGCCAATATGTTGGTTTCAGGACTTTCTTCTACGCAATCGTCTTACGCTAACTTGGCTGCAAAGGTAGATGACCTTTCTGGTGAGGTTATGAAATTGTCGAAAAAGATTGTTGATCTCGACCAGCAGATGGTAACCAAAGAAGAATTGGTCGGTCAGCTTGATGAGCAACGAGCCCATTTAGATGCTGAAATAGGCGCTGTGAGGAACGAAATACATTCATCCCTCGCACTGACTGGTGAAAAAATCACCGCAGCGGCCGGTCAGCTTAATCGCATACGCCGAGAGATCCGGGAGGCCAAAGTAGATATGGCTAACGTTACAAACTCTAGGCTTCGAAGTATGGAGTACGGATCTCTCCCGCCTAGCGCGTCAAATTTAGCGGATACAGGAAGTGCATTTAGCGCAAGATTTCAGGATTCCAGCCCACGCTCGATATTCGCGCAGTAGCTGTAGTTGCTAAGTACGCCCTTGTTTAGCACATGTCGGCGAAAGGGACGCTTACGCCTATCACGTTTTTCTAACTGGTTGTCGCGACCCCTGTTTGTCGTGCGTGCCCATCGCGAGAGTATCGATTCCGCTAATTGCGCGCCTCAAAGCTGTAGCTTCCGTCTTAGACAAACGTTTTCTCATTGGATGATCATTAACTGCGGTTCACTAGCAACCGCAGTGCCACTGCTCGGTCGCCTCCGCACTCTTGATCCATTCCTCTTTCTTGTGGCGCTAGCAGTGGTTGTTGTCCTAAGCTTCAAAATCTGGCATATCACAAAGATAGGCCAATTTTCCCAGAACAGTTGGGATTGGTATCAGATAAGTCCCTATGCAATACGCGTTAAGCGAATCATAGTCTGGCAGTTCTTTTGGATCACAATGCTTCTGCTGACGGCATTGCCTTTAACGAGGTATCTTGCCGAAGCCAATAATTGCTTTCTGATCTCACTGGGCTGTTACGTTGCCACCAAGGACATCAACTTACCAAGTTTGTACATGGCGCTGGCACTATTCGCAAATTTCGCGCTGGCGCTACTGATTCGATATACACCATCATTCCAGCTCCCCCCCCTCGCCACTTGGTATTCGCGCTTACCTATTCCGGCCCGGCGATTGATATGGAATGCCACACACCGGTCGCCAGCATATGCGTCTCAATCATGGCGAACGGTCCATGACCTTTCTCAAGAAGTGCATTCTGCCGGCATTACCATCGCCTTGTTTGGCGATGGTAGATCGCCTTCAATATGGAGGCATCGGGTCAGAGTTTTATGGACGTACCTAGCACCAGTCAGCCTCCCATTTCTATGCCTTCTGGTGTTTCCACCAATCGTGCAGTTCGGAGATCTTGGCGACGTCCCGAAAGTCGAACTGGCATTGAGCACAATAGCCTGGGCAGCTTGGTCGATATGCTTTTTTCTCCATTTTGGCGATCGAGATTTTGTCGGCACAGCCGGGCGAGCCGGATCTAATATTACGTTGCTCCTCGCCGATGTTCTTAGTTATCCCAATCGTAATTTACGCATTCGTGCAGCTCAATACTTCAAGAATGGCGGCTACCTAGTGTTTGATCTAATTGTTTTAGCCTTAGTACCAGGGGCATATGCGTGAGTCTTGACCTTTTTAAGTAGCGATGGCAACGCAGTGGAGTTTTGTCATCTTCACTTTGTACGCGACCATTCGTCACGCTCGAGGAGTTAATTTGTGAATGCAAAGGAAAGAACTCCGAAAGAAACACTGCTAAGAGTGCTCTACTTTGATGTCCGCAAGCGATATCAGATTCTCGATGAAGAATGTCAGCATCTTCTTCAGTCCACCAACTTCCGCGATACAGCTGTAGTTGGAAAGTTTCCCGATTCCCAACAAGCGTTTTGCAAGAGACTTGCGAGCGCCGCACAATTGTTGTTCGATGAATGCCAGGCCGACTGGCGCGAAATTAGGGCATATAAAGAGCAAACCGAGAATCGGTGGAAAAATCAGCAGTCGAATGAGGAGAAGCAGCGTCAAATTCAAAACGCGACTGCGGCTTACTCGCGAAACGGTTTCGCATTCTTAAGTCCCAAGTTCCGATTGCATCATTTTGACCTGATTTGGCACGCAAAAATGATGTTCAAGGCTTCACTCATTGCGGAGCGAATTGGTGACCTTCATGACCGACTCGCACAATTGCTGCAAAGAACCAACCCGGATCACCCAGATCCGACCGTACGTCGAAGAGCAGAACAAGGATCGATCGACAAATATCTAACAGAGCAAACTCGTTGGGTTCACCGAGATATCGCGCGATTCGCGATCAGCGTCGGAACCAAGTATCCGTACAGCGAGGTTCCTGCAACATTTCAGTCTTGGGAGTACGACTACACCTCTCGGCATCACTCGTTTATGCCATCCGCCAGTTATGCTTGTTGGACTGAATGGCATCGTGGGGACCAAAGCAAGCGCATTGCTCCTAAGAAGTTTGCATCATTGCGCCTTTCATACTGGATGACAGAACGAATGCCCCTGCATCCGATAATCGGTCATGAGATAGCACACCAAGTCCTGCGGGACTCGTTCGGTCACATATTGAGTCATTCACGCCTCGAAAGCGAAGAAGGCCAAATAGCACGGCTATTTAGACGATTGGTTCGATGCAATGAGGACTGGTTAGCCCGGCGTCCAGGAGTTAATGCTGCTGCGGAAGCGGAAAATATTTCGGTCGAGATTGTCTGCGACTTGCTCGCCGCAGTTCGGTATGGCTACGCATATGCATTCGCTTGGATTCTTGAGATCGTTGGCGACGAGAACCTCGCACATCTATTTGATGATGAAACGTCGATGCTGCAGCGATTCTGGACTGATGAAGTTAGTATTTCCGCCGCGAACAATAACGGAGACACAGCAATTCAGTCTCCTCCCCCCACAGTTAATTTAGAGGACTTGCGCGACAACTTCCTTTGGGGAACTCAAAGACTCGAGCAGGGATTGCCTAAGGCATACTACCGCGGGTATGTTCTTATGCATTTTCTATTGTGAACTATCTCGAGAAAACGCGGATTCAATTGCCGAAGAATTGTCTGATGCGCTTTCATTCTTTCTCGGAGCACTACTCGATCTCTACGCAGGACCAGATGACAACAGACGGAACTTTGAAGTGGCCTTTGCGGAAGAATTGAAAAGTACTGTATGCACAGAGGCCACTTCTTTCCCTTGGCGCCGTAGTAAGTTTGTACGTTTGGCAAATAAATTTTGGGAGCAACAGCCACTTAACTCAATGGCCTTGAGTAACGCACCGCTTCAGCATCAACTCTTAACCAACAGTTATCGAAACCTCTTACATAGTCTTGCGAAAGCGGAGAATTGGCCATCAAAAACTTTTGATTGGCCAAATGTCAGAGTCATGAGCGATGTCGCATGGCGAATTGAGTGGCTGATGGAAAAGCACGCTAACGAGGAACCATGTAATCAAACACGGATTAATAGAGTTCGCGCAATACTGTTTCTCGGAGCCGATGACTACATTTATAGAACAACGAACCCATCAAGATTCTTTGAAGCATTGAGCGAAAAGTCATTCGAGTCGCCGAGAGATGGCAACACGGTTGACCCATGTCGTTTTAAGAAGATATTCGACCTGACTGCGGTTGAAAAAATTGATACCGCGTTGCGACAAGAAAACTTCATCGGTGCTGCTGGCCTGAAGTACAACGACAAGTTGATCTCGATTTCCGAGAGGACATTTGGCTACATTGATAAGATTTTGGTGCGCGACGATGATCTCCGCAATTGGCTTACCGGGGATGGAGCCGAGTTGCCGGAGCAATACAGAATCGAACTTATTCGCGCACGAAACTACCTTCTTGAGGACGTGACAAGGGCATCGAATACAAAGTTTGAACCCATCATGATTGCCAATTTGCTTGGACGCTACGATCAAAGTGGTAATAGCAAAACAGGCTGCGGCTGAAGGCGAGCAGTATTGGTGGGCGCCTGGCGAGCAGAGGAAGCATGAATACGTATCGCGCGTTAAGAAACTGGTTCGATTTGGTGACGGCACGAGGAATCCTCGTTACACCAACCCAGCGCTGACAGACCTCACAACAAATCATCGGGTTATCGCAATAATACTTGTCTCACTGCACTGGGAATCGTTCCGTACAATAGTCGGGCGATGGTTGGTCAAACGATTTGCAAATAGAGAAACGGATGTCCAAGCTCCGGGAAGAAAATCCTGTCTTAGGTTTGACATGTTTCTAAGTGATGGTTGGGAGGATTTTGTTCTACTCGCATATCATGAAGAACTAAATCCAGAATGTATCGATGATTTAAAATACAACCAAGCTGTAGATGAATTTCTTGACGTGGTAACGGAACTCAATAACCACCCATTAGTCAAGGCAACAGAATCGATGTTCACATCTGAGATTCTCGGTCGGTATTCTGGATCTCGCATGCGGTTCCGTTTCGTGTGCAGATTTGGCGAAGACAAGACAACGCGCGACCGATTTAGGACGATTGTTACCGAGGCAAAGGCAAGTCAGATCGTTCTCGAGGAACGCAATCTTGCCGGAAACAAGGACACAGAGTTGATCATTTCTCACCCGATTGCAAAAGATCAATTAAAGCAATTCCATCAGAAACTTCATGATGACGCGTTAAGGGATTGGCGTGTCGAAACGAGGGTTTCGTGGTGCAGCTAGGGCACCAGCGCCTTGTCCTCGGCTTGTTGTGCAGGCGGTTTCGCGGGGATCGGCGTCTTGGCATAAATGAACGTCTGAAAGAAGACAATTGCTATCAATCGACCTTTTGTCGCTCCATCGCTTGTAGTTGACATTATTGCCCAAGGGCATAGAGATTCATTATTACCGACAGCAGCAGCCTCGCACCACGCGGACATAGTGCTGGGATGATCCAATGTGCTGGCTTGGCCGAAACGCAATGCGAAAATGACGTAGCCATACATAATGCTACGCGCCGATACAAAACCATAACGGGATTCAGAATCGATTCGCTGAAATCGTCTACGTCGAACCCGGCTAGCTAGAGATTAGGGCCGTCAAGATTTGGCACATTGACTACCACCCCACCGAATAAAGCGGAAAAGAGCGCATCTCTTACACGTTCGTTGGATGTCTTATTTGGATCAAGTCCACCGGGACCACTAAGCAGTCCCAATTCACTTACATTTTGGTGGATTAGCCTTGTGAGCAGACGCCTGCAGGTAACAAAGGGTTCCATCCACTGAAATGAAAATAAGAGCCATTCTCGCGCCAAATAAATTAGAGATACGTCAGCGCGCTCCCAGTCAAGATTTCTCCACTGCATCAGCAGCAATCCAAAAGCATCGAGATGTCTTATGAATACAAGATCTACAATTCCTTCATGGGTCAGCAATATCCGATACTGATCCTCCTTTTGAATATGCTTGGGTTTTATCAGACTCAGGACATGCGGCGAGACACGCGAGGTCAGCTTCAATCGCTTCATTGGTCGTGATTGCTCGTCGTACATTAGGTCCCAAATGATCGAATCATAGGAGGCCCGCGTTCCAGGGTAGCGGGTTTCAGCGCGTACAACAGGTGACTTGTCGCCCTCACTCGGCGGTAACGGAGCGCGTTGTCCCTTGGCGTATTTCAACCACGCGTTGGGCTGCTCGAAGCCACCGCCATCTCGCGGGGGAAAAGTCCTAAACGCCATTTCCCGCTCCAACTCCGCGAACGATTTCGCAGCGCTCATTTGGACCGTCCATGCCCAGTACGCCGCACGAGCGCGGTCGAGAACTGTGGATTTCGGACGCCCTCGTCTTGGCACGCGTACATCCCCATCGCCGAACCCCAAATCCAACGGATCAAAACTGTTCGCCCCATCGTCTCCATCATTCAATTTTTTTCACTAGCAGTTCCTATCGAATTAAGTCCCACCGTCTTGTTTCAGCGGACGCCGGCTAACTCGCCGACGAATTCGACCTCGCGCATTCGCCCAACGTCGCCCCATGGGTTGACGTTCTACGCGCACCTTCAATGCCGACCTTCCGCAGTCTCGAAATTCGTTCAATTTCGCGTGTAGTTCACTTTCTCCGGCTACATCGTAACAATTCTGAACAGACTTGAACGACTATCCCCAGAGCCAAGAGTGGCGACATTCCTTACGAATAAGAGCGCGCATATGCAGAGAGTTGCGTTCTCCCGGGTCGGACTTGGTTCCGTGAGGCGGGGTCTCAGTGCCGATGGGCCGCTCAAATGGGTCCAGCCAGCGCTGGTGTACGCCGTGATGAAGGGGGAAGCGAAATGCTGCGGGGGATCGCATCCGCGGTGGCGTTAGAATGAAACTGGCCGCAGTCGAAAATGACCACCAAAGGAAAGTACGGTCCGGGTCGAAAAAAGGGAACCTGCCAGTCGTATGCGCCTTTTGGGGAATCCCAACTCAGCTTCAAGTCTACTGCCTGCTGGAAGGCTCATCTGGCGGCGACTAGTTCAATCGGTACCCGTCTGGCTTGCTCGGGCGGGGCGTGTTCGGTGTCGAAGGTGGTCGGGGCTCCGCGGGCTGGGGCGTGCGGGGCGGGGGTGGCTGCCCGTCTAAGCGCGAGGTCTTGGCCATCGAAAGTCGCGGCGGTGTCCTCGCTGGAAAAGGATCACGTCGCGCGCTGGTCGGAGCAGCAGTCCTAGAAATGGCATGCACCGGTTCCGTTCGGAGCGACCTCGCCGAGGTGCCCCTTCATGGGTTGACGCTATTCCATCGTATCGGAGATCGCAAATGCTAACCACGACGTCCGTGGATCCAGTTCAGTCCCCCGACGCCCAAAAATCGCCGTCTGGTTCGTACACCTTCCATACAATTCCGTCCGAGTACACGGATTGCGAAGCATGGCCTTCTCGTGCCACGGCAACAGAAATGATGGAATGGTTTGCTCATCTGTCCGCGCAGCAAGCAGAAGAGCGCGCGGTCCAGATCGCCGAAAGATTCGCGATTGCGGCGAAGCATCAAAGTCCCTGAGCGCCGGATCGCTCAGCAGGCCTGACCAAGCAATCCGGGGGTGTTCTCCGCCAGTTAAATCGCTGCCTCTTGCCGAATCCTGTCACTGGAAGGCATTGTAGGTTGGGCTGGTTTGATAAGCCAACTCCGACTAAAGGGCTATACCCGTGTCAGTGATGGCGCAGGAACCGCCGGCCAATTTCAAAAATGGATTGGTGAGAACCAGGTGTGGCGCGACCTACTTCACCGAATGATCCGCAAGGGGAATGGCGGCGAAAAATTAGCCGGTCGAAAGCCTGATGTTCGCGGTGTCGCCAGAAATTTCATCGCAGCCTTCAGTAAGCCTATTGGCAAGGATCAGCAGCCACAGATACCTATCGGGCAATACCCGCATGACGGAAAGTCCAATGCACGCCGTGCCATCGAACGCTACATCGATCGCTTCGTGACGTCTCATCCGGAAACCACTGCTGTTTGGTTTGGTGAAGATGTCGCAGATCGGCAGCACCTGGGCACAGGCCCTCAGTCATTCAACCTCGCGGTGGGACCATTCGACGTTCTGGGATCCGATGCACACACCACTGATTGCATCGGATTCATCATTCTCAACGGCCCCAGCGGTCCGCAGAAAGTGCCAGTAACACAATTCAACTTGTGTGAATTTGTGCCACAGCGCTCCGGCTACTCCATCTGCTTCCGGGGCAAATTGAAGCGCGGCGTTGAAGAGGCATACCTGATGGGCATTCAAGCCAAGCTAACCATTGAAGGTATTAGTTACCGATGGGCCGGTTTCCCGATGGCGTAATTGACGGAATCACCGAAATCAATCCTGCCTTGATCCGCCTGGACAATGCCGCCCAACACTACGCGAACAGCATCCGTACTCGATTGCGTCATTCGCTCGCATGCGCGATCGTCTGGGGTGGGGTCGGCCACTGGTGGCGAAATGCGGTCACGAGCGATTTTTTGGGACGCTTGAGCGATATGGTTTTCAACGTCTGCCATCGTCGATGGGCAATGGCACCCAGGATCCTCATCGTGCCGAGAACCCAGTATTTGAGGCGACAGGGAAAGGTATTGAATGGGACGAATTAGTCCAGCTAGTCGACGTGCTGCTCGCCAACTACAACGCAAGACCGCACACAAGTCTGGGCGGCATCAGTCCCTTGATTCCTCGGATCGGCGCTCAGGCTTCTGGTTTCGCGTCCGGCCCGCCATATACGGTAAGTTCGCGGTCGGGTTCAGGTACTGCGCAAACGGATCGGCGGTAGCGTTAGAACAGAGTTCCTCCATACGTCGAGATCGGTGAGATTCGATCAGCCCTTGCCTGTCGTCGCGGGTATGAACTAATCGGCAAACACGTCTATGGGGTCGGTGCTACCTAGATACCGGGCCATACATTGGCGAAATCAAGTGTATGGATCGGGGATGGTCGCTATCTCCGCATTCTTATGAGGTTAGGCAAACCGTAAACGCCCTGGTGCGCAATGGCGAGATGTGGGTGCCAAAAGCGCCAGTGGTGGTCTGTTCCGGTCACCCCCGAAAAAAGGCCATTGCAGCGGCAACCGGCAAGCACTGGTATCGCTCAATGCTTCGGCAGCGGCTGACCTCCTGCTCCGCGGCGCAGCCACTTCTGTACGTTCCCCCGCCGCTCCCGTGCAGCCAGCAAACGACCCTTGTGTTTCCCGAAACAAGTTCATTGGGGTCGTGCTGCCGGCCAACTGGGAGTGACCAGCAATCTTTGGAGTTCAGAAAATGACCGACTTTGAACGAGTCAATCCCGAGCCATTGGGGGAACGCAGCGATCGTCAATCCGCCAGCCAGGCCGCGGATCCGACTGAAAATGCGATTCCGGAGGCCCAGACTAACCGCCGAACACTTCGCTCTGCCGCCCTCAACGATGGTCCTGATCGCGCCTACTATCTTGAAAATCACCCTCTTAACCAACGTCCGGTCAAAGTCCTTACCCTGTCGATCAGGGAATCGTTTCTCGTGGTTAGTGCTGCCATTAAGTTCAAGCGACCCGGATGTAGTTTCTCTGCGAAATTTCGGTCTGGCAAGTCGACCGCGCTACTCATGATCAAAGAGTCACTGCCAACCGTGATGCCACAGGTCGCGTATGGCCTCATCTCGGCAAAGGATCACGATACCGTCACAGAGCGCGTCTATTGGGGCGACCATCTCATTGCGCTAGAACTTGTCACTGACGGAACCGCGCAAGAACGCCAGAATCGCCTACGCGCTGCAATCATCTCGGCTTGCATTCAAGCCGGCGGGCGGCACTTTTGTTTGCTAATCGACGAGGGGCAAAATTGGAACGCCCGCGAGTACACGTTCCTTCGTGACCTCGCAAATCAACTTCGCGAACAGGACGGCTATATCCTGACTACGATCATCTTCGGTGATCCGAGGCTAGACGAACTCAGTTCCATGTTCCGTGAGAAGCGCAAGGATCTGTGGGCACGCTTTCTAATGAAGCCACAACCTTTTTTCGGCATTCGCAATATCGACGACCTGAGATTTTTTTTGGCGGAACACGATAGCGCCAAGCGATGCGAGTATCCCGCTGGCTCAGGCATCAGCTATACGGAGTTCTTTCTTCCGTCTGCTTATGAAAGCGGTTGGCGATTGGGGGAGCAAGCTCAATGCGTCTGGGACGCATTTGTTCGTGCAGCCGCCAAGGTCAATCGCGAGGTCAATGATATTGGCATGCAATGGGTTGGGGAAACCGTAATTCATTTCTTGACCGCTCAGATGGCGAACGACGTGCCTGGGTTTATAGGCTCATCCGAGAAATGGGATGATGCAATCGTAAGCGCACTGTTTATTGACTCACTAATATGAAGGTTGGCATGATTCCATCGCCTGGCGGGATAGTTTGGTGCTCCCGATGGAACGCGATCGGCGAGGGCCCCTATTCCTTAGCAGCCAAGATGCTCAATGCCAACAATCTCAAAACTCGCTACTACAAAGGTGTGATTCGTTGGGAGCGCACAATAGGCGCCAGTCTTCTGAATCCCCGACCGATCGAGTCGGAGAGTGAGCCTGCGGCCACACGCTTGGGCGAATGCCGCGTCAAGCTAGCCTTGCCGCGCGCATTCCTCATCTGTACAAAGAACTGGCTAGCGACCGAGAACTACGTTATTGCCCCAAATGCATGAGCACGGGTTTCCAGGCTGCCGTCGCTCAAATCCAGGGCATTGACCACTGCCCGATTCACGGCGAGGCTCACCGAAATGCTTGCATGCGATGTGGGTCCAAGACACCGCCATATTTCTTGGAAGACAATACTTGGATCCCGGGGTTTTCCTGTAGGGTCTGTGGAGCCCCATTCGGCGGCGACGTGTTGATTGATCGACGACTCGATGCATGGACATCTCCCGAGAACCTTTATCGCCTCAATCCAATCCATTGTTGGCTGGATAGGATAAATAATCCCAAGGAAATCCACTGGACAAACGTGTCGGAATGGAGCGCAACGCGCCTGTCCCCTGAAGGAGCAGACGACCATAGGCAATACGCTGTATTCGGCGTACTGAGTTCGCGGCTTCCGGAGGAAAACGTTCCAGAATCGAATGTTGACCTGAAACCAAGCGCATTCGGGCCATATCGACTTGGTTCTGTTATGCCCTCCCAATTTCTCACGCAAGCAGAATACGATGACATTCTACGTCAACTGATTGTGCCGACTGAACTTCGGCAGTACAGACGGTACTTTCTCACCCCAAGCTTCGGCGTCGCGGTACCCGTTGATCCTGTCGTACCGCCTGAACTCCACGCTCATTTGATCTGGCGCGCGCAGTTTGAGAAGGTATCATCCACTTACAGCCAGTTGTATTCTCGTTTGGAGTTCTGCTATGACGTGATCCCGCGACTATTGAACGCGGCGAGGAACCCTTTGGAAATCTCCATCGACAATAGGGCAGTCAGTGCGGGAGTATTGAGGGCTGCATGGTTTGCAGCTCTGAACATTGCCATCGAATGGCATCGAATGCTCGTCAGCCTCCGCCAACAGGATTTACCCCAGACCGACCAACAGTGGCTCGTCGTCGTTGATCGGTGGGCAAACCGACTCGGGTGCTGGAGGGACCGAAGTTACTTTCAGTTGGGGTGATCACGGTCAAGGACACAGCAACAGAGGAACATCAACTCTATTTTGTTGTCGCCTGATGATTCTTACAGGGTAGGAATTGAATTCTCGGGTGCCAAGGGACCATCCGCGCCGGCTCATTATGAGGTCTTTCTCGCCGCGAACCTCTTGGCAATGGTCCAAGAGATATGTTTGTGACCATGTTGCTTAGGCTGTGGGACTGGTTTGCGGTGTTGCCGAGTTCTGGGGGACAAACTTGTAGCCAAACTTGCAGCCACAATACCGCCCCGTGAACGACGGGTCATTGTGCAATATCAGCTACTTAGAACTCGCCTTCAATGGGCCAATTTGTGCCACCCGACTATCTGACCATGTGCCGCAGAACCTACCTCCTTCTCGCCCTGACCGTGGCCGCCTGCGCAACGCCGGAACCACCCCCGTTGTCGATTCCGTCGCCAGAGCCCGTCGCGCCCCGGCGGAAGCCAAACCACCGCGGACGACACCTGCGTTGCCGGCACCCAAGGCGAAGCGCCCCGGCCCGATCCCGACCCGCGCATTGAATGTCGCCGCCGAATGTCGCTTTCGCGACGAGACCGGATACAACGGCAACATGAAACTGACCATCGAACAGGCAAAGGTTCAAACGTTTGAGGCCGCCGTCAATATCCCCAGGCGCGGGGTGTCGCTTCGATCTGAAGAATTTTCGCCAGACACAGGCCTTGCCCACCGTCGAGCTCAGCCACCGACGCGACGCCTGCGTCGTCAGGTCTGGGAACAAGGCGAGCGTGTCACTGTTGCCTTCCATGAATGCCGCAAGATGCTCAGGCAATGCCTGGGAGCATTTGTGGCCCATCCTCAACGACACGCGCGACGGTTCGTGTGCGTGAATGTTCTGACCACGAATAGCGGCCTCAAGCCGCGGGCGCGGGGTTGAAACCAAAGCGACTGGCAACTTCGTCGGAACGAAGTTGTCCCAACGGCAGGCCACGCCAAACGACAGCCAGCGTCGCCTCGCGGAAGGCGCTCAGCCAGTCCACCGGAAGCGCCCCATCATTACCTGTCGTGCAATCGGAGAGGAATCTTCCGGGTCCCGGTCATCGATGAGACCGACGCCTGACGGGGTTTCAGAAGTACGCAGCCTTCATCATCTAGCCACGCGGCTTCCGCCCTTCCCGGCGCAAAGGCGCCCGGTATGCGCAAGCAATTTCCGTCGGATTCAATGCGGAAGACCAGAGGCGTGTAATCAAGAGCAACTTATATACCCGCTGCGGCCCATTCTCGACGATCCAGTTGCCCTTGCTATCGTGGCGGTAGTTGCGCCGAGATACGCCACCAGGCCGGCATGGCGCACCTGCTCTCCTTTCAGGCGCCAGTTGCCGCGCCTATCGAGTGAGAGCCAACCATGGCACGCCGGGACGTCCGGCCAATTTACGGTCGCGGCCGCTTCCCCGGAATGTGCCTGCAGCATGCCCGTCGCCACGTGCCAGGCCACGCATCAGTGGTGATGCCCGTGCTCGCCGTGCACATGGCCATGGGTAATTTCTTCCTGTGTGGCGGCACGCACGTTGGCCACGGTGCAAGCAAATACCAGCGAGACTCCGGCAAGCGGGTGGTTGCCATCGACCACTACCTTGGCGTCGGCGATATCGGTGATTAGGAACAGGCCATCCTCGCTCTCGCCGTCCTCGGCGCCGCGTTCGAACTGCATCCCTACCGCGATGTTGTCCGGAAAAGCTGGCGCGGTTCGATTGCGACCAGATCCGCGTCGTATTCGCGAAGGCCTCTTCGGGTTCCAAGCGGACTTCGAGCGAATCGCCGGTCGCCTTGCCCTGAAGCTCTTCCTCGATCCGGTCGAATATTCCGCCGTATCCGCCATGCAGATAAACCAGCGGATTGTTGCCCTCGTCGATCGCGTCGTCGCCGGTGTCGCGAACGCGGCATTGAGGTGACGACGGTGTTCCTAGCGATGAGCATGGTGCTTTCCCTTGCCATTGAGGCCTTTGACCAGTTGATAGACCTCGGCGGCATGTCCCTTGGGGGATTCACATCGTAGAGGGCGTGACGGACGATTCCGTCCTTGTCGACCACGAAGGTTCACATCCTAAAACCAGCTTCTTGTGGCCATCGCGCTCGCGATACTGACAAACGCCGAACTTGCGGCACACGTCGCCTTCCTCTCATCCGAGAGCAGGCGAATCGACGGGCCGTGCTTGTCGCGGAAATCGGCATGTGAAAGGCAGTCATCGCGCGAAACGCCGAGGACCACGCAGTCGAGCTTGGTGAAGCCGTTTTCGTGATCGGAGAAATCGGCGGCTTCGGAGGGTGCAGTAGGGCGTGCCATCGCGCGGGTAGAAGAACAGCACCGCGTGTTGCCGACCGCGCAGCGATCCGAAATCGAACCACTCCATATCGGCATCGGGCAACGAAAACTCGGGTGCCTGTTCCCCTGCGTGCAGCATTCGCTCTCCTCCGACAGCCATCGCGATTCATTGTAACCGGAAGTTCCGGGAAGAAATCAAGTCGCGGTCGGCGCATCCTCGATATCCAGGAAATCCTCCCGTCGATGCGGGCTGGCAAAGGTATTCTGAGCGAGCGCATCTCGATCAGCCGGCTCACCGTGCGGGCAAAACTCCCGGGCCTGTACGCCCTCGGTGTACAGTTCCTCCGGGCGGCACGCGGCACCGACAATGAGCCTTTGACGCGATGATCGTAAAGCACGTCGACCAGCCAGGTAAAGCGGCGCGCCGCGTTCGCTCATATCGCGGCCCATCCGCGTACTCCGGTGAGGGGACAATGCGTGGTGCCGGTTGGCCAGCCACAGGTAATCGTTCCATGAACGCGGTCCCTCGCACAGGGTTGCAAAGTCAAACCAGATGACGCCCGGTGCCCGATGCAGCACCGGCAGGCTTCGCCCCAGCACCTGCACCGGCCGTGCGTGGCGCGCCACCGGCAATCGTGTTGAAGGTGCGTTGAATGGCGCCGAGGTCTCGGGCTTGTCCGCCGCGTGTGGAATACCTCGCCTGTTCCAGTAACGCAGGCGATAGTCGATCCCGGCATCGATTTCGATCACGTCGAGTGTTGTCGCCAAACAAGTCTATCGTCGGCAGAAAAAGGTCGCGCCAGGCCGTTCGGGTATAGGCCGGTCGGCAGGTAATTGGATGTGATGCAGAACAATACGCCGGCGTCAAAACAGGGCCACCTCAGGCGGCCCAGCATCATGGCGGCATCGGCGATGTCGGACACGTGGAACTTCATCGAAGCACATCAGGCGCGTTTCGCGCGCGCGATTCTGCGCCGCCACCTCGCCCAGCGGGTCCGGCCTGCTTGCGCCGCTGCGCGCAGCCGATCCATGTATCTCGCGCATGAAGGCATGAAATGCCGGCTTGGCGCTTGCGTTGTACGGCACGGCGGGCGAAGCAGTGGTCCATTTGGGAAACTCTTGCCGCGCCCCTCCGCCCCAGAACAGACGCCGCGCGGCAACTCAGGATGCCCAGCGGTTGCGCAGCTTGTTGCGTCGCGCCACCTTGAACGCAGCAGGTCGTCGTAGATCCTCCTTGAGCCGCATGGCGGCAACCAACTGGGCGGGATCGGCACCAATGCCGCTCGGCGAGCGCGGCATTGAAGCCCTCGATCATGCGCGTCTTGGGGACCCGGAGAATTGTGTGCGGCATTGCGACGAGTCGGAACGAAGACGGAAGGTTTCCGGCGCGCACGCGCCGGAGAGACGACCGCCTCCGATCCCGCGCCCTCCGAAAATCAAACAATGCGGAGCGGAGCATGTCGACCGCCAATGCGGCTTCGTGCATGACTTCCGACAGGGTCGGATGGCGTGGCGATGCGTGCGATGTCTTCCGACGAGGCGTTGAATTCCATCGCGGCAACAGCCTCGGCGATCAACTCCGAGGCATTGGCGCCGATATACACGCCGAGGATGCGGTCCGTCCTGGCGCAGGCGAACATCTTGGCAGAAACCCGTGGTGTCGCCCTGCCCCAGCGCGCGGCCATTGGCGAGGAAGGTATCTGTCCCGCGCAGTACTCCACGCCCTCATTCTTCGGGTGCTGCTCGGTCTTCACTTAGAGCCAGGCGATCTCCGGATGTGTGTAGATCGCCCGGGGCACGGCGTCGAGATTGACATGCCTTCTGGCCGGCGATGCATTCGGCGACAAGGACAACTTCTTCCATGCCCTTGTGCGCCAGCATGGGGCCCAGAACCCACATCGCCCGCCGCCCAGACATTGGGCAGGTTGAGTGCGGCAGTTGTGGTCGACGTTGATATGATCGCTCGGCCGCAATTCCAAAGGCCGACATTCTCGGCGCCAAGGCGTGCTGCGTATTGGGTACGCGACCAGCAGAAACGATCGGTCGATCGCATTGCAGGAGTCTTGGGCTCGTCGCCTGGTTCGTAGTCAATCGTGACGCCCTTTTTCCCAGTCTCACGACCTTGGTGATCTTGACGCCGAGCTGGATGTTGAGTCCCTGCTTCTGCGTGAAGGTTTTCCATGCTTCATGGATACGGCCTGATCGGCCGCGGCAGAAATCCGGCATGGCTTCAGGGATGTTGACATCGGAACCCAAAGCGCTTCCATAGCTGACGGATTTCCAGGCCAGCTGACGCCGGCACCGATCACGCCGAAGGCGCTTGGGTGTGGAATCCCGAAATCGACGCTCCCGCGTTGTCGCAGATGACCTTGTTGTCGACCGGAATTCCCGGCAGGTGGCGCGCCTTCGACCCGGTGGCAACGATGACATAATATTGGCTTCGACGATTTCACCATTGACATCAATAGCGCCATTTGTCGTTCTCGCGATTGACAGAACTTGCCGTGACCCGGCAACAGGAGCGGACCTTGTTTTTCTTGAAAAGGCCCTTGATGCCGCCGGTGAGCTGGGTGACGATGTTGTCCGCGCGCTTGATCATCGTCGCCACACGTCGATCTTCACCCTGCGCCGAGGTGCCGTGCATCTGGAATCCGTGCTGGGCCTCCTCGGCGAGTTCGGAGGAACGCAGCAAGACCTTGGACAGAATGCAGCCGACGTTGAGCGGAAGGTGCTGCCGCCCAGGCGTACCTCACCCGCAGGATCGGCGCGGGACTCGGACTCGATGCAGGCGGTGGACAACAGACCCAATTGCGCGCAACGGATCGCGGCGACGTAGCCACCCGAGCCGGCGCCGATGACGACGACGTCAGATTGTTTGTTTGCCATGGTCATCGTCCACTTAAACGTCAGGCAGCATGCGCGCGGGGTCCTCCAGCGCTTCCTTCATCGTCAGCCAGGCCCAGCACCGCCTCGCGTCCGTCGATGATGCGGTGGTCGTAAGGACATGGCGAGGTGGTTGATAGGACGGATCACGATCTGGCCGTTTCTCGACCACCGGACGGTCCATGGTGGCGTGGATGCCGAGGATGGCCGACTGCGGCGGGTTGATGATCGTGTGGAGAGCATCGAACCGAAAACGCCGCCGTTGGAGATCGAAGAGTGTACCGCCAGTGAGTTCCTCGATCGATATCTTGCCCGTCGCCAGCGCTTCTGGCCGAACTCGGCGATTTTCTTCTCGATCTGGGCCAGGCTCATCTGGTCGGCATCGCGCAGGATCGGCACCACCAGGCCACGCGGGCTGCCGACGGCGATGCCGATGTCGAAGTAGCCATGATAGACGATGTCATTGCCGTCGACCGAGGCGTTCAGCACCGGGTAGAAAGGAAACGCTTCTTCAGATGCGGCAGCTTGCGACGCCGGCGAAGAAGAAGGACGGCAAACCGAGGCGCACGCCGTGCTTTCCTTCTCGAACCTGTCGATGTACTTCTTGCGCATTTCCATCACCGGGCCCATGTTGACCTCGTTGAAGGTGGTCAGGATGGCATTGGTGGATTGCATTTTTACCAGGCGCTCGGCGACGCGGGCGCGCAGGCGCGACATCGGCACCCGCTGCTCAGGACGCTCGGCGACGATGGCGTCGGCGCTGACCACGTTGGGCTGCGGCAGCGCCGGCTTGGCAGCAGAGTCGGCGCTGACGGCACGGCGGCGGGAGCTGTGATGGCCGGCGGACGCACCGGAAAGGTCTTCGCCGGATGCGACCGCCACGACCAGAACCCTGCACCTCGGCAGCGGAAATGCCGCTTCAGCCATGATCTTGCGTGCGATGGCATGGCCCATCGGCGCGGCAGCCGGGGCGGTGACAGGTGCCGTGGCCGCCTTGGCGGTGGCACCAGCGCCGCTGCGCTGGACTTGGCCTCAGTATCGATCTGGGCGATGACTTCGCCGGAGGCGCTGGACTCGCCGCTTCTGTGACGATCCTGACTATCACGCACGCCGGCATCAGGCGCCGGCGATTCGGCACGACCTTGTCGGTCTCGATGTCGATCGGAGTTCTGGTCGCGGACGACGGCATC
>JADJBC010000054.1 GCA_016703945.1 Candidatus Aalborgicola danicus
CAGCGCCGTGGTGAGGGCGGTCAGGGCGCCCCCACCAGCCGCCTGGCGCAGCATGGTGTGGTACTCGGCACGGTTGCGGGTAATGTAATGTTCACCGGTGACCGAGCTGCGTTCGGCGACTTTCGCCGCCAGCAGGGAGGAACTGGCTCGAAACAGCGCCCGAAGGCTGGTACGCTCCCTGCCCCTACCGCGACCAACTGCGCCACCAATCGGGCACTGTAGCGGCAGTCGGGGTCCGACAGCAGGCAGTCCAGCAGAGTGCGGATGCGCAACAGGCGTTCGCGCAACTGCCGCAGTCGGAACACCAGGTCGACGGAGATGCCATAGGTGTCCAGATGGGTGTACACCGTGGCGGCGTAGTGCCGACAAGACTCCAGTTGGGCCTTGAACTGTTGCGACGCCGATTCGGTCTTGTCTCCACTTAACCATGCCTCGCGCAGCACTTCCAGGCTGGTGGCCAAGCCAATGAAGGGGCTGGGCTCGTTTTCTGACACGGTGATACGCAAACGGATTTCAGGCGAGAAGCCGGCGGCCCGCACCTGGCTGGTGAGAAACGTCAAGGGCGTCCAGGAGTGTGCATTGCCAGTAGCTCAGATGGGGGGTGCTGCTGGCGTGGTGGCGGTGTGGCCGGAGCCCACAACAACAACGCAATACGTTTGCAGGCTCGCTTCTGGCAAAGCCGCGATCCCTGCGCGTCCAGGGCGTCAGGCATGGCCAACGCAAACAGTTCCGAGGCGTCGAGGGTTTCGGGGGATGTGGGCAGCAGTTTGAGGTGCAAACGTTGCACGAACTCACTGAGCATGGCGTTGCGCGAGGCAAAGCCATAGTCTGCCAGCAGGGTGCTGCCGTCCAATACAGCCACCAGTTGTTGCCAAAACTGCTGAAAACGTGCCCGTTCTTCGGGATGGCCCTCCAGTACGTCAAGCAACTGCTCCACGCTGAACACAGGATTGCGCGCTGGCGGGACCGCCTCGCACCCAGTCCAGCAGGGCGATCAGGGCCAAATGCCGCTGTACCAGTTCAGCGTGGGGGTTGAACTGGCCCAGCAGGCGCTGGAGTTCCTGTGAGGCGTCAGGACGGTTCGGGGGGCTTGTGGAAGGATGGACCATGGGCCTATTTTCACCTGAGGTCGGCAGACCCTCGCCCAGCATCTTGCGTGGGTTCACCCATTCATCAAACTGCTGCGCCGTCACAAAACCCAGCGCCAGCGCCGCTTCCCGCAAAGTGCCGCCGTTGGCATGGGCGAGTTTGGCAATTTGTGCCGATTGGTCGTAGCCGATGTAGGGTGTCAGTGCATTGACCAACATCAACGAGTGGTGCACGTAAGCCTCCATGCGCTCGGGGTTGATGGCGATGCCCGCCACACAATGCCGGGTAAAGCTGTGCATCACGTCGGCCAGTAGGTGAATACTGTCCTGTACGTTCAGCGCAATCAGGGG
Organism: Candidatus Aalborgicola danicus; assembly: GCA_016703945.1. Taxonomy (GTDB): domain Bacteria; phylum Pseudomonadota; class Gammaproteobacteria; order Burkholderiales; family Burkholderiaceae_C; genus Allorhodoferax; species Allorhodoferax danicus. The sequence goes on from JADJBC010000054.1 coordinate 1,440, forward strand.
TTTGTACACATTCAGCTCAAATTGGCCTTGGCTGGCCCCGAAGCCGATGGCCGCGTCGTGGCCCATGACCTGGGCGCAAACCATGGTTAATGCCTCCACCTGGGTGGGGTTGACCTTGCCCGGCATGATGGAGCTGCCGGGCTCGTTTTGTGGCAACACCAACTCGCCCAAACCGGCGCGCGGACCGCTGCCCATCAGTCGGATGTCATTGCCGATTTTGGTTAATGCAATGGCCAGCATCTTGAAGCTACCGTGTAAAGCCACCAGGGCTTCATGCCCGGCCATGGCAGCAAACAGATTGTTGGCCTGCACCCACGGCAAGCCCAGTCTCGCGGAAAGTTTTGCGGCTACACGGGCGCCAAATTCGGGGTGCGTGTTGAGTCCGGTGCCGACGGCGGGGCCGCCAATGGCGAACGAAAACACCGCTTCCAACGCCTGGGTGATGCTGCGCTCACACAGGCCCAGTTGCGCGGCATAGCCCCCAAACTCCTGGCCCAAGGTCACCGGGGTTGCGTCTTGCCAATGGGTGCGCCCGATCTTGATGACGTCTTTGAAAGCGACGGATTTCAAAGAAGGGTTGCGTGTAGCGCGCGAAGGGCCGGCAGGAGCTGGTTGCGTGTGCCCAACCCCGCTGCGATGTGCATGGCGGTGGGGAACACATCGTTGGAAGACTGCCCCAGGTTCACATCGTCATTGGGGTGCACATTGCGCGCGGAGCCCAATCCGCCGCCCATGGACAACGACGCCAGGCTGGCCACCACTTCATTCACATTCATGTTGCTTTGGGTGCCGGAGCCGGTTTGCCAGACTGAGAGTGGAAACTCCACGTCGAACGCCCCAGTGGCCACCTGTTCTGCAGCATCCGCAATGGCAAATGCGCGGGGCTGGTCCAACAACTGCAGTTCTGCGTTCACCAGCGCGGCTGCCCACTTGACCCACGCCAGGGCATGGACCACGTCCATAGGCATGCGTTGTGAGCCGATGGCAAAAAAGTGCAGACTGCGCGCGGTCTGCGCTCCCCAAAGCGCGTTGGCAGGCACCTCGATGGGACCAAAACTGTCGATTTCAGTCCGCGTAGCGGTCATCGCCGCAGCCTAGACTTTGCCGGGCAGGTCTTCCAGCAGATCGGCCAAATCATTGGCGTGTTCTTCTTCCACGGCCAGGATCGCCTTGACCATGTCGCTGGTGGTGGGGTCGTCGTGGTTGAGAAACCTCACCAGGTCGCGGTAGCTGTCGATGGCAATACGTTCGGCCACCAGATTCTCGCGAATCATCTCTTCCAGAGAGTCGCCGGCCACGTATTCGGCGTGGCTGTGGGTGGTGAGTTCGTCGGGTGCAAAGTTGGGTTCGCCGCCCAGTTGGACAATACGCGCCGCCAGACGGTCGGCGTGGCCCAGTTCTTCGTTGGAGTGTGTCAAGAACTCGGCTGCCACTCCACGCGCATGGATGCCCTTGGCCATGAAATGGTGGCGCCGGTAACGCAACATACAGACCAACTCAGTGGCCAACGCCTCGTTGAGTTTCTGCAGCACCGCGGGGCGGTCGGCACTGTAGCCAGCTGTCACGGAACCCTGTTCCAGGTGGGTTCGCGCAACCGCGCGCTGGCTTTCCACGATGCTTGATGCAGATTCTTTCGACATAGCTGTCTCCGATGGGTAAAAAACGCAGCTTGGCGGTTTTCCCCTCGTCTTCTGTGCGCCGTCGAACGCAGTGGCGGGTAACTTTGGCGCACCATCTGTGATGGCACAGCTCGCCCCGCCTAATCGGCGGAGAAACCCTGCGCACGATGGAGCGTAATCGCTGCTGCCAGAATAGCTGAGACGGAATTGACCCAGGAGATTTTCATGGCACACGCTTTTGCATCCACACTCAAATCGTTCACCACCGCATCGGGTAAAACCGGCACCCTGTATTCACTGCCGGCGTTGGCGAAAAAGTTTCCCTCCATCCTCGCTTGCCGGTGTCCATCCGTATCGTGCTGGAAAGTGTGCTGCGCAATTGCGATGGCAAAAAGGTGACGGCCGAACACGTGGCCCAACTGGCGAACTGGCAGCCGGTGGCAGACCGGTCGCTGGAAATTCCGTTCGTGGTGTCGCGCGTGGTGTTGCAGGACTTTACCGGCGTGCCCTTGTTGGCCGATCTGGCCGCCATGCGCAGCACCGCGTTGCGCCTGGGCAAGAACCCGGCCCGGGTGGAGCCCCTGGTGCCGGTCGATCTGGTGGTGGACCACTCGGTGATGGTCGACCACTATGGCAAAAAGAATTCGCTGGACCTGAACATGAAGCTGGAATTCCAGCGCAACCGCGAGCGCTACGAGTTCATGAAGTGGGGCATGCAGGCCTTTGACACCTTGGCGTGGTGCCGCCGGGCTTTGGCATCGTGCACCAGGTCAATCTGGAGTACCTGGCGCGCGGCGTGCACAAAGTCAAGAACCTGTATTACCCCGACACGCTGGTGGGCACCGACAGCCACACCACCATGATCAACGGCATCGGTGTGGTGGGTTGGGGCGTGGGCGGCATTGAGGCCGAGGCCGCCATGCTGGGCCAGCCGGTGTATTTTCTGACACCCGACGTGGTGGGTTTTGAGATGACGGGCCTCCTGCGTGAAGGCGTGACCGCCACCGACCTGGTGCTGACCGTGACCGAAATCCTGCGCCAGCACAAAGTAGTGGGCAAGTTTGTGGAATTTTTTGGCGAAGGCACGCGCACGCTGGCATTGCCCGACCGTGCCACCATTGCCAACATGGCGCCTGAGTATGGCGCAACGATGGGCTTTTTCCCGGTGGATGAGAAGACCATGGCCTACTTTGAAGGTACGGGGCGTACCAAGGCCGAGCGCGAAGCCTTCGAGGCCTATTTCAAGGCGCAGGGCCTGTTTGGCGTACCTGCTGCGGGTCAGATTGACTATTCACAGGTGGTGACGCTGGACTTGGGGCAGGTCACGCCCAGCCTGGCCGGCCCCAAACGCCCGCAGGACCGAATCGAATTGGGCAAGGTGGCCAATCAGTTCGAGTCGCTGTTTTCCAAATCCAGCGCCGAGAACGGCTTCAACCAGCAGGCCGCCGGGTTCCAGACCCGCTACCCGCTGCCAACTAGCGAGATCACCGTCGGCCATGGCGATGTGCTGATAGCGGCCATCACCAGTTGTACCAACACCTCCAACCCCAGCGTGTTGCTGGCCGCGGGCCTGCTGGCCAAGAAAGCGGTGGAGGCCGGACTGAAGGTCAAGCCGCACATCAAGACCAGCCTGGCCCCCGGTTCACGCATCGTCACTGAGTACCTGACCGAGACAGGCCTGCTGCCCTACCTGGAAAAGCTGGGCTTTGCGCTGGCCGGTTATGGCTGCACCACGTGTATTGGCAATGCGGGAGACCTGACGCCCGAGCTGAATGAGGTCATCACCCAAAACGATCTGGTTTGCGCGGCGGTGCTGTCGGGCAACCGCAACTTCGAGGCCCGCATCCACCCCAACCTCAAGGCCAATTTCCTGGCCAGTCCGCCGCTGGTAGTGGCCTATGCGATTGCCGGTACTATCACCCGCGACCTGATGACTGAGCCGGTGGGCAAAGGCAAGGGTAAAGACGGCAAGTTAAGAGATGTGTACCTGGGCGACATCTGGCCAACAAGCGAGGAAATTGGTGCGTTATTGAAGTTCGCGATGAACGGCCGGGCCTTCCGCCAAAACTACGCCAAGATCGCCACCGAACCCGGCAAGCTGTGGGACAAGGTCAAGGGTGTATCCGGCCAGGCCTACACCTGGCCGGCCAGCACCTACATCGCCCAGCCGCCGTTCTTCGACACATTTGCTATGAATAGTGAAGCGCCTAACGCAGATTCCACGAGGGCTGGAGGCCAATTTGACTCCGAGGCCTTGGACGGAAACGGCTCCTCGGAAGCAGTGGGCGGCGCGCGCATCATGGCCTTGTTTGGCGACTCCATCACCACCGACCACATTTCACCGGCGGGTGCCATCAAAGAAAGCTCACCGGCGGGGCAGTGGCTACTGGCGCACGGCGTACAAAAGGCCGATTTCAACTCCTACGGCGCGCGCCGTGGCAATCACGAGGTCATGGTGCGCGGCACCTTTGCCAATGTGCGCATCAAAAACCTGATGCTGCCCGCCCGCAGCGATGGCTCGCCTCCAGAAGGTGGTTTTACGCAATTCCACGGCGCCGGTGTCACGGCCTGCCCAAACGGACCTCGCGAAACCTTGTCAATCTATGACGCCGCCTTGCGTTACCAGGCCGCTGGCATACCTACGGTTGTGTTTGCCGGTGAAGAATACGGCACCGGCTCCAGCCGCGACTGGGCCGCCAAAGGCACGCAGTTGTTGGGCATCAAGGCCGTGGTGGCACGCAGTTTTGAGCGCATCCACCGCGGCAACCTGGTGGGCATGGGGGTGTTGCCGCTGCAGTTCAAGGCGGGCGACAGTTGGCAATCCCTGCGACTGACCGGCAGCGAAACGATAGGCATCGTGCCCGATGCCAACCTCACCCCGCAGAGTGATGCCCAGTTGCATATCTCCCGGTCCGATGGCCCACAGCACCCACACCGTGCTGCTGCGCATCGATACGCCGATTGAGGTGGACTACTACCGCGCCGGTGGCATATTGCCCTTTGTGTTGCGGCAGTTGCTGGCGGACTGATCCGCCGGGCTTACGCCGCCAGCGTGTACGAACTGCTGCTGTTCACCGTGTAGGTCTTGTTTTTCACGCTGTCCAGCAAGTGCCAGGTGCCGGTGGCGGCGGTGGGCGTAAAACGCATCATCAGGAAGCCTCGTCGTGAGGCATCGGCGAACTTCAGCGTGTCCACCACCCCCCGGAAAATCTGTACGGTCTGGGCCGGTGGGATGGTTGGTAAATACTCTTCCAGCCCCGGCGAGCTGACACCGGGCGTGGCAAACTCCTGACCGACCTTGGTGCCGCTGAACGTAGTCAGCTCGCTGCACCAGGCGTTGTGGGTGTCGCCTGCCAGAACCACCAGGCGCTTGCCCTGCGATGCTGCCGTCGCCAGCACAATCTCGCGGGCCACCGGGTAACCATCCCAGGCGTCCAGGTTGTAGCCCAGCTTGGGGTTCTTGCTGGTGTCGAGCAGGTCTTTTTGGGCGGCGGTCAGCAGGGACGGGGCCTGGGCCGCAGTGCCTTTGGCGGTCAAGTAGTCATTGACGGCCTTTTGGCCTGCAGTCTGGCCAGCGGCTGTGGTGTTGGCCGGGTTGGCGGGGTCTATGGTGACCAGCACCGATGCGGGAAACTCCATGCGCCCCATCAGCACCTGTTGCCCCAGCACTTGCCACGTGGCCTTGGAGTTGCCCATGCGGGTGCTGAGCCAGTTCAACTGGTCGTTGCCCAGCATCTGGCGGGTGGGCGAGGCCAATTCCGAGCGGGCCACCGTGGCCGTGGCGGGGTTTAGCAAGTCGTTCACTTCGATCGGCTTGTCACGTGCCAGCAGGCGGGTCTCCAGCATGTGCAGGGACAACAATTGCCCGAAATCAAAACTGCGGTAGATCTTGCGCAGGTCCGCCATATCGGGGGTGCGGATGGGCAGCCATTCATGGTAGGCCTGCAGTGCCGCCGCCACGATCGGCAAACCGGCCTTCGGTGCCTTCGGTGTGGTTCTCTGCGCCATAGACGAAGCTGTCGTTGGCAATTTCATGGTCGTCCCACACCGCAATCATGGCCATGCTGCTGTGCAATTGTTTCAGGTCGGGGTCGCTGCGGTACTGGGCATAGCGCTGGCGGTAGTCGGCCAGCTTCAGGCACTCGGTGGCGGGCAACACAACCCGACCGAGCTTGACGGCGTCGGCTGATGCATAACCGTTGGCGGGGTATTCGTAGATGTAGTCACCCAGATGAATTGCGTATTCGGCACCGGCCTTCACCGCCTCGCTGTAGGCATGGAAATAGCCTGCCGGGTAGTTTGCGCAGCTGAACACCGCCAGTTTGACGTCAGCCACATTGCTGGCCGGTAGGGTGCGGCACGCCCCACGGGCGAGATGCGGCTCCCGGCCTTGAAGCGGTAGTAATAATTTTGGCCGGCTGTCAGCCCTTTGGCATCGACCTTCGCGGTGTAGCCCGAGCTGTCGGTGGTCGTCACCGTGCCGGACGCCACGACGGTGGCAAAGGCGGCGTCCAGCGCAACTTCCCATTGCAGCGCGATGGAGGCGGAGGGCGCGGCATAGTCGCCCTCTTTGGCGTGGGTCCACAGAATCACGCTATCGGACAGTGGGTCGCCACTGGCCACGCCATAGTCAAAGCGTACGTCCAGATCACTGCTCCCGCCCCCGCCACAGGCTGAAAGTACCCCGCCCGCAGCGATGGCGGCCGATGCGGAGGCCAGTTTGATGATGAAGTCCCGGCGATTGTTTGAAACCATGGTTGCTCCCTAAAAATGGTGGGGGTGAACAAAAAAAGGGTATGCACCCCTGGAAACCAAGCCTAGTCGGCTGCTGTGACAATAGAGTGTCAAAACCTGCGCACGGGTGCCGTCTGGCCAGTTGTCAGAATGCGGCACAGTCCTTACGATGGCAGTCCACGCGTGATATCCAGGAGAACCACCACATGATGACAGTCAAACCCAAGACCGCCGCACTGGCGCTGGCGTTTGCCTTGTCAACGGCCAGCAGCTTCGCCAACCAGGGCTTGGGCACAGATTTCAGTGCCCAGACGGCCCCGGTGCAAGGCTCCGGCCCCAGCGCCCGATTCATCACCGATTCCCGCAAAGCCACGTGGCCCGATGCCGTGGTCAACTATTACTACAACCCGTCCAACCAGCCCGCAGGCATCAGTACCGACACCGTGCTCGGCCTGATCCAGGCGGCGGGCCGCAAATGGGAAAACGTGTGCAAAGTGCGCTTCAACTACCTGGGCACGCAGAGCGCTGACCCGGATGTCGAAGCCAGCTTTGGAACCATAGACCGGCTCAGTGTGATTGGCTGGATGCCTCTGACCGGCGACAAGGCCGGTTTTGACGGGTATGTGTCGTGGTGGTTCCAGGGCAACCCGCCCAGCCTGGTGGATGCCGACATGGTGCTCAACACGTCGGCCGGCGAGCGCCTGGCCAGTGACCCCAAGGCCCTGGGGGCGTTGATCACCCATGAGATGGGCCACATGCTGGCCATCCGGCACTCCGACGTACAGCAGTCGGTGATGTTTGCCAGCCCCTACAACTCTTATTCCTTCCAGAACACGCTGCGCGGTGACGACGCCGCTGCCTGTGCCAGCCTGTATGGTCCATCCACCTTTGCCGACGCCAACCGGATTTTTAATTGGGCGGAGCAAAGCTTTTCGCAGTTCGTTGCTCCCACGGGCGTCAACTCACTCGATCTGAGCGGCTACCACTACCGGTTCTTCAGCCAGACCAATAGTTATATGGCGGTCAAGGACAACACCTTGCTGTTCTTGCCGACGGGTGGTGCCGTTACACCACTGGGCAACGTCGATCAGATACTGCCGGCGGCTGCGGCTGCGGGCTTCTGAGTGGAAAACGCCCCCGATTGCTGCAACCCACCGACGAGGTCTGAATTGCTATCATTATAATAGCTATTTACGCAATAAGTACGAGGGCTAGACGCCGATATGACCAATGAAAGCCAGCACCGACCTTTTCCACTTATTTTTTGGCTTTCAGCGGAAGAAGTTCCTGCATGACGGGCAGCGGTTTGAATTCCGGATCTTTGTGCAGCAAAACAGCGCCTTGCTCTGCGGCGCACGCGGCAATCCATGCATCTGCTATGGACAGTGGATACATAGCCTTGTAGTGGGCGGACCTGACAAGCAATGTCTCACTGTTTGAAATCCATTCAACGGGTAAGGCCAGACACTGCTGGTAGGCCAGTTGTCCCGCTTCCTTGTCTTCGTCCCGCCATACGCGGTAGTAAACCTCCATCAGGGTAATGAAGCATCCATAACGATTTTGCCTTGCCGCTCGTGGCAAGGTTGAGCACTTCAGCAACCCGGTCGGCACCTGCCTCATCGTCACGCAAGGTCAGCAGGGCCGATGTATCCAGCAAGCACCTCCTCATCCCCGTGCCAACTCTTGTTCGCGAGCGGCCAGCAAACGTTGGGTTGCACCCCGCCTTTCCTTGTCCTCTGAAGGGCGTCTATCGGGTTGGCACGTACCGGCGACACGGATGCTGCCGTTATCCAGTATCCATTCCGCCTATCAGCTGGGCCTAGATGCAATTGGTTTCGTATCGCAGCGGGTACAACGGTTTGTCCTCTGGCGGTGATGGTGCTTTGCATGGCGGGCTCCGTGAGGGTGAATTACCAATCTTGGTTTAGTGTAATTCATTGACGTGCCAGGGCAGCCCGCAAGGGGCCTGCAGCGCCGCCTCAAAATTGAACTGCTGCACTTTTTGCGACGACGTCGTTGGCAGCATCACCCAGCGCATCGCGCAACAAGGCAGAGTTGGCCTGAACCAGCGCAATGGCTTCGGCGTCGCTGTGCACCAGCAGCCCTTCCAGTTGGGCCACCACGGCAAGTTGCAATTGCCGGTCTGCCTTTACTATTTCCAACGGCACGGGCTCAGAGCCGGGTCCGGCCGGCAAAGTGGCAGCGATTTCGATGGCCGCCTTCAGCGCGGCACGCAAGGTATCCAGTTCATCTCCATGGGACTGGGTAAAGCGGCGCAAAAGCTCGCAATACTTCACTGTATTGCCCAGCAGCACCCGCAGCCCTTGCGATAGGTCAACACCCGGCAACGCGGCCAAGCGCTCGATGGGTAGTGACATGCTGAGGTGCGCCAAGGTGGCGGGCCCCGGTGCAACGGGCTGGCTGGACCTCTTGCGCCGTGGCTGGCGTCGGCAGCCACTTCAGCAAGGTGGTGGAAGCAGATCGGGCTCCGGCTTGGCAATGAAATCGTTCATGCCGACGTCCATACAGGCCTGTCGGTCTTCGCTGAAAACGTTGGCAGTCATGGCCACAATCGGCCTGCTGGACCAGCCCGCCAATGTGCGAATAAGGCGCGTGGCCTCTATGCCGTTCATTTCGGGCATTTGTATGTCCATCAAAATCAGGTCGTACGCCTGCGCCTGTGCCTTAGCCACTGCCTCCCGGCCATCTTCTGCCGTATCCACGTCCAGCCCTGCGGCATGCAACAAATCCAGTGCCACTTCGCGGTTGATGGCGTTGTCTTCAGCCAACAAAATACGCGCTGCGCCATGCTGCGCGCGCAAC
>JADJBC010000055.1 GCA_016703945.1 Candidatus Aalborgicola danicus
GTGTGGACTGAGGATGCAGATTTTTTTGGCACGGGTGTGGCAACGTGGACGACCGACCGCATTGCGTTGTACTTCGACTGAGGTGTGGCAGGCGGCATGCAAGTCAGCGGCGCAACCCTACGACACCTTAGGTGCCTGCGCCACACAAGCCCGCAACTCATCCTCAGCCAAACCATCGTCCCGGTCAGACAGGCGCTTTATCCAGACCGATTCGCGTTCTTCAATCATTTTCAGAAACTCGCGCGCCCTGGCGCCTTTGCCTGACATTTGGGCAAAGGTGTCAAAGCCGGATTCAAGAAACATCTGCAGCGAACCCAAACCTGCCGCGTGGGCGGGGCGGCGCATCATGCGCAACATCATGCGCAGGCCGGGGGCACGGGTCAGTTTGTCCAAATCTGCGCCCAAACGCAGCACCATTTCGAGCTGCCGGTTGCGGTCGTCCTGGCGACCCACCGCCAACCAGCAGGCCAGGTACCGTTGGACAGCGTCGGTCGATGGTGCACTGGCGGCGCATTCTGCCCAGGCTACAGCCATCTGTCGGTCGAGTTCCTCCGTCAGGATGTGCAGTTCCGCCATCGTCACAGCCGTGGCCACCACCTGTTTGGGGAAGAGCCTTTGCAATGCGCCAGCGATCCGCGCAAATTGGGCATCGCGCAAGGAATAGTCCTTGTCGCTGTACAAATCGTTCAGAAAAAGCGGGCCGCTCCGGCGTATTCAACCGAAGCCAGCAAATCTGCGTAGGTTCCGGCAAATCGTTGGGCCTGGAAGGCCTTGACCGCCAGGGCGGCGGCGTGGAGCTCCGGTGCGGAGGCCACAGGTCTGCCGCAAGGCCGTTACCCGGGCCACGGCGTTTCGAATCGTGTCTGCTGCGTCCATAAGTGCTTCCAGTGTAGCGAAACGCCTGTCTGTCTAGCGGTTTTGCCACCCTGGCGCATACCACTTTGGTGAGATAACACTAGGGAAAACCCTTATAGTTCGCCCATGCTTGAGCACAACCAATCTAATCAAAGCCTCGTTGGAGGCGGGATTTGAACTATTACGCCCGCCGCACGAAGGGGCCGAAGACGGGTCTTCCGCACGTCGGACGCCGCCATTGCTGGTTCCCATTCGGTCGCTGGGTGCCAATCACCGTGGGCGCATCGCCCAGCATCTGTTGTCCCTGGAGCCCCAGGACCGGTATTTGCGCTTTGGTTATGCCGCGCAAGACCAGCAAATTCACCGCTATGTTGACAGCCTCGACTTTGAACGCGACGAAATATTTGGTATTTACAACCGCAAGCTGGAACTGATTGCCATGGCGCACCTGGCCTTTGCCAAGGATGAGCAGCTGCGGTCGTGCGCCGAGTTTGGTGTTTCGGTATTGCCGTCCGCACGCGGCAAGGGTTATGGTGCACGGTTGTTTGACCGTGCGGCCATGCATGCCGCCAACGAAGGAGTCAGCATGATGTTTATCCATGCCCTGAGCGAAAACACGGCCATGCTGAAAATTGCCCGCAATGCAGGTGCCAAGGTGGAACGTGACGGCAGCGAGACTGAAGCCTATCTGCAACTTCCGGCCTCCACCCTGGACAGCAAGGTGACCGAAATCATTGAAGAACAAGTGGCCCAGGCCGACTACCGGCTCAAGGCGCAAGCCAAGCAGTTCTGGAGTTTTCTGGCCCAGGTGCAGGCGGTGCGCCGTGGTGCCATCGACGCCCAGAGCCGCATGCCGCACTGAGCAGTGCCGCCGCCGGGTTGGGCGGTCACACAAATCCGCTATCCTAGAGGGTCCGCAACAACGGCAGACTTTGCCCCCACGTCCGTGTCAGACCCCCATCCCGCGCGCATGCCCGACAAGGAAGACAAACGCACCTTCCTGCGCAAGCTTGCCGAGTTTTTGCATCCTGGACCGGACTCCACGGCCGAACTCATAGAAACGCTGGCCGAGGCGGAAGACAACAACATCATTGGTGCGGAATCCCGGGTCATGCTCGAAGGGGTGATCCGCATGGCCGACATGACAGCCGGAGAGGTCATGGTGCCGGCCACACGCATGGACATGATCAGCATCCAGGCCTCCATGGACAACCTGCTGAACACGGTGATCGACACGGCGCACTCGCGTTTTCCGGTGTTTGAGGGCGAGCGTGAAAACGTCATCGGCATCCTGATGGCCAAGGACCTGCTCAAGCTGCAGCGGGCCCCCGAGCTCAATATCCGCGCGCTGCTGCGCCCGGCGGTGTTCGTGCCCGAAACCAAGGGTCTGAACGACCTGCTGCGCGAATTTCGCGGCAACCGCAACCACCTGGCCATCGTCATTGACGAGTTTGGCCGCGTGGCGGGCCTGATCACGATTGAAGACGTGCTGGAACAGATCGTCGGTGAGATCGAAGACGAATTTGACATTGCAGAAGACGAGGGCGATATTTTCGCCCTGGCCGACCGCACCTACCGCGTCAGCGGCGACACCCCCATCGAACGGGTCGACGACGCGTTTTCCGTCACGCTGGTGGGCTCCGACCCCGAAGACCAGTTCGACACCATTGGTGGCCTGATTGCGCACGAAATGGGCCATGTACCCAAACGTGGCGAGCGTTACGTGCTGGGTGGCCTGGATTTTTCCGTGCTCCACACCAAGGGCGGCGCAGTGAAGTGGTTCAAAGTGTCCCCAATTGCTGACACCGACCACTGAGCCCATGTCTGCACTGGCCTTGCCGCGGCGTTCCGCCGCCTTCGCCAGTTTTCAATTCGCTATTGTTTTAATAGCTGCCTACGCAAATTCCGCGGGGGCTAGCTGGCCATTTTCCTTTGCATTTGCGGGCGGCGAGCCGATCTGGTGGTTGCAATGCCTGGCGCTGGCCGCTTTGCTTTGGGGTGTTGCACGGCTGCACCAGCGGCAAGCAGGCCGCCGCCACCGGGCTGCTGTTTGCCACCGTGTGGCTGTGCGCCACGTTTTGGTGGCTGTATGTTTCCATGCATACCTTTGCCGGGCTCAACGCCGCGCTCACCGTGCTGGCAATCGTGGCGCTGGCCATGGCTTTGGGGGCGTATTACGCCATCGCCTGCAACCTGTACTGGCGGCTGCACCAGAGCGGCCCGTGGCGCAGCACCCTGGCGTTTGCCGCGCTGTGGACCATGGCCGAGATGGCGCGTGGCACCTGGCTGACCGGTTTTGGCTGGGGTGCCGTGGGTTATGCCCATGCCGATGGTCCGCTGGCGGCCTGGATTCCTTGGGTTGGCTCTATGGTGTGGGTTTCCTCGCGGCCTGGGTGTCGGCAGCGGGACTTGCGGTTTTGCGCAGCGGCGGGGCGGTACACAGTGGGTGGGTGATGCGGCTGGTGCTGGCGCTCGTGTTGGTTGTCGTGCCGGGCCTTGGGCTTTTGGTGCCAGGGCTGCTGCCCGTGTGGTCCACACCCGCCGGTAGCCTGTCGGTCACGCTGCTGCAGGGCAATATTCCGCAGGACGAGAAATTCCAGTCCGGCTCGGGCGTACCGCTGGCGCTGGGCTGGTACGGCGACCAGCTCAACCGCAGCAACACCGACCTGGTGGTTGCGCCCGAAACCGCCATTCCCCTATTGCCCCAGGATCTGCCGGACGACTATTGGGCTGCCCTCAAGACCCGTTTTGCCAGCGGCGCGCAAGCCGCGTTGATCGGGTGTGCCGCTGGGCAATATGGCGGAGGGTTACACCAACTCCGTAGTCGGTCTTGCGCCGAACCAGCAGCAGGTCTGGCGCTATGACAAACACCACCTGGTGCCGTTTGGCGAGTTCATCCCGCCGCTGTTCAAGTGGTTCACACGGATGATGAACATCCCGCTGGGCGACTTCAACCGGGGTGCGGTGGGGCAGGATTCGTTTGACTGGAAGGGCCAGCGCCTGGCGGCCAACATCTGCTACGAAGACCTGTTTGGCGAGGAGCTGGGCGTGCGTTTTGTGGATCCGGCACGCGCGCCCACGATCTTTGTGAATGTCAGCAATATCGGCTGGTTTGGCGACACGGTGGCCATTGACCAGCATTTGCAGATCAGCCGCATGCGTGCACTGGAGTTCGAGCGGCCCATGGTGCGCGCCACCAACACGGGGGCGACGGTCATCATCGACCACACCGGTCAGGTGGCGCAAAGCCTGCCGCGCAACACCCGTGGCGCACTGGTTGGCACAGTGCAAGGGCGCAACGGCACCACGCCCTTTGCCTGGTGGGTGGGGCGTTGGGGCCTGTGGCCGCTGTGGATACTCTCGATTGCTATTGTTTTGATAGCTACCCGTGCAAGGGATACGGGGGCACGTTGATGGTTTCGCCCCTGTAAAATCGGGGCATGCTCACATTTCAACAAATCATCCTGAAATTGCAGGCCTACTGGGCCGACCAGGGCTGCGCACTGCTGCAGCCTTATGACATGGAGGTGGGTGCCGGTACCTCACACACCGCCACCTTTCTGCGCGCGTTGGGCCCGGAGCCCTGGAAGGCCGCCTATGTGCAGCCCAGCCGCCGCCCCAAGGACGGTCGTTATGGCGAAAACCCCAACCGCTTGCAGCACTACTACCAGTACCAGGTGGTGCTCAAGCCCGCACCCAGCAACATCCTGGAGCTGTATCTGGGTTCGCTCGAAGCCCTGGGTTTTGATCTGAAGAAGAACGACATCCGCTTTGTGGAAGACGACTGGGAAAACCCCACGCTGGGTGCCTGGGGCCTGGGCTGGGAAGTCTGGCTCAATGGCATGGAAGTCACACAGTTCACCTACTTCCAGCAGGTTGGCGGCATTGACTGCAGGCCCATTACCGGCGAGATCACCTACGGCCTGGAGCGCCTGGCCATGTACCTGCAGGGTGTGGACAACGTTTACAACCTGACGTGGACCGATGGCCCCGACGGCTCCAAATTGACTTATGGCGATGTGTACAAGCAAAACGAGGTCGAACAATCGACCTACAACTTTGAGCACAGCGACGCCGACTTCCTGTTCACGGCCTTTGCCGCGCACGAAAAACAGGCCAAACACCTGATAACACAACAACTGGCCTTGCCGGCCTATGAGCAGGTGCTCAAGGCGGCCCACAGCTTCAACCTGCTGGACGCCCGCGGTGCCATCAGCGTGACCGAACGCGCCGCCTACATTGGCCGCATCCGCAACCTGGCCCGCGCCGTGGCGCAAAGCTATTTTGAGAGCCGCGAACGCCTGGGCTTCCCGCTGGCTCCGCGCGAATGGGTGGAACAGATGACACCCAAGAAGGCAGCGTAGTGGAAAGAACACACTGTTCACGGTTGACGGGCCTACAATGTAGATACATGTTTCTACGCAGGAGGTGAACGATGGAGCTGCAAATCGGCAAATGGGGCAATAGCCTGGCGCTGCGGTTGCCCGCAACGGTGGTCAAGAAAATGCATTTGCGTGAAGGTGCCAAGGTTGAGTTGTCGGTGCAGGCGGATGGAAGCGCCACGCTGACCGCTCCCCAGGCCTTCGATCTGTCCGCCTACATGGCGGAGGTGCGCTCCATCACCACCAGCATGCCCGTCACACCGTCGGTGATTGAAGCCATGCGCGATGACGCGCGTTACTGAGGCACTGTTTTGATCTACGTGGACACCAGCGCCTGGATTGCCTTGCAATTGCGGGAGCCCAAAACCGAAGCCGTGCAGGCTTGGGTCGAGGTACACGGCATGGCAGGGCTGGCCTGTGCGGAGTGGGTGAAAACCGAATACGCCAGTGCCTTGTCCATCAAGCGCAGGCGTGGCGATATCAACGACGACCATTTCGAACGCGCACACCGCACCTTCGGAAAAATCTGCGTCGCCGGACCGACCTGGCTTGCCGTGGAGACACAAGACTTTTTTGAAGCAGCGCGCCTGTGTGCTGACCCCGCTAACAAAATGCGTGCTGGCGACGCGCTGCATCTGGCCGTGGCGATGCGCTGCCAATGCACCGAATTTTTATCACTGGACAGGGTGCTCAATGACAATGCCGAACGGCTTGGCTTGGGCGCGATCACACTATGACGACCAAAAACCTTCTTGTTGAACTGTTTGTTGAAGAGCTGCCCCCCAAGGCGCTCAAGAAACTGGGCGATTCCTTTGCCACGCAACTGGCCGACCAGCTTCGCGCCCTCGGACTCATCAACGGCGACTCAGTGACGACTGCCTATGCTTCGCCGCGCCGCCTGGCTGCGCACGTCAGCCACGTGTGGCTCAAAGCCGCGGACAAGGCCATGCAGCAAAAGCTGATGCCCGTCACCGTGGGCCTGGATGCCGACGGAAACGCCACACCCGCCTTGATCAAGAAACTGCAGGCCCTGGGGGCTGATGTCAGCAACCCGGCTGCTGCGGTGGCCGCCCTCAAGCGTGCACCGGATGGCAAGACCGAGGCCCTGTTTTACGACAGCCTGATCACCGGTGCCACGTTGGATACGGGTTTGCAAAAGGCGCTGGAAGAGTCTATTCGCCTGCTGCCCATCCCCAAGGTCATGAGTTACCAGCTGGAGCGCGACTGTGCCTTGCCCGGTTGGAGCAGCGTGAACTTTGTGCGCCCGGCGCACGGCCTGGTGGCGCTGCACGGCAGCACCGTGGTGCCGGTCAAGGTGCTGGGCCTGACCGCTGGCCGCACCACACAAGGCCACCGCTTTGAAGCCGCCGTGTCGCCGGTGGTGATTGCCGACGCCGACAGTTATGCCGACACACTGCGCGCCGACGGCTCCGTGATTGCCTCCTTTGCCGAACGCAAGGCCGAAATCGCGCGCCAGCTGGCGGCGGCTGCGGCCAAAGTGGGGGGAGGTTGCACGGCGATCGACGACGACGCTTTGCTGGACGAGGTCACCGCTTTGGTCGAGCGCCCCAATGTGCTGATCTGCCAGTTCGAAAAAGAGTTTCTGGATGTGCCGCAGGAGTGCCTGATTCTGACCATGAAGGCCAACCAGAAATACTTTCCGCTACTGGACGGCCACGGCAAGCTCACCAACCAGTTTCTGGTGGTCAGCAACATCAGCCCGGCAGACGCCAGTGCGGTGATTGGCGGCAACGAGCGTGTGGTGCGTCCACGCCTGGCTGATGCCAAGTTCTTCTTCGACCAGGACCGCAAGAAAACCCTGGCCTCGCGGGTCGATGGCCTGGCCAAAGTGGTCTACCACAACAAGCTCGGCACCCAGGGCGAGCGCGCGCAGCGCGTGGCCGATATCGGTGCGCTCATCGTCGAGCAGCTGCGCAACGCCACCGTACCTTACACCGCACATGCCAAGGACGAAATGGATGTGCTGGCCAGCAAGGTGCAACAGGCCGCCACGCTGGCCAAGACCGATTTGCTGACCGACATGGTGGGTGAGTTCCCTGAGCTGCAGGGCATCATGGGTGGCTACTACGCCCGCCACGACGGCCTGCGCGACGGTGTGGCGATTGCCATTGAAGACCATTACAAACCCCGCTTTGCCGGCGACGCGCTCCCCCGCAACCACACCGGCAGCGTGGTGGCCCTGGCCGACAAGCTGGAAACCCTGGTCGGCATGTTCGGCATTGGCAACCTGCCTACTGGCGACAAAGACCCGTTTGCGCTGCGCCGCCATGCGCTGGGCGTGATCCGCATCCTGACGGAGGCCGATTTCTCGCTGAACCTGGACGCGATACTGGCCAACGCAGCCAGGGCCTTTGGTTCCATGCTGGAGCTGTGGTCCGACAAAGAGCGGGCCGACTTTGCCGCCCACCAGCCCAAGTTGCAGGACTTCATTTTTGAGCGCCTGGCCGGCTCGTTGCGCGAGCAGGGCTACAGCGCGCAAGAGGTGGATGCCGTGCTGGCCCTGCGGCCGCAGCGCCTGGGCGATGTGGCCAAACGTCTGGCGGCCGTGCGCGCTTTTGCCACCTTGCCGGAGGCACCGGCCCTGGCGGCAGCCAACAAGCGCATCAGCAACATTCTGAAAAAAGCGCCAGAAGTGGACGCCCATGTCAGCGAAATCCTGTTGCTCGAACTCGCCGAAAAGGCCCTGTATGCGGCGATGCAGGATGTTGCGCCCAAGGCACAGGCGCAGTTGGCGCAAGGTGACTACACTGCCTCGCTGCAAACACTGGCCGCCCTGCGCGCGCCGGTGGATGCCTTCTTTGACGAAGTGATGGTCAACGCCGACCAAATGGACCTGCGCCTGAACCGCCAGGGCCTACTCAAGACCTTGCACAACGCCATGAACCGCGTGGCGGACCTTTCACGTCTGGCCTGACATGAAA
This sequence comes from Candidatus Aalborgicola danicus, assembly GCA_016703945.1. Classification (GTDB taxonomy): domain Bacteria; phylum Pseudomonadota; class Gammaproteobacteria; order Burkholderiales; family Burkholderiaceae_C; genus Allorhodoferax; species Allorhodoferax danicus. Next base: position 8,180 of record JADJBC010000055.1, read on the forward strand.
CTCGTCATCCTCGACCGTGACGGCACCATCAACGAAGACAGTGCCGAGTTTGTCAAGTCGCCGTCCGAGTGGCAGCCGCTGCCGGGCGCGCTGGAAGCCATCGCGCGCCTGAACCACGCCGGTTGGCATGTGGTGGTGGCGACCAACCAGTCAGGGTTGGGGCGGGGTCTGTTTGATGTGGCTTCGCTCAACGCCATGCACTCCAAGATGCACACCATGCTGGCGGCAGTGGGCGGACGTGTTGACGCCATTTTTTACTGCCCCCATGCGCCTGACGAGAGTTGCCGCTGTCGCAAGCCGGAGCCTGGACTGTTTGAGCAGATTGGCGAGCGGTATAGCCTGGACCTGGCGGACATACCGGCCGTGGGTGACTCGCAACGCGACCTGGTGGCGGCGGTATCGGCGGGTTGTGAGCCGCATTTGGTGTTGACCGGCAAAGCAGCAGCCTTCCGTGGCCGCCCGTTGCCTGATAGTTTTCCTGCAAACACTGTGGTCCATGCCGATCTGGCAGCCTTTGCCGAGCACCTGATTGGGCAGGAAGCGCGCCCCTCGCAGGCTGCAGATTTGTGATGATATGTCGTTGATTCGTTCCGTACTGCACATGGCGTGGATGGCACTCACCGTGGTGCCCTACACCTTGGCCATTGTGTTGGGCGCGTTATTTGGCATGAGCCGTGCCCGCCGCTACCGCATCGCGTCGGCCTGGCTGGGTCTGAGCAGCGTGGGCAGCGCCCGAGCGATTTTGGGCATCGAGACGCGTATCACCGGTATGGAGAACCTGCCGGTGGGCGAGAAGATGCCGGCCGTGCTGCTGGTCAAACACCAGTCCACGTTCGAGACCTTTTTGATGCCGGCCATCATGCCGCACCCGCTGGCCTATGTGTTCAAGAAAGAACTGCTCTACGTGCCGTTTTTCGGCTGGTCGATTGGTCTGTTGGACATGATCCACATCGACCGCAGCCTGCGCACCCAGGCCTTCAAGAAGGTGGTGGCCCAGGGCAAGGAGCGCCTGGCGCAGGGTATCTGGATCATCATGTTTCCCGAAGGCACACGTATTGCGCGGGGGCAGAAGGGCGTGTACGAGACCAGCGGCACACGCCTGGCGGTGCAAACCGGTGCACCGGTCATTCCCATCGCTGTGACCTCGGCCAAATGCTGGCCGCGCAAGGCCTTCATCAAGACACCGGGCATTGTCGATGTGTCCATTGGCAAGCCCATTCCCAGCGTCGGACGTCACCACAAGGAGCTGATGCAGGAGGTGGAAGACTGGATCGAGGCCGAGATGCGCCGCCTGGACCCCGAGGCCTACAAGTAATGGCCCCCACGCTTGTCACTGCGTGTACTACGCTGCCCCAAGGGGGCCCTCGCACCCTCGAAGGGGCGTGTCAACGCACCGTCGACACGGGGCGGCCCGGCGGTGCTCAAGTAGCTCACCCGTATGCCCGCCCTGCGTAGCTTTTTTCAATATACCTTGGACCTTTTTGGGCCTCCAGCCCTCGTGGAACCTGCGCAGGTCGCTACTGAAATAATAGCATCTCTCAACCCGGGCGTTGACCATGAACTGACCCAATCGCTGAGCCAGGTGATTGCGCCAGCCAGCTACAGCCATCCCCAGGCCAACCGCCAACTGCGCCTCGGCGACGCCGTGGTGGCGTATCTGTTCAAACGCGCCAAACGGCGCACCATTGGTTTTGTGGTGGGCCCCGACGGGCTGGTGGTGCGCGCGCCACGCTGGACCCCGGTGACCGAGGTTGAAGCGGCTCTGCGCGAAAAAGGCCCCTGGGTCACCCGCAAGCTGGATGAAGCACGCCAGCGCCAACAGCGCCAGCAAGCCGCTCGCGTCGATTGGGCCGATGGCACCATGTTTCCGTTGTTCGGCAGCGATGTGCGGGTGGTGCTGGACCCCACCCACGCCTTTGGTGCAGTCGGTGCGCAGTTGGACAACTTTGTCGACTCCGGTCCGGGCCAAGAGGGCATCAACCGTGCAACGCTGCGTGTGGGCCTGCCCACTACCGCAACACCCGAACAGATTCGCGACGCCGTGCAGGCCTGGTTGATGCGCCAGGCGCGCCAGCATTTTGAGCAGCGGCTGAACCACTTTGCGCCGTTGTTGCAGGTGCAGTGGCACAAGCTGAGTTTGAGTTCGGCCAGTACACGTTGGGGCTCTGCCCGTATCGATGGCTCCATTCGCCTGAACTGGCGCCTGATTCACCTGCGCCCGGCGGTCATCGACTATGTGGTGGCACACGAGCTCAGCCACTTGCGGGTGATGGACCACAGCGCCCGTTTCTGGGACACCGTGCGCAGCGTAGTGCCAGACTATGCCCATCTGCGCGGGCAGTTGCGCGATGATGCGATCCCGAAGTGGTAGACCTCCCGGCTGACGTTTGTACCAACAAGCCAGTGCGCCGGGCGTGCGAATGCGGTATGGTTAGCTAAATTTTTTCGCGAGGTTGCGCAATGGAGATATATAAATGGCTGGCCATCGTTGTGTTGTCACTGCTGGGCGGGTATTTCGGGCACCAGTGGACTGGTAGCTGGGTTGGTGCTGCTGCCGCCGCCGTCACCGTGGTTGCCGTCCTGAACGCGCTCATCAATGAGCAGTGGCTGATTGCCATTGTGGGGGTCTTTTTCGGCTTTTACCTGATCTTCTTCGTCATTGGCCAGGCGGGAAGCCCCGTGGCGTTTCAGCCGCCGACCGCCAAGAGCCTGGGGGTTAGCATCGGTGGTGGCGGATCGCAGGACCGACTGGCGTCGGCGGGTTCGGGCAATGCGCAAGCACCCAAGACCGGGCTTGTTGATTCGGCACCGCGCAAATCCGACAAGACCGACACGCCAGCCCCGAACACGCGCGGTGGCCCGGTTGTTCAAGACTGCCCGCAGTGTCCGGAACTGGTGGTGGTGCCGGCCGGCCAGTTTGACATGGGCAACCCGGTGCCAAAGGTCCAGGGTACAGCCACCGCCGCTATGGAGGAGCCTGTCGACGTGCGTGAGACACCCCAGCGCCGTGTGACGGTGCGCAGCTTTGCAGCGGGCCGTTACGCGGTGACCCGCTCGGAGTTTGCCGCCTTTGTGCTTGCCACCCAGTACCAAACCGAAGCCGAGCGCGACGGTGGTTGTTTCGCCTGGACGGCAGGCAAATGGGAAAACAACCCCAAACTCAACTGGCGCCAGGTCGGTTTCCCGCAAGCCGACAACCACCCGGTAGTGTGTGTCAGCTGGAACGACGCCCAGGCCTATACCCAGTGGCTGAGTAGCAGCACCCGCAAAAGTTACCGCCTGTTAAGCGAATCTGAGCGTGAATACGCCGCACGCGCCAACAGCACATTTACCTTCTGGTGGGGGGAGAACTTGTCTGCCGATCGGGCCAATTACGACACCACGGCACCCGGTTTCAGAGGCAGCCGCAAGGGCGATTGGCGCCGCGCCACCGTGTCGGTGGACCAGTTTGAAGCGAATCCCTTTGGCCTGTACAACGTGCACGGCAACGTGTGGGAATGGGTACAAGACTGCCAGCACGATACCTATGCCGGCGCGCCGGTGGACGGCAGTGCCTGGAACAGCCGTTGCAGCGGCACCGGGCGTGTGCTGCGGGGCGGGGCCTGGGTGGGTGACCCGGCCGGTCTGCGTTCCACCAGCCGTGGCTGGTTCTCGCCAGGGTTCCGGTTCAACGCGGGTGGTTTTCGGGTCGCCAGGGCGGTTGATCTCAAACGCTAAGAGTCCAGACTCCTTAGAGTCTCCCCACTATCGGACCGTAAACCGGTAAATACCCGACGCATCCACGCTGCGCTGCAACGTGCCGTCGTACCACAGGGCATGCAAATGGGCCACCGCTTCACCCATGGCAAAGGTGGTCTGGTGCAGGTCCATGGGTCGCTTGAACATCACCGGCAGAATGTCGGCCGCGCTGCAGGCCTGCCCTGTGCAAGCTTGTTGGACCTCGGCCAGGCGGTCACGGTGGTGGTCGTGTAATTGCTGGATGCGGGTGTGCAAGCCGGTAAACGGTTTGCCGTGGGACGGCAAGACCAAAGTGTCTTCGGGCAGGCTGCGGAACTTGTCGATCGAGTCCAAAAATAGCGCCAGTGCATTGGCCTCGGGCTCCTGCTCATACACACTGACATTGGTCGAGATGCGTGGCAGCATCATGTCGCCGCCGATCAATACGTTCAGTTCTTCGCAATAAAGCGCAATATGCTCCGGCGCGTGGCCGTAGCCGCTGATGCAGCGCCACGTGCGTCCCCCAATGGTGATCAGCATGCCGTCCATCATGCGGCGGTAGTTGGTGGCACCGAGGGCACCAGGGACGGGAAATAGCCGGTACGGGCCTTGATCTGCTCCACGGCCTCGGGGCTGTTCAAGCCATGGGCTGCAAAATAGTCCGCCGCCCGGTCGCCGCCAAAACCGGTGGGCCCCATGCAACCCATACGCGCCACCTGGTAGTCGGTGGCGCTGATCCACAGCCGGCATTGGCGCGCCCCCACGCCGGCATCTTCGCTCCATCGTTCACACAACCAGTGCGCCAGTCCAATATGGTCAGGGTGCATGTGGGTGACGATGACACGCAGGACGGGCAGCCCTGCAGTTCGTTGACAAAAATGGATTCCCACTGGGCCTTGGCCTCGTCGCGGTGGATACAACAGTCCACAATGCTCCAGCCTTCCACACCATCGATGCAATCGCGCAGCAGCCACAGGTTGATGTGGTTCAGCGCAAAGGGCAGGGACATGCGTATCCATTTGACGCCGGGTGCAACTTCCAGTGTGCCGCCGCCGGGGGGCAGGGCGTCACCCAGCGGGTAATGGAGCTGCATTTCCAGTTCGTTCATGGGTGCGCCTTTTTATTACATAATTGACGTTTACGTAAACGTCAACAAAACGGGCATTCTAGGCGGCGTCTTTTGAAGGCTCTGTCTCCCTTGTTCACACCACTCATGAGTACCACCTACAGCATTGGCGATCTGGCGCGGGAGTTCGACCTGACCACGCGCGCCATCCGGTTCTACGAGGACCTGGGGCTGCTGGAGCCGCAGCGCATGGGGCCGGGCGGGCGTTCGCGCGTCTACAGCGGGCGGGACCGTACCCGTTTGAAATTGACGCTGCGCGCCAAGCGGCTGGGCCTGTCGCTGACCGAGGCCAAGGAAATCATCGAGATGTACGACAGCCCGCGCGACACCGGCGCGCAGCTGCAGAAATTCCTCGATGTGCTGGCCGCGCACCGCAAGGAGCTGGAATCCCAAATGACGGACCTGCAGGCCAATCTGGACGAACTCAAGACCCACGAAAAAGAAGCGCGCGCGCTGCTGGCCAAGGCGACCAAGCCGGCTACCAAACGGGCCAAAGCCTGAAGCTTTTATACCCCTATCCAAACCATCGCTCAACAGGAGACAAAAACCATGAACAACCTGCCCGGCCTGAACTTCCAACTCGGTGAAGACATTGACGCACTGCGCGACGCGGTGCGCGAGTTTGCGCCAGCCGAGATCGCCTCCCGCGCGGCCGAGATCGACAAAACCGACCAGTTCCCGATGGACCTGTGGCGCAAGATGGGTGACCTGGGCGTGCTCGGTATCACGGTGGGCGAGGAATACGGCGGCGCCAATATGGGTTACCTGGCCCACATGATTGCGATGGAAGAAATCTCGCGTGCATCCGCGTCAGTGGGCCTGAGTTATGGCGCGCACAGCAACCTGTGTGTCAACCAGATCAAGCGCAACGGCACCGATGCGCAGCGCGCCAAGTACCTGCCCAAGCTGATCAGTGGTGAGCACGTGGGTGCGCTTGCCATGAGTGAGCCCGGTGCGGGCTCCGACGTGCTGAGCATGAAACTCAAGGCGGAAGACAAGGGCGGCTACTACCTGCTCAACGGCAACAAGATGTGGATCACCAACGGGCCGGACGCCGACACGCTGGTGGTGTACGCCAAGAGCGAACCCGAACTGGGCGCGCGCGGCGTCACCGCCTTCCTGATCGAAAAGGGCATGCCCGGCTTCAGCATCGCGCAAAAGCTAGACAAGTTGGGCATGCGTGGCAGCCACACGGGCGAGCTGGTTTTCAACAACGTGGAAGTGCCGCACTCCAACGTGCTGGGCCAGGTCAATGGTGGCGCCAAGGTGCTGATGAGCGGCCTGGACTATGAACGCGCCGTACTGACCGGCGGCCCCCTGGGCATCATGCAGTCCGTCATGGACAACGTCATCCCCTATATCCACGACCGCAAGCAGTTTGGCCAGAGCATTGGCGAATTCCAGCTGATCCAGGGCAAGGTCGCCGACATGTACACCGTGCTGCAGGCCGGGCGCAGCTTTGCCTACACCGTGGCCAAGAACCTGGACCTGCTGGGCGCCGAGCACGTGCGCCAGGTGCGCAAGGACTGCGCCTCGGTCATCCTGTGGACCGCCGAGAAAGCCACCTGGATGGCCGGCGAGGGCGTGCAGATCTTCGGCGGTAACGGCTATATCAACGAATACCCGCTGGGCCGACTGTGGCGTGATGCCAAACTCTATGAGATTGGCGCTGGAACCAGCGAAATCCGCCGCATGTTAATTGGACGCGAGCTGTTCGCGGAGACAATGTAGGGTTGATGAAATCCACCATTGCCCGCACACTGAGTTCCCTTCTCCACGGCACCCTGCGCGGTCTGTTGCGGGCCTGGGTGCTGATCGTGCCTTTGGTAGTGGCGCTTTCGCTGATCCGGCTCGGACAACTGGCGTATTTTTTGGCCCACGGGTTTTCAGGTTTCTTCCACCGACCTGGCCAGCGTGGTGGTTCAAGGTTTGCGCTTTGACCTGAAAGTCAGCGCCATTGGCGGTTTCCTGTTGTTGCTGGTGTTGCCCTGGGTGTCGGGGCGTATTCAGGGGCGTATTGCCGCGGGGCTTGCCTTTGTGTTTGTAATGCTGTCGCTGGTGAATCTGCATTCCTTCGGGTTCTACAAGACGCCCATTGATTCGCTGGTGTTTGGTCTGGTGGAAGACGACACGCTGGCCGTGTTGCAAACCATCTGGCGCGACTTTCCGGTGGTC
>JADJBC010000056.1 GCA_016703945.1 Candidatus Aalborgicola danicus
CTCGTGCCAATGCCAAGGCTCCCAATGCTGGCCTGACGACATGGGCTGGCGCGGGCAAGCGCGGCCCTATCCGCAAGGCAGACGTGAGCATTGCCAAGAACTACCCTCAATGAGGAAGAGTTGGGCACGCTCAACCGCATCGTCAATGCTTACATCGAAATCGCCGAGCTGCAGGCGCAGTCGCGCAAGACGATGACCCTTCATGACCGATCGGATTGCCCGCCGGACGACTTCCTGATGACCGAACGAGAGGCGCTGACGCATGCCGGCAAGGTGGCGGCGGAGGTGGCCTGCTGGGCGGCGGAAGCGGAGTTTGAACACTACCGCGAGCAGCGCTTGCCGCCCCAGCCGTGCCGAGCAGGACTTGAAGCGGCCATCAGCAAGCCGATGGCGGCTGTCGCAAGGCCCGCAAACCGGCGGTAGGCGCGTCCGATCAAGAAAATGAAGGGCCCTTGTATGAGTCTGGAAAACATTGTTTCGTTCCGTCAGTGGCCGTTTGAGTCTGCGCGAGCCGCAAGCCGAAAAGCCTGCGCCGCCTGACTTGGGCGGTCGATCATGTCCGGCGTTGCGCGACCCGGAAAGCGCGGTCGGAGGAAGAATTGAAAGCGATGCAGGATGCCCCTTCAGGGTCAGTTCCCGACACTGACCGACTCCCGAGCGCGAGTTTCCGTCCACGTGCTTTCGCGTTGGCGACTGGCGTCGGCAAGACACGCCTGATGGGTGCGTTCATCAGCCACCTGCATGCGGCTTACGGCTACCGGCATTTTTTCGTGTTGGCGCTGAACCTGATCATCTACGATAGTTGATCGGCGACTTTCGCCGAACTCGCCCAAGTATGTTCAAAGGCATTGATGAGTTTGCCAGCACTGCGAACGGAGGTGATTACCGGCGATAACTACGAGCAAACGCGGCAGCCTGGAGCCTGCTCGGTGGAATCGAGGTCAATATCCCCAACATCCCGAAGATCAATCCAGAGGCGCGGCGGCAAGTCGCCAAAGATCAAGCGGCCATCGGAATACCTGGGGCAAAGCTACTTCGACTAGTTCGCCGGCCGATGATCTGGTGCTGATCGCGGACGAGTCGCACCGTTACCATGCCGGTGCCGGTATTCGCGCCTTGAACGAGCAGGCCGCTGCTGGCTGGAGCTGACCGCAACGCCCTTCGTCGAGGGTACCGGCGGCAGAACGGACCCCGTTCAAGAACGTGGTGATGGATTACCCGCTGGCCCGTGCCATCGAGGACGGTTTCGTCAAAGAGCCCGCCGTTGTTACGCAGCAGAACTTCGACCAGAGCGCCCATAGTGCCGGAGCGCTGAGACGATCAGCTGCAGGACGGCATACGGGTGCATGAGGAAACCAAGGTCCACTTTGCGGACCTACGCGCAGCAGACCGGCGACAAACTGGTTAAGCTCTTTATGCTGGTCATTGCGCGGGACACGACCCACGCCGCGTTGATGGCGACGATTGAATCCGGTGCGTTCTTTGCCGGTCGCCAAGTGGCGAGATCGTGATCCACGTCAACATGCTGAAGGAAGGCTGGGACGTGACCAATCTCTACACCATCGTTCCGCTGCGTGCCGCCAACGCCCGCACACTGATTGAGCAATCCATCGGCCGCGGTCTGCGGTTGCCCTATGGCCGCAAGACCGGCGTCGACGTGGTGGATCGGCTGAACATCATCGCGCATGACAAGTTTCAGGAAGTCATCGACGAAGCCGGGCGCGGCGATTCGCCGATCCGCATGCAGCGTTTGATGCTGACACCGGACACGGGCAGCGGTAGCACTCTGAAGAGCATTTCCGTGCAGTCCACGGCCAACGCCATGCTGGGTACGGTAGCGGCTGGGCACGCAGCAAGTTCCAGGCATCCCAGACAGGCGGTGCGCGTATGGAACTTCAGCCCCTGTAATTAGTTGGTCACCGGCGAAGAGCGACAGATTGCGCAAATCGCCATGGACGTTATCGCCGAAATCAGCCGGGAGAAGAAGCAAGGGCAGTCCCTTGTACCAACTAGCGCCGCACTGACGCAGACTGATATTCAGCAGCAGATTACCCGACGTGTGCAGGAACGCATGGTGCCCAAGCAAGGCGACCTGTTGGCAACGGAACCATTGCACGTGGCCGATGTTGTCCAGAAGACGGTTGCGGTGCTGGTGGAGCAAACCATCGACATCCCCCGCATTTCGGTCGTGCCGAAAGGCCCGGTGAAGAGTGGCTACAAGGCATTCAAGCTCGACTTGTCGAAAATGAATTTCCAGCCGCAGGACATGACCCTGATCGGCCAGGGCCTGAAGACCGGCAAGCAGATTCTTTACGGCGAGTCTTCGACGGTGGCGGAAACGCGACTGGAGGATTACATCGTTCGCGAGCTGATCAACTACGACGACGTGTCCTACGACGAGCATGCCGAGCTGATCTACGAGCTATCCGGGCAGGCGGTTGCGCACTTCAAGACCTACCTGAAAACGGATGAGGAACTGCATAACGTCCTCAGTAGCTACGGCAAGCCCATCGCGGAGAACATCCACCTTCAGATGGCGCACAGCTATTACGAAGACATGTCCGAGTCCGAAGTCGTAGTCAGCCAAGGCTTCACACCGATCAAGTCGTGTGCTTTTACCGCCGAGGGTGAAATCCTGCCGCTGCATCAGGCACCCGACGACAAGGGCAAGATCGCGCAATACGTCTATGGCGGATTTTCCAAGTGCGCTTACCCGGTGCAGAAGTTTCATTCCGATACCGAGCGCGTTCTGGCGGGATTGCTGGAGCGCGATGCACGGCGATGGTTCCGGCCGGTGGCGGGGCAACTAAATATCTACTACCGATCTGGCGCCAGTCAGCCCGAGTATGTACCCGACTTCATTGCGGCGACTGCCGACTTCAACCTGATCATCGAGACCAAGGCTGCCAAGGATATGGAAGCTGCCGACGTAAAGGCCAAGGCCGATGCTGCCGCAACGTGGTGCAAGCATGCCAGCGAGTATTCACAGGCGCAGGGCGGCAAGCCGTGGAAGTACCTGCTGGTGCCGCATGATGCCGTCACCCATAACGCGACCATTGCGGCTTTTACGAGCTCGGTTCGCTATGTAAGCCGGTACCTTTCGATGAACAGCAGTTCATGGCACGGCTGTTCGGCGCAATGGACTGTTGCGTCTGATCTTTCACTGGTGGCAGAATTCGCGTTCCTTCAACCCGATAGGTACGACACAATGAACAGAGCAGAACTGATCGAAGCGCTGGCCGAACGCTCGGAACTCACCAAGGCTCAAACGGCCGCGTATGCTGGATGCGGTGCTTGAAGTTATCACCGCTACCATTGCTGCTGGCGAGCAAGTTGCGCTAATCGGGTTTGGTACCTTCGCTGCAGCTACGCGCCGCACGTGAAGGAAGAAACCCAGCAACGGGCGCAACGCTCAAGATCGCTGCGGCAAAGTTGCCGAAGTTTGCCGCAGGTGCCACTTTTGAAGGCGGCGGCGGTGGCTGGGGCAAGAAGACGGCGCCCAAGAAGACTACACCGAAGCCAGCCGCCAAAAGCTGAGACGAAACCAGCAGCCAAGTAGCCTGCTGCCAAGAAGCCCGCCGCGAAGAAGAAGTAACGCGATTGACTTGATTAGGAGAGCGATCTGCGGATCGCCCTTGGTGTTTGAAATGGGATGGTCCGGCCGCCGGCCACCCGAGTTATGAAGCCTAAGTTGAGCGCAGCGTCGGGCGAACAGGCAGTCGGGTCTTCTCGGACATTCCCGCGTCAGCAGTGCTAACAGCCATCTGACTTCGCAGGAGCTTCGTCTTCTACCAGGCAGCTCATCGGCCTACGTAGACGCCAGTTATTTGGGGCCGCTCATGCCCCAGTTCCCGGCTGATCGTGAGTCGTGCCTCCTGGTCAATCACCTTTTGCGCTGCGGTCAATTCCTTGGAGCGTGGGCCGCCGGCGGCTGGCGCAGCCCAGCCGGTGAGTTCCCGGTACCGCATTTGCGCATACTGGTGGCGGTGGCCGTGCACCCGGTGGCTACCGGCCTTGGCGCACTGATACTCGAAGCGCCGGAGCTGCTCCACGTATCGCTGTTCGGCCGGAATGAGGCTGCCCCTGCCGGCGAAACGCTTCGCCTCGTCGAGCACCCGGCGCTGCTCTTCATTGCGGATGGGGATTTCCCGCTCGCGGCCGCCCTTGGTCCAGGTGTCCTTCAGACGAGCCTGTCGCCACGATCCGCCCACTCGGGCCGAATCTTGATCGACTCCCCGCGCCGCAATCCGAACGCCGCCTGTAGCTGCAGCGACATCCGCGTGTACGGGTCGGTGATCTTCGCCAGGTCACCGGCCGATAGCTCGCGGGCCTTACTGACATTGGTGACGTACTGTCGGTGACCGATGCCATAGTGATCGTTGTCCCTGGCGACTACGTTTTGCTTGCCGATCTTCTCGGCCCACCAGCGAAGCTCCGCCATCCGGTTCTTGATCGTGCCGACGGCCAGACCCTCCGCTTTCCAGCGCTCGACCAATCCATCGACATGCTTCGGTTTCAGGCCGGCGACAACCATATGCCGAAAGCCCAGTTCCTGGAGCTGGTTGGCGATCTGGTCGAGCACGCGCTCGCGGTCGTGCTGCGTGGCATAGCTGCCGTCGCGATTCCGATTGCAAAGCTGCTTCAGCTCGTAGTTCAGGTTCCGCATCCCGTCCTCGCCAGGTTCATTCCCTTTTCTCCATTTGCTGCCCCTTTCTTCCTGCCCTTTGCTCTGCTGCTGGTGTGTGAAGCCTGTCCGGTAAGTGTTTCTGTCCGTCCCGAACGCCTAAGCGTGTCGAGAACTACGAGGGACCCGGGACACCACTCCCGTTTCATGCCGTTTGTTTTGCTGCTTGCCACCGCGACACGCGGCATTGGCGTCGATAGCGCTTCCTGTTGGAAGCCGATCCATCGAGATGAGCCCTTGACCCAGGGCTCGGAGGTGCGCCTCTGCGGCGCGGCTTCGGACTGAGCCCGCTGGGAGCGGGCAAGTAGAAGGACCGTATTGCGCGGTCCAGCATGACGATGGGTCAGGGAGCCCATCACTTGGGGTCGTCACTTGCGCCAGCGACCGATCAGTCCGCGTCGGCTGGGGCGCGGGTGCGCGTCGTCACTACCGGCTGTCGCCGCGGTAGTGACGACGCGATTGGCGCAGGGGTGCTGCCGCTTTGCGCAGACAGCGTTGCCGCTGGGATCGTACTGGCTGGCGCCAGTGCGATTGGTCGACGTGAACATGCCTCGCGTATGTCACACGAGGCACGACTGGCGCAGACGTCTTTGGCTTCACACAGTTGTTGCTGCTTGGGGCAGTAAAGCGGGGCTGTACCCGCACGAATGTAGGCGAAGCCCGATTGCGACCGCGCCGCATTTGCCCTGGATTGTGGCAGAACGATGGCTGGCGCACATTGCCAGGATGCTGTCCAAACGATTGACTACAGGCTTACAGGTATCTCCGAGCCTCGCGGCTGCCGGTGTCGAGGAGATCAGTCCGGCTCTTGCGCTCGATCTTGCGAGCACTGGGCGATGCGTTTACGTGCATCAGGCGGGCTGACACAGCCAGCGTGGAAAACTATTCGATGTTCGGCAATTCGCTGCACGATCGCAAAGAGATATTCGGCGCACAGCGCGAATCGCCAGACTCGGGGATGAGACAGCCGTGCAATTGAACAAGTTCCCCAGAAACCAACGGAGAGTCGGCGCCAGATCCTCACTGATCGTTCGGACGGGATGGACTGAACTTAGAGCAAGGAATGTCAGCAGTGCTAACGAATTCGCATCGGCAATTCTGAGACAGGCAGCTTACCCACCGCCGCGCTTTGCGTGCGTGATAGGCGCCGCCCGCGCGCCCGTGGATAAGTCGTTCTTGTCGTTTGTTACTTCAAACAACCGCGATGAACCCGGCGGTATCCTTCAGCCGAAGACGTGCCAGCCAACATGGCGACCGCAATGGTCGGAATTAGGTCAGCGGCCATCTGTCGACGAGTTGGTATCTGTCCACTGTCCACCAACAAGCCTACCTTGACTACGTTGTCCTAAGGTGGCGCTCGTCGGCAGACGTTGTTGGGTGCATTGTGGCGTATCGTGATTAGATGACTGGCTGATGTTGCAGAAATGATGTGAGGATCATCCGGTGTCAGTGGATCGTCGGGCAGAACGTATAATTCGCGAGCAAATTCCGAGGATCGATAGATCTGAAAGGGGTGCCGTGGCTGAGTTTGACGACCTTGCAGGGAGGGAAGTGGAGGGCTGCCTACTGAGCCGAGTATTGGGGCATGGCGCGGATGGGATCGTCTATGCGGCGAAGCGTGATGGTCGTGAGGTTGCAGTGAAGCTGTTCTTCCCCAGCGCGATTGCCAAGAATGGGCCTGCTGAGACGCGGGAGAGACTTGAGCTCCAACTCGACTTGATCGGGACGAATCTTCACCCAAACCTCGTAGAGGTTTATGCGGGCGGCGAGGCACCGCAACTGAACACCTTGTATCTGGTGATGGAATTGGTGCCAGGGACTTCGCTCGACAAGCTTGACGGGAAAATTCCACCCGAGACCATTCCAACACTGGCCGGACAGCTCGCTGACGTCGCTCGTGCGCTTGAGGCCGAGGGACTGGTGCACCGAGATATTAAGCCTGCAAACATCGTCATCAGCGACGATTTCAAGACGCTGAAACTCTTGGATCTCGGCATCATCCATCAGATGCCGGCGGCGGAGGATGAGACCGAGGAACGACGTTCGGGAATGGAGTTCGTCGCGACGCCGCGCTATAGCCCCCCAGAGTTCGTTTGGAGACAGGAACAGGAAGATGCTGACGGTGCGTGGCGTGCCGTTACTTTCTATCAAATCGGGGCAACGCTGCACGACATGATTATGGGCAAACCCCTGTTCACTGGATACGATAAGCCCAGGGTGCGCCTTTACGATGCCGTTCGCGACCACACGCCGGAGGTGGCATCTGAGAACGTCCAAGGATGGTTGATCCAGACGGTACAGTCATGCCTCTTGAAGGAGTGGCGGCAGCGACTGCAGTTCGTATGCTGGGAAGATTTCTTCGAGCCTACAGGGCCGGTTGAGCTACATCAGAGGGAAAAGCGGATTCGGTTGCGACAATTGCGAAGTGAAGAGATCCGTCTTGCGAAGGCTAGACAGGTCCAATCGGCGCCTGGTCCAACCCGGGAACAACAGCTTTGGCTGTTGAATAACGCATTCATCGGGGAAATTAGAACCTATCTGCTGAATACACCGATTTTTCCAAAGTCCAGAGTTAGCGAAGAACCTCGGTCACAACAGGAATATGTGTCGCGATTCACGTTCGAATCCGACGAGTCGCGCGATTTCCCCGCAGGGTCGTTTTCTCACTACATGTTGCGATCGACCCGACCGTCAACGAAGCCACGAAGCTGTCGTTCAGTGCGTCGATTGGGGAGGTGCCGCTGAGTTCGGCCTCCTGGACAGAAATGTTTACTGTCGAGACGGCTTTAGGAAACTGCCGAGGGGCATTTCTCGATACCGTCGAGACGATGCTGAAGAATTAACCGGGAGGACAGAATGTTCTGGATCAGGACGGACCAGCTCGACCCCGAGCAACGCCAAGCGGTGGAAAACATACCGGTAGCATCGAGTTTTCTCTTAACGGGGCCAGCCGGCTCTGGCAAGACGAATATCCTGCTGCTGCGCGCAAAGTACCTTACCCTCAAGCTGCAGAGCAACTTTAAAATTATCGTATTCACCAAAAAGCCTGCGAACGTTTGTCCAGGCCGGCTGTGAACACTACGACATCGATCCGGCCTCCGCAGTGACGCAGATGGGTTTTTTTCGAGGAATTCTTCAGGAGTATGGTGTGCCTGTCGACGACTCTGAAGAGAGCTTTGAGGCCAGCAGGGCCCTATTCGCTGGAAAGGTAATGTCGCTTATCGACGCCGGTCGGATTTCCGACGCATACTGCGAAACGCTGCTGGTGGACGAAGCCCAAGACTACACGGACACCGAGTTGCTTGTCTTTCGTAGGCTTTGCAAGCGCCTGGTGCTGGCAGCCGACTCACGACAAAGCATCTACAAGGCGACCCATACCCCAGGCCTGCCGGAGAAACTAGTGGGAGCCGTAGTCGCGCTCCGCTACCACTACCGCAGTGGGCTGAGCTTATGTAAAGTCGCCGACGCGATTCTGTCAGATGCCGCCACGTACCCTCGGCTTCAGGGGGAATGCCACTACCCAGAAGGCGAGCGGCCATCGAATGTGATCCCCGTCCCTTGTGATACGTTTGAGGGCCAGATCGCCAAGATTGTGGAAAACCTGCGCGAACACCTGCAGCTTTATCCCGGGGAACGGATTGGCGTACTATTCCCGAAGAGGGAACAGGTAGAGGTTTTTAGCAACGTCTTACTCCGGAGTGCGCTGGACGATCCGAACAGTCTCATCTGGATCGATACACTGCATGGCGCAAAAGGATGGGAGTTCCGCGCCGTCCACCTTGGCGGATGCGAGGTGCTGTCCCGGATGGGCGCGGTCCAGAAGCGGCTTATTTACACCGGTGTGCTGCGCGGCAAGACGAGTGCCCACTTGTATTACAGTGGGCATCTTCCTGGCTATCTGGAAGCGGCCCTTGGTGTGCTCAAGCCCCCGCAGGCCGATCCAGCTTTCGACGAACTTTTTAAGAAACGATGATGCTGCAACACAGAGCTGAAGGCCTATCTGAGATTCTCAGTCCTGATGGCCAACATGACGTCCTCCCTCGGCTGACCTATTTTCCTCCAGTTTCCCCGGTGGGGAACGGTCGTTCGATTGTTATCGACCCGCCCACCCGGATGGGTTGGCACTTCCGCATGTGATCGTTCCGCAGTTGGGCGATCTTGAAGATCTGTTTGCGAAAGTCGCAACCTACTATCCGGATCAATCCCCACTGACGGCCCTAGTGCATGTCTTGAGTCCCGAGATGGCGAGCCTAGTGACACAGGAACAGGGTCCGATGCAGTACGATGGCTACGAGCGTCAGGGACGCTATCGCAAGGCGACCATCGGTGCAGCATTGGGAGAGGCAACCCTCGCGGCGCTTGGAGTACCCGATGGAAGCAGCGCACTTCCTTCCTACTCGGCGGTGCGGCGCACGCTCGCTTTCACCTTAGGCCGCAGCCATCAACTTTATGGCGAGCAGTTTCCAATTAAGCAGATCGCTGTACGATGGATGCGTTTGCGAGATATCACTAGGCTTCCCCATTTCCAACCATCAGTTAATGCGGTGCTTCGCGCGCACGAGGTAGCCAGCGATAGTGACGTCCAAGGTTCCAGCCGATCGAATACCGGCGCCGACATCTATTTGGCGTTGCATGGATTCGTCGCCGGACATGATCTCGATGGCAATCATCTGGAAAGCATCATCGCGAATACCTATCCGGATGCGGCCCTGTTCCTGCGCGAGTTATCTGGCGTGTTCGATGGTCGTATGCGCGCGTTTTCTCAGTTAATCCAGATCATTCAGTTGCATTCGCGAGGTCAGGAGATCGACGAGATTGCGGTTGCATTTGTCTGTAATCGCATCCTACCGTCGTCTTTTGCACACGCGGGAGCTTTGGTCCCATTGACGCCGTTCTTCCCTGCAGCCCTGGTTTGGTATGGGTTTTTTTCGATGCTGACTAGACCGTCGAAGACCTCGTCTCTTAATCCTGGTTTGCTGTTAAAGCTCGAGCGCGACCTTGTCGAACCGTTCTCATTCGAGCAGCGCCCTCGCTGCGACATTGCATTGGAAGAACTTGAGGTCCTATCTCGTGTTGCGATGCGCGCCGAAGTGATTAAACCCACACAGCAGCGGGCACTATTGGTCGGGCTCTTGCCGGGTGTTGATGTTTATACTCGATTTGGTAATGAGACAGATCCGAGCGCTGAAAGAAATCGGCACGATGCCGATATTTCGACGCTGCATGGGCGAGTGGCGGACCTCTTGCATGAGGCACTTGAGGTGCTGAAAACGCCCTTAACGACTCCAAGCAAGAAGATTTCCCCGGTTACTGCAGCGCGCCGGGACAAGAAGCGGGTTCGATAATCTTCTTCGCTCGCGAAGACAATGATGCAGATCTGTTCGACGTTTGAATCGCTGGCGTTTTATCGCGGCATGTCGGAAAGTACCCGACCGACAGGCCCCTCGGTCGTA
>JADJBC010000057.1 GCA_016703945.1 Candidatus Aalborgicola danicus
AAAGCTGTTTATTTTTCAACGACTTAGCTTTTCCTTTATTATCTTTTACTGGATACATTCACAGTTTTCAAAGGCGTCGGAACCTGCACCCCTCTGGCAGCATTTCAGCACCGGCAGCTAGAACCAGGTTAAACTACCTAATTTGATAGCTATTCATATTCCTGGGGGCGGGAGGCCAATTTGACTCACGAACTCTTGAGGAGCAGCAAAACAGCCAGGTTTTCACCCACAATTTGTGTCGCTGCTAGTCTGCTGGTAACTGCCCCAACCTCGCGTGAGCCTCACCCAAAAATCCAGAAACCGCCGCACCGCGGAAGCAGGCCGCGCCGCGACAGGGAAACACTGGCGTGGAAGATGCCCGGCCGGGGTGAACCAGGCGCATGACCTGCCAGGCGGCCGTCGGGCCTCTCGGCGGCACACATAGTCCGGCAAGGCGCACCATCCGGGCCAAAACGACCAATTTGAGCGTCAGCAAGTCGTCAGCCACATAACGTGGCTGGTGCCGAAAGGCGCATGGCCGTTCCGTCTGGCCCCAACAGTTGCCGGTGGCGGCTTCACCCACTGTGGACACGCCGACGGTGTCCAGCGTCTGCCAGCTCGGCCCAAGTCGATGGGCGGCCCTGGCGTGCCAATTGGGTCGGGCTGGCCACCAGCAGCGTGCGGGTCAGGCCAAAATTCTTGATCACCAAGCTGCCGCTGTCATCCAGCGTGGGGCGCACGCGCAGTGCAACGTCAAAGCCTTCCTCCACCAGATCCACCACGCGGTTGCTGACCCGCATGTCGATGCGCACCTGCGGTGGCGCGCCAGAAACTGCGGCGGGATGGGGCCCCAGCGTGGTTTGCGCCAGCGTGACCGGACAGGCCACGCGGATGGTGCCGCGCGGTTCGGTCTGTGCCTGGGCCACCGCATCGGCGGCGGCCTGGGCATCTTCGCGCATGGCCACGCAATGGCGGTGGTATTGCTCGCCCACGGCGGTCAGCGACAGCTTGCGGGTGGTGCGCTGCTGCAGGCCGCCACAGCTGGCCTGCTTCCAGCTCGGCCACCCGGCGCGACAGGCGCGATTTGGGGCAGGCCCAAGCGCGCGCCCGGCGGCAGCAAAACCCCCGCGGTCCACCACCCCGGCAAAGTAGACCAGGTCGTTCAGGTCCTGCATGGGCTCCTTGTGGCGCTCCATTGTTCTATCAGTAGGACAATCTAACGCATTTTTGCCAACTTATCAAAGAATGGTTTCATCCGCATACTTGATCCATGGCTGCAATCCGCAGCTTCACTTCAAGGACTGACCATGAAACTGCTTCACATCGATTCCAGCATCCTCGCCGCCAACTCCGTTTCCCGTGCCTTGACGGCCCAGATCGTCGCCAAATGGCAAGCCAGCCACCCCGGCACCTCGGTCGACTACCTTGACCTGGCCGCCAGCGCCCCCAGCCACCTGTCGGTGGACTCCCTGGGCTTTCGCATGCCACCCGGTGCGGCTGAACCGACTGACGTGCAAAAGCGCGAAAACGCCATTTCCGAGGCGCTGGTCAGCCAGTTCCTGGCCGCTGACGTGATCGTGGTCGGCGCACCGCTGTACAACTTTTCCATCCCCAGCCAGCTCAAGGCCTGGATTGACCGCGTGGCGCAGGTGGGCCGCACCTTCAAGTACACCGAAAAAGGTCCGCAAGGCTTGGCCGGCGGCAAGACCGTGATCGTGGCGTCCACCCGGGGCGGTGTGTACTCCACCAGCGAAGGTGGCCGTGCCATGGAGCACCAGGAGAGCTACCTGCAGACCGTGTTTGGCTTCCTGGGCATCACCGACGTGCGCTTTGTGCGCGCCGAGGGCCTGGCCATGGGGGAAGCGGCCAAGACCCAGGCGCTGGAAGCTGCGGCACTGGAAATTCGTGCCATCGCATTGACTGCCGCCAACGAAGCGTCTGTGGTTCGAGTCGCCTGAACGGTCAGCCAGCGGGGCAGTCCCAACCCCGCTTGCGTGCGCAAATGGGTGACATTGGAGGCTGGTCTTTCGCCCTATACTGATTTTTTTGAGGGGTTGAAGCTTAGCGATCAACCTGATTTCTAAATCAGTGCAAGGAGTCGATTGCCATGGCAATAAAAGATGTAGTGGTTCATCTGGACCAGGATGGGCGCACGGCCGTGCGACTGGCGTTGGCAACTGCGTTGGCGCGTCAGCACGGGGCCCGACTGGTTGGCATCTTTGCGCAGCGCGGACATGCACGCAAGGTCGGTGTTGTCAGTGTTTGGCCCAGCGAGGAGTTCACCCTGGCGTGCGACGCTAGCAAGGCCCAGTTTGAAACCGCCACCGCCGGGCTAACCAATTGCGAATGGCGCTTCGTCAACCGGGGTGGTGAGGCCGAGGTGGTTCGCCAATTTGTCGACCTGGCCCGCCACACCGATCTGGTGGTGTTGGGCCAGTATGAACATGGCAAGGACTTTGTCCCCGAAGAACTGGTGTCTGAAGTGGTGATCGGTTGCGGGCGTCCCGTTCTGGTCGTCCCTTACATCGGAGACTTTGCCGACGTCGGCAAGTGCCCCCTGATTGCATGGAACAACGCCCCCGAAGCTGCCCGCGCGCTCAACGACGCCCTGGCCGTCATTCAAGGTTGCCAAAAGGCGTATGTGGTGTCCGTGGCTGCCCGCCTGGATGAGGGTGAGGCAACCTGTGCCGAAGTGCAGCGGCACTTGGCGACGCATGGCATTGCTGTGGCGACCGAGGTGGTGTTGGTGGAGGACTTTGGAGTCATGGACATGTTGCTGAACCGCGCCAGTGACCGCAGTGCCGACCTGTTGGTCATGGGTGCCCATGGCTCCATCGGCTTCCCGTTTGAAAGCCGCGGAGCCGGCACCCGCTACATCCTGCGCCACATGACGGTGCCGGTGTTGATGTCCAGCTAAGGCGCTTCGATCGCCGTGAAGGCAGGTTCAGGCCCGACCCGGCCAGACCTGTCCCAGTGCAAAGACCGAGTTCGGCGTTCCGAAGCGTGCCACCGGCGGACGCGGTTTTGCAGACGCCCTTTTGCACCGTCTTTCGCTCTTCAACCTGAAAGCCCTTGGCCTTTTGCTCTTGTGCAAGGCTTTGCAGCGTCACGGTTTTCAGATAGGCCACAACAGTGGATTGCAGGGCGTCCCACAGGTCCTGTGTCATTTCCTGGGCACTGGCCGAGGTTTCACGCGGCGCATCTTTGCTGCGTGTGTCGGTTTCGTCTTCGATGGCACCAATGATGTCCGCCACCGAGATGGTGTGCGCCGCGCGCGCCAGCGTGTAGCCACCGCCGGGTCCACGCGTGCTCTCCACCAGAGCGTGCTGGCGCAGCTTGGCAAACATCTGCTCCAGGTACGACATGGATATGCGGTGGCGCACAGCCAGATCCTGCAGCGGAACGGGGGTGTTGCTCTGGCGCAGAGCCAGGTCAATCATGGCGGTAATGGCAAATCGGCCTCGTGTACTTAATCGCATGGGGATGACTCCTTCCAGCGCAAAAATTGCTGGTGAAGCGTGAATGTAGGCGCGAAAATGCTTCGTGTAAATTCGAATTTATAACATTTTCACTTCGATTTATTCGAACAATAGGGCGCGCCATGAACTTCAAACACCTGCATTACTTCTGGGTCACCGCGAAAGCCGGCGGCATCATGCGCGCTGGCGAGCAGTTGCACACCACGCCACAAACCCTGTCTGGCCAGATCAAGCTGCTGGAAGACTGGCTGGGCCGCAAGCTTTTTCGCAAGAGCGGGCGCAAGCTGGAACTGACCGAAGACGGCCACCTTGCAATGGGTTATGCCGACCAGATCTTCACGCTGGGGGCCGAGCTGGAGAGCGCTGTGCGCCAGGCCCACGGTGGCCAGCGGGTGCTGGACTTCAAGGTGGGTGTGGCCGATTCAGTGGCCAAGTCCATCGCCTACCGACTGCTGGAACCGGCGCTGACCGTTGACGAGCCAGTGCGCCTGGTGTGCAGTGAGGGCAAGTTCCCGGACCTGCTGGCGCAACTGGCGCTAAACCGGCTGGATTTGGTGATTGCCGACGAGCCCATGTCCCGGCGCATCAGTGTGAAAGCCTTCAACCACCCGCTGGGGCGCACAACCATGAGCTTCTTCTGTGCGCCGGAGCTCAAGCGCCAACTTAAAGGCGTTTTTCCGAAGTGTTTGAACGACTTTCCACTGCTGATTCCCGGAGCCCAGGCCTCAGTGCGCCAGCAGTTGGAAGGCTGGCTGACCCGCCACCACATTCACCCGCGCATCATTGGTGAGTTTGACGACGGCGCACTGATGAGCGCCTTTGGTCGCGAGGGGCGGGGCGCCTTCATGGCGCCCACGGTCATGGAGCACGACACGGTGGCCCAGTTTGGCGTGGAGGTGATTGGGCGCACCGAGGAACTGGTGGACGAGTTTTATGCTGTTTCGGTGGAACGGCGCATCACCCACCCCTGCGTGGTCGCCATCACGGATGCAGCCAGGGTTCAATTGTTTGGGTGAAATGCCTTTCAACCCTTTGTTTACCCACCCTATAGATGAGTTGGTTATTTGAAACTGACAATTCAGTCGTTCCAGTTTTAACACTTGGGTTCCAGAATCCACTCCATCGCACTGTTGCGTTGCCATTTTCTGGAGTTTCAAATGCCAATCCGCATCCCCACCCGCCGGGCTTTCACCACGTTGGCCCTGACTGCCGTTCTCGCTGTCGCTTCCTTTGGCGCCCTCGCCCAACCCAAGCCCGCTGAGCTGCTCAACGTCTCCTACGACCCCACCCGCGAGCTGTATGTCGAGTTCAACGCCGCCTTTATCAAACACTGGAAGGCCAAGACCGGCCAGGACGTGAGCATCAAGCAATCCCACGGTGGCTCGGGCAAACAAGCGCGCGGCATCATCGACGGGCTGGATGCCGATGTGGCCACGCTGGCGCTGGCTGGCGACACCGACGCCCTGCATGCCAATGGCGGCTGGATTCCCGGGCGATTGGCAAAAACGCTTGCCGCACAATTCGTCGCCCTACACCTCTACCATCGTGCTGGTGGTGCGCCAGGGCAATCCCAAGGGCATCAAGGACTGGGATGACCTGATCAAACCGGGCATCAGCGTCATCACCCCAACCCCAAGACTTCGGGCGGCGCGCGCTGAACTACCTGGCGGCCTGGGGAATTTGCCAAACGTAAATTCGGTGGCGATGCACAGGCCAAGGACTTCATTGCCAAGCTGTATGACAATGTGCCGGTGCTGGACACCGGTGCCCGTGGTTCCTCCATTACCTTTGCGCAGCGTGGCCAGGGCGATGTATTTATCTCGTGGGAGAACGAAGCCTATTTGCTGGAGAAGGAATTTGGCGGCAAGGTCGATGTGGTCTACCCCTCGCTGAGCATCCTGGCCGAACCCGCCGTCACGGTGGTGGACAAGAACGTCGACAAGAAGGGCACCCGTGCCGTGGCCCAGGCCTACCTGGAGTACCTGTACACCGACGAGGGCCAGGACATTGCTGGCAAGAACTTCTACCGCCCCATCTCCGAGAAGTTCCAGGCCAAGTACGTCAAGCAGTTACCCAAGATCAAGCTGTTCAGCATTGACGAAGCCTTTGGCGGCTGGGCCAAGGCCGCCCGGGACCACTTTGCCGATGGTGGCAGCTTTGATCAGATCTACGCGAAGAAGTAGGCCGTCACGCTGTCACACAAAGGTGCGACATGGCGGTGGAGCGCCTGCGTTGGGTCCGATACAAACCCGTAATGGCGTTGAGCAAACCTCGTACAGGCTACGTGTCAAACCGGCGCATAAGCCCCTGTGCCTCCTGGCCAAGCGGTGAGCACCTCATACCCTGAGGGCGTTACCGCCACCATGTGTTCCCACTGGGCGGATAGCGACCGGTCCTTGGTCACGACGGTCCACCCATCGGCAAGTTGTTTGGTTTCACGCTTGCCGGCGTTGAGCATCGGCTCAATTGTGAAAACCATGCCGGCCTCCAGCGTGAGCCCCTGCCCGCGCTGCCCATAGTGCAGCACTTGCGGTTCATCGTGGTAGATCTGGCCAATGCCGTGCCCACAGTATTCGCGCACCACGCTGAAATGCGCCGCTTGAGCCACCGACTGGATGGCATGGCCAATATCGCCCAATGTCGCCCCGGGCTTGACCTGATGGATTGCGGCCCGCAATGCCTCGTACGTTGTCTCCACCAGGCGCCGAGCCGCCACGCTGGGGGCTCCAACGAAGAACATGCGGCTGGTGTCGCCAAACCAGCCATCCTTGATGACGGCGACATCGATGTTGATGATGTCGCCCTCTTTTAGAATTTTGGTCGCAGAGGGGATGCCGTGACACACCACCTGGTTGACCGAAGTGAGGATGGTCTTGGGATACCCGTGATACCCCACGTTGGCCGGGATGGCGCCCTGGACATTCACGATATGGTCGTTGCAGATGCGGTCGAGCGTCTCCGTGCTCACCCCCGGTACCACATGCGCCTCAATCATGCCGAGAACCTCTGCGGCAAGCCGACCGGCCCGCCGCACCATCTCGAGTTCCGCCGCAGACTTGATGGGAACGCCGTGCGCCATCAGTGTTTTTCAGCCGGTGACGCGCCGGGTTTACCGAGTTGCCCCGAGGCAGCCAAGCTGATATCCATCCCCCCCGCGAGTTCAGCCCTTATCAACAACTGGCAGATTTCCCGGTAGTCCAACGCCGGGTACATCTCGGTCAACATGCCGACCCGCATCCAGTGCTCTGCTTGCGCGTTGATAGACCGGCTAAGGGCATTCCCCGCAACGCGCAGGTTCTCGTGCATCAGGTCCGAAATTTTGACAATGCCCATTAGCACTCTCCATATGAAACGTCAATGAATTATATACATTTCGTATATTTTTACTGTATCAATGTCGCCCAAAAGACCGTGCGCACTATTGCGCGGTGCGCACGGCCGGCGCCTATGCCCGCGCCTGGGGCAGTGAATTCGTGCGACTGCAAAACGCGGGGCACATCAACATCGAATCCGGTCTTGGTGCCTGGCCACTGGGCCTGGCACTGCTGCAATGGCACTAAGGCAAAAAAACCCGTCTAGCCCTCATCTTTATTGCACTAACAGCTAGCAATTTTGTAGCAGCGCAGACCACCACCCTGCTCAATGTGTCCTACGATGTGGCGCGCGAGTTCTACAAGGACACCCCAAGGGCATCAAGGACTGGAACGACCTGATCAAGCCCGGCGTGCAGGCCATCGTGGTCAACCCCAAGACCGGTGGCAACGGCCGCATGGCCTATCTGGCGGCCTGGGGCTCGGTGCAAAAAAAGGGCGGCACCGTCGCCAAAAAGGGTACCGCTGGGCAAGCAAAGGCGTACCTGAATTTCCTCTACTCCGACGCCGGGCAGGAGAATGCCGCCCAGCACGCGATCCGTCCCAGCAATGCGGCCATCCTGAAGAAGTACGCCAGCACCTTCAAGCCCATCCAGCTGTTCGCCGTGGATGAGTTTTTCGGCTCGTTTGCTGAAGCCCAGAAGCTGCACTTCAACGACGGCGGCCAGTTCGACAAGCTGTACACGGTGAAGTAGGCATCGAATGTCGCTCTGTTTTTGATAGCTGCTTGCGCAAGTAATACGAGGGCTACAGCTACTTTTTGCTTACAAGTTTTGTGCTTTTGATGGCTGCTGGCGGCTTGAGGTAGTTTTCACCTGTCACCACAGATTGACCGGTCTGGTCCTCCAGTTGCCTGCGGGCCTGGCGCGCAATACGCCCGCCTGCTTGCGCGGCATTCTTGTTTTCATTCAAGCCGGTAGCGTCCACACTCTGGGCAATCTGGCGTGTAGACAACTCGGCCAGCGCGGTAAAAATCAGCTCAGCCTCGGTCATGTGGTCGCGCAGGTTGTGGCTGCTCAATCCCTTGGCCTGCTTGTGCTCCTTGACACTCAACCCCGTCCACTCCTGATGAATGATGTTGGTCAGAATGGCGAACTCCTGCCCCGCTTTGATGTCGTGCTCGCTCCAGTAGTCGGTGAGCTTGTTGCGCGTTTCCTGCCCGGTCATGCGCTGCTGGATCCACTTGTCGCTGCGCCCATGCTGCTGCCAGGTTTCACGGGCGCGGTTCAGGGACAGCGCGGGGTCGGCCATTTCCTGCATGCGCTCGTAACCGACTTTGGCAAGCCATAGCTTGATGGGCTCGGCTTTGGGGCTGGGGATGGATTGGACGATGCGCAACAGCGTTTCCGCTTTGGCGCAGTCGGTTTCACGCTGCTTGCCATCCGCTGCTTGTAATTTGAACTGTACGATTTCCTCGTACGGTTGCTCGGAGCCCGCCTCCTGCGCCAGCTTTCGCTTGAGGTCTGACCAATAACGCTTGGCACTCTTGCTCTCGGTCAGCACCTGCACCACATCCACCACCGAGAACCACCAGGTCTCTGTGTCCTCGTCATACACCCGGCGAATGGATTGACCGTCAAAGTCCGTTGGCAGAATTTTCATGCACATGCTCCCAGTGTTTGCACCAGATCAATCTTGCAACAATAACTGTTATTTTATACAGCCTCAAAGCGGCCATTATCTGTATTCGCCGGGTTCTTGGTATGCCCATTCAGCAATCTGCGGGATAAGCAAACAACAAGTCTGTAGTTTGCATTCGCGCTGTAGCTATTCAGAATCGCGGCTTCGTCACTACCCTGTGACTTTCGACCGATTTCTGTTCCATGCCAATTGCTTCCGGCGCCAGGCGCGCGCCCAAACGTGTTCTGCCCGGCTTCAAGCTGACGCTGGGCTTCACGCTGTTCTACCTCAGCATCATCGTGCTGATTCCGCTCTCCGCCCTGGTGTTCAAGACCTTCACGCTGACCTGGGAGCAGTTTGTGTTCGCCGTCAGCAGCCCGCGGGTCATGGCGGCCTACCGGCTGACCTTTGGCGCGTCGTTTGTTGCGGCCGTTGTCAATGCCTTCTTTGGCCTTTTGATTGCATGGGTACTTGTGCGCTACACGTTTCCTGGCAAGAAGCTTATCGATGCGCTGGTGGACCTGCCGTTTGCACTGCCCACGGCCGTGGCCGGCATTTCGCTCACCGCGCTCTTGGCCAGCAACGGCTGGATCGGCAGTCTGCTGGAGCCCCATGGCATACAACTGGCATTCAACCGCAACGGCGTCGTGATTGCGCTGATCTTTATCGGCCTGCCCTTTGTCGTACGCACGGTGCAACCGGTGCTGGAAGACGCGGAGAAAGAATTGGAAGAAGCCGCCACCTGCCTGGGCGCGACGCGCTGGCAGACCTTTCGTTATGTGATTTTTCCGACCGTGGCGCCTGCCTTGCTCACCGGCTTTGCGATGGCCTTTGCCCGCGCCATTGGTGAATATGGCTCGGTGATTTTTATTGCCGGCAACATGCCCATGGTGTCCGAGATCACGCCGCTGATCATCATCGGCAAGCTGGAGCAGTATGACTATGCCGGAGCGACCGCCGTGGCCGTGGTGCTGCTGGTGATTTCGTTTGCGCTGCTGTTGGTGATCAATGCGCTGCAAGCCTGGCAGAGAAAATGAATACACCCCTGAGCCAGACTCGCCCTGCGAGTCCGTCTTCCCCTCAAGGGGACAACGCCAGCGGCCCTGCAAAGCCGGTTCCGCGGCGTTCCCGCGCGAACACCCCTACCTCGGAGCCGGACTGGGTCAAGTGGAGCCTGATCAGCGTTGCGCTGGTTTTCATTTTTCTGTTCCTGATCCTGCCGCTGGCCGCCGTGTTCACCGAGGCCTTGCGCAAGGGCTCCGACGCATTCCTGGAGGCCTTCAAGGAACCCGACGCCTGGAGCGCGATCCGCCTGACGCTCATCACCGCCGCCATTGCGGTACCGCTGAACCTGGTATTTGGCGTGGCCGCGGCCTGGGCCATTACGAAGTACGAGTTCCGCGGCAAGGCCTTCCTGACGACGCTGGTGGACCTGCCGTTCTCGGTGTCGCCCGTCGTGGCTGGCCTGATCTATGTGCTGATGTTTGGTGCCCAGGGCTGGTTTGGCCCATGGCTGCAGGCGCACGACATCAAGATCGTGTTTGCCGTGCCCGGCATTGTGCTGGCCACCATCTTCGTGACCTTCCCATTCATCGCCCGGGAGCTGATCCCGCTGATGCAGGCGCAAGGCACCGACGAGGAGCAGGCCGCCCAGGTGCTGGGCGCCACCGGCTGGCAGACCTTCTGGCACGTGACGCTGCCCAACATCAAGTGGGGCCTGATCTATGGCGTGATCCTGTGCAACGCACGGGCCATGGGCGAGTTTGGCGCGGTGTCGGTGGTGTCGGGTCACATCCGCGGCCAGACCAACACCATGCCGCTGCATGTGGAAATTTTGTACAACGAATACCAGTCGGTGGCGGCCTTTGCCGTGGCCTCGCTGCTGGCGCTGCTGGCCCTGGTCACGCTGGTGATCAAGTCCTTGGTGTGGCAACTTGAGCGCGAAATGGGCTCCGCTGCTGCGCTGCCGCCGGAGCGGCCGCTTGCGCTATGAACACCCCCCGGCTTGCCCACTGCCCCGTCATCGGCTTGCAAAGCCGAGAAGCCATTGGCCCCGGCAAAGCGGTTCCACGGCATTCCGGTGCAGGAACTTCACACCCTGTCCTTTTGAGATATTCGTATGAGCATCGCAATTCGCAACGTCAATAAAGCCTTCGGCACTTTCCAGGCCCTGAATGATGTCAGTCTGGACATCAACTCTGGCGAACTGGTCGCCCTGCTAGGCCCCTCGGGCTGCGGCAAGACCACACTGCTGCGCATCATCGCCGGGCTGGAGACGGCCGACCAGGGCAACATCTTGTTCAGCGGCGAAGACACCACCGACGTCCACGTGCGCGAGCGCAACGTGGGCTTTGTGTTCCAGCACTACGCGCTGTTTCGCCACATGAGCGTGTTCGACAACGTGGCCTTTGGCCTGCGCATGAAGCCGCGTGCCGTGCGCCCGTCCGAGACCGTCATCAAGCAGAAGGTGCATGAGCTGCTGGGTCTGGTGCAGCTGGACTGGCTCGCGGACCGCTACCCGGCGCAGCTCTCCGGCGGCCAGCGCCAGCGCATTGCCCTGGCGCGTGCCCTGGCCGTGGAGCCCAAGGTGCTGCTGCTGGACGAGCCCTTTGGTGCGCTGGATGCCAAGGTGCGCAAGGAGTTGCGCCGCTGGCTGCGCCGCCTGCACGACGACCTGCATGTGACCAGTATTTTTGTGACGCACGACCAGGAAGAGGCGCTGGAAGTGGCCGACCGCGTCGTGCTGATGAACAGTGGCCGGGTCGAACAAATCGGTTCACCGCAAGAGGTGTGGGACCACCCGGCCAGCCCCTTTGTGTATGGATTCCTGGGCGATGTGAATCTGTTCCACGGCCGCGCGCATGAGGGTGAAATGCACATCGGTGAAGCACAACACGGCGTGCGGCTGGCCAGCCCCGAGCACAGCGAAGCGCAAGACGCCAAGGCCTTTGCCTATGTACGACCGCACGACCTGGATGTGCAACGGTATGTGGTGGGCACCAACCACAGCGGCATTGTGGCCAAACTGGTGCGGGCCATCGTGGTCGGCCCGGTGGCCCGCCTGGAGTTGTTGCCCCAGGACAGCAGCGCGGCGGGCAGCGGAGACATCATTGAGGCACAGCTGGGCGCGCAAGAGTACAAGGCACTGGGCCTGCAGGAAGGGGATATGGTGGTGCTGACGCCCCGCAAGGCACGGGTCTTTGTGACGGTCTAGCCCATTACCGAGCAGCGGTGTACGTTTGTATATAGCTGAATCCCATTGGCAGTCCGGGGGCGATTACAAAGGACCGCAAGGATGCCGATTGGGTTTACCGCTCTAATGCGTTGCCGGGGTATGGACATTTTGTGTACGAACGTACACAATAAAGTCATTCAACGCTTTGTTGAACATGCCTTCACCTGCAAGAGGTTCGAACCATGAGCACACCCGCCAAGAAAACAGCGCCCGCAGCCAAACCAACTATTGCAAAGCCCGACGCGAAAGCTACGCCGCGTCCCGCTGCCCGGGCCAGTGCCACGGCAGGCGGCGCATCGGCTGAGCCTTCCCTGCGTTTTCACCACTCGGTGGATCTGCGCAGCAAGACCAACAAAGTGCTCCAGGCCATCGATGCGAAGCCGGACCACGCGGGCCATCCGGGTGCTTTGGCAGACCTCGTAGGTGAATTGGTGGAAGCCGGCATGGACTACTATTTCCTGCGGCCGCTGAAGCTTGCCGAGGTGGGTTTTCTGACCGAACAGTCTGCCCGCCTGGGTCTCTCGGGTGCTGTCAAACTCATCAACTCGGTCAGCCGCAAATTCATTGTCCGCATGGACAGTGTGCAACTTCAAATTGTGGCCACCCACATTCGCAGCCTGTCATGAAAGGAGCCAAGGCCATGAAGCCGGTTTATGTTCACCCGTCAGACCTGCGTGGCTACAGCCACCTTGCCATCCAGGCCACGCTGGGCGTCACGGACTTGGTGGAGGCCATGCACCACACCATTCTGCGGCTTCCAGCACCCACAGCAAAACGCGTGGGCAAGCCGACGTCGCGCGTGCACCGGGGCGTGGACACCACGCTGCGCAGCGCCAGCGGCTGGGTCTACCGCGTGATTCGTGGCGCTACCAACCTGGTGGGTGGTGGCCTGGATGCGGCACTGGGGCAGTTGAAACCCGAGCTCGACGCCATGGAATCCAGCGCCGAACGGGCAACCATTTTGGCGATTGTGAACGGCGTTTTGGGCGACCATATGGCGGCGCACAACAACCCGCTGACTATCCAGATGGGCTGGCGCAAAGACGGCAAGTCGCTGCCGCTGACAACACAGGCACTGGCCGCCGCCTGGCCGACAACCAGCGGAAAAATCCTGGTGCTGCTGCACGGCCATTGCATGAACGAGATGCAATGGACGCGCAACGGGCACAACCACGGAGCCGTTTTAACTGCCAGCAGCGGCTACACCCCCATGGTGCTGCGCTACAACACCGGGCTGCATGTTTCAACCAATGGGCGCGCGCTGGCCGAGCAACTGGAGCAATTGGTGAACGCCTGGCCGGTCCCGGTCAGTGACATCCGCATCGTGGGTTACAGCATGGGCGGCTTGCTGGCGCGCAGCGCCTTCTATTACGGCGAACAGGCGGCCCACCAGTGGATGCGCCGCGTTGGCAAGCTGTTTTTTGTGGGTACCCCACACCACGGCTCCATGGTCGAGCGTGCCGGCAACCTGGTGGACGTGGCGCTGTCCGTCAGCCCCTATTCGCGCGCCCTGTCACGCCTCGGAAAAATCCGCAGCGCCGGCACCACGGACCTGCGTTTTGGCAACCTGGTTGACGAAGACTGGGCCGGGCGCGACCGCTTCGCCCCGGGGGCCGACCCGCGCCAGCCTTTGCCGTTACCGGCCCACGTACAGTGTTATGCCATTGCAGCAATGCTGGCCAAAAACCACGGGGCCATGCCGGACAAATGGCTGGGCGACGGGCTGGTGCCGGTGGACAGCGCGCTGGGGCGCCACAGCGACACCGAACACACGCTGGCCCTGCCGGTTCAGAACCAAAAAGTTTTCCCCGAGACTTCGCACCTGGGGCTGCTGGACAGCCAAGCCGTTTGCAGCCAGCTACAAGCGTGGTTCGATGCGCCCCAGCACGCCGCAGACGGTTACGCTGGCGCGGTGTGAAACCTGACCTGGTTGCGTCCCGCGTCCTTGGCCTGGTACATCGCCGCGTCGGCAAATTTGCAGACTTCGTCCTGGCTCAGGGATTCACCTAAAAACAAGGCGATGCCGATACTGGCGGTGCAACGGTGCTCCACCGTCACCACCGAACCGTCGGCGCTGCGCACCTCCACACAATAGGGTAGGGCCAGGCTGGCCCGAATTTTCTCGGCCACGGCACCGGCCTGCACGCGCGAAGCGGCCGGGTCCCGGTCGAACTCTTGGCACATCACCACAAACTCATCGCCTCCCATGCGCGCAACCGTGTCCATGGCGCGTACACCGGCGCGCAAGCGGTTAGCAACCTCGATCAGCAAAAAGTCACCCGCTGCGTGCCCGTGCCTGTCATTCAGGGCCTTGAAGTTGTCCAGATCCAGAAACAAAACGGCCCCGAATAAACCACTGCGCTGGCTCGACGCCATGGCCTGTTTTAACCGATCAAACAACAAACGCCGATTAGGCAACTGGGTCAGTGCATCGTAAAAAGCCAGGTGCCGAATCTGGTCTTCCGTTTGGTGGCGCTGGGTGGTTTCGCGCGAAATCCCATGGAACCCGATGAGATTGCCCTGCGCATCGCGATCCGCCCTTGCCGACACTTCTGCCCACAACAGTCGTCCATCCTTGCAGCGGTGTTGCACTTCAAACGTCTCAAAGGCAACCGAGGTTCCGTCGGTCTCTACTTCAGGCTGCTCTGCCAGCAGTTTCTGGATCTCCGCGATGCCCTCTGGCGTGAACATCTCAAACGCATGGTGACCCAGCACCTCTTGCGCACTGAAACCCCGCAATCGTTCGTCAGATGGACTAATGTAGGTAATGAGAAGGTTGCGATCGGCCTTCCACAACACATCCTGGGTGTCTTCCGTGAGTTGCCGATACAGGGTCAGACTGTCCTGGAGCTGCTGCGTGCGCTCCTGGACCAGGGCCTCCAGCGTGGCATTGCGTTCTTGCAGGCTCTTGAGCGGATAAACCTCTCCGTCATGGGCAGCGACGTACGGTATGGAGATGCCGTTGTGCACAATCTTCCAGTCATCGCCTTCGAGCCGGAACACCAACACCAGCCGCGCCACTTCGCGTGACAACACTTCTTCGGCCATGGGGAGATGAATGTGGAAGAACGCGGTGACCATCACGACCTCGGCACTGAGGTCTTGCAACGCGAGGTCTACCATCTCGATGCGCACGCGCTTGGGCACCTGCGCGAAATCCTGTCGGGTAACCTTGATCCAGGCCTCACGGTCCTTGACCAAGACGTCGCTGCTGCCCGCATAACCACTAAAGTTGTCGCTGAACCGTTCAGTCAAACGGTCATCCCGCGCGACATACATTTCAATGTAGTCGTCAAAGAGCTGGCGAATGTGTGCCTGGCGGTCTGGTGAGATCACGGTGGACTTCCTGCTGTTGGTCCTGAGTATGACCCCCAGTAGACGCTGTCCGTTGACCGCGGTCAAGCCATGGATCAATAAACAGGCGTGGTCCGCACGCTGGAAGCCAATTTGGCATCCACCCAACCGCGCAGACTGTTGATAAACGCCAGGGCCTGGGCGCGGGGCAGATCACCCAACGTAACGACGGCTTCCACCATGCGGCCCTGGCCCAGCCAATGGGCGCGGCCCACACCCGGCAACAAGCCGCAACCCAGCGCCGGGGTGACCCAGCGGCCGTCCAGCAACACCGCCAGGTTGCCACGGGTGCATTCGGTCAGTTCGCCACGGGTATTCCACAGCACCGTATCAAAAACGCCGGGATCGGTGGGCGCAAAGCGCTCGTAGTGCACGCGCCGCGTGGTCTTGTGCCGCACAAATTCACCATCGGCTTCTTCCAGCGGGCTGGTGGCGAGGTTTAGATTCACACAGGTGGGTGTGTCGGGCAACTCAAAGGCCTGGGCCTGCAGCCGGCCGCCAACACCGAGCAACAGGCGCACCCGCCAGGCGCCCCGGGGGTGCTGCATAGCCAGTTGCGCCAGTGTGTCGTGCACCGTGCCCTGTGGCCAGACACAGCCGAAATGGGCCGCCGAAGCCTTCATGCGTTCCAGGTGGTGGTCGGCGTGTTGCAACACGCCATCGCGCAGTGCCAGGGTTTCCAGAAGTTCGAAAGACTGGCTGGCGCGCTGCATAAAGGCCTGCTTGTGGCGCCACTCCTGCCATTCGGCCTCGGGCGTCGCGTCAAAGGTGATACCGCTGCCAGTGTCGAAGCGTATGGTGTTGCCTCGCACCACGGCGGTCCGGATCGGCACATTAAAAGTGGCGCTGCCACCGGGGCGCACCACACCGACGGCGCCACAGTAGACGCCACGCGCACTGTGCTCCAGTTCCCGAATCCAGCGCATGGCCTGCACCTTGGGCGCACCGGTGATGGAACCACACGGAAACAAGGCACCAAACACATCGACCAGCGAGGTGCCGGGGCGCGTGTTGGCGTATACATCACTCACCATCTGCCACACGGTGGGCAATGCCTGCACCCGGCACAACCCATCCACTTTGACCGAAAACGGCTGGGCAATACGCGACAGGTCATTGCGGATCAGGTCCACAATCATGACGTTTTCCGCCCGCTCCTTGGGCGAGCTTTGCAAGGCATCGGCCAGTGCCATGTCTTCCTGTGGGTTGCGCCCGCGTGGCGCGGTGCCCTTCATGGGGCGGGTTATCAGGTGGCCGTTATGCCAATCAAAGAACAGCTCTGGCGACACCGACAGCACCTGTGCCTCACCCGTGTCCAGGTAAGCGGCGAACCCTCCGGGTTGCGCCTGGCGCATGGCGGCGAAGAGTTCGTCTGGCGACACATTCAACTGCCCCAGGGTGCGTGCTGTGAAGTTGGCCTGGTAAATCTCGCCATCGGCAATCGCCCGGTGCAGTCGCTCCAAGGCGGCATCGAAGGCCGTTCGTGCAAGGCCTGGCTGCCAGGCCACACGCGGCGTGGTCGTTGCGCTGGACAGTAGAGGATCAGCCTTCTGCAATGCGGGGTCGCTCGGCAGAGGGGCGTCGTGCACGCCAAACCAGACCAGCGATCCGGTGGCGGGGTGCACAGTCAGGGCACTGTCAAACGCGGGCGCCGCCTCGTAACACACATAGCCCACGCACCACTGGCCGGCGCGGGCACGCTGCTCAACCGTCTCCAGCACGGCCTTGACCTGGTGCAGTTCGTACGCCTTTAGCACCTCACGGGGCGCGCCAAAAGCGACGCGTAATGCCGCATTCGCGTCACCGGGCTGCGCGGGGGTCTGGATGGCGGAGAAGTCGATCAGTGCATACATGGGCCGCAGATTATGCGCATGCACGCGGCATGCAATAAGCTGGTGCGCTTGCATTTTGCTGCCACTTGACCAAAATGTGTCCTTGGAAATTTTTTGCATGCGCGCTGTGACTGCACAGGCTTGGAGAAACTGCCGTGAGCGATTTACCACCCCACTGCCTGGCGAAGACATCACGCAATTGATCGGGGCATTAAATGCCCTGCGCGACCACTGGATGGAACTGTCACTGGTGCTCAGCGACATCGTGACCGAAACCCCATCGCCCGCCCGCGATGCAGTGCTGGTGGACGTCGAACGTTATCTTTCGCGCATCAAGGAGCGTGAACGCGGGCCTGGTCGATAAAGGCATCCGCTCTGATTTCAGGAGCTGCTTGCGCTTATTCCACGAGGGCTGGAGGCCAATTTGACCACTCACTTTGTCACAATCGGTTGTAACGATTCACCAGCCGCATGCCATGCTGCGTGCTGGGGTTGTCACGTGCAAACGCCTCGCGGGCACGGGCATAACCAAAGTTCCAGTGTTCCTCCATGTGTTGCACAAAGGCGGGGTAGTTGGGCGCTGGCTCCAGGCGAACCCGGTTCTCGCGCCAAGCCAGGATTTTGCGCAGAAAGGGTTTGGCCAGGGCCTGCTCGATGTCAGAGGTGTCAATCCACACGTCTGCGTGCTGGGCGTGCACCTCGCGCAAGCGCTGGTTGGCGTCGGTCCCCAACACGGCACGCCAGGCCGGTGCCGACATGAATTGGTCAAACGGGGCCTTGAATTCCATCACCACGCTGTCCGCCAGGCGATGGGCCAGTTCGATCGGGAACAAATCCACCACACCGCCCATGTAGTGCGCGTCACCGTGCGAGTGGCAGGCGAAGTAGTACATGTCGGAGACCGAGATACGCGCCGCCACATCCAGCGGCATGCTGGTGTCGGTTACCACATGGGGTGCCACGGTGGTGCCGGCCCATTCTGCACGCCCCAATGGCGCTGTCGCACCGTGCAGCAGTTGCGCGGCGCGCGGGCCACAAAACACGGTTTGCTCAAACAGCCGGCGCTGGCCGCGGCCGCGCCCCACCTCCGATGCATCGAACAGCAACTTGCTGCCGACCAGGGCCACATCCGGGCCACGCACCCCCGTGGGAAGCGCCAACTGCGGCAGGGCTGGCAGTGCAAACAGGTAGTTGTTAAACAGGTCGGGAACACGGGCCGCCGGGCGCGGGTCAAACGCCCGGGCTGCCAAGCCCCACACGGTGCGATGGATCGTGGCCGCCGGTGCGGGTGTTATGGCACTCCAGAAGCGGTGCATCTCGTGCGATTGCAACCAGGCCTTTTGCTGCACCGGGTCTGGCATGGCGTGGATTACGGCTGCCGCAATCGCACCACCACAACTGGCCAAAACCAGATCAGGCGCTTTGCCCGCGTCGCAGGCCGCGGCATACATGCCCAGGTAGATGCCAAAGCGAAAACCACCACCGGCCATGACCAAACATTGCTGGTAACGCACCGGTT
This sequence comes from Candidatus Aalborgicola danicus, assembly GCA_016703945.1. Lineage (GTDB taxonomy): Bacteria > Pseudomonadota > Gammaproteobacteria > Burkholderiales > Burkholderiaceae_C > Allorhodoferax > Allorhodoferax danicus. Next base: position 18,390 of record JADJBC010000057.1, read on the forward strand.
ACCGTCCCAGGGTCCGCAACTCAGCAACGGACGCCAATAGGTAGCGGGGTTGTTCACGCTCCAGTTCCTCACGCGAGCCGTGCCCCCACAACACGCCGGCCGCCTGCAGACCATTGCGGTGTGCGGCAACCATGTCCACCGCGCGGTCACCAACCATGACAGACGACGTACTTACCTGGCCATCGGCCAACAGGCCTTGCATCTGCTGCCACTTGTAGATGCCGATCTCCCCGCCGCTGACAAAACGGAAGTGTGCGCGCAGTCCAAACATCTTCAAGATCTGTTCAGCAAAATCAACACGCTTGGAAGTGCAAACTCCCATAGGAATACCCGCATCACTGAGCGCGGAAAGCGCTTCGGAAATGCCGGGGTACAGCACGTTTTCGGAGTAGCCTACATCGGCATACCGCTCACGGTATTTGGCCACCAGCGCGTCGATGTGGCTCGGTGTCGTGACACCGGTGAGTATTTTGAAAGATTCGTCCAAAGGCGGGCCAATGTGAACCGACAGCTGCTCCAGTTCACGCGCCGGGTATCCGTAGTGCGTCAGCGCGTAGTTGATGGAGCGACCTATCCCCACCAACGGATCGCTAAGCGTACCGTCAAGGTCAAACAGGATCAGATCGTGTGGGGTTGGCATAGTCGCGATTACAAGCCGCAGCCCCGCAGCAGCAGGGACACCACATGCTCGGTCGCGCGGGCGTGGTCTTTGGCGGTCAGCGATTTGCGGCCTAACACCGCGCACACCTGCACATCGAAGTCGGCATAGGTTTGGGTGGCGGCCCAGATCGTGAAAAACAGGTGGGTGGGGTCCACCGGCGCCATGCGCGCGGCATCTATCCAGCCCTGAATGACGGCGGCTTTCTCCATGACCAGTGGGCGCAGCTCGGACTTCAGAATGGTTTTGACCACCGGCGCGCCGTGCAGCATTTCGTTGGCAAACACCTTGGAGCCATCGGGCCGCTGGGCCGACAGCGCCATCTTGACGCGAATGTACTGCTCCAGCGCGGCGCGCGGGTCGGCGTCAGCCGTGATGCCCTGGGCGGGTGCCAGCCAATCGCCCAAGATGCGTGCCAGCACCGCGCGGTACAACACGTCCTTGCTGCCAAAGTAGTAGTGCAGATTGGCCTTGGGCAGGCCGCTGGCGGTTGCAATGGCCGCCATGGTGGCGCCGCCAAAACCGGCGCGGGCGAAGACCTTTTCGGCCGCGCCCAGAATGCGGATTTCGTTGGCCAGTCGAATCTGGCCCTTGGTCGCGTCGTCCTCCGCCTCCGCTGCGGCAACACGCGCGGGTGCACGCTGGATGGGTGTTTTCATGTTCTTGGCAAAAAAGGGGTCGCATCACTGTGGATACGACCCCTTGCAGTCATGGTGAATGCAATCAGGCTGGGCAGTTTACTTGGCTGCGGCCTCCCAAACCACATGCGACATGGCCGCCGCGCCCGGGTCTTTCTTGATGACCGGCGAGCTGCCGCCGGCCAGCAGTACCTTGACGGTACGCTCATAGGCCGCTTTCTCCAGGTAGCCGATCTTGGGTGTGCCGGCATTGGTGATCAACTTGGCCACGTTTTCCATCTGGCGCTTCTGCACCTTCAAAGTCGCGCTGCCCGATGCGTCCGCGGCCACCACAACCTTGGCAGCAGCCTCAGGATCTTTGACCGCGTCATTCCAGCCCTTGAAGCTGGCCTTCAGGAACTTGGCCATGCGCGCCACAAAGGCCGGGTCCTTGAGCTTGGCTTCCATCACATACAGGCCGTCTTCCAGCGTGGCCACGCCTTCTTTTTCATAGAAGAAAGTGACCAGGTCGCTTTCCTTGACGCCGGCATCCACCACCTGCCAGTACTCGTTGTAAATCATCGTGGAGATACAGGCGGCTTGGTTTTGCAGCAGCGGGTCGACGTTGAAGCCCTGCTTCAAGATCTTGATGTCGGTGTCGGGCTTGTTGCCCAGCTTGGCCATCCAGTTCAGGAACGGGTACTCGTTGCCGCCGTACCAGACGCCCAGGGTCTTGCCCTTGAGGTCTTTGGGGGTGGCAACGCCGCTGGACTTTTTGCAGGTCAGCATCAGGCCGGACTGGTTGAACACCTGGGCGATATTGACCAGGGGCACACCGGCTTCGCGCGAGGCCAGTGCCGAAGGCATCCAGTCCACGACCACGTCGGCGCCGTTGCCGGCAATCACCTGGGCGGGCGCAATGTCAGGGCCACCGGGCTTGATGGTCACGTCCAGGCCCTCGGCCTTGTAGTAGCCCTTGGCCTGCGCCACGTAGTAGCCGGCAAACTGGGCCTGCGGCAGCCACTTGAGCTGGATGGTCACCTTGTCGGCGGCGTGCGCGGTCATGCCGCACACGGCCAATACCGCGGCCATCAGGCCTTTGCTCACCAGAGAAGAACGATTCATGGAACACTCCTTGGGTTTGGGACAAAAACAAAACTACGGGACATCAATGCAAAAACTACTCGGCCCGCCTTCACGGATGGAGGACAGGCCCCAAGCCAGTGCCACCGTGGAACTGGCTTTGCCAGGCCACCGGTGGCGTCCCCTGTAGGGGAAGACGCCGCAGGCGGCTCAGGGGGGTGAGTAGCTATGCGCATTATTGCCCCCGCATGGACGGATGCCAGAACGCGGCACGCCGTTCCAGCTGTACAAGGCGCATAGGCCAGCGAGCCGGTGACCGCAGCCACCACAATCGCGCCCCAGACCAAAGACATGTTCATGCGGGCCGCTTCGGTCGAGATCCGAAAGCCCAGGCCCACCGTGGGAGAGCCAAAAAATTCGGCGACGATGGCGCCAATCAGGGCCAGCGTGGCGTTGACCTTCAGCGCGCCAAAGATGAAGGGCGTGGCAGAAGGCAGGCGCAACGACCACAGCGTGCGGCCGTAGCTGGCGGCGTAGCTGTACATGAGTTCGCGTTCCAGTTTGCCCGAGGCTTTCAGGCCCGCCAGCGTGGACACCAGCATGGGGAAGAAGGTCATCAGCACCACGACCGCGGCCTTGGACGGCCACTCGAAGCCAAACCACATCACCGCAATCGGCGCCACGGCCACCAGCGGCACGGTGCTGGTCAGGGATGCCAGTGGCAGCAGGCCGCGTTGGAGGAATGGCATACGGTCGATGGCCACGGCTACGGCAAAGCCCAGGCCGCTACCAACAACCCAGCCCACGCAAACGGCCTTGAGCACGGTCTGCGTGAAGTCGCCCCACAGCTTGCCGGGGTTGTCGATCATCGACTGCACGATCAGCGTGGGCGCGGGCAGCAGCACCCGCGGCACCTCGAACGCCACCACCAGCATCTGCCAGAAGTACAGCACCCACAGGCCAAACAGTGCGGCGGTCAGCACGCCGTCAAAACGCGTGCCCTGGATGGCGGCCACGCGGCGGATGGTCCACAGGGCGGCCACGCCCAGGGCCAGCAGCATCAACCAGAACACTGCGGTAGGCGGACTGCTGCCCTGTGCCGCGGGGTGCAGGAACAACAGGCTGGCCGCGACCAGCGATGCCAGCACCGCGGCGGCTGTGGCGCGATGGGACGGTGTCTTCGCCGATGGCGTCGAGGGCGTGGCGCGTGCTGCGGACGCGGTGGGCTTGTTCATGGCTGCCTCCGGTGCCGCAGCGCAAAGTGTTCGGTGGCGGCGACCAGCGTGGTCAGCAGCAAGCCCAGCAATGCCGACATCACCAGCGCCGACCAGATGGCCAGCGTGTTGCCGTAGTAGGAGCCGGTCAGCAGGCGCGCGCCCAGGCCGGCCGTGGCGCCGGTGGGAAGTTCGGCCACCATGGCGCCGACCAGGCTGGCGGCAATGCCCACGCGCAGCGCGGGAAACAAAAAGGGCAGGGCTGCAGGAAGGCGCAGCATCCACAGCGCTTGCCAGTTGCTGGCTGCATAGGTGTGCATCATTTCGGTCTCGATCACCTGGGGTGAGCGCAGGCCCTGCACCATGGCCACGGTAACCGGAAAGAAGCTCAGGTACATCGCAATCACCGCCTTGGGCGCCAAGCCTTCCATGCCCAGACTGCCCAGGATCACCAGCACGATGGGCGCAATCGCCAGCACCGGCACGGTCTGCGACGCCACGATCCACGGCAGCAGGGCGCGGTCCAGCGTGCGGGAATGCACGATCAATACGGCCAGCACCAGGCCCAGCAGCGTGCCCAACACAAAACCGAGCAAGGTGGTCTCGCCGGTCACCGCCACATGGAACAGCAGATTGCGTGGGGAATCCAGCGGCCAGTCCACAATGCCGGACCAGAAATCCAGCGCAATCTGGTGCGGCGCGGGCAGCACCGGGCGCTCCATGTTCCAGGTGGTGGCCAGCAGGTCTTGCCAGGTCCACGGATTGCCGGTGGGTGCCAGCACGCGCTCGACGGCGGCACTGGCGTTCATGCCCCAGGCGGCGCCGTACCAGAGGATCAGGAAGGCGAGCAGCAGCACGGCCACCGGCAGGCCGGTTTCCCAGGCCTGATGCAACCACGGTTTCGGGGGCGGCTTATTCGAAGTGGCCATCGGCCAGCGCCTCGCGCACCTGGTGCGCCACATCCATGAAGGCCTGCGTGTCGCGCAGCCCCAGATGGCGTTCGTCGGGAAGGGGGGATTCAATCAATTTGACGATGCGCCCGGGTCGCGGCGACATGACGACGATGCGGGTGGACAAATAAACCGCTTCGGCAATCGAGTGGGTCACAAACACCACGGTGCGGCGCTCGCGCTGCCACAGCTGCTGCAGTTGTTCGTTGAGCCGGTCGCGGGTGATTTCGTCCAGCGCGCCAAAGGGCTCGTCCATCATCAAGATTTTTGGCTCAAAGGCCAGGGCGCGGGCAATGGAGACGCGCTGCTGCATGCCGCCGGACAGCTGCCATGGGTACTTGCCTTCAAAACCCTTGAGACCCACACGCTCCAGATGCTCCAGTGCGACGCTCCGGTTTTGGGCGTTCGCTCCGCCCTGGATCTGCAGCGGCAGCATGACATTGCCCAAAACGGTGCGCCAGGGGAACAGCGCCGGTGCCTGGAACACATAGCCATAGGCGCGGGCCAGGCGGGCGTCGTGCGGGCTGACACCGCTGACCAGCACCGTGCCCTCGCTGATCTGACTCCAGGTCGGCAATCACCCGCAACAGCGTGGTCTCGCCGCAGCCCGACGGGCCAATCAGGGATACAAACTCGCCTCACCAATACGCAGATCAATATTGCTCAGCGCTTTGACCGGCGTGTCGGCGGTCTGGTAGACCAGACTGGCATTGCAAACTCGACGGCGGGGTGGATTCTGGGGTCATGGACAAAAGCTAACCAATTGGTCAATTTATTGTAGGGC
>JADJBC010000058.1 GCA_016703945.1 Candidatus Aalborgicola danicus
CTTGTCAGCACCTTCTGGACCAATCTCCGACACGACGTGGTCTCTACATATTGAAGATGCCCGCCTCCAGGCGGAAAACTTTCCAGCACCTGTTTGGCCACGATGCGGTTTGCGCAACGAGCAGATTCACCGCCTCCCGCGACCAAGGTCGATATCTTTTGATGTGGGGCTGGACCAGCAAATCGGCTGGCTCCGGCCCGATGTAGGCTTGCTTTATGGCTGTTCCGGTGTTTGGCGCTAAGCCCATCAATATCACGGCCATGTCAAATTCGACCTTCATCGATAGCGATCCGGCGCTTCTTTCGAGCCGGACATGGGGTCCAGCGTGATCGCTACGCCATTGTTGCTGGCCGCCTCTTTTTGCAATAAGCGGCACCGAGAAAGTGCCGAATTGCTCATGATGTCACTGCCGAGTGCATACGCATCGCATGTTGGCGTAGTAACAGATGCGTACAAAAATGAGAACACAGAACCGATGAGCGCTGACACCAAAAGCACGCCAACCGCATTTGCGATTTTGTGTTTGCTGAACGCGCCCCAGCTGAGAGTCCGGCCCCTTTTGCGCTTCGTTGGCCATATTCGTTGTTGCGCCGTTCGGTGGGGTGCCGACCATGCCAGGCGCATCTACCAAGGCCTGTCCATGCTTTGCGCCCTTGCGCTGCAAAATCCACGAAGAGTTTTGCCGTGGTTTGCTGGTGGTCCAACATGGTTACCAAATACAGCGATTGTGTGTAGGGATAACGACCTGACAACATGGTTCTTCAGCTTGCTTGCATTTTAAAAATACCATCGATAGTAACCCAGGCACTGCGGTGAGTTTTGTCGCGATGGAAATAAAACCAATGGCGTAAGGCGTGCTGGCAACCATCTGCGTCCAGCTTTCACAGCACTGTCGCACGCAATGGCGGTCGCGGCGATGTCACCCCCTCCAGAATGAAACTTTCTACGAATTCGCGTCCCCGGAGCCCCGCAAACGGAGACCACGCGCACCGGCGCCGTTGGGTCCCCAACCTGCGTTAATTGCTCACTTCTCCGGACAGCATGGCACGCGCGGTGGCCGCAGCGCAGGTTCAAATCCCAGCCCGAATGCCTGGCCCCTTTACCCGGTAGCAACGCCATTGCGCGCAACAAAGATGATTTCTCAAGCCGTTCTCGTCTTCCGGGGTTTTCAGAGTCGCGGCTCATGACGGCAATGTCTACCGAGCCACGCTGGGGCGCAATCAGCGCCGACAGCGATGCGCCGCTTTCAAGCACCATCAATGTTGCTGTGTGCAACTTCTTGAAAGCCTCCAATATCGACTGGTTCCAGCGCAAAACGCTGGCGTGTGCGCCGGCGATGAAACAGCAGCAGGGGGAGCTGCGCCGGTCAAACGGCCAGAATTTCCAGTCCGGCGGCCACGGCGTCACCCGAGGCAGCCACGCCGGCCAGCGCCAGCAACGCGCGCCGTGAGGTAATGGTATTGGGGTTGTGCGAATCAGTCACGGGTTTCTGCCGTAACAATCCCGGACACGCGTAAACGCCTTGTTTGGTGTTGAAAAGTAATTGAGAAAGTGCTGCGTTTGCGGTGGCGCCGGGCTTGCCGTCAACAGCACCAGCAGCTTACTCGAGGGTTAGCTGCCATCACGCACCGCATCGGCGCTTGGTTTTGCAGAGTCAATTGACAACGACTTACCCTTGCATGGGAGATCTCCAAATGAAGTAAAGCTGATGGCATGGGTGTCCCGCGCCACATGCCGGGCACGCGGTCATCGGCACCGGTGACCACACCCTTGGGACTGAAGGGTGAAATTCTCCGAGAGCACCCTTTGCTTCCAGGTCGCGGTGAGTCCATCGGTTGGCGGGCCGATCAAGATGACGATTGCGGCGTCTTGGCCGCGAATTGCTTCCAGTTCTTGATGCCGCTGAACACATCGCGCAGCCGCTCGAGACTGATATTCTGCAAAGGGGGATTGTTCGGATGCACCACCGGAACAATGGCCTATAACCCACCACGGTTTTACGCCAAGTGGGGCTGTCATGGAGAACAGATTGTTCACATTTTCCTGCTCTACTGCTGACCATGGCGATGTCCGCTTGCCATCAAGCAGTGACTTGTAGCCTTTGAAGTGCCGCCACCATTCACAACGATGGTAGAGCCGGGGTGATCCGCATATAGGTTTCGGCCATGCACTGTGCCATCGGCACCAGGACTTCTGTGCCACGCCGTGAACTGCTTTTCTTCGCCTGCCGAGGCCGCGGTGCAAAAGCAGGCTATGAAACAAATACACAGGCAACTGCAGTCTCCTGAAATGCCCGACGGAAAATAACCATAGGTGTTGGCCGGTTCTTATGCTGTGGGAACAACGATTTGTCACTCTTGATGCATGTTAATCATTTGCCCAAAATAACGTGCGAGTTTGCAGACAGAACGTTGTGTACCGCCCTAAATCACCACAGTGCCCTGAGTTGCGGGTCTGACGGTGTGGGGCTCTTGTGGAGTGCCATACTCCACCAACCGTGCAGGAAGCGATTGCTTCCTTTGTTAACCAGCTCTTTTGTTGAGGTCTATATTTTGAAATCATTTTTCTGCCCGTTCTTCCCGTTCATCCGCCCGTCGAGTCTCGGTTTGACGGTGTTGGTCGCTGCCGTGCTGACAACCGCGTGCGACAACCAGCGTATCAACGAGCTGGAGGAAGGTGTTGCCAGCGAAGGCGACGTCAAGATGAAATTTGGTGAACCAGAGAAGGTCTGGGACGGGGAAAATGGCGCCCGTATCTTTGAGTACAGCCGCCGCCCGCTGGCGCCAAGAATTCACTTGATCACCATCGGACCTGACGGCAAAATGAGTTCACTGCGCCAGGTGTTGGCACCCCGTGTTTGCCAAGATAGGAACCCGGCATGCCCATGGAAGCAGTGCGGAAAATGCTGGCAAGCCCATGGGAAAATCACGCCTTTTGAGCTGGAAGAATGTCTGGCACTACGACTGGCGCTATATGGATGGTCCCAACACCGCGGACACCAAAATCTTTGCAGGTTGTGTTTAACAGCGATTTGCGTGTGTTGTCGACTGGTTCGGTGGTTGACCCGGCGCTGTCGCCCAACTGACCCGGCGCAATATTGCGAGGTCACGATAAAGTCGATGGTAGTTCGGGATAAGACGCCTATGGCGAGATATGCATAGGCGTCTCTCTTTGCGCAGGACGCAACTATGCGGAGAACGATGGGCATGATTGGTGTTGCCTCCTATGACGCCTAGGTTTGGATATCGGCGAAAGCTGCGCATAGTTTTGGCGTCCGAATGGTTCCTTTGAGAAAACTTGCATCTTTGCAATCTCCCGCGTTGGCATTGGGAGTCGCAGTGAAGAGCACAACTGATATCTCACAAAATTACTTCACGAACTTGAAGTAGCGGTAAACATTTGCCGAGAAATTATGTGAAGGTTTTGAGTTGCATAAACAGCGGTGCGACGCGCAACGCCTAACTCAGAGGCCACCGCAACAAATCATCTCCGCATAGTTGCGTCCTGCACATAGAGACGCATTGCTGTCCTTCGTCGACGCCTAAAGAAATTCACGGAATTGACGAAAGCCGACCTTCGTGTTCGCCGGAAGCTGCCTCTCGCTCTCAATGCCTAAATCTCGGTGCGGTCATTCACTGGCGAATGCCAACTCGTTCAACTGGCTGCAGCGCGGCCTAATTCCTAGAACTTGTCAATGGCTTGTGCGCCGTTTTTTGATACCCCCGTGTCGGCGGGTTGACCCCCTTGGTCATTACTGGCCGTCAAGATGGGTTGACCGGACGGGTACGCAAATCGGGCCAAGCTGGGAAACCACGTGCGTGTCAACTGACTTTGGGTGCAAAGCAGCGATTGGCTGGACTTGGAAATAGCCAAAACCCCAAGTTCATAGGCTCTCTTGCAGCGGGGTAGGACTACTTGCGTGGCGGGCAACAGGCAACGTTGCGCCCACTGAGGTAACGCTTTTGGGCTGCTATGGCCCCTCAATCTGCACAGGCAAAGGCGTCCGGTAGCACAACCTTTGCCATACTGTTTCTCGCACGGTGGAACTTACTATCCGTTTTCTAGCACCGCCAGACAACCATAGAACTCGCACTAAATTTACCCAACTTTTTAGCCCCTGGTTCCAAGCCTGCATTCAATGAAAAGCCTACTTTTTGTATTCGATCAGAAATTTGAAGGTGTTCAGCAGGTATTGGCAAGGAATTGAGCCTAAAACCGGCAGTTACCCCGTCGCCGGTAACGCATCCGGGGGCCTGAAGGTACCCAGTGTGGGTGCGATCTTTTCGCTCACATAGCGCAGTAGCACGGCCCAACGGTCTATCACCTTGAACTGCTCCGCAGTGTCCTTAACATGCTGCAAAGCCGCACGGATATTGGCGATCAACGGTTTGAGCATGCTGGCCTTGCCATGCAGCGGGGTAAGGTAAAGCGTGGTCTGCCCGGCGTGGTTAGCCACTGTGCCTACCGCCGCCAACAGCAGTGGACGGCTTGTGATGGCCTCCATGCGTGCGCTGGGGTTGGCCGTCCTGCAGTACCAGCTCCACCAGTTGTAAACCAGCGCACAGGCACGCGCCGTGGTCTGGCAGCGGTTGATGTCCTGCGTGGTGAAGCCACTCAAGCCCCACTGGTTTTTCAACTCGTCAAATCCGTTCTCACAGTCAGCTCTGTCACGGTAGAGCTGCCCAATGGCCTCCAAGGGGTACTTCACGTTAGTGACCATCACCGCGTACTCCCACAGCCGCTCACCCTCAAGCACACTGGGCCCAGCCAAGTCCAACTGCAACTGCTTGCCATCAACTCGCCTCTCGCGTGCGATGCCGCCCCGCAGGCGTTGGCGCACGATGACCACACGGCGCTTCTTACTCCAGCCATGCAGTTGCAGCCAGTCTTCAGCCATCTGGCAGCCCTGGTTGTCGGCGCGGCTCCAGTCCTGGCGCGCGAACTGCTGGGCCACCAAGCGCTGCACATTGGCTGTCTGGCGCAAGCGCAGCAGGTAGGGTTGTTCTCGGCTTTCCAACTCCAGCAAAATGCCTTCATTGCCGTAGCCCGAGTCGCCCCTGACCAGGGCTGGACGTTTATCACCCAACTCGTCGAGCAAGCGCCCCAGTGCGGCCTTGGCGTGCACGCTGGTGTGTTGCTTGCCCGAGTTCACCTGCACATCCAGCACCAGACGCAGATTGCCCACCCAGAAGGTGTGCAACACATGACTGGGCCGTCCAGGCTTGGCCGGGTTGTAGCCCAGCTCAGCGCCCTCTTGGCGCCCATACAACGGCTTGATGGTGGCATCGATGTCCAGCACCCAGGGTTTGTCCAGCGCTTGGCGTACGGAATGCATGAGCGCCGGGCGCATCCACGCCGTGCTGGCTGCTTCATCGATGCGCTCCAGAGCGCGCCGTAGCGCGTCCTCGCTGACTACTTTGTTCATGCCCAGCGCCTGCGCTGCCACCGCATCGCCTCGCAACGCGGTGATATGGGCATAACGCCGATGTCCGGCCAACAGGCCCAGCATCAAGGTGCCCAGTACGTCGCGTTTGTCCGGGGCGTTGCCACTGCGGTATTCCAAAGGACATGACGACACCCAGCGCTCAAACACTCCGGTGGTCGCCAGAAACTCCGCGAAAAAGACCAACTGGCCGTGCGGCGTTGCCGCCGCACCTTCATCCCAGCGTATGTGCATACGCCCACCAAGCGTGTCCACCACCTGATGTTGATCGGTCCTTCTTTGAGCTTGGCAAGGGCTCCCATTGGCCTGCGTTTGTGTTCACCCATTGGGTGAGTGTGCCAAATCCGCGCAAACCCGCGCCCGGGCTTGATCAGACAGCTATTGCGGGTAGTGAACTGCTGTTTCTAGGTTGAGTGACTCAAGAACAACAAATGCGGGATTTCATCCCCAAAACAGGGGATACCACGAACCCAACAGAATCCTACACTCTAGATTCCTGAATCATGTGTACTAAAAAACTCGGAGGAACTTTATGCAATCACCATCGCACTGGAAGAAAACACGCAACGCCGCGCTGGCAACGGCCTTCACATTGGCGGGCGGCTATTCCCATGCCACCAGCATCGTCCCGACTACGCTCGAAAATTCCCCGATGTGGGCTGGTTTCCCTAAAACTGGGCCGAAGTTCAACTCCCAACTATTCTAGAAACCCGCGCTCAGCCCACGGCAAACCGTTTTCACCATCAGCTGCCGGCGCTTATCCGTGGGGGTATTCGCGGGGTTGACCGCAATACCAACTCCATTCTGGCGGTGGGCGGGGGGTTTGGCACAAACCCGAATGTCGGGCCGGCCGGAGTTCTCCACGAGCCCCTGAGCAGCACCCCGCGGCGCAACACCGATACGGCCCAACACCCCCACCCCCACACCGACACCCACACCCACACCGACACCAGGACACCACGACCACTCCACGACCGGACTTCCCACGCCCCACACCCACACCCACACCCACACCCACCCACACCCACACCCACCACACACACCCACACCCCCACACCCACTCCAACGCCTTCCCCCCCCAGACGGGGGCTACTCCTCTTGATTGGTTTAACTTTACCGATGCAAATAATTGGTACTACCGGGCCCGCTCGGCACCGCTACCGAGGAACACACCCGATGCTAGTGGCTTTAGCAAATACCGCCAGAAGAGTTCGCGCCCAGAATACAGCAAGCACAACGGTTACCTGGGCGTTCCCTTAGCGAATTACAACCGCCGTGATGACATCCACTTCAATGGCAAAGCCTGGGTCAGCTGCACTCCACTGGGTACACAAAAAACACGAAACTCAGAGGATGCACATGAAGGAATGAAATTCCTGTACTGCGACAACTACTGCCACGGGCAGCAGCGGGAACGTACCGAAGGTGGACATCAGCGCAAAACCCTTAGCAGCGTGGTCAGGCACCATCCGGCGCCTACCCCGAGGCCTATGGGAGCACCACATACACAGCCAGTGGGGGGGTAAGCAGCAAGGATGGTACGGATAAATTAGCAGACCTTGAGGGCAATTATTTCCCCACTGGATCTACGTTGTTCTACCAGACAAACACGACTCTGGAAACCAGATGGCCCCTTACGATGTGCGTACGACCAACGAGGCTTTGCCTACGGCAGGGGCAGACATCAGGTGGTGGCGATGCCCGCACTAGCTCTGACCGAAGCTTGCAATTCTGCTGAAGCTCTTAGGACTGCCACTATTCGGGTCGACCACCTTGGAGACAAATGACCGAAGCCTTCAAAAGGGAGGTACTCCCTGTATTTTTTCACAGAACTTTTTATTGGCAAGAGTGTTAACGGCGTTACTTTACAAGAGCGATGACCCAAATGAATGGGGGGGGCAACGGCCTCATGTCAATTGGGCACGATTGGACAGCTCCACCGCCAGTGCCACCGCTCACACTACACCACCAACTCGTTGATCCGTCTCAGCTTTACCGGTGCCAATGCCGTCACCTACTACAGCTGCAAACAACGCGTACTCAATGGTTCACCTCCGCAACTGCACGACCATAACTGGTAGGAACTTACAGCATAGGAAACCCTTGGGCGACGGTCACGCGTGAAGATGACCAATGAGCCCAGTCAGGCCGCAACGCGCCTTTGACCTATGAGCGCATCTTTGGCGGAGCGCAGGAGTGGCAAAGTGTATTTGGGCTATCGAGACCAAGTTGGGCTTGCGAAAAAATGCACGACAACCTGGAAGCCACCAACCACCCTTATTCCATCAAATTGGCATTCCAGTTGGCCCCGCCCTAAGGGTTGCAAATTGCGAGTCGGCGCGGCACCTGTATGAAGCCTCACCACGCAGCAGAGGCGCTGCGTGCGTTGTGCAAGTCGGGGTTGCACCCCGACGTGTTGGTGCCTGCCTTCCTCGAAGCCTTGCACGCGGTGGTGCCTAGCTACCGCAATCTGTTTGACTGGACGGATGCGCAGGGGCGTTTGGTGCGCTATTACATCGAAGGCCCCATCGACACCGCGGTGGCACAACTGTATTTCGATGCGTTCCACAACAAGCTCGAAGCGGCCGCCATGCCGATGTTTGATTCTCTCCAAGCCAACAAGCGTCGGGAGTGCGCAGCGCCCAAGAATTGCAACATATGGCATTCTATGGTTCCGCGCTTTATACCGAAATCCGGCGGCCCCAAAGTTTTCACACCCGCTTGGAGGCTGTCATTCGTGGCGCGAGCGGCCAGTTGATTGGATCATTGGTGCTGTACCGGGGGCTCAAAGACCCTAGCTATTCCCGGGATGACGAGCTTCGTCTGGCATCCACGTTGCCGGCATTTGCAGCCGCTATGGAGTCTTACGAGCCTGTCAATTCTGACGACACTTTTATTCCCACACCCCACCCACCCGAAACCCTGCTTCTAACACTTGACGGTAGCTTGTGTCACGCGTCGCCCGGTGCCCATGCGCTGCTGCTGATGGCCGAAGGCCGGGCCTCGCGCGACGCACTATCTCGTCCGCTCGATGCGTTGGCGGGCAGTTTGCTGCAAATGCTGATGGCATTGTTGCGCGAGCAAGCACTGCCTGCACAGCTAACGCCTCCCCGCAGTCCGAGTAGCCAATTGATGCACCACCCCGGCAGGTCGGTTTGTAGCCACCGGCACACTGCTTACCGCAACGCAAAGCACGGAGCAGTCCTTGGTGCAAGTCAGCTTGCAACGGTTTGAGCCGCACCGGGTGGCACTGGCGCGTGCCTTGCGCGCACTGCCGCTCTCCCCGACCCCAAATGGCGGTGTGTTGCGACCTGTACCACGGTTACACCCACACTGGGACAGCGCGCGCATGGGCACGGCCACCCCCACGGTGACAAATCACATGCGCAACGCCTACGACCAAATTGGATGTACGTTCAGCCATTGCGCTTCGACCGCACTGGAGGCCAAAGGATTTACCCGACATTTCGCAATAAGAAAAAAGCTAAACTTAGAGCTTATTTGGTTTGCTCAAGCAACTATCCATATTGGAGCAATGATGAACGCTATTTTTGAAACCCCGAACAACACAACTCCCCCAATAAGTGACCCTCTAAGCGATGGTGTGAGCGCCGGCGTAAGCCTAACCACTGCCGCCACGCTGCTGGCTACTTTGACTGCCTGCGGTGGCGGAGCTGATGACCCGGATGCCATCCATCGCTTGGTGCATAGCCAAAGTGCGCCCTATCGTCCCGAGCTATTGCCGCGCGGGGTTCCCAAAACACCCGCTTCAACCGGTGCGACGGGTTGGGTGGTTCGACCACGCGCCGTGCAGCGCACACCCACGCCGACGGAGTTTTTTGATTGGGCGGAGAAGAGCTTTCCCGGGTATTTTCCCAGTCATGAAAGAGATCAGGGCGCGTCCGGCTTGATTTACCGCTATTACTCCATCACCGCGACGTATATGGCAGTGTTTGGCAGCGAGGTGCTGATCTTGGGACCGTTATTTTGACTGGCAACAAAGTGGTCAACGTGGGCACACGTTCCAGCTTTGCGGCAGCGGTTTTGCATCCCGCCGCAGGCGGTACCCGTTTTTAGCGACGAAGCTTCCGACGCTGTACTGCTTTCTTACATTGCAGGCCCAGGTTTTCCGCCTGGCGAAGCCGAGGATTGCCGCAGTGCGTGCCAAGGGGTAAGCCGCGTGGCTCAGGTGAACAACTCGCTTCCACCCTTACTGGCCAGCCAAAGCGGCTGGGTTTGGTTGGCTGGGCAGGATACGACCATTGATACCAATGAGTTGTTCGTTCATTCCGCGCCGATGTCGTACATGGTGTGGTACCAGTTGTTCAAGTCCCCCGATGCGATACGCCGACGCTGGGCGTTGGCTTTGTCGGAAGTGTTCGTGGTGGCTATGCGGGGAATACAGGACACCATGGACTGGCCGTCTTTTGCCATGAGCAGCGTATTGGGATTTACTGTGAACACGGGTTTGGCACCTACCGCACGCTGCTCGAAGAGTTGAGCCTGAACCCGGCCATGGGCGAATATTTAAGTGCACGCGGCAACCAGAAAGAAAACCCGGCCACTGGCCAACTGCCGGATGAAAACTACGCCCGCGAGGTGATGCAGCTCTTCGCTATCGGGCTTTATGAGCTGAACCTGGACGGTTCGCTGAAGCTCAACGCACAAGGCAAGCCCATAGAAACCTACACCGCCAGCGACGTCAGCAACCTGGCGCGCGTATTTACTGGCTGGGGCCACAACTACGCGGTGGGGAAGTTCACCAGCCCTAAGCCCCCTTTCTTCAAACGCAACAATGTTGACATCGCGCGTGGGCGCATGGTTTTTGACGCGGCACAACATGCGCCGCAGGAGAAGAAGTTTCTCTCGACCACAATTGCGGCCAGGTACCACTCCAGGGCAGAGTCCTCGCTCGCCACGGACGCCCCTGGCCAACCACTCCTTAACAATGGCCCGTTTCCGGCCGAAGCAGTTCACACAGCAGCGCTTGGTCACCAGCAACCCCAGTTCCGGCCTATATTGCCCGCAGCGCACCGTGTTTAATATGACAACTCCACATTATGGGCGAGGGGACTTGAAGGCCAAGTCTTGCGTGCCACATTGCTCTCGATGATGAGGCCCGCAATGCAGACAACCTGGCCTCCAACACCTTTGGCAAACTGCGGGAACCCATTGTGCGTATTGCCCAGTGGGGCCGCACCTTCAAGGTGAACTCCCGCTACGGCACCTGGAAGACCAATATCACCCCATGGTCACCGACTTCGGACTTCGCGCAGTATCCATGAACCCGCCATCGGTTTCAGTTTTATCCCTAGGCTATGTCCCCCCCTTTTTTCCCATGGCGCGCAAGAGAGCGAAACGGCCCCGGAATTCCAGATCGTGAACGAAAAGCACGGTGCCGCCTGGGCCAACTTTTTGAAGGTATTGTCCAAAGAGGGCATCTGGTGAGGACGCCCGAGAGCCAGGGCGGACTCGCGCCCACCCGACGCCAACCGACGGACCCCGGATCACGTGCCCGGATTACAGTGCCGAATTGGCCCCTGGAAGAATTGGCCGGATGACCAGGCACTTTGGTGGATCGTCTGAAATTGCTGCTCTGTGCCGGGCAGTTATCACCGGCCACGGTGAACCCTGATCGTCAATGGCTTGAGTGGATCGACTGCAAGCTAAAAGTTCCAACGACGATTTCAAGCAAGTGCACCTTGCGCGCGCCCTGCTGTTTGTGATGTGCAGTGCCGAGTATCTGGTGCAACGGTAAGGAGTCAGCCCATGAACTTTCTCAACCCACAACGACACACGCGACGCGCCTTTTTGCGCCGGGCGGGGACAACTGGCACTAGCCGGCACGGCGGCGGCACCACTGGCGATCAACCTGGCTGCCATGGGCGAGGCGGCGGCCTTTACCGCAACCGACTACAAAGCCCTGGTGTGCATTTTTTTGACAGGCGGCAACGACTATGCGAATACGGTAGTGCCGTTTGATACGGCCAGCCACGCCCAATATTTGAGCCTGCGCGGCAGTAGCCTGGGCACCGCCCACGCTGCCTTGGGTGCCACCGAGCTCACGCCCAGCGCGGCACTGGCCAATGGTTTGCAATACGCCCTGGCCCCCAGATGACCGACATGGCGCGGGTGTTCAATGAAGGGCGCATGGCCGTGCAGCTCAATGTAGGGCCATTGGTTGTGCCGTTGACGCGCGCAGAATACGATGCGCGCACATTGCCCCAGCCCCCCAAGCTTTTTTCGCACAACGACCAGCAATCCATCTGGCAAGCCCAGGGCCCGGAGGGGACCACGCGCTCGTAAAGGGCAACACTCGGGACAGTTCTTTTGCAAAGACCCGCCATGCGCAGCGCTTTTGAGCAGCTGGTCACGCAGGCGCAATCGCACGTACTGGCGGAGTCCTACAACGCCGTGACACGGCGCAGCCTGGGTGCTGAGGCACAAGTCAACGCCGCGATCAACAGCGCCAACCTCAGCACCACTTTCCCTACTGACAACACGCTGGCGGATCAACCGAAAGTAGCACGGCTCATTGGTGGACGTGCAACGCTTGGGCTAAAGCGCCAGGTGTTTATGGTGACCCTGGACGGTTTTGACACACACGACAACATGTTGTCGCGGCACCCCGCATTGCTGCGCAAACTCAGCGGGGCGATGGGTGCCTTTGATGCGGCCATGACGGAGCTGGGTGTCTCGCGTCAAGTCACCACTTTTACGGCGTCCGACTTTGGGCGTGCTCTCAGCCCCAACAACACCGGCACCGACCACGGTTGGGGCGGACACCAGTTTGTGATGGGTGGTGCGGTCAAAGGCAGCGCCTTCTACGGCACGCCGCCCCCGCTGTCAGTAGGTAACACCAGCGCTCCGCAAGACCAATGGCACGTAGGCCAGGGTCGCTTGCTGCCAAGTACCTCGGTCGATCAATACGCCGCCACATTGGCGCGCTGGTTTGGCGTGGCAGATACCGAGCTTTACCAAATTTTGCCGAATCTGGTGCATTTTGGGGACAAGGCGAGCCGCCCGGATTACCCGATTAATTTGGGTTTTTTGGGCTGATAACTGAGTGGCTGACCCAAAGAAAAATCAAACGCATGTGGCGAGACCTGGCATAGGTTTTGTTCATGAACTCCCAGGTGTTTGGCGGTACATAAGCGTGCGCAGCTGCTTGTTCGCCCGACTGTTATCCGAAAGTCGGCTTCCAGTCTGCTAAGTCCGTCGGTATGACCCGCATTTATCCAAACCGGCTACATCGACCAAAGCCCACGGGTGCAGATTCGTTCGAGTGGGCATAGTGTCAGAGTTCAGGTCGATTGGTTAGTAACCAAATAGTTTGGGCTTGCTGCGGATAAATGGCTATAAAAATTCCGAAGCTGCTGACCGACAAGCTGAATGTTGATACCCTCAAGACTTCCGTGTATGAATCGCTTGGCTCTGATCCACCGCGTTTTGTAGCATTACCAGTGGTATCGAAATGAAGGCATCGAGGTCTTGGTTTCGCAACGAAATCGTTCAAACCAAGACGACTGCATCGTCAACGAGTCTGCATTACTTTGGTACTGAGAGAACCGTCAGGATTGATTACATGCTGCTCAGTTCCTTTGCGAATGATCGTAAAAGCAACGCTCTTGACCACCCCGAATCACTTTCCTGGGTGGCGCAGTAACCTTGTTCTGACCGGGCGCCATGTACCCGTATCAACCCGCCGACCCTGACTGCTGCGGTGCCATCCGTATTCATTGTGAATTCGATCGTACTTCCGGCTGTAGGGCCACTGCCAATGATTCCCACCATGGTTTTACCCACCCATTTCGCCTGAATCTCTTGGGGCGAAAGAGGGCCATCTTGCGCGCCAGCCGGCATTGCTGCCAACACGATGGAGGACAAAAAGCCAAGATCAATTAGTTTCGAACGTTTTGGTGTCATCAGATTTTCCAGCGAACGAAGGCGTGATTTGCTCTGCTTCGTCACATAGATGTCTGTCGGTTGAACTCGTTTTTCTTCCTCTCACTTCCGCCGTAGTTTGCACGTTTCTTGAGGATTACGGCAACTAGGACGGTTTGTTGTTTTTCTGATATGGCCCGTCAGCTTGAACTTCACCCAAGCAAGTTGCCTTGGCGTACTGCCCTTCCTACTTTAAGCGCACCTGGAGGCCCGTACCCTAAATGGGTCGCGTTTGGATATTCATGCAGTGATAGTGAACGCTTGTAGCAACAAAGCCTGCCTGGGATCCGACGGCTTCCATTGCATTGGCAAAATAGCTGATCTGCTGGCTAACTTGAAGGCAGCGAACTGTGAGCGGATTGAGGTTGCATCAGTGATTTCCGTTGGACCTGATCCTCGATGGGAGAAAAACCACAAATCCCGCTAACGACAGCTTCAGAGTTTTGGCGATGAGGAAATAGTGAAAATGGACCGCCGCCGGCTACGGCCGCTATGGAGAATATGGTCCATTTCGACGTGCAGCAGCAGCCGACCGGTTACGCCCCCAGAACTGACTTCCATTGCCGAGCCTACCAACACCCTACCCGCATGGTTTGGGCCATTGGTTCCCTCCAGATTTATGGGCGTTTGACACATTGCGATGAGGCGGGGGCAGTAAAGCCCCACCCCAGCCGTCGTCACCACACTGGCTCCGGGCAGAATTGTGAGTCAAGTTTGCACCGTATGCTATAAGGAAAATAATGGCTATTTACGCTTATTCCACGTGGAGGGCTAACGGCCAATAATGCTCCACAAAATTCTTCCCAAAGGTGTGAGAACCTGCGGTTTAGAACTCACCCCCTACGCAAATCCCGCGTAAACCGTGATAGAACTCGCCCACTGCCCGGCGTTGATCGTCGCCGGTGGCACGTTCATCACGCCCGGCGTGTGGCCGGTGTTAATTGGGCGTCAGGCGGCGGCTTTCGGCTTCAAGATTGGCAGGAGGCTCTCGTAGAGCAAAGATCGCCCGGGTGGAGTGACGCATAGTGCTGGCGGCCGCCGACGGAAAGCATTCATCCAGGTGTCGACAATGTCAAAGGTTAGCGGTGCGTACGCGCCGATGGTGGGGTGCCGGAAGGCTGCCAGTGGAGTTCAGGCTTTGAAGCGCACGCCGGCCATAATGCCGCCCGGTACGTGCTTTGCATGGGGCGCAGCCGTTGCAGGTGATCACGTGGCGGCTCTCGTTCAGGCCGCCGACGTGCACTTCCATTGCGCTCCAGCGACGAGTCCACATACCGTGCGGTGCCGCCGGTGCGCCTTCCTCGCCCATCACGGCATGCCAGGGCTCCGGCGCACAGCGCAGCGTCAGGTCAATGCCGTGGTTGAACGCCGCCGACCAGCAGGAAGCGGAGACTCCACGTGCCAGGTCGGAGCCGGCTCAGGTCAAACGGATAACCGGCCAAACGCATGTCTTCCACCACACCGTCGAAATTACCATCTTGATGAAGGTGAGCAGCGCTGATGATCATGCAGCTCGGTGCCCCAGCGGGTGACGGGCGCCTTGTACGGCGCCTTCCAGAAGCGCGATACCAGTGCACGCAGCAGCAGTTGCTGCACGATGCTCATGCGCGGGTGCGGTGGCATCTCAAACGCACGCAGTTCCAGCAGGCCCAGGCGGCCCGTGGCCGAGTCGGGCGAGTACATCTTGTCGATGGAAGGCTTTCGCTTGCGGTGCGTGTTGCCGAAGTGGCGTCGATCAGGATGTTGCGCGGCGTGCGAGTTACGCTCCACGGTGGCATGGACTGCGCGTACAACTCGCGGTTGGCGCAGATCTGCTCAATAGCAATTTCAAAGCTCATTACAACGCTGGTCGTTGCGCGCCTCGTCCGCCCTTTGCGGCGCCTGGCTGGTGGGGCCGACAAACATGCCGCTGAACAGATAACTCAACGATGGGTGGTTGTGCCAGTACAGCAGCAGGCTGGCCAGTAACTCCGGCTTGCGCAGGAAAGGGCTGGCTGCTGGCGTTGCGCCGCCCATCACAAAGTGGTTACTGCGCCCGCGAATTGCCGGTGTGGCGGCCGTCGGTCATGAATTTTTTTCAGCCGTTGGGCGCGACTCAAACGCGGCGTTGTACAAGAGCACAGTGTTTTTGACCAGCTCTTTCCGGTTGTTGACCGGGTGGATGTTGACCTCGATGACGCCGGGGTAGGGTGTGACCTGCGGAAGGCTTCAGGCGTGGGTCGCGGGGCGGCGGGTGACCTTCCAACACCAGCTTTACTTTGCTCTTTGGCAGTGGTGGCTTCGATGGCGGTCAGCAGGTCCGGGTGATCTTCCAGGCGCTCCAGCGGCGGCATGAAGATGTAGAGTACACCGGACTTTTCACCGACGGCCTCGGCCTTGGGGCCGCTGGCTCGGCGAGGGTCGCGCACCTCTACGCACAGCGCAGTGCGGCTGATCCAGTGGGCCGATTCCATGCGCTTCGGCATCTGGCTGAACTGTGTGGGCTCGGCCTGCAAGGCAGTGCGTGCGTTGGCGGTGAGGTTGGGCTCAAAGCTGGCCGTTAGCGACTGCAATTTGCGCGCGGCCTCGGTGGGGGCGATGTTGCCGCCACAGGGTAAACCGCTGGCGGATGCTGGAGCTGGCCGCACCCGTGCCTGCCGCCGACCGAAGTGCCATTAGACCCGCAGCGGGAGTAGTGATGCACTGGCGCTGGTGGCTGGCTCACCGGCAGCCGTGTGGCGTCCCGCCATGGCCGCGTGCGCGAAATGAGTCACCTGCGGTCCTCCGTGGGGTCATGGCGCTCGATCATGTAAGGAAAATCAACTCTTTTCTTAACCCAGGGCAGCCCAGGTCCAGCGGCAGGCGCAAGCCCATCGGCGAGTCGCCGGGCATCAGGTACATGCGTTCGTCGCGGAAGAACCAAGGGCCGGTGGTCCAGCGCTCACCGGTCTGGGCCAGTGGGTCGGTGGACTTGATGGGCAACACATAACCCACGGGTGTGTCGAGTTTTTGCTCGAACACGCGGCGTAGCCGCATGCGCTCCATCTCGTCGTCCAGCAAGGAGTTGAACGGGTCTACATTCACCGGCAGACGGCGTTCGCGCCTGAGTAGCCCGCAGCTGTCTTCATACGCGCTCTGGATGTGTTGGTCCGTCGAGCAGGCGCCCGCCAACGCAGTCGTGAAGCGTTGGGCGTCTTCGCTGGTGTGGTGGGTGGGGTCGCGCTCGTCGGTGAACAGCGTAGATCGGCCCACACCGGTTGTTTGTCGGC
>JADJBC010000059.1 GCA_016703945.1 Candidatus Aalborgicola danicus
TTTTGACCGCCCCAAGGACCGGAGTGCCGCCTACGCGCATTTGTCCACTGCCTATATCAATGCCAGCAAGGTCGGCGTTTTTGGGTTGGTCAATGGCGGCAACACGGTGGTCGCAACCCTGGCGACGCCACAACCAACCCGGCGGACACCGACGATCCTCAACCCCTATGCCAACAGCACACCCGCCTCAAAGTCGGCATTGCCTTCTACGCCGGATGTGGTCTGGCAGACTACCAGTGCGGCACGCAAAAAAATGGCAAACCTGCTTCCTGCTGGGGTGGCCTGTCCGGCAGCAAATGGGCCAGCTACGCCCCCCTGCAAATGCTCCACGGCACTGCGGACAGTACCGTGTCCATTCAGTCCTGCACCACCCGCACCACTTTGGCGCAATCCCAACCTGGCGGTGCCAGCGTCGCGCTTGCCGCTTTCAACAACGCCCAAAGCAGCTTTGACGACAAATCAATGGAGTGGCACTTGTGTCGAGCAGCAGCACACCTAATAGCTGCGCCAAACAGCAGTCTGATGTTGCGGTAATGAACATCCTGGCGGGGTACCTGAAGTGGCCAGCGCTTCCATGGGTTGCTCGCTGGATATGATGGCGGAGCCATGCCCGAGAAACTCACTTCTTCCCGCCCGTCCGCGCAGGCTGCGACCACTGCCAGCAGGTTGCTGGTGGTGGATGATGAGCCAGAGATAAGAAGCCTGTTTGTGTGACTACTTTGGCCGTAGCGGCTTTGAGGTGCAAAGCGCGCGGGATGCGGCTTGCCGCCCGGATCACAGTGGGGCAGCCGCCCGATCTGGCGTTGCTGGACGTCTGCTGGGCGTCAATATGCCCGGCGAAAACGGCCTTTCACTGGCGCGCTGGCTGCGCGATACCGCATCCCCGCATGGGCATCGTGATGCTGACCAGCGCCGCCGGTATAGTAGTCCGCATCGTGGGTCTGGAACTGGGTGCCGACGACTACATTCCCAAACCCTTTGAGTTGAAGGAAGTATTGGCCCGCGTACGTGCCCGTGTTACGGCGCAGCCAGTTGCCCGCCGCCACAGTCGGCAGGCAGCCGGGCCTCGGCCACGCAACCGGTCCGGTTTGGACGCTGCACACTGGATGTGGATGCGCGCAAGTTTGTGGGGGCGGATGTAACTGAGGTGGAGCTGTCGGCTTCGGGAATTTGACCTGTTGAAACTGTTTGCGCGCCACCCTAATCGTCCGTTATCGCGCGACCAGATCATGGAGCAGGCGCATCAAAAAAACCGCGGGTGGGAGGTCTTTGACCGGTCGATCGATTTGCATTCTGCGCCTACGCCGCAAGATTGAGGCCAACCCCGCCAACCCGAAGATTCTCAAGACGGTGCGTAATAGGGTTATGTTTTCACACCGGGAACTTGACGTGGCAAAGACGGTCGCGATCGATCCACCCGCGCAGCCCATGCAGGCGCTGGCTTGTCTGCGCCACGAGATCAACAACCAGTTGGCTATTTTGGCGGGACGCTCCGGAATTGCTGGAGCTGGATGTCGCACATGAGCCCCACCTGGCAGCCGACGTCAAGGTGATTCGCGACGCCACGGTGCGCAGCATGCGGTCGGTGCGGAGTTTGCTGAGTTGGTTGCTCAATCGGCGGTCCCGCTGGGTGGCCATGCCCATGGCCAATTTGCTGGACGGGCGCTCGAGGTCTTGGCAAAGCCTCTGGAGCAATCGCGGCATCATTGTGCAGTGGTGCAGTGTGTGGACCGCGCGGTACAGGTGCGGGGTGTCAAAACTGACATGGAACAAGCCGCCTTGTTCGCCGTTTTTATGCCATGCTGGCCCTGGAGGCAAGCCCACCCGGGCAACGCACACTGGGATTGCAATGGTGCTCCATGGCGCCACCGATGCCGGTGTGAGGCCGAAACGGTGGCCATGGCCGTCGGTGGTGCCGATGCGCAGGCAACTTGCAAGCCGTGCCCAGTCTGTCGGATGGTGCAACGGGTCCAGGGCGGCGTTGGCGCGCAACGGCGGCCATTTCAGTGTCGAAGGTAAAGCGCCTGCGGTGCATTTTGCAGTTGACGTTGCCCGCCAACCCGGATGTTTTGATCCCAGTAGCGGGTAGGCCGCAGAGCCTTTGGTCGACACCAGGTACGTGATTGCATGGGTGGTCGTAAGGGACACAACGTCACGCCTAAATGGAGGGCATTAGGCATCTCTGGTGAAACGCTCCCGGCGCGGTCACCACAGCCCAGAAGCGTCCTGAATCACGGATAAAGGCGGTTCAACGCCAAAAAGCCGGCATTTCAGCTTTGAGCGGTCAAACCTTGCGTAACGCAAACGTGTTGGTCGCCGTGCGGAAAAACTCAAACGACTCAACCCCCTCATCGCCCTCCCCCAGCTGGTTAACAAATTCCAGGCGAATCACGGATACGTGCCCATATTCCACTTTCCCGGCCATGGCTGCTTCGACCAGGGACGCAATCGCCATCGCCTCGGATTCGCGGCTGGATACCGAACTGTCTTTGAACTTGGGGTTGACCACCGTGACCGTGGACTTGCTGGGCGGTGTGCCGGATACCCACGCTGTTGACTGCATAACCCGCCGCATTGGCGGCGGACTGCAAAAAGATCGGGAATGGACGACGCTTGCCGGTGCACCTTTTCGACGTCGGTGGTTGTGTCGGCGCTCCACGCCGGTAACAGTGACTGCAATACGCACGCCATCAACCATGTCGCCGCAGCGGATGAATTTTTCATATGAGCTTTCAAAGGTGGCATTTACGCGCAAACGAAGGTCGCGCCTCGCGTGCGCTCTCAGCCGCATCGTCCCTTAGTCGGTCAGAGAAGTCGGTGCGCGAATGCACATAATGGGCTTTCGGCCCGCCATCGCCCGATCTGCAACCTCATGTTTGAAAAGTCTGAGCCGTGTCCTCCTCCGCTGTCTCATTGTTGTTACTGGTTGCCATGGGGCAAGGTCTGTTCCTGAGCGCATCGCTGTGGTTCTCCAGCCAACACGAACTGCGGGTTGCCAATCGTCTGCTTTCGACCTTGGTCCTGCTGTTTGCACTTTTCATCGGGCACGCCTGGCTGGGCGTGAACGGCTTGTTTGGGAGTTATCCGCACCTGGCTACATCGGTTGCGACGCTGCCGCTGTTGTGGGCCCGCTGTTGTGGCTGTATCTGCAAAATCTGTTGCAGGGGAGCCGCTACACGGCGCAGTGTGGCCCATGGGCTGCCGTTTCTGTTGGCGCTGCTGGCCTGGGCGCCTTACTACTTGCAGTCGGCCGATGTGAAGTTGGCCCTGATGGTGCCACGCACCCAGTTGCCGTGGTACCTGGGTGTATTTGGGGCCATCAAGGCTATTCATGTGTGCGCCTATGTGCTGCTGAGTTACCGATTGATCGTGCGGACGGATCGCCAGACCCCGGACCAAGCGCTGGTGCGCAGTCTGCGGCGGCTGACGCTGCTGTTGGGTTGGGGCCTGGGCATCAACGCCGCCGTGTTTGCCGCCGAAATATTCGAACTGCGGTTTCCGGTTTCCTCCGACACCTGGGGTGCTGCAGTGCTGACCTCTTTTGTGTATGGCCTGGCTTTTACGCCATGCGTTTGCCCATAGGTTACCAGCCGCCGATGCGTGTGGCGCCACCAGAACCGCCCCGCGCCACACCGGCCTGCTGGCGCCGAATGACCGTGCGCATTTTTTGACAAGCTCACCGCCAGCATGGAGGTGGACCATGCCTACCGCGATGGCGAACTGAGTTTGGAACAGCTGGCGGCGAACCTGGCACTGACGGCGCACGAGCGTCCCAACTGATCAACCAGTCGTTTGAAGTCAATTTCCAGGAATACGTGAATGGCTACCGCGTAAGGGCGCTGCAGGCAGCAATGCGGGACGACGAACCAGGACGTCACCATTCTGGACCTGGCGCTGGCCGCCGGATTCAACAGCAAGAGTTCCTTAAACCGCGTATTCAAGAACCACACCGGCATGACGCCGTCGCAGTTTCGCAGCGCCAACGCAGGCGGCCAAGGCCCCAATTGACCATTTGAGGCCTGTATGGCGACAGTCTGACGTCCCAAATCATCATTTGGGGCGCAAGACGGCGCTCCGGTAGCCACACTTCCCGCAGTTCAACACTGCATCGGGAAAAAACGCAATGAATCGAAATTTGGTACAAACCACGTTCCTGGCCCTGGCGCTTCTGACCACGGCGGCAATCGCAACCACGCCCAAGGCCCAGATGGGCGAGACCCCACAACCCCAAGCGACTCTTCTGTCAGCGTCACCCATCCCGGGCTGCGGCTCGACACCGAGCCTGTCGACGGCGACCATCGCCACCCCTCACAAGCTGGCTGAGCAAGGTTTTGTGCCGATTGGCGGCCAGGAACAGTGGGTCACCCTGAATGGCGAAGACTGTAAGAAACCGGCCATTCTGTTTCTGCACGGTGGCCCCGGCAATCCGCTCAGTCCCTTCGGCCAAAATTTGTACGGCTCTTGGGCGAAGGACTTCACGCTGGTGCAATGGGACCAGCGCGGCGCCGGTCAAACCTTCGGGCGCAACCCGGCACGGCAGAGTCCACACTGACCCTGGACCAGATGGTGAACGACGGCATTGCAGTCGCCGAGTGGGTGGGCCAGCGCCTGGGTCAGAAAAAGCTCATTCTGATGGGCAGCTCATGGGGCAGCGTGCTCGGAGTGCATATGGCCAAACGCCGACCCGATCTGTTCCATGCTTACGTCGGCACGGCACAAATGGTCAGTTACCAGGCTAACGAGGCCGCCAGTTATGCCCAAACCTTGGCGCTTGCAACGGCAGCGGATGACAAAAGACGGTGGCCGCCCTGCAGGCCATTGGCCTGCCTCCGCGCACCGATCCGCGCGCCTTTGGTGTGTTGCGCCGCGCCATCCGGGCCTATGAAGGCAAAGTCGCCACCCCTGCGCCACGGGCATGGTGGCAGCCCGAGTCGCGATACAGCAGCGCGCAAGCACTGGAGACGTACGAACAAGGCGAGGACTATTCCTTTTTGCAGTTTGTCGGACCCAACGGCGACGGCATTTTTTCCAAGGTGGACCTGCCGCGCCTGGGGGTACGTTTCGACATTCCCGTCTACCTGGTGCAAGGACAGGAAGACCTGCTGACACCGCTGTCGGTGACCCAAATCTACTTCGACAGCCTGCAGGCACCCGACAAGATTTTGGTCGTGGTCCCCAAGGCGGGCCACGATCCCAATGAAGCCCTGCTGGCCGCGCAATATCAGGTGTTAATGGAGCAGGTGACACCCAAAACGCGGAGGGCCGACTAACCGCTTTGGGTAAGATGCCGCCACCATGACCGCAACCCACATTTGCATCGCCCGCCACGGTGAAACCGACTGGAACAAACGCGGCGTCTTGCAGGGCTGGCTGGACGTGCCCATCAACACGCTGGGCCGAGCACAGGCGCACGCGCTGGCGGCCAGTCTGGCGGGCGCGGGGTTCGATGCGGTGTGGTCCAGCCCGCTTTCGCGTTCACTTGAAACCGCCGATATCGTCGCCAGTGCCTTGGGCTTGCCAGCACCTTTTTGCAATGAAGGTCTGAAGGAAAAACACTTTGGCGCCGTGCAGGGCATTCCCAAGACCGAACTGGCTGAACTCAACCCGGCACTGCTGGAGCAGATTCTGCGGCGCAACCCGGCTGCCGAATTTGCTGGAGGTGAAAGCTTGGATGAGTTTGCGGATCGCGTGTTGGAGGCGTTAACCGACATCGGGGAGCGCCACCGTGGCGACCGGATATTGGTGGTGACCCACGGCTGGGTCATGGATGTGGTGACGCGCCACATCAGTGGCCTGGCACGCCACACGGTGTTACACGTCAAACGCAAGAATGGGGAATGTGTCTGGGTCGAGGTGGCAGAGGAGCTAAAGGCCGCGCAGGCTCTGGTCCACCCGCCAACACCCTGACGCGATGCCCAGCACCCTTGCCAACCTACGGTCAGCTCGGCCACTGATGTGGACCAACCCCCACCGCCAAAGTACCAGCAACGGCAACACGCCGGTAGGCTTGACCGGTCTGGGTTTGGCCGATATGCATAAGGCCAGTGACCGATTCGAGCGCTTTGCGCCCTTGCTGGCGGACTTGTTTCCAGAGTTGGCCGAGAGCCAAGGGCGTATCGAGTCCGACCTGCTGGCGGTTCCAGCACTCCAGCAGGCTCTGGGTCTGCCGCCCACCATGGGCAGGCTCTGGATCAAGGCCGACCATCTGCTGCCGGTGGCCGGCTCCGTCAAGGCCCGTGGGGGGTTTCACGAGGTGCTGGAACTGACCGAACGTCTGGCCGCCCAACACGATTTGATTCAACCGGGTAACGACTACCGCTGTCTCGGCCGGCCAGCGGCCCGCGCGGCATTTGCGCAGTACCAGGTGGCGGTCGGTTCGACCGGCAATCTGGGCATGGCCATTGGTGTGTTGGCCGCGGCCCTGGGATTTCGCCCCGTGGTGCACATGTCGGCCGATGCCAAAACATGGAAGAAGAGCGACTGCGCCAACACGGCGTGGACGTGCGGGAACATACTGGCGACTATGAACAAGCCGTTGCGATGGGCCGCCAACTGGCAGATGCTGACCCGTTGTGCCATTTTGTCGACGACGAGCGCTCGCTGTCGCTCTTCATGGGTTACAGCGCAGCGGCCCTGCACTTGCGCAGCCAATTGCAGGCGGCAGGTGTCGTGGTGGATGCGCAGCATCCGCTGTTGGTCTACCTGCCCTGCGGCGTAGGCGGCGCACCGTCCGGCATTGCCTGGGGCTTGCACCAAGTCCTGGGTGACCATGTGCACTGCTATTTTGCTGAGCCGGTGCAGTCGCCTTGCTTTCTGGCTCACCTGCTGGCGCCGCCTGGAAGTCACCCATCGGTGTATGACCTGGGCCTGAGCAATCAGACCGAGGCTGATGGGCTGGCTGTGCCCCGCGCATCGGTGCTGGCTGCGGACACCATGCGGCCCCTGCTGGCGGGGGTGTTCACGGTAGAAGACCAGACCCTGTTTGATCATCTGGCCCTGGTCCTTCAGACCGAGGGCCTGCGCATAGAACCATCGGCCGCCTCCGGTTTCAGCGGACCGGCTTATCTGCGTGACAGCCTCCTGGCTGTGCCGGGCGCCAATCACATGGTGTGGACCACCGGCGGGCTGCTGGTGCCGGATGCTCAGTTTGAGAGTTTTCTACGCCGGGCAGTTCGCAGGGAAACCGGCATCTAACCTGCCATCCCCTTGCGCGTGCAACGTCTGGCGTTGATGGCGGCCAGAAGCAAAAAGAGTTGTTACGAGGCTAATTGGCCTCTAGCCCTCGTATCTATTGCGTGAGCAGCTATTGAATTAGGAGTAAATCGGCTTCCTACTGGCTTATTTAGACTACTTTTGGATGCCCCAACCGGGCAGGCTAAGGCCTAGAATCGATCAACCGGCGCCGAGGCGCCTTTTTCTGTCAGCCTGATCGTTTCACTCCGCCCATGACCCCATCCAACTTCACCTACGACCAACCCGCCAGCAAGCCGAGTCACGTCGTCAAGGAAGAGCAGATTGAATACGGCTTCATCGGCAAGCTGCAGGGGCTGAAATACGAATACCGCCCCGACATCCGTGACCGTGCCACGCTGGAGCGCAACTTTCGCGAGAAGTTTGAGGCGCTAAACCGCGTCAAGCTGTCCGACGGCGAGTTTGTCCGCCTGCTGGACGAAATTGTCACCCCCGACGTGTTCACAGCCGCCCGCGCCTTGCGCGGCATCAACGCCTTCACCCGCGAAGACGGCACTCCGCTGAACTACACCTTGGTCAACATCAAAGACTGGTGCAAAAACACCTTCGAGGTCGTCAACCAACTGCGCATCAACACCGACTACAGCCACCACCGTTTGATGTGCTCATTCTCATCAACGGCGTGCCATGTGTGCAGATTGAGCTGAAAACACTGGGCATCAACCCGCGCCGCGCCATGGACAGATCGTTGAATACAAAAACGACCCCCGGCAATGGCTACACCAAGACGCTGCTGAGCTTCTTGCAGCTCTTCATCGTCAGCAACCGCACTAACACTTACTACTTCGCCAACAACAACGCGCGGCACTTTGCGTTCAATGCGGACGAGCGATTTTTGCCCATCTACCAGTTTGCTGACGAAGAGAACGCGAAGATCACCCAGCTCGACGAGTTTGCTCAACGGTTCCTCGTCAAATGCACGCTGGGCCAAACCATCAGCCGCTACATGGTGCTGGTTGCTGCTGAGCAAAAGCTGATGATGATGCGGCCGTATCAGGTGTATGCGGTCAAACAAATCGTGGACTGCATTCACCAAAACTGCGGCAACGGCTACATCTGGCACACCACAGGCAGTGGCAAAACGCTCACGTCCTTCAAAGCATCCACGCTGCTCAAGGACAACCCCGACATTGGAAGTGCCTCTTTGTGGTGGACCGAAAGGACCTTGACCGCCAGACCCGCGAGGAATTCAACCGCTTCCAGGAAGGCTGCGTGGAGGAGAACACCAACACCGCTGCACTGGTGCGAAGGCTGCTGTCTGACGACTATGCCGACAAGGTGATCGTCACCACCATCCAGAAGCTGGGCTTGGCGCTGGATGAAAACAGCAAACGCAATAGACATCAAGCAAAAGCGGAAGGCCACTTACAAAGAGCAGTTGGCACCGTTGAGCGACAAGCGCATCGTGTTCATATTTGACGAATGCCACCGCTCCCAGTTCGGCGCAAACCACGACGCCATCAAAGAATTCTTCCCCAAGGCGCAACTCTTCGGATTCACCGGCACGCCAATCTTTGAAACCAATGCCACGGCCAAACAATTTGAGGGAGAAGAGGGCCAGTTCCGCACCACGGAAGACATCTTCCAAAAACAGCTGCACGCCTACACCATCACCCACGCCATTGAAGACACCAACGTGCTGCGATTCCACGTGGATTATTTCAAGCCCGAAGGCAAGAACCCGCCCAACCCGGGCGAAGCTCTGGCTAAAAAGGCGGTAATCGAAGCCATCCTCGCCAAGCACGACACCGCTACCGCCAGCCGCCGCTTCAACGCGGTGCTGGCCACCGCCAGCATCAATGACGCCATCGAATACCACGCCCTATTTCAAAGCCAGCAAGAAGCCAAGCAGAAGGCCGACCCCAGTTTTGTACCGCTGAACATCGCCTGCGTGTTCTCGCCCCCTGCCGATGGCGACGCCGATGTGAAGCAATTGCAGCAAGACCTGCCAACGGAAAGAGAAAACAACCAGGAAGACCCCGAGGGCAAAAAGGCTGCCCTCAAAGCCATCCTGGCCATTTACAACGCCCGCTATGGCACCAACCACAGCATCGGTGAGTTCGACACGTACTACAAGGACGTGCAAAAGCGCATCAAAGACCAGCAATGGCCGAATGCCGACTTCCCCGCAGCCAAGAAAATCGACATCACCATCGTGGTGGACATGTTGCTCACAGGCTTTGACAGCAAATACCTCAACACCCTGTACGTTGACAAAAACCTCAAGTACCACGGCTTGATACAGGCTTTTTCGCGCACCAACCGCGTGCTCAACGGCACCAAGCCTTACGGCAACATCCTGGACTTTCGCCAGCAACAAGCCAATGTGGACGCAGCCATTGCCTTGTTCTCCGGCGAGAAATCGGGCGAAGAGGCTCGCACCATCTGGCTGGTGGACAAAGCTCCGGTTGTCATCCAGAAGCTGGACGCCGCAGTGACCGTGCTGGCCGACTTCATGCAAAGCCAGGGCCTGGCCTGTACGCCCGATGCCGTGCACAGCCTCAAGGGGGACGACGCGCGCGCTGCCTTCATCAAAAACTTCAAGGAAGTGCAGCGCCTCAAAACCCAGCTCGATCAATATACCGACCTCACTGAAGATAACGCTACCGCCATCGAGCACATCTTGCCCGCAGAAAACCTGCAAGGCTTTCGCGGTGCGTACCTCGAAACCGCCCAGCGCCTCAAGCAGCAGCAAGCCCAGCAGGACAAAGGTGGCGATACGAAAGGCGATGACGCGGCCGATGTGGACCAGCTCGACTTCGAGTTTGTGCTCTTCGCCAGCGCGGTGATCGACTACGACTACATCATGGGCCTCATGTCCCGCTACTCGCAGGGCACCGGCAAACAGAAGATGACCAAGGATGAGCTGATCGGCTTGATCCTGGCCGATGCCAAGTTCATGAACGAGCGCGACGACATTGCTGCCTACATCAACACACTGAAGGCAGGTGAAGGCTTGAGCGAGACCGCCATCCGCGAGGGCTACACCCGGTTCAAGCGAGAGAAAGACGGTGTCGAGTTGGGCTCTATAGCTATCCGGCACCAACTTGCACCCGCCGCCCTACAAACCTTTGTGGACGGCATCCTGCAGCGCATGATTTTTGATGGCGAGGCGCTGAGTGACCTGATGGCCCCGCTGGACCTGGGCTGGAAAGCCCGCGCCCAGGCCGAGCTGGCGCTGATGAAAGAGCTGGTGCCCTTACTGAACAAGCGTGCACAGGGTCGTGACATTTCTGGTTTGAGCGCGTATGAGTGACAAGTCGAAACCCGCGCAAGTACCCAAGCTCCGTTTCCCTGAGTTTCAACAGGCAGGGGAGTGGACAACAGAAAAGCTCGGTTCGTTGGTGTCAATCAGCACAGAAAAAGTGGGCAACAACAACTGTGTTCCGATGAGCATTACATCCGGCGTTGGGCTTGTCAGCCAGGAAGACAAGTTTGGGCGAGTCATCGCAGGCGATTCCTACAAGAATTACTTGCTTCTGAAGCCTTTTGACTTTGCGTACAACAAGAGTGCTACCAAAGAGTATCCAGAAGAGATTCCTCACGCTGTACAACGGAGTAAAACTCGCAGCTGTGCCAAACAGCATATTCACCTGCTTCCGGGTCAATGGGACTTCTCCTTATCCGCCGTATCTGAAATACCTGTTTGCCGGAAACTTGCATGGCCAATGGTTACGAAAATTCATCCAGGTCGGCGCTCGTGCTCACGGCTCATTGAGCATTAACGATGGTGACCTGCTTGCGCTGCCGGTCCCATTACCCAGTGGGCAGTCATCGCTGAAGGAGCAACAGAAAATCGCCGATTGCCTGAGTTCCTTGGACGAACTGATCGCTGCGCAAGCCCGCAAAGTGGACGCGCTCAAGACCCATAAAAAAGGACTGATGCAGCAGCTCTTCCCCCGCGAAGTCGAGACCCAACCGCGTCTACGGCTTCCAGAGTTTCGGGATGCTAGGGGAGTGGGAAGAGACAAAACTTGGGGACTACTTCGATCCCATTCGAAATGGTTTTGTCGGAACCGCCACGCCCTATTACACGACGAGCGAAGGTGTTCGATACCTCCAAGGTCGGAACATCAAGCAAGGGAGGATTGAAGCCGACAACCTTATTTTCATTACCAGTGACTTCCACAATCGGCAGCGTAAGTCACACCTCAAAACAGGTGACATCTTGATGGTTCAATCAGGGCATGTTGGAGAGTGTGCCGTCGTTGGACCTGATTTCGCTGGAGCCAACTGCCACGCCCTAGTTATTCTCACCCCGAGGCGGAAGCTAAGTTCGGAGTTCTTTAGGCACTATTTCTATGCACCAATCGGTGAACTTGCGATCTTCAAATTACGACCGGCAACACAATCAAACACATTTTGGCTAGTGAGTTGAAGACTTTGCCTGTGTTTGTTCCAGGATTGGCCGAACAACACCGCATCGCCGACTGCCTCAATTCCCTCGACACCCTTATCACCGCCGCCACCCAAGAACTCGAAACCTTCAAGACCCACAAAAAAGGGCTGATGCAGCAGATTTTTCCCTCGGCGGAGGCGGTTGAGGCATGAGCGATAACCCCAAGATTCATCGATTCACCAGCCTGCGTAATCTCGCTACCCGGCTGCGTGATGACCTCAATGGCGGCAACCAAGACTTTGTGCTGCTTTACGCCTACAACGGCACCGGCAAAACCCGGCTGTCGATGGAGTTCAAAGACGCGGGCAAGCGCAAAAACAAGGGCCAGCCCGACACGCTGTATTTCAATGCCTTCACCGAAGACCTGTTCTCCTGGGACAACGACCTGGAGAACGACAGCGAGCGGCGGTTGCACATCAACACGGATTCAAAGTTCTTCAAGGGTTTGAAGGACTTGGCTCTGGATGAGCGCATTGGCTACTACCTGGGGCGCTATGCAGACTTTCTGTTCGATATTGATTACGACCAGTGGACGATCAGCTTTCGCAAGGGCGGGATGCTCACCATATCAAGGTATCCCGTGGCGAAGAAAACATCTTCATCTGGTGCGTGTTTATGGCGATTTGCGAGCGCGTGATTGACGGGCTGGAAACCTATGCGTGGGTGAAGTACCTCTACATTGATGACCCCATAACCTCGCTGGACGACAACAACGCCATTGCGGTTGCCAGTGATATGGCCAAGCTGCTGCGCAAGGCCAAGGGCAGAACCTGGCCGGAAATAGTGGTGGCAGATGGACCGAGTGAGACCGACAGTCACTTGCCACGCATGGTGCCAGCGCCGATCAAGGCAGTGGTTTCATCCCATCACGCTCTGTTCTTCAATGTGGTGTGCAATGAGCTGAAGAAGGACGCACACAAGAAGTACCTGCTGCAGCGCCCAGAGCGCGGCACGACCTACACGTTGCGCGCCACGGATGACGCGCCGTTTTTTCACCACGTCTCGATGCTAGCGGAGCTTCAAAGGGCTGCGCAAGGCGGCATGCTTTACACCTACCACTTCAATATGCTGCGCAGCATTTTGGAGAAGACCGCCACCTTCTTTGGGCGTGATGACTTTTCGGCCTGCATTCACGGGCTGAATGATGCAGACCTTTTTTCCCGTGCGCTCAACCTGCTGAGCCACGGCAAGTACGACATTTACCAGCCATCGGAAATGGTGGATGACAACAAGCAGTTGTTCAGGAAAATTCTTGATGCGTTTTTAGGACGATACGAGTTCGTCCTGCCCGACATATTTGAGGTGCCAGCCAAGAAGAAAGCTGGAGTGGCTACAGCATGATTGGCGCATCCTTATACGACTGGGCAAGCGGTGTTTCAGTTGTCAAGCATTGGTTGACAACTGCTGCCGAGGTGCGTCAAAGGTCAACCGTCAAGAAATCCTTGACAGTTCAAATTCACGAAAAAGATAAAAGCCAGCGGAGGAAACACTATGGATGAACAACTAAAAGCCTTGCAAACCAGCCTGGAAGCCGGCGCCCAGCGTGCCGATGCTGAAGGTATTGAATTTTGGTTCGCCCGAGATTTGCAAACGCCCTTGGGTTATGCCCGCTGGGAGAACTTTCAAACCGCCATCCAGCGCGCCATGCAGTCGTGTGAAGCCTCTGGACATGCAGTTTTGGATCATTTTCGTGGCGTCACGAAAATGATCGCCCTTGGCAAGGGCGGCGAGAGGGAAATTGATGATTTCATGCTCACCCGCTATGCCTGCTACCTGATTGCCCAAAACGGCGACTCGCGGAAGCAGGAAATTGCCTTTGCGCAAACCTACTTTGCGGTACAAACCCGCAAGCAAGAGCTGATTGAAGACCGAATGCGCCTGCAAGCGCGCATGGAAGCCCGCGATAGGCTCAAGGAATCTGAAAAAGCTCTCTCGAAAAACATTTACGAGCGTGGTGTGGATGATGCCGGGTTTGGCCGCATTCGCTCGCGGGGTGACCAGGCGCTATTTGGTGGCCACACCACGCTAGCCATGAAGAACAAATACGGCATTGTGGCCAGCCGCCCACTGGCTGACTTTTTGCCAACGCTGACCATTGCAGCCAAAAACCTGGCTACCGAAATGACCAACCACAACGTGCAGCAAGAGAACTTGCGCGGCGAACCTGCCATTACGCATGAGCATGTGAAGAACAACGAAAGCGTACGCGACATGCTGGGGCAGCGTGGCATTCAGCCGGAAAAGCTGGCTGCTGAAGAAGACTTGAAGAAACTCGAACGCAGGGTCAAAACAGAAGACAAGAAGTTGGCCGAGCGCACCAAAACGCTTCCACCGCCACAAGACGGCAAGCAATAACCATGACTGAACAAAACCAAAAACAACTGGGCTTGTGGAGCAGCATTGCCAACATGGCCCGCACCCAAAGTGATGAGCTGCTCAACACGCTGCAGGCGGGTTTCAAGTACATCGAGACCGAGTCTTTTGAGAGCACGTTTCAGGGCTTGTTTTCTGAAATTGACCTGGGTTCGTCCAAGCTGGGCAAAGGCTACCCAGAGCGCAACGCCAAGCTGTGCATCATCATCAAAAAGATTGCCGATGGGCTGGCAGAGTTCTCTGACAAATTGGACACCTTGGGTGACGCCTATGAGTATCTGATTGGCCAGTTTGCCGCTGGCTCCGGCAAAAAGGCGGGCGAGTTTTATACGCCACAGCAAATCTCCGACATTCTCTCCACCATCGTGACGCTAGACAGCCAGGAGCCCAAGACTGGGGTAAAGCAGCGGCTGGAAAGCGTGATGGATTTTGCGTGCGGCTCAGGTTCGCTGCTGCTGAACGTCCGCAAAAAGACCAAGGAAGCTGGCGGCACCATTGGCAGGATTTACGGGCAAGAAAAGAACATCACCACCTACAACCTGGCGCGCATGAACATGCTGCTGCACGGGGTGAAGGACACCGAGTTTGAAATCTTCCACGGCGACACGCTCACGAACGACTGGGACATTTTGCGCGAGCTGAACCCAGCCAAAAAACCCGCCTTTGACGCCATCGTGGCCAATCCTCCCTTCAGTTACCGCTGGGAACCGACAGAGGCAATGGGCGACGATGTGCGCTTCAAAAACCACGGCCTGGCCCCCAAGTCGGCGGCTGACTTTGCGTTTTTGCTGCACGGTTTTCATTTCCTGAAAGATGAAGGCGTGATGGCCATCATCCTGCCGCATGGCGTGCTGTTCCGTGGCGGGGCGGAAGAGCGCATCCGCAAGAAGCTTTTGATTGATGGCCACATTGACACGGTGATTGGCCTGCCGTCCAACCTGTTTTATTCCACCGGCATACCGGTGTGCATATTGGTGCTGAAGAAGTGCAAGAAGCCGGATGACGTGCTGTTCATCAACGCGGCCGAGCACTTTGTCAAAGGCAAACGCCAGAACCAGCTGACGGACGAGAACATTGCCAAGATCATCAGGACCTACCAGTTCCGCGAGGAAGAGGCGCGTTATTCACGTCGGGTGGGGATGGCAGAGATTGAGAAAAACGAGTTCAACCTGAACATCTCGCGCTATATCAGCACAGCGGTGGGTGAGGCGGAGATTGATCTGGAGGCCACGCATGGCGAATTGGCTGAGATTGAAAAAACCATTGCGGCGGCAAAGCACAAGCACAATGAGTTTCTAACAGAGTTGGGCTTGAGCCCGTTGCCATAACCTTAATTTGCTTCCTGCCATGAAAGAGTCCCAACACACCGAGTGGAAAGAGTCCTGGCGCGACGACTACCCGCCCACGCAGTACCTGCGCAGCGGTGGCACAGTTGGAGGGCGATGCTGCGCGCTGGCAGCCGCTACTGGCTGCGTTTGACCGGTTTGTGTGCCGGTACCAATAAGTCTTGAACTAAATGTGCCTCCAGCCCACGTGGAATATGCGTAAGCAGCTATTATTTTTATAGCAACTTGGGCGAACAGGCAGCAATAAAGGCCGCCACCGGTTCAAGTTGCGCAGGCACATTGAGCGCCGGTGCATGCCCGCAACCCGGTACCTCCATCACCTGCAGTCGCCCGGCCAGTCCGGGGCCCCGGTGTCGCATGGCCTCTATCGTCTCATCCAGCACCAGGTCCGACTCCACGCCATGCAGGCATAACACCGGGACTTGCAGGGCATCGTAGTGGTGCCAGATTTCGTAGTCGCTCGGGTGGCTGCTGAACTGCTGCACCATGGCGGGGTCGTAGTGTGGCGCTACGCGGCCATCGGGCAAGCGCCGGGTGGAGGTTTCGGTCAGTCGGCGCCATTGGGCATCGCTCACCCACCCATAGGGCTTGTAGACCTGGCGGAAAAAGGCCTCCAGTTCCAGCACAGTGTCGAACGCGGGCGGGTTTCCTGCATATTGGCGAATGCGTTCAATCGCCGGTGGCGCCAATGAGGGCGCATTGTCGTTCAGCGTCAGACTCAGGATGCGCTTGGGCATCGTCGGCTCAAACAGGCCCGACGCGCACACCGTGCCGATCGCCCCACCCATGGACGTGCCCACCCAATGGGCCTGCCCGATGCCGAGCTGATCGAACAACTGCGCAGCAATGCGCGCATAAAACGCCAGGCAGTATTCGTACTCGGGCCGTTGGCTCCACTGGCTGAGACCACGGCCGATGCTGTCTGGGCAAATGACGCGGTAGTTAGGGGCCAGGTGCTCGGCCAGTTCGTCCATGTCGCGCCCGGTGCGCGCCAACCCATGCCAGGCCACCACCACCGGTGCGTCCGCATAGCCCCACTCGGTGTAGTGGATTTCCAGACCGGCGCAGGTGATGAAGTGGGATTGGAAGGACATGGCAATCAGTTTCTTCAGGAACCAAAGTGACGCGAGGGCGCAAACATGGCGGTATGTATACCGGAATGCTCAGCGCAGCAGTTTTCCGGACGTACCAATCACCGTCACTTCGACAAAGCGCGAACCAATGCGGTTGCTGGGTGAATAGTTGACGCTGGTACCGCCAAGGTCAAAGTTATCCATGCTCTCCAGGGCTTTGACGAGTTTGGCGCGGGTTGGCGCAGGGCCGGCGCGGCGTAGGCCCTCCACCAAAACCTTGGCACCCAGAAACTCTTCAAAGCTGGTGTAACTGACGGGAACGCCGCCACCGTATTTTTTCATCAGTGACTGGTATTCACGAACCACGGGTTTGCCCGCTGCAAAAGGAAACGCAACCACCTGCGAAATCCCCAGACCATGGACCGCCTTCAAACCTGCCAGTTTGACCAGCTCGGCAGGGTCAACCACCGAGATGTTGTACAACTGGCCGCCACCACCGGCCGCGCGGTACTGTTTGGCAAATGCGGCGGTTGAACGGTTGACTGAAATCATGATGATGGCCTGCGGATCGGTGGCCTTGATTTGTTTCACAGCCTCTTGCACCTCATCCGTGTTGCGCTCATACGAGGCCGTACCGACCAGCTTCAGCTTGCGCTTGGCGACGGCCGCTTCCACGCCGGCCAGGCCCGCCTTGCCAAAGGCATCGTTCTGGTACATGACCGCAATGCGTGTCATGCCCAGCGTGGCTGCCTGGTGCACCATGTGTTCAGTCTCGTCAACATACCCTGCCCTCACATGGAAGATGTAGGGGTTGAAGGGGCTGCGCAAGGCCTCACCACCGGTGTAGGGGGCCACCAGGGGCGCCCCACCCACATCCAGAATGCCGTCGGTCAGCAGTTTGCTGATGTTGGCGGTGCCAGCAAAACCAAACAGTGCAATCACCTCGGGGTTGACCAGGGCTTCTCGGGTCAGGCGCACGGTTTCGTCGACCTTGTAGCCGTCGTCCAGCACCGTGTGTTTGATCTTGGCACCATGCACACCCCCTTGCGCATTGATCCAATCAAAGTAAATCTTGCCGCCGAGCACCATTTGCTGGCCGGTGCTGGCCAAGACCCCGGTCAACGGAGCCACTTGGACCACGGTGACCTCGGCCGGGTTCGCCGCTGAGGCCACCAGGCCACCAAGGCCCAGTGTCAGCAGCGCAAAACCCTGGCGCAAGCATGTTATGAACTTGGAAGAATGTGTCATGGTGGTGTGCTTCCAGGGTTAGTTGGGTACGTTGACAGAAGTCCCGCTGAAGCCGATCCGGTCCGCCGCTGCCGGGCTGGCGCTGAGA
This sequence comes from Candidatus Aalborgicola danicus, assembly GCA_016703945.1. Lineage (GTDB taxonomy): Bacteria > Pseudomonadota > Gammaproteobacteria > Burkholderiales > Burkholderiaceae_C > Allorhodoferax > Allorhodoferax danicus. The sequence goes on from JADJBC010000059.1 coordinate 17,779, forward strand.
CCAGGCACGTTGGCGGCAGAGATGGCGGGCGCAGCACCCGGTGTGCCACCACGCACGGTGGTACGAACCACCTGGCTCGGTGGCAAGGCTGTGCCGCTCTTCAGATTGGCATACATCGCATTCATGGCATGCACGAAATAGGTGTGCAATGGCACAAAACGCGTGTCGAAGCCCGAGAACGCATTGAAGCTGTCAAAGTGTTGCGCGTTGGTCACTTCGATGTAGCTCAATTGGCTCGTTGCACCCTCGACCATGCGGTTGTAGGCGGTATAGGCGCGCTCCGAGTGGTTGATCGGCAGCAGGGCATCGCTGCGGCCGGCCAACATCAGCGTGGGTTTGTTGCGCAGGTTGCCGTTCAGCAGTACTTCGGCCACACCGGCTTTCACGGCGTCGCTTTGGGCTTTGGTGGGTACCGTCGATGCGGTCAAGGCAGTGCCCGTCACGGTATCCACACCCGTGAACAAGGCGCGCTGGCACAGGGCCGCGTCCAGCGCGAAGTCTGCCACGCCGGAGGATGGTGAAACCCCCAGGTTCCAGGCCTTGGCGCCGCCGACCGAGTCGTTGTAGATCACGGTAGCGGGTGTTCCATTCACGGTACCGTTGCCGGTTGCGAAGCTTGCCGCCTTGACGTTGCCAGCCATGGCCGCGGGCGCACCGGCAGCAACGGCAGCAGCACTCATGCCGCAGACGTTGTCCGTCACTGAAAATTTGCCATAAGCATTGGTGTACATCATGGAAATGATGACCGCGTTGCCCAAAGCAAAGTGGGCGTTGTGCATGGTGTCGTTGTCACTGGTCCAGCCCGCAGCACGCATTTTGGCCAGGGCGTCCGCCGCCTGCAGGGCGGTGGTGCTACCGGTCACCAGACCCTTGGCCGCCAATTGTGTACAGCGGTTCGTGGCCGTGGCGGTCTGGCCTGTCAACCCGATGTAGTTGTAGATGGACACTTCGGTCAGAGCGGCGGAGGGCGCCAGTGCCGCACAGGGCTGGTACAAGTTGGCAATGGTGAAGTAGTCCATGATCGACTTGCCGTACGACGCAACCGCTACACCACCGACCTGCACACCGTAACCTGAGGTGGAACTGGGTTGTGCGCTGGGCTCACCTGCCACCACACCGTCGATCAGTCCTTTGGTGTCCTGTTCCGCTGCACGCAAAACCGCTGCACCGCCGTTGGACACGGACCCGGCAATCACCAGGGTATTGGCGGGTGTGAAACGCACACCCTTGGCAGGACCACCGGAGACGGTCGGGGCATATTGCTGATTGAGCGCATACACGGCATACGATACGGCGGTCAGCGTGTCGTTACCCCAGTCTTTTTCAGGATTCATTTGCGAGTGGGCGTGTTTGAGCGCCACGCGGTTGGGAAACGCGGTATTGAAGGCGCTGCGGACCGTGTCCGTCACATTGGCCGCAAAGTGCGACAGGTTGCCGGCCAGGGTGCGGGTGGCACGGGTGCCATCGATGCGGTGCACTGTGTCGTCACCCAGGTCGTACAGGCCCATGCCTTTGCCGGCGTCGGTCAGTGCCACAGCGCAACCGCGCTTGAGGCCCCAGTCCCCTGCGGAGCCGATGGCGCCATACACGCCGCGCGAACCCGAAGACGGTCCAACCACAATACAGGGGGCATTCACATCAAACTTGTCTGGAATCTGCACTGCCATGGTCACACGCTTGCGACCGGTGCCATCGTCCAGAACACCCACATACTCCAGCCCGGGTACCAGTCCCTCTCCCAACGTATCTTTGCCCGCAAGGTCGATATTGGGGCCGTACAAAACACCGTAGCCGCCGTTGACGGTGTTGTCGACCAGACCGCGATAGTTGGACTGGAAGGCATTGCGGCGCAATTCATCGGCTGTGGGGTTGGCTGGATCGACAAACGCGGTGAGCGTTGCCGCCGCCGTGCTGGCGATACCACTTTTGCCCAGACCGGCGGTCAACAAATCCTGACCAGCGGCCGTATTGGCAGCACCGATGGTGGTGGCGCGGTAGGCCTTGGAGCCGAGGTCGGTCACGCCGGTGGGCAGTGTATTGACCTCGGGTTCGGCACTGCTGCCGCCACAACCACTCAACGCGGTTGCGCTCAGAACCGCCACAGCAGCGGCGACCATTGTCATGGCACGTGTATCGAACTTGTTCTTCATGCTTATCTCCAGTTATTTTTGAGTGAATACGATTGGGTGCAGTCAAGGCTGCGCGCTTCGCGCGCGCAGTCTCCCCACCACACCAGAGGGGAAGTAATAAACGGACAGGACAAACAACACGCCCAGCCACAACAACCAGCGGTCGGGCGATAACAGGGCGGACAACCAGGGCAAGGCACTGGCGGCTTCATGCCCCAGGCGCAGCAGGTCCTGTAAATAACTCTGCGCCACCAGAAATAGCGCGGCTCCCACGATGGCGCCGTACATGGTGCCCATGCCGCCAATAACAACAATCAGCAGTACGTCCATCATGATTTCGAACGACAGCGAGGTATCCGGTCCGTTGTAGCGCAGCCAGAGCGCCAGCATGGCACCAGCCAGACAGGCAAACAGCGCCGACAGGATGGCGGATGTGGTGCGGTACACCACCACGCGGTACCCGATGGCCTCGGCACGGAATTCGTTTTCGCGTATGGCCTGCAACACCCTGCCAAAGGGTGAATTCACGATGCGCAGCAGCGCCAGGAACAGCACAACCGCCGTCACGAACAGCAGGTAGTAACACAGCAAGCGGCCATCCAGCGAGACGCCCAGGAAAGGCTGGTCGCTGAACTCGTAGCTGGGCGACAAAATCTCTGGCACCTTGAACGACAGGCCGTCTTCTCCGCCGGTGATCTCGTGCAACTGCGACGCCAGCGTCAGAAAGGCCGAAGCCACGGCCAGCGTGATCATCGCGAAGAAAATGGCCCGTACCCGCAGCGAGAACAGCCCCACCAGCAGCGCCAAACCAAACGACAGCAGAAGGCTACCGCCCAGGCCCACCGCCAGCGCTTCCCATGTCGGTCCCATGCGTGTGGTCGCTACGGCAATGCCATAGGCGCCAATGCCAAAAAACATGGTGTGCGCAAAACTGACGATGCCGGTGTAGCCCAATAGCAAATCAAAGCTGGCCACCAGAACGATGAAGACCAGCACCTTGGCCGCCACATTGAGCGCCTTGACACCGGGGAAGATAAATGGCGTGAGCGCCAATGCCAGCACCAGCAGGATCAGCAGCCCAGCCAGCCAGCGGCTGCGCGGTAAATCGTTTGAGAGAAGTCTTTGCAACATAGATTCACCTGCTCGTTACGGGGTAGACGCCTTGCGGGCGCCACAGCAGGATGGCCACCATCAGCGCGATGTTGGAAAACAGCGCCACCTTGGGTGCCAGAAATCCGGTGTAGTTGGCCATCAACCCCACCAGCAGTGCACCAATCAAGGCACCACCGGTGGAGCCCAGGCCGCCAATGATGATGACGATGAAAATCAGCACATTGACCTGGGCGCCCATTTGCGGCGTGACCGTCTGCTGGTAAAGACCCCACATCACTCCACCCAGACCCGCCAGCGCGCTGCCGACCACAAACACACCGACAAACAGGCGCTTGATGCGGTAGCCCAAGCTCTCGACCATCTCGCGGTCTTGCACGCCAGCCCGTATCAGCAAACCAATCTTGGTACGGCCCAGCACCCAGGCCAGGGTGGCAAACACGGCCAGCCCCACGACCACGGCCATCAGGCGGTATTTTTCGATCGCGGCATCACCCAGGTAGATCGAACCGCGCATGGCTTCGGGCAATGGCAGTGCTATCTGGGCCGGGCCCCATACGACCTTGATCAGTTCTTCACCAATGATCATGCCGCCCATCGTGATCAGAATCTGCTTCAGGTGCTGACCGTACACCGGGCGCACGATGAAACGCTCAAACGCCAGCCCTACAGCGCCTGCCACCGCCATGGCCACCAACATGGCCGGGAAAACAGCCACCAGATTGCGCCAAAGCTGGTCGGACCCGGTCCAGTCGCCCATCAACCCCAAGACCGTTGTCGCCACAAAGGCACCGAGAGCGATGAACACGCCGTGACCAAAGTTCAACACGTCCATCAGCCCGAACACCAGAGTCAGGCCCGAGGCAATGACAAAAATGATCATGCCCATGGCCAGGCCTGCGACGGTCAGTGTCACCCACGTCGAGGTGGAGCCGATAAAGGGCAGCACCAGCATTGCCAATAGCGGCACCAATGCCAGGGGCTTCCAGTCAATAGATAGAGTTTTCATATCGCCAACCCCAACAGTGCGTGTTGCAGGTCTTCGTTGTCGGCCAGTTCCTGCATGGAGCCAGCATGGACCACCTTGCCGTTGTCCATCACCGCCACCTGGTCGCCCAGACGTTTGGCGAAGCTGATGTTCTGCTCGACCAAAAGAATGGTGGTGCCCGTCTGTTTGAGCTGGGCGAACGCGTCAATCATGTTGTTGATGATGGCTGGTGCCAGGCCCTTGCTGGGCTCGTCCACGATGAGCAACTTGCGTGGCTCCACAATGGCGCGGGCTACGGCGAGCATCTGTTTTTGGCCACCGGAGAGTTTTCCCGCCGGGTGGTTCCAGAATTTCTCCACCGCCGGGAACAGCTTGAAGATCCATTCCAGGCGTTGGCTGTCCATTTGCTGCGCATTTTTGGCACTTCTGGCCGCCAGCAGCATGTTTTCTTTAACCGTCAGGTCCGCAAAAATGCCCATGCTTTCGGGTACGTAGGCAACATCCAGTCCGGCAATATGCGGCGTCTCGGCAGCCGTGATGTCCTGTCCATCAAACACCAGCTTGCCTTGAGACGCATGCCACAGGCCCATGATGGTGCGCAGCGTGGTGGTCTTGCCAGCACCATTGCGGCCCAGCAGCATCGTCAGTTGTCCGCGTGGCACGGCCAGGTCCACGCCATGCAGGATGTGGTACGCGCCGATGTGCGTGTGCACGCCGGACAGGGTGAGCAGTGCCTCGTGGTGTGTCGTCGCTTGGCTCATACGTCTTCTCCATTGCGTCCGCCCTGCGCTTGTCGCGGGCCCTCGGCGGGCTCGGCTTGAGCGGGCGTTGGGCTCACTCCCAGGTACGCCTCTTGAACAACCGGTGACGCAATCACGGTGGCCGGGTCTCCGTCTGCCACCAGCGTGCCGTTGTGCAACACGATGATGCGGTCGGCCAACTCTCGCACCACATCCATCTTGTGCTCCACCAGCAGGATGGTCTTGCGTTTGTCGTCCTTCAGTTTGCGAATCAGGTCCAGGATGACCGGTGCCTCGTCGGCCGACATGCCAGCGGTCGGTTCATCGAACATAAAAACATCGGGTTCCAGCGCCATCAACAAGGCCACTTCCAGCTTGCGCTGGTCGCCGTGCGGAAGGCTGGCCACTGGGGTGTTCTGCTTGTCGTTCATGGCCACGGCTTCCAGCACTTCTTCCGATAGCTGCGTCAGAGCCTTGTGGTCGCTCCATACACTCCATAGATTCAGTCCGCGCAAATGGGCGCCGGAGCGTGCCGCCTGTACTGCCAGGCGTACGTTTTCCAGCACCGACAGATTAGGAAACAAATTGGTCAGCTGGAACGCCCGCCCCAATCCGGCCCGGGTGCGGGCAGACGGGCTCAGGCCCGCCAGATTGTTGCCATTGAGCGTGACCTCGCCACTGGTGGCCTTGATCTGACCGGAGATGAGATTGAAGAACGTCGTCTTGCCGGCGCCGTTGGGGCCTACGATGGCCGTCAGCGTGCCTGGTTTGAATGTGCAGCTCACGGCGTTGACCGCCACGTGACCTCCAAATCGCACCGTCAAGTCTTTGGTAACTAACACTCTTGGTCTCTCCAGTTCAGATCAATGCCCTGCTCAGGGGCAGGTGCCGATGACGTAGTAGTTGGTGGCGGTCTTCTTCAAGGTCGTCGTGGTGTAAATATTCCACAGACCCATACTTTGGTTCGAGCCGTTGGCATATGTAAAACCATACAGCGCTATGGCGCGTCCCGCCATGGTGTGGGAGTAGTTGGACGCGGTGTAGCAGGTTGCAGCGGGTGGCGGTGTACCGGTGGTCGTGCCACTGGCAGCTGCGGAGGCTGTACCTTCTGCACCATTGGCATCAGCGGCTTTCACGGTCCAGCTATAGGTCGTGGCTGCGGCCAATCCGGTGTCGGTGAAGTTCAGGGCCGTCACCGGCAAGGCGTTGGTCTTGTTGTTGTTGCGGTAGACGTTATAGCTGGCTGCACCGGTGACCGCATTCCAGCCAATGGTCATGGCGCTGGCGGTTGCGTTGGACGTCACCACATTGGTTGGGGCTGGAAGTGCTGCGGGTGGAGGTGGCGGTGGTGTGGTGCTACCCGAAGAAACCTGGTCCACCATGGCCTTGATGGCCGCCATTTGTGGGCCGGACTTCTTGGCGTAGTTGGCACTGTCATAGCCCCACCAGTCCCAGCAGCTGTTGGTAGCGGCCGTGCTGGTCTGTGGGTACAGCATGACCATGTTGTTGGTGTCGGCCCAGCGGTTATAGCCGGTGTTGCGCACATACTTTTGCTGCACCAAGGTCACGTTTTGCTGGCAACCGTGCAACACCACATGCAGGCGGCACTGGGTGCCGGTGGTGCAGGCCTGGGGAATGTAGGCCCAGCCGGTCGGCGCCATGCCGTGGTTGGTGATGAACTGGCTTTGGTTGAACTCGACAAAATTGCCTTCGGGCAACGTGCCGCTGTTGCGCGGATTCAGCGTGCCGTAGATATGGCCCAGCATGGCGCCCGCCAGGTCGAAATTGCAATCGTTGATATAGGGTGAGGCCTTGGTGGAACAGGCGCTACCAAAGTCGTCGGTGATCATGGCGTGTTCGGCCGCGATATCTTTTTTGTAGATCACATTGGCGGTTGGCACAAAACTGTTGTAGTAGGTCTTGAGCGCATCCATCACACCTGGTTTGACGGTGCTGTCTATGGAGCCGGAGAACAGGTAAACCTTGGAGCTTTGCAGATTGGCCACCGGGTCAATGCTGCCCGCGCTGGCCCAGCTATTGGTGGTGTTGACCAGGGTGCTGGTGGGAATGCCGGTCGGGCTGGCCATGCAGCGGCCCGTGGCATTGGTAATGGAGCCTTCGGCGCAGTAGAACGGCCCACCGGCCACAATGCCGGCGCCCTTTTTGAACGTGGCCGAGTGGCCCACGTGCAATTGCACGGCCATGAAGCCGCCAGACGACAGGCCCGACACCGAGGTCTGGGTTTTGTCGATATTGAGCTGCGGTAGATTCACCGCAGCATTGGCAGCCACACTGGCCAGCGCGAGCGCGACAGCCGTCACACACACACGAACGGAAAAACGGTTCATTTGAATTGTCTCCTGGTTTTTTTGGGCGAAAGGAATCCCTGGCCCCCGTGTACCCGGGGGTTAAAAAACTGAATCAGAGAAGCGGGACCGCTGGTCCCGCAGGTGGCCGCTTGTGCCGCGCGGTGCTTAGCGCTTGTTCCGGATCGGGATGTTCATCTCTTCCGGTTTGATCTCACGCACCAGCTCGGGCACGCCCCAGGCAAACGCAGGGTCGGCCTTGATCTTGAAGTGGTACATGCTTTGCATGGCCTGGTGGTCTTCCTTGCGGAAGGTCATCTTGCCCTTGGGTGTGTCAAAACTCATGCCTTCCATAGTCTTGATCAGCGTGTTGGCCGAGGTGTCGCCCTTGCTGTTGTTCAGCGCGGTGACCACGGCCATGGCTGCGGAGAAACCGCCGGCAGTGAAGAAATCTGGCGGTGCCTTGAACTCCTTGTAATGGCGGGCCACCATGGCTTCGTTGATGGGGTTCTTGGGGATACCGAAGTAGTAGTACAACGCGCCTTCCATGCCGGGGAACTGCTTGTAGGCGACCATGGCCGGCAAGATGTTGCCACCGGTTGCCAGCTCGATGCCGTAGCGTTTTTTCAGGTCCAGATCGGCGATCTTGCTAAACGGTGCTGGAGCACCCGACCAGCCCACCGAGATGTATTTGTTGCCGGGCTGGTCTTTCAGCTTGTCGACAATGCGCTGCAAACCGGCTGTGAAGTCGGTGGTGCCCACGGGCAGGTATTCCTCGTGCACGATCTTGGCGTTCTTGAGGGATTCGCGCGTGGCCTTGACACCGTCACGGCCAAAGGCGTTGTCGTTGGCCAGTGTGGCAACGACATTGCCGGGTTTGTCCAGCGCGGCGGCGTTGGCGGCCGCATCCTGGCTCGAATTGCGACCCGTACGGAAGATGTATTTGTTCCACTTGTCACCGGTGATGGAGTCAGCGACCGCGGGCTCTACCAACAGGATCTTTTTGTATTCTTCAGCCACCGGCAACATGGCCAGCGCAACGGGGGATGCTGTGGGGCCAACCGCCAGATCCACTTTATCGTCGCCATAGGCGGCGGCCAGCAGGCTCTTGCCAATATCGGGCTTGCCCTGGTCGTCTTTTTCAATGACCACAATCTTCTTGCCGGCCACCATCATGGTGCCGCCGGTGGCGTAATCCAGGCCCATCATGAAACCAACGGCGGTTTGTTTGCCATAGGCTTCCAACGCACCGGTCTTGCTGTATATGTGGGCGATCTTGATTTCTTTGGATTGCGCTAGTGCATGGGTGCCCGCCATGGCGGCGCACAGTCCAGTTGCGATCAGCGTTGCTTTGAGAGCCCAGCGGCGTTGGTACATCATGTCTCCTGTTGTGGTGTTCGAATCCAGATTGGTGCGCACAAACCGTGCCAACTTCAAGGTTGTTGATTTCATTGAACTTTTTATGCACCCATTGAGGGATTGTCATCGTTTTGACTAAAATCAATACACATCGAAGTGTCCAACAAATAGACATTGTGTCTAAGTATTAGTCACTCTCAAGCCGTGCGTACAGCGTCGCGCGGGCCATTCCCAGCATCTTGGCGACTGCAGCCTTGTTCCCCCGGCAGGCTTCCATGGCCGCGCGAATAGCCTGTTGTTCCAGCTCTGCTATTTGTTCAGACAACGGTCGCAGCAGCGCTGTTGCACCTGACGACGACATGGCGGTCATCACCACTGGGTTGGGCTGCGCAAGCACGTGCGTCGGCGTCGGCACAAACTCAAGCTGCTGCACCCCTGACTCACGCAGCACCGCTTCAAGCTGTGGCACGTCAATGCGTTGCGAGTCGCTGCGCATGGCGGCCTGCTCCAACACGTTGCGCAGTTCGCGGATGTTGCCGCGCCAGGCCTGTGCCTCCAACAATGCCAGCGCCTGTGGGGACAGCTCCGGCGGCAACAAGCCGCTGCGCATAGCAACATCCTCGCCTAACGCTTCGAGTAAAGCGGCGATATCTTCCCGGCGCTCGCGCAGAGGTGGCACCCGGATTGGCAAAACGTGGAGGCGGTAAAACAAGTCCTCTCTGAAACCGCCCTCCCGGACCAGGCGGTTGAGGTCACGCGAAGTGGCTGCAATGACCCGCACATCGAAAGGAATCAGCTTATTTGAGCCCAGCGGCTCTATCTCACCTTCCTGCAGGGCACGAAGGAGTTTGGACTGCAAGGCCAACGGCATGTCGCCAATCTCGTCCAGAAACAGGGTTCCACCATCTGCCAGCTTAAACTTGCCGTCGCGCCCCTTGCGGTCAGCGCCCGTGAACGCCCCAGGGGCAAAGCCAAAGAATTCCGCTTCCAGCAAGGTGTCGGGAACCGCCGCAATGTTGACACTGATAAACGGCCCTGCCGCCCGCGCCGACGCGGCATGAATGGCGTGCGCCAGCAACTCCTTGCCGGTGCCGGTCTCGCCCAACAGCAGCACCGGACTGGACGACTGGGCCGCCCGGCGCGCCTGCCGTTTGACTTCCACTGCCGCTGCACTCATGCCAATGAAGCTGGCAAAGGTGTATTTGGACTGGCGTTGACCGGGCTGGCGCAGCCGCTGAGTTGCCAGCTCGCGTCGCGCATCATCCAGATCACGCTGCAACAGCGAAAATTTTTCGATCAGCGGCTGCAGCGTGGTCTCGGGGTGATCGAACAACACAATCCCCAGCGCCCCGATCACCTGCCCCGCGGCATCGCGCAATGGAATGCGGCTGACCACAAAGGTACCGGCGCGGTTGGTCAGCAGATCGATGAGTATGGGCTTTCCGGTTTCCAGCACTTGGTGCATTTGGGTGTTTTGCACCACCTGGGACACCGGGTGACCGACAAAGTCCTCCTCACGCTCAAAGCCCAGTGCTGGCAGGAAGCGTTTGTATTGGTCGTTAATCCAGACCACGCGCGCTGCGCGGTCCACCAGCATCATGCCTTCACTGGCATTGGCGAACAGATCAAACATGGAGCGCGCCGCCAGCTCCAAAATACTTTGGGCGTCCCGTGGCAAGCTATCCATGTTTTCCATGGCCGAATGGTAACGCGCTGAAACCTCCAGGGCGGCCAATGCCACTTCACTGCGTCAGGTCTGGAAACGCAGTCGCAAATCAAGGCATGCGCACACCGGTCTGCAGCCGCCACAGCGCCGCATACCCGCCATTGCGCGCCACCAGTTCGTCGTGGGTGCCGCTCTCCACAATGCGCCCGCCTTCCAACAGGTAAATGCAATCGGCCTGGCGCACGGTCGACAAACGGTGGGCGATGACGATGGTGGTGCGGCCCTGGCTCACCACGTCCAGCGAGCGCTGGATGGCGGCCTCGGTTTCGTTGTCGACCGCGCTGGTGGCTTCGTCCAAGATCAATACCGGCGGGTTCTTCAGGATCGCGCGGGCCAGGGCCAGGCGCTGGCGCTGGCCACCGCTGAGCTTTTGGCCGCGCTCGCCAATACGGGTGGCAAAACCCAATGGCAGTTGGTTGATGAATTCGGTGCACTCTGCGGCACGCGCGGCCTCGGCGATTTGCGCGTCAGTGGCGCCGGCCGCGCCATAGGCGATGTTTTCGGCCACGGTGCCGTCGGTCAAAAAGGTGTCCTGCGACACATAACCCACGGCGCGGCGCAGGTCTTGCAGGTTCAGACCATCGATGGACTGGCCGTCCAGCAAGATGCGGCCGGATTGGGCGGTGTAGAAGCGCAGCAGCAGCTTGACCAGCGTGGATTTACCGGACCCGGTGGAGCCGACAAAGGCCGTGGTCTTGCCTGCGGGGATCGTCAGGTGGATGTCTTGCAGCGTCGGTACGGTGTCGTAGGTAAAACCCACGTGCTCAAAGCGCAGTTCACCCTTGACCATGTTGATCGGAAAGTGTTGGCCTTCATACGGAATGGCGATGGGCGTCTGCAGCAAACCCATCGCCCGGTCTATGGACGACATGGAGCGCTGGTACATGTCGGCCACTTCAGCCAGCCCGGTCAGCGGCCATAACAGGCGCTGGGTCAGAAACACCAGCACCGAATACGCACCCACCGCCAGTTCGCCCTTTATCGTCAGCCAGCCGCCATACAACAAAGTCGCGGTAAACCCTGCCAGGATGGCGGTGCGAATCACCGGCGTGATCGCAGAACTCAAGCGAATCGCGCGGGCATTGGCCACACGGTACCCATCACTGGCCTGTGCGATGTGGTCGGCTTCTACGTTTTCGGTGGCGAAGGCCTTGATCGTCGCCAAGCCCAGCAGGTTGTTGTTGAGCCGCGCGCTGACATCACCCGCCGCCTCGCGCACCTCGGTGTAACGTGGCGCTAGTCGGTTTTGGAACCAGAAGGCGCCAAACAGAATGGCGGGCACCGGTAGCAGCGCAATCACCGCTATGCCGGGCTGTAGCGCAAAAAACACGGCGCTAATCATCAGCGACGAACAAAACACCTGGATGATCTGGTTGGCGCCGCCATTCAGAAAACGCTCCATCTGGTTGATGTCGTCGTTCAGGATGGACATCAGGTTGCCGGTGCGCTGGTTCTCAAAATACGCCATCTCCAGCTTCTGCACATGGCGGTAGGTGTCCAGCCGCAGATCGTGCTGGATGTCTTGCGCCAGGCCGCGCCACTTCAGGTGGTACAGGTATTCAAACCAGGACTCCCCACCCCAAATCAGGACGTTCAAGCCGCCCAGCACCAGCAACTGGTGCCAGGTGCTGGTAATGCCAAAGTCCACCAGGATATGGCGGGCCAGAAAACTCTGGTCGCCCTTGACCACCACATCCACCGCCGCGCCAATCAGCACCTCGGGCAGAATGTCGAAGAACTTGTTGAGGACGGAGTAAAGAGTGGCAAGGCGAATATCGCGGCGGTACTTTCCCGCGTAAGCGAACAGTCTCTTGATAGGGTGCATGGCGTAAGCGAGGCAATGAGCCCGCAATGGCAAAGTACGGAATTGTCTCTCAGGCGCTGCGCAGCATCCATCGACACAACGGTCTTGCCGGCCAGGATTAGCAAAAGTGCTGCTACGCGGCGCGCGTGATGGCGGACAAACGGATAACCCTACAAACCGCCGCCATTTGCTATTTTTTTGATAGCTTTACACGCTTATTTCACGAGGGCTAGAGCCCATTATTAAGGTGGTTCAAGGTCTGCAAGGGCGCCTGGGGCAACAATGGGCTTTCCTATTGACCGTCTACGACTGCCCCACATGTCCACCATCCGCGATTTCATGGCCCACGACCACCTCCACTGCGATGGGGTGCTGGCCCGCACCGAAAGCCTGGTTGCCGCCCAAGACTGGAACGCAGCGGCTGCCGCCTTCGCACAATTCCAGACCCTGGTGTTGCAGCACTTCGCTGCCGAGGAGTCCGTGTTGTTCCCCGCCTTTGAAGACAAGTCCGGCATGCGCATGGGGCCCACGCAGGTGATGCGGGGCGAACACGCACAGATGCGCCAGTTGATGGATGCCTGTGCCGCAGCCCTGCAGGCCAGCGATGCTGACGACTATGCCGGCTACGCCGACACGCTGCTGACCATGATGCAGCAGCACAATGTGAAGGAAGAAAACGTGCTCTACCCGATGTGCGACCAGCACCTGGCCGACCAAGCCACCGTGCTGGTGCCACAGTTGCAGAGCCTGATGCCCGGCAGAACGGAGTAAGCCATGGACCACGCCCTTGCCAACCTCGTCATCGATGCGCGCGAGATGGAGCCGCCCGAGCCGTTTGTGGTGACCATGGACGCGCTCGATGTGATGGACCCCAGCCACAAGCTGCTCTTGATCATCAACCGTGAGCCGCATCCGCTGTACCGCGCCCTGCAGAAGCAGGGCTATGCCTACCAGGCCGAGCTCACGGCGGACTACAGCTTTGAAATCCTGATCTGGCGCAAGCAGCCCTGATGCAAGCACTCCTGTCGTTCGACCAGGGCCCTCCCATCAGCGCGCCGCTGCGCTTTTTCATCACGGCGCCGCTGTTCGCCATCTGCGCGGGCGTCCTGCTGCTGTGGGCCGGCCCGGAGCTGTTCGCCTCGCGCTGGACACCGGCGGCGCTGGCCCTGACCCACCTGATCACCGTGGGATTCATGATGCAGGTGATGCTGGGCGCCATGCAGCAGTTGCTGCCGGTCATGGCCGGCGCCAACATCCGCCGCCCCTTGCTGGTGGCCACGGTGGTGCACGCCACTATCACTTTGGGTGGCATTCTGCTGGTGCTGGCCTTCCTGACCGCCAAGCCGCTGCTGTTTGGCAGCGCGGTGGCCTGCCTGGGCGGTGGGGTGGTTGCTTTCATGGCTGCGGCCTTGCAGGCCCTGCACGGCGCACCCACCACCAGCCCCTTCGTCCGCGGCATGCGCCTGGGGCTGCTGGGGCTGTGTGTGACGGTGAGCATCGGCCTGCTGAACGCCGTGTCCATGGGCTGGTCGCTGGGCCTGCCGCTGGAGCAACTGGCCAATGTGCACCTTGGCTGGGGCTTTGTCGCCTGGGGTGGCGCCATGCTGGGTGCGGTGGGCTTTGTGGCCGTGCCCATGTTCCAGCAGACGCCGCAGTACCCGGGCTGGTTTGGACGGGGATTTGCGGTGGTGGCCATCGCCACGGTTGCGCTGTGGACAGTGGCCGAACTGGCCGGCGTGGCGCGCGGTGCCTCGGTGTTGGCGATTGGCGTCGTGCTGGTGGCTGCGTCCTTTGCGTGGATCACGCTGCAAGTGCAGCGCAAAAGCAAGCGCCCCAAGCTGGATGCCGTGCAGCGCCTGTGGCGCGTCGCCATGGTCAGCGCGCTGCTGGCCTGTGCGCTGTGGTTGCTGACCCGGATGTCGGGCACGGTGGCCCAGTGGCAAAGCTGGCCGCTGCTGTTTGGCGCGCTGCTGCTGTTTGGCGGCTTCATGTCGGTGATTCTGGGCATGCTGTACAAGATCGTGCCCTTTCTGGTCTGGCTGCACCTGCAGAACCTCGGCCACGGCCGCCTGATGGCGCCCAATGTGAAGAAGGTGCTCGATGAATGGCACATCAACGGCCAGATGCACACCCACTTTGTGGCGGTGGGGCTGTTGCTGCTCGCCGTGGTCTGGCCGCGCGGGTTTGTCTATCCGGCCGGGTTGGCTTTGATCGCAGCCAACGCCTGGCTGCTGCGCAACCTGCTGGCAGCGGTGGGGGTGTACCGCACCCACATGGCCAAGATCGCGGCGCTGGACGCCGCAGCGGGCTGACCGGTCTTTATCTCATCATGCGCATATACTGTGCGCATCCTTGATGGAGACCTGCCATGCTGCACTCTGAGAATGCACCCAAGAAAGCCACCAATCTGTCCCTGTCCGTAGCCACCCTGGAAAAGGCACGGGAGCTGGGCATGAACCTGTCGAAAACGGTGGACGAGTTGCTGGAGAAAGAAGTCAGGCGCGTCTACCGCGCCCAGTGGATGGAGCGCAACAAGGCCGCCATCGAAAGCTATAACGCACGCATTGAAAGCGAAGGCACGTTCGCCCAGCAGGTGAACGACTGGCTGGTCGAACAGGGTGAGGCGCCGGGCGCCCAAGACACACGCAGTGCGGCTTGAGACCCCATTGACCCGGCACTGACATGGCCCAATTTGATGTTTATGCCAACCCCATGGTGGACCAGCGCAGCCGAATTCCGTACTGGCTGGATTTGCAGTCCGATCACATCGCCCAGCTGGGCTCGCGTGTCATCATTCCCCTGCGGACGCTATCCAGCATGGGTCCGCGTATCGACGGGCTGCAACCGCTGGTCACCGTTGGTAAACAGCAGTTGTGCGCTGACGTACCATCGGTAGCGTCGTTTCCGGCTCGCTTGTTGAAAACGCCGCATTCTTCTATTGCCGCCCAACGCCATGACTTGATTACAGCCTTGGACTATCTGATTTCGGGATTCTGACCACCCCATGAACACTACCCACCCCGTCCGTTCCCAATATGAAGACTTCATGCGCCACGTCGCCACCACGGGTGTGCAAAAAGGCGACCGCACCGGCACCGGCACCCGCAGCGTGTTTGGCTACCAGATGCGCTTTGACCTGAATGAAGGCTTTCCGCTGGTGACCACCAAGAAGGTGCACCTGCGCTCCATCATCCAGGAGCTGCTGTGGTTTCTGACCGGTTCCAGCAGCAACAACTGGCTGAAAGAACGCGGCGTAACCATCTGGGACGAATGGGCGCGTGCCGACGGTGACCTGGGCCCGGTTTACGGCGTGCAGTGGCGCAGCTGGCCCACGCCGGACGGCGGCCACATCGACCAGATCGCGGAAGTCATCAAAACGCTCAAAAGCAACCCGGACTCGCGCCGCATCATCGTCAGCGCCTGGAATGTGGCCGACCTGGACAAGATGGCGTTGATGCCCTGCCACGCGTTCTTCCAGTTCTATGTGGCGCCCGCCACCGAGCCTGGCGGCAAAGGCAAATTGAGCTGTCAGTTGTACCAGCGCAGCGCCGACATTTTCCTGGGCGTGCCGTTCAACATCGCCAGTTACGCCCTGCTGACCCACATGGTGGCGCAGCAGTGTGACCTGGAGGTGGGCGACTTCATCTGGACCGGCGGCGACTGCCACATCTACAGCAACCACCACGAGCAGGTGGAGCTGCAACTCAGCCGGGTACCGTTCCCCTACCCTACACTCAACATCAAACGTAAGCCGGCGTCCATCTTCGAATACGAATTCGATGATTTCGAAGTGCTGGACTACCAGTGCCACGCGGCCATTAAAGCGCCGGTAGCGGTTTGACGCCCCCCTCACTCAGGCCGGCAGGGGCTGGGCATGATCACCCGTAAACAGATGCTGGCCCTGCTGGCCATCACGCTGATGTGGGGCATCAACTGGCCCATGATGAAGTATTCGCTGCGCGAGTTGTCGCCGCTGTACTTTCGGGCACTGACCATGAGCGGTGGCGCCATAGGGTTGTTCTTGTTTTACCGAGCGCGTGGCCTGCGCATGTTGCCGCAGGGTCGTGAATGGCGCTCCGTGGTGGCGCTGGGCCTGCCCAATATGCTCGGCTGGCACACCGCAGCCATACTGGGCGTCAAGGAGTTGGCCTCTGGTCGCGCCGCCATTTTGGGCTTCACCATGCCCATCTGGACAGTACTGCTGGGCACACTGTTTCTGGGCGAAAAGCTGACCGTGCGTATCAGCATAGCTGTGCTGGCTGTAGCCGCAGCCATTGGTTTGTTGATTTCCAATGAGTTGGGGGCACTGGCCGGGCGGCCCGTCGGTATTGTCTGGATGGAGCTGGCGGCCCTCCTGTGGGCGGTGGGCACGCTGATGATGCGGCGTGCCAACATTACCCTGCCCGTGGAGACACTGACGGTGTGGATGCTGATGCTAACCAGCCTGTGCCTGTGGGTGCTGGCCTTTGTGCTGGAGCCTTGGCCCCGCTGGCAGTTCTCTGCACCGATGTGGGGCAGCCTGGTGTATGGCGCCTTGATCAACTACGGCTTTTCCCAGATCATCTGGTTTGGTATGGCCCGCAATTTACCGCCAGCCACCAGTGCCATGAGTATCATGGCGGTACCATTGATTGGCACCCTGGCCGCGACTCTGATACTGGGTGAGTGGCCTCAATGGGAGGACTACGTCGCTATGGTGTGTGTGATGGCAGCCATTGCAGCGGTATTGCTACCCAGCCGTCGAGCCCGTACCGCCACACCTTGAAACAAGCCCTAACCTCTTCGCTATCCTGACATCGCCCATGCAACTGCACCTGATTTTCGCCAAGGCCCGCAACGGCGTCATTGGAAAAGACAACACCCTGCCCTGGCATTTGCCAGAAGACCTGGCGCATTTCAAGCGCACCACGATGGGCTGCCCGGTCATCATGGGGCGCAAGACCTGGGACTCTTTGCCGCCGCGCTTTCGCCCGTTGCCCGGGCGTGTCAACATCGTCGTGACGCGCCAAAAGGATTGGAACGAAATCGGCACTCAGCCCTCGTATAGTCTGCCTGAAGCGCTATCATTTTGCGAGCCATTCGAACACGTCTGGGTGATTGGCGGAGCCCAGTTGTATAACCAGGCCCTGCCTTTCGCGGACACGGCGGTCGTCACCGAAATCGATGCCGATTTTGAAGGCGACGCATTTGCTCCACAATTCGGTCCACAGTGGCTGGAAACCAGTCGGGAATCGCACTCCTCGGTCAACGGGCTGAACTTCAGCTTTGTGACCTACCAGCACTCCAAACCATAAAGAACGATCACGATGTCAGGACACGGTTTTCACGTACACGGCCCCCACGACCACGAGTTGGAACACGCCCAAAAAGGTGGCCACGGAGACCACGGCGGCGCTGATAGCGGCGGCATGATCAACCAGATCGCCATGTTCACTGCCATCATCGCCACCATCGGCGCCATATTTGGCTATATGGGCGGTGCCACCCAGGCCAATGCGGGGCTGTACAAAAACAACGCGGCCATCAAGAAAACCGAGGCGTCCAACCAGTGGAATTACTTCCAGTCCAAGAGCACCAAGCAGTCACTGGCAGAAATGTCGCGCGATCTGGCGTCCCGTGAGGAGGACAAGGCCAAGTACCAAGCCAAGGTGGACCGCTACGAGAAGGAAAAGAACGAGATCAAGGTCGTGGCCGACAAGCTGGAGGCCGAGGCCACGGAATGGGACCACAAGAGTGACCAGCAAATTCACCAGCATCACCGCTGGGCCCAATCGACAACCGTCTTGCAAGTGTGTATCGCACTGGCCGCCATTGCCTTGCTGACCAAAAAGAAATGGCTGGAGTACGCCATGTTTGTCGCCGGTGCTGCCGGGCTGGTCGTCGGCGTACTGGCGGGCCTGCACATCTGATCCAACCAACACCCACACTACAGGCTAGAGTCCAGTCATGGCTGAATTTGATGAAGCGGACTTTAGCAGTGCAACCTACAAGGTGTTGTACCGCATCGCCGAGCGGGCCACCACAGAAGAGACCCTTTTTGACTTTGCTGGCGCCCTGCACCGCCTGCTGGCCGAACTGATTCCGGCCAAAAATCTGTACCTGTGCCTGCTCAGTGAGCAGCCGGGGCGATTGAACTTTCCCTACTATGTGGATGTGCGCGACGGTGACTCGATGCAGGAGATGGACGTACCCATTCGCAAAGGTCTTACCGAGTTCGTATTGCGCAGCGGTGTAACCGAGCTGATTGACCAACCGCGTTACGCCGCTCTGCAACGCGCAGGCGAGATTACGGAGGCCACGGGAGACTTGAGCTTCAACAGCTGGTTGGGAGTTCCCTTGCATATCCGGGGGCGCATTGGCGGCGTTTTGACCATACAAAGTTACGACGACGAGGCATCCTACAACGCGGCAGATGCACACCTGTTGTCCTTTGTCGCCCGGCATGTCAGCACGGCCATCGAACGCAAGCAGTCCTACGACGCATTGCGTGCGGCGCACGCCGAACTGGAGCGCGAAACCCGGCAACGCCGCCAAAGCGAAACCATGTACCGGGTGTTTTACGAGCTGGCGGTGCGTGCCGGTGCCGGAGACTCCTTGCACGATTTTTCCGCCCAGGTCCATGCACTGCTGGGTCAGCTGATGGTGGCACCCAATTGTTACATCTGCCTGTGCGACGTCACCAAAGGCCTCAAACACTTCCCCTATTACGTGGACGAGCGCGACGGCGATACCCTGCAAAAGACCGATGTCCCGATGCGCCTGGGGCTGACCGAGTTTGTTGTCACAACCGGCCAACCGCAACGCATAGACCAGACCCGTTTGGCGCAATTGCAAGCCGACGGACTGGTCACCCAGGCCCAGGGCGACCTCAGCTTCACCGCATGGCTGGGGGTGCCTTTGCGCATCCGCGGCACGGTCGACGGGGTTTTGGCAGTCCAAAGCTACGACGAAGGCGCCGCCTACACACAGACTGATGCCGACGTATTGGCCCATGTGGCCCACCATGTGAGTGGCGCTATCGAACGCATGCAGGCCTATGAGGCCATGCACCGCTCTGAAGAACGCTATCGCAACGTGATCGAACAGGTGGGTCAGGGCATGATGGTCCTGAAAAACCACCGGGTGTTATTCGCTAATGCGAAGGCTGCGGCCATGGTGGACTCAACCCAGCAGGCGCTTTTGCAGGGGGACTGGACCGCGCACCTGCACCCGGAAGATCGCGAGCGCACCTTGCGCGTGCTCTCCGACCTGGCACAGGAGGGTGACAACAGTTCGCGCCACGAGTTACGCCTGCTGGCGGCCGACGGCTCTACCCGGTGGCTTGAAATGGGGGCTACCCAGGTGCGCTGGGAAAACACCCTGGCAACCCTTGCATTTCTGTCGGACGTCACGCCCCGCAAACAACTGGAACTCGCCCTGCGCCGTACCTCGTTCGAACGCGAGGCCATGTTGAACACGGCACTGGTCGGCATCAGCTTCAATGTCAAGGACCGTATCGTTTGGGTCAATGAAAAGTGCGCGGAGATGGCCGGCCTGCCACGCGACGAGTTGATGGGCCAGTCACCGCGCATCTTTTACGAATCGGATGCTGCATTCGCCGCTGAAAAACTCAAGTCGGAAACCAGCCTGCGGCTGACAGGCACCTACAACAGCGAACGTTATACCCATCGCCACAACGGCGAAAAAATATGGGTGCTGATTGCCGGGCGCTGCGTGGAACACCACGACCCGGACGCCGGTGTCATCTGGACACTATTGGATGTAACCGACCGTCGCCGTGCGGAAGACGACATACGCCAGGCACTGGAGCGACAGCGCGAACTCAACGTGTTGCGTTCACGCTTTGTGGCCATGACCAGCCATGAGTTCCGCACCCCGCTGGCATCCATTTTGTCGTCGGCCGAGTTGCTGCGTTATTACACTGAGCGTATGTCGGCAGACGAACGCGGCGAGTTGCTGAAGTCGATAGAGTCCGGGGTCCAGCGCATGACCTTGATGTTGGACCGCATTCTGCTGATCGGCAAGGCCGAGGCGGAGATGCTTGAATTCTCTCCCAAACCCATGGACCTTCGTCTCCTCCTGGAAGAGCTGGTGAAAGAGGCAAGTTTGCAACATCCCGCCGCCACCAGCCCCATCGTATTGGATTGGCAACTCGACGCAGCCGAGCGCTTATTCGATGAAAAACTCTGTCGGCATATTTTCAGCAACCTGTTGTCCAACGCATTGAAATATTCGCCAGATGGAGGCGCTGTTGTACTACGCGCCAACACCGTGGATGGACGGACGGTCTTTGAGATTCAGGACCAGGGCATAGGCATTCCGGCAGACGAACTACACCACCTGTTTGACTCCTTCCATCGCGCCAGCAATGTAGGTGCCATTGCGGGGACCGGCCTGGGCTTGTCTATTGTGAAGAAGTCCGTCGAATTGCATGGTGGCACCATCGCGGTGGCAAGCACCATCGACAAGGGAACCTGTTTCACGGTGGTACTGTGATGCATTGTTGTGTACAACTTGCCCTCTGAACACGATGACTAATGCAACACCCGTGACTGGATCGTTCTCCGCGGAGCCAACGGATTTGAACACCTTGCACCGCACCGTTGAGCGACTGCAGGCACGCGAGAGCCATTTGCTCAGCTTGCTGAACCTGGCCCGCGATGCCGTAGTGGCCATGGACCCAGAAGGCCGTGTCACCGACTGGAACCCAGCGGCTGAGAAAATGTTGGGCCACAGCCGTGCTGAAGCGATTGGTGCCAGACTGTCAGACCTGATCATTCCGGCGGAGCGGCGCACAGCCCATGAGGCAGGCCTTGCACGGTTCATGGTTACCCGCAAGCCGACCATTCTGAATCGACTGATTGAAGTGGAGGCTTTGCACCGCGATGGCCACCATGTGGCGGTCGAATTGGCTGTGTGGTCGTTCCCGTCTGGAGACAGTCTGGGTTTCGGTGCTTTCATTCGCGACATTTCAGACCGTCGCGCAGCACAAGAGGCCATACGCTCCTCGGAAGACTTCAACCGAACGGTGGTTGAACACCTGGGCGAGGGCATGGGCATCAACCAGAATGGAGTGGTGGTCTATGTCAACCGCATGGCACTGGAAATCTTACGCCGCCCACTCGACTTGGTCCTGGGCCGCAGTGTCCTGACGTGGATTCACCCTGACGACCATGCTTACGTGGCCGACCTGCGGCAACGTCGGGCCGCCGGTGAACCTGTGCCTGAGCGCTACGAAATGCGTTGTATCCACCTTGACGGCAGCGTTGGCTGGCTAGAGGCACACGCATCCGTGATCCCCTGGAAGGGCCACGCGGCGACCATGACCTTCTTCTCCGACATCACGGAGCGCAAAGCCATGATCGACACGCTGCACCGATCTGAGGAGCGTTATCGATTGGTGATCGAAAATGTCGGTGAAGGCATGATTGTCCTGCAGGGCGAGCACATTGTTTTTGCCAACGCGCGCGCCTCGGAGATTGCGCGCATTTCCCATGAAGAATTCCTGTCAGTCGGTTTCCTGCACCGGGTCCATCCCGACGACCACGCCATCATCCAGGAACGCCGCCGTCGTCGATTGGCGGGTGAAGACGTGATCAACCACTACCAGATCCGACTTCTGCAACCCGACGGCGACATCCAATGGCTGGAAATCGGCGTCACCGTAGTTCCATGGGAAGGCAAACCCGCGACCCTGACTTTCTACAAGGAAATCACCGATCGCAAGCTGCTGGAAGAGGAGTTGTACCGTACCTCTTCCGAACGCGAGGCCATTCTCAACAGCGCCTTGGTTGGTATTGTGTTTTCGCGCAGCCGTGACCATGAATGGGTCAACGACAAGTTTACTGAAATGGTGGGTTACAGCCGTGAGGAACTGGTGGGAAAATCGTCCGGCCTGGTGCACGCCAACGAGGCCGAGTGGCTTCGTGTCGGGAGCGAAACTCAGGCGGCACTGACCAGCGCAGGTACCTACACCGCCGAACGGCAACTCCGGCGCAAGAACGGTGAGCTTTTCTGGGTGCACCTTGCGGGACGCTGTGTCCGTGCGCTGGACCCGGACTCGGGTGTGATCTGGACCGTTCTGGACATCACGGAGCGCAAACAGGCGGAACAGGAAATCCGCGACGCACTGGAACGCCAGAAGGAGCTCAACGAATTGCGTTCACGCTTTGTGGCCATGACCAGCCACGAATTCCGCACGCCGCTGGCAACCATTTTGTCTTCTGCGGAGTTGTTGAAGTTTTACGGGGACCGCCTGCCGGAGCACGAAAAAATGGAGGTGATCCAAAACATTGAGACCAGCGTGCAACGGATGACCCGCATGCTTGATCGCGTGTTGTTGATCGGAAAAATCGAAGCCCAGATGCTGGATTTCAGACCTGAACCCATTGACCTGCTGGCGGTTTGCCGTGCGCTTGTCGAAGATGCGCGCACGCAGCACCCTTCGTCGCGCTGCACCTTGTTGACCGAGTTTGCAGCAACGGTGGGCGTTGGGGCCTATGACGAAAAACTCCTGGTCCACATCTTTGGCAATCTGTTGTCCAACGCTATCAAGTATTCACCCGCCGGTGGCCAGGTGGTTTTCAGGGTCTATCCGCAAGCCGGCAACATGGTGTTCCAGGTGTCAGACCAGGGCATTGGGATTCCCGGAGATGAGATTGGACACCTGTTTGAGTCTTTTCACCGGTCCAGCAATGTAGGCAATATCCAGGGGACCGGGCTTGGCTTGGCGATTGTCAAAAACTCGGTCGACCTGCACGGTGGGCGCATCGAGGTTCAAAGCGAGCAAGGAAAGGGCACTTGCTTTACCGTACGACTGGCCACAACCGCGGTTTGAACATGAAAACAGAGGTCTCCTCCACGCCCGAGTTGATCCGACACGTGGGAGCGGGTGTGATTGACACCCAGCGCAAGCCGGTTACCTACGCGTTATTGGGAGCCGCTGTTTTCTTTCTGATCTTGGGGGGCAAAAATCTGCTGGATCGGGATTACGTGACGGCTGGTTTATGCGGTATCGCAGTGGCGGTGGCACTGGCCTACGCCCATGCCATCCACTGCGGGCGGCCCCAGCCCTTGGCGGACGGGGTATTGACAACCATCGCCCTGTGTGTAGTTGCGGTCACGATAGAACGCCGGGGACTGGTCGGCGTGTTGTGGTGCCCGCCCGTCATGCTGATGCTACACCTGGTGACGAACCCGCGTGCATCGGCGACCTTTGATATCGGTGCCGTGTTAATCGCGGTACCCATGACCTATGCGCAAATCAATGGTGTCACGGCGTTCCGCATCGGCGCCATTCTGGTGATCAGCAGCGCTTTTGCGCACATTTATGCAAGGATCATGGCATCCCACCAGGCCCGCCAGGAAGAACAACGGCAACACCTGGATCTGATGGTGAGCTGCGCCAATGTCGGCGGCCTTGAGTGGGATGACAAAACTCTGCACATGCGCTGCTCCCCGCGTCTGCTTGCAATGTTGGGTAACCCGCCGAATACTGACCGGCCGGATTGGAATATTCTGGACTGGGTGCATCCGCAAGACCGGGCGCGCATGGTAGATGATTTTTTCAACGTGCTACAAAACAACCTACAGCCCGGTGAAGTGCGAAAAACCCTGGCGCATGGATTTCGCTTTGTCAGTGTGCAAGGCGACACGGTTTGGGTTCATGCTGAAGCGATCGCGGTCGGTGGCGAGAGTGGCACTGCGCAAAAATTCATCGCCACATTTCTGGATATCACACAGTTGCGTGCCGCCGAGGCCGACACCCTGGCCGCGCTGAAACGCCAGACCGAGCTGAATGAATTAAGAGCTCGCTTCCTGGCCATGGCCAGCCATGAGTTTCGCACGCCATTGGCGGCTATCCTGTCTTCTGCCGAGTTGCTCAAGCAATACGACGAGCGCCTCTCTGTGCAGGACCGCGCAGACCTGCTCACCAGTGTCGAAACCGGCGTACACCGCATGGCTGCCATGCTAGACCGAATTTTGCTGGTTAACAAAGCCGACGCGCAAATGCTCGATTTCAAGCCGGAGTACCTTGATGTGCAAAAGCTCAGTGCGTCCATTGCGGAAGATCTGCGTGCGCAATCCCAAGCCAAAGAATGCTCGATTGACTTGGCGTTCACCGGTGGCGACCCCATGGGCCACTTTGACCCCAAATTGATGCACCATATCTTTGGCAATTTGCTGTCCAACGCCATCAAATACTCCCCACACAACAGTCCGGTAGTCTTTAGAATCAGGCGCGAAGAAGATCATTTTGCGTTCGATGTGTGTGATCACGGCATTGGGATCCCTGCAGTTGACCTTCCAGAGTTGTTTGAGCCCTTTCACAGGGGCAGCAATGTTGCCGACATCAAGGGAACCGGATTGGGCCTGACAATTGTGAAAAAGTCGGTCGAACTGCATCGGGGACAGATTGCGGTTGAAAGTGAACCTGGACGTGGAACCTGCTTTCATGTCACATTGTTGTCCGACAATCCATCTGCAGGGTGAGGTAAAAGATGGCACGTATCTTGGTCATAGACGATGAAACCCCCATTCGGGAGAATCTGGTGCGATTTCTGGTCCTGGAAGGGCACCAGGTCTTGCAGGCGGTAGATGGGCGAGCAGGCTTGGAGGCCATTCGCGCCCACAAACCCGACTTCATCCTGTGTGATGTGATGATGCCCCAGCTGGACGGGTTCCAAGTTCTGGAGGCGACCCAGTCCGACCCCGCACTCAAAGGTATTCCTTTTGTCTTTTTGTCGGCCAGCGCCGAACCTGAAAAACTGGAGGCGGCGCTTCAACAAGGTGCCAGTGGCTACGTCACCAAGCCCTTCAACCTTGCCAGTCTGCGGCAGTTGTTGGAAGCCCAGTTAGCCAAGCCAGCTGCACCATGAGTCAGCGAATTGTTATTGCGGAAGATGAAACGGACATCCGTGTCAATTTGACTCGTCTGCTGAGCCTGGAGGGTTATGAGGTCTGGGCTGCTCCTAACGGTCGCACGGCCTTCGACTTGGTCCGGCAACACCTTCCAGATCTGGTACTGAGCGATGTCATGATGCCGGAAATGACTGGCCACGCGTTGGTGCAGGCAATGCGAGCAAACTCGCTGACCGCCCATATTCCAACGGTTCTGCTCACCGCGAAGGCCGATCGCAGCGACCTGCGTGAAGGCATGAACCTGGGTGCGGACGATTACCTCACCAAACCATTCCAGCGCGATGAGCTTCTGGATTGCATTCGTGCGCAAGTGGAAAAGGCCGCAGCCAAACAGGTGGCGGCCCGTCAATTGGCGAGCCAGGCGCACCAGATGGCCCACTTCGATGCGGTCACGGCCCTGCCGAACCGAACCCATTTGTTGTTACTGCTGAGTCAAGCACTCAGGGACGAGGAAAACGCTGGACCCGCGCTGTGGGTAATTGGTTTGGACAGCTTGCCGCAAATGGCCCAGTTCATGGGTGTTGGCATGCTGGACGACGCGCTACGACAATTGGCCCGGCGCCTGAGCCAAGTCGCAACCGAATCTGTGCATCTGACAGGTTGCCGCTATACCGTGGGTCGTTTGGGTGATGACCGCCTTGTGCTGATGGCCCACAACTGGCCGCAAGACCGGCCCATGGACGCGCTGGCACTGGGCCTGCTGCAAGCTATGTCCCACGCCATCACCGTGGATGGCCAGGAGCAGTTTCCCGTGATCTCAGTGGGTGCTTGCGCGCAAGCCACGTCGCAGGAACGGCCCGATGCCATGATGGCGCGTCTGGATCTTGCGCTGGCCGCAGCACGCACCCGATCGGCCCATCGCATGGTGGTCCATGAACCGAGCTCTGCATCTGAGCTATCTGCCGCTTTCAGACTGCACAATGATTTGCACCGTTCGGTGGAACGCAACGAATTGCAGGCTTATTTTCAGCCCCAGGTGATGGCGACCGACAACCGGCTCCTGGGATTTGAAGCCCTGATGCGCTGGAACCACCCCGAATTGGGACTGATCTCTCCTGTGCGTTTTATTCCCATTGCAGAAGACAACGGCCAGATCGTTCCGATGGGCGCGTGGGTGATGCAAGAGGCGTGCAGGCAAGCCGTGCAATGGCAAGACGCCCTGCCCCAAGGAAGTACCCCTCTGCGTGTGGCTGTGAACCTGTCTTTGCGTCAATTCAGCGATCGTGAGCTGCTCAACCATGTTCACCATGCGCTGGAAGCATCAGGATTGAACCCGACGCAGTTGGAACTGGAAGTGACCGAAAGTACCGCCATGCTGGATCTTCAGCACACCCTGGATGTACTCAAACAACTCAAAAACCTGGGGTTGAAACTGGCGATCGATGACTTCGGGACAGGTTACTCCAGTTTGGCATATCTCAAACGCTTTCCACTGGATGTACTAAAGGTGGACCAATCGTTTGTGCGACAACTGTGTACCAACCGGGAAGACCGGGCGATAGCGGGCGCTGTCATCAATCTGGCGCACAGCCTGGGACTGGATGTGATTGCTGAAGGTGTCGAAATACAGGCGCAACACGACTTGTTACGCGACATGGGGTGCGACCAGATTCAAGGGTATTTGCATGGGAGACCCCTACCGTCGGACGAGGTCCGGGACTGGTTATCCGGGAGGTTCCGTTGACAAAACCAGTCACGATGCGCACGTGCGTCAGGCGCTGACAAAAGCCATGCCCCCGCTTAAAACCCTCTGGCCAGGGTCAATTGTGCTGAAGGGCTCGCGGTAAGCAAACCCTAAATTCGGTGCCACGGCCCAGTTGGCTGCGGACCGCAATGGTGCCGCCATGCAATTCCACCGAGCGCTTGACAATCGCCAGTCCGAGTCCGGTGCCCGGAATATTGCCGACATTCGTCGCCCGGTGAAAACTCTCAAACAACCGAGGTAAATCTGCCTCGGGGATTCCGATTCCCGCGTCAATAACCTTGAAGACAAAACCGGTTGCGTCACAGGCTACTTCAAAGCGAATTTCCCCGCCGCCAGGGCTGTACTTGACCGCATTCGACAACAAATTTCCAAAAATATGACGCATCAATTTTTCATCCAAATAGGCTTGCACCTCTTGCCCACAGGGGCTGAATGTCATGGAATGCCGCAAGGACCCGGCGTTGTCCAGTTCGGTTCGCAAGTCCTGCACGATGGATTTACACAAGGCATCCACGGCGACAAGAGCCGGCTTGCATTCAAGACGCTCTTCCTCGTCCTTGCCAATCACCAGAATATCCTCCAGCATTTTGGTCATGCGCTTGACCGCAACCCAAATCGAGTCAAACAGCCCAGTGCGTTCGTGCACAGGTAACCGGTCGTAGTAGTGGCTGAGCAATTCAGTTGACGAAAGAATAGTTGCCAACGGCGTTCTGAACTCATGGGATGCCATGGATACAAAGCGAGACTTCAACTGGTTCAGCTCCTTTTGCTTCTCCAGGGAAGTCTGGATTTCTTCTTCGGCCAGTCTGCGTTGCGTGATGTCTCGGATGAAGGAACAAAACTCGAATTTGGATGGATCATCCAGTGACACCCGCGTGATCGCCAACTCGATGGGGAACTCACGCCCGGACTGGTGCAGCGCGGTGATTTCAATGCGCCGGTCGATCACCCGGGAAGGTGCCCCACTCATGTAACGCGCCATGCCCTCTAGATGTGCGTCACGGTGCTGGTGCGGGATGATGGTGGTGTGAAGGCTTCGGCCTACAGCCTCTTGCGCAGACCAGCCAAAGATCATCTGCGCTTGAGTGTTCCAGCCCACAATAAAACCGCCCGAATCAACTCTGATCACCGCATCCAGGGCTGTGTCCACAATGCCCTGCAGTTTCTGGCGACTCTCGCCCAGCTGAGTCAGTGTGGCTTGCATCTCCTGGGTACGTGCGGCGATACGTGCCTCCAGCTCGTTATTGAGTACTTTGAGTTCCTGGTCGATACGCTCGCGCTCGGCAATATCCTCCACCAGGCGCGCCTGTGTCAGTCGCAACTCGTCAATGGCCAGATCGGCGCGGCGCTGCGCCTCGGCGGCAGCCTCATAGGCCTGTGCGTTGTCCAGTGCAATCGCTCCGTAGGCACACAGTGTGTGGAAAATCGACCGTTCGCGTTCGCCATAAACATGTTGCCGTGGCGACTGTATCGTCATCACCCCCAGCAGGCGGTCACCAACCATCAGCGGCGCATACAACATGCTGTAAGTGGGCAAGGTGCCGGGAACCCAATTGCCGGTGATGACGCCAGGTTCGATCTCAATCAGAACTTCCTTGCGCTCACGCGCACACCGCGCCGACAACGCGGTGGGGCTATTCATGGAGACGCGCGAGATCGGCAGTGCAACACCGGCCTCGATGCCAAAAACCATCTTGAGAAAGGCGTGTTCTGGTTCCGCCAGGTAAACCGCAAAGGCCGTCGCATCCAGCAAATGGTGCACATGGCGGTACAGCGCTTCGCAAACCGCGCTGGCATCGAGGCTGCCGGTAATTTCACGTCCTATGATTCCCAGCGTTTCCAGAGTGGCCGCGGTCTCTCTTAACGTTGCTGCCAATTTGCGATGCTGTTCGGTATCTGCACGGGCCTGCTCAACCTGTTGCCGCACCTGCAAGGCCAGCACCCGCTTTTGTGCTTCCTGTCGGCGGGATTTTGCCCGGGCCGCACTGGCTGCCAGGCTATGCTGGTAGGCGGCTGCAAAATCACCAGCATCAGCGTGAGCCGCCGCGACCTGCTCCAACAGTTCAGGGGAAGCGTCATAACCACTGATGGTCGCAGCAATGTCCAGTGCCTTGGTGAGATAGTGCAGTGTCGCCGTGGCAGCAATCAATCCTGCGGGCGACTCCAACGCATGCTCCATGTACAGCTGCGCCATAACGCGCAATGCTTGGATCTGGCCCTCGGCGCTGCCTTGCTGCTGCGCCAAATGCAGTGCTGCCACTGCCTTGGCCTGCGCCTCCCGGGGTCGCCCCAGGCGTAGCAATGCGCTCGCCTGTCCGCGCCAGGCTTTGATAATCAGGTCGGGTTCGGCCAGAGATTTGACGTGCCCTTCCAGTTGCTCAAAGGAGTCAAGACCAGCCTGATAGTCCCCCACGTCGATCGCCAACTGCCCCAGATTTCCCAGACCCTGGACGTAATTGCGCGAACCAGCCTGACTGGCCATCTTCACGAGGGCTTCACGCAGGTAAGCCGTGGACTCATCATGCCGTCCCAACAATCGCATCACGTCACCCAATTGCATCAGGCAAAAACCGATGCTGGCCGGCCATCCGGCGGTGCGTGCCAACGCCAACGCTCGCTCGCTCCAAACCAGTGCGGAATCCAGATCGCCTAGCGTGGCAAACGACTCGGCAGCGTTGGTAACGGATACCAGGGCATGCCGGATTTGGCCGCTTTCGAGCGCCGCGTGATAAGCCGCCAAGTCATGGCGGATGGATTCTCCAGGGTTATCGGTCAAACCCGCCACATTAGCACGTGCTGCTGCCACCCAAGCCAACACACATGCGGGATAAACGATCTCCGATGGAAAGTGACGTGACAGCGCAGCGGCCGTGGCGACGGGCTCGCGAAAAGACGCATTGACCAGTTTGCGGGCACAAGCACACGCGATCCGGGTCAAATCTTGCGCTTCGGTATACGCTGCCAAAGCAAGGTCCAGACTTAGAGCGACCTGTGTACTGTCGCCACGATCGACCCAGATAGAGGCCTGAAGCCAATGGGCATCGCCCAAACCCTGCGCGTCATCCAGTGCGCCAAAGGCGCCCGACGCCACCTGGGTCAGTTCCTGAGCTTGGTCGACATTGCCGAACAACAGGGCAATCTCGGCCCGCAACAATCCAAGACGGGCCTGCATGCGCCGATGGTTGTGCTGACTCAGCCGCTTGTCGGCCTCATCGGCCAGGGTCAGGGCACGTTCGCAGTCGCGCTGACGCAGGTACCAGGCCAGGTTAACGGACGCCTCCAACCATGCGTCACCATGTTGCAACGGCAACGCGTTTTCCAATGCGGCAAGCGCTTCGTTAACCTGGAAGAGTTCCATCAAGGGATTTGCCGGCGCTGGTAGCCAACGACAGAGACCTGGCTTCCATGAGCCGGATCACCGTGGGCCATTGGGTCGTGATGTAGTCAACCACAGCTTGTGCACTGGAAAAACGTCGCGAGGGGTCCTTGTGCATCGTCCGGTCTAGCAGATCCTGAAACTCGGAAAACTTTGGCTCAAAACGCGGCGGTGGCGAGTGCATGTGTTGTTGCAGCAAGGCCTCCATGTGATCGGCGACATAAGGACGTTTTCCGGTGATCATTTCATAAAAGATGACACCCAAGGAATAAATATCACTGGCGGGACTGACAGCCCGAGCACCGGCCTGTTCCGGACTCATGTAATACGGTGAACCGACAATTTCACCATGCTGGGTGTGCTCCATATCTTGATTGGCATGTTTGGCCACGCCAAAGTCAATCAACGCCACGCCCCCATCCGAACGCAACATCAGGTTGTCGGGCTTGACATCGCGGTGCACGATCCCCAGGGCATGGATTTGGGAGAGCGCCCTTCCGACCTGCACCGCAATGGCAAGGGATTCAAACGGCGACAACCCGGAAGCTACCCGGTTCTTGATGTCGCCGTGCGGAAAATATTCCATCGTGATAAAGGCGTTTTCGTCGGTCACTCCATGGTCAAAAATACGTGCTACGTTGGGATGGTCAATTTGCTCCAGCAAGGCGTACTCTTGAATGAACCGGTTCAGCAGACTGCTGTCTTGATTGAAACGGGTATCTAGCAGCTTCAAGGCAATTTCCAGGCCGTCGATCTCTCGGACCGCTAAGAACACTTCTGACATACCGCCACCGCCCAAGCGGCGAACCACACGATAGCCCTTGATACGAAGGGCAGTCGCTGATTCGGCGACGGCCGTCGGTCCCGTCTTTTCCAGGGCTTGAAGACGCTTCATGCGGGCCGTTACAGCATCGAGCACTTCGTCGCGCGAAAAAGGTTTGCCCAGGTAATCGTCAGCCCCCAGGTTCATGCCACGGCGACGGTCCATCCGATCCGTGCGGGCTGTCAAAAAGATAAAAGGAATCGCAGCGGTCAGCGGATCAGCCCTCAAAGCTTCCAGGAGGCCATAGCCGTCGAGTTCGGGCATCATGACATCCGACAAGATCAGGTTTGGCATCTCCAGACGTGCAATCTCCAGACCCGCTTTTCCATTGCTGGCTTCAAACAACTCAAAGCCTTCCAGTCGCAACATGCGCACTAGGTTGCTTCGAATTCCATCTTCGTCTTCAACCACCAGGATCTTCAAATTCGTGCCCGATCTTTGAGAAATTGTGACCATACCAACAACCTATGCCGACTCCACTATACCGCCTGCGCCTGGCAATGCGATACTCGCGCCCTTGTCGCGCCAGCCATCTGTCGACACCGGTGCTCAACCGAAATGCTATGAATTTTATAGCCCCCCATTGAAATTTTTCGAGGGCTGCCGCCCCAATTTATTGAGACAGTTACTATGAAACTTGCCACCTGGAACGTCAACTCGCTGTCTGTGCGCCTGCCCCAGGTGCTGGACTGGCTTAGCCACAACCCTGTCGATGTGTTGGCCCTCCAAGAGTTAAAAATGACGGACGACAAGTTCCCCGCCGCTGCCTTTGAAGCGGCGGGTTACTGCGCCCAGTGGTTTGGACAGAAAACCTACAACGGCGTGGCCCTGCTGTCACGCACACCCGCCACCGACGTGGTGAAAAACATCCCCGGCTTTGACGACGACATGGCGCGGGTGATTGCCGGCACCGTGCTACCGGAGGGCACCTCGTACGGTACAACGGGCGTGCGCGTGATTGGCGCCTATTTTCCCAACGGGCAGGAGCCGGGCAGTGACAAGTTCGAATACAAGATGGAGTGGCTCAAGGGCCTGCGCCAGTGGGTCAAGACCGAACTGGAAACGCACCCCAAACTGGTGCTGATGGGCGACTGCAACATCACCTTTGATGACCTGGACGTGTGGGACCCGGTTGGACTGAAGGACACCATCCACTGCACCGAAGAAGAGCGTTACCATCTACGCGCGCTGATTGCGCTGGGGCTGCACGACAGCTTCCGCCTGTTCGAGCAGCCACCCAAGAGTTTTTCTTGGTGGGATTACCGCGACATGGGCTTTCGTCGCAATCGCGGGCTGCGCATTGACCACATCCTTATCAGCCATGCGCTCAAACCAATGGCCCAGGCCTGCATCGTCGACAAGACTCCACGTAAGAACGAGCGCCCGAGCGACCATGCACCGGTCGTACTGACGCTCGCTTAAGCTATTTAAACCGTAGCACTCAACGCTGTATCGGCGAGGGTTAATGCCTTATTTCACCCTCAAGCCAAGAGGCTGTCGGCAGCCACGTAGGTGTAGCCCAGGTCGCGCGCTACAGCTTCGTAGGTAAGTTTGCCTTCGCACACGTTCAGGCCGTTGCGCAGATGCGCGTTGTCACGCATCGCGGCTTTCCAGCCTTTGTTGGCCAGGGCCACGGCGTGGGCTATGGTGGCGTTGTTCAGGGCGAAGGTGGATGTGCGGGCCACTGCACCGGGCATGTTGGCCACGCAGTAGTGCACCACGCCGTCCACCACGTAGGTCGGTTCGGCATGGGTGGTGGCGTGCGAGGTCTCGAAACAGCCGCCCTGGTCAATGGCTACGTCCACAATGACGGCGCCTTTCTTCATGCGGCTAATCATGTCGCGCGTTACCAGCTTGGGGGCGGCGGCACCAGGGATCAGCACGCCGCCAATCACCAGGTCAGCGTCCAGCACGGCTTCCTCAATGCTCGTGGCTGTGGAGTAGACGGTGCTGATGCGGTTGCCAAACACCAGGTCCAGTTGGCGGAGGCGGTCCATGCTCTTGTCGATGACCGTAGTGCGGGCACCAAGGCCCACGGCCATTTGCATCGCATTGGTGCCGACCACACCGGCACCGATGATGACCACATGCGCAGGGGCCACACCGGGCACACCGCCCAGCAGCAAGCCGCGGCCGCCGTGTTCTTTTTCAAGATGGGTGGCGCCGGCCTGGATGGCCATGCGGCCGGCCACCTCACTCATGGGTGCGAGCAGCGGCAGGCCGCCTCCGGGCCCGGTGATAGTTTCATACGCGATGCACACGGCGCCCGACTTGACCAGGGCGGCTGTCTGCTCTGGGTCCGGCGCCAGATGCAGGTAAGTGTACAGAATCTGCCCGGCGCGCAGCATGGCGCATTCCACAGGTTGGGGTTCCTTGACCTTCACGATCATCTCGGCGCGAGCAAAGATGTCAGCGGCCGCGGCCACCAGCTCGGCGCCTGCGGCCTGGTAATGGACGTCATCCAGACCGATGGCGGTACCGGCGTTGGTCTGCACCAGCACTTGATGCCCATTGGCGATGAGTTCGCGCACACTGGCCGGTGTCAGGCCGACACGAAACTCGTTGTTCTTGATTTCCTTGGGGACTCCGATCAGCATGGCGCTATCTCCTGTTTTTGTGAAAGAAACGCCATTGTGCGCAAAATTCCAAAAAATAGTAGCTTCATGCATTGAATATGCATGTCATTACAAACGCTAATGCCTCCCCACTTCCGTAAACCGTCGGACGGAAAAAATTCGCTATGATTTAAATAGCATCATACGCAGTTTCGGCGAGGGCTGTAGCCAGTTTCACCGCAGGACCGCCCCAAGGTGAAACAGCGCCCCCTCGGGGCTGAAGCCCGCGGCTCCACGCCTGCCTGCGCAGGCAGGGACGAGCTGAAGAGTCCTTGCCTCTGGCATGGGCACGTACAGCGGCCACACGCAGTAGGCAAGCGTGGGGGCCAGTTTCACTCCAAACCCAACTCCTGAATCTTGCGCGTGATGGTGTTGCGGCCGATACCCAGCTTTTGCGCGGCCTCGATCCGTCGGCCTTTTGTATTGGCCAAGGCTGCCAAAATCAGGCGGGATTCAAATCGGTGTGTCAGGGCATCCCATACATTGGATTGCCCCGCACTCAGCAGTGTCGTGGCCTCTGCTTCCAGTTCGCTTTCCCATCCAACTGCCGCACCGATCAGCAGGGGCGTCACCTGCCCCACGCTGACCGGCCGACTCTCAGCGTCCGAGAAGCCCTGGGGCGCCACGCTTACTTCGGGTATCGCAATACGCGGCGGTACTGCATGGGCTTGCAAAACGCCTACTTCAGGTGGCAAATCCTTGGGTTCTATGACTTGGGCCGGTGCCATCACTGTGAGCCAATGACAGATGTTCTCCAACTGTCGCACATTGCCTGGAAATTGGAACTGTTCCAACCAGGACAACGACGCATCGGAAATCCGTTTGGGATCAACGCCGAGTTGCTGCGCACTTTGCTGCAAGAAGTGACGCGTCAACATGGCAATGTCTTCAAGCCTTTCCCGCAAAGCCGGCAAACGCAGACGAATAACGTTGAGGCGGTGAAACAGGTCCTCGCGAAACACCCCGTCCTTGACACGCTGCTCCAAGTCCTGGTGTGTCGCGGCGATCACTCTGACGTTTGCCTTGACAGCGCTGTGGCCACCGACCCGGTAGAAGTGCCCATCACTCAGAACGCGCAGCAGGCGGGTTTGCAACTCAAACGGCATGTCGCCGATTTCATCCAGGAACAGGGTGCCGCCATCAGCCTGCTCAAAGCGGCCCCGGCGCATGGTTTGCGCACCGGTGAAGGCGCCGCGCTCGTGGCCAAATAGCTCGCTCTCCAACAGATCTTTCGGAATGGCCGCCGTGTTGATCGCCACAAAGGGGCCATTGGCTCGGGGCGAGTGTTTGTGCAAAGCACGTGCCACCAGTTCCTTGCCGGAACCCGATTCACCGGTAATCATGACCGTGACGTTGCTTTGAGAGAGGCGTCCAATCGCCCGAAACACGTCCTGCATGGCCGGCGCCTGCCCCAGCATTTCAGGTGTCTCGCCCATGCGCTCCTCGGCCACTTCTTCGCGCTGACTCTCCTCCACTGCGCGTCGAATCAGCTCAACGGCCTTGGGCAAATCAAAGGGTTTGGGCAAATATTCAAAAGCGCCACCTTGAAAGGCGCTGACGGCGCTATCCAGATCGGAAAACGCCGTCATGATGATGACCGGCAAGCCAGGGTGCTTGGCTTTTACCTTTTCAAGCAACTCCAGACCCGAGCCGCCCGGCATACGGATGTCACTCACCAGAATCTGTGGGCCCTCGTCATCGGCAGCGGTATTCAGCGCGCTCAGCACATCCCTGGAATTCGAGAAACTGCGCGTGGGCAAGTGTTCGCGGAGCAGCGCTTTCTCCAGTACGAAGCGTATGGACTGGTCATCATCTACTATCCAGATCGGCTTCATTGTTTTTGCGTCCCCTACAGTCCTCAACACTTCAAGGTAACGGAATCAATATCTTGAAATCCGTACGGCCTGGCACGCTGTCGACTTCGATCAATCCGTGGTGCTGTTGTACAAAGGTTTGCGCCAATGTCAGCCCCAAGCCGGAGCCACCTTCCCTGCCCGACACCAGCGGATAGAAAATGCGGTCCTTGATCGAATCTGGCACGCCAGGTCCGTTGTCGATGACATGCAATTCCAATGCCAACCGATAGCGCTGTTTGCCAAAAGTGATCTGACGCAGTACACGGGTGCGAAATGTCAGCACGGCGTCACCTTCCTGAATGCGATCCACCAGTGCCTGGCACGCGTTGTGGGCAATGTTCAGCACGGTCTGGATCAGCTGTTCGTGATCGCCACGAAACTCCGGTATGGACGTGTCATAGTCACGTACCACCTTCAACCCCTTGGGGAACTCGGCCAGTATCAAGGACCGCACACGTTCGCAGACCTCATGGATATTGACATCACTGACCATGTGCGGCCGACGGTGCGGCGCCAAGAGACGATCGACCAGACTCTGCAGCCGGTCCGCTTCGTGAATGATGACCTGGGTGTATTCGTTCAGGTCTGGTGACTCCATCTCCATCTCCAGCAACTGCGCAGCGCCCCTGATGCCGCCCAAGGGATTCTTGATCTCGTGCGCCAGGTTGCGAATCAACTCCTTGTTGGTCTGCGCCTGCTCGGCCAGACGTTCTTCACGGTCTTGGCGGGTTTGCTGCTCTAGCGGAATCATCTCAACAATGATGTCTGAGACAGGCTCCGTCCAACTGATGATGACATGTACGGGCATTGGCTCCGTGCCCATCCGCTTGAGGAAGGCGTCATAACGCAGCACGGCAAATGCATTGTCGCGCACGCCATGCAAGGCGGTCTGTAGCAACGAAGGTTCGGTAAACGTGTCGGCTAGGGCGGATCCCACAATGGTGCGCCGCGAAATTCCAAGGGCGTCTTCCAGCGCTGAGTTAGAAAACTCGACCAAGCCATTGGTCCCCACCACTGCCACCAAAGTGGCAAGAAGGTCAAACGACTGGAACCGGGAAGGTGCGTCCAAGCGGCTTACTTCGCCGACGACACAGCGGTAGATGGCACTCGCGCCAACTCCCGTCGGATGCCCTCAATGTCCGCCTCATTGCGGCTGATGCTGGCTTTCAATTCGGCCACACGGTCAAGGTACTTTTGGTGGTTGCGTGTCTCTGGGCCCAGTTTTTCGGGTTCACCACTGTTGTATTCCTTGAGCAATTCAGCATGACGTGCTTCCGCTCTCTTTAGTTCAGACTCCAGAATCAAACGGGTATCCGAGTCTTTGGCGCGCTGGTCCGCAGCGTCCACGCGCTGGCCGGCCTGAGACGCTGACGCCACTCGCGTACCGACAGACTTTTGAGCCTGCACCACGGTGACATTGCCACCGGAGATCAGCTTGCAATTGCGAGCCTGCCCTTCGGACACAGTGTTGGTGTACTCGTTGCCACATCGGTAAATACGATCCTGGGCGAAGCAGGTCGTGGTGGCGACGATCAAAGCCACAAACGGAATCAAATTTGCTGTTTTCATGCTGTGTCCACGCAACAAGGTGCAGGGCTGGCTCGCCAGTATGCGTTAAAAATATGGCAAACGCAAAATAAGGCTATGTTCATATGCACATTGGACCCGCATGGCAACGTTTGGTTTCAAATAAAAAGGACGGCAAGTGCCGTCCTTTTTTTTGGGGAGATGAGCAGATCGCAGCGCGAAGCTCGATTCCTGAACAATTACAAAGAGAAATACATGTCGTACTCAACCGGGTGCACCGACATGCGGTAGCGCGTGACTTCGCTCATCTTCAGTTCGATGTAGGCATCAAGCATGGAGTCGGTGAAGACGCCGCCCTTGGTCAGGAATGCGCGATCCTTGTCCAGGTGTTCCAGCGCCTGATCCAGGCTGTGGCACACGGTTGGTACCTTTGCATCTTCCTCGGGAGGCAGATGGTAGAGGTCCTTGGTGGCCGCTTCGCCGGGATGGATCTTGTTTTCCACGCCGTCCAGACCCGCCATCAGCAGGGCAGCAAAGCCCAGGTAAGGGTTCATCAGTGGATCGGGGAAGCGGGCTTCCACGCGACGGCCCTTGGGGTTGGCCACAAACGGAATGCGGATGGAAGCGGAACGGTTCTTGGCCGAGTAAGCCAGCTTCACAGGCGCTTCGAAGTGGGGAACCAGGCGCTTGTAGCTGTTGGTACCAGGGTTGGTGATGGCGTTCAGGGCACGTGCGTGCTTGATGATGCCGCCGATGTAGTACAGCGCGAAGTCCGACAGACCTGCGTAGCCGTCGCCAGCGAACAGGTTCTTGCCGTCTTTCCACACCGACTGGTGCACGTGCATGCCGGAGCCGTTGTCACCGTGGTAGGGCTTCGGCATGAAGGTAGCCGTCTTGCCGTAGGCGTTGGCCACGTTATGGATCACGTACTTTTGCAGCATGGTCCAGTCAGCGCGCTCGACCAAAGTGGAGAAGCGGGTACCGATTTCGTTCTGGCCAGCGCCCGCCACTTCGTGGTGGAACACTTCAACCGGAATGCCCAGGGATTCAAGGATCAGGGACATC
Organism: Candidatus Aalborgicola danicus; assembly: GCA_016703945.1. Lineage (GTDB taxonomy): Bacteria > Pseudomonadota > Gammaproteobacteria > Burkholderiales > Burkholderiaceae_C > Allorhodoferax > Allorhodoferax danicus. The sequence goes on from JADJBC010000059.1 coordinate 55,829, forward strand.
TCGGCGCGCATGTCTTGCGTGCTGTCAACCGGAGGAACGGGGAAGTAGCCGCCCTTGACCGTCGGACGGTGGCCGCGGTTGCCGCCTTCGAGCTTGGCGCCGGTGTTCCAGGGTGCTTCGTACTCGTCAATTTCGTAGAAGGTGTTGTTGGATTCGGTGCTCCAGCGCACGCCGTCAAAAATAAAGAACTCGGGCTCAGGACCGAAGTAAGCTGCATCACCGATACCAGAGGCCTTCAGGTAGGCTTCAGCGCGCTTGGCGATGGAGCGGGGATCGCGGTCATACGACTTGCCATCGCTGGGCTCAACCACATCACAATTCATGATGATGGTGGTTTCTTCAAAGAAGGGGTCGATGTTGGCCGTGTTGGGGTCAGGCATCAGCAGCATGTCGGAGGCTTCAATGCCCTTCCAGCCGGCGATGGACGAACCGTCGAAAGCATGGCCCGAGGTGAACTTGTCTTCGTCAAAGTGCGACACAGGCACTGTGGTGTGCTGTTGCTTGCCGCGGGTATCGGTGAAACGGAAGTCAACAAACTTGACTTCGTTCTCTTTCACCATCTTCATCACGTCTGCGACGGTCTTGGCCATCAAATACTCCTGTTACAAAAAAATGCGCACGATTGTTAGAAACTTGCCCGATCCACAATGCAGCTTTTGTGCCAGCTGACGATACGGAATCTAATTTTGCGGGGTGCCTCTATTTTGCCCTTTTAAAACATAAATTCACCTTACGGTGAGTCAAAGTAAAAAGAACGAAATTGGTTCATAACCCCGATAAATCAGCATCCGCACCAAAATAAAGAATTTCACCATTGCACTTATTTGGTGCCTCTTCAGTTTCGCACCAATTCAGGGCCCAATCGCACTGAAAAACCTTTGAGGCCTTTGAGCAACGATGCAAAAGCAGCGGTTACGGCGTCTGGAGAACCCTTCACACCCAATTCGATGTGTTTGCCATACTCGGGGTGGTCCACGCTGGGCAGGCTGAACACCTTGACCGCATGTTGCACTTCAATTTGTTCCATCAAAGGTGTCAAAGTCGCTTCCATCGCGCCGAAAACAATGACCGACTGCTCCATCCAGGCGCCACGTACAAAAAGACCGGAGTAAAAAGTGTCCAGCACCCACGCCATCATGGGATGGGCCATCACCGGAAAACCGGGAACAAAGTAAATTCCGCGCGGTTGTTCGTCATCGGATTCCCCCTCCGAGAGGAGGTTTCCACCCGCAGGAGACGCGCAAAAGAAACCGGGAATTTTGTTGAAGGGGTTGGGGATTGTTGTTGCGCCAACGGGAAACACACCCATGTTCAGGCGGTGCAGGTTATCGCTGCGGTCTGGCTCATAGGAAACGCCCTGCTCGCGCGCAATGTCCTGCATACGCTCCCGGATCAGCAACTCGGCCTCGGGATGCAACACCAGTCCCCGCCCTAGCGCCTTGGCAGCGCACTGGCGTGTGTGGTCGTCCGGTGTGGCCCCAATACCGCCGAAAGAAAAAATCACGTCGCCCGACGCAAAACCACGCGCCAACGCAGCGGTGATGCGGTCTGGCGCGTCGCCCACGTAGTCGGCATAGGCCAACTGCAAACCCCGTTCTGCCAACAGTTCAATGGCTTTGGCCAGATGCTTGTCGGCACGTTTACCCGACAGGATTTCGTCACCGATGATGAGTATTCCAAAATTCACGGCTCACTCCTTGGAGATCAGTAATGGTGAGGAGGCTTCGGGAGGTGCGTCGAGCAAACCCGCTGCGGCTTCGTCAACTTCCTGTTGGGTGGCACTACGCTCGTTGCGCAAGGCCTGCAATGCGGCCAGGCAATAGTGGGTAAACCAGAGCGACGAAAACGCAAACACCAGTGTGTAAATCCAGATCGCCAAGGGCACCAGAATGACAAATGCGGCCGCAAACAAAACCCCCGACGCCCACACCAGGCTGGGGGCTGCGCCCAAATACCCTGCCAGCACCCCCATGCCAAGCAACTGTGCCCTGTGTCGCGTCAAAAGGGTCCGACGCTCCTCGTTGTCGGCATGTTGCGCGAGCGCATCAAAGGCCATCACCCGGTAGGTCAACCAACCCCAGATCAGCGGCGGCAAGACCAGCACCAGCGGCGGCACAAACCACAAAGGAATCGACACCAGCATGGCCACCAGCGCCATCAGGGTTGACCCCAGCGACCAGGTCACGCTGTGCAGGAACGAAGCGCCCTTGCGTTCCTCCAAAGCGGCAAAGCGGCGCAGGGCCACCAGACGAACCAAAAAGGGGGTCATTAATAGCGCCACGACCAGCAGTGACACCACAACAATGAGCGGCGTAACGGTAAACACCACAATCAGCGGCGGCAACACGATTTTGAACCGCCCCCAACCGACACTGTCCAGCCAGGCCCAGCCACTGTTCACAAAGGCCGACGACTCCAGCACGCGGCGCACCTGGTCCAGGGCGTCATCCCAAAACAGGTAGCCGAGACCCACCGTCAGACCAATCACGAGAACCAGGGGCAATAAGGACAACAAAACGACCCGGGGCCGCAGGCAATAGGCCACCGCGCGCCAAAAGGAATCAAAAAGCAGGTTCATGTATCAAGCATAACGCTGCACCGCGTTGGTCAGGCGCGTCCGGCGAGCCGTTTGAGGCCCAACCATTGCTGGCTCCAGAAGCCACGGCCATAGTCCCTGCCCTGCTCTACCTGATCACGGACTCCGGTGGGATCAAAGCGGTATTCGAAATTGGCGGTGCCAAACAGCATGTCCCACCAGGGCAGCAGGACACCAAAGTTATGCCCCCCCAAACGGACGGCCCCCACGCTTGCCGCTGGAGATTCATGCCCGATGCCAACGGCATGGTGCAGCCGGTGAAAACGCGGGCTGATCCACAAACGCTCGCACACGCGGCCAAACCACAGGCGCAGGTTGGCGTGCTGAAAACTCTCACTGAGCTGTGTGAACGCCGTGATGGCCACAAACTGGCCCGGCGCCATGCCAATCATCTGCGCCAGTACGACCAACAGGCAGTCGCGCAGCAAGTCATCCAGCAGATGGTTTCGGTTGTCACTCCACATCGTCATTTGCCGTTGGGCGTGGTGCAGCGAGTGCAACTTCCACCACCATTCAAAATGGTGCTGGCTGCGATGCAACCAGTAATCAAAGAAATCCAGTATTACCAGATAGATCAGCAAACTGACGGCCGGTTGATCGGAGACGCCGGGCCAAAACGCGTCCAGGTGAAAGGTTTGCCATCCCGCCACACGCAAGGCACCAAAGACCTCATCGAACCACGGAGTTACGGCAAAAAACAAAACCACCCTGAACAGCCCCAGACGATGCACCACGGTGTAGAGGATGTCCGTGCGGATCGTGGCCCTGTCGGTCACCGCTTCCACCGGTCGCCAGCGTTGCAATGGACCCACCACGGCCACCAGCACCGCGATCTGGATCAACCCGACCAACAACCAGCCTGTGGCTCCAAAACCGTCTTCCAACAGGTTGGCCAAACCCAACCAAAACATCAGCGGTTGAATGAGCGATTCAAACATCCACTGTTGGACTTCTGAAAACCCGTCGGCAAAGGCTTCAATGAAAGAGTTCATGCGTTAAACAATATCAATTGCCCGGCAGTTTAACGACCGTCATTCGCAATCCACTGTTGATAGCGGGGGTGCTCACGCAGGGTCTGGAAACAAAAACCCTTGGCCTTGAGGCCAACAATCAAGGGCTCCAGCACGCTCGGTGCCCATGGATCTTTGCGCGACCAGATTCCCAGGTGGGCCATCAGAATATCGCCCGATCGAATGTCCCGCAGGGCCTTGGCAAGCAACGCCGCGTTGCTGAACGTTTCGCTGGGTAACTCGTCGCCCAAGAAGCCAGCCGGGGCCCAACCCACGTGTGCGTACCCGCAGTCTTTGGCGGCTGCCAGTAGCCGTACCGAGGTTTTGCCACCGGGCGCACGAAACAGCGGCAAGGGCTTTTTTCCGGTCATCTGCTGCAAACGCGTGGTGGCTTGGTCAAGTTGGGCGCAGTAGGTTTTGGCGTCCCAGATTAGGTCGTGACCCGCCTGAGGCCCTGCCGATGGCCGAATGCGAAAACGCCCATCCTGGCCAGGCATATCGGCACGCCAGTAAGCATGGTCATAGGTGTGGGACGCAAATTCGTGACCTTCGGCGGCGCGCGCCTTCCACCACGGTGCCCAGTGCGTGCCCAACGTGCCGTCACCCTGCTTGGTGCGTTCATTCGCAGCAAAAAAGGTGACTTTGACAGCCTGGCGGTTCAGGACGTCGGCCACCAGTTCGGCGATGTCCATGTGGCCGGTGTCGAGCGTCAAATACAAGGGTTTGTCACAAGACGTTTGGCCTGCAGCCCCCGCAGAACCTGCGCAAGCAGCTATCAAAACAATAGCAAATGGACGGAGACGCCAGACCACTTGGGGCCCCTTAAGCACCACTATTGCCGCGCTGCATGGTCCAGCGTCCAGACACCATGGGGCGATTTGCCGACCTTGATCTGGCGCACCACCTTGCGGCTGGCAATATCTATCACCGAGAGTTTGCCGGCCCAGCGTGACGCCAGGTACATCGTGGCACCGTCGGTGGAGATGTCCATGTCATCGGGACCACTGGGCCCCGGCAAGGTGTCCACCACCGTCATCGTGCTGTAGTCGATCTTGCTGATGGTGTTGGCCACCCGGTTGCTGACAAACACATGGCGTTTGTCCCCTGCGGCCCGAAAGGAATGTGCGCCTTTGCCGGTCTTGATCAGTTGCACCATCTTGGGCGCTGCGCCGGACACGTCGTACACCTCCACGCCGTCGCCGCCCGTCAAACGGACCAGCAAGAACTTGTTATCCGGTGTGCCAAACACGTCCGCCGGCATGGCACCGGTCTTGGTGCGCCATTTCAGGGTCTGCGTTGCCAAATCGATGGCCACCAACTCATCACTGTCCTGCATGGTGCTGTAGACCGTGGTGCTCAGGGTATCGATCCACAGGTGGCTGGGCGTCTTGGCGGTGGGCAGGCGTTTGACCAGGGTCACGTCGTTGCCGTCCCAGCGGTAAATATCAACGTGGTTCAGACGGTTGGCGGCTGTTACAAACCACTTCATGTCGGGCGAAAAACGCAACTGGTAGGGGTCCACAATGCCGCGCACGGTGCGCTGCACTTCCGCGGTCTTGGGGTCAACAAAGGTCAGTGAATCACTCAACGCATTGGCCACGATCAGCGACTTCTGGTCCGGCGTCATGTACAGGTGGTGTGGTTCTTTGCCGGTGGCGATGCGTTTGGTCTCTTTCCAGGTGGTTTGGTCGATCACGCTGATGGTGGCGTCCAGAGAGTTGAGAACAAACACCGGGTAGGGCTGCGCAAGCGCGATCGCGGGTGTCAGGGTGGACAGCAGAACGGCCAGTGGTGCCAGACAGGTCAACAGAACGGATCGGGGGGCAGGATTTGGGGAAATGGGGGAGGCAAGGGTCTTCACGGGCTATCACTTTTCGGGTAACCGACAAGTTTAGCCGCCAACTTGGTACTTTCCCTAGGCCAGCTTCACCAAATCATCGGCGGACAACCAGCGCCACTGGCCTGGCGCAAGGTCAGAGGGCAGCTCGAAGCTGCCGATGCGGGACCGGTGCAGCCCCTCAACCCGGTTGCCAACGGCGGCCAACATGCGCTTGACCTGGTGGTACTTGCCTTCAGTCAGCGTCAGCCGCAGGTGCAACCCCGCCCCATCCGCATCCACAATTTCACAGGCGGCCGCCCGTACCGGTTTGGGATCGTCATCCAACACCACGCCGCTCAGCAGTCGCTGCACCTGCTTGTCGTCGAGACGGTGTTTGGCGGTCACCTCGTAGACCTTGGGACAGTGTTTCTTGGGTGAACTCATACGGTGGATGAACTGGCCGTCATCGCTGAGCAGCAACAGACCGGTGGTGTCCTGGTCCAGCCGGCCGACGGCCTGAACACCCTGGATGGCACTTTTTTGGGGGCGCAGGCGCAGGGGGGATGGCAGTAGCGTGTAGATGCTGGGGTAAGTGGAGGGCTTTTGGGAACACTCGGTGCCAGCAGGTTTGTTCAGCACCACATAAGCCTTTTCAAAATAGGCCCACTCCACACCCTGAACCCGAAACCGCAGGCCAGTTGCTTCCAATTCCATAGCAGAGTCAACAATGGTTACGGGGGCAGGAGCATCTTTTTCCATATAGACCTGGACATGACCCTGCTGCACCAAACCAGCGCAGACGCGGCGTGTGCCAAAGCCTTGTGAGTAGAGAATGTCCTGAAGCTGCATGGGTGGTTTCCGCCCGAAAGGCAAAGCATGGGTTGTGAAGGCCCGAATCTTGTCACAAACCACCTACCTACCCTTTTTACACCGAGGCTTTGGGTGGGGCAGAACTGGGTTTTAATGACTAGCAAGACCGTCCACCGCCTGGAACATGGCCTGGCGCGCCTGCACCACCACCTGCGCACGCCAGGCATCGGTGTCGACATAAAACGCATCCAGCATCTGGCGTTCAATCATAGCGCGCTGGGGCTGCGAAGCCTCGGGGTGCAGATACAACCAGTGGTCGGCCCGCAGGGCAGCAATCATGTCCAAAATCGGCAAGGTCCCGTATTCCATGGCAATGCCGGTGTATTCAGCCTGCGGGCATTCGTCATAAACGGCGCACCACATCAGGCCGGTCAGGCGGGCTGAAGCCGACGAGCCGTCGTAAATCGAGGTGATGGGAGTTGCGCCATTGCCACCCCACCAGGCCTTGGCCCGCGCCAGGGCAGGTGCTTCGTCGCGGCCGGCATAGATGCGCTCCCCCAAACCGCTAGGCCCAAGCCCGGTATGCAGGTCCATCCACGCAATGCGGCGGGCGCGTTGGGCGTAGGTCCGCAACACCTGGCGCAGCGCCGTGTTACTCCAGGTGGGCGCCTGGCCGCCAAAAAACATGCCGTCTGGAAAGGCATATTGACCCTGTGACACGGCGGACTGAAAGCGGGCCAGGCCATAGGTCTGGATATAGGTTGCAATTGCCGCTTGGTTGTCGGGTGTGGGCGGCCATTGTGATGGCAGCAACAATGTATGCAACTCGGCATACGCGCTGTTGTCAGGAAGTGGCCGGCTGAAGTCCTGGAAATTGCGATTCAGATCCACGTTTTCGTGGGTGGTGCGTCGCAGGTAAGAAAAACCGTGCGGATTGAGGGCGTGCACGTATAAAACCGCCACACCGGCATCCCGCGCCTTGGCACGCCACTCTGCGTCCCGGGCAGCAAACACCTGCACCCCCGACCCACAATAGCCTTCCACCCCGTGGCAGGCGCTACTGATGATGAACAGATACTCCGCATCGGGTGATCCGTCCAGCGCCACGTCCATGGCCAGCGTCTCACCGTCGCGGCCCTTCAGCGGGTGCTCGTAACTCTTCAAGGCCATGCCAGCAGTCGCGGCCGATTCCAGAAACTGAATACGGGCCTGCGCATACCGCGTGGAGAAGGCCGTGTGTAAATTCATCATGCGATCCTGCCTTCGTCTACTGCGTCGACAAGGCATCCCAGCAGCGAAAACGCAAATCTCTGATGCATTTGCATAAATGTCAACTTGGTGGTTGGATTGAAAACCCGTTCTAGACCGATAAAGGCATGGACTGCTCGACCAGCCCCGCGTGCAGGGCAGCGCCCAGCGGCAAAATATCGTCATTGAAATCGTAGCGGGTGTTGTGCAGATAACAGCTCCCCACACCGTTTTCAGCGCCCTGCCCTATGCGCAAATAGGCACCGGGTTTGACCTGCAGCATAAATGCGAAATCTTCTGAACCCATGCTCGGGTCCAAGTCACGGATCACATGTTCTGTACCCACCAGGCTTTCAGCCACCGACGCCGCGAAATCACTCTCGGCGGATGAGTTGATGGTCGCCGGATAAATACGTTCGTAATGCACGGCGGCCGTTGCACCGAACCCCAGCGCCACGGCGCCACACAACTCGTTCAAACGGCGCTCCACCATGTCCTGCACCTCCGGATTGAAGGTCCGCACCGTGCCCACCAGGGTCGCCTTGCCGGGGATGACACTCATGGCACCCGGGTCACCGGCATGCATGGCGCAGACACTGATGACGGCGCTGTCGACCGCCCGCACGTTGCGTGACACAATGCTTTGAATGGCCGTGATGATGTGCGCGGCAACCAGCACGGGGTCAATCGTCTGGTAAGGGTGCGCACCGTGCCCCCCGCGACCCGAAATTTCAATCGTGATGCGGTCGGCCGAGGCCATCATGGGCCCCGTATTCAAACCAATGGTTCCGGGGCGCAAGCCGGGCCAGTTGTGCATGCCATAGACCGCTTGCACCGGGAAACGGTCAAACAAACCGTCTTCAATCATGACGCGGGCACCCGCATACCCCTCTTCACCGGGCTGAAAAATCAGCACCGCCGTGCCGTCAAAGTTGCGCGTCGAAGCCAGGTAACGCGCCGCCCCCACCAGCATCGCGGTATGGCCATCGTGGCCACAACCGTGCATCAGCCCACTATGGGACGACTTCCATGCAAAGTCGTTCAACTCGGTCATGGGCAAGGCATCCATATCTGCCCGCAAGCCGATCATCTTGCCGCTGGTGTTTTGACGGCCCTGGATGGTGGCAACCAGGCCGGTTTTGCCGATGCCCGTGTGGACGGCATCGACTCCACACTGCTCCAAAGCCTGCTTGACCCGGGCGGCGGTATAGACCTCTTCAAAGCCCAGCTCCGGGTGGGCATGTAAATCACGTCGGAACGCGGTGAGTTCCGGGTGGAAGGCGCTGATCTGTGCGAAAGCGCGGCCGCCGACCTTGAGTTTGGATGTGTTATGGGTTCCCGGCATCAAGGCCCTCCGATGCCACCGACGCGCAGGCGCGGGTCGACGACGAAATACAACAAATCAACCACCAGGTTGATCACGACAGAAATCAGCACCACCATACGCAGACAGGCGGCCATCACCGGTATGTCAGCAAAGGTGACCGCCTGGATGAACAACAAGCCGAATTCACCTTGCGCCGCGTTTACCAAAAAATGCGAACACCAATCAGTATTTACGTTGTAGCGCCATGCTAGCAGAGCTGAATACGCGCCGCGCAACACAGTGCGGGCCGTCAAATTAACAGGCGCCGCAAACGGTTCTGTTACGTTTGCTTGCGTTTGGCGTCTTGACTGCGGCAAGGGGTGCAAAATGCCGGGTCTAGAATCTGCCAACTTCTCCAAACACCATGTTGTCGCTATTTCGACCCAAAAAACAACCGGTAGACGTTCCCGTTGAGGCACCGCAGGCACAGGTTCGGCGCATGGATCTGGAGGAACGCAAGGCTTTCCGGCGAGAAATGCTGTACCAGTCGATCCGCGAGAGCTTCCTGTCCATGGAGGTCATTGGCAGCATGTACAAGTTCAAGGTCATGCCGGTGGATCTGCGCCACCACCGCTTCATCGCCATGATTGACGTCGCCAAGAACTTTGTGACCGGTCGCGATGCCCGCACCAAGAGTTTTGCCGCCATCGAAAAACAGATGCGCTCCAACACCTACAAACGCTTCGGCATTTTGATTGAGGGCACCTACTGGCGGGTCAGTGAGTCGGAAGACCGTTTTGAGCAGTACGCGCGAGCGGCCGATGCTGACCGCATACACGGCATCGAAAATCCCAAACATTTGCGTACGCACCCATCCATGGCAGCCGTTCGACTAGCGGAAAACGCAGCTCCAGAGCCCCCGCTGGCCCGCCACGCCTACCAGCCGGTCTCTGAAGACGAGGCCCAGGCCTTTATGGATGCCTTGCGCAATGGTCTGACGCCGCCCGTCATGCGTGTGGGAGACGTGGAATACCAATCCGACTTGGCCCCGCTGGACAGCGGCATCATGATTGGCGGCACCCAGTACGGCAAGTTGTGAACGTTGCCCTGCCCCCCGCACCGTCTCGCCGCCCCATCCGTGAACTGCCCGACGAGCTGATCAGCCAGATCGCTGCGGGTGAGGTCGTCGAGCGCCCGGCCTCCGTTGTCCGAGAACTGGTGGACAACGCGCTCGATGCCGGTGCCACCCAAATCGCCGTGCGGCTGCTGGCCGGTGGTGTGCGCCTGATCAGTGTCGAGGACGATGGCATGGGCATATTGGCAGAGGAACTGCCCTTGGCATTCCGGCGCCACGCCACCAGCAAGATCGGCAACCTGCGGGATTTGGAGTCGGTGGCCACCATGGGTTTTCGTGGCGAAGCCCTGGCCGCTATAAATTCAATAGCTGACTGTTCAATATTGTCGAGGGCTAGCGGCCAATCTGCCGCACACCTTCTGGTTGGTAGCACCGGTGAACTGAAACCGGTGGGGCGCAACCAGGGCACCACCGTCGAAGTGAAAGAGCTGTTCTACAGCACACCAGCACGGCGCAAGTTCCTGAAGACCGACGCTACCGAGCTGGCCCATTGCATCGAATCCGTGCGCCGCCACGCTTTGGCCCGACCCGATGTGGGTTTTGCTATTTGGCACGAAGGCAAACTGGTGGAACAGTGGCGCCGTGTGGTGGACATGGCTGATGGCCTGGCAAACCCCGCGACGGCGTTGGATAAGCGCCTGGCCGATGTGCTGGGCGCGGACTTCATGGCGCAGTCCATTGCGGTCGACTGGCGTTCTGCGAGTGCCGCACGCGCAGTCGCAGAGGCGATAGCCCCGGCGAGCATGGATGTTGCGTCCACCCCGCAAACCCTGCGCGTCTGGGGTCGGGTCGGCATACCCGACGCCGCCCGTTCACGCGCCGACCAGCAGTTCTGCTACGTCAACGGCCGCTTTGTCCGCGACAAGGTGCTGACCCACGCCGCCCGCAGCGCCTACGAAGACGTATTGCACGGCCACCGCCAGCCCATCTACGCGCTGTACCTGGCGATGGACCCGGCGCGAGTGGATGTCAACGTACATCCCACCAAAATCGAGGTGCGCTTTCGCGACAGCCGCGAGGTGCACCAGGGCGTGCGCCATGCGGTTGAAGACACGCTGGCCACGCCACGCGTGGGCCAAGCCATTGGTACGGGCAACACGGACCAGCAGAGCAGCGGCGCGAACACAACAGGCTCAGCAGACACACCCGCCACAGCAATCGGCCTGCAAGCGCTATCGCCAGATGTTTACAAGCAAAATCGGGCTTCAGCCCCCATGTACTCTGCGCAACCAGCTATCAATTTCGGAGCGCGCACCGAACTGGTTGGCCACCGCGTCAGCGACCTCGGTGCCCTGTGGCAACCCAGCGCCAACCCTCAGGGAGGCTGGACGGCAGAGGATTCTGCGCAGGTCAAGGAGGAGCCCGCACAGCGGGCGGGGCAAAACTTGGATACTGGGGAGCAGAACCCTCTGCCGTCCAGCCTCCCAGCGAACGAAGAACCGCCCCAAACCTGGCCCCTGGGCCGAGCCATAGCGCAGTTGCAAGGCATCTACATCCTGGCCGAAAACGCCCAGGGCCTCGTGATCGTGGACATGCACGCCGCCCACGAACGCATCGTCTACGAACGACTCAAGAACCAACTAGCCCAACAAACCGCCGATGGTGCCAATACCACCGTAGCCCAGTTGTCCAGCCAGCCCCTGCTGATACCCGCCACCTTTGCCGCCACCCCCAGCGAGGTCGCCACCGCCGAAGCCCACTTCACCACATTGCAGACGCTGGGCCTGGAGATCAGCCCGTTTTCGCCAAAAACACTGGCTGTGCGTGCTGTGCCCACCAGCTTGGCACAAGGCGACGCCGTGGACCTGGCCCGCAGCGTGCTGGCGGAATTGGCCCAGCACGAAGCCAGCACCGTGATTCAGCGGGCGCAAAACGAACTGCTGGCCACCATGGCCTGCCACGGCGCGGTGCGCGCCAATCGCAAACTCACACTGGAAGAGATGAACGCCCTGCTGCGCCAGATGGAGGCTACCGAGCGCAGCGACCAATGCAACCACGGCCGACCGACCTGGCGCCAGCTCACGCTGCGCGAGCTCGATGCCCTCTTTCTGCGGGGGCGTTAGCCCCAGCAGTCAGACGCTCTGGTGACTGGCCGTTCGCGTGCTAGACCGCACAATCATGTCTCTGTGAAAACCAAACACTTCGCGCAACTGGTGGCGCTGTCCGCTTTGTGGGGCGCCTCCTTCATGCTGATCCGCTTGGCCAGCCCGGTACTGGGCCCCAATGTGCTGGCAGCCCTGCGCATAGCAACCGCTACCGCCACGCTGGCTGTGCTGATGCACACCATGCACCACAACTGGCCCAGAGGACACTGGCGCGAACTGGCCCTGATCGGCTTGTTGTCGGTGGCCCTGCCCTTCTCGCTGTTTGCCTGGGCCGCCTTGCATTTACCGGCAGGGTATAGCGCGCTGCTCAACTCGACGGCCGTGGTGTTTGGCATGTTTGCCTCGGCCTGGTTGAAAGAAGACACCCTGACCGTGCGCAAAATTCTGGGTTGTGTCTGTGGTTTTGGGGGTGTCGCCCTGATTGTCGGGCTGGGCCCGGTCGAACCCTCGCTGCGCGTTGTTTTGGCCGCACTGGGCTGTATCGCGGCGTCGGCCTGTTATGGCATATCCACCCCCTTGATGAAGCGGGCGCTGAGCCGCATGAAACCCCTGCAGATTGCGGCCGGCTTGCACGCGGTGTCCTTAGTGATGCTGCTACCCGGTGCGGCCTGGAGCTGGCCAGCCGCACACTTCACACCCGTGGCCCTGATGGCGGTGCTGATCATGGGTGTGCTGACATCCGGAATTGCCTATTGGTTGCACATTCGGATCTTGGCCCATGTCACCCCGGTGGCCGCGATGAGCCCTACCTTCATGATCCCGGTGTTTGGGGTGACCTGGGGCCATGTGTTTCTGGGTGAACCACTGAGCGCCGGCATCTTTGTCGGCGGCGCCCTGGTACTGATGGCCAGCGCACTGATTACCGGGTTTAACCCCTGGCAAAAGTGGTGGGATACGGCAAACGCCAAATCTTAGTGCCATGTGACCAGGCAACAGCCTGCGCCCGTCGAACAGCCGTACCCTCGCCCGTAAAATGGCCGGCCCATGACCGTGACCAACCTTCCTCTGCCCCCGCTCCAGCAAGCCTTGGTCCCCCGTGTCAAAACTGAAATCGCCGCCTTGTGGCAACTGGCATGGCCCATTTTGATAGGCCAGCTCGCCAATGTGGGTATGGCCGTGGCCGATGTGGCGATGGCGGGCCATGCCTCGGCCCAGGACCTGGCGGGCGTGGCGCTCGGCTCGTCGGTATGGATGATTGTGGTGGTCACGTTGATGGGCATCATGATGTCGGTAAACCCCACCGTTGCCCATTACGTCGGTGCGGGTCAGTTTGACCGGGTGCCCCATGTCGTGCGGCAGGCCCTGTGGAAGGCTCTTGGCGTGGGTGTGGTGGCCATGGTGTTGGCCAACCTGTCGGGGCTGGTGTTTGACCACATGGAACTCGAACCGGTAGTGCGCGACATAGCGGTGCGTTTTGTGCAGATCACCAGCCTGGGCCTGCCGGCCTTTGCCTGTTACCGCGTGTTGTATGGCTACAGCGCCAGCCTGGACCAGACCAAGCCCATCATGGCGATTTCGATACTGGCCCTGGTCTTGAACTGTGGGTTGAACTGGTTACTGATTTTTGGCAATCTGGGTTTTCCCAAACTGGGTGGTGTGGGTTGTGCCTGGGCCACCATGCTGTGTCTGTGGTTCAACCTGGGGGCCTTGTTGTGGTGGATGCGGCGGGCACCTGCCTACCGCAGCACCTGGCCGTTTGACCGTTTCGAGGGCCCCAACCGCGAAAAAATGCAAAGCCTGCTCAAGCTGGGCCTGCCCATAGGCGTGACCTATTTTGCCGAAAGCAGCGCGTTCAGCTTGATTGCCTTGCTGGTGGCGCGTTTTGGCAGCACCCAGGTGGCGGCGCATCAGATTGCGCTTAATTTTTCATCCCTGGTGTTTATGCTGCCGCTCAGCCTGGGCATTGCCCTGCTGACCCGGGTAGGGCAAGCCCTGGGTGCGGGTGACCCGCAGGCCGCACGTTTTCGATCCAATGTGGGGGTGGCAACCTCGGTCGGCCTGGCCGCCGTCTCGGCCCTGTTGATGGCGGTTTTCAACGAGCAGATTGCGTCGGCCTACACCACGGATACGGCGGTGGCCGGCGTGGCAGCAAGCCTGTTGTTTCTGGCCGCGTTATTCCAGGTGTCGGACGCGGCGCAGGTATCCACCAGTTGCGCCATCCGGGGCTACAAGGTCAGTCGCTCGCCCATGGTGATCCATTTGACGGCGTTCTGGGTGTTTTCATTGCCCCTGGGTTGTGTGCTGGGCCTGGCGCCCGAATGGCTGCCCTGGCGCCCAGCCCAACCCATGCAGGCCGAAGGTTTCTGGATCGCGCTGGTAGTGGGCCTGACGGTGGCCGCCATCGGTTTGCTGGTCTTGCTGCGCAGCGTGGCCCGCCGCCATGTGCTAGCGACTGCTACAGAGACAGCCTGACGCCATGCCCTCCCGCAGCCCCCACTCCACCATGCCACCCGCATTGATTGTGCTGACCTTGGCGTTGTTGCTGGGCATCCAGCCCATCACCACCGACCTGTACCTGCCCGCGCTGCCCGGCCTGACGCAGGAACTGGGCGCCACCATGGCGCAGGCGCAATTGACGCTGACGGCCCTGCTGCTGGCGTTCGGCATATCCCAGTTGTTCTGGGGGCCACTGTCGGACCGTTTTGGCCGCCGTCCTGTGTTGTTGGTCGGCATGGCGGCCTATGTGGTGGCCTCAACCGGTAGTGCGTTTTCGACCACCATGGACCTGCTGATTGTGTGGCGCATCTTGCAGGGCGCGGCCATGGGTGCCGCAGTCATGTGTGCCCGCGCCATTGTGCGTGACCTGTACACACCGGTGCAAGGTGCCAGCGTGATGTCCAAGGGCCTGAGCGGCCTGGGTGTCATTGCCTGCCTGAGTGCCCCGCTCGGTGGTTTTTTGACCGCCTGGTTCAACTGGCATGTGGCGATGCTGGCGCTATCGGTGTTTGGTGCGGCCACCCTGACGCTGATTGCCTTGCGGTTTGAGGAAACCGTGCCGCGCAAAAACCCCCAGGCCCTGAAATTGGGTATCCTGGCGCGCACCTGGTTTGACATCGTGCGCAACCCGACCTTTCTGGCATTCACGGCGCTCACGGTGGCGGCCTACAGCGGGCTATTTACCTTTCTGGCAGCCTCATCGTTTGTATTTATCCGGGTGCTGGGGTTTAGCACCACCCAGTATGGTTTGGTTATGTTCAGCAACTCGCTGGTCTATGTACTGGGCACCTTTTTGTGCCGCCGCTTGTTACTGCGTTTTGGCGTGCGCCGCGCTGTGGCCATAGCCGGTGCTTTGACGCTGACCGGTGGCACGACGATGGGTCTGCTGGCGTTGGCCGGCGTGCAGTCGGCGTGGGCCATCATGCTGCCGTTTGGCCTGTTCATTCTGGCGCATGGCATCCATAACCCCTGTGGTCAGAGCGGTGCCGTGGGGCCGTTCCCAGAAGCCGCCGGTGCGGCCTCGGCATTGAATGGCTTCATCGCCATGCTCAGCGCGTTTGCCACGGGTCAATGGTTGGGCACGCACATGGACGGCTCGGCCGCGCCGCTGATTTATGGCATTTGGTTCTGGAGCGTTTTGATCGCCCTGAGCGCCTGGACTTTGGTGGCACGGTATGGCAAATCCTGACGGCGACACCCTGCCTTTTTACCTGTGCCTGGCAGGCCCCACGGCCAGCGGCAAAACCGCCGCCGCCATGGCGATTGCACAACACCACGCCTGCGAAATCATCAGCGTCGATTCGGCCCTGGTCTACCGGGGCATGGACATCGGCACCGCCAAACCCAGTGCCCAGGAATTGGCCCAGGTGCCCCACCACCTGATCAATATCCGCGACCCGTTGCAAGCCTACAGTGCCGCCGAATTTGTGCGCGACGCCCGGGGCCTGATCGCAGAGATTGCCGCGCGCGGCAAGCTGCCCTTGCTGGTGGGCGGCACCATGCTGTATTTCAAGGCACTGTTTGATGGGCTGGATGACATGCCTGCTGCCGACCCTGCCATTCGCGCCCAACTGGAACTGGAAGCCACCGCAAAAGGCTGGCCTGCCATGCACGCCGAGCTGGCACAGGTAGACCCGGTGACCGCAGCGCGTTTGGCGCCCCTGGACAGCCAGCGCGTCCAGCGGGCGCTGGAGGTTTATCGGATCTCGGGCCTGCCACTGTCACACTTTCACTCCACCAAAGATGCTACTAAAACAGTAGCTGCTCACGCAAATTCCACGGGGGCTAGAGCCCTAATTTCTTTAGAACCTTTGGAGCGAAGCTGGTTGCATGAACGCATTGCCCAGCGCTTTGACACGATGCTGGAGCAGGGCTTTGTGGACGAGGTACGTGCGTTGCGCGCGCGGGGCGATCTGCATGCGGACCTGCCCTCCATGCGCTGTGTGGGTTACCGCCAGGTTTGGGAGGCGCTGGACGCCCATGCAACCAGTGGCTTGGCTGGTCCGCTGCCCTTGGCGGACATACGTGAACGCGGCATCATCGCCACCCGCCAGCTCGCCAAACGCCAGATCACCTGGTTACGTTCCATGCCACAGCGGCAAGTGATTCAGGCCGATGCAGCGGATGCGCTGGGCGACGTGTTGGATTTGGTTCGAAAGGTTTTGGGTTAGTTTCTTTTCCCCCACTCTGCTGTTTTCCCCCACTGGTTTTCCCCCACTCCCCCCAACCCCCTCGCCCCGCCGGGCGAGGGGGAGCCTAACAGCCACATTTGATTGCTACGCGCCGGTTACGGAATTACGTGCGGTGCGTTGCCACTGCTATTTGCGTTCGAAGATTTCATGCCGATAGTTCCGAGCGCCGTGGTGTGTTGCCGCCACTCGGCGCTCGGAACTGCACCTGCTGAATTCTGGGCGCACAACAACGGTGGCAACCTCTCGCCCGTGATTCCGTATTCGGCGGGACACCAACAAATCGGCTGTTAAAAGCCCCCCTCGCCCGGCGGGGCGAGGGGGCTGGGGGGAGTGGGGGAAAACAGCAGGAAAACCTAATCCACCTTCGCCCCAGTAGCCTTGACCACCGCCTGGTACTTGGCCAGCTCACTCTTCATCAAGGCCCCAAACTGCTCAGGCGTGGTGGGCACCGGCTCCGCCAGCAGGCCGGCAAAACGCGCCTGCGCCTCGGGTGAATTCAGTGCCGCGACAAAGGCGGTATTGAGTTTGGCAATCACATCCTTGGGCGTGCCTGCTGGTGCCACCAGACCCCACCAGGTGTCAATCGCAAAACCCTTGAGTGTGTCAGCCACCGGGGGCGCTTCGGGCAACGCCGGTGAACGTGCCAGTGTGGTCACGGCCAGCGCCTTGAGCTTGCCAGACTTGATGCCTGGCGCAGCCGTGGACAGGTTGTCAAAGTTGAAGTCCACCTGGCCACTTTGCAGCGCAAACTGCGCCGGGTTGCCGCCGTTGTAGGGAATGTGCACGGCAAAAATGCCGGCCTGGGCCTTGAACATCTCACCCGCCAGATGGCCGGCGCTGCCATTGCCGCCGCTACCGTAGTTGAGCTTGGCGGGGTTGACCTTGGCGTAGGCGATCAAATCCTTGACGCTGTTGATGTTCAGGCGCTTGGCAGTCTCGGCATTCATCACCAACACATTGGGCACGCGCACCATTTGTGTGATGGGGGCGAAATCGGTGGCCGCGTTGTAGGGCATCTTGGCAAACAGCCAGGGGTTGACGGCGTGGGTGGCGGTGGCCGCAATGCCAATGGTCAATCCGTCCGGCGTGGCCTTGGCCACGGCGTCGGCGCCGATGTTGCCACCGGCACCGGGCTTGTTCTCCACGATCACGGTGCCCAGGCTGTCCTTGACACGCTCGGCCAGCACGCGCGCTGTCACATCCAGCGGACCACCGGCCGCGTAGGGCACGATCAGGCGGATCGGTTTAGTTTGTGCCTGTGCGGCACCGAGGGTGGACAAACTGGCGACAGCGGCCAGGGCGGTGAGGAGTAGGGTTCTGCGTGTCATGCTGACATTGTGCCTCTATCATCGGCTCCATTCCCATGAACCTGCACATTCAAAACTTAAGCAAACGGTATGGTGACACACCCGTGTTTGCCAACGTGTCCCTGACCGTGGAGCCAGGCGAGTTTGTGGCCATCGTTGGCGAATCGGGCGTGGGCAAATCCACGCTGCTCAACTGCATGGCGGGGCTCGACAGTTGGGACAGCGGCACGGTGCACCTGGACGGCACCAACATCGGCCAATTGACCGATGACGCACGTGCCCTGCTGCGCCGTCAGAAAGTGGGTTTTGTGTTCCAGGCCTTCCACGTGCTGGGACATCTGGATGTGACACAAAATGTGGCCCTGCCGCTGTTGCTGCTGGGCACACCGGACGACGCCCGGGTGCAGGCCATGCTGCAGGCCGTGGGGCTGGAAGGCATGGGCGCACGCCTGCCGCAACAGCTCAGCGGCGGTCAGTTGCAACGTGTGGCCATTGCCCGCGCCCTGGTGCACCGCCCGACCCTGCTGCTGGCCGACGAGCCCACCGGCAACCTGGACCCCACCACCGCCGCGAAGGTCATGGAGGCCCTGGTGGCACAGACCCGCGCACACGGCACGTCGCTGGTCTTGGTCACCCACTCCGAAGCCGCCACGGCACGGGCGGACAGGGTATTGCATTTGCGGGTGGACGGCATTGCCCCATCCCCCCAACCCACTGGCACCCGAAACCCCAAGGAGAAAGAACCATGAGCGCCCCGTTCACTCTCAGCCGTCTGCTTAAAGCCCCGCGCCAACTGGTGTGGGATGTTTACTCCCAACCCGAACACCTGTCTCACTGGTTTGGCCCCAAAGGCAGCACGGTGACCCACAGCCAGATGGACTTTCGCGAGGGTGGCACCTACCACTATGCTATGACGATAGAGGGCGGCATGGAGCTGTGGGGCAAGTGGCTGCTGCGCGAAATCGTGCCGCCCGAACGCATCACGCTGATCCAGCATTTCTCCGACCCACAGGGTGGCATCACCCGCAACCCCTGGTCCCCGGTGTGGCCTCTGCATACCCTGTCCACCACCACGCTCACCGAGCAAGGCGACACGACACTTCTCACTTTGGAATGGACTACCTTTGAGGCCACGACCGAAGAGACCGCGGCATTCGAAGCTGCCTACCCCAGCATGACCCAGGGTTGGAGCGGCAATCTGGATGTGCTGGAAGACTACTTGTCCCTGCTACAAACACCCTGATCATGCTCAAAACCTACCATGGCAGTTGCCACTGCGGCGCGGTGCGCTTCGAAGCCGATATCGACCTGAGCGCACCCACGTACCGGTGCAACTGCTCCATCTGCGCCCGCAACCGCTTCTGGCCAGCCGTCATACAGCCTTCCGCATTTCGCCTGCTGGCTGGCCAGTCCGAGCTAACCCAGTACCTGTTCAATACGCGGCGCAACGAGCACTACTTTTGCAAACACTGCGGTGTGCGTGCCTTTGGCATAGGCAACCCACCCGGCCACGGCCCGGTTTATGGCGTGAACCTGGGCTGCCTGGAGGATGCGACGCCTGAAGAGTTGGCGGCAGCGCCCATCACCTACATCGACGGCCTGCACGACAACTGGCAAAACGCCCCGGCCATTACCAGCTACCTCTGAATCCATCAACCAGTCACCCAAACCAACCACCAATGCCCGCCGACACCGCCACAATCAGCCTCCCCGGCTCCGCCCAAACCCGCTCGGGCATAGGACGGGTGCCAGCCCCAGCACCGGAGAGACCATGGAACTGAATATCAACGGTCAGGTGGCGCATTTCGACGCCGAACCGGACATGCCCCTGTTGTGGGTCTTGCGTGACGTATTGAACATGACCGGCACCAAGTTTGGTTGTGGTGTGGCAGCCTGTGGGGCCTGCACAGTGCGCGTCGATGGCGAACCTACCCGCTCTTGCGTGATGCCGGTGTCTGCCGTGCTGGGCAAACGGATTCAGACCATTGAAGGCCTGGGCACAGTCGACAAACCCCATGTGTTGCAGGCCGCCTGGATTGCCGAGCAGGTGCCGCAATGTGGTTATTGCCAGAGCGGCATGTTGATGGCTGCCGCAGCCTTGCTGGAGAAAAAGCCCAAACCCAGCGACGCGGACATTGACGCAGCCATGAGCAACATCTGCCGCTGTGGCACCCACCAGCGTGTACGCGCCGCCATCCACCGCGCTGCAGGGACCGCAGCATGAAGCGTCGCACCGTGATGCTGAGCGCCCTTGGCGCGGTTGGTGGCCTGGCGGCCTTGGTCGTCGGCTGGGGCGTGTTGCCCGCGCGCTCACGCCTCGGTTCCCCTGACCTGATGCTGCCCACCGCAGGTGATGTGGCCCTCAACGGCTGGATCAAGATCGCCGCCGATGGCAGCGTGGTGCTGGCCATGCCGCGCAGCGAAATGGGCCAGGGTGTGCACACGGCGCTGGCCATGCTGGTGGCGGAGGAGCTGGACCTGCCGCTTCAGAGGGTGCGCCTGGAGCAGGCTGGCGCCGACACCATCTATGGCAATGTGGCCATGCTGGTTGGCAGTCTGCCCTTTCACCCACTGGAGTCAGAGGGGGGAAACAAGCCAACCAAGGTTCGAGTGGGTGAGTGGATGGTCGGCAAAATTGCCCGTGAGTTGGGCATCATCGTGACCGGGGGCTCGTCCAGCGTGGCCGACGCCTGGGATCCCGTGCGCACGGCCGCTGCCACGGCGCGCGCTAGCCTGCTGGGTGCGGCCGCTGCGCAATGGAAGTTGCCGGTGCAGGAGTTGCGCGTTGTGGAGGGTCTGGTGTCCCACCCCTCCGGCGTTTCGGCCCACTACGGTGCACTGGCCGCTGCGGCAGCGGGCACGGCCCCGGGCACTTTCACCCTGAAAGACCGCAAGGACTGGAAGCTGATCGGCAAAAAAGCACCGCGCAGCGACATTCCGGCCAAGACCAATGGCAGCGCGCAGTTCGGGCTGGATGTGCGCCTGCCCGGCATGCTGTACGCCCAAGTGCGCCAATGCCCCATGCTGGGCGGCTCTGTGGCGTCGCTGGACGCCAAAGCGGCGCTGGCCATGGCCGGTGTCGAAAAGCTGGTGGCACTGGACGCCATGGGTGGCAGCACCGCCGGCTTTGCCGTGGTCGGCAAGACCACCTGGCACGCGCGCCAGGCCGCCCTGGCGGTGGATGTGAAGTGGCAGCAGCGGGCGCAGGGCGCGCTCGACTCCCAACAAATTGAAAACCAGTTACTGGCGGCGCTGGACGGCAAGTCGGGCGATACGTTTTTTGAAAAGGGATCCGTCTCCAAAGCGCAAGCTGACGCAAAACGCGTGATTGAAGCGACCTACAGCGCGCCCTACCTCGCCCACGCCACGATGGAGCCCATGAACTGCACGGCCCAGGTCAAGGACGGCAAGGTCGAAATTTGGGTGCCCACCCAGGTGCCTGAAATGGCGCGTGCCATTGCCGCCAAGGTGGCTGGCGTGCCCGCAAACCAGGTCACGTTACACGTCACCCTGCTCGGTGGTGGTTTTGGTCGCCGCCTGGACGTGGACTTTGTCGCCCAAGCCGTGCGGGTGGCCATGGAATGCCAGGGCAAACCGGTGCAACTGGGCTGGTCGCGCGAAGAGGACACGACGCACGACTTCTACCGCCCCCTGCATGTGGCCAAACTGCGCGCCACGGTGGACGCGCAGGGCGGCATCAGCAGCCTGAGCATCCAGTCCGCAGGCGACGCCATCAGCCCGCGCTGGCTGGAGCGCGGCTTGCCCGCGCTGGCCGGCCCCATGGACATGCCCGACAAAACCACGGCTGAGGGCCTGTTTGACCTGCCCTATGGTTTTGCCAACCAGCACATGGCCCATGTGGCCACCCGCATGGGGGTGCCGGTGGGCTTTTGGCGCTCCGTCGGGCATTCCCACAACGCATTTTTCTCAGAGAGTTTTATCGACGAACTGGCCTTCGAGACCCAGCAGGACCCGGTCGCATTTCGCACCGCCTTGCTCAAGGACGCGCCGCGTTACCTGGCCGTGTTGCAACTGGCCGCCGACAAAGCACAATGGGGCAAGCCCTTGCCCGCAGGTCGGGCGCGGGGTGTGGCCCTGCATGAATCCTTCGGCAGCATCGTCGCCGAAGTGGCTGAGGTGTCGTTACTAGGCGGCAAACCCCGCGTGCACCGTGTGGTATGTGCCGTGGACTGCGGCACCGTGGTCAACCCCGACACCGTTGCGCAGCAGATGGAAAGCGCGGTCATTTTTGGCCTGACCGCCGCGCTGTACGGCAAGATTGACATCAAGGACGGCGTGGTCCAGCAGACCAGCTTCCCCAACTACCCCATGGTCATGCTGGCCGAGGCCCCGGTCGTGGAAACCTGGATTGTGCCCAGCACACGCTCCCCGGGCGGTGTGGGTGAGCCGGGCGTGCCACCGCTGGCACCCGCGGTAGCCAATGCGCTGTTTGTGTTGACAAAAAAGCGGGCGCGGCAACTGCCTTTGGTGGCTTGACAGGTCAAGTTTCGGCGCGCATTTGCTATACGTTTTGTAGCTACTTGCGCTTATTTCACGAGGGCTGGAGCCCGATATCTTCCGCAAATTTCAGGTGGGAGCGATGCTGGCGTACAACCAAAAGTCTCTTGGTTCACCACGGACCATGCGATAACTGCGAAGCTTGCCTTCGACGGTGAACTGGCAGCGCTCCAACACCCGAATGGACGCCGCATTGCTGTCCAGCGCCATCGCCTGAATGCGAACATAGTGCTGCTCGGCAAAACCCCAGGCAGTGGCTGCCCTGCAGCACGCCGACGCCAGGCCGCGCCCCCAATACGCTGGATGTATGTCGTAGGCAAGCTCGGCCGTGCGGTGGGCGACCGAAACCGTGTGAAAGCCGACCGTGCCGATCAATCGATTGCCCGATGTTTCCTGCACAGCAAATCGGATCGCAGATTCAGGGGCATCGGAGTTGTACCAATGAACAAGGGGAACCAAAGAGTCCATGGACGCCAGGTTCCAGCTGGTGTGCTCCACGACGTGGGGCATCGAAAGGTATTCGTACCAGGCGGGCACATCGGAGAGCGCGATCGGTCGAAGGCTGAACCCGGCAGACCCGAGAACGGGGACCGTCTGGGGAATCAACTTCGTCAACCGGCCTGGAGCTCACCAGCCTCAAACCAGAAGGATGGCGGGTGGAGTCGCGCCTGGGTCAGCCAGGCATAAAAGTCCTGCTTGGTGATGAACTCCTCAAACAAAATTTGCGCGTCCGGGGTGGTTGCGTTGTCCACAATATCGCGCAAATGCTGGAGCGCCGACGACCGAATGAAGATCGGCAGGAGTCCATCTTTCGCAACGTAGCCAACCAAGGGCAGACCGCGCAATTCGAACGTGCCTTTGTTCGTCCACTTCGGATCGACACTTTGCGCCCGTAGCCCGTCACGGACCACACCCTTTGCCAACGCCCGTGCGACCACGATCTCGTGTTGCAGTGTTTCCCGCGCCCATTGGGTCACGATGTCCCAAAACCGGTAACTTTCGACATGGTGTCCAAGGTTCATAACCCAAGCCTTTGCTGAAGTTTTTGTTCGAGACCATTTTCACACCCATTTCGCCCGCTTGCGGCAGATTGCGCAACTAGCAGTTCCGCCCAACGCTTAGAAGCAGCGCCAATCGGCAAGAACGCACCGGGTGTTACCATTTTCTACGTCCGCCCCCTCCAACTCCTCCATCCAAAGCACTATGTTTACAGGCATCATCCAGGGCGTTGCGACCATCGCGGCCATGCACGACCAATCCGGCATGCGCACCTTCACGCTCGAATTTCCGCACGGCTTTTGCCAGGACCTGGCAATCGGCGCGAGTGTCTCGGTCGATGGCGTGTGCCTCACCGTCACTGAGCTGGTGCCACCGTCGGCCGCCACCTTTGATGTGATGTTGCAAAGCCTCAACATCACGACCCTGGGCAGTTATGCCGTGGGTTCCAGGGTCAACGTCGAGCGCGCCGCGAAGGATGGTGCCGAAATCGGCGGGCATCCGCTGTCCGGGCACATCGACTTTTCTGCGGCCGTTGTGTCGGTAACCACATCCGATACCAATCTCTTGCTGCGCTTCGACATCCCGCCTGAATTCCGGAAGTACGTCTTTGCCAAGGGCTACATTGCCATCAACGGCGCGAGTTTGACGGTTGCCGAAGTGAACCGGTCGGAGGGCTGGTTTGAGGTGTGGCTGATCCCCGAAACCCGCCGCATGACGGTCTTCGAGCAAAAACAAGTCGGCGACCGGCTCAACATCGAGATTGAGCGCGGGACCCAGGTGGTGGTCGATACCGTGCGCGAAGCAGTGCAGGAAGGCCTGGGGAAACTCCAGCCCGTGCTCGAAGCCTTGCTGAAAGAAAAGGGGCTGACGTTGGAAGACTTTGTGCAGCCCAGGAATCTGGGTGCGTAAGAACCGACTACTTGGGGTAACGACTCAGGTGTTCATGGATGATCTGGATGCGCCCGCTCTCCACCACCAAGACACGTGTTCCCCGCCCTTGAATGCGGAACGACTTCCCGTCCATCAAGCCCTCCCAGTTGTAGGTGTAGGTGGCTGATGCGCTTTTTGCGTCAACCGACAACACCTGAATGTCGGTGAGAAAGAAGCTGGCCTTCTTGACGCTGGGGTTGCCCTTCCAGGTCTTCTCAAACGCAGCCCGCACGGACTTCTTGCCGACAAAGTCGCCGTCAGAAAAACGGAAAAAAGCGTCGTCATGCACCATGTCCTGTATCAAATCGAAGTTCTCCTTCTCGGCGATCTCCTCAAACCGGTTCATGAACTTCACGACGGACTCTTTGGTAAGAACAGTATCGGACATGGGACCTCGAACAGTGGAGCAAGCGGTACACAGCGCGGCGAGGAGCGCGGCGGCGACCAATCGCCCTGCGCGTGGTGAAAGACGCATGGACATGGCGTAGGGGCCTGCAGCGCTGTAAAAAGACGCTGAATGGTTCATGGTGGGTTGATCCCGCTTGTATGCGTCATCGAGTCCAGTGTGGCGCGGCACCACGCCTGGTCATCCGACGGCAGGGCTTCAAACGCCTGTTGTGCGGTGGCCACCGCGCCCGCTTGAACAGCAGTGTCACCCAGAGCGCGCGCGCACAAACAAAGCGCTTCAGCGGCGAAAAATACCTCCAATGGCTCAGAGCCGTTCTGTTGCACGATGGACTCGCAATTGCGTGTATGGTGCAGTGCCTGCGCGGGGTCACCAGCGGCCAGCCAGCACAGCGCCAGGCGGTATTCGGCACGCTCCACCTCCAGCCACGTTCCCGCTCGCTCCCATTGGGTACGGGCGACCTGCGCGGCGTGGACCATCAACTCTCGCTGCTGCGCAGTCCGCGACGCCAGCTCTTGCAGCGTGCCGGCAATGCCATTGCTGTTGGCCGCCAGCGCACGCACGCCCGGATCGGCATCGGGCAGCGCGCTGGCGCGCGTTACCGCATCGTGCAGAAGTTCAGCGGAGCGTTGGCTATTCAATGCCGCAAGGTTGCTGGCCGCCATCGAAGTCACACGACACTGATCGCTGGCGGTCAAAGCCGCACGCTGATCGGTTTCCCCGCTGCACAAGCGCAGGCTGGCCCGACAGCGTGCAATCGACGCGGTGCCGTCAACACC
This sequence comes from Candidatus Aalborgicola danicus, assembly GCA_016703945.1. Taxonomy (GTDB): domain Bacteria; phylum Pseudomonadota; class Gammaproteobacteria; order Burkholderiales; family Burkholderiaceae_C; genus Allorhodoferax; species Allorhodoferax danicus. The sequence continues at coordinate 81,425 of JADJBC010000059.1, forward strand.
AAACACTGCGCGTTCAGACAGCTGTGCCAAGAAAGCCAACCCGTCCTGCCAGTGACCCAAATGCTCACCAAAGACATGGTGCGCCAAGGCAGCGAGTCGCATCACGCCGTTGTCGTCTGCAACCAGCGGCAGTGCCTCGGGCAGGCGCGCGGCTACATCAGGAGCATGGTCGGCGTGGTCACTCCAGGCTTGGTCGAGGAAGGTATCAAGGGTAGTCATGGGACGCAACTTCAAATTGAGTGTCACTTTAGATCAAAACCATTTTTCAACCCAGCTTTGCCCAATCTGGGCCAACTGCGTTACCCGCCCCCGGCTGGTGGACCGGGTATCCGTTCATCGGCCTCAACTCGCGGTTGCCCCAGAGCGGGCCTCCCAACCAAAGCGTTGACGAAATAAAGCTGGTGAACCCAAACAACCAGCCCGCGACTGATGGCCAGGGAACGGATGCCCGGTCCGCCAGCCCCGCCCACACAGCGGCACGAAACGTCAGAACACCAACCAATGAACTACAAAAACAATAGCTTCAAACCCATATTCCACGAGGGCAAGCAGCACTTTTTATCAATAACAATGTCGCCAAGCCGCTTGCAGCCCCCAGGCAGTCCGGCCACGAACCGCGATAGTGCTGTCATTTCAGAAGCTTTGCGCCTTCTTCATTGGCTGCTGCAACATCAAACGTCAAAAACGGCAAGGCTTTTTCTTTCGTCGCCAACGCCAGGTGCAGACACTCCGCGAAGTCTGCACCCCTGCTGTCTTCATAGGTTGCCAAGGCTTGCTCCAAAGCACCCTCCGATTCAAACACCAGTTCAAACGTCATCAACAACGCTGACAACGCTGATAAAACCTCCGGTTTCTTAAACTTATAACGCGAGCGCAGCACCCATTCCAGTTCAAGTGCCACCGTTATCGGCACAAAGAGTGAGGAATGTTGGTTGACATGCTTCGCCAAAAGCTTTCCGACGATCAAGGTTTGCTCATCGTCATCCCGGACAATCCATCGCACCAGGATATTGGTATCGAGCGAGGCAGCGAACGTCAAGGCTTCATGTCCTCAATGGCCACGTGCCGACCTTTGGCGGGAGCCAGCATGCCTTTGAGATCCAGAATGGACTTGTTTTTTACCCGGACAAACAGCCGTCCGTCATTCAGTGCATGCCAAACCAGACGCGTACCCGGCACGCCGCCAATGGCTTGGCGAATATCCGCAGGAACCGTAGTCTGACCTTTTGCGGTAATAGTGGATTCCGTCATCATTTTTCCTTACGTTTGACAAAATTGTAAGGCATTCACAGCGGGCGAACAAGACCCAAAGGAGCGAAGATGACCGACCCGCAAACTCTCTGCTTGGCTGGAACCATACGACCCGACCCGGCTGGTGGACCGGGTAACCGTTCATCGGCCTCAACTCGCGGTTGCCCAAGAGCGGGCCCCCCAGCAAAGCGTTGACGAAATAAAGCTGGCGAACCCAAAAAGCCAGCCCGCGACTGACGGCCAGGGAACGGATGCCCGGTCCGCCAGCCCCGCCCACACAGCGGCACGAAACGCCACAACACCAACCATTTCACTACAAAAACAATAGCAAAAAACCCATACTCCACGTAGCCAAACAGCACTTTTTATCAACAACAATTCACCAGACCGCCCGCAGCCCCCCCTGCACCACCCTGAACCCCCGTGTCCCCATGGAACGGGCTTCCACTTCGTCATGGGTCACCAGCAATGTCGCCATGTTGAACTCTGCAATGCGCTGGCGAAACTCTTCGCGCAGTTGCAGGCGCAGCTCGGTATCCAGCGCGGAAAAAGGTTCGTCCAGCAGCAGCGCGCGCGGGCGCGTGATGAGGGCGCGGGCCAGGGCCACGCGTTGCTGCTCGCCACCCGAAAGCCGTGTGACCTTGGAGCGGGCAAAGCCCTGCAAACCAAAACGCTCCAGCATCGCGCAGGCCTGCACGCGGGCTTCGACCTTGCGCAAACCCTGCTCCACCAGACCAAAGGCCACGTTGTCCTGCACGTCCAGATGGGGAAATAGCGCAAAGTCCTGGAACATCAGCGCAAAACGGCGTTGCTCGGGCGGCAGAGCGGTGATGTCCTGGCCGTCAAAGATCACCCGGCCACCATCCATGGGTTCCAGCCCGGCCACCATTTTGAGCAAGGTACTTTTGCCGCTGCCCGATGGTCCCAGGATGGCGATGGTCTCACCCGGTGCGACGCAGAGGCTGACATCGCGTAGCAGCACGCGGGCCTGCCAGTCTTTGGAAAGCTGTTGCAACTCAAGCATGGCCCAATTCCTTTGCAGTGTGACGCGATGGTGGTTTGGGTGCGCGCCATCCAGCGGGTGAGGCCGACCATTCGATGACGGCAAACGCCAACAAGGCCAGCACCATCAGCAAGCAGGCCAACACCAGCGCTGCATCGCGGTTGGCGCTGCCCGGACGGCCCAAGTAGTCGTACACCAGCGTTGTCAGCGTGGCCCACTCCGGGCGCGACAAAAACAACGTCACGGCAAACTCGCCCACGGCCGTGGCAGCGGCAAAAGCCATGCCGCGGCGCAAAGCCGGTTGCAACAGCGGCAGGGTCACGCGCCAGAACACATGCCAGGGCGTGGCACCCAGGGAGCGCGCAGCTTGTGCCAAGTGGCGGGGCATGGCATCCAGCCCCGCAGCCAGGGACTTGGCAACGAAGGGATAGGCCAGCAAGGCGTACGCACACACCAACAGCTCAAAACTGGCGGTCCACTGCGGGTACAGCAGCAGCAGGCCAAAGGCCACCATGACGGGCGACACCACAAAGGGCAAAAACACCAGCGTGCGCATCACCAGCGACCGGCGCGCAGCCAGCGCGTGGGCCAGCCCCAGGCCGGTGGCCAGCGCGACCGCCAACACGGTAAACCGCAGACTGTTCCACAGCGCCAGCAACGTGGGTTCCGCCCACAGCACTGCCCAGGCCGAGAAGCCTGCGGCGGCGGCGCGCCAGACGATGGCCACCAGCGGCGCAGCACAAAACAAGGCCAGTACCGCCAAGGCGACAACAACGCTGGCCCACTGGCGCCAACCCTGCGGTGCGCGACGGGCCACGACATCAGCGCGCGAGGGCGTGGCCAGGCGACGCTCCACCAGCGCATAGGCCAAGGCCACCAACGCGGTAATACCCAACACCCACAGGGCCAGTGCACCGGCCTGCGCCAGTTGCAACTCGTGGGCGACCAGGCTGTAGATTTCCACCTCCGCCGTGGCGTACTCCTGACCACCCAGCACCAGGGCCAGGCCAAAACCAGAGAAGCAGTACAAAAACACCAGGCACAGCGCCGACATCAGCCAGGGGGTGATGGCCGGCCACTCGACCCGCCAGAACACACGCCACGGTGTGGCACCCAGGGTGCGCGCCGCCGCCACACGCGAGGCGCTGACCTGGCCCAGCGCTTCAGTGGCCGAGCGCACCACCAGGCACAGGTTGAAAAACAGGTTGCCGTAGATCAACAGCCAGGGGCCGCCCTGCAAATCCAGGCCCAGCGGGGCACTGATCACGCCGTGCGGCCCCAACAGCGCCAACACCCCCATTGCCGCCACCAACGTGGGCACAACAAAGGGCAGCATCAGGGCATGGATTACCAAAGCGCGGCCCGCAAATTCAAACCGTGCCAACACCCAGGCCACGGGCAGCCCCAGGGCCAGAGCCGCCAAACAGGTCAAAGCTGCCTGCGCCGTGGACCAAGCCAGCCGCCAGCGCAGATAGCTGTCCTGCACGGGTTCCCACCATGACACGTGACCGCCCTCGGCCAGCAAACGCAAGGCGGGAGCCACCAGCAGGGCCAACAGAAATGCTAGGGGCACCGCAGTGAGTGCCAAGCGGGCCGGGCTCTTCATGCCTACTTCAACACCACTTGGGTCCAGCGTGTCACCCAGTCCCGCCCATGTTCGGTGATGGCCTGAGGGCCGGGGCTGTGGTGAAACGTCGGTTCGACGGCATGGCGCAGCGCATCCACACGGGTCACCGTGGCGTCAGCAGGGAACATCCACATCTCGGTCTGCAACGCCTGCTGGACGGCAGCAGAACGCAGGAAGCCGATGAACCGGACGGCAGCCGCGCGTTCTTTACCCCCCCGGACCAGGCCTACACCCTCCACTTGCCTGAACACCGCACCGGGCAAAGCCAGACTGCCGGTGGGTGGCTCGGTCAGTTTGGTTTTGCTGAAAAACACCTCGGCCGCCGGGCTGCTGGCATAACTCAAGACCAAGGGATAGGCGCCGCCGTTGTGGCTGAACTCGGTGTAATAGGCTTCCGTCCAGCCCTTGCTCACTTTCAGGCCGTTGGCGCGCATGCGCGCCCACCAGTCGAAGGCCTTTGTCTCACCCATGGCGCCAATGGTGGCCAGCAACAAGGCATTGCCAGGGCTGGATGTGGCGGGGTTCTGCACCACCAATAGCTTGGCGTAGGCGGGCTGCGCCAGGTCTTCCAGCGATTGGGGTAAGGCCAAGCGCTTTTTGGCAAACCAGGCCTTGTCGTAGTTCAGCGTGACATAGCCGTAGTCCACCGGCACCAAGCCTGCGGGCAAGTTGACGGCGCTGTTAGGTGCAGTGGCGCCGGGCAGCGGCGCGCCACCGGCAAGCGAAGTGTCGTTGGTGTCCAGCACCTGCGCGGCCAAAGCCTTGCCCACCAACACATTGTCGATGCCAAACACCACGTCCGCGATAGGGTTGGCGCGGGTCAAGATGAGCTTATTCAGCATCTCCCCCGCATCACCGGCCTTGGTGATGCGCAGTTTGACTCCTGCGTCTTTTTCAAACTGCGCGAGCAAGGGTTTGGGCAAAACAAACGAGGCGTGGGTCAGTACACGCAGTTCTGCGCTATGGGCAGCGCTGCAGCCCAATGCCAGCAGCAGGCCCAACGTGGCTGCAACCATCAACGATTGAATGCTGTACTTCATGCGGTTCCGGTTTCGATGCAAGGGTGCGTGGGTGCAGAGCTTACAGGTCGGGCTTGGCGACCATCAGGTAGAAGATGGCCAGCATGGCCACAAACGCAGGGTAACCCAGGCCCTCCCACCAGCGTGCATAACGCCAGTACAACGCGGGCAGTTCCTGACCAGTGGCGTGTGCGGCCTGCGCCATGGCTGTCATACGTAGCTGCAGCCACACTACAGGAATCCAGCACAGGCCGGCCAGGCCATACAAAATCAGTGTCCACAGTATCCAGGGTGTGCTCAGTGGCAAGCCCATCAGGTGCATAAGCCAAAGACCGGTCACAGGTTGCAACACAATGGCCGGCGTGGTGAACCACCAATCCGCCCGCACCACCAGGCGCGACACCACGGCCTGCGCCGCAACAACCCCGCTGCGGTTGGCAAAAAACAGGTAAAACGCGGTGCCAAAACCCGTGCCCACCAGCACCACGCTGGACAGGATGTGCAGCCATTTGACGATCAAATAGGCGTTCATACAGGTTTGCGCGCCAGCACCCACAGCACCGCGGCGATAGGTATGTTTTTACTCAAAGGACCCAGGGGGTGCAGCCACAGGTAGGGGCTGAGCGCCGTGGCAACCAGTGTCATTAACAACATGGTGGCCAGAGCGAGCAGGTAGGCGGGGCGCGTGGGCCGCAGCAACAGCCACAGGCCCAAGATCGCGTCCAGCGCGGCGCCGGCCAGTACCAGTGCGTTGGCCACCCCGACGTCTGAAATACCGCCCGCAAACAACAGGTCGCGGCTTTGGCCTTGCAGTTCCCAGACACTCACCAGCGCCGTCCACAGCCAGACAAAAACCAGGCTCAGGCGCAGATACCGTTGCTCCAACGGCTCCAGAGGCTCAGTGTTGTTCACCATGTTCTATTGCTCCTGCTGCCAACGCGTGATCTCTTGCGCGTGGCTTGCCAAATAGGTGCTCAGTCGCGTGAAACGTTTGCGCGTCTGGTGCTCAAAAATACGCTCTACAAAGGGCCGGATGATCCAGGCCATCCAGCGCGGCCCCACTTCAAAGGTGTAGGTGTAGAGCAGCACAGATTGCCCATTGTTCAGGTCCTTGTGGCGCATGGATGCAGCCCAGCGTGTAAACGGGAAGGACTGGCCCAGCATGGACGCGGCGGCTAGGCGCGGCCGGTCATACGCCACGAACTGTGTGCGCATGGATAGGCTGCGCATCCAGCCACCGCCCGCGTTCTGTGTGACCGCACCGACATAGGGGCACGGCGTGCCACCCTCCACTGCCGTGGCACTAACCAGGCTGTCCCAGCGGTGGCGCCAGTGGTGGTAATGAAAGGCGTCAAACACCACCGCGGCGGGCGCGGGCATGGCAAAGTCAAAACTGCGGTGCGACACGGCCTCAGACCTCTTCCACCACGTCGGTCACCATGCCCCATTTGGCGAACTCGGGCGCAAAATCCGCCAGCGTGTTTAAGCCCACACAGGCGTAGGCACCGCAGGCCATGGGTTCACCACCCGCCAATCGCCGCGCCAGCAAGATGGCGGCCATACAGGGGATCTCGGGGCCATGGTCGTTGTCTGCGGCGATGTGCCAGGCACGTTTGGCCGGCTTGCCAGTTGCATCCAGCCCCGCCACACGCACCACCATGCCGCCCAAGGCAGAACCCAATGGGTTAAACAGCTTGGCCGTGGTGTTGAGAAGTCCGGCCAGTGCGGCGGGGTTCTTCAGCAACCCCACTTGCCGCAGCCAGGCCAGCACGGCAAATGCCCGCTGGGCCAGCCCCACCTCTAACGCCGCGCGAAACTCCATACGCTCACGCACCAGGTAACGGGCCGGGAACAGCTCCAGGTCGGGGATATCACACAGCGCTCCCAGCCTGGGGCGCAGGCGCTGAAACTCCACACGCTTAGGCGCGGCCCAGCCGATGTGGGTCTGCCACTGCCCGCCACTCCACACCTGGATGGGGCCGCCGCAATAACTCAACACCGCACGCAAGGTCGCCACACCGCGTGTTGCCGTTTGCGCCGGGGCGATACAAATATCCAGCGTATCCAGACGCTGCCAACCTGCGCACAGACTCTCGACCACGGCCGACGACAAAGCAGGCACCGTGCTGGCACCGGTAATAGCCACGCGGCCCGTATCCACAAACGCCGCGTGCAGTGCCCGCGGAAAATCGCAGACAAAGCGGCGGCCATCTGCAAGGTCTATGTAGTTCACGCCAGCCTGTGCACAAGCCCGCGCTACTGCATAGTCCTGCCCCTGGAAGGGCCCCGCGGTGTGGATCAGCAGGCCCACGCCATGGTCTTGCAAGGCCTGCGAAAAAACCGCGCTGTGCATATCGACGGCCACGCCCTGCGCCCGGCCCGGCAGCGCGGCGGCAAAAGCTGCAGCCTGCTTGCCATCGCGACCGGCTACCAGCAATTCGATGCGGTCATCACCACCCAGGGCGCGGCTGATGCGCGCACCAAAGTTTCCGTAACCTCCCAGCACCATGACCCTCATCGTCGTATTGTCCTTGCCAACGCTTTTTAACAAGCCCGCACTATAGGCGCAACGGCTGCCATCCATGGATTCGCATCACAATCACGCCATGCATTCACCGCTCTGGCAGCTCCTGATCACTTTCTCCTGGCAAGAATGGCGCAACCACCCCTGGCGCAATGCAGCGGCCGTGGTGTCGGTGATGCTGGGGGTGGCACTGGCGCTCTCGGTCCATCTGATCAACGCCTCGGCGCTGGACGAGTTTGCGCAGGCCGTGCGTTCGGTGGGTGGGCAACCCGATCTGGAGCTGCGCGCCAGCACCGGCCTGTCCGGTGGTATCGACCATGCCCTGTATGGTCGCCTGTTGCACCACCCGGACGTGTTGTTGGCCAGCCCGGTGCTGGAACTCAGCACCTATGCGTTGAAGCCCAGGCCCGCTGCAGGGCCCACACATTCGCCCAACACCGCCGCCAGCACAGCGCCAACCCAACTCGGGGAGTCGCCCCGCGTGTTATTGCGGATTGTGGGCATTGACCCCTTGCAAGTGGCGCAACTCACACCCGACTTGCTGCCGCTGCCCGCCCCCACTGCCGACCGTATGGATATTTTTGCCCCCAACACGGTTTTCCTGAACGCGAGCGCGCGCGCACGTTTGAACGGCGACACGCTGCAGTTGCAGCAGGGCATGCAACTAAAACAAGTGCAGGTGGCCGGGTCGGTGCGGGCGGCCGGTGCGCCACTGGCCGTGATGGACATTGCCGCCGTACAGGACCTGTTTGACAAACAAGGAAAGCTCACCCGCGTTGACCTTCGCCTGCGCGCCGGGCTGGACCCCAAGGCTTTTGCGCAATCGCTGATGGCTGCTGCGGACTGGCCAAGCCAAGCCCGCCTGGTTGAGCCGGGCGATAACTTGCAACGCATGTCCACGCTTTCGCGAGCCTACCGTGTAAACCTGACGGTTTTGGCCTTGGTCGCGCTGTTCACCGGCGGTTTTCTGGTGTTCTCGGTACTGGCTTTGAGTGTGAGCCGGCGTGCGTCGCAGTTTGCGCTGCTGGGGGTTCTGGGGCTGACATCGACACAACGCCTGCACCTGGTGCTGCTGGAAGCTCTGGTGCTGGGTCTGGTGGGCAGCGCCCTCGGCATTGCCTTGGGGTCGGCTTTGGCCGCCCTGGCCCTGAACCTGCTGGGCGGTGATTTGGGCGGTGGTTTTTTTGCCGGAGGTGCACCAGCGTTGCAGTGGAGTGTGGGTGCGGCACTGGCATTTGGCGGCCTGGGTCTGGTGGCCGCCTTGGTCGGCGCATGGTGGCCGGCGCGTTGGGCGCAAGGTCTGCCCGCCGCGCAAACCCTCAAAGGCCTGGGTACCGTGCAAGTCACCAACAGCCACGCTGTGTTATCGGCCATATTGCTGGTGGGTGGCGCTTTGATGGCCCTGGTGCCCCCGGTTTGGGGCGTGCCGCTGGCGGCGTATGCCAGCGTGGGCATGATATTGGTGGGTGGCATTTCGGGCTTGCCGTGGCTGGTGGGCAGCGTGCTGGACCGGGTGGCGCCCTGGGTGGCGCAGCGGGCTTTGCCCCTGCTGGCGGTGGAGCGGGCGAGGCGCGTGCGGGGTAGCGCGGCGGTGGCGGTCAGTGGTGTGGTCGCCTCGCTCAGCCTGGCGGTGGCGCTGACGGTGATGGTGGCGAGCTTCAGAACCTCGGTCACGCAGTGGCTGGATACGGTGCTTCCGGCCGGGCTGTATGTGCGATCAGCAGGCAGCAACAGCGCCCTGGACACGGCTTTTTTTGACCCGGCCTTTGTTGAAGCGGCCCGCCGGGTACCCGGGGTGGCGCGACTCAGCACCCAGCGCACCCAGCAGTTTCTGCCCGACCCCCTTCAACCCGCTGTGACGCTGATCGCCCGGCCCTTGCGCGCGGCCAACGGCTCATCGCTGGGTTTGCCACTCACCGGTGACCCCCTGGTGGTGCCCACGGGCCAGATTGGCATCTACGTCAGTGAGGCCATGGTGGACCTGCATGGCGCCCGTCCGGGCAGCGTTTACGCCCCACTCTCTGCATACTTTAGGGCTCTAGCCCCCGAAAAATATGGGCAAGACGCTACGTTTTTTATAGCGGGTGTGTGGCGTGACTACTCGCGCCAGTTTGGCACCATCGCGCTGGAGCAGGCGGATTTTGAGCGCCTCAGCGGTGATACCCGTGTCAACGACCTGGCCCTTTGGCTGGAACCTGAAGCCGACAGCAATCAGGTTGAGCAGGCCCTGCGAACGCTGGCCAACGTCCAAGCCGGCACACCCGGCGGTGAGGCGGCCAGCCTGATGGAGTTTGCGTCGGCGCGCGACATCCGCGCCACGTCGCTGCGCATTTTTGACCGCAGCTTTGCCGTGACCTACTGGCTACAGGCAGTGGCCATTGGCATCGGGCTGTTTGGTGTGGCGGCGTCCTTCAGCGCCCAGGTGCTGGCGCGGCGCAAGGAATTTGGTTTGCTGGTGCACCTGGGCCTGACCCGCCGCCAAGTGTTGCGGGTGGTTGCCAGCGAGGGGCTGGCGTGGACTACGCTGGGCGCCATCGCCGGGCTGGGACTGGGGCTGGCGGTTGCGGTGGTGTTGGTGCACGTGGTTAACCCGCAAAGTTTTCACTGGACCATGGAACTCACGTTGCCGGTGTGGCGGCTGTTGGCCCTGGGCGCGGCCGTCATCGCCGCCGGTACATTGACAGCCTGGGTGGCCGGGCGGGCGTCGGCCGGGCGCGACGCCGTGTTGGCCGTCAAGGAAGACTGGTAGAACTGCAAGCGCAGTGGGTTTTACTCGTGGCGCAACGCCTCAATCGGGTCCATACGTGCCGCGCGCCGGGCCGGAAAGTAACCAAACACCACCCCAATGACGGCTGAAAACACAAACGACAACACGTTGACCGCCAGGTTGAAGGTGTAAGGCACATCCATCAACGCGGCCAGGCCAATCGAAGCGCCGGTGGCCAACACAATGCCCACTAGCCCACCCAACGCCGCCAGCACCACGGCTTCGATCAGGAACTGCAACAGCACCTCACGCTCCAGCGCACCGATGGCCAACCGGAGGCCAATTTCACGCGTACGTTCGGTAACGCTGACCAGCATGATGTTCATGATGCCAATGCCGCCCACCAACAGGCTCACAGCCGCCACGGCACCCAGCAGCATGGTCAAGACCTTGGTGGTACCGGACAAGGTGTCGGCCAGTTGTTTGGTGTCGAGCACGTTGAAGTTGTCCTCGTCAGTACTGGATAACTTGCGGCGCTCGCGCAGCAGTTGGGTGATGCCGGCGACCACCCGCGTGGGGTCGCTGCCATCCTGCATGGACACCAGCAAGGTGTTGACGCGGGTGTTGCCCGTGATGCGGCGTTGCAAGGTCTTGATGGGCAGCAACACCACATCGTCCTGGTCATTGCCGAAAGCACCCTGCCCCTTGGATGTCAGCAGGCCAACGATTTCACAGGAAATTTGTTTCACGCGCAAAGATGCGCCCAGGGCCGCCTGATTGCCAAACAGTTCGCGCCGCACGGTTTCACCGATCAGGCACACGGCCGCGCCACTGCGCAATTCGTCGCTCCGAGAACTCGCGGCCACTGACCAGTTTCCAGTTGCCGGTGGTCAACCAGTCGTTGGTGCTGCCAATGACACTGCTACTCCAGTTGCGGCCGTTGGCCACCAGCGTGGCGTTGGTGCGGGCCTCGGGCGCCACGGCGGCAATACCACCGATCTGGGTCGCAATGGCAACCGCATCGACCTCCTTGAAGGCCGCCGCATTGCCCCCGCCCCCCGGCCCCATGCGCTGGCCAGGGCGCACTTGCAGCAGGTTGGTGCCCAGGCCAGAAATCTGGTTCTGTACGGCCAGCGTGGCACCATTGCCCAGGGTCACCATGGTGATCACCGCACTGACACCAATCACGATGCCCAGAATGGTCAGGAAGGAGCGCATCAGGTTGCGCCGTATCGAGCGCAGGGCCAGCATCAAGGTGTTGAAGAGCATCAGCGGGCCTGTGTTTCTGGCGCCTGGATTGGCGTTTTGGCGGGCGCTTCGTGCAATCCGGCAGGGTGGGCATTGCGTTCGTCACTGGCCACCACCCCATCCACAAACCGCACAATGCGTTTGGCGTAGGCGGCCATATCCATCTCGTGTGTAACCATCAGCACGGTGATGCCATGGTCCACATTGAGGCCCCACAACAGGTCCATGATCTCGCGGCTGCGTTGGGTGTCCAGGTTGCCCGTGGGTTCATCGGCCAATAACACGGCGGGCTCGGTGACGATGGCACGGGCAATGGCCACACGCTGCTGCTGCCCACCCGACAACTCGGCGGGGGTGTGGTGCTCCCACCCCTTGAGCCCTACGGAGTCCAGCGCCTTGGCCGCCATGGCATGGCGCTTGGCGGCGGGTTCGCCACGGTAGAGCAAGGGCAGTTCTACATTCTCCTGCGCTGAGGTGCGCGCCAACAAATTGAAGCCCTGGAACACAAACCCCAGGTAGCGACGGCGCAAGCGTGCGCGCTGGTCACGCGTCAGGGTCTCCACGTGGATGCCCTGGAACAGGTATTCACCCGTGGTCGGAGTATCCAGCCCGCCCAGGGTGTTCATGGCGGTGGATTTGCCCGAACCACTGGGTCCCATGATGGCAACAAAATCCCCGGCTTCAATATCCAGGTTCACACCCTTGAGCGCCTGCAGTGCGGTCGCGCCCTGGCCGTAAACCTTGGTGATACCGCGCAGGCGTATCAGCGGTTCACTCATGGAGCGGCTCCTGCGGCCCTTTGGTCCGTGATGACGGCCATGCCCTCTTGCACACCATCACCGCTGATTTCTGTCATACGTCCGTCACTGATGCCGGTCTTGACGGATACCGCCACCGGTTGCCCGTCTTGAAGCACCCACACCTGTTTGGCCACTGGTGCACCACTGGTTCCGGCGGTCTTGCGCCCTCCTCCGCGCGGCATACGCGGCACGAGTTTGGAGATGACACCACCCGCAGCGCTGGCGTTCGCCGCAGGCGTATCACCGGGTGTGCTGGGAGAAAAACGCAGCGCCGTATTGGGCACCAGCAACACGCCGGTGCGTTCATTCGCAATGATGGACGCCGACGCGGTCATGCCGGGGCGCAGGCTCAGGTCGGTGTTGTCGACGTCCAGATACGTGGTGTAGGTGACGACGTTGTCGGTCTTGGTCGAGCCAAAGGCCACCCGGGTTATTTTTGCCGGGTAGCGGCGCGAGGGGTGGGCACTGACGGTGAAAGTAGCGCGTTGCTCCGCCCGCACAGAGCCCACATCCGCCTCGTCCACACTGACTTCCAGCCGCAGCCGGGCGATGTCTTCCGCCACGCTGAACAAGGTGACCGCTTGCAGGGAAGCCGCCACCGCGTTGCCGGGTTCCACGGTGCGGGTCAAGACCACGCCATCAATGGATGAGCGGATGGAGGCTTTGGACAGGTTGGTCTCGTCGGTAGAGACGGTGGCGCGCACTTCGGCCACATTGGCGCGGGCACTGGTCTCGGCTGCCACGGCGCGTTCCACATTGGCGCGGGCGCTGTCCAACTCGGCGGCCGAAGGCACTTTACCGCCTGACAATCGCGCGACTTCTTCGAACCGTGCCAGGCTGGCCTGGGCCTCCTTGACGGTGGCCGCGCTTTGCGCCTGCTGAGCCAGCGCTGACGCCAGCGACGCGCGTGAACGCAATACCTGGTCGGACAGTTTGGCCTTGTCCAGCTCTACCAGGACCTGTCCTTTGGTCACACGGTCATTCACGTCCACCAACACACGCTTGACGGTGCCGGAGAGTTCACTGCCAATATTGACTGCACGGGTGGGTTGCAGGGTGCCATTGGCAGCCACCGTCAGCGTCAGGTTGCCTTTCTTGATGACTTCGGTGACGTAGGTGGGTTGTGCATTGCTGTCTCTTTGTGTCTGCCAATAGGCCAGGCCAGCGGCGACCACGACAAGGACCGCCACAATGATCCACAACAATGGCCGTGACCACCAGTGCCGGGGCTTTTCATCACCCAGAATGCCTTGCACATCGACAGGCTTGGGGTTGCTGGGGGAGGCGACGGTAGGAGTGGGAGAAGTCATGGTGTTGAGAGGGGTGTCGGTTGGGGCATGAGCATGCAGCACTATCAAGGCGTTGGGGCTTCTGCTTCGGGCGTCCAGCCGCCGCCCAGAGCTTTGTACAAGCGAACATGGTCAGCACTGAGGCTGGCACGTGTTGCGGCCAGGTTGTCTTGTGTGGAGAGCAAGGTGCGCTGGGTCTCCAACACCGCCCGAAAATCAATCAAGCCGCTGGCATAACGTTGGCGGGCCAACAGGTCCGCATTGGTAGCGGCTTGGGATGCAGCCAGCAGGCGCGCCAAACGCTCGGTGTTGCCCTGTAGGCTCACCAGCGCGTCTTCCACATCTTTCAGGGCACCAAGAACCACCGCCTCGTAGGCCACGCGCGCCTGTTCCAACGCCGCTTCCTGCGCGCGCACTTGGGCCCGTGCAGCACCGCCATCAAACAGCGGAACAGATATGCCAGCCATAAGCGCCTGGGCTAGCGTGGCACCGTTGGTCAGCGCGCCCAGAGTCAAGGCCCGCAGGCCCAGTGACCCCGAAATCTGAAAGCTGGGGTAACGTGCGGCGTCGGCTTGCGCCACGCGGGCCAGGGCCGCAGTGATGCGGAACTCAGCGGCGTGCACATCGGGCCGTTGGCGCAGGGTTTGCGCGGGAATGGCAACGGCCATCGCGGCCGGAGCCCGAGGCACCAGCCCCCCGCGCGCGCCATCTGCCGCCACGTGGCTTTGCAAATCCATCTGCGGGAGGCCAGTCAAGACACTGAGGCTGCTGAGGGTTTGCGCCAGGCTGGTGGACAAGGCAGGAAGTTGCGCGCTGGTTTGTTCACTGGCGGCCAACGCTTGCTCCACATCCAATGAAGATGCCAGGCCCGCCTGGGCGCGCCAGCGCGCCAGTTGCAGGGTCTCCATCTGCGCCGCCAGATTGCTACGGGCAATGGCCAAACGGGCCTGCAAACTGCGCATTTCAATGTAGGTCACGGCCACCTCAGCCGCCAGTGACACTTGGACCTGGCCCAGACCGGTCCGTGCAACCTGTTCGTCAGCGTCGGCAGCGTTGATGCCACTGCGTTGGCCACCAAACACATCGGGCTCCCAACTGGCATCAAACCCGGCCTGAAAAGAGTCGGTTCGGTCATCACTGTTGTTTCGATTGCTTTGGGCGGAGACCGAAGCGCCAACCCGGGGCAATAGGCCTGCGACTTTGGCATCACGCACCGCGCGGGACTGCTGCAGAGCCGCCTTTGCCACGCGGATGTCGGTATTGTGTTGCAAGGCCTGCGAGACCAGTTCAGTGAGCAAGGGGTCGTCAAAACGATTCCACCATTGCGCCAAAGACGCCGTGGAATCAACAGCAGCAGACCCCGCCGTCGGTGTAGACCAGGCCGGGGGAACAAACGGGTTGGGCAAGGTGGGCGGCTGTAGTGCGGGCGCCATACACGCCGACAAAGCGACAGACAGCAAACCTGCGAGCACCAGTCGGTTCAAGTCAAACAGGTGGTACCGGGAGACAGGGGGTTGTATAAGACTCATCGGGCAAAGGTGCAAAAGGGTGTCACCATGGCATTGTGGTTGGTTGGCGTGTCTGGAATATTGAGGCACGTTAAATCTTGTAAAGTTGGGCGCACAGCCTGGCTGGGTGTGAAGCTGAAAATACCTTTAGGTGCCTGGTTCGTCGGTGGTTTGGCACACACAGGCCAACGATTGCGCAACTGGCCCTCTCCATCCGCCAAGGAATCACGAATCCATGAACTCCGCCCCATGCCTTTGAAACGACGCACCGTCATGCAGGGAGGCCTGGTGCTAGGCTTGGGTGCAGAGCTAACGCGTGCCGCCACGGCGGCCAGCTCAGCGCGTCAGTCACTGGTGTTTCCGCGCGACGCCGGTGCCCACCCTGACCATGCCATCGAGTGGTGGTATGTGACGGGTTACACCGTGCCCATTGGCTCCAAGGCTGGTGCTGATGCGGCGTTCGGATTTCAAGTCACCTTTTTCCGCAGCCGGGTGCCACAAACACAAGACATGCGGTCAGGCCTTGCCGCCAAACACTTGGTCATTGCCCACGCCGCGCTGACTGACGTCAAGGGCAAAAAACTATGGCATGCCCAGCGTTTGGGCCGTTCGTCCGGGGTCGAGCCCGGCCACAACCCGGCCGAAAATACATGGGCCAGTGTGCACGACACACAGCTGCAGTTGCGCGACTGGTCTCTGCAAACGCAGGGCCATGGTTTACGAACTCGCGTCCAAGGTGATGACTTTTCGTTCGACTTGACACTAACAACCAGTCAGCCCGTGTTATTGCAGGGTGAACAAGGGTTTTCCCAGAAAGGGCCGGACCGCAGCCATAGCAGCTACTACTACAGCCTGCCGCAATTGAAGGTCGGTGGAAGCCTGGTTTTAGGAGGGCGGACGCATACTGTAGGTGCCGGTAGCACGGCGTGGTTGGACCATGAATGGAGCCAGCAAGTCATGCCCCCCGGTGCAGTGGGCTGGGACTGGATTGGCATCAACCTGTTTGACGGCAGTGCACTCACCGCCTTTCGCTTGCGTGACAAACAAGGGCACTCGGTGTGGGATGGTGGCTCTTTTCGCGCAAGTGCCACATTGTTTACGTTCCGACGGGGGGATGTCGTCTTCAAACCGCAACGCCTTTGGAAAAGCCCCGTGACGCAGGCGAGTTACCCGGTGGAGTGGATCGTGCGTACACCAGCCGATTTTTACACCGTGCGGGCCGTCGTCGACAACCAGGAACTTGACAGTCGAAACAGCACGGGCAACATCTACTGGGAGGGGCTGAGCGAAGTCTGGGACAGCAATGGACGACTGGTGGGGCGTGGCTACCTGGAAATGACAGGTTACGCCAGCCCCCTTCGCCTCTAAGCTTTTGTAGATTAAAAGACCCGGCTAGAAATCAAACACAAGCGACAGGTTGACATGCCGACCCGGCTGGGTATAGGCGTCCGCCTGGGTGATGGCGTTGGCCGTTGTCAGGCCCTGCACATCTGACCACAACCAGTATTTGCGATCCGTCACATTGACCACACCTGCGGTCAAGCGCATGTCTTTGCGGATGCGCCACTGGCCCGTGATGTCCAGTGTCGTAGCGGCCGGTACCGCAGTGAACTGGGTGCTGCCAGCCCTGACGCCAGAGGTGGGGTCCACCTCACCGGTGTCTTTTGCTGCGTGGTGCCGCATATCCAGTCGCAATGTCCATTTTGACGTCTCAAAATGCGCGCCCAGTGTCGCCATGGCCGGGTCGATCGAGTTCAGCGGCAGGCCGCTACCATTGTCCTGCCCCCGTGCCTGCCCGAAGGCAAACGGTGTACTGAACTTGGCCCCGCCCCAGGTTCCCCAGTCCATGTTGCCCTTGACTTCAAAACCCCAGATCGTGGCGTTGTCCACATTGATGGTTTGAAACACATTGGGATTGCTGACGGTGTTGGCGCCACTGAGGAATTTTTTGTCAACAATTAGTTGTTTGAAATCGCCAGTGAACGCGGCAACGTCCAGGCTCAAGCCTGCATGCCGGGTCCGCAGACCCAGTTCAAGGTTCTTGCTGGTCTCGGGCTTTAGGTCCGGGTTGGGAAGCAAGCGTGCATTGACGCCCGGCGAAGGGTCAATAAACCCGTTGAGTTGGGCTGCACTGGGGGCACGAAAGCCACTGCTGTAGTTGCCGTAGAAAGCGACTTGCGGGGTGAAACGGAACAAAACACCCAGCTTGGGGGAGGTATTGATGCCTTCAATAGAAACACCAGGCGTCGTAGCGGGTGGCGCGTATCCCAATTGGCTAGTCACATCCACCGCATACCGTTCCACACGCACACCGGGCGTCACGCTCCAGCGTTCGTCCGAAAACTCGCTTTGCGCGTAAAGGGCAGTGCCGCCGTCACGGGCGTCGGGAAAATACTTCTTGGGCACATAGGGTGCCAACGGCGCTGGATCCGACCCACCGAACCAACTGGTGACCTCGGTTCGGGTGAAGTCAAGGCCATAGGTGATTTTTTGCGTCCAGTGCTCTGATACCGACAAGGACTTGCTGATCTGCAAGTTGGCCTGCAGCGTGTATTCGTCGTAACGGGTATCCCGCAAGCGAACACCACCATCGTTTCGGACGGTGCGCCCGTTGTCCTGTGCATCCGAGTTTTGCAGGCTCAGCAAGGTCTGTAGCTGGTCTGCCCAAACGGGAATTCAACACGTAACGCGCATCCCAGGTCAGGCGGTCCCGGCGCAGGTTGTCGATATCGGACTCACCGGCAACCAGAGCCCTGGTTGCGGTTGAGGTTGGCGGCGGCAACAGTAGGGCACGGCTCGACAACAACTCAGTGTCCGAGCTCTTGCCCACATGCTCCAGTGTCAACACATGTTTTTGCCACACGCTGGGGCGCAGCACCAATTTGCCCAGCAGCGCGTTGTCGCGGTTGGTTTGCGGGTTCGGTCGTGTGCGATTGGCATTGGGTTCATCATTGCTGCCCATATTGTCCAAGCCCTGCGTATTGCGCGCGGTGGCGGTGAGCAGCCATTGCAGACTTTCATTGGCCCGCCCGGCAACGGTCGTGGCAACCGCGAGGCCATCGTCGTCACCACTACGTCTGGCGGCGACGCGTCCACCTATGTTCCTGGCTTCACCCCCCGAGGTACCCAGAAAATCGGCAGGCTCGTAGGAGATGAAATTGACCAGTCCCGCCAGTCCATCAGACCCGTACAACACCGAACTGGGGCCGCGCACCAGCTCGACACGTTTGACCAGATCCAGCGACAAGGCATCACGCCCGAACGCATTGTTGCCATTCACGTAGCTACGGGGAATGCGTGTACCGTCGACCAGCATCAGAACCCGGTTGCCTCCAAGGCCGCGGATGCTAAATCCGGCGTTGCCGTCTCGGCCGGTGGAATTGCTCGCACCCGTCACGCCAAAACGGGCGGGCGCGTGTTTGACAGACACATTGGGCAAGTCTTTGACCAGTTCCTTGATATCACCGATTTGTTTGTCTTCCAGGTCACGGTCTGAAAACACATCCATCGACAGTGGCAAATCATCCCTCGGTTGTTCGTTGCGTGATCCGCTCACAACCACCATATTCAAAGCCGTGGTGGTACTTTGTGCGTAGGCCTGTCCGATCACCATGCAACTGAAGGCGACGAACGCGACGTTGCGACGGATTTGTAGGCGTTGAGATTTCTTGATTTTGGTCATGAGAAAAGTACTGAATAGCAATAGATTGGCGCGATTATTAAGTAGAAACCCGAATCAAAGTTGGACATCAGTTCAAAAAATTGATGCAAGTTAAGGTTTGCAAAAGGCCTTTGCAAGAGCATCCCCCTGTTCGCATTAACCATGCTAAAGCCCGCAGCGAACACACTCTGAAAACAGGGTGTTCGGTCAAAAGCATTGATCACAAAAGGAAACATCGAAATGAAGAATCTCAGACTGGCCGGCGTTGCTGCTGTGTTGTTGACGACCTGGGGCCTATCGGCCTTTGCTCAGGACAGTGCGAACCAACCCACATTGACCGCAGAAGAAAAAACTGCTGCAAAAAAAATCTACTTTGAACGCTGCGCGGGTTGCCATGGTGTGTTGCGCAAGGGCGCGACGGGCAAGAACCTGGAGCCGCACTGGAGCAAGAAGCTGCCAGACGGCACGATGCAAGAAGGTGGCACGCTGAAACTCGGTCAAAACCGTCTGGAAAAAATCATCGGCTACGGCACCGAAGGCGGCATGGTGAACTTTGATGACATTCTCACCAAAGAAGAAATCAGCCTGATGTCCAAATACATCCAGACCACACCGGATGTACCGCCAGAGTACAGCTTCAAGGAGACCAAGGAGTCGTGGAAAGTCATCGTAGCGGTCAAGGATCGTCCGACCAAGCAGATGAACAATTTCAACTTGAAGAACTTCTTCTCGGTCACCCTGCGTGACACGGGCGAAGTGGCTCTGATTGACGGCGACACCAAGGAAATTCGCAGTATCGTGAAGACTGGTTATGCGGTGCACATCTCCCGCCTGTCGGCCTCCGGCCGTTACATCTATGTGATTGGCCGTGATGGCCGCTTGTCGCTGATCGACCTCTGGATGGAAAAACCCGCTGTAGTGGCGGAAGTCAAAATTGGCTTTGATGCGCGCTCGGTGGACACGTCCAAGTTCAAGGGCTACGAAGACAAGTACGTGGTGGCAGGTTCTTACTGGCCACCTCAATACGTCATCATGGATGGCGACACACTGGAGCCTCGCAAGGTTGTATCCACCCGCGGCATGACCGTGGATGGCGAGTACCACCCGGAACCCCGCGTTGCCTCCATCGTGGCTTCGTTCATCAAGCCTGAGTGGGTTATCAACATCAAGGAAACCGGGCAAATTTTGCTAGTCGACTACTCTGACATTGAGAACCTGAAGACAACCACCATCGGATCTGCCAAGTTCCTGCATGACGGCGGCTGGGATGCTTCCAAGCGCTACTTCCTGGTTGCGGCCAATGCTTCCAACAAGGTTGCAGCAGTGGATACGAAGACTGGAAAGCTTGCTGCCCTGGTCGACGTCGCAAAGCTGCCGCACCCTGGTCGTGGCGCCAACTTTGTGCACCCGCAGTTTGGCCCCGTCTGGGCAACTGGACACTTGGGTGCCGATGTGGTGACTCTCATCTCCACACCTTCGGATGATCCGAAGTTTGCGAAGTACAAACAACACAACTGGAAAGTCGTGCAGCAGATGAAGCACGTACCAGGAAACTTGTTCGTCAAGACCCACCCTGTTTCCAAGCACTTCTGGGCTGACGCCCCCCAGAATCCTGACAAGGATCTGGCTGAGTCAGTGGCTGTTTGGGACATGGCAGATTTGAGCAAGCCCAAGAAAATCCTCAACGTGGCAAAAGACTCCGGTCTGCCAGCTACCAAAGCGGTTAAACGCGCGGTGCACCCTGAATACAGCGCGGACGGCAAGGAAGTCTGGATTTCGCTGTGGGGCGGCAAGGCTGACCAATCTGCCATCGTGGTGTATGACGATGCAACTCTGACGCTGAAGAAGGTGATTACCGATCCCAAGATGATCACCCCAACCGGCAAGTTCAACGTCTACAACACACAGCACGACATCTATTGATCACCTGATCAGTTGATCGACTGAAATCATCAGCCCCAAGAAAACCACCACATCCAGGCGGCGTTCGTGGGGCTGATTTGTATCGCAACACCAAGACAATCAAACGGAATTTTCAATCGTGAACCCATCTGAAACCCCTCGCCCATCCGCGTTAAAACGCCTGTGGCAATCACTGCGTGCCCCCAGCAAGTACTCCTTGCTTGCATTGCTGGTTGTAGGCTTTGTCGCGGGCATTGTGTTTTGGGGCGGATTTCACGCCGCGCTCGAAGCGACCAACACGGAAGCGTTCTGCATCAGTTGCCATGAAATGCGCGACAACGTGTATGCAGAATACAAAGAAACCATTCACTACAGCAATCGCACAGGGGTAAGGGCCACCTGCCCCGATTGCCATGTCCCCAAAGAGTGGGGACCCAAGATGATTCGCAAGATTCAGGCGTCCAACGAAGTGCTGCACAAGATTCTGGGCTCCATCGACACCAAAGAGAAGTTCGAGGCCAAACGACTGACCTTGGCACGCAATGAATGGGCCCGCATGAAAGCGACCAATTCCATTGAATGCCGCAACTGCCACACACTGGCATCCATGAACAAAGAAGTTCAAAAACCACGTGCACAAAAGTCGCATGAAATGGCGCTAAAAGGCGGTGAAACTTGTATCGACTGCCACAAAGGCATTGCCCACCACAAGCCCAAAGGGATGACGGAAGCCGACGAATAGACGTGACGGCTTTTCACAGAAATTGATTCAATCTGCAATAGGAGAACCTCATGAAACTGCAACGTATTTCCGCCCCCGCCTTTGGGTTGGCATTGTCTTTGTCCTTGGTCGCCGGTGGTGTAGCTGCAGCGGCCCCCGATTGGAGCAAAACGCCTAGCAAAAAAATTACCGTCTTCTATCCAGGTGCATCTCCTATCGAGTGGATCGTGATAGGTTCAGAACATGGCGGAGCACGCGCCATGAAGAAAGGCGAGACGTGCGCCAGTTGCCATGACGCAGAGGCTGCCGACATGGGCAAGAAAATGGTGACAGGTCAAAAACTGGAGCCATCGGTCATCAAGGGCAAAGCGGGCTCCATTCCGGTCAACGTCCAGGCCGCCAACGACGGCACCAATGTATACCTTCGTTTCACATGGAAGCAGCCCGCTGGTGGCGCTGACAAGATGGACAAAGACAATGCCGTCAAATTGGCCTTCATGCTGGAAGACAACAAGGTTGAACGCGCCAACCTGTCTGGCTGCTGGGAAACATGCCACACGGACGCGCGCACCATGCCAGAGGGCAAGGACGACAAGAAGACCAAGTATGTGACCGGTGGCAGCTTGGCATCTGGCAAGTATTACGACTTGCTGCAGTGGACGTCAAAGGGCGCCAAGCACGATGGTTATGTAGCTGACAAGCGCGTCATGGATGGCGGCAAGGCCTTGGTCGACGCCAAGGGTGAACTGAAGAACGGTGAGTGGGTGGTGACGTTTACACGCAAGCTTGCCGGCGGTGAAGGTGACATAGCCCTGGTGGCAGGCAAGACCTACAACTTTGGCTTTGCCATCCATGATGATCACACCCACGGCCGCTTTCACCACGTCTCGCTGGGATACACACTTGGCATTGACGCCAAGGCCGACATTAACGCTGCCAAACAGTAAATTTTTATGTGACCGGCAAGTAGGCTGCGTTTGCGGCCACTTGCCTCAGGGGTGACATCATGAAACCAGGGCGACGAACACTTATTGCGAGTTTCGTCTTGGCATTGCTAGTGGCCACGGCACTGCCCACCTCTGCGCAAACGGTCAACGTTCTGATCCGTGACTACAAGTTTGACCCCGCAGTGATGGAAATCAGAGCGGGGCAAACGGTCAAATGGACCAATGGTGAAAAACGCACCAGCCATTCCATCTTTTTCCAGGGGCCCTCAGGCTTTGAATCAGATCGCCTGTTCCCCGGCGAATCCTGGGAACGCGTGTTCGACAAACCCGGGACTTATCTTTACACGTGTGGCCCACACCCGGAAATGACTGGCAAAGTCATCGTCACCGAATAAGCGAAAGTCCCCATGAACGTATCCAGTCTCATTGTCAATGCGCGGGACGGTCAAGCGGCCGACGTACAGGCGCTTTTGACGCAGCAACCGGGAGTCGAAATCCATGCAGCCTCGCCCGAAGGCAAATTGATTGTCACGATCGAGACCGAGTCTGATCGCGAGACCGTTGCTGCCTTTGAGCGCATCACACAGACCGACGGCGTGTTGTCCGCTGCCATGGTCTACCACCAAATCGAATCTGAACCTGACCAGGAGATATGAAATGACACAGACACGACGTGAATTCATCAAGATCCATGCAGCTACTGCGGCGGCGACCACTGCCGGAATGACACTGCCTGGTGCGGTAGCCAACGCGGCGACCGACGAGGGCATTCGATGGGACAAAGGGGTTTGCCGGTACTGTGGAACAGGTTGTGGAGTCCTGGTGGGGGTGAAGGAAGGCCGCATCGTTGCGACCCAGGGCGACCCGGATGCCCCGGTGAACAAAGGTCTCAACTGCGTAAAAGGCTACTTCCTCTCGAAAATCCAATACGGCAACGACCGTCTGACGCGACCATTGCTGCGCATGAAGGACGGCAAATATGACAAAAACGGGGAATTCGCTCCTGTCAGTTGGAAACAGGCCTTTGACATCATGGAAGAGAAGGTGAAGGTCACGCTCAAAGCCAAAGGACCCAGTGCGATTGGCATGTTTGGCTCGGGCCAATGGACGATTTGGGAAGGTTATGCGGCGAACAAATTGCTCAAGGCAGGTTTTCGCTCCAATAACCTGGACCCCAATGCACGCCATTGCATGGCATCGGCTGTTTTTGGTTTTATTCGCACTTTCGGCGCAGATGAACCCATGGGCTGCTACGACGACATAGAGCACGCCGACACCTTTGTGCTGTGGGGCGCCAATATGGCGGAAATGCACCCTATTTTGTGGTCCCGCATGACGGATAGGCGACTGACGGCCAAACACGTCAAGATCAAGACTCTGTCTACGTTCTCGCACCGCTCTACCGAGCTATCGGACTCTGAGTTGATCTTCAAGCCGCAGTCTGATCTTGCGATCATGAACTACATCTGCAACTACATCATTCAAAGTGGCTCGGTAAACGAGGACTTCGTGAAGAAGCACATCAACTTTGCCGAAGGTGTGACGGACATCGGTTATGGATTGCGCCCCAACCATCCGCTGGAACAGAACGCCATGAACAATGGCTACCCCGGTGCCGATGGAAAACCACGCGGCAACCCGATGGACTCAAAACCCATCAGCTTTGAACAGTTCAAAACTTTTGTTTCCGAGTACACGCTGGAAAAGGCGCACGAAATTTCTGGCGTTGCCAAAGAGAAACTTCTAGATCTGGCCAAGACCTACGCGGACCCCAAGATCAAGGTGACCTCGTTCTGGACCATGGGGTTCAACCAGCACACCCGCGGTACCTGGGTCAACAACATGATCTACAACGTCCACCTGTTGGTGGGCAAGATTTCGGAGCCGGGCAACAGTCCGTTTTCATTGACTGGGCAACCTTCCGCTTGCGGAACCGCGCGCGAAACAGGGACCTTTGCGCACCGGTTGCCCGCCGACATGCTGGTGGCAAACCCCGCTCACCGGGACGCAGCCGAAAAAATATGGAAAGTTCCAGCGGGCACGATTCAAGCAGCCCCCGGCTTACACGCTGTGGCGCAAAGCCGTGCGCTCAAGGATAGCAAACTGAATTTCTATTGGACTTCCACCACCAACAACATGCAGGCCGGCCCCAACATCAATGGGGAAATCTATCCTGGTTGGCGCAATCCGGACAACTTCATCGTTGTGTCTGATTGCTACCCCACTGTGTCAGCGGTCAGTGCGGACCTGATACTTCCATCCGCCATGTGGATGGAAAAGGAAGGAGCGTTTGGCAATGCCGAGCGACGCGGCCAATTCTGGCGCCAGCAGGTCAAGGCGCCCGGCGAGGCTCGAAGCGACTTGTGGCAATTCGTGGAATTTTCCAAGCGCTTCAAAACCGAAGAAGTCTGGACTGCCGAAACTCTCGACAAGAACCCCCAGTACAAGGGCAAGACCCTGTACGACGTGCTTTATGCCAATGGTGAAGTGGATAAGTTTGGTAAGCCTGAAGCGGCACGGGTCAATGCACACGCGTGGCCAAACTACACAAACGACGAGACTGAGGCGTTTGGCTACTACCTCCAAAAGGGGCTTTTTGAAGAGTACCGCCGGTTTGGTCTCGGCAAAGGCAAAGACCTGGGCGAATTCGACATTTATCACAAGGCCCGTGGACTACGTTGGCCCGTCGTCAACGGCAAAGAAACATTGTGGCGCTACCGCGAGGGTTTTGACCCGTACATCAAAAAGGGCGAGACGCTCAAATTTTACGGAAAACCTGACGGCAAGGCGGTGGTCTTCGCCTTGCCTTACCAGCCCGCGGCCGAGATGCCAGATAAGGACTACGACTTGTGGCTGTGCACAGGGCGCGTGCTGGAACACTGGCATACCGGTTCCATGACCCGGCGTGTACCAGAGTTGCACCGAGCCATGCCAGATGCCTGGATCTACATGCACCCGGATGATGCCAAGAGCCGTGGGCTGCAGCGTGGCGATAACGTCAAAGTGGCGACGCGCAGAGGGGAGATTACATCCAAGGTCGAAACCCGTGGGCGCAACAAACCGCCCTTGGGCCTCATCTTTGTGCCGTTCTTTGATGAGAATCGGTTGGTCAACAAGCTTACGCTCGATGCAACCTGCCCTATCTCCAAGGAAACCGACTTCAAGAAATGTGCTTGCAAAGTCGTTAAGGTCTGATTGACAGGAAGCAGCGGGACGGTGGGGCTTGTGAAATTTACTTGCCCACCCAGTCCCGGTCCTAGCCGACACCATGACCACCCGTTTAAAACTTGACAATGCCGAGCGCCGCGCATTCGTGCTGAACACAGCACGCATGGGCTGTGGTATCGGCATGCTGGGTCTCGGTTTAGGGTTGGCGGTCACCCAGGCCAAGACCTTGCCAGCACAGGCTCTGCGCCCGCCTGGTGCCTTGCTTGAGAGTCACTTCCTGGGCGCCTGCGTGCGCTGTGGGCTATGTGTGCGAGATTGCCCTCCCGGTATTCTTCATCTTGGTGCGCCGGGCCAGAGTGTCACCGCGGGGACCCCGTTTTATCGATCCCGCGTTGGTGCCTGTGAGATGTGTGAAGACGTTCCCTGCGTCAAGGCATGTCCAACCGGTGCGCTCGACCACAGCCTGACGGATATCAAGAAAGCCCGCATGGGCTTGGCCGTGCTGGTCGACAAGGAGACCTGCCTTAACTTTCAGGGGCTGCGCTGCGATATTTGTTACCGGGTGTGTCCCTTGATAGACAAGGCCATTACCCTTGAGTTGCGCCACAACACCAGAACCGACCGGCACGCTATTTTTGAGCCCGTTGTCCACTCCGACGCTTGCACCGGTTGCGGCAAATGTGAGCAGGCCTGTGTGCTCAAAACCGCAGCGATCAAGGTGTACCCGATCGATCTTGCGAAGGGTGAAATGGGTGACCACTACCGGCTGGGATGGGTGGAGCAGAAGAAGAACGCCGGACATTCACTCGTTGAGAACCAGGGCAATGTAGACCTCCCGGATCGTATGCCGGAAGGTTTGAGGCTGCCAGGCCACTTTGACCCAGGTAGCCAAGCACCTAACCTGCCCTCTTCTGCGGAGGCAACACGATGAACGTCCTGCAGCAAACTTCGGTAGGGCGAGACGCCATCGAGTCCAAGGGCTGGTGGAAATCGCACCAGTGGCTATTGCTGAGAAGAGGCTCCCAACTTGGGCTGTTGCTTCTATTTTTGATCGGGCCTTGGGCCGGGATCTGGATCGTAAAAGGGAATCTCACGTCGAGCCTGACTTTGGGCGTGCTGCCGCTCACGGATCCCTATGTGTTGCTGCAGTCGTTAACGACCGGTCATTGGCCAGTGGCGACGGCACTCACGGGAGCCGGCATCGTGCTCGTGTTCTACGCATTGATGGGGGGAAGGGCCTACTGTTCCTGGGTGTGTCCGGTTAACCCCATCACCGATTTTGCAGCCTGGTTGCGTCAACGCTTGGGAATCCGAGGCGGAGCCCATTTGTCGCGTGGGACGCGCTACTGGATCCTGGCGATGACACTGGTCGTTAGCGGCATTACCGGCACCGTTGCCTGGGAATGGATCAACCCCGTCACCCTGCTGCACCGTGGACTGCTGTTTGGAGGTGGACTGGCTTGGGCTGTCGTTCTGTCGGTTTTCCTGTTTGACTTGTTTGTCATACAACGCGGCTGGTGTGGACGGGTCTGCCCTGTGGGTGCTGCGTACAGCCTCATAGGACTAAAAAGCGTCTTGCGGGTGACTGCTCAAAACCGATCAGCCTGCAATGACTGCGCAGACTGTTACGCCGTTTGCCCCGAACCCACGATCCTGAAAGTTCCGCTCAAAGGCGGGTCCGTCGGAGCAAGCCCCGTTGTTCTCTCTCCCAATTGCACCAATTGCGGACGGTGTATTGACGTCTGCTCTAAAGATGTCTTTGTCTTTTCTAGCCGTTTCAACACAGTATCCCGCCCACCGAAGAACAACGGTGCGGGAAAGTCATCGCAATCTATTTAACGAGGAGTAAATCAATCATGATGAACAAGCACTTTAGACTGACCCTGGCGACCCTCACAGCCGTGGTACTAAGCGTTGGCTGCGCTACGTCCTACGACAAGCTTGCCTACGAAAAAGTCCAATCGATGCGCGGCACTGATGTGAGCGCCGCCGATGCCACATTTGACGCCAAGAACTACCTGGGAAAGAAGCCAGGTCAACAACCGCTGGTTGCACGTACCTTCAATGGGCAGCCGCCGGTGATTCCCCACACGTTGGACAATTTTGACGAAATTACATTGGAAGATAACCAGTGTGTTGAGTGCCATGGGTTGGCCCGATACAAGGAAAAGAATGCTCCAAAAATGGCGGATAGCCATTTTCAGGATCAAAAGGTCGCAATGACACGCTGGCAATGCAATACCTGCCACGTACCCCAAGTTGACGCCGTTCCGCTGGTCAAACAAAATTTTGTTGGAAACCCTGGTTCCAAGTTGTAGCTCTCGGCAGGCCGCAAATTAAGTCGGCGCCAGATCATGCCAGTGTGGCGCGACTGCGTTAACTATTGAACACCATAGCGCAACAGACGCTTTGCATCAATGATGCGGATATCACGCTTGTCAATTTCAATGAGTTTTTGATCTTCCAATTCACGCAAAACCTTGGAAAAGTACTCGGGCGTGAGGGATAGGCGTGATGCAAGCGTGGCCTTGGTCACAGGGAGCGACACGGTGAAGACTTCACCCGTTGCACAATCCTGAACTTCGGTTTCACGCATCAAATATCCAATGACGCGTTGCACACCGCTGTGTAAAGCTCCTGACTCGATATCGTGAACCAAGCCGTGCAGGCGCCGGGAAATGCCTGCAAGCATCTTCATGGAGAAACGGGGGTCCCGTTCGATTTCCGCAACGATTGCATGTTTGCTAACGGTGAGCAACAAGGTATTAGACAAGGCCTCGGCATTCAGAATGTAGGATCTTCCAGTGAACATTAGAGCCTCAGCAAAACTCTGACCAGGCCCCACCAACTCAATCACTTTTTCCTGGCCTGCTGGTGAAATGGCAAACAGCTTGACCTGGCCCGAAATCACCACATGAAACTCTTCGCAAGGTTCACCAAAACGAAAAATCGTGTCGCCACGTGCCAGACGACGGACCTGGCATCCTTGTGCAGCACGGCTGAGTTCGATCGGGGATAAATCACCAAACAAAGGAAGTACTGCGAGAAAGCGCGGTATGTTGAACGCTTCGACTTCCATGCTTTTTCTCGGTTGTTGGCTCGCGATATGAGGAGTCAATTGTAAATCGAGTCGTCAAGCCCTTGAGCGGCAAGCATTGAGAAGTGAAAAAGCCCGCGTACAGCGGGCTTTTTCACTTGCGCTCAGCAAGAATTATTTCATAGCCAAAATCCAGGCTACAAGTTTTTTGCTCTCGGCGTCATTGACCTGCGCATTTGCGGGCATTGGAACAGGACCCCAAACACCAGCACCGCCCTTGATCACCTTTGCCGACAGCATGTCAGCCGCTTTGGCGTTTCCAGCATATTTCTTGGCCACATCTTTATAAGCTGGACCTACGACCTTCTTGTCAACGGCATGGCAGGCCATGCAATTCTTCGCCTTGGCAAGTGCTTCATCGGCAAACGCCGGGCTTGTTACTGCACCTGTGGCAGCAACTGCCAAAACAGCCAAAATGGTACGTTTCATTTCTTATCCTCTTGGGTTAATTTGGGGGGAACTCTCGCGGATGCGCCGCAATCCTTTAACGGGATCCAGGTATCAGTGGTTGACCACTCCGCGTTTAGAGAATAGCAGAACCTGCTGGCATATAAATTGAACTGAATTAGCTCCCCGTTCTGATGCTACGTGAACGCCCCCTATCATGTGCTTACAAACCGAGCACCTTAACGGAGAAACACAAGAAAGTCCCATGAACTCCCCACACGACACTTCCAAGAATCCAAAATCGCTGTCTGGCCTGTTGCCATTTTTGCGTCCCTACAAAATGCGCATTGGTTTTGCGGTGGTGTTCCTGGTCCTCGCCGCCATTGCGACATTGGCATTCCCTTTGGCATTGCGCGGCCTTATTGACGGTGGACTGGTGGGTGGCGATAAAGGGCAACAAGTGATGGCGCTGCGCGAACACTTCGCAGTCCTGTTTGGCGTTGCCGTGGCGCTCGGCCTGTTTTCGGCTGCGCGGTTCTATGTTGTTAGCTGGTTGGGAGAGCGGGTTACCGCTGATTTGCGCAATGCCGTTTACAGCCATGTGTTGCAACAGAGCCCAGCGTTCTTTGAAACAACACAGACCGGTGAAGTATTGTCGCGGTTGACGACAGACACCACGCTGGTGCAGACCGTCGTGGGTTCGTCTTTGAGCATGGGCTTACGCAACCTCGTCATGGGGTTGGGCGCACTGAGTATTCTGGTATGGACCAACCCCTATGTCATGACTCAGGTTCTGGGTGTCTTGGTGCTTGTCGTACTCCCTAGCGTATGGTTTGGACGCCGGGTACGCCGACTTTCGCGGGCCAGCCAGGATCGCATCGCGGACTCCAGCTCCATCGCAGCAGAAGTCCTCAACGCCATTCCGGTGGTCCAAAGCTACACAGCCCAACAAAGGGAGGCCGCGCGTTTCAGCGCATCGACAAATAGCGCTTTCGATACGGCCATTCGGCGAGCACGGGCACGCTCCGCCTTGGTGGCCTTTATCATCATTGCCACTTCTGCAGCACTGTTGTGGGGCCTCTACCAGGGAACACAGGCTGTCATGGCCGGGCGCATCACCGCTGGCCACTTGGGGCAAACGGTGATCTACGTCATTATTTTGGCCAGTGCCTTCGCGATTCTTGGCGAAGTCTATGGCGACTTGCTGCGGGCTGCAGGCGCTACTGAGCGTTTGATCGAGTTGCTGGAAACAACCTCTCCAATTGTTTCACCTCAAAATCCCACTCTAGCCCCCGTGCCTGATGGTGGTAGCGCTATCAAATTTGAAGCAATTCGATTCAACTACCCGTCTAGACCTCATCAAGAAGCGCTGTCAGACTTTTCGTTGACTATTGCACCCGGTCAGACGGTCGCGATTGTGGGTGCCAGTGGGGCTGGGAAGAGTACGGTGTTTCAACTCTTGTTGCGGTTTTACGACCCTAGTGGCGGGCGCGTTGTGATTGACGGCGTAGACACCAGAGACATGTCGTTGGATTCCTTGCGTCACCGCATTGGCATTGTTCCGCAAGACGCCGTCATCTTTTCGACCAGCGCGATGGAAAACATTCGATATGGCAACCCGCTGGCGACCGATAGGCAGGTCATCGCCGCCGCGCAGGCAGCTTTTGCCCATGACTTCATCTCTGCACTTCCAGAGGGGTACTCCACGTTCTTAGGCGAACGCGGACTGCGTATATCGGGCGGACAACGCCAGCGAATTGCCATCGCACGAGCGATTTTGAAAAATCCCCCCTTGCTGCTGTTAGACGAGGCCACCAGTGCTTTGGACGCTGAAAGCGAACGCATGGTACAGGCGGCTTTGGAGTCGGCAATGCGTGATCGCACTACTTTGGTCATCGCCCACCGTCTGGCAACTGTGCAAAAAGCCGACCAAATCGTGGTCCTTGACCACGGCAAGTTGGTTGAACAAGGCACACACCAGCAGTTGGTCGCACGAGGCGGCGTCTACGCGGGTTTGGCTGCGCTACAGTTCAACGCCTGAGCGGTCTCGGTCTGGACTGCGGTGCAAACCGGCAACAGAGTCAAAGGAGTGGCAAAGTGCTGAGGCAACCAAACAGCATAAGCATCCGGACCGGCAAGCTGGCATCACGTACCCAGCATTTGCCGAACAGCAGCGCCACACAATGCCAGCAAACCACCCGGAAACAAGCCCAGCACCAACACCAACGCTCCATTGATAGTGAGCACTACACGGACATCCAAGGGAGCAACAACACTGCTGGCCGTGATGGGCTCATCAAAGTACATCACTTTGATGACCCGCAAGTAATAGAACGCACCGATCAGCGACATCAAGACCGCAAATACAGCGATACCGATCTGAATACCTTGAGCAGAAGCGACCAAGGCCTGCAATACGGCTAGTTTTGCGTAAAAACCGACTAGCGGAGGAATTCCCGCCAGCGACAGCAGGCAGACCGCCATGACAGCCGCATAGAGGGGGCTACGTTGATTAAGGCCCGCGAGGTCTGCGATTTCTTCGCTTTCGAAGCCTTCCTGCGACAGCAACAATAACACGCCGAACGCTGCAAGTGTTGTCAGCACATAGGTCACAACATAAAACATTGCAGAACTGTAGGCATTGGCAGTCAATCCCAATGCATCACCATTCACGACACCAGACATGATGCCAAGCAACACAAAGCCCATTTGTGAAATGGTCGAAAACGCCAACATGCGTTTAACATTTGTCTGCGCTATTGCTGCCAAATTTCCGACCAACAAAGAGCCAACGGCGAGCATCAGAAGCATCTGCTGCCAGTCGACCGCCAGCGGGAGTAAGCCTTCAACCAGCAAACGCATGGTCATGGCAAACGCTGCCAGCTTGGGGGCACCGCCTATCATCAATGTAATGGCAGTCGGGGCGCCCTGATAGACGTCGGGTATCCACATATGGAAAGGAACGGCCCCTAACTTGAAGGCAAGTCCAGCCACAATAAATACCAGACCGAACACTAAGACTTGGTGGCGAATCTGCCCAGAGGCTATGGCCTTGAATATGGTCGTGATGTCCAGCGACCCAGTAGCCCCATACAACATGGACATCCCGTAGAGCAAGAAGCCGGAAGCCATTGCACCCAAAACAAAATACTTCATGGCAGCTTCAGTCGCAGTCGCGTGATCACGCCTTAACGCAACCAGGGCATAGCTCGAAAGTGTCAACAGTTCGAGACCCATATAAATCACCAGCAAGTTATTGCCAGAAATCATGACCGACATACCCAAAACGGCGAAGATGCTCAAGGTGAAGAACTCTCCACCGCGAAGCATGCCACGATGGGCAGCGTAAGGGCGCCCATAGACCAAAGTCACCATGACAGCGATTGTTGCAAAACACTTCAACCAGTTCCCCATGACGTCACTGACAATCATGTTGCCAAAGCCATAAATGGTCGTTCCGCTCAATGCCAAGTCGGCCTGCATAAAGGCAACTACAGCAAGTGTTAGCAGAGTGAACACATACGTTGTGCCACGCATGGGGCTTTTGATGCCGAGATCCAGTAAGGCAATAACACATGCCATTACCAGCAGGACAATATCGGGGTAAACCGCGATCCAACTGAGTTTGTCAATCATCGTTCGTCTCTCAATTCAGTTTGATCAGTTCAATTTGGAAACCGCAACGTGCTTAAGCAGTTGCGCAACCGAAACATCCATCACATCGGTAAAGGGCTTTGGATGCACACCCATCCACAACACGGCGCCGGCAAGAAGGGAAAGCATCAAGAACTCGCGTGCATTGATGTCAACCAATGCCTTCACTCGCTCATTGGCGACGGGACCCAAGTACACACGTTTGAACATCCACAACGTGTAGGCTGCACCGAAAATAAGCGCACTCGCCGCGGCAAAACCCACCCAGAAGTTGAACTTAACTGCCGCCAAAATAACCATCCACTCGCCAACAAACCCGGCTGTTCCGGGTAGACCGCAGTTCGCCATGGCAAAGAATAAGGCAAATGCAGTGAACTTTGGCATGGTGTTGACGACCCCACCATAACTGGCGATTTCGCGGGAATGCACCCTGTCGTACAAGACTCCGATGGATAGGAACATGGCGCCTGAGACAAAACCATGGGCAATCATTTGAACCAAACCGCCGGACACACCCAGATCAATAAATATGAAAAAACCCAAAGTCACGAAGCCCATATGCGCAACCGACGAATAAGCGACCAGTTTCTTCATATCCTCTTGAACCATCGCAACCAAGCCGACATAGACCACAGCAATGAGAGACAAGGCAATCATCAGCCACGCCCATTCATGGGCCGCATCGGGCGCGATGGGCAAGGAGAATCTCAGAAAGCCATACGCACCCAATTTGAGCATGATGGCCGCCAACACAGCTGATCCACCTGTGGGCGCTTCCACGTGCACATCTGGCAACCAAGTGTGAACAGGCCACATCGGTACCTTGACCGCAAATGCTGCAAAAAAAGCGAAGAACAACAGTGTTTGTGTAGTCCCGTCCAGACGCATGGCATGCCACACTGCCAAGTCAAAGCTGCCACCGGATTTCGTATACAAAAATATGAGCGCAACCAGCATCAGCAAGGAACCTAACAGCGTGTAAAGGAAAAACTTGAACGCTGCGTAAATCTTGTTGGGCCCACCCCAAATACCGATGATCAAGTACATCGGAATCAACGTGGCCTCAAAGAACACGTAAAACAACAATCCGTCTAGCGTGCAAAAGACACCGATCATCAAACCGCTGAGAATGAGGAAAGCCCCCATGTACTGATTAACACGCCGGGTAATAACCTCCCAACCGGCAATCACAACGACAACGTTGATAAATGCCGTCAATAGGACAAACCACAGGGATATGCCATCAACGCCAAGGTGGTATTGCACGTTGAAACGTTCAATCCAAGGTGTGTTTTCAACGAACTGCATCGCTGCGGTCGCGGTATCGAAACGGGTGTAAAGCGGCAAGGTCAGCAGAAAGCTAACGATAGCACCTACCAACGCAAACCAACGAACGACCTTTGCCTGATCATCACGCCCCAATGCCAGCAACACAACGCCGAACGCAATAGGCGTCCAAATCGCAAGGCTCAACAATCCCATTTTCTTCTTCTCCTACTTGAGCCAGACGAAATACGTCATGAGCACAAAAATGCCCAAAATCATGACCAACGCATAGTGGTACAGGTAGCCGGTCTGCAACTGACGCACCAGCCCGGAAATGCGGCCTACCAGTTTCCATGATCCATTGACCAACGCACCATCAATAATGGCCTGATCACCACCACGCCAAAGCCCTGTGCCCAAGGCCCGTGCACCACGAGCCAAAATATTCTCATTGAACCAGTCAAGGTAGTACTTGTTCTCCAAGACATTGAAGACCGGCAGAAACGTCGCCTTGATTGCTGCGGGCCACGAAGGTTTCACCATATAGAACACATAGGCCAAAACGACGCCCGAAACCGCTAGCCAGAGCGGCAAGCTAGTCAAGGCGTGAGTTGCCATCTGCATGGGGCCGTGGAATGCATGTTCCAACTCCTTCATTGCAGGGTGCAATGCCGAATTAACGACGATGGCGTCCTTGAAGAAGTCCCCATACAACATGGGAGCAATCGTCAAATAGCCGATGACCACCGATGGTATGGCGAGAAGTACCAGCGGAACCGTCACGACCCAGGGCGATTCGTGCGGGCTCTGGTGTGCATCGTGGTGGCCGTGATCATCACCGTGTCCATGGTGAGCATCCGGATTCTGGTTGAATCGCTCTTTGCCATGAAACACCAAGAAGTACATACGGAAAGAATAAAAAGCCGTTACAAATACACCCGCCAACACAGCAAACTTTGCGAAGCCTGCTCCCGGCAAATGACTTTCCATCACAGCTTCAATGATGCTGTCCTTGGAGTAAAACCCCGAGAATAACGGTGTGCCAATGAGAGCCAAAGAACCCAACAAAGAGGTGATCCACGTTATGGGCATGTATTTTCGTAACCCACCCATCCAACGGATGTCTTGGTTGTGATGTACACCCATGATGACCGACCCGGCCGCAAGGAATAACAAGGCCTTGAAAAAGGCGTGTGTCATCAGATGGAATACCGCAACCGAATAGGCGGAGGCGCCCAAAGCAACGGTCATATAGCCCAATTGCGACAAGGTCGAATAGGCCACAACACGTTTGATGTCGTTTTGAATGATGCCCAGAAAGCCCATGAACAAAGCAGTGATCGATCCTGTGACCAAGATAAAGCCCAATGCCGTGTCGCTCAACTCAAACAACGGAGACATACGTGCCACCATGAATATGCCAGCCGTCACCATCGTCGCTGCATGAATCAAGGCAGAGATTGGGGTGGGGCCTTCCATTGAGTCGGGTAACCAGACATGCAAGGGAAACTGTGCCGATTTACCCATAGCACCAATAAACAAACAAATACAAATCACTGTGATCAACATCCAATCGGTGCCCGGCAAACTTAGTGTTGCCAAATGACCTGCCTTGGAAAAAGCTTCTGCGTAGTTCAAAGTACCGGCGTAAGCCGCAATCAATCCAATGCCAAGAATGAAACCAAAGTCACCGACTCGGTTGACTAAAAAAGCCTTCATGTTTGCAAAAATAGCAGTCGGTTTGTTGAACCAGAATCCAATCAACAAATAGGACACCAGACCAACAGCTTCCCAGCCGAAAAACAACTGGAGCATGTTGTTGCTCATGACCAGCATCAGCATTGAAAACGTGAACAACGATATGTAGGAAAAGAACCGGTTGTAGCCGTCATCCTCTTCCATATAACCAATGGTGTAGAGATGGACCATCAAAGACACAAAGGTCACGACACACATCATCATGGCTGTCAAACCATCGACCAAAAAACCAATCTCCATCTTCAGGTCACCTACGACCATCCACGTGTAAAGGGTTTCATTGAAACGTGCGCCATCCAATGCCACGGCCTTGAGCGTCATGACTGACACAACAAAGGCCAATAAAACGCCCAAAATAGTGACGGAATGACTGGCGCGCCGTCCAATCACATTGCCACCAAACTTTGTTCCTAGTACACCCGCAATGATGGATCCAACCAATGGCGCCAAGGGCACGAGCAACAAATTCGAAACTGACAGGGTTTGAGACATATCTTTATTAACCCTTGAGCGTATTGAGTTCGTCCGCATTGATGCTGGATCTGTTACGGAACAACAGGACCAGAATGGCCAAGCCAATCGCAGACTCGGCGGCAGCAACCGTCAGGATGAAAAACACAAATATCTGCCCATGCAGGTCGTGCAAATAATGGGAGAACGCCACGAAATTGGTATTAACCGCCAAGAGCATGAGTTCAATTGCCATCAGCAACACAATAAGATTGCGACGGTTCAGAAAAATGCCGACGACTGACATGGCAAACAAGATTGCACCCAAAGATAGAAAATGCCCTAGTGTCAAAGTCATGCTTTTGTCTCCGCATTCGTAGTTGCCACCGCCGGCTCAACAGCCGCTTTGGTGGCAGCCATTTTCAAAACGACCATACGATCACGCGCCTTCACACGCACTTGATCACCCGACTTCACAGTTTTCGTGTCCTTGCGCTCGCGCAGGGTCAGCGCGATCGCGGCAAACATCGCAACCAACAAGATGGCAGCTGCCACCTCCAGTGGGTAGAGGTACTGCGTGTACAGCAACTTGCCCAACTCCTTTGCGTTAGAAACCTGGGGTAATGCAGCAGCCGCTGTCGTGGCAGTTGGGCTTTCAACTACACGAAACCCCCCCATAAGGACTGCAGCCATTTCCAATGCAATCACCACACCGACAACCGCAGCCAACGGAAAGTGATTCCAAAAGCCGACCCTCAGACTTTCAATATTGACTTCCAGCATCATCACCACGAAAAGGAACAGCACCATCACTGCTCCGACATAAACTAAGACAAGCGAAAGAGACAGGAATTCAGCTTTCAATAACATCCAGATCATTGATGCTTGGAAAAAAGTCAATACCAAAAACAGCACGGCATGTACGGGATTTCGGGCTGTAATTACACGAAACGCAGCGATCAGCAGGATTGTCGAAAACACATAAAACAGGCCGGTCGTGACACTCATGATTCAGATTCTTTCGTTCGACGGATTAACGGTATTTGGCATCCGCCTGTTTGCTAGCAGCGATTTCGGATTCGTATCGATCCCCCACAGCCAACAACATGTCCTTAGTAAAGTAGAGATCACCCGGTTTTTCACCGTGGTATTCAAGGATATGTGTCTCAACGATAGAGTCCACAGGACAACTCTCTTCGCAGAAACCGCAAAAAATACACTTGGTCAGATCAATGTCGTATCGTGAAGTACGGCGTGACCCGTCTGCCCGCACTTCCGACTCAATAGTGATGGCCATCGCGGGACATACAGCCTCGCACAACTTGCAAGCGATACAACGCTCTTCCCCATTCTCGTAACGACGCAAGGCGTGCAGGCCACGAAATCTAGGTGACAGAGGTGTTTTCTCTTCCGGATATTCCAGAGTTATCTTGCTTCGAAAGGCGTACCTACCCGTCAGCATCATGCCCTTTAGCAGCTCGGTCAGAAGAAAACTCGACAAAAAATCCTTGAGTGAGAAGGCACTCGTGGACGAGCTTTCGACGGTAGTTGAAGTTGGGGTAGACATAGACAACTCGAATCACTTCCAAATGTTCCACGGGGTTTGCATCCAACCTCCAATCACCACCAACCAAACCAAGGTTACAGGAATGAAGATCTTCCACCCCAGACGCATAATCTGGTCAAAACGAAATCTTGGAAAGGTAACTCGAACCCAAATGAAAGTGGTCATCACACAAAAAGTCTTGATGCCGAGCCAAATCCACCCAGGAACCCAGTTGAAGACCGCACTATCGATTGGTGACATCCAGCCGCCAAAGAACATGATCGTCGCCAACACCGAAACAAGCCAGATGTTGGCATACTCCGCCATCTGGAACATTGCCCATGACATGCCAGAATATTCAACCATGTGGCCCGCCACAATCTCC
This sequence comes from Candidatus Aalborgicola danicus, assembly GCA_016703945.1. GTDB lineage: Bacteria > Pseudomonadota > Gammaproteobacteria > Burkholderiales > Burkholderiaceae_C > Allorhodoferax > Allorhodoferax danicus. Next base: position 119,343 of record JADJBC010000059.1, read on the forward strand.
GACTCACCTTCGATGGCGTCAAACGGTGTGCGATTGGTTTCGGCCAAGCCCGAAACAAAGTACACCACCAAAATTGGCAGAAGAGGCAACCAATTCCATGACAGAAAGGACAGCCCCATCTGCGCAAAGTGACCTTTACCCTGCCCGGCAACGATCTCCGACAGGTTCAAACTGCCGGACACCATGAGAACCACCAAGAAGCAGAACCCCATCGCAATCTCATAGCTGACCATTTGGGCAGACGCCCGCATAGCGCCAAGAAACGCGTACTTGGAGTTCGACGACCATCCGGAGATGATCACGCCGTAAACCTCCATCGAGGTAATCGCCATCAAAAACAACAATCCCGCATTCAAATTCGCCACAGCGATCTCGGGACCAAACGGAATGACCGCCCAAGCCGCCAATGCCGGGGCCACCGTCAAGACCGGACCCAGGTAGAACAGCGTTCTGTCAGATGCGGTTGGTCGAATGATTTCCTTGGTCATCAACTTCAAGGCATCGGCAATCGGCTGCAGAAGACCCCAAGGACCGACACGGTTAGGACCAAGCCGAATCTGCGCCCAACCCAGCAATTTCCGCTCCCAAAGAGTCGCATAGGTAACAGCCGTCAAAACGACGACCAGTACCAACGACACCTTCATCAAGCTCCATATCGTAGGCCAGGCCATCGAAGCCCACCATGGCGCATCAACCAGACCCCGCCCAAAAGAAAAAATGACGTCGATCATGCTGTGACCTCCTGCGTGCCGGCTTTCTTGGCGTCCGCTGTCAGTTGAAGCGCCGGCGCGCGCCGTACGATACTGTCGAGTTGATAAATGGCGGCCACACAAGGCTCGCCGCGCATCGGTGTAATCGTCTCAGACAGCTCATGCACGTTACTGAGCCGATTTGCAGGAACCCAACTCGGCGCGCCACCCTCAAGTTTCGAATGGAGGTGCAACAGGACTTCTTGCGCCGAATCAAAAGCAAAACCAGGCAAATTAAGCATATCTGCAAGAGCCCTGAAAACCTTCCACGCCGGGCGCGCATCGCCAAGCGGCTTCGCTACCGCGTAGAAACTTTGTACACGGCCTTCCGCATTCACAAAAGTTCCAGGCGTTTCGGTGAACGGTGTAATGGGCAAAAGAACATCGCTCATTTCCATGTTCGCCTTGAACGGGCTCAGGGTTACCACCATCTCAGATTGCTTCAATGTATCAATGCTTGCCCGACCGGCAGCCGAATCAAACTCCGGCTCGTTATTGAGCAATAAGGTCGCTTTCAGCGCTCCAGACAACATTTGACCGGCATTGAGTCCGCCTTCACCCGGCATGACACCAACCAGTTGTGCGCCCACTGTATTGGCAGCTTCAGTAAGGTACCCCACCTTTGCACCGGTATGCTCACCAATCCAGTTTGCCATGGCCAACAATTGGCCCGCCTGGCTATGGTGTGCAGCTGCATTGCCGAGCAATACCGCCTTGTTCTCCCCACCCAATAGCGAGCTCGCGACGGCTTTGGCGAACTCGGTAATTTGTCCACCTAATGGAGCAGTGACATTCTTTTCCACCGCTATAGCGGCCGCGATGTCCGACAAAGCATGTAGCCACCCGGCAGCCGGCACCAGATCCGAGTGCCGCACCGGCATTGCCCAGTCGGTAGCCGCTGCATTGATGACGCTGAGTTCACCACCGACGCGGACCGCTTGACGCAGCCGCTGAGCAAATAGTGGATGGTCCTTGCGAAGATTCGATCCCACAACCAAGACGCGCTGCAGGCTAGACAACTCCTGAATGCGCATGCCCAGGTAACGGGCTACTGTCGAAGCCTTTTCAAATTCGGCATTGCGAAGTCGGTAGTCGATATTTTCACTACCAAGGCCCCGAACCAACGCACCAGCCAAATATAGCTCTTCCAGGGTACTGTGCGGACTAACCAAAGCACCAATGAACGATGGACCATGGTTCGCCTTGATACTCTGCAATCCATGCACCACATATTCCAGTGCCGTTTTCCAGTCCACGGTCTTCCACACTCCGCCTTGCTTCAGCATGGGTGAAGTCAGGCGTTCGTCCCCATTTAGCGCCTCGTAGGAAAAGCGATCGCGGTCTGCAATCCAGCATTCATTGACGGCCTCATTTTCAAGCGGCACAACACGCATCACTTTGTTGTTCTTGACCTGGACAATCAAATTAGTGCCGGTGGAATCGTGCGGGCTGATTGACTTGCGGCGAGACAACTCCCATGTGCGAGCGCTGTATCGGAATGGCTTGCTCGTCAGTGCACCGACCGGGCAAATATCAATCATATTGCCCGACAACTCCGAGTCAATCGACTGCCCCAGGAAGGTCTCAATTTCGGCATGCTCACCGCGATGGGACATGCCCAACTCCATCACGCCAGCAATCTCTTGCCCAAAACGGACACAACGCGTGCAATGGATGCAACGGCTCATTTCCTCCATAGATACCAAAGGACCCACATCCTTGTGGAAGACCACGCGCTTCTCTTCCTCGTATCGAGAGGTAGATCCACCGTAACCAACGGCCAAATCCTGCAACTGGCATTCGCCACCCTGGTCACAAATCGGGCAGTCCAGCGGGTGATTGATCAGTAAAAACTCCATTACCGATTTCTGGGCCTTGATCGCTTTATCACTCTTGGTTCGTACGATCATCCCCTGCGTCACGGGAGTGGCGCAGGCTGGCATAGGCTTGGGCATCTTTTCCACATCAACCAGGCACATGCGGCAACTCGCCGCAATGCTCAGCTTCTTGTGGTAACAGAAATGGGGGATGTAGGTGCCTGCCTTTTCGGCTGCATGCATGATCATGCTGCCTTCAACAATGTCAACCTTCTTGCCGTCGAGTTCGATTTCTATCATCGGTTAGCCTTTTGCCGGGCCGCCCCAAAAAAGGCGGGCGCCCCCATGGGGGGCAGCGAACGAATAGTGAGCCTTGGGGTCATCTTTTTTTGCTCAAACGTAAGCTGGGACCATACAGGTCTTGTGCTCTACGTGGTACTCAAATTCGTGTCTAAAGTGTTTGATCATGGCGCGAACCGGCATCGCCGCGGCATCACCCAACGCACAAATCGTACGGCCCTGAATGTCTTCCGCAACGCTATCCAACAGGTCCATATCAGCTGGACGCCCGTGACCAAGTTCAATGCGATCCACCACGCGCGACAACCATCCCGTGCCTTCACGACACGGTGTGCATTGGCCACAGGACTCATGCATATAAAAATAGCTCAGGCGTTGCAGACTTTTGACCATGCACCGGCTGTCATCCAGAACAATGACAGCCCCCGACCCCAGCATGGACCCAGCCTTGGCAATGGAGTCATAGTCCATGGTGCAATCCATCATGATGGAAGCGGGCAATACGGGGGACGACGAACCGCCGGGAATCACCGCTTTGAGTTTGCGCCCAGTTCGCACGCCCCCCGCCAACTCTAGGAGTTTGGAAAAGGGCGTTCCCATAGGAACCTCAAAATTGCCGGGCAACTCCACATCTCCGCTGACAGAGTAAATTTTGGTGCCGCCATTGTTGGGCTTGCCACACTCCAGATACGCCTGTCCGCCATTACGGATAATCCATGGCACTGCGGCAAATGTTTCCGTGTTGTTGATCGTCGTCGGCTTTCCATACAGACCAAAACTGGCCGGGAAAGGCGGTTTGAAACGTGGCTGGCCTTTCTTGCCTTCCAGCGACTCCAACAGGGCCGTTTCCTCGCCACAAATGTATGCGCCAAATCCGTGTGCCGCATGCAATTGGAAACTGAAATTACTGCCCAAAATATTGTTGCCCAACAGGCCAGCGGCGCGCGCTTCCTCTAGGGCTTCTTCGAACCGGTCATAGGTCGAAAAAATCTCACCGTGAATGTAGTTGTAGCCGACCGAAATACCCATGGCAAAGGCGGCAATGGCCATACCCTCAATGACGATATGGGGGTTGAACTCCATGATGTCGCGGTCCTTGCAGGTACCCGGCTCACCTTCATCCGAATTGCAGACCAGGTATTTTTGACCGGGGAACTGCCGTGGCATGAAGCTCCACTTCAACCCTGTCGGGAACCCGGCGCCACCGCGTCCACGCAGCGCCGACTCCTTGACCGTGGCAATAACCTGATCTTGCGTCATGGCCTCACCACCGCCGATACCGAGAACCTTGCGCAGTGCCTGGTAGCCACCGCGCGCCTCATAATCTTTCAGACGCCAGTTAGAACCGTCCAAACCCGCAAGAATCTGCGGATTGATATGCCGGTCATGGAAGCAGGTTTGCACGCCAGTGGCGCGGAACTGAGAAAGAATGTGCTGCGCTGTCATCATTTGTCTCCCGCCGCCCGCAGACCATCCACCAGCTGATCCAGCTTCTCTGGAGTCATGAAACTGCACATAGAACGGTCATTCACCAGCATGACGGGGGAATCGGCACACGCGCCCAGACACTCACTTTGTTGCAGAGTGAACATACCGTCAGGCGTGGTCTGTCCCATGGAAATACCCAGCTTGTTCTCCAGGTACTTCAGCGTACTGACACCATCGCGCAACTGGCAGGGCAAATTGGTACACACATTGAGCTTGTACTTGCCAACCGGGCGCTGGTTGTACATGTTGTAGAAGGTCGTGACCTCGTGCACCGCCATGGGCGCCATTCCAAGGTATTCAGCAACAACGGCTTCGCTGTCCGTGCTGACATATCCAAGTTCTTGTTGAACAATGGCCAAACACGCCATCACTGCGGACTGTTTTTGATCTGCCGGGTATTTGGCAACTTCGCGAGCGAAGCGCAATTTGGATTCTTCGGAAATCATCGATCCACTTCCCCAAACACAATATCCATGGTGCCAATAATTGACACGGCGTCCGCGATCATGTGACCCTTGCCCATCTCATCCAGCGCCGCCAAATGGACGAACGCTGGAGGACGAATTTTCATGCGATAGGGTTTGTTGGCACCGTCGCTGACCATGTAAATGCCAAATTCACCCTTTGGATGTTCGATGGCCGCGTAAGCCTCTCCCTGTGGGACGGCAAATCCTTCAGTGAACAACTTGAAGTGATGGATCAGATCTTCCATATTGGTCTTCATCGACTGGCGATCAGGTGGCCCAATTTTGTGGTTATCCGTGATCACCGGACCGGGGTTCACCCTCAACCAGTCGACGCACTGTTTAACGATGCGGTTGGACTGCTTCATTTCTTCCATCCGCACCAAGTAACGATCGTAGGTGTCACCTGTCTTGCCCACCGGGATATCAAAATCCAATCTGTCGTAGACCTCGTAAGGTTGCTTTTTTCGCAAATCCCAAGCAACGCCCGAGCCGCGCAACATCGGGCCCGTGAATCCGAGATTCAGCGCGCGCTCCGGCGTAACCACACCAATCCCCACGGTGCGCTGCTTCCAGATACGGTTGTCCGTCAGCAGCGTGTGGTACTCAGAAAGAAAGGCCGGGAACCGCTGCGTAAAGTCGTCGATGAAATCCAGCAAGCTACCGCCCCGGTTTCGGTTCAGGCCTTCGGTTGATTTCGCACTGCGAATCTTGTTCGACTGGTGACGCGGCATCGAATCAGGGAGATCACGGTAGACACCACCAGGTCGGAAGTACGCAGCGTGCATGCGAGCGCCACTCACCGCTTCATACATGTCCAGCAAGTCTTCGCGTTCACGAAACGCATAGAGCATGACAGTCATGGCACCACAGTCAATTGCGTGCGCTCCAACCCACAACAAATGATTCAGCAAGCGCGTTATTTCCGAATACATGACCCGGATGTATTTGGCGCGTAACGGAACCTCTAATCCGAGCATCTTCTCCAACACAAGACAGTATGCATTTTCATTGCACATCATTGACATGTAGTCAAGACGATCCATGTAAGGCAAGGCCTGAAGATATGTCTTACTCTCAGCCAACTTCTCGGTGGCGCGATGCAGCAACCCAATGTGCGGATCCGCGCGTTGAATGACCTCGCCATCAAGTTCAAGCACCAGCCGCAAAACGCCGTGCGCGGCCGGATGCTGAGGTCCAAAATTGAGGGTGTAGTTCTTTATTTCAGCCATGCATCAATCTGCTTACTGCAGGCCTCCATAGTTTTCTTCACGAATAATGCGTGGAACGTTCTCACGCGGCTCGATGGTGACGGGTTGGTACACAACGCGACCCAGTTTTTCGTCATATCGCATCTCAACGTGACCGATACAAGGAAAATCCTTGCGAAACGGATGCCCGATAAAACCGTAATCCGTCAAAATCCGGCGCAGATCTGAGTGTCCATCAAAGACGATGCCGAAGAGGTCGAATGCTTCGCGTTCAAACCAATTAGCACCACTCCAGATGTCAGTCACTGTGGGGAGAATGGGCGCGAAATCGTCGGACGCAAACACTTTCAACCGCAAGCGCTGATTCAAACTCACCGAAAGCAAGTGGACCACCACGCAAAACCGCAATCCATCAGGCGTACCACCCGGGAATTCGGAATAATCCACTCCGCACAAGTCGACCAATTGCTCGAACTGGCAGCCGGGCGCATCCCGTAAAGCCTGCGAAACGGCATGGTAATTGTCTGTTGCAACATGGACGGTCACCTCGCCCCAATGGATCGAAATGCTTTTGATTTTGTCACCAAGGGCATTCACCACCGCGTCGCGAGTGGCTTCGGGCAGAACAGAAACTAGGGTCATGCGTAATTCCTCACGCGCGCGCGATGGTTTGCGTACGACGGATCTTCTGCTGCAATTGCAGGATTCCGTAAATCAACGCCTCTGCCGTGGGAGGGCAACCCGGCACATACACATCAACCGGTACAACGCGATCACAGCCTCGAACCACGGCATAACTGTAGTGGTAATAGCCACCGCCGTTAGCGCAAGATCCCATACTGAGAACCCAGCGGGGTTCGGCCATCTGATCGTAAACTTTGCGAAAGGCTGGTGCCATTTTGTTCGTCAACGTACCCGCCACAATGATCAAATCAGACTGACGTGGGCTCGGTCGAAACACCTCGGCACCAAACCGGCTGATGTCATACCGCGCTGCCGCCGCATGCATCATTTCAACGGCACAGCAAGCAAGCCCAAAGGTCATTGGCCAAACCGAACCGGTCTTGGCCCAGTTCACCACAGCATCGTAGCTTGTGGTGACAAAGCCCTCTCTAAAAACGCCTTCGATCATCGCATTACTCCCAGTCCAGAGCGCCTTTTATCCACGCATAAACAAAGCCGATGGTCAAAATGGTTACAAACTCCAGGCCCACCAAATAGCCAAAAAGACCCAACTCTTTAAGCGACACCGCCCATGGAAACAGCAGCGCCGTTTCCAGGTCAAACAAAATAAAGAGAATGGCTATTAGGTAATACCGCACATCGAACTGCATGCGCGCGTCACCGAAGGCTTCAAAGCCGCATTCATAAGGGGAGTTTTTCGCCGCATCAGGGCGATTTGGGCCTAAAACGTACCCTATGACCTGGGGCGCAACCCCCGTCACAATGCCAATCAACATGAACAAAAGAACAGGAAGATACTGATCAAGGTTCATATTGGCACTCTAAAAAACAATTTACTGTCGCCTCTCGAACAGATATCCGAGACTCGAAAAAATCTTATGGTGCCGTCGGCGAGACTCGAACTCGCACAGCTCTCGCCACTACCCCCTCAAGATAGCGTGTCTACCAATTTCACCACGACGGCGGCTCTGTTTGTCTGAATTGCATGAGGAACCTGGGGGTATTTTGCTTTTCAAACGAGACTAGAGTTTACCCTGAATTTGCCCCTCTTTCCCCGGGGACAAGGCAATTAAAGTAGCAGATTACTTGGCAGGAATTTGTCCCACGCCGGATGCGGCAACGGTTGGTACTGAAGCAGCTTCAGAGACCAAAGGCGCTGCCGATGAAGCCCCTTCCAGCACGCTACCTGAGCTGGCAGGGCGCAGATTACCAAAATACGCCAACGCCAACGTGCAAACAAAAAACACAGTGGCCAGGACAGCCGTAGTCCGGGACAAAAAGTTGGCACTGCCACTGGCACCAAACAAGCTCCCAGAACCGCCGCTGCCAAAGGCCGCGCCCATATCCGCACCTTTGCCATGCTGCACCAGAATCAGACCAATCATGGCCAAGGCCGACAGCATTTGTACCGTCAAAAGAATCGTCAACACAATATTCATTCTCAACTCCTAAAAAGCTAACTAACTGCGGGCACTGAACACAATCAGTGTGCAGCCGCGATGATGGATAAAAAGTCCGCAGGCTTCAGGGACGCCCCCCCAACCAGTCCGCCGTCGATATCTGGCTGCGACAACAATTGGGCGGCATTCGCTGCATTCATGCTGCCGCCATACAAGATGAGCACACGGTCGGCTTTTGGCGTAGCGGCACGCAGTTGTGCACGCAATACCGCATGCACTTGCTGCGCCTCCTCCGGGCTGGCTGTCTTTCCAGTGCCAATCGCCCAGACCGGCTCATAGGCGACGACGATTTCGCTGATGCAATGCCCATTGGTATGCACAACGGCAGCCAACTGGCGCTTGACAACTTCCTCGGTGCGTCCAGTCTCACGCTCAGCCAGTGTTTCACCAACACACACAATCGGCGTCACGCCGGCTGCAAGCGCCCGCTGCGCCTTATCAGCCACGACCGCGTCGGTTTCACCGTGATACTGACGCCGCTCCGAGTGGCCTACCAGGCAATAACGCACGCCAAAATCGCGCAGCATGCCCGCTGACACCTCACCGGTATAGGCCCCGGATTCATGCACCGATACATCCTGAGCGCCCACATCGATGCCCGTACCCGACACCAGGCCCCGGACCTGCGCCAAATAAGGTGACGGCACGCACACAGCGATCTGACACTGCGCACTGCCAACACCCGCAGCCAACGCATTGACTAGCGCTTCGTTGGTAACCAAGGATCCGTTCATTTTCCAATTGCCTGCAATCAGTTGCTTTTTCATGCTTGCACTCCCCAAGTCAAAACAATCTTGCCAACGTGCTGGTTGGATTCCATCAAGGCATGGGCCTGCGACGCGCCGCTACCACTGGCTTGGCTGGCATCAACCGCAGGGAACACGCTGTGCACCACCGGCTTGACACGTCCCGCAGCCAGCAAAGGCCACACCTGTTGCAAACAGGCCTTGGCAATGGCGGCCTTGAAGGCCACCGGGCGCGCACGCAAGGTCGAGCCGGTGATGGTCAAACGTTTGCGCATGACCAGCGCGGCATTGAACTCCGCCTGCACACCGCCCTGCACGGCGATGATGACCAAACGGCCATCTTCAGCCAGGCACTGCACCTCCTTGGCGACATAGCTACCCGCCACCATGTCCAGCACCACATCCACACCACGACCGTCGGTCAGGCGCAAGGCCTCGACCTGGAAGTCTTGGGTTTTGTAGTTGATGGCATGGTCGGCACCCAACGCCAGACAAGCAGCACATTTCTCGTCGCTGCCAGCCGTGGTAATCACTTTGGCACCCAAGGCCTTGGCAATCTGGATGGCCGTAACGCCAATGCCACTGGTGCCGCCCTGCACCAACAGGGTTTCGCCACTTTGCAAACCGCCGCGGTCAAACACATTGCTCCAGACGGTGAAAAACGTCTCGGGCAATGAAGCCGCTTCGACATCGCTCAAGCCTTTGGGAACCGGCAAGCATTGGCCGATGGGCGCCACGCAGTATTCCGCGTAACCACCACCCGCCACCAGCGCGCACACGCGGTCGCCCACGTTCAGCCCGGCTTGTGCCATGGCCTGGGCGTCGCCACCTTCGATAACCCCGGCCACTTCCAGCCCGGGAATATCGGAGGCACCGGCCGGCGCCGGGTACATGCCCGCTCGCTGCAGCACATCGGGGCGATTGATGCCACTGGCGCCCACGCGGATCAGCACTTCGCCCGCGCCCGCAACGGGCACAGGACGATCCGCCAGACGCAAAACGTCGGGCCCGCCAAAGGATGAAATTTCAATAACGTTCATAGCAAAATCAACCGATAGCCCTCGTCATTGCTGAACATAGAGCTATCAAATTGCTAGCAATACGACCTTATCAACCCTGGTCAGACGACTGTGCCGGACGGTCCAGCAAAGCCTTCATGGACAGCTTGATGCGGCCCTTTTCGTCGGTTTCCATGACCTTGACCTTGATGATCTGGCCTTCGGTCAGGTAGTCGGAAACCTTCTCCACACGTTCATGGGCGATCTGGCTGATGTGCAACAGGCCATCCTTGCCGGGCAACAGATTGACCAGTGCGCCGAAGTCCAGAATCTTGGTGATGGGGCCTTCGTAGACCTTGCCGATTTCCACTTCCGCGGTGATCTGCTCGATACGGCGCTTGGCTTCTTCGGCCTTGGCGGGATCGGCCGAGGCGATGGTGATGGTGCCATCTTCGTCGATGTTGATCTGCGTGCCGGTTTCTTCGGTCAGCGCACGGATCACGGAGCCGCCCTTGCCGATCACGTCACGGATCTTCTCGGGGTTGATCTTCATCGTGAACAGACGGGGTGCGAAGTTGGACACTTCGGTCTTGGCCTCGGACATCGCTTCTTGCATCTTGCCCAGGATGTGCATGCGCGCTTCCTTGGCCTGGGCCAATGCGACTTGCATGATTTCCTTGGTGATGCCCTGGATCTTGATGTCCATCTGCAGTGCGGTGATACCGTTGGTGGTACCGGCAACCTTGAAGTCCATGTCACCCAGGTGGTCTTCGTCACCCAGGATGTCGGTCAACACCGCAAAGCGGTTGTCTTCCTTGATCAGGCCCATGGCGATACCGGCCACGTGGGCTTTCATGGGCACGCCAGCGTCCATCAGCGACAGGCAGCCGCCGCAGACCGAAGCCATCGACGACGAGCCATTGGACTCGGTGATTTCCGACACCACACGCATGGTGTAGGGGAACTCTTCCTTGGTCGGCAAGCAAGCCACCAGGGCGCGCTTGGCCAGACGGCCGTGACCGATTTCGCGGCGCTTGGGCGTGCCCACGCGACCGGTTTCGCCAGTGGCGAACGGAGGCATGTTGTAGTGCAGCATGAAACGGTCTTCGTAGTCGCCGCTCAAGGCGTCGATACGTTGGGCATCGCGCTCGGTACCGAGCGTCGTCACGACCAAAGCCTGGGTTTCACCGCGGGTGAACAGGGCCGAGCCATGGGTACGGGGCAGCACGCCGTTGCGGATTTCGATGGCGCGCACGGTGCGTGTGTCGCGGCCGTCGATGCGGGGCTCGCCTGCCAGAATCTGACCGCGAACGATCTTGGCTTCGATTTCAAACAACAGGCCTTCGATGGCCACGCTGTCAAACGCAGCGCCGTCGGCCTTCAAGGCAGCCATGACTTCGGAGTAGGCAGCGCGGCAGGCTTGTGTACGGGCTTGCTTGTTGCGGATTTGGTAAGCGGCTTCCAGCTTGGCTTTGGCCAGGCCGTCGATCTTGGCGATCAGGGCTTCGTCCTTGGCGGGGGCTTTCCAGTCCCACACTGGCTTGCCAGCGTCACGCACGAGTTCGTGGATGGCGTTGATGGCGATATTGCCTTGCTCGTGGCCATAGACCACGGCGCCCAACATGATTTCTTCGGACAGTTGCTGGGCTTCGGATTCCACCATCAGCACAGCCGCCTCGGTACCGGCAACAACCAGATCCAGGATGGAATCTTTGCGCTGGGTCTGGCCAGGGTTCAACACGTATTCACCGTTGACATAACCCACGCGGGCGGCACCAATGGGGCCATTGAACGGAACACCGCTGATGGACAACGCAGCGCTGACAGCGATCAAGGCTGCAATATCAGCATCCACTTCGGGGTTCAGCGACACGGTGTGCACGACCACGTGCACTTCGTTGAAGAAGCCTTCTGGGAACAGCGGACGAATCGGACGGTCGATCAGGCGGCTGGTCAGCGTCTCGAATTCGCTGGGGCGGCCTTCGCGCTTGAAGAAGCTGCCGGGGATCTTGCCGGCGGCGTAGGCTTTTTCCAGGTAGTCAACGGTCAAGGGGAAGAAGTCCTGGCCGGCCTTGCCTTCGGTCTTGGCAACGACGGTGGCCAGCACCACGGTGCCGTCCATGTCCAGCAACACGGCGCCGGTGGATTGACGGGCGATTTCGCCGGTTTCCATCGTGACGGTGTGCTGGCCCCATTGGAAGGTCTTGGTGACTTTGTTGAAAATGCTCATTGTTCTATCTCCTGTGATTGCGGGAATCCGCTGGCAGGTAAAGGCCACCTGCCAAGCCCGGAGGCAACAACTCAGAACACGATGCCATTCCAGAGAAACTCAAGGACCGGTTCAAAAGAACCGTCAATTTCCGTGGAATGACACAGCTTCGCTCTGTTTTTGCCGTCTCCGAAGTAAAAAACGCCTGAGCTAGTGAACTAACTCAGGCGTCTGTCATTCAGTGCAAGGCTTACTTGCGCAGACCCAGCTTGGCGATCAGCGCGACGTAACGGTCGTGGTCTACGCGGTTCAGGTAGGCCAGCAAGCTCTTGCGGGTGTTGACCATGCGCACCAGGCCGCGGCGACCGTGGTGGTCCTTGGCATGGGTCTTGAAGTGGGGCATGAGTTCGTTGATACGGGCGGTCAGCAGTGCGACTTGCACTTCTGGGCTGCCGGTATCGGATGGGCTGCGGGCGTTGTCTTTGACAACAGCGGCTTTGATGCTGGATGCAATCATTTCTATTTCCTAAATATGGTTTTCAACTTGCGCCAGGTGCTGGAACTGCTCCTGGCGTGCGCCTTGCCGAATGCAAAGCCTATCGATTATAACCTGCCTCGCCCTGAAGCTGTGCAGTGACCCCAAGGGGATAGCCTGATGCGGCGGTTTGCACAGAGAATGATCTCTATCAGGGCCGCTGCATCTTGCAGGAGGTCGGCAACTCTGCCGCGTCCGCTGCAAGGGTCTTGATGACCCGGAATCCATACCCGGAACCCTCCACGTCAAACTTGACCCCAGGGGTGCCTTGGCGGTCCATTAGGCCCACTACCAAGGGCTGCTGGAACTGGTGATCTACGGCCCGCATGGTTCCCGACTGCCCCGCCATGGATACCTGGGCGCGCTCCAACTGAAGCGCAATAGACGTCACGTCGACAGCCGCTGCACCGCCCTGCTTGCTGGCAGCTTCAATCGCTTGCGTGAGGGCTTCGACCAGCAGTTGCATGCGCATGTGCACATAGTCGTCGGCTGCAAGCGGGAAACGCACTCTGAAGGAACGGTAGAACGCATCGCTACCCGCCGTTTGCACATTGGGCAACCAATCCGCCACAGCAACCACTTTGCCGATACCAGCTTCGCCAATGGCAGCGGGTGCACCCAGCGCGTTGCCATAAAACGTGTAAAACTTGCCATCAAAACCGACATCGCGTGCCGCCTTGATCAACAGACTCAGGTCATTGCCCCAATTGCCGGTAATGACGGCTTGTGCGCCGCTGGCCTTGATCTTGGTGACATAGGGCAAAAAGTCTTTCACGCGCGCCATGGGGTGCAATTCTTCGCCCACAATTTCTACGTCTGGCCGCTGAACACTCAATTGACGGCGCGCCTCGCGCAACACCGACTGGCCAAAACTGTAGTCCTGACCAATCAGGTAGACGCCCTTCAATGCCTTGTCTTCCTTGATGACATCCATCAAGGCCGCCATGCGCATATCGGCGTGGGCATCAAATCGAAAGTGCCAGAAACTGCACTTTTCATTGGTCAATGTGGGGTCCACGGCCGAATAGTTCAGGAACAACACTTTGCGCGACGGGTCGCGTTCGTTGTGTTTGTTGATGGCATCGATCAAGGCTGCGGCATTGGCCGACGAGTTGCCTTGCAAAATGATGCGGGCACCGTTGTCAATGGCCGAACGCAGGGCCGACAAGGCCTCTTCATTCTGGCCCTTGCTGTCATACCGCTCCAACACTAGCATGGGGTTGCTGGCGGCCGTGCTGAACAGCTTCACTCCGCCACGCGCATTGACCCGCTCTACAGCCCATGCCAGATTGCGATAGACCGCCTCACCGGCGTTGGCATTGGGGCCGCTGAGGCCCTCAATCATGGCCAGCTTCACCGGTGGGACCGGTATCTGCGCTTGCACCAGCGTACTGACCAGCGGCAGCGCACATAGCGCCGTAGCGCAGGTTTTCAAGATCCAACGGAGAAGAATAAACATGTGATTTTTTTCTTGAAATTTGCAAAAAGAGTCGCAGCTTCTGTCCATGCGGCGCTCGCTGTGAGAGCCGCGCAGTGTACTAGGAGATTCACCATGTTTTTTGCCACCACCGCACAGCCCCAAATGCGTCGCCAAGCCTATGCCAACACCGGTCGAACCCTGGAGCGCTTTATGGACGATGCACTTCGCGCCTCGGCAAACAAGTCTTGCGCTTACACGCAGGACGAGACTGGGTTCACCCTGAGCCTGGATATGCCCGGCATTGCAAAGGATCAACTGGCAATTTCTGTCGAAGGCACCGTGGTGCGTATCAGCAGCAAAGAAGGTGCCGCACGGCGCTATAACGCGGCCTACGAGCTACCACAGGACATCGACACGGCACAAAGCGAGGCCAAACTGGAAAACGGTGTGCTGACCCTGAAGCTGGCCAAGAAGGTGCCCGTGAGCAATGCCACGGAACTCACTATTCAGTAAACTGCAGGGGGGGGGGGGGGGGGGGGGAGAGAGGGGGGGGGTGGGGGGGGGGGGGGGGGGGGGGGGGGGAGGGGGGGGGGGGGGCGGGGGGGGGGGGGGGCGGGGGGGGGGGGGCAGGTGGGGCGGGGGGGCGGGGGGGGGGGGGGGGGCCGGGCGGGGGGGGGCGGGGGGGGGGGGGCAACCAAGGCTGTTGAGACTCCCCCTCGCCCGGCGGGGCGAGGGGGTTGGGGGGAGTGGGGGCTACAGTGAATCCAGCGGCCAGCGCGGCTTGACGTCGAAGGCGTAGGTCTTGTCGGCCTGCTGCAATCCACTTTGCAAACGCATGGCGGCCGCCATAGCAATCATGGCGCCGTTGTCGGTACACAAGTGCAACTCCGGGTAGTGCACCCTTACTGCGCGTTTGGCGCAAGCCGCGTTCAGTTGCTCGCGCAACGCACGATTGGCACCTACACCACCGGCAACCACCAAGCGCAGCAATCCTGTTTGCGTGAGCGCCAGCATAGATTTGCGCACCAACACGTCCACAATGGCGGCCTGGGTCGACGCCGCCAGGTCACACTGCTGTTGACGTGGCAAGGCATCGAAGCCCGCTGTGCTACTGCCGGTCGGTTGCACTTGTGGTGGCGACTCGCCCAGCGAATGCGCCAGATCGGCTGCCAACATGCGCTGGGCCTGCACCAGTACAGCGGTTTTCAGACCAGCAAAGGAAAAATCCAGGTTGCCACTCTTGAGCAAAGGGCGCGGCAGGGCATAGGCTTTGGGGTCACCCTGCTCCGCCATCTTTGCCAAAGCCGGCCCACCTGGGTAACCCATCCCCATCAGCTTGGCCGACTTGTCAAAGGCCTCGCCCGCTGCATCGTCAATGGTTTCGCCCAACAGCACATAGCGCCCTACCCCATCCACTTGCATCAGTTGGGTGTGCCCGCCCGAAACCAGCAAGGCCACAAAGGGAAATTGCGGCGGATCGGCACTCAAAAAGGGCGACAACAAATGGCCTTCCAAATGGTGCACACCCAACACCGGTTTGTCCAAGGCCGCACCCAGGGCACAGGCCACACCCGCGCCAACCAACAGGGCGCCAGCAAGACCCGGGCCTCGGGTGTAGGCCACAACATCCACCTGCGCCAAAACCCGTCCGCTGTCTGCCAACACCTCTTGGGTGAGTGGCAACACGCGGCGGATATGGTCACGGCTGGCCAGCTCTGGCACCACGCCGCCAAAAGCCTGGTGCATTTCGACCTGGCTGTACAGCGCGTGGGACAACAAGGTGGGCATAGCTTCGTCTTCCCACTGCACCAGGGCTACGCCCGTTTCATCACACGATGACTCAATCCCCAAAACCAGCATATTTCCCCCAAGAGACCGCGAGTTTAGAGTAAGCACCCGGTCGACCATCGGCACAATACACGCTGAAACACACCCGAGCCACCATGCACAGATTCCGATTTCCACTGGACCCACTAGAAATTGCCAGTCTGGAACGCGCCACACTGGACGCAGTGGCGCCACCGGCCGTGGCAGAAATCGACGGCTGGCTACTCCCCTTTGACCACGGCAGCATTGGCCGCGCCAAAAGCGCCGTGCCGATCCGTTACGAGCGCACCCATGCCCGGGACGTTGCCACCATCGAGTCTTTGTATGCAGCACGAGGCCTGCAGGCCGCTTACCGTGTGGCCGATGTGCCGGGCCTCGCCGCGATTCAGGCCGCGCTGGCCCATAGGGGCTATCAGGCACAACAACCCACACTGGTGCAAGTTGGCAGCGTGGCGAACCTGCGTGCCCTGTCCCATGGCACGCCAGCCCACGTAGGCACCCGCCCTGAAGCGGCATGGGCGTCGGTTTACCTGGCCGAAGGTTTTGACCCCGTTGACGGCGCCCACCGTATTCAGGCGCTGAGCCGTAGCCAACACATGGTGTATGCCTATGTTGAAGAAGACGGCCAGGCCGTCGCCGCGGGCACAGCGGCATTCAGTCAGGGCTGGTGCAGCATCCACGGCATGCGTACCATCCCCGCGCGGCGTGGGCGTGGATTGGCAGCACGCATATTGGTCGCCTTGGCCAACACTGCATCCGAGCACAAACTGGAACGTGTCTTCTTGCAGGTCGAAGAAGGCAATACCGCAGCACTGGCGCTCTACAGCCGCGCTGGCTTCGAGACGGCGTGGCGCTACCACTACTGGCGCAAGCCTTGAACTGGCGTGAATATTGCATGAAATTGCCCATGTCTGAAGCTCTGCGTATAGTTGTTGTCGCCCCCGATCTGGACATTGCCGATCCGGATGACACCCATGCCTTGCAACAGGCCGAACGTTCACGCGGCCTGCGTATCGCATTGCTGGAAAACGGCTTTAACCTGGTGGCCGTTTTACCGGCTGACACTTATCTGCACGAGCGTTTGGCGCAATTGCAGGCCGACCTGATCATTCTGGATGCCGAGAGTGAGGCTCGTGACGCGCTGGAGCACGTGGTGATGGCCACGCGGGACGCACGTCGCCCCATCGTCATGTTCACCAACGACAACGACACCTCCAACGCACGTGCCGCCGTGGCGGCCGGGGTGTCGGCCTATGTCGTGGCGGGTCTGTCAGCCGAACGCATTCGCCCCATTCTCGATGTGGCCATGGCCCGTTTCGAACATGAGCAGGCATTGCGCGCCGAACTGGCCGACGCCAAGTCCGAGGTGCAGGACCTCAGCACCGAACTCAAGAATCGCCGCATCATTGACCGCGCCAAGGGCCTGCTGATGCAGCGCCAGGGATTGAGCGAACAGGTGGCCTACGAAAAATTGCGCAAGACCGCCATGGACAAAAGCCTCAAAGTGGTGGAAGTCGCCCAACGCATGCTGGACGTCGCCGACCTGATGGGTTAGGTTTCATCGCCGGGCCGCCCGAAGGCAAAATGCGCCCCCTCGGGGGGCAGAGAGCCACACGCAGTGGGCGAACGTGGGGGCTCTCACTCTCAACTCCGCAGGTTCATGGCCTGCGCCAAGGCGAACACGCTGTTGACACAGGGCCGCGCGGCGCTGATGGCGTTGGGCTTGCGCGTTACCGCGCAGTCGCGGCCATACTGGGTAATCACAAAATGTGCACACACCACTTGGCGTCCCGGACCCAGAATGGAAACTGCACGCGACGCCGTGACCGCACCCAGCACATCCAGCCGCGCCAGGCGGTTGCGGGTCGAAATTTCCAGCGCACCCACATCGTGCGAGATCTCCTTGATGGACACCGGTTTGCTCTTGGTTGCCTGGTAGCGCAGGATCTCAACCGACTCCGGCCACGGCTCAGCCGGCACATTGCGGTTGGTGCGCGTTTTTGTCGTTTCGATGGCCGGTTGCATGCCTGTTTTTTCGGCAGAAAACCGCATACTCTTTAGCCCTGTACTGAAATTGGTGCACCGCACAAGATTGGTGCCAACACCGTCACTGTGGCAAATATCCAAGCAAAAAGCAGCGTAAGCCCTCGAATTACCTAGGTTTATTGCTATTATTTATATAGCGACAGAGCACACACATGGGATCCATGGTGTGGCCATTTGACTTGGCACACTCATTGCTTATACCCATCCGAGACCAATGATGGTCATTGACTGGTGCCACCCAACGGCGGGCGGAACCGGCAACCCGGACAAAGGCGTCCCCGCCTGCACGTAGCTGATCACCAGCCAGTGCAGCGTGAGGACGCCTTTTTTGTTTGCGAACCGATATCACTTAAAGGATGTTTGCCATGATCAACCTTCTGAACAACAAGCTCAGCCGCCGCGCTGTACTGCAATCCGCCGCCGTGGGTGCCATTGGCATCACTCCGGCGTTGCGCTCTGCCGTCTACGCCGCCGGTTCCGATGCACCGGAAAAAACCGAGGTCAAGATCGGCTTCATCCCGCTGACCGATTGCGCCAGCGTCGTGATGGCCTCGGTGCTGGGCATCGACAAAAAATACGGCGTGAAGATCGTGCCCAGCAAAGAGGCCTCATGGGCCGGCGTGCGCGACAAGCTGGTCAATGGCGAACTGGACTTTGCCCACTCTCTGTACGGCCTGATCTACGGCGTGCACTTAGGGGTAAGCGGCCCCAAGAAAGACATGGCCGTGATGATGACGCTCAACCAGAATGGCCAGGCCATCACGCTGTCCAAGAAGCTGGCCGACAAGGGCGCCGTGGACGGAGCCGGCCTGGCCAAGCTGATGGCCACCGACAAGCGCGAATACACCTTTGCCCAGACCTTCCCCACCGGCACCCACGCCATGTGGCTGTACTACTGGTTGGCCGCCAACGGCATCAACCCGATGAAGGACGCCAAGGTCATCACCGTGCCGCCACCGCAAATGGTGGCCAATATGCGTGTGGGCAATATGGACGGATTCTGCGTGGGTGAACCCTGGAACCACCGCGCCATCATCGACGGCATTGGCGTCACCGCCACCACCACCCAGGACATCTGGAAAGACCACCCCGAAAAGGTGCTGGGCACCACGGCCGAGTTTGTGAAGAAGTACCCCAACACGGCGCGCGCCGTGACCGCTGCCATCATCGAAGCCGGCCAGTGGATCGACGCCAGCCTGTCCAACAAGAACAAGATGGCCGAGACCATTGCCGACAAGAGCTACGTGAACACCAGCGTGGACGCCATCAACCAGCGCATTCTGGGCCGCTACCAGAACGGCATGGGCAAGACCTGGGACGACCCCAACCACATGAAGTTCTTCAACGACGGCACGGTGAACTTCCCCTACCTGTCCGACGGCATGTGGTTCCTCACGCAACACAAGCGCTGGGGCTTGGTGAAGGATCACCCCGACTACCTGGCAGTGGCAAAGCAGATCAACCAGATCGACATCTACAAACAGGCCGCCACTGCCGCCAAGGCGCCGGTGCCAAAGGACGCGATGCGCTCGGCCAAGCTCATGGATGGCGTGGTCTGGGATGGCAAAGACCCGAAGAAGTACGCCGACGGTTTCAAGATTAAAGCGTAAGGAGAGCACCATGGTCAGCGCAGTATTCCATTCCCCCCTGGCTGCGGCCAGCGAGAGCATTGCTATGAAAAAAGAAGCGCCTCACGCAGATTCTACGAGGGCTGGCAGCTCAAAAGCCTTGGATGTTTCAGCTCAAACGGTGACCGCCGCCGCTGCACCCGCAGCCGCACGCCCAGCCTACGACTGGCGTGGCCTGGTGATGACGGTGCTGCCACCCCTGCTGGGCCTGGGCCTGCTGATCGGCATCTGGGCCATCATCAGCATCAGCACCGCCAGCAGCATTCCCAGCCCGTGGGAGACCTGGAAGCAGGCCGTGGTGTTGTTCAGTGACCCGTTCTACCGCAAGGGGCCCAACGACCAGGGCGTGGGCTGGAACGTACTGATGTCGCTGGAGCGCGTGGCCGTGGGGTTTGGCCTGGCTGCCGCAGTGGGCATTCCGGCCGGCTTTGCGATTGGCCGTTTTGAGTTTCTGGGCCGCATGTTCAATCCACTGATCAGCCTGCTGCGCCCGGTGTCGCCACTGGCCTGGCTGCCCATCGGCCTGATGGTCTTCAAGGGTGCCAACCCGGCTGCCATCTGGACCATCTTCATCTGCTCGATCTGGCCCATGCTCATCAACACCGCCGTCGGTGTGCAACGGGTGCCGCAGGACTACATGAACGTGGCCAAGGTGCTGAACCTGTCCGAGTGGAAGATCGTCACCAAGATCCTGTTCCCCGCCGTGCTGCCCTACATGCTGACCGGCGTGCGCCTGGCCGTGGGCACCGCCTGGCTGGTGATCGTGGCCGCCGAGATGCTGACCGGTGGCGTGGGCATTGGCTTCTGGGTCTGGGACGAGTGGAACAACCTGAACGTCAAGAACATCATCATCGCCATCTTCGTGATCGGCATCGTGGGTCTGATCCTGGAATACGCGCTGATCAAGATCGCAACCGCGTTTACGTTTGAACTTGGGGACACACCGTAGCGAAGCAAGTCATCAAGGGTGTTCTTGGAAGCCAGCTCTGCCAACGATACAAAAGTTATCGAGATCCAGAACGTCGCCCAAACCTTCAAGACCAAGAAGGGCCTGTTCCCCGCACTGCGCGACATCAACCTGACGGTTGCCAAGGGCGAGTTTGTGACGCTGATCGGCCACTCCGGTTGCGGCAAGTCCACCCTGCTGAACCTGATTGCCGGGCTGACCATGCCGTCTGAGGGCACGCTGCTGTGCGCCAACCGCGAGATCGCCGGACCCGGCCCCGAGCGTGCCGTGGTGTTTCAGAACCACTCGCTGCTGCCGTGGCTCACCTGTTTCGAAAACGTCTACCTGGGTGTCGAGCGCGTGTTTGGTGCAGCGTCCAAAAGCACCGGCGCAGCGTCGGAAAACAAGGCCCAGCTGAAGGAGCGCACCGACGCTGCGCTGGCAATGGTCGGTTTGACCCCCGCCGCACACAAGCGCCCGGGCGAAATCTCCGGCGGCATGAAACAACGTGTGGGTATTGCCCGGGCGCTGGCCATGGAGCCCAAGGTTTTGCTGATGGACGAACCCTTTGGTGCACTGGACGCGCTGACCCGCGCCAAGCTGCAGGACGAGCTGCTGGACATCGTGGCGCGCACGCACAGCACCGTGGTCATGGTCACCCACGATGTCGACGAAGCGGTGCTGCTGAGCGACAAAATCGTGATGCTGACCAATGGGCCCTCCGCCACCATTGGCGAGGTGCTGAGAGTGGAACTGGAGCGCCCGCGCAACCGCGTAGCGCTGGCCGACAATCCACAATACCTGGGCTATCGCAAGGCGGTCATCGACTTTTTGTACACCCGCCAAGCGCACGTTGAGCGGTCTGTTGCGTAGCGGCCATTGCCCGTCGATAAGGGCCACGGGCATCGATTTTCGGTTTGGGTTTGGAAATTGGCACGCCATAATGGCACGTTATGGACGACACAGCGCAACGGCAACAACCAACCCTGTCCCAAGAACGTTTGGAACTGATGCTGCACAGCGTGGACGCTGCACCTTGGGACTGGGACTTGTCGACACGCGAGGTCTACCTCTCCCCAAAGTGGTGGGGCATGTTGGGCTACTCGAATAACGAACTGCCCTCCAGCGAAGCGCTGATGGAGAGCTTCTGCCATCCCGATGACGCGCCCGCCCTTCATCAAAACATTGATGGGGTCTTGGCAGGTAGTGGCGATCTCTTGCAGTTCGAATGCCGACTGCGACACAAGCGCGGCCACTACATCCATGTGCTGTGGCGCGCCAACATTCAACGCGACACGGGGGGGCACGCGCTTCGACTGTCAGGCACACTAACAGACCTGACCGAACGTAAACGGGCGGAGTCCAAACTGCAGGAAAGCGAGGCCCGCTATCGCGCGCTGGTGGAGAAGTCACCCATTGGCATTGGTGTGCACCAACACGGAAGGGTTGTCTATGCCAATCCTGCCGCTGTTGCCATCCTGGGCTCCAGCAGCAAGCGGGAATTGGTCGGGCTTCCCATCAACGATCTGATTGACCCACCGTACCGTCACATGCTGAAGGAGCCCTTGGCCCAGGGGTACACTAAAAGCGTTCCGCAACCCTTGCAGATCCAGAAATTTTTGCGTCGCGATGGCAAGTCCATCGACGTCGAAATTCAAACGTCTGCCATCACCCACCTGGGCGAGCCCGCCATCCAGGTCAATTTTGTTGACGTCACCAACCGCGAAAAGTGCGAAGCGACGCTGCGCGCAAGTGAAGCGCGTTTCCGTGCGCTGACCGAGTTGTCGTCCGACTGGTACTGGGAGCAGGACGACAATTTTCGTTTTACTGTCCTCGGCGGCAAGGTACAGCAAAGCACTGGCTTGACCGCCAGCCAACACCTGGGCAGAACGCCGTGGGAAATCGAAGCGGTGAATATGTGCGAGGCCGATTGGGATGCGCACCGCAGGCATGTCAACGCACACCTGCCGTTTCGTGATCTGGAGATTCGTCGCCCCGACACCGGGTCAGCCGTCCATTGGGCTTGTGTCAGCGGGTCGCCCATGTTTGACACCGACGGCAAGTTTTGTGGCTACCACGGCATAGGACGTGACATTTCAATGCAGAAGCAAACCGGCGAAGAGATTCACCGGCTGGCTTTCTATGATGCATTGACTGGCCTGCCCAACCGCCGCTTGCTGTTGGAACAACTGAAAAAGGCCCTGCACGCGAACACCCGCCACCATCGGCGCGGTGCGCTGCTGTTTATTGACCTGGACAACTTCAAAACGCTCAACGACACGCTGGGGCACGATGTGGGCGACCTGCTACTTCAGCAAGTGGCACAACGCTTGTCGGGCTGTGTGCGGGAGGCTGACACCGTGGCCCGTCTGGGCGGCGACGAATTCGTGGTTGTGCTGGAAGACCTGGAGGCTGAACCTCACATCGCTGCATCGCAGGCCGACAGCGTTGGCAAAAAGATACTTTACATGCTGAACCAGCCCTACGATTTGGCGGGCCGGGACCACCACAGCTCACCCAGCATGGGGATCACGCTGTTTCACGCCCAGTCCAGCAGCGTAGAAGATTTACTGAAACAAGCCGACCTGGCCATGTACCAGGCCAAGGCGGCCGGCCGCAACACACTGCGTTTCTTTGACGTCAGCATGCAAACCAGTCTGGAAAACTGGGTGGCCATGGAGTTCGACTTGCGCGACGGTTTGCAAGGCGGGGAGGAATTGGTCCTGTATTTTCAGCCCACGGTGGCGGCCAACGGTGAATTGACGGGCGCTGAAGCCCTGGTACGGTGGCAACAGCCCAACCGCGGCCTGGTGATGCCTGAGGATTTCATCGCCTTGGCCGAATCCACCGGATTGATCATTCCGCTGGGGCGCTGGGTCATGAACATGGCCTGCGAACAATTGGCGCGATGGGCTGAAAAACCCCAAACCGCACAACTCAGCCTGGCCGTCAATGTGAGCGCGCGGGAGTTGCGGGAAGCCAATTTTGTGCCACAGGTTCTGAAGTGTTTGAAACAGTGGGCGGTTCCTGCCAACCGCCTGCGCATTGAGCTCACTGAAAGCGTTTTGGCACACCATGTGGACGACATCATTGTCAAAATGAATGCCCTCAAGGCGCATGGTGTGGGCTTTTCGCTCGACGATTTTGGAACCGGCTACTCGTCCCTGAGCTATCTGAAGCTACTGCCGCTGGATTTGCTCAAAATTGACCGCTCGTTTGTGCGGGACGTCTTGAATGACCCCAACGACGCGGCCATTGCACGCACGATTGTGGCGCTGGGCACCAGTTTGGGCCTGTCGGTGGTGGCTGAGGGCGTGGAAACGACAGCACAGCGTGACTTTCTGGCCAGCATTGGTTGCCATGCCTATCAGGGGTTTTTGTTTGGCGACCCGGTGCCAATTGACCAGTTTGAGGCGTCTTTGAAGCTTCCTGGTGCGCATCCATCCTGAGTGCGCACCAATTTGAGCAACAACTGGCACGGGTTTCGCTTTGGTGCATGGGGTAACCCCATAAATAGGAACTGTGCACCATGTCGGGATTTCGTAGTTTTTTGAAGACCGGCCATGCGCCCACGCTCTTCGCCTCTTTTTTGTATTTTTCGTTCTCCTGCTGCATCTGGGTACTCAACGGCGCCATGGCGCCCTTTATTTCCGAGACATTTAGCCTGAGCCCCGCCCAAAAGGGGCTGATGCTCTCGGTGCCCATCATTGCCGGGGCGCTGATGCGTTTTCCCTTGGGGCTTCTGTCGCAGTACATCGGACGCAAGAAAGCCACTCTGGTCGAAATGGGCCTGATCATGGTGGCCATGCTGTTCGGTTTCTTCTTCGTCAAGTCGTTCAACGACCTGTTGGCCATGGGCGTGCTGCTGGGTATTGCCGGTGCCAGCTTTGGCGTGGCGCTGTCCCTGGGCTCGGGGTCCTTCCCGCCCAAACACAAGGGCCTGGCCATGGGCCTGGTGGGCGCGGGCAATGTGGGCACGGCCGTCTCGGTGCTGATCGCACCGCCGCTGGCCCAGGCCTTTGGCTGGGTCGCGGTCTACGGCTTTGCAGCGGTCGCCATCAGCATCCCCATGGTCGTGATGGTCGTGTTCGCCAAGGAGCCGGACGACCTGGACGCGCACGCCTCGTTCAAGGAGCACATCGCCTGTCTGTTCGAAAAAGACGGCTGGGCTTTCAGCCTGATTTACGCCGTCACCTTTGGCGGCTTCATCGGCCTGGCCACCTTTCTGCCCACCTACTACTACGACCAGTTTGGCGTCAGCAAGGTGCAGGCCGGGCAGCTCACCATGCTGGCGGCCTTCATGGGTGCCGCGGTGCGCGTGCTGGGCGGCTGGATCTCAGACCGCTGGGGTGGCGTCAATACCTTGAACCTGGTCCTGAGCACGGTGGCGGTGACGCTGGTGCTGTGTGGTCTGGCCAAAGCCTCCCTGGCAGCCACTACCTTGCTGGTGATTGTGTGCTTCGCCGCTCTGGGTGCCGGCAATGGTGCGGTGTTCCAGCTGGTGCCCCTGCGCTGGCCACTGGCAACGGCGGTTGCGGGTTCCATGATTGGCGAAATCGGTGCTTTGGGCGGCGCTCTGGTGCCCAATGCCATGGGATTGTCCAAACAATACTTGGGCAGCTACGCGGGCGGCTTCTACGTGTTCGCCGGGCTGGCCGTGGTCATGCTGGTGATGCTGCGCACCATGCAGATTCGGTGGACCCGAACCTGGGCCGGGAAGGGTGCGCGGGCGTGAGCGCAACCTTGACAAAAAGTGCCGCTAGCCCTCGGATTGTGCGTAGTGTCATTTTCGCGACTGAAATCCTGCGCAATGCGAACAACATTTACGAGGGTAAGGCGGGCTGCGCGGGGGCCGCGGCCCGCCCAAACCCAACGCACTAAAAAACGACTATCTAGGCAAGAACAATAACCAGAAAATCAGCAACAAATTGAACAGCACCGACACCGCCAGCGCGGCCTTCCACAGCGCCGTGGGGTCGCGCTGCAGCAGCGGTGTGGCGGCGGGCGCGGACAGGGGCCGGCTGGCACCGCGCTCCAGCGCCAGCAAAAATTCTTCGGCGGTCTCGAAGCGCTGGCGCTTGTCGCGGGCCACGGCCTTCAGCACCACATGGTCCAGCCAGATCGGGATCTCGGGGTTGTGGCGGCTGGGCGCCACCGGGTCCCGGTAGTAGCGCCCCACCTGGTAGGGCAGCACATCGCCATAGGGCAGTTTGCCGGTCAGCACCTGGTACAGCGTGACCCCCAGCGCAAACAGGTCGCTTTGCGCGTCGGGCAGCTCCTGCGGCACATCGGTGCGCTGCCCCCCCGTGCGGGCACCCGCCTTGCAGTTGAAGCCCCATTGCTCGGGGTTCACGTAGCTGGGCGTGCCCGCGTGCAGCTCGCGCATGGCGGCTGGCTCGCGCCCGCTGAGCGCCACGCCCAGGTCCAGCAGGCGCAGCACGCCGTCTTCGCCCTGGTGCAGATTGGCCGGTTTGATGTCGCGGTGGATCACGCCCTGGCGGTGCAGAAGGCCCAGGGCCTTCAAGGCCTGGCGCCCCACCGTCAGTGCCTGCGGCAGCTTGAAGCGGCGCTGCTGCTCCAGCAGGGTTTGCAGCGACTCGCCGCTGTGCCAGTCGTACAGCACGTAAAACGCACTGCGCGGGCGACCTCCGGGCAAATCGGTGTGGATGTTGACCAGGTTGTCTGCCGCCCTGGACGACTGCATGCGCTTGGCCAGCCAGGCTTCATGGGCAAGCATGGCCAGCTCTTCGGGGTCGTGGGCGCGTGCAGGGTGCAAGGCTTTGATGATGTAGCGTTTGACGGGGTCTGTTTGGGCGGCTTGTGTGCCAGCCTGAGCGGCAGAGGGCTCCACTCCGTGTCCCCCGCCCACTTCGTGGGCTCCTCCTTGACCTGCGCGGAGTCCTCTACCGCTCAGGCTCTCCGGCACTGAGGTCGCTACCGTGGCTTGGTAGACGACATTGATGCCGTTGTCGGCCACGGCGGCGGTCACGACCAGGCCATCGAGCACATCGCCCACCTTCAGAAGTCGTGGCACGGGCAGGCTTTGTGCAGAGCGGTTCTCGTCTTGTAGCGTGGCGTCCAGCAAACCCAGCACCCGCACCACCAGCGCGGTGACGTTGTCGCGGCTGCCGGCCTTCAGCGCGGCGTCCAGCAGCGCCTCGCTGGCGGCCTGGGCGTTGTCGCCCTGGGCCAGCGTCTGCAGCCGGGCGTCGGGCAACGAGCCGTAGACCCCGTCGGTCAACAGCATGAACACATCGCCCACCTGCAGGTCGCCCTGCACGTAATCGACCACGATGCGATCTTCCAGCCCCACCGCGCGCACCAGCTGGTGCTGGAAGTCGGGGTGGTTGACCACATGGTCATGGGTCATCTGCCGGCTCTCGCCGCCGCGCAGCAAGTAGGCCCGCGAGTCACCCACATGGGCCAGCGCATAGGACTGGCCGCGCAGCACCAATGCGGTGAGCGTGGTCATGCCCATGGCCGGCTGGCGGCGCCGGTTGATGCCGCACAGCCAGGCATTCTGGCTGGTGATGATGCGGTCCAGCGCCACGGTGGCGTCCCAGGTCTCGGGTGTGCCGAAGTAGTCGCGCAACAGGCTCACCAGCGTGGTCTGGGCCGCCTCCTTGCCCATGCCGCCGCGGCTGACGCCGTCGGCCACCGCGGCGATGACGCCCATGCCCTCCAGCCCCCGCTCGGGCAACAGGGCGCCACAAAAGTCTTCGTTGGTGTCTTTGGTGCCCGCCAGGGAGGCGAAGCCGATATCGAGTTCAAATGCCATGCACCAAGGGTACGCAATATCGGTGCCCATTCCCAGTGCAATGCAGCTTCGGGTATTCCCTTGTTTGGTGCATCAGTCTGGCGTCTCAGGTACCCGCCAGCACCTGCATGCTGCGTTCGTAGTGGGCAGACAATTGCTCAAACACCTCCAGCAGATCTTCACTGGCCGTTGCCAGACTCTGCAGGCCCGCCAGACGCTGGGCGCCGGCCTGGTGCCCCGCATCCCTGGCAAACGCCACCATGGTCAACCAGCCCAGGCCTGCGGCCTGCAGCCCGCCGTGAATCTCGGGGGTGCTCAGTGGAATGCCGTTGAGGTAGGTCAGTGCCTGCTCAAAGGCCGCTTTGGACTCGGCCATGCCGGCGTCGCAGTGCTGCGTCAGTGCGCTGTCGCCCAGCATGCCCAGTACTGCGAATTTGGCAAAACGCTGCGACAGCATGCGCTGGCGCCCGGCCAGATTGAGCACCCGCAGCGGGGGCGCCAGGCCCGCACTCTCCAGCTGCGACGTCAGGCGCTCGGCGCCCTGCAACAGGCGTTCGGCCAGCTCGTCCGTCAACGCCACGGCCGAGGTCGGCGCCGGCGACGCCTGCGTCCCTTGCAACACCGGCTTCAGCTGCGTCCAGGTCTGCACTACGTGGCCCAGCAAGTCGCCATAGGTGGCCTGCGACAGGCTCTTGCCCAGGTGCGCCAGGTTGGCATCAATGCGCTGCACGGAATCCTGCGTCTGCTGCGCATTCTGTGCGCTGTGCGCACCCGCCAGCTGCAGCCCGTACAGCTTGACCAGACGCTGCGACAGCATGCGCAACTGACCACAGCGGTTCACGTCTTCCGCAAATCGCGCGGAGTAGATGATCTGTTGGGCGACCTGCCCCAGGCGCTGGTTGGTATGCATGGACGCCGTGCGCAACACCTGGAAGGCTTCGTCTTCGGGCACCTGGCGCGCGCGCATCAGAATGCCCTTGGCGCGCTCGACCAGCCCCCGCTCTTCAAAGCGGGCGGTGACGTCCTGCAGCGCATTGCGCTGCTCCTGCTCGTGCCGGAACCGGGCCTGGGCCAAGTGGATCAGCGGGCGCAGGCGGTTGGCGCCGTAGCCCTGGACCGCATAGGCATGGATAGCCGATTCAACGGCGCGGGCAATGTAGGCGGCGTCCGGGTCGCCGGTGAAGACGATGACAGGGCATGGCGCCGTCAACGCAATCGACAGCGTCGTGCGGAACAGTCCATCGTCGGGCGCGGGTTCATCACAAATGACCACATCTGGTGCATGGCGCACCACTTCCTGCAGCAGTTTGGCGCGCTCTGTGGCGATCCCCAGCACCTGAATGCCAGCGGCCTCCAGATCGGCACGCATCGGGAGCGCGGCTTTCAAACCATTCACATGAATCAACGCAGACGTCATAAATCCAGAACTCAGAGGGAAAAACAGGGGTCCGGCCATGCCTTTGGCACGCCTTTGCCAGCCGAAGCGGGCGCAAACACGCGGGACCACCCAATCATATGGCACAGCTCTTGCGTAAGCTACTTCGGGCGTAACGAAGCGTCCACGACCTTAGCGATTGCACTGCGGGTTCTGCACACAACGACGTGTGTACTGGTGTGTTTTGTATCGGCCGCTCGGCCGGTCTATCTATTCCCCATTGATATCTGTCTGGAGTGGCGCTATGAAAAAATCAAAACTGGTAATGATTGGCAACGGCATGGCGGGTGTGCGCACGCTGGAAGAGCTGTTGAAGATTGCCCCCGATCTGTACGACATCACCGTCTTCGGCGCAGAGCCCCACCCCAACTACAACCGCATCCTGCTGTCGCCGGTGCTGGCCGGCGAGCAGACCGTTGACGAGATCGTGCTGAACTCGTGGGACTGGTACACCGACAACCACATCACGCTGCACGCCGGCTGGACCGTGACCGAGGTGGACCGTGTCAAGCGCATCGTGCACGCCACCAACGCCAGCGGTGAAAAAATCAGCACCGAATACGACCGCCTGCTGATGTGCACCGGCTCCAACGCCTTCATCCTGCCCGTGCCCGGCAAGGACCTGAAGGGTGTCATCGCCTACCGCGACATTGCCGACACCAACGCCATGATCGAGGCGGCCACACAGTACAAGAACGCCGTCGTCATCGGCGGCGGCCTGCTGGGCCTGGAAGCGGCCAACGGCCTGATGCTGCGCGGCATGAACGTGACCGTGGTGCATGTGATGCCCACGCTGATGGAGCGCCAGCTCGACACCGTGGCCGGCAAGATGCTGCAGAAGTCTCTGGAAGACCGCGGCCTGAAGTTCCTGATTGGCGCGCAAACCCAGGAACTGGTAGGCGGGCCCGATGGTCGCGTCACCGCCATCAAATTCAAGGACGGCACCGAAGCCCCCGCCGATCTGGTCGTCATGGCCGTCGGCATTCGCCCCAACACGGCGCTGGCCGAATCCATGCGCCTGCACTGCAACAAGGGCATCGTCGTCAACGACACCATGCAGACCACCACCGATGCGCGCGTCTACTCGGTCGGCGAATGCGCGGCCCACCGCGGCATTGCCTACGGCCTGGTCGCCCCCCTGTTCGAGCAGGCCAAGGTCGCGGCCAACCACCTGGCCATGTATGGCATCGGCCGCTACCAGGGCTCACTGACATCGACCAAGCTCAAGGTCACCGGCATTGACCTCTTTTCAGCGGGCGACTTCGCCGGCGGCGAGGGCACCGAAGAGCTGGTCATGAGCGACCCCTATGGCGGCGTCTACAAGAAGCTGGTCATCAAGAACGACAAGCTGGTCGGCGCCTGCCTGTATGGCGACACCGTGGACGGCAGCTACTACTTCAAACTGCTGCGCGATGGCCGCAGCGTGGCCGACATCCGCGACAAGCTGATGTTTGGCGAGTCGAATATTGGCGACACCGGCCACGAGGGCCACAACAAGGCCGCTGCGATGAAAGACAGCGACGAGGTGTGCGGCTGCAACGGTGTGACCAAGGGCACCATTTGCAAGGCCATCAAGGAAAAAGGCCTGTTCACACTGGACGAGGTCAAGAAGCACACCAAGGCCAGCGCCTCCTGCGGCTCCTGCACCGGCCTGGTGGAGCAATTGCTGATGTTCACCGCCGGTGGCGACTACTCCGCCACGCCCAAGCTCAAGGCCATGTGCGCGTGCACCGACCACGGCCACCAGGCTGTGCGCGACGCCATCCGCATCAACAAGCTGATGACGATTGCCGACACCTTCAAATTCCTGGAGTGGAAGACGCCCAATGGCTGTGCATCGTGCCGCCCCGCCGTCAACTACTACCTGATCAGTACCTGGCCCAAACAGGCCAAGGACGATCCGCAAAGCCGCTTCATCAACGAACGCAGCCACGCCAACATCCAGAAGGACGGCACCTACAGCGTGATCCCGCGCATGTGGGGCGGCGAGACCACGGCCAGCGAGCTGCGCCGCATTGCCGACGTGGTGGACAAGTACAAGATTCCCACCGTCAAGGTCACCGGCGGCCAGCGCATCGACCTGCTGGGCGTCAAGAAGGAAGACCTGGTCAATGTCTGGAAAGACATCGGCATGCCCTCCGGCCACGCCTACGCCAAGGCGCTGCGCACGGTGAAGACCTGCGTGGGCTCCGAGTGGTGCCGCATGGGCACACAGGACAGCACGCAAATGGGCAAGGACCTGGAGCGCGCCATGTGGCGCATGTATGCCCCGCACAAGGTCAAGTTCGCCGTGTCGGGCTGCCCGCGCAACTGCGCCGAGGCCGGCATCAAGGACGTGGGCATCATCGGTGTGGACAGCGGCTGGGAGATGTATGTGGCCGGCAACGGCGGCATCAAGACCGAGGTGGCGCACTTCCTGGTCAAGGTCAAGACCGCTGCCGAGGTGCTGGAGTACACCGGCGCCTTCTGCGAGCTGTACCGCCAGGAGGGCTGGTACCTGGAGCGCACCGTGCACTTTGTGTCGCGCGTCGGCCTGGACTATGTGAAAAAGCGCATCCTGGAAGACCACGCGGGCCGCAAGGCGCTGTGGGAGCAATTGCAGTTTGCACTGGATGGCGAGCCCGATCCCTGGTTTGATTTCAAGGAGGCAGCGGTCGATACGCGCCAGTTTGCCGCGCTGAGCGCCTGAAAGGGCAATGATGTACGTCAACGTTTAAGCACTTGCTTCAGCAATTCATGAAATTCTTTAACTACTCCATTTCTGAGGACACCCGTGGCCGGGACACTGGCGTCTTTTTGAAAGAAAACACCATGAAACCCACCCTGCTGAACCGTAGAACACTGATCGCTGCCGCCGTCGGCCTGCCCCTGTTGACCGCCCATGCCCAGATCAGCGAACTGGGTGACGCCATCAACAAGGCGGGCCGCCAGCGCATGCTGAGCCAGCGCATGGGCAAGGCCTGGTTGGCCCTGGTGCATGGTATCGAGAAATCCACCGCGCAGTCGGCACTGGACAAATCAATGGCGCTGTTTGACCGCCAGTTGGTCGAGCTCAAGGCCTACGCATCCTCGGCCGACATCCGGGACACCTACACCAAGCTGGAAACGTCCTGGAATGGTTACAAGGCCGCGTTGGTGGGCAGCACGCCCGCGCGCGAAAACGCGGCTTCCATGCTGCAACTCAATGCCGGTGTATTGGCGCTGGCCCACCAGGGCACGGTGCAATATGAGGCGGTTCAAGGCAAGCCCCTGGGCAAACTGGTGAACATTGCGGGGCGCCAGCGCATGCTGAGTCAACGCATGGCCATGTATTTTTTGGCAGCGCGGCTTCCGGTGGACGCAGCCACAGCAGGCAACGAAATCGACAAGGCCCGAACCGAATTTGGCTCTGCCATGGCTTTGCTGCACAAAGCGCCAGAGACCACGGCCAAGATTGAAGAAGACCTGAAAGTCGCCGACGGCCAGTGGCTGTTTTTTGAGTCGGCACTGAAAAAAGTCGCCCTGACCGAGTCGAGCACACCCAAAGCGCTGATCGACGTGTTCCAGGCCAGCGAGAACTTGCTGCTGGTCATGGACCGGGTCACCGGCCAGTATGCCTCCCTGAAAACCTGATTAACAAAACAGCCTGTAGCCCCCGTAAAAAGGGCGCATGTAGCTACAAAAGGAATAGCAAAATGAGTGATTGGACCCCCATCTGCCGCGTCGACGATATCCCCGTGCTGGGCTCGCGCCGGGTCACACGCGCCCAAGGCCTGGACGTAGCCGTGTTCCGCAACGATGCCAACGAGGTTTTTGCCCTGTTGGACCGTTGTCCGCACAAGGGCGGCCCGCTGTCACAAGGCATTGTCTTTGGCACCAGTGTGGCCTGCCCCCTGCACAACTGGACCATTGGCCTGTGCACCGGCCAGGCGGCGGCGCCAGATGAAGGCTGCACACCCAAATTTGCCGTCAAGGTGGAAGACGGCCAGGTGTCCCTCAGTGCGGCCGAACTGGCAACCCACGCCATTGACCAGACCCGCCCCATAGCCGGCCCCAAAACCAGCGCCTCTTGCGTGACCGCCTGACCCACGTAGCCCACCCGTAACGCCATGACCACACCATGCCAAACCAAGTCCACCTGCCCGTACTGTGGCGTGGGGTGTGGCGTCATCATCGAGTCCGAAGGCAACCAGATCACCGGTGTGCGGGGCGACCCCGACCACCCGGCTAACTTCGGACGCCTGTGCACCAAGGGCTCTACCCTGCATTTGACAGCCAGCGCCGCGGTCACACAGCAGACGCGGCTGCTGCAACCGATGCAGCGCTTTCATCGCAATGAAGCGGCCAAACCCGTGTCGTGGGACGCGGCGTTAACCTTTGCCAGCGAAGGTTTTGCCCAAATCATTCGGGAACACGGCCCCGACGCGGTTGGTTTTTATGTATCGGGCCAGTTGCTGACCGAAGACTATTACGTCTTCAACAAGCTGGCCAAGGGCCTGATTGGCACCAACAACATCGACACGAATTCGCGCCTGTGCATGAGCAGCGCGGTGGCGGGTTACAAACAAACGCTGGGCACCGATGCGCCACCGGCCTGTTACGACGACATCAACCACGCCCAATGCATCTTCATCACGGGCTCCAACACGGCCTTTGCCCACCCCATCCTGTTTCGCCGGATTGAAGACGCCAAAAAGGCCAACCCCAACCTGCGTGTGGTAGTGGTGGACCCACGCACCACCGATACCGCCAGCATTGCCGACGTACACCTGGCCATTCAGCCCGGCACCGACGTGATGCTTTTCAACGGCATGTTGCACATCATGGCCTGGGAGGGCTGGTTGGACAACGACTTCATCACCCAACACACCCAGGGTTTTGAGGCGTTGAAAGCCACCGTGCGCGACTACACCCCGTTTGTCGTGGCCGATGCCTGTGGCATCACCAAGGACGCATTGTTGAAGGCCACGCGTCTGTTTGCGGGCATGCAACATCTGAACGGCTCGGCTCGCACCCCCACCTTGAGCCTGTATTGCCAGGGCCTGAACCAGTCCAGCAGCGGCACGGCCAAAAACGCAGCGCTGATCAACCTGCACCTGGCCACCGGCCAGATTGGCAAGCCGGGAGCAGGACCGTTCTCGCTGACCGGCCAGCCCAACGCCATGGGCGGGCGTGAAGTTGGCGGCTTGGCCAATTTGCTATCCGCACACCGCGATCTGAGCAACCCCGTGCACCGGGCCGAAGTGGCCGCGTTGTGGGGCGTGCCAAGTGTTCCAGAGAAGCCTGGCAAGACGGCGGTAGAAATGTTCCAGGCCGCTGCCGACGGCGAGATCAAAGCCCTGTGGATTGCCTGTACCAACCCCGCGCAAAGCATGCCCGACCAGGCCACCGTACGCCGCGCGCTGGAGCGCGCCGAACTGGTCATCGTGCAAGAGGCTTTGCCACCACTGCCACCTGCCGTTATGCCGACCTGCTGTTGCCCGCCACCACCTGGGGTGAAAAGGACGGCACCGTTACCAACAGCGAACGCCGCATCAGCCGGGTGCGCCCTGCCGTTGCGGCACCGGGGCAAACCCGGCACGACTGGTCGATTGTGGTGGACTTTGCACATCGCCTGGAAGCAATGGCGGAGAAAACGCTCTTCCCCTACCCCAGCCCCGAATCCATCTGGAACGAGCACCGGGAAAGCACCCGTGGCCGCGACCTTGACATCACCGGCCTGTCCTACGCCGCTCTCGAAGCTGCCCCCACCCAGTGGCCTTGCCCTGCCAACCTGGCCGCAGGTGGGTGGGTGGCGGAGGGCTCTGCGCAGGTAAAGGAGGAGCCCGCAAAGCGGGCGGGGACACGGAGCAGAACCCTCCGCCACCCAACCACCTGGTCACCGGAAAAGCGCGCTTGTACGAAGACGGCATCTTCCCCACTGCGGACGGCAAAGCCAAATTTGCCAATACGGTCTACCAGGCTGTGGCCGAGCCACGCGAAGCACGTTACCCGTTTTCGCTGACCACCGGTCGGCTGCGCGACCAGTGGCACGGCATGAGCCGCACCGGCACGCTGGGCCATTTGTTTAGCCATGTGGCCGAACCCAGCCTGGACATGAATGCCCAGGACATGGCCCGCCTCGGTTTGGCGGACGGCGACCTGGTGCATGTCACTGGCAAACGCTCCTCCATCGTGGTGCCCGTGCAGTCCAGCACCGCCATGGCACGTCAACAGACGTTTATGGCCATGCATTGGGGTGAAGAGTCCTTAAGCGGCAGCAGCAGCACCGGTGAACGCCTGGCCGGTGTGAATGCCCTCACCAGCCCGGCGTTTTGTCCATCGTCCAAACAACCCGAGTTCAAACACGCCGCCATCAAGGTGCTCAAGGCCGAACTGCCCTGGTCGCTGCTGGGGGTCGCCTGGCTGCCCGACGACCAGGCCTTGCAGGCGCGTGAACAACTTAAGGCTTTGATGGCGCTGTTCCCCTTCGCCACGTGCACACCCTTTGGCCGCGAACGCAGTGGCCTGCTGTTCCGTGCAGCTGCTTATGAGGCCGCACCCGACGCGGTGTTGAGCACCATCGAAGGCCTGCTGGGTCTGGGTGGCACTGACGTGCTGCGCTACGCCGACAAAAAGCGCGGCCAACGCCGCGCTGTACAGCTATTGCCTGCTGACCTGGCAGGCGACCGGCGACTCAACGCTTTTGTACTGGCAGGCGACACCACCGCCCAAAGCTGGATCAAGACGCTGCTGCAAGACGAACTACCCGCCCAAGCCTACGGCCGTATGCTGTTGGTGCCCAGCGCCAAACCGCCGTTGGCAGTGCAATCACGCGGCAAACAAATCTGTGCCTGCTTCAATGTGACCGAGAACGCCATCGCCGCCCAGTTGGGCCAGTGCAAAGGCAACGAAGACCAGCGCCTGGTGCAATTGCAATCCGCACTGGAATGTGGCACCAACTGCGGCTCCTGCCTGCCCGAGGTCAAACGCATGGTGCGCCTGTCGATACCGGCGAGCCAGCGGGATGCGACGATGGGCGCGTAACGCGGCGTCAGGATTCAAAGAACAAACTTGCGTGCGATGAAATAACTTACGGTCGAAACCGACGCGGCAAGCGCAGCACCCCACGCCAAGTTAACCACCGTCACCAAAATTGGCCAATCCTTGAGTGTTGCGAGGTTGCTGAGGTCATAGGTTGCGTAAGTGATCAGTCCGAAAAGCGCTCCGAATAGCAGCGCGCGCGGCCAGGAGTTCTTTTCAATTGCTGGGGTAATCACGAAAAGCACCAGCCCAACAACGAACAACAGATAGAAAAGTATTGCAGCTGGCCAACTGATATCGCTTTTCATCAAATGACCCAACTGATTGCGATAGAAATTCTTGGCTACAAGCCCCAGCCAGACCATGTCCAAAGCAAAAAAAACGGGCAGTGCGACAGCATATAGTTTAAGAAACATGGAGATGGCGGACGGTGTGTTTAGGCGTTGAGAATCGTGATTGTTATCTGCAATACCGTCGCAAATATTTCCCACAAAAGGTATGGAACGCTGGCATAGACTACCTAGCACAGGTCAGGTGACGCATGCCAAACAGCGACAAGCGCTCAGATCACTGTGCCCACCACACCCAAAATATCCAGCGCCGCGAGCAGTTTGTTCTTGAGGTCGAACTTAATTGGCGTAAAAAGCAAAATTTAAAACGAGAATCTTTGGAGGGTCCTGCTGGCTGGCTACTGGAGTGGCGAGAGTTTGGTGCGTTCGTACTCGCCATCATCGGACGGAGATAGTGAAGATGGCTCAGTAGGGGTCATTGCCACCGAGACCGGCTTTTTAGGCGGCCGTCTCGACTTGCGCCGGTCCAGAATGGAAGGCGCTTCCTCGGGGGCCTCCGCGGGTGCTGCGTCATGCGCCCAGATCATCGGTGGCGGCATCACGGTGAATGGACAACCACTGTTGGGCGAATAACGCCAGGAAATGATGTAACCGGAATGGTTGACCGAAGGTTCGAACCGGTCGAGTCCCTCTCTCAATTGTTGCTCCAGCGCATACGCGTACCGCAAGAGCAGTTCGCTCCACTTCAACAACATGAGTTGAATATGCAATTCTTCTTGCTTGGGCCCTCTGGTAACCGTCATCACCTCGCACGACAACCAGTCGTGGGGGATGCCGCGACGACGCAAGGTATCTTTCAGAACGACCCGGACCAACTGTTGGCGAAAGTCGGTGTGCGTGCGCGAACTCTGGGGGGTCAAAGTTTCAGGCGCTGGAATCGACTCAGACCGCAAAACCGAATCCGATGCGTCCTTGGAAACGCCACTCTTCAAAAACTTGAACATTCACTGCCCCTCAAACTATTTTTTTGCTTACTCCGCCAGATTACCTCACCAACTTGACTTCCCGCTGACCCGAACTTTAGGGCCTGAGTGCAAGCCACAGTATTTGACATTGCGAACCCCAGCAACTACGCTTGCACGTTTACTTTCTCAGGAGAACCAGAGATGCTGCCGCCCTCTATCCGAAGCTTGGTACTGTCGTGTACTCTAATCTTTTCTTCGCTTGGCGTCTGCGCCCAGACCTGTGTTGGTGCCACCGCCGATGCAAACCTGGCCGCCCTGAACATTCCCGTCATTTCGTTTTCGGGCCAGTTCTACAAGGTCACGTTCAATTTGGTGGGTTATTACCAGGGCAACCCGGTGTACCGGTTGGGGGCCGTTGCCGGCGCGACGGCTCCCACCAACGCCTGCCAAGCCCCGTCGGTAGCCGCCGACTTTTCGGTCAGCATCGCCTCCGGTCTGATTGGCACCACACCACGTGCGATCAAACTGACGTTTGTACCGTCCGAAAATCTGTGGATCGGTACTTCAACTGCAATTGAAACCGTCACCGGAACTCCCAACGCGTCTGACCCCCTGACGCAACTCCTGGTGTCGTCACCGGCCTGGTGTTACTTCAGCTTTTCTGCCAGCTCCGGGGTCAGCAAAAAATACCGTTTTGCCTTCCATCCCAGCGGCTCACTCCTGGTGGGCGGCAATGCCGACACCTACTTCGACACAGCGACGGGTTCCTACTCCAGTGCGGGCGGGCCTGATGTGGCGGTGTTGCGGTGGTACGCGGTAGGCGAAGTTTTGACCTTGACCAGCGCTACGGGCAGCACCGAGTTGACGGTTGGTATGACACTCAACTCCAATGGCAGTCCGATCCTTCATGTGGCGGGCTCGGAACTGGCCCGTTGCCAGTAGGCCCGCACCAGTCCGCCGCTCAGGCCTGATCCAACTGGCCACCACCGCTCTTCGTGTACCAAGCGTTACATGGTGCAGGGGCAAGATCACTTCACGTCTGGCGCCCTCATCGGCACCCAGTCTTCCCCAATGATGCGCCAAACGCCAGCGAGACGCTTGAGTTTCAGGTGCTTCTCGCCTGTGTCGGAATGCTGGGCTGAGGTGTAGTGCTGGACGAGCCTGATTTCAGCGCGGTCGTTGTCGGTCTCAATGCGGATGTTGTCGAACAGCAACCCAATGCCGGTGTTGCCAAGGCGCGCACGGCGCTGCTTTTCCCAATCGGCACGGCTGCTGGCTTTGCCCTTGACCTTGGGACCATAGAACCTGAAATACGCATCGGCGTCGCCGCGCGCCCAGGCGCCGCGCCACGCTTCCAGCATGTCACGTGCCGATTGTTCAGGCGAGATTGCCGGTGCGGCAGGCGCTTTTGGCAAGGCCGACGGAGCCACTGCGGGCGCGGAGGGCGCCACTACCTGGGCGACCTGTGGCGACGGCGCATGAACGGTTGGAGGCTCAGTTGGAGGTGTGGTGGCTGCGACTTGCTGCGTTGGCGGCACCACCGAAGCCGGATAACCGATGACAACCACCTGGCGGCCATCGGGCTTCTGCACGAGGCTCGCCGTGGCTTGAGAGGTTTTAATGCGGTGGCGCTCGGTCGCCGCCTGGCCTTGCCGCTCGAGGTCGCGCACCGAGCCGGGCGACACGTGGGTCGAACAGGCCGCAAAAAAAATGCATGCCGATGTCGCGACGGCCCAACGAGAATGACTCGGCATATGAACTGACACCATGGTGACCTCGAAGGTTTGACTCATCATTCTCGCTCAAAGCCGACCCGGAGTTTACTTCATCGGGTTTGTAGGAGTGCGATTCAAACTGCACTTTGAATCGCATCCGGCGATGCCAAAGGAATGGACCAGAGTGCCCACTTTTCGCTAGGCTTAAGCTCATAACCCAGAGTGATCTGGTCTGCAGGACAATCGGGCCATGGCAATTGGAAACTACATCAAAGAAATTGGCCGCGGCAAAGACGGCGCGCGCGCTTTGAGCCGCGAGCAGGCGGCCGACCTGTTTGGCCAGGTGCTGGATGGCACGGTGACCGACCTGGAAATAGGCGCCTTCTGCCTCGCCATGCGTATCAAGGGCGAAACTGCCCAGGAAATGGCGGGTTTTCTGGACGCCACCCACCAGCGCCTGCACACCCTGCCCGCCAGTGATCGGCCCACCGTTGTCATCCCCAGCTACAACGGCGCGCGCAAGCTGCCGGTGCTGACACCCCTGTTGGCCCTGCTGCTGGCGCGCGAGGGTTTGCCGGTGCTGGTGCACGGCACAGCAACTGAATCCCGCCGAGTCTTTACGTCAGAAGTGCTGCTAGACCTCGAAATACCTGCGCAAGCAGCTATCGAAACCATAGCGCCTGGCACCGTGGCCTTTGTTCCTACCGCTTTGTTGCACGCCGGTTTGCAGCGTCTGCTGGATGTGCGCCGCGTGGTGGGTCTGCGTAACCCGGCGCACAGCCTGGTCAAACTGATGAACCCGGTACAAGGCAAAAGCTTGCTGGTGACCAGCTACACC
Source organism: Candidatus Aalborgicola danicus (assembly GCA_016703945.1). Classification (GTDB taxonomy): domain Bacteria; phylum Pseudomonadota; class Gammaproteobacteria; order Burkholderiales; family Burkholderiaceae_C; genus Allorhodoferax; species Allorhodoferax danicus. The sequence goes on from JADJBC010000059.1 coordinate 158,873, forward strand.
CACCCGGAGTACGCCCAGTCCATGGCCGAGACATTGACGGTGATGGGCAGCCACGCCTTGTTGATACGCGGCACCGAAGGCGAAGCCGTGGCCGACCCCCGGCGCGCACCCAAGATGCAGGGTTTTGTGCACGGAAAGGTCGTGGAGTTGCAAGAGCACCAAGCAGGCACTTTGACCACCCTGCCCGACCTGCCCACTGCCATTGACGCTGCCACAACGGCTGCCTATATTCGCCAAGTGATGGATGGAATCCAGCCAGTTCCCGCACCGATTGCCCAGCAAGTGGCCCATATCTTGCATCTGGTGCAAGCACTATGAAACACGATCTTTCCAACCGCGCAGCAACGGGTCACGTCACACTGGTTGGCGCAGGTCCAGGCGACCCCGAATTGCTGACGCTGAAGGCGCTCAAGGCCATCCAGCGCGCCACCGTGGTGCTGGTAGATGACCTGGTCAACGAGGCCATCGTCGGCTACGCGCCGCCCACGGCCCGCATTGTCTACGTGGGCAAACGGGGCGGCTGCAAATCCACACCCCAGTCGTTTATCGAAAAGCTGATGGTCACGGCCGCACTGGAAGGCGAAAACGTGGTGCGCTTAAAAGGTGGCGACCCGTTCATCTTTGGGCGCGGCGGTGAAGAGGTCGAAGCGCTGCAAGCAGCCGGTGTGCGCTTTAGCATCATCAACGGCATTACGGCAGGCATCGCTGCAGTTTCATCGCTGGGTGTGCCCCTCACCCACCGCGAAGCGGCCCACGGTGTGGTGTTTATCACTGGCCATGCCAAACCCGGATCCAGCGGAACCGACTGGCGCGCCCTGGCAACCACGGCCCGCCAAGCGCGCTTGACTATCGTCATTTACATGGGGGTTAGCGGCGCGGCCCACATCCAGCATGAGCTGTTGTACGGCCTGGACGCCGACACACCGGTCGCCATCATCCAGAACGCCAGCCTGGCCGTGCAACGCCACGCCGTCTGCACCTTGTCCGAATTGCAGGCCACCATTCTGCGTGAACAACTCGCCAGTCCCAGCGTGATTGTGGTGGGTGATGTGCTGCAGGGGCTGTTGGCGGCTGGTCTGGAAGTGAGCGACTTGAGTCGGCAGAACCGGGCTGCCTAAGCCCGTGTAAGAACTTTCGCCGGTATCACGGTTTATTGTTACTGCCGCTGTTATGGATGTCGCCCTGGGTCGGCTCAGCCTTTGGGTTCTGCCCGCCAATCCGTGATCGAACCGCGTCCCGCAACAAATACTCCACCTGGGCATTGACACTGCGCAACTCCGCCGCCGCCAGGCGCTCGATCTGCGCCCACAGCGCGGGGTCTATGCGCAACGCGAAAGACTTCTTATCGGGACTGGCCATGGCGGGTGCGGGTCAACAGGTTTACCTCTAAACCCCCGTCCTGCCGGGCTTGTGCCTTGGCCTCGGCCCGCAATTTTTGCAAACCGGGTGGCTCGCCCGAAAACCAGAACCACTGGGGGTCCGTGCCGCCCTTGCGCAGCACCCACTGGTACATCGTCAGCGTCACCACGGTCGCCGCCAGCACCAAAGCCCCAATGCCCAACACGCCCAGCGCGCTGTACAACAGCACGGTCAGCAACGGCACTTTGGGTGCCAACTGCGATCCCGCCACGACGGCCAGAGCCGCTAGCAACACGATAGCAATCAAGATCTTGACGACCATATGGGGGTTGAATGGAATGGTTTTCATGGTGTTTCTTCGAAAGTATTGGCGACAGAGCGGGTCGAGGTAGGTCTGGCGCATGTCCCGCAAGTTCCGAGCGTGGATGGATATATTGCCTGTCTCAGTTATGACGTCAGTTGTACAAAGTGCCGGTGTTCACCACCGGCTGGGCGTCGTGGTCCGAACACAGCACCACCAGCAAATTGGTCACCATGGCGGCCTTGCGCTCGTCGTCAAGGTCCACCAGACCGCGCTGCTGCAGGCCGGTCAGGGCCAGCTCCACCATGCCCACGGCGCCCTGCACGATCAGGCTGCGCGCCGCGATGATGGCCTGCGCCTGCTGGCGGCGCAACATGGCGCCGGCAATCTCGGGGGCATAGGCCAGGTGGGTGAGTTTGGCGTCCACCACCACCACACCGGCCAGCGAAAAACGGGCCTGCAACTCATGCAACAGCGCCGCACCCACCTGATCTGCGCCGGAGCGTAGGGTGATCTCTTTGGGTGCCGTGCTGCCGGTGTCGTCCAGGTTGTCATAGGCATAGCTGGAGGCCAAGTGCCGCACTGCCGCCTCGGCCTGGGTGAAGACATAGGACTCAAAATCCTCCACGTCAAAACTGGCGCGCGCTGTGTCGCTGACCCGCCACAGGATGGCCGCCGCAATCTCGATCGGGTTGCCGCGCAGGTCATTGACTTTCAGCTTTTCGCTGTTGAAGTTGCGCGCCCGGGTCGACACCTTGCTGCGGATAAAAAACGGATTCGCCCAGCGCAGACCCTCTTTGCGGTCAGTGCCCCGGTAGCTACCAAACAGCTTGAGCACGGCGGCCTGGTTGGGGTTGAGCGTGTACAAACCGGCCAGAAACCACAGCGCGACCAGACCCGACACGGCCGACAAAACCAGGGTCGTGAGGCTGGGCGCACGCGTGATCATCAACACGGCGGCCAGCACTAGGCCCACGCCCACCGCCACCGCGACAAATCCATTGGCGGTGGTTGCCACATATTCGTTGGAAGCTTGTTTTTCCATGTCTGTCCATCCTCATCAGTTATTGCTCCAATCGCCGGACTGGAGACTACCGTGGTCTGCTCAACCGATGTCGATTGAGATCAAAGTGATATCACTATAGTAGTATTTTTGATTCGTCAAGTTTCCTTGACGGGTGTGGGGTCTTCAGTCGTCGCGCGGTAGATGCTCCGCTTTTAATAGCAGCATACACATAGGATTCGTGGGCTAGAGGCCTGGACTTGGGGTTTTGCCAAATTGGCTTAAAACTTTCGCCGAAACCGGCAAACGCCGCTCACCCCACCCGCGGCAAATTCACAATAAACCGCGTCCCAGTACCCAGCACGCTGTCAACCTTGATCGTGCCGCCATGCAATTTGACCGCACGCCGAACAATCGACAGGCCCAGGCCGGTGCCCGAAATGGTGCCCACGTTGCTGGCCCGGTAGAAGGTTTCAAACAAGCGCGCCACGTCTTCCTTGGGCATGCCTATGCCCTGGTCGGCCACATGGAATTCGACTTCATCGGCTCGGCACGCCACACCAAAAAACACGCGCCCGCCGTTGGGTGAGTATTTGATGGCATTGGACAGCAGGTTGCTGAAAATTTGCCGCAAGAGTTTTTCGTCAAACCTGGCGTCGTTGGCCTCACCCGTCATGCGAAAGTCAATACCAAGTTTGGCGGCGGTTTCAGGGTCCATGCTGGCACGGCTCTCATCAACCAGGGTTTCGCAAAACGCGCGCAGCGGCAAGGGCTGCGGGTCATACTCCAGCTTTTGGGCATTACTTTTGCCGATAAGCAGAATGTCGTCGATCATGCGTGTCATGCGGGCGACAGCGGATTCGATATTGTCCAAGAACGAGATACGCTCCTCCAGCGGCATCCTGTCGCCGTAGTACTTCAGCAGTTCGGCTGACGACAAAATGGTGGCCAAGGGTGTGCGGAACTCGTGGGACGTGACCGACACAAAACGCGACTTCAGCCCATTCAATTCGCGCTGTTTCTCCAACGTTTCACGAATGTCCTCTTCAGCCTGTTTGCGCTGTGTGATGTCGGAGATAAAGGACAACAGAGCGGGTTGCCCATCCCACGGAACCACAACCGTGGCGATATGCACCCAGATGAGCTGGCCAGATTTGTGCAGCGCCCGAAAATCGAACTTGGTCTCGAACGCCTCACCCCGCGCGCGCTGTGAATAGTTGCTCACGAAAAACTCACGGTCGTCGGCATAGACCAGGGGCAGGAACTCCTGGCCCAGAATTTCAGCGGCGTTGTAACCCATCAGCGTCAGCAGCGCCGGGTTGGCAAAGATAAAACGCCCGTCCTGCACCACCACCATGCCTTCGCTCACGTTGTCGACCACGAGGCGGTATTGCTCTTCGGTGCGGCGCAGGTTTTCTTCGAGTTGGCGGCGCTTGGTGATGTCCATGACCGCCCACACCGTGCCTTGGGACGCATCCGTCGGGTTGACGGTGCGGCCCGAGGTGTAGACCCAGATCAGCTCACCGTCGCTGCGCCGCATCCAGCGTTCGTCTTCAAATGCCTGGCCCTGAGAGATGGCTTTGGCGACAGCGCGGTTTACCGCCAGATAGTCTTCGTGTGACGGGTAAAACAACTCGATAGACTCACCCAATCCCTGCTCGGCAGGAACACCAAAAATTTTGTAGGTGGCCTGGTTGGCCCATTGCAGTTTTCCCTGGGCGTTCAGGAAAATAATGGCCACCATGGCGTTGTCCAAAATGGTGTAGCGCTCTTGCAGGCTGCGCTGCAGGCTCTCTTCCAGGTGCAGGCGCCCGGCTTCATGCAGCGCCTCACGCTCAGCCTTCTCTTTTTTGTCGCGCAACAGGTTGATGCGGTACACCAGCGCGAAGGACAACAGCATCATCTCGGCGGCCGAGCCCATTTGCAGGGCGTACTCGCTGGCCAATGTGCGCGGAATCCAGCCAAAGGCCGACAAAGGCACGGCAATGCCGCCCAGCAATTGCAGGCACCAGGCCAACAAAAAATAGCGTGCGGGCTGGTAGCCCCGCACTGCGCTGAGCACCCCGCCCACAGTGATCAGCACACTGCCCGCGAGCACCATGGCGGTGAGCGCCAGGGTGGCCGGCATGGGCGCCAATTGAGAAGCACCCACCAGACTTGCTGCGATGGCCAACCCCACCGACACCATCAACAGCCGCCCCAACAAAGGCGCAGTGCGCGCAAGGTCCAGGAAATTGCGCGCAAACAAACCGCCAAACGCCACCAATGCGCCAAACGACAAAGGCAGCGAAACGACCTGCCAGTCGGTGGCGTTGGGCCACAGGTATTGCGCGCCATAGCCGTTGAAGTTCAGCGAAAACAAACCCAACGCCGCCAGGTACAGCACGTAGTAAAAATAACTGGCGTCACGAATCCCGACCATCACTGCAATGCTGTAGAGCAGCAGCGCCAGCAGCAATCCGTAGTACAGACCCATGCCAGCCTGTTCATTGTGCGACTCTTGGAACAGCGCCGCTTCGGTGTACAGGCTCAACGGTAACTGTACCGACACCGCCGACTGCACGCGGATGAACACGTCTACCGGCGGCCCCGGCTGGCGCGTGATGCGCACATTGGGAAAGCGGTGGGCAATGGCTCGCGCCGTAAAAGGCAAGCCAACTCCCATAGTCAGCGGTACCACACTGCCATCCCCTTGCAGCACAAACAAATCGAGGCGGTTGATGCGGGGCTGCTCCAGCACAAACAGCTCCGTACAGGCTTGCTCTACGGCGGGCAGTTGCACCCGCGCCCACAGCGCGCCCGGCACAAAACCGAAACTGGGCGTACCGTTCTGGTGTGCCTGGAATGCCCCGGCCACGTAGCGCGCCCGCGCCTCCTCCAGATTCAAGGCCATGTCGGGGTCGGCCAGGGTCGAGAGCGTGGCCGTGAGCGACTGGCCCCTGGCGGGCAGCGGACATTCAGCCAGCACCGCGTGGGCCGGCTGCCACTGGGCAACCAGTAGCAGGCACCAAACCAACCAGCGCAACAGCAATTTTTTTGCCATGTAGGGCCCTGTGGGCGATTGAAGGTCGACCACGCGACCACGCGGAGTTGAATCGTAACATCCGCCAAGGGCCGACGTTAGCTCTTGAGTTGCATGTCACAAGCCCCCTACACTTGGCGCTTTTTCAACCCAAAGGAGACTTCAACCATGCTTGGCTACGTAACCCTCGGAACCAACGACCTGCCCCGTGCTGCGGCGTTCTACGACACCCTGTTGGCGGAAATCGGTGCCAAACGCTTGATGGAATTCCCCACTGGTATTGTCTGGGGTTGCTCCATGCAACAGTGCAGCCTGGGCATCATGAAGCCCTACAACGGCCAACCCGCCACGGTGGGCAACGGTGTGATGGCGGCCATCGTGGTCGACTCCAAGGAAAAAGTCGACCGCGTCTACAAAAAGGCCATGGAACTCGGAGCCCAGGACGAAGGCCCCAATGGCCCGCGCGGCGACGGGTTTTACGCCGGCTATTTCCGCGACCTGGACGGCAACAAGCTCAACGTGTTCTGCATGGGCCCGGCCTAACCCTACATTCATCTGTGCACTCATTCGACGTCACCATCATCGGCGCAGGCGCGGCCGGTTTGTTCTGCGCAGGAGTAGCGGGCCAGTTGGGTTTGAAGGTGTTATTGGTCGACCACAGTGAAAAGGTGGCCGAAAAAATCCGCATCTCCGGCGGCGGCCGCTGCAACTTCACCAACCGCGAATCCCTGCCCGCCAACTTCATCAGCGACAACCCACGCTTTTGCCGCTCGGCGCTGTCGCGCTACACACCACGGGACTTTATCGCGCTGCTGGAGAAATATGAAATCCCCTTCCACGAGAAACACAAGGGCCAACTGTTTTGCGACCGTTCGGCCGAAGACGTCATCAACATGCTGTTGGCCGAGTGCGAGGTCGGCAATGTCACCCGATGGCAGCCCTGCGCCGTATCGTCCATACGGTTTTTTGCCTCTAGCCCTCGTGGAATAAGCACAAGTAGCTACGAAATTAATAGTGACCGCGGAACCATATCCTGCTCCGCAGTGGTGATTGCCACCGGTGGCCTGTCCATTCCCAAGATCGGCGCGACCGACTTTGGCTACCGCGTGGCCAAGCAATTTGACCTGCCGGTGGTCAAACCACGCCCGGCCCTGGTGCCGCTAACTTTTGACGAACAGGCCTGGGCGCCATTCGCACAACTCTCCGGCCTGTCACTGCCAGTGAGAATCGAAACGGGCAGCAAGAAAGACCGTACCGCTTTTATGGAAGACCTGCTCTTCACCCACCGTGGCCTGAGCGGCCCCGGCGTGTTGCAGATATCGAGCTACTGGAAACCCGGCACCCCGATACGCCTGAACTTGGCGCCCGACACCGACATAGCGGAACTGCTGACAAACGCCAAGGCTACATCTCGCAAACTCATTGCCAACGAGCTGGGCGCTCTGGTTCCGTCGCGCTTGGCCGACACCTGGGTGGCCCAAGGCACGGCAATGGGCCACAACTGGGCGCGCCCGATCAACGAGGCATCCGACAAGGCGCTGACCGCGCTGTCCGAGCGCCTGAGCCAATGGGAACTGACCCCCACTGGCACCGAGGGTTACAAGAAGGCCGAGGTAACGGCTGGCGGCGTCGACACGCGCAACCTGTCGTCGCAGACCATGGAGTCAAAACAACCCGGCCTGTACTTCATCGGCGAGGTGGTCGACGTGACCGGCTGGCTGGGCGGCTATAACTTCCAATGGGCCTGGGCCAGTGGGTTTGCGTGCGCGCAAGGCTTGGCGACCAAATTGAAGACTCCATCGAATCCATAAATATTCGCTTTCCCAAACCGCTCGCACGCGGAGACCTCATAGCGGTTACTGCACCGTCCTCTGGCGTTCCATCGGCCCTGCATCCTCAGCTGAATCTAGCCCTGGACGCGCTTCGCAACCGAGGCTACCGCGTCGTCGAAGGCGAGTGCCTGCGCGGGCAAGTCAATGGTGCCAGCGCAACACGGCAAAAGCGGTCCGCCGAAATGATGAGCTTCCTCACCGACCCGAATATCGCTGCTGTTTTGCCACCTTGGGGTGGAGAACTGGCCATGGAGCTCCTCGACTTACTGGACTTTGAAGTGCTCGCAACTGCTTCCCCCAAGTGGTTTTCTGGTTTCTCAGATGTGAGCACTCTGCAACTCCCACTTCTGATCCGGTCAGGTTGGGCCACTTTGCATGGACCCAATCTCATGCAATTGGCCGCAACAGAAATCGACCCAACAACTGACGCGATATGGAGAGTCCTCACTGCGGCGCACGACCAGCCAATTACGCAACACGCGTCCGCAGCATTTGAGTGCGCCGGTGTTGCAGCGGCGGGACTGCCTCAACGTCAACCAACACGATGGCAACGCCTAGACGGATCAAGCGCCCCGCTTAGTTTGCAAGGTCGCCTTATTGGAGGATGTATTGACTCCATTTCGCGGCTCGCGGGCACAAGATATGGCGACGTGCCCGCGTTTGTCCGATCAATGTCCAAGGACAGCGCAATTCTCTACTTGGAAAACGCTGAACTCAAACCCTGTGAGCTTGTCTGCGCCTTGCTGGGACTTCGCTTGAATGGCTGGTTTAACGGACTGAGCGGCATCCTTATCGGACGCAATGCTGATCCTGACACAAGTGCGTCAAACGACTTCAACTATCTCGACGCCCTGAGAGCGGGTTTCGTTGCCCTTCAATGTCCCATTCTTATTGATCTGGACATTGGCCACGTTGCGCCCCAATTGTCACTGGTGAACGGCGCATTGGCTGAAGTGTTCTTCTCACATGGCCGAGGCACCGTGTTACAGCGTCTGGGGTCGAAATCGTGATTTTTCGAGAATCCACATCACTTGACATCCCACATTTGGTTCTGATGAGAATGCAACTATTTTGCCGAGATTGGCATGATCAACGACCCCGACGATGTTGCCAACTTGCGTATGGCGACAGCACAGTTTTTCACCGCGCGTAGCGCATCGGGACTATGTCGCTCTTGGGTTGCCACTTCCGATCAATGCATAGTCGGGACCGCCACCCTCGCTGAGTTCCGTCGCCCTCCCTATCTCGGCAACCTGTCAGGCCGCGAGGCTTACCTGCTGAATGTGTTCACGGTCCCTGCCCATCGCCGACAAGGTATCGATCGCTCCATCGTTTGACACACCGCAAAGATATCGCCACAGCCATGCCTAACATCAGAAGTGGCTGATGTTTAAATGTGGAGGCTGTGATGACAAGGCAACCGCGTAGATTCTTTTGGTGTCTGAACCTTTGGCTTGTGGCTTTGGCCCTGTTGCTGCCCCTTGCGGGCCATGCGGGGGTGGTGCAATTCTCCAATACCTTCTTAAACCTGTCGCAAGACGCGGACCCGCAAAACGGCTCGATGAATGTAGACCCGAAAGTGGTGACTGCGGGCGATAAGGTCTACGTGTTGTGGAGTGCGGCCAGTCGCAGTAGTAGCCGCTACGTCATTTGGCTGCGCCGCTCGGTGGACGGCGGTGCAACTTGGCTGGCACCGCAAGAATTGGCCGAGGGTGGGTACTACAACACCTGGCAACCGCTGGCCGCTGAGGGCGACAACGTTTACATCGCCTTCAGCCAGGGTTGGGTGCCCAGCCGTTTGTTGTTGCTGCGTTCTGGCGATGCCGGGCAGACCTTTCAGGCGCCGTCCGTCCTGCACGAGGGCAATGCCTACAACTTCAATGGCGTGCTTGTCACTGCAGCCGACCAGGGCAAAGTGGCGGTGCTGTTTGCAACCATGCGCGAGGACTCGCCACGGCAGCGGCATGTATCAAGCTCCAGTTCCACCGACGCCGGGCGTACCTTTGTGCGAACCGACCTGATCAATGTGGATACGGGCAGCGCCAGCTGGCTTTACAAGTACAGCGTGGTCGATGCGGTACGTTCCGGGGACAACGTCTATGTATTGACGATTTCGCAAGTTGAGAACTGGACGACAACCCAATCCTATCTCGACCTGTGGGCCAGCAGCGATGGTGGGCGCACGTTCAGGACACCGGCACGCGTGACCGTGCGCGCCAGCGACGGCAAGTCCTATGCCCCGGGCGTTCAAGACGCGGGCTACACGCCCCACCTGGCCGCCAACGGCGCCGAAGTGAGCGTGGTCTGGATCAACAATGACAACCCGGGCGGGTTTGACGGTGGATGGGCGCCCAGCCTGCGTATCAATCGCTCCACGGATGCAGGTGTCACGCTGGGCACACCGGTGACCTTGCATACCTACCCATCCGGCTATAGCCACGGTGCGCGTCCAGGGCTTGAGACCATTACCAGGGCCGGCAATACCCTGCACATCTCATCCACGCGATCAGGCAGCGGCACGTTCTACTGGCGCTCTACCGATGCTGGAGCGACCTGGCCCACAACCGCCACCCAGATATCCACCGGTGGCTGGTGGCAACACATAGGCATAGACCCGCGCGACGCCCAACGTGTACACGTGTTCAACGGCAGTTGGTTCCGCTCGCTGGATGGCGGCGCCAGTTTCGACGGCGGCGTGACGGTGGTCAACAACTTTGGCGCTGGCTGGGCATCACCACATCTGGCGATGACAGCCTCGGGAGTGCCGCAGTACGCGGGATACATCAACCTGTGGGACAACCGCCATGTCTACGCCCGGGCACTGGCCCCGGCGCAAGTCGCTGGCTCGACCAACAAGGCATTGCAACTGGTGACATCGGGCGACTTCCGGCGCGACCAGTTCTGGGTGGCGGCACGGCCCGCCATGGAGTTCAGCAGCGCCATGACGGTGGAATACTGGATCAAACTGGTCGACGGAAACCCCAACTACGTGTTGCAAACTTTCCTGGGCAAGAAACGCCGTAGCGGAGAGAACAGTTGGGAGTTGGCGGGCTGGAACGGTGACCAGGTTTTCAGCCGCCTGGTGACAACGGGCTCTGGCAGCAGCAATTACGGCGACTGGCTAGGCGCGGGCGGCTCCAGCCTGCCAAAAAACACCTGGGCACACCTCGCAATGACCTACAACGCCAGCGCAGGCGCAGATAACTGGAAGCTCTACGTGAACGGTGTACTCAAAGCCAAGTCAAACCTGACCGGTACCATCGTCTCCGAACTGATGGACTCCTCTCTGCGTGTGGGTAATCAGGGCAACACGGCCTCGACCGTATTGGTCGACGAGTTGCGCCTGTGGAATAAGGCCCGCACCGCCAGCGAAATCAAGTCCTACATGGCGCTGGCACTCAATGGCAACGAGAACGGCCTGGTAGGCTATTGGAACTTCAACGACACCTTGCGCGACAGCAGCCCCAGCGGCAACGAAGCTGTGCCACAGTTCATGGAAACCTTTGTGGCCGACGCACCTGCGTTGACAGGCAAGGCCCCTGCTCTGACGGCCTGCGCCACACTGCTGACGACCGACCTGACGTTGAACGTCCCCTGCATCAAATTCCAGAGTGCGGCGGGCACCAGTTATGTCCAGGCAACCCTGTCGGCAGACAGCCGCCTTGGGGCACTCGGGTTTGGCCTCGTGGATGCGTTTGCCATCACCACTCCAACGTCAGACACCGGCTGCGTCGCCCAGTTGGATGCCAATCTGAACCTGGTCATTCCCTGCGTGCAGTATGCCGATCAGGCCTGGTGGCTGAAATTCAAGTTTCTGACATCCGGGGCCAACTTTGGCTTTGGCGTGATTGATCTGGGCCAGGGTACGCCACCGTAGACCGCTGCGCCATACCTTGCGATGTCGGTGGTGTGTGGTGGCGCCACCGCATGTTTGGGCCACGTTTGGCAATTTGTCTGGCTCAAAAACGCTATAATCCGAGGCTTTTCTGGCAGTCCCCCGTCGGCCAATACTAGTTACAGACGGGGAAATCGCTGAACGTGGCATGTGGGGCTCGATCTCCCCACGTGACTGGCGGCAGCACATTTTGGACAACATTACGTAATGACAACCATCCGTGTAAAAGAAAACGAGCCGTTTGACGTCGCCCTGCGTCGCTTCAAGCGCACTATCGAAAAATTGGGTTTGCTGACTGACCTGCGTGCGCGCGAGTTCTATGAAAAGCCCACTGCAGAGCGCAAGCGCAAGAAGGCAGCCGCCGTCAAGCGCAACTACAAGCGCATTCGCAGCATGCAATTGCCAAAGAAAATGTTCTAAAGAACAGACCCGTCCTGGCGCACAAGCTCTGCCTGGGACGCTCCGGCTGGGCATAAGTTGGGGTCACTCCCGGGCTTTTTATTTCAATCACCTGATTCACACATTCCTCCCGGAGTTACACCATGTCCCTCAAAGACCAGATCACCGAAGATATGAAAACCGCCATGCGCGCCAAGGACAGTGAGCGCCTGGGCACCATCCGCCTGCTGCTGTCGGCCTGCAAGCAGCGCGAGGTGGACGATCGCATCGTGCTGGATGACGTGGCCGTGGTGGCCATCGTGGACAAGCTGATCAAGCAGCGCAAGGACAGCGTCGAGGCGTTTGTGAAGGCCGAGCGCATGGATCTGGCGGACAAAGAGTCGGCTGAGATCAAGGTGCTGCAGGCCTATCTGCCGCAGCGGCTCAGCGCGGATGAGGTGCTGGTTGAGGTTCGGGCTATCGTGGCTGAGCTGGGGGCTACCGGGCCTGGGGATATGGGCAAGGTGATGGGGGTTGTGAAGACGCGTTTGGCGGGGAAGGCGGAGATGGGGACTGTGTCGGCTGCGGTTAAGACTGCGTTGGCTGGGTAGATTCTTCTTTTCGGGGGGCCTTACCCTGCGGGGCTCTTGTAGGTCCCCACTCCCCCCAACCCCCTCGCCCCGCCGGGCGAGGGGGAGTTAATGCGGACAGCCGATTTGGCGTTGTCGCGCCGAATACGGAATCACTGGCGTCAGGTTGCCTCTGTTGCTTGGCACCTGGAATCCAGCAGTCGCAGTTCCGAGCGCCGGGTGGTGGGACTGCTATAAATTTGGTAGCATCTAACGCTTATTTCACGAGGACTAGCGCCTCAAATCACTAACAATCTCCCGCCGCTCCTGCTGCCTCGGCTCCGGCGCTCGGAGCTCTCCGCGTGATATCTCCGAACGCAAACCACGTTGGTAACGCACCGCCCGTAATTCCGTATTCGGCGCGAGGCAACCAAATCGGCTGTTAAAGCTCCCCTCGCCCGGCGGGGCGAGAGGGGTTGGGGAGTGGGGGAATACAAAGCCGCGGACAAAACCAAAAAAAACTAAGACCCAGCGACCTTCATGCGATTGATAAGAATAGACCCCACCGTCTTAGAACCATAGTTGTAGGTATCCGCCCCCACCGCCTCAATCCCCTTGAGCATGGTCTTCATGTTCCCGGCAATCGTAATTTCATGCACCGGGTAGGCAATGCGCCCACCTTCCACCCAAAAGCCGCTGGCACCGCGCGAATAGTCACCTGTCACGTAATTGGTGCCTTGCCCCATCAGCTCGGTCACAAACAGGCCGGTATCGAGCTTGCGCAGCATGGCGTCCAGGTCATCAGCGGGTTTGGTGTGGCGTGAGGTAAACACCAGGTTGTGTGAACCGCCCGAGTTGCCGGTGGTCTGCATGCCCAGTTTGCGGGCCGAGTAGCTGCTCAGGAAATAACCCTGAACGCGCCCGCCCTCAATCACCTTGCGGGCTTTGACGTTGACACCTTCATCGTCAAACGGCGAGCTGCCTTTGCCGCGCAACACAAACGGGTCTTCCAGCAAATCAATATGGCGGGGCAACACCAGCTTGCCCAGTGAATCCAGCAGGAACGAACTCTTGCGGTACAGCGCCCCACCACTGAGCGCCTGCACCAAAGTGCCCACAAGACCCGCCGCCAGTGGTGATTCAAACAGTACGGGGCACTCCACGGTGGCAATCTTGCGCGCCTTCAGGCGGCTCAACGCCCGCTCTGCTGCGTAGCGGCCAATCGCCTGTGGCTGCGCCAGTGCCTCGGGATGGCGCATGGAGCTGTACCAGCTGTCGCGCTGCATGTCCTTGCCCTTGCCCGCAATGGGAGACACCGACATGGAATGGCGCGAGCTGGCGTAACCACCTCGAAAGCCATGGGTATGGGCACTGAAAAAATGTGATTGTTGTGCCGACACGGCCGCGCCTTCGCTGTTCGTGATGCGCTTGCTGGTGGCCAAGGCTGCAGCCTCGCACTCCAATGCCAAACGCATGGCATCTTCACTGGTCAGCGCCCACGGAAAAAACAAGTCCAGATCACGTTCACGGTCGGCAACCGGCGCAATGTCCTTGACATCTGGCAGGCTGGCAAACGGGTCTTCGGCGGTGAAGCGTGCAATGTCGTAGGCCGCACCCACAGTTTGCGCAATCGCCTCGTCTGAAAAATCCGAGGTGCTGGCGTTGCCCCGGCGCTGGCCCACATAGACCGTCACACCCAGGGATTTGTCGCGGTTGCGCTCCACGTTCTCCAGCTCGCCATTGCGCACGGACACGCTCAGGCCGCAGCCCTCGGACACTTCGGCGCCTGCATCGGTGGCACCCAGCTTCTTGGCGTGGGCCAGGGCCTTGTCCACCAACGACTCAAAAAAAGGCCGGCTATAGGCAAAGCCACTGTCCGCAGGCTTGGATGATGTGGCGCCCGCAGGCGAGGATTTTGGGGTTGGGTGGGGGGTCTTCATAGCGGAGGCTATGATACCGGGGCTTATGAGTAAACTAAAAAAAGGCTATTTCGTCAAAGGTAAATTTGTGGCGGAAGGCAGTGAACTGGACCTGGAGCTCAAGCGCGAGCTCAAGGGAACCGACGATAAAAGCCGCACCGACCTCAAACGCGAAAGCACCGAGCTGCAAAAGCTGGGTGAAGACCTTTTGACCCTGCGTGCGGAACTGTTGAAACGCCTGGAACTTCCGGACAAGCTGCTCGAAGCCATCGCGGAATACAAGCGCATCACCAATTTCGAGGGCCGCCGGCGCCTTCTGCAGTTCGTTGGCAAGCGCATGCGGCAGCTGGAGCCGGCAACGCTGGATGCCATTCGCGTCGCGCTGGTCGAACAGCACACGCCATCCGCCCAGGAAACCCTGACCCTGCATGCAGCGGAGCAGTGGCGCGACCGCCTGATTGCCGACGACGACGCGTTAGGCCAGTGGGTCAACATCTGCCCCGGTACTGACGTTCAGCAAATGCGCGCGCTGATCCGCCAGGCCCGCAAGGATGCCAAGCCCGAAAAGCCGGGCCTGGCGGTGCGCCATGGCCGGCCTTTCCGCGACATATTTCAGATCGTGCGTGAGCACCTGACGCACCCCGATGAAATACCTGAAACATCCCTGGGGGCCAATGACCTGCCACCCAACCCAGGAGCCGACGCTTGAGCGAGACCTACAACCTGCCCCCACTCGATACGGTCAAGATCGGCATTGTTTCCATCAGCGACCGAGCCTCCAGCGGTGTGTATGAGGACAAGGGACTGCCCGCCCTGCAAGACTGGTTGACACGTGCCCTGGAAAACCCCGTCCAATTTGAAGCCAGCCTCATTCCGGACGAGGCCCCCACCATCAGCGCCACGCTGATCGCTCTGGTGGACGCCGGCTGCTGCCTGGTATTGACCACCGGCGGCACCGGTCCGGCGTTGCGGGACGTCACTCCAGAAGCCACATTGGCCGTTGCCCACAAGGAAATGCCGGGGTTTGGCGAACAAATGCGGCAGATCAGCCTGAAATTTGTGCCGACCGCCATTCTGTCGCGCCAGGTGGCCGTGATTCGTGACCAGAGCCTGATCATCAACCTGCCCGGCCAGCCCAAGGCCATTGCCGAAACGCTGGAAGGCCTGAAGGACGCCAACGGCCAGCAGGTCGTCAACGGCATCTTTGCCGCCGTGCCCTACTGTATTGACCTGATTGGTGGACCGTACCTGCAGACCGTGGATACCGTGTGCAAATCCTTCCGGCCCAAAAACGCAACGCGGAACAAGTGACTTTTTGACTTACACCAGGAACACCGTGGAACCGGCTCCGCCGGGCCACTGGTGTTGCCCCCTGCAAGGGGGAGGCGGCATCGCCGCCATGGGGGTGTGCCCTATTTCCCAACCAGCTGATTGAGGCGCTCGGCCTCAAAACACTCGTTGCGGGCGGCGTCACCGGGCACACAGTCGGGCGGGCAGTCTGCACTGGTGCGGCTGACCGACAGGGTTTCAATCGCTTTCCACAACAGGGCAATCTGGTGATCCTGCCCAGAGGCGGAGTTAATCAGGCCGCGCAAGGCCTGGCTCACGGGGTCGTCTTCCAGCGTAATGCCATAGGCAGTGAACTTGGGTTCACTCTGGGTGACATCGGCGCTTTGCCCAGTTTTTGAGGGAAGGATGCGCGCCGGGATGCCGACCGCTGTGGCACCGGCTGGCACCGGCTTGACCACCACCGCATTGCTGCCAATCTTGGCCCCATCGCCCACCAGAAAACCACCCAGGACCTTGGCGCCCGCGCTGACCACCACATCCTTGCCCAAGGTCGGGTGGCGCTTGGCACCTTTGTACAGCGAAGTCCCGCCCAGCGTGACCCCTTGGTAAATGGTGCAGCCGTCGCCAATCTCGGCCGTTTCTCCCACGACCGTCCCCATCGCATGGTCAAAAAACACCCGCTCACCAATGACAGCACCCGGGTGAATTTCGATACCGGTCGCCCAGCGCGACAGGTGTGAAATAAACCGCCCTAGCCACTTCAGATCATGTGTCCAGCACCAGTGCGCGCGGCGGTGCAAGACCAGGGCATGCAAGCCGGGGTAGCAGGTCAACACCTCCCAGGTCGTGCGTGCGGCGGGATCCCGGTCGAGAATGCATTGAATGTCGGAGCGTAGGCGGGAAAACATGTTTCAGAGTCTACCCGCTCACGCCAACGCAGCGAGGCGCCGGCGGGCGCGAGATGGGGGAGCGACCCGCATCGCGGCGGAGCGTGGGGTTTATTTATTCTGCAGGATGGCCTTGGCGATCCCGCGCAGGATATGAATTTCCTCTTGCGTCAAATTGGCCCGGTTGAACAACTGGTTCAGGCGTGGCATCAGCTTCTTGGGAGCGGCGGGGTCCAGAAAACCCAGGGCAACCAGCGATCGCTCCAAATGTTCCAGCATGCCAGCCACCTGGGCGGCATCGGCCGGGCCACCAACGGTCGGAGTTTGCACCTTTGCGACCGGATCCACCGCGGTAAAACCACCCAACGCCAATCGCCACTCATAGGCAATAACCTGTATCGCCGCGCCAATGTTCAGTGAGCCAAAGCTGGGGTTGCTGGGAATACTCAAACACGCATGGCAGCGGTACACATCCTCATTGCGCATGCCAAAACGCTCGGAGCCAAACAAGAATGCCACTCCCCGCTGCGACTCACCGCCGGGGTCCGAATGGGTTGCTGGCGAATGTTCATCAATGAAATCTGCCGCTAGCCCCCGTGCTGTATGCGCAATACGCTCCGTTTTTGATAGCATTTCAAAATGGGGACGGGGCGCGACGGTTGGTGGGCCGAAATCGCGGGGGGTCATCGCGGTGGCACACAAATGGGTCATGCCGTCCAGAGCCTCATCCAGTGTCTCGACGATGCGGCATTTGTCCAGCACATCCAACGCACCGCTGGCGCGCTGTATGGTTTCTTCCCGGCGCAGCACATTGGCCCAGCGTGGTGCCACCAGCACCAGATCATCAAAACCCATGGTTTTCATAGCGCGGGCGGCGGCGCCGACATTGCCCGCGTGGCTGGTGTTGATCAGTATGAATCTGGTTTGCATGGCATCTGGTGAAGCGAAATGTGGCAGAGGTTGGGCGCATTCGGCTGCGCACCCTACACGGTCCCGTTAAAATGCCAGCATTGTCGCCGCCTGCATCGTCAGCGGCGTTATCACAGCTCTTCACCGAAAAATCTATGTCGCCCAATCTGCATCCCATGATCAACGTGGCCGTCAAGGCCGCACGCGCCGCCGGGTCCATCATCAACCGCGCCGCGCTGGACATCGAGTCGGTGCGTATTTCGCAAAAGAAGGCCAATGACTTTGTAACCGAAGTCGACCACGCGGCAGAGCAAGCGATCATAGAAACCCTGTTGACGGCCTACCCCGGCCACGGCATCTGGGCCGAAGAATCTGGTCGGGAACACGGAGCGAAAGACTCCGAATTCGTCTGGATCATCGATCCACTGGACGGCACCACCAACTTCATCCATGGCTTGCCGGTGTACTGCGTGAGCATCGCCTTGGCAGTCAAGGGAAAAGTGGAGCAGGCGGTTGTTTATGACCCGACCCGCAACGACCTGTTTACTGCGACCAAAGGCCGTGGTGCCTTTCTGAATGACAGGCGCCTTCGCGTCTCCAAGCGCATCCACCTCAAGGACGCACTCATCTCCACCGGTTTCCCGTTTCGCCCCGGTGATAACTTTGCAAATTACCTGACGATGATGGGCGACGTCATGAAACGCACGGCGGGCCTTCGCCGCCCGGGCGCCGCCGCGCTGGACCTGGCCTACGTGGCGGCTGGATTCACCGAGGGGTTCTTTGAAACAGGCCTGCAGGCCTGGGATGTGGCGGCAGGCTCGCTGCTGGTCACTGAAGCCGGTGGCCTGGTTGGCAACTTTACGGGTGAAGCCGATTTTCTGGACCAGCAGGAATGTCTGGCGGGCAATCCACGCATCTACGGCCAACTGATCCCGATCCTGGGCAAATACAGCAAGTTTGCGAGCGCTGGTGAAAAAGCCGCTCTGCGCCAGAATCGCCATGTGCAAAACCATGAGTCACCGCCACAGGACCCAGCCTTTGATGCGGAGCCTGCACCTCCACAAGCCGACCAAGCAGGCTGACTGACCAACGCAACTCGGGCTCGACCGGTTGGTGTTAAGCAGGGGGCAATGGCAGTTCCTCCACCGGAACAGGCCGCCCGAAAAAGTACCCTTGAAACGCCTTGCACCCACAGCGCAACAAAAAATCGCGCTGACCGGCGGTTTCTACCCCCTCAGCCACCACACTCAGATCCAGACTGCGGGCCAGACTTAATATAGTGCGGGCTATGGCGGCGTCGTTCGGGTCGGTCAAGACATCGCGCACAAACGACTGGTCAATCTTGAGCTGGTCCAGCGGCAGGCGTTTGAGGTAGGACAGTGATGAATACCCGGTGCCAAAATCATCCAGCGCAAAATTGACACCGATGGAACGTAATTCGCTCATTTTTACCGTCACGTCTTCGAAATCGCTGAGCAACATACTTTCGGTCAGCTCCAGTTTCAGCCGGTAAGGATTGGCGCCACTGAGGCGCAACAAATCCAGCAACTGCGGCGTAAAGTCCGGGTGACGAAACTGTCGGGCACTCACATTGACGGCCATGTTCAAGCGACGGGTTGCTGCGCTGGAGTTCCATACCACCAATTGATCACACGCAGCGGCCAACACCCACTGCCCCAAGGGAAGAATCAGGCCTGCCTGTTCGGCGACCGGAATGAACTCGCCGGGAAACACCATGCCGCGTGTGGGATGGAGCCAACGCAGCAAGGCCTCAACACCCGTGATTTTTCCGCTTTCGTCCACAACAGGCTGGTAATGCAACACGAACTCATCCTGCTCCAGTGCGTGGCGCAAGTCGGCCTCCAAGACGGCCCTTTCACTCGCAGCGGCCTGCATCACCGGATCAAAAAACCGCAAGGTATTGCGCCCCGCCGCTTTCGACTGATACATGGCGAGGTCGGCGCGTTGCAAGAGCTCGTCCACACTTTGCTGACGGTCAAAAAACAAGGTCACGCCGATGCTGGGTGAACTGTGGTGTGGCTGACCACCCAGGTCATAGTGTCGGTTTAGCGCCGCCAACACCTTCTTGCCCACGGATGCTGCTTGCGCTCCAGCCTCCGTTTCGGTAGCACCCAGGTCCTCCAGCATCACGACAAATTCGTCACCGCCCAAGCGCGCTACCGTGTCAATACCCCGTACGCAGTCCGTTAATCGGGACGCTACTTGCTTGAGCAGTTCGTCGCCCATGTGGTGACCCCTGGTGTCATTGAGTATCTTGAAATTATCAAGATCGATGAACAGCAACGCACCGTAACCCAAATGCCGCGCGCTGGAAGCGACGGCATGGCTCAACCTGTCAATCAGCAAGCGGCGGTTGGGCAAACCTGTCAATGAATCGTAAAACGCCAGACGCTCAATTTCGGCCTCGGCCTTCTTGCGGGCGCTTATTTCTCGCCCTGTTCCGCGGTAACCCACAAAAGTACCAGTGTTGTCGAAAATGGGGGCGCCGCTGATGGAAACCCAAAGGGGCGTACCGTCGGGTCCCATCCGTTGCATTTCGAAATCGTGGAAGACCTGATGGGCCTCCAGCAGAGCACGATGTGCATCCCACTGGTCCGGGCTTACACCCTCGACGGTCGAATCCCATCGTGTCTTGCCGAGGTACTGAGATTGCGGCACGGATAACGCGACTTCGGTATCGCCATCCACCCGAACAAAACGGAATTGCGCGTCCTGCTCCCAGTACCAGTCCGAACTCAGCTCCGTCAAGCTGCGAAACCGCGCCTCGCTCTGCTGCATCGCGGCCAACTGGTCAGCGGCGGCCTGGGATGCAGCTCGTTCACCGGAAATGTCCTGCACGACGCCAAAATCGGCTTTGACAATGCCATGTTCCACTTGGCGTTGCATACGCGAACGAAGCCAAAGGACGGAGCCATCATCACGGCGCCAGCGGTACTCCACCATCTCGCCATCCAAATTCTTGAGAGCACGTTTGACCCGCTCGCGGTCCTCATCGACGACACCCCGCAGGTGGACGCCCATCGGTGCCAGTCTGGCCTCTCCAAGGTTCCCAATTTCGCAGTAGCCACGGGACAGGTGGACCATCTGGTCATCGGGATAGAGCACCCAGTAGCCCACCTTGGCGACAGACTCCGTCATCTGGTGCAGCGTGACCTGGCGGTTCAGTCTTTCATTCACTTGCTCCAATGCGGCCTCGCCGGCCCGTAGCGCAGCCTGGGCCATGCGTTCAGCGGTCACATCACGCAGATAGATCAATACATAGGTGTCGCCTTGCACATCGACCCGTGTGGCATTCAAGCGCACCAAGCGGTGCGCGCCGTTTGCCATGATCAGCATGACATCCGCATCACATAGGCGCCCCTCGGCCCCGAGCGGTGCCAAGGCCTGCTCTCGGGCAGACTCGGTGGGCCACAAGCCAATGTCGACCGCAGTACGCCCAAGCACTTGAGCCCGGGAAAAACCAGTCAGATTGAGCCACTCCTGATTAACTTCGACCATCACATGGTCGTGCGCACGGGTCACGGAAATGGCTTCAGGGCTCTGAACAAAAATCGTCCGAAAGACCGCATCACTGAGCACGCCGCCGCCGACCGGTCCATCTGTTGTGACCGGTTCAGCGCCTGATGCGTTGATGTTAGAGGCGGTCATCCCAACTGCTCCATCAAACCGGAACCGCCACCTGCCGGCCCACATCAAAGCAGAACACGCGATCGCGACCCGCATTTTTGGCCGCATACAGGGCCTGATCAGCCCGTCGAATCAATGAGACCGGCGAGTCTTTGGGTGTGGGGGTGCCAGCGCAAACACCGGCGCTCAAGGTCACAATTCCACGCCCGAAGTTGTTGGCATGTGGCACATGTAAATCGCGAACACCCTGCAAAATATCGCGACCAACGCGCACGGCACCGGCTTCATCCGTGTCCTGCAGGATGGCCACAAGTTCTTCACCGCCATAACGCGCAACCAGGTCGCGCGGACGGCGACAGACAGCCTTCAATACATCGGCAACCGCCCGCAAACAACTGTCCCCTGCCGGGTGCCCGTACGCGTCATTGAACTGCTTGAATTGGTCAATGTCCAGCATCACCAGTCCCAGGCAGCTCCCGGAGCGACTGGCGGCCCGCATTTCAGCCTCTATGGATTCATCGAAAAAGCGCCGGTTCCCGATACCCGTCAACGCGTCTATGTGCACCAAATCACTCAGGCGGTCTGCCTGCGCCTTGAATAGTCGCTCGCGCGCCACGGTGGGCGACACATCAACAATTTGGATCAGTGTGTAGCGCTGCCCCGCTTCGGCAGCATCGTTGGGACCCATCGGCACAATGTGAATGGACTGTCGCAACAGCGTGGCGTTCACTCTGGGAGCGGCAGGCGCAAACAACGGGAACGGCGACGGATGCAGTGTTTGCGACAACAAGGCGGGGAAACCGGTGCGGATGGCCGTGGCCAAGGCCCGCTCAAAGTGCCCCCCGCGCAATACCGGGAACACGTCCAACAATACACGGTCCATGATGTCAGCGGCAACGACGCGGGCGCGCGCCAGGAACCACTTGTTGGCAAACACGATTCGTGACTGCGAATCCAGCAATAACAAACCCGATGGTGTGTTCGATAACACCCAGTCCAACCAGACCGGCAGTCGGGCAAGGTCTGGAAGTTTTTCAGGCTCGGAAGTCATTCCATAGTCTCTATGAAGGTGGCAATTTTGTGCTGCAGCATCTCGCTGGATGCGACATCGAGCAAAAACACCAGATAACCCTTGATTTGGCGTGAATCAATTGAAAAGTCGATCTGAAGGCTCAAAATCAGATCCTCCAATCCTTGTTCAGAGTCCAGCAAATGCCCGACCTGCCCCAGCTCAACTTGTGGCAATGTGCCCTCAAATTCAATCTGCAACATGTCAGCCACGCTCGATACCACCGAATTGAGCAGTATGTTTCCGATCTCAGCGAGTGACTCTTGCTCCATTTCACTCAGTTGGGCCAGTGGAAACTCGTCTCCGACCATCAGTTGCACTAGCTGAAGGCTTTGGTCTACCGGAAACATCAGCAAAGCGTCCGTATTGATGACCCCTGAAAAACCCTGCCGCACGGCGCAAATACGGTCACCGCCCTGCGCACTCAAGTGCTCCGTGATCGAGCGCTTTGACAGCTCTTCAATCTTGGGTGCACTGAGTTGAACCTCTTCACCGGCCAACTCGCTCAAGGCAAATGCCGCCTGCCCGACCCCGTGGTTAAATACTTCGGACAAGGCATCCAGCTCAAGCGGACTCAGTTTCATGGGCGCGCCAGAAAGTAGTCGATAACCTCCTGAATGGCCGACTGCGTTGCGGGTTTTTGCACAAAATGGACGGCCAGTTGCGCGGCCTTATCCCGGCTGCTCGCCTGTATGTTGGCTGTCAGCATCACAATCCTGATGTCAGCATGGAGTTGCCGAATTTTCCGGGCTGCCTCGAAGCCGTTCATGCCTGGCATGTTGACATCCATGGTGATGTAGTCCGGCTGCGCCGTGGAAACCATTGCAACAGCCTCGTCACCGCTACAGGCCTCCATCACATCCCAGCCCGGCTGCAGTGTTGCGATTCGCCCGCGGATGATCATTCTGGAGACACTGCTGTCGTCAACAATAAGCAATTTGGTTTTCAAGCGAAGTTCCTACCAAGCGCTAACCATGGTCTGCCGGGGCATCAACGGAGCACTTTAGAGTAGCACTGTTTGTCGTTTCTTGGCACAGCGTTAGCCCTAATTCTGCGCCACCCAGTCCCCGCAATTCAGCGGGGTCTGACCGGACCCATAAGTTACCGAATCGGCCTCCGGGTTAGCGCTTCTTGCGATACAGTGACGTAAATGCCCCTCTTGCGCCTACTGACGGCAACCACATCAAAGGGGCAAACCGCAACACTGCGGGCAAGCTTAGGAGATGTCAATGAAGCGATTCATCAAGTCACTGGCCCTGCTGACATGTTTTTTGAGTGTTACCGTACCCCAGGTATTAGCCAACCCTCCAGCCGTGGCAGCAGGATGGGGCCACACACTGGCAGTTTCGGCGGACGGCAAGGCCCTGTCCTGGGGAAGCGACAACAGCGGCCAACTGGGCCTTGCGCGCCAGAGCAAGATCACCACGCCACAGCGCGTGCCCAACGTCAATATCGGCAAAACTTCCACTTCCCAACGCCTGGCTACCGGCACCTACCACAGCGCCATTGTCCAAAGCGACGGCACCGTCTGGACCTGGGGTGACAACCTGCTGGGCCAACTCGGCGACGGCACCATCACCGCGCATTCCACGCCAACACCAGTGCCCAATTTGTCGGGCGTCATCGCTGCATCGGCCGGTTACGGCCATACCCTGGCGCTGCGCAACGACGGCTCCGTATGGTCCTGGGGCAGTAACAGCAATGGTGAGCTCGGCATCGGCACCACGCAGGCACTGTCACTTCAGCCGGTCCCGGTGTGGAACATCGAGGGCACCCCCATCGACTCCATCTCAGCGGGTTTTGGACACAATCTGGCCACCACCGCAGGCTGGGTCATCGCCTGGGGCAACAACTCCAACGGTCAATTGGGAGACGGCTCTACGACCACCTGGTACTCACCCACCTTGTTGTTCTCTTTACCCTACATTACCTCGGTGTCGGCGGGTGTGTACCACAGCCTGGCCCTCGACATCGACGGCCAGGTCTGGGCGTGGGGCATGAACGGGGGCGGGCGGCTAGGCGATGGCACCACCACCGATCGTTTGAGCCCTGTACCCGTGCCCGGCTTGCCAAAGATTGTGGCGATCGCCGCGGGCGGGCAACACAGTGTGGCACTGGCGCAGGACGGATCGGTCTGGGCGTGGGGTACCAACACTGACGGTCAGCTCGGCGATGGCACCTTTGACGATCGCGCAAGGCCCGTCAAGGTGATAGGCTTGACGGGCATACGCGCCTTGAACACCCACAACAACCACAATTTCGCTGTGGACTCCAGCGGCAACCTGTGGGCCTGGGGCTTTGGTGCAACGGGACAGTTGGGAGATGGTCAGTCGCAATCCAGCGCCACTGCCAAACGCGTGGCCGGACTGGGTGGCGTTGTATCGGTTGCCCCGGGATATGGACACAGCCTGGCCGTCACCACGGACGGACAGTTATGGGGTTGGGGGGAAAACCTGGCCGGTCAGGTGGGAATCACGGAGATCACTGACCACACAGTGCCCAGCGCACTCACGGGCTTGTCGGGTCTCATCGGTGTGGCGGCAGGGTTTCGCC
The DNA here is from genome assembly GCA_016703945.1 of Candidatus Aalborgicola danicus. GTDB lineage: Bacteria > Pseudomonadota > Gammaproteobacteria > Burkholderiales > Burkholderiaceae_C > Allorhodoferax > Allorhodoferax danicus. The sequence goes on from JADJBC010000059.1 coordinate 183,507, forward strand.
ATTCCCTGGCATTGCAGTCTGATGGTCGGGTATGGGCCTGGGGCTACAACCTCGGTGGTCAGTTGGGAGATGGCACCAATGATTCCCGAACGTCGCCTGTCTTGGCAAAGGGTGTTGTCGATGTGGTGCAGGTCAGTGCGGGTATTCTTCACAGTGTCGCCCGCAAGCACGACGGCACGGTCTGGGCCTGGGGCAGCAATGGCCGGGGCGAGGCTGGCAACGGTACCCAGACCCTGCGCAGTGACCCGGGGCCAGTCAAGGGCTTGTCGGGTATCACCCAGCTTTCTGCCGGCTACGGTTACACGCTTGCGGTACGTTCTGATGGAACCGCATGGGGCTGGGGTGACAACCCATCGGGTCAATTGGGCGACGGAACGACCATCAGCCGTACATCGCCGGTGCAGGTGACAGGCGTGCCCAAATTGTCAGCCGTGGCCAGCGGCAGCAATCATAGCCTCGGGCTGGCGCTTGACGGGACGGTTTGGGCATGGGGTGAGCAGACTTCTGGCAAGCTCGGCAACAGCCAAGTTTCACCCGGCATTGCGTCGCCAGCAAAAGTCAACGGTGTCAGCAATGTCATCGCCATCGCGGCGGGTGCGGCTTACTCGTTAGCACTGAAATCAGATGGAACTGTTTGGATCTGGGGCTTCAGGCCAACCAATGACGGTGGTTATCCGGCATTGATTCCGGAGAAAGTGTCCGGGCTATCCAACATCACAGCCATTGCGGCGGGCGTACTGCACATGGTGGCCCTGCGATCGGACGGCATTACCCTGAGCTGGGGATACAACATCGAAGGAGGGCTGGGTGACGGAACTTACACATTCAGACCGGACGCTGTCGGGGTTGTTAACGAGCCGTTCACTGCGCTGCTGGACCTGGATACGCTGCAAGCCAATTTGCCTTTAGACGCGAACAAAGTTCCGCCATTCTTTGTAGTCACCCAAAAAACCGGCAGCAAGCGCAACACAAGCTTGCAGGCGGACCTGCGAGGCCTGCTCTCGTCCACTACCGTCCGATCCGCAAACCTTGCGCACGCAGGCGTTGGTTACAACGTCTACGTCGCTGCCAGCATGTTGAGTGGTTCTCAGGTTTTGCTTTTTCAGCTCAATTCCGCCAAGCAGTGGGGCGTATTGAACTGGCCCATGGCCGAGTATTTGCGAGGGGTCGCATTGGACAGCCAGGACACCGTGATCCGAACCCAAATTCTGGAGGACACCGATCTGTCGGCGCTGGCTGGGGCGCAAATCCATCTGGGATTTGGCGTGAGTGCAGATGAAATGTTGAGCAGTGGGCGGTTTCGTACGATCTTCACCGTACCAAAGGACTGACACACGCAAGGGGAACCGCTTTGGTTCATCACGCAGGGGCCGCATCAACCCGTAGCACAATGGAGCGATGAAAAACAAGGCTTCCAGTCTCTCCGATTTGGGCGGTTTGGTGTACTCCACGGACCAGGGGCGCATGTGTCCGCTGTGCCGCCAGCCGGTTACGAACTGCATCTGCAATCGCCAGTCGGTCCCGGCTGGTGACGGCATTGTCCGGGTTTCACGCGAAACCAAAGGCCGGGGCGGGAAATCGGTCACGGTGGTGCGAGGCGTCTTGCTGGAAGGCCCGGCATTGATTGAACTTGGGAAACAGCTAAAAACACAATGTGGAACTGGCGGGACCGTCAGGGACGGGGTCATTGAAGTGCAAGGTGACCACTGCGACAAAGTGATGCTGCTTCTGCAGGCGCGGGGCTTCAAAATCAAGCGTTCCGGTGGATAGAAATTGCTACTTTTCGGCAATGGACTCAACACCGTTCCAGTCTACCGCGAGGTCGCCCTTTTCCATCTCATTGATACGGCCCAGGTAATACGCTGCCACTCGGTCTGTCGGGTCGCGTGCCTGAATCGCCCGCCATAAGTCACTGGAGGCCGCCCAGTTTCGCGCCAGATAAAGGTCAATCGCCCGGTCCCCGGTTTCTATGGTCCAAGGGTCGGCGCAGGGTGTGTACACCTCCACCGGTTTATCCCGCCCCTTGACGCGTACCCGCTCGACACGTCTGAACCCACCACGCTGCGGATTACCCAGCAGGGTTTCGGCACTCATCAACAGCGAGGTTCCGTAACGCTTGTTCAGCCCCTCCAATCGCGCCGACAGATTGACCGTGTCGCCCAATGCGGTGTAGTTGAAACGAACCTTGGAACCAATATTGCCGACGATCGCTGTTCCACTGTGAACACCAATGCGGGTGTGAACGCTGGGCAAGCCTTTCTCTCTCAATTTGGCATTGATAGCATCTTCTGCGGCCACCATTTCAACAGCGGCGATGGTGCCCTTGATTCGGTGCTCTGGATCTGGAACCGGTGCACCCCAAAACGCAAACAAGGCGTCACCAATATAGCCCTGGACCGTACCCCCGTGACGAAAAATAATGTCCGTCATCAAATCAAAGTAAATGTTGAGCAACTGCGCCACTTGCGAGGGCGACAGTTCCTCAGAGATGGACGTAAAGTCAGCCAGGTCTGTGAAAAGCGATGTCAACTCGACTTCCTCTCCTCCGGGCTCCAGTTGGGTCGACTGCGACGCCATGCGATCCGCGATGGCCTGTGGCACGAACAAAGAGAAGGCGGCACGAATGCGGGACTTCTGCCGCATCTCTTCCGTATAGGCCTGCAAGGCCTGGATCAAAAAGGAACTGACTGCCAAGGCAATCGCGCCGATCACTGGAAGCCAGAGGTTGGCCCCCACGAACAAACCATAACTCAGGCCTGCGACCCCTAGACAGACTGCCATACCCGAGAGCCCGCTGCGCAACAGCCGAAATTCACCTGGGACAAAGGCGCACCACAGCGAGACCAGCAGCAGCAAAATGCCGCGTGCCCAGGATGGCGCCTCACCCAAGCTAGCGCGAGTTACCGCGTTGTCGATCATGGTTGCATGGATCTCAACACCAGGCGTCAATCTTCCAGTAAAGGCCGTAAAGGGCGTTGCAAACATATCCACCTGCGCCAAGCCCACATCGGCTACAGCCTGCGTTTCACGGCCCACGAGCACCAATGCACCTTCAAAGGTGCCCGGCGCAATGGGCTGACCACGTCCCAAAACCCTAGCGTACGAAACATAGGGAATGGAATGATCAGGGCCAATGAAGCGAATCAACCGGTCTTCTTTCAGCGTGGAGTCGAAGTCAACACCCGGGTTTGCGGCCCGCATGCGAAACAGGGTTTCCTTCCAGAAAGCATCCCCCGCCATTGGAAAGCGGCGCGCCACCAAATCGGGCTCAAACTCGATGTGTGCCAATCCTACTTTGGCGCCTGCTGCAACAAAAGCCGGCAATGGCTCCAGCCGGCTCCAGATGGTGCCGTGTGAGGTGTTTTGCCGTGCAGACGCGGCAATCAACACCACGTTACCCGCTTGGGCAATCGACTTCTCCAAAGCCGAGTCATCTTCCGGGGTCGTCGGACTATCGAAGACCACATCAAACGCCACAACCGCAGCACCCGCAGCATGCAACTGGTCTATGAGTTTGGCGTGCAAACGGCGCGGCCAGGGCCAGCGTTCATTGAGTTCAGCCACCGAGCTGTCATCGATTCCGACAATCACAATCGGAAGTTTCGACTCACCTGGCGCGGTGACGTAAGTCAGGGCATCAAATCCCCGAAACTCCAGAATTCCCCAAAAACGTGTCTCCGTCAATGCCATGAACATGGCGAACAGCACCAGCGCGCGTACCAGCTTGCCGACCATGGGCGGAAGGTTCCCGGGATTCACCCAGCGCCGGAACTCCATCAAAAGCGCCACGCGCCGCGCACGCCCACGGCAACAGACTCGTCCTTGCGGCCCAGCCCCTTGGCAGAGACTTCAAACAGTTTGCGTTTGCTGGCGTCCTGCCATGTGGCGTTGACCGACACATCCCAGTCCGGGTCCAGCACCTGCGATCCCGCATCATTCACGCTGCGTTCGCTGCGACCAGCGGCGTAGGCATGCAGCACCCAACGTTGTGGTGCAAACCAGGTGATGCCCAGACCCAAGGTATGTTTTGGAAACCGTGGCAACAAAGCCCCGGGATACACCGTGTTGGTAGTTTCGGCTCGAACATAACTCGCAGTCCAGCTCAGGTGTTCGGTGGCGATCTGCTCAAACACCACACCAGCCGACTGGACCCGACCTGCCGCAAAGGTCGATGACCCTTCCAAAGCCTCCGGCGACTCAAAGGCACTCACGCTTTGTTGTCGCAGGCGGTCATACTGCGCCAGGCTGGAAGTGGCGTTGAGCAGGCTGCCATCGCTGTCGTGCAGATTGTCGATGTCGCGGTGATCGGCAAATACGGTCAAAAATCCTGCGCCCTTCATCTCCCATTCGCCTTGAGCCCGCAGGCGCTTGAGTTTGCCGCCGGGCTGCAGTCCTGGCACATCCAGTGAAATACCCACGGTGTCGAGCGGTGCCAGGCTGACCGATGTGGCAGGCCGCATGGCTTCCTGCCACGCAATGCGGTAGGTGTTAGCCGGTGACGCGGCCCAGGCCAGTCCCAGCCTCGGTGACCACGCTGACAATCGCCGCTCAACCACCGGGTCGTCAATGACAAGGGTTCGACCATTGGAGAAAAAGGTGGTGGTTGTAGACAATTCCTGCGTAAACCGGTAGTTGCCATAGTCCAAATCCGCCTGAACGCGCAGATTTTTTGTACCGCCCTTCCACGAAGCATAGAGCCGCTCGCCGGCAGCGTCAGACTGGACATCGATCATCGTCTGTGTCTTGATCAAGGATGACCGTGTCATGCTGGGTTTGGACGCACGCCCGCCCTCCAGCCCGATGGTCCATTCACCTCCATCACGCAGCCCGGTCAGGCGAAACCCCGAGTCCTGGTCTTGCCGATGGTAGGTACGGGTTTGGCTACGGACATTGCTGCTGACTTCGGTTTGGTCACTGCCCTGACCGATGCGCAGCCACATGGCTGTGGCTGGGTCAATTTGCCACTGGGAACCGAGATCCGTGCGCACAACATTTCCATGGATGCGCGCTCTGCCAAGAATGTCGAGTTCCACCTCGTCGATCCTCGGCCTAAACTCATCCCGGTACAAAAAGATACCCCATTGGGCGTGGGGGCGAAAGCCCAGTGCCGTAGTCAAGCTCGGCGCGTTTGCGGCAAACGCGACATTGCCCGACTGGAACCGGGGTGCATCGAGCTGCACAAAACCGGCAAGCGGAATGGGACTGGTGGCGTAGCCATTGGCAACCACGGTTGGTGTGATGGAAGAATACGCGTCCGTAAAGACAGTACCCAGTTCAGCCGCAACATAGTTGCCAGGATTGGCCAACAGCGTGCTGCGCTGGGGGGAGGCACCAAAAAGGGTTGGTTCGGTTAAATAACCCTGCACCAAGGCAGAGTTCTTCACAAAAGATTCTGTGCTGCGGGCGGCCGAGAACAAATAGCTGCCTGCAAAAAAGGGATGCTGGGTTTGGGCCGATACACGTTTGGCCCACGACTCCAGCCCGAACAATGCATAGGCGGCGCCCAGACTTGCATTGCCTTGCCGGTCTGTCGCGATGGGCCCTAAGGATTTCACAAAAGTGAATCGGTCCATAGCAGCCCGTGCCGCCGCAATGGAACCCATGGGGTTGAGCGCGTCGCGCTGAATTTGCGCTTCGTAAAAATAGGGCAAGGGGTCGTTGGGGTCCAGCGCCTTCGCCTTGGTCAACGCCGCCAAGGCTGCATCGGTCCGACCCAACTGGTACCACGCAATCGCCGCATGAATCTGGGCTTTGGCGTAACGGGGCTCTAGAACACCCGCTTTGAGAAAAGCGTCCAGCGCGGCCTCGGGACTGCCTTGCGACAGCAACAAAATACCGCGACTGGTCCAGGCCACATAGTCATCCGGGGCCCACTCCAGCGACTGGTCAATCGCCCTGGCTGCGTCCGGTATGCGATGGGCGCGCGTTTCCAGCGCGCCGAGCTCTGCCAACGGCGCAACGACTCCGGCCGCCAGCTCGACCGCGCGCAGCAGCGCATCTCGCGCGGGGCCAAAATTCTCTTGCTCGGCATAGGTGCTTCCCAAGCCATGCCACGCACGGTAATCGCCCGGGGCCCGCTGCGTTGCTTCACTGAACAACTGCACCGCGCGCGCACCGTCGCCGTCCAGCCGAGCAAGCTCCCCGCCGACCAGCGCCAGTTCGGTTGACTGCGGGAAACGCTGCCGAGCGTTTGTGACGATCTCGCGCGCCAGATCCCAGTCCCCCGATAAAAGGGCGACTCGGGCCTTGTAAGCCACAAAACGGTCATCATTGGGAAAGCGCTGGCTGCCTGCGGTCAGTCGCTCAGCTGCCAAAGTCAAATCACCCGCTACTAGTGCAAAGTCCGAAGCCAGAAGCCACGCCGCAGCGGGCCCGGTCGCCGCTTGGACAATGCCTTCCGTTTGTTGGCGTGCTGGCCCCATTCGCTGCGCCAGCACCTCCGCATGGATCGCCTTGAAAGCAGGCTCCTGCAACAACTCCGGGTATCGTGCCGGATCAACACGGTGCGAGGTCACCCACTGAACCCGCTCGCGCGAATTCTGCAAAAGCCGCTTTTGTGGCGCGCGCCCTGGCTCCGTGACTGATTGCTCATCCGTTCGCACGCGCACACTGCCGTGCGCATTGACAAACTCCACCTCGCCCGACAACACGGTCAAAGTGGTCACGCCCGTATCGTCTACTTCCATCACCCAATCGGTCCCGTGTATGCCAGCAGTACCGGAAGGGGTCTCCACCTTCATCTTGTTCGGCACCGATTTGGACTGCATCCACGACTTGCCTTTGAGCAAGGACACCGTGGTGTCGGTGGCCTTGCCGTCCCCAACACCCTTGATCTCGAACATGCTGTTGCGCGAGAGTCGCAACTGGGTCTTGTCGGCAAACAACAGGGCCAGTGAACTTTCATCCAACGTGCGCACGAAGTTTCCGCCATACAGCAGCTGCTTGCTTTGGGCCGGGCTCCAGGGGGCGCTGGCGATGGTGCGCGATTCTGCCTTGCCGGTAATGGACACGATCTCCGCACTGTTGGGGGCCGCCGCAGTTCCATGGATCTGGTGCAAAAGCCCCAGTGCCAGTAAGACCAGACGCCTGCCTCGCCGACACCGATGTTTGTTCAGCATGTCACTTTCCCTCAATGGCCGGACCCATGCCGGTGCTTACCCCATTTTCCCCAAATATGGGTTTAGCTCCAACCAGCACCCGTGTCAAGAACGTCCAGGCCGGTCAGCACAGAACCATTGGGGATAATACGTCCGTCTTTACCCGTCCCGCCCCCTTCTTCGAGGTTGCCATGCTGCCCAACGCACTTGGAAAAGAAATCACTGGTCCTGAACACGCTTCGCGATGGGCCGAAGCTCCGGATTGGCAGAAATTGGCGTCGCTTATCCGCTGGGTGCTGTGGGTGGCGCTGGTTTTTTGTTTCAATACCAGCTACGCCGCCACCCCGCAGGTTGCGGCCAGTGGCCATACCAGCATGGCGCTGGACAGCAGTGGAAACTTGTATGGCTGGGGCGACAACGGTAGCGGCCTGCTGGGCCGTTTCGATAAGGCCTTTGGCCCCATCGCCATCCCGTCTGTGGCCCCCTTTGCGCGCGGTTATTCTGGCTTGAACCGCCTCTACCTGATCGACACCAACGCAGGATTGTGGGGAGCCGGTAACAACCAGTTTGGCCAGTTGGGTGACGGAACCTTCTTCTTGCGGCGAAATGCCCTGGTCAAACTTGGAACAGACTACAAGGACCTTGCCGCCGGTTGGTTTCACACACTGGCCATCAAGACGGACGGCAGCCTGTGGTCCTGGGGATCCGGCGACTATGGACAGTTGGGAGATGGCTTGACAGCGGCCCGCAGTCGGCCTTTTCCCGTTCCCTTGGTTCAAGCGGTCTCCGTGGCAGCTGGCACCTTTCATTCGTTGGCCGTGTTGGTTGATGGCAGCCTGTGGGCGTGGGGAAACAACCAGTTCGGCCAATTGGGAGACGGCACCAATTCTGACCGCGCGCAACCGACCAAGATCGGAGACGGTTTTGTGCAAGTAGCCGCTGGCAACTATTTTTCCCTGGCACGCAAAGCGGATGGCAGCGTGTTCGCGTGGGGACGCAACAACGAAGGTCAATTGGGCGACGCCAGTACTACCAACCGTGCCACCCCAACCGCTGTAACGGGCCGCTTTACCCACATTACTGCCAGCGCGGCAGCCAGTCTGGCCCTGGACCCCGTTGGCGGCTTGTACCACTGGGGCCGCACGCTGGGAATCAGCTCCTCACCCATGCAACTGACTCCCAACCGCATTGCATTGGGTGTCAAAGGTATCAGCGCCGGCGAACAACACCTGCTGGTACAAAAACTCGATGACAGCCTGTACGCAGTCGGCAGCAACGAGGATGGCGAACTGGGCGTGGAGGACTTGGCGGCCAGCGAAAGCGCGATTCTGGTCAAGGTTGCCAATAATCCGGCCAGCTTTGCGGCTGGTGGCAAACAGTCCCTGTTGATCGACGCCAATGGCAAAGCTTACGCTTGGGGCAATAACAGCGAGGGCCAGCTGGGCCAGGGCCGCGATGACCGCCTGTCGGTTCCGGTATTACTGGCAACGGGTGTCAGCCAGCTGGCACTGAGCAACAGCGTGGCCTACGCCATACGGGACGACGGTGGCCTGTGGGCCTGGGGCGACAACCACGACGGGCGACTGGGCGATGGGGGCACACGCTCGCGCTCGGTGCTGGTCAAGCTGGGTGATGGTTTTGCCAGTGTCAGCAATGGCAATACCCAGGCCTTTGGCATCAAGACCGATGGCAGCCTGTGGGCTTGGGGGCTGAACGACTTTGGGCAACTCGGCCTCGGTGACGTGGTCAACCGCAACCGCCCGGCCAAGGTCGGTGACGGCTACACGGCAGTGGCAGCCGGGGCCGAACACACCCTGGCCTTGAAGACCGATGGCAGCCTGTGGGCCTGGGGGCGCAACCGCTACGGCCAATTGGGCAACGGCCAGTTCGAGCAACGTTTTGGCACACAAGCCAACCCACTCCCAACCAAGGTGGGTGATGGTTACGTAGCCATCCTGGCCGGTGCACACCACAACCTTGGGTTGCGAGCAGACGGCAGTCTGTGGGCCTGGGGTTGGAACGACTATGGCCAGGTGGGTGATGGCAGCCTGGAAAGCCGGGCAACACCAATCCAGGTGGCGTCGGGCATCGCAAAACTGTTGTCTGCCAACATCAGCAGCCTGGCGCTGGGTCAGGACGGCAAGACCTACGTCTGGGGTTACAACGGTGAGAACCGACGCCGCTACAACGTACTGCTGGTGGGCAACGATGTCTACTCCATCACTCGCCCGACGGCGGTGGCAGGTGCCTGGACAGCTGCCAGTGCCGGCTCTTCCCATGCGGTGTATCTGCGCAAAGACGGCATAGTCTTCAGTGTGGGCTACCAGCAGTTCGGCCAATTGGGGGACGGTTCCTTTGACGACGTACGCACCCATAAGTCAGCGGTGTTGGGCGTTGACCTGAGCGGGCTATTGGACTTGCAGCCCGCAACCCCCAAACAATTGGAACCCGGCGACGTACCTCCTGTTTTTGTGAGGACCAACCGCCAGGGGGAATACACCAAGCTGTCGATGGGGGTGCAGGTGCGGGTTCCACGGGCCACTGGGGGTGCTGGCGGTACCGCCCATCAGCTCGGGACGCGAACCCAGGTCGGCACAGGTTATCAAATGTATGTGGTGGCCGGCGTGCCCGTAGTCAACAGCGGTGTGGTGTGGTTTTCGCTGCAACCCAAGGAACAGACCACCAGCGCCACCTGGGCTGGAATCACCCAGCCCCTGGCCGCCTACCTGCAGAACATCACAACCACCGACACGTCCGTCGTGGAGTTTGACGTACTGGAAAACCTCGACACCACCCTGTTGGCCGGTGCCTCGCTGTACCTGGGGTACGGGCTCAATCAGGACGAAATGATCCAGAATCAACGCTTTCGGGTGTTTTTTGTGGTTCCGACCGAGTGAACTGCGACTGAAACCCAACCTGGCCAAGCAACCGTTAGACTGTTTCAATATTATTTTTCAGGACCCCACCATGAGCACACCCGTTTCCTACAGCCTGGACGATGGCATCGCAACGCTGACCCTGAACAATGGCAAGGTGAACGCCTTTTCGCATGAACTGATTGCCGCATTCAACCAGGCGCTGGACCAGGCCGAGCAGGCCGCTGCCGTAGTAATCGTGACCGGCCAACCGGGCATCCTGAGCGGCGGTTACGACCTCAAAGTCATGATGGCCGGTCCGCAGGCGGCTATTGACCTAGTGGCGGCCGGGTCCACGCTGGCGCGGCGCATGTTATCGCACCCCCAGCCCATCATCGTGGCCTGCCCGGGGCACGCGGTGGCCAAGGGCGCTTTTGTGCTGCTGTCAGCCGACTACCGCATTGGTGTGGACGGGCCGTTCAGCATCGGCTTGAACGAGGTCAAGATCGGCATGACCATGCACCATGTCGGCATAACCATTGCACGGGACCGCCTGACCAAACCCGCATTTCAGCGCTCGGTCATCAATGCCGAGATGTTCACACCCCAAGCGGCTCTGGCCGCAGGGTTTCTGGACCAGGTGGTGGCGCCGGAGCAGTTGATGAGCACCGCGCTGGACCTGGCCCAACAGTTGAAGAAACTCAACATGAACGCCCACAAGAACACCAAACTCAAGGTGCGTAAAGACTTGCTCGAAACGCTGGATGCCGCCATCGCGCTGGACAAAACCATCAGCCTCATGTGACCTGTTGGTCAAATCGAACTCCAGCCCCCGTGAATATTGCGTAAGGCGCTCCTGTTTTTATAGCAATTTTGCATTCAACCCACAGACCTGACAAGGCCTGAAGTAAGGCAGAGACTTGCGTTAAGTCAATCCACAGCGGATGGTGCGTCCTAGAATGGCCGCTCACTACGCCCGAAGATTGCCGCATGTCCTCCACCCTGATTCGCCGCCTGTTGCTGTCTGCCTTGGTCATCTGCCTGCTGGGCGCCGGCATCTGGTGGGCCAAGCGGCCCAAACCCATCCCCGTGCTGGTAACCGAGATCGACCAAGGTCGGGTGGAGTCCAGCATCGCCAACACCCGCGCCGGTACTGTCGAGGCGTGTATGCGCACCAAACTCTCTGCCACCATGGGCGGGCGTATTGAGCGGTTGGCCGTCAAAGAGGGCGACAAGGTCCAAAAAGGGCAGTTGTTGATGAAGCTGTGGAACGACGACCAGCAGGCCCAAAGCACCCTGGCAATGGCGCAAGTGGAGACGGCGCGCAAACGCGTGGCCGAAGCCTGTACCGTGGCTGCCAACGCCGAACGCGAAGCCGAACGCCAGACTGCACTCTTTAAGCAGGGTTTTGTCTCGGGTTCTCGTGATGAACAAGCCCGCGCCGAGGCCCAGGCCCGGCGTGCCGGCTGCGACGCCGCCAAGGCCGATGTGGCCCAGACGCAAGCCCGTGTCAATGCCACGCGTGTTGAACAAAGCCGCACCGTGTTGTACGCACCTTTTGCTGGAACCGTGGCCAAGATTGTGGGCGAGGTGGGTGAATACTCCACGCCCTCGCCCCCGGGCGTGCCAACGCCGCCGGCCATTGACCTGATCGACGACACCTGCCTTTATGTGCGAGCGCCCATGGACGAAGTGGATGCCCCAAAGATCACGGCCGGGCAAACGGTGCGCATCAGCTTTGACGCGCTGCCCAAGCAGTCTTTTCCTGGCAAGGTCAAGCGTGTGGCGCCCTATGTGTCGGCCGTGGAGAAGCAGGCCCGCACCGTGGACATCGAAGCCATTCTGGACATCACCGACAAAGCGCCACCGCGCTTGCTGGTGGGCTACAGCGCCGACGTAGAAGTAGTGTTGGCGGTGCGTGACAAGGTGGTGCGGGTGCCGACCTCGGCCCTGCAGGAAGGCGGCCGCGTACTGGTAGCGGGCACGGATGGCATGTTGCAGCAGCGCGCCGTCAAAACAGGTCTGGCAAACTGGGAGTTCACCGAGGTGCTGGAGGGCCTGGCTGCTGGCGATAAGGTGGTCACCTCGTTGGAGCGTGAAGGTGTGAAGGCAGGCGCCGCATTTGTGGTTGACGACAAGTCGAAGAAATGAGCCCCACGCTCCCCAGACTGTCGAGGGCGAAATGAGCCCCGTGACGCCCGCACAAATCGAGCTGGCCGGGATTGAGCGGGTCTTTCACCTGGGGGACTCCGAGGTGCACGCCCTGCGCAACCTGAACCTGAGCATTGCCGCCGGTGAATATGTGGCCGTCATGGGGCCGTCGGGCTCGGGTAAATCGACCTTGCTAAACCTGCTGGGTCTGTTGGACCGCCCCAATACCGGCCTTTACCGACTGGAGGGGCGCGATGTCACGACGCTGTCGCCCGACGAGCAGGCCCGGGTGCGCAGCCAGCGTATTGGTTTTGTGTTCCAGAGTTTTCACCTGGTGCCGCGCTTGACGGCTGCAGAAAACATCGCTTTGCCCATGGTGCTGGCCGGTCTGGCCCCGGCCCAGCGCGCAGTTCGTGTCAAACAGGCGCTCAAGGACTACGGCCTGGAGAACCGCGCAGACCACCGGCCCGATGAACTCTCCGGTGGACAACGCCAACGCGTGGCCATCGCCCGCGCCACCATCATGCAGCCGGCCATGATCCTGGCCGATGAGCCCACCGGCAATCTGGACCGTGCTACCGGCGAGGAGGTGATCCGCCTGCTGGAAGGCTTGAATGCCAGCGGCGTAACCCTGATCATGGTCACCCACGACGCCAGTCTGGGTGCCCGGGCGCACCGGCAATTGCTGATGGAAGACGGTGCCGTCAAACAAGACCATGCGCGGCACTGACCTGATCCGTTTTGCGCGCGACGCCGCCACCGGCAACCCGCTGCGCGCATCCTTGCTGGTCCTGGCCATGGCCATCGGGGTGGCAGCCGTGGTCGTATTGACTGCATTGGGTGACGGTGCCCGGCGCTACGTGATGAATGAATTTTCGTCGTTGGGAAGCAACCTGGTGATTGTGCTGCCGGGGCGTTCGCAGACCGGGGGCTTCAACCCGGGCAATGCCATCACCAACACACCGCGTGACCTCACCATCGACGACGCCCAGGCCCTGCAACGCGCCAGTGCCGTGGCCAAAGTGGCACCATTGGCCGTGGGCACCTCCGAGATCAGCTTTGGTGGCAAGTTGCGCGAAGTGATGGTGGCGGGCACCGTCTCGCAATATGTCGACGTGCGCCACATGGCCATGGCGCAAGGGCGCTTTCTCGCCCCGGGTGACTGGCGCCGGGGTGCCGCCGAAGCGGTCATAGGCGCCAAGGTGCGAGATGAAATTTTTGGTGCCAACCCTTCACTGGGTCAGTTGGTGCGCATCGGCGACCGGCGCTTTCGCATCGTTGGTGTGTTGGCCGCCAGCGGGCAAGGCCTGAGCATGAACACCGACGAGCTGGTGTTTGTGCCGGTGTCCCTGGCGCAAGCCATGTTCAACAGCAACACCTTGTTTCGCATCTTGATCGAGGCCCATGGGCGCGAGTCGATTGAAGCCGCCAAGATACAGGTGGCTGACATTATCAAGCTGCGACACGAAGGCGAGCAGGACGTCACCGTCATCACGCAGGACGCCGTGCTGGCAACCTTTGACCGCTTGCTGGGGGCTTTGACGTTGGGCGTGGCGGGCATTGCCGCCATCAGCCTGGCCGTTGCGGGAATCCTGGTGATGAACGTGATGCTGGTCTCGGTCAGCCAGCGTACTGCCGAGATTGGCCTGCTAAAAGCGCTGGGTGCCACGGGTGCGGGCATTCGCAACGTGTTTCTGACCGAAGCGGCCATGCTCTCCCTGGCCGGAGCCGTAGTGGGTTATTTGCTGGGGCAACTGGGTGCCGCATTGATCCGGCAGCTCTACCCTGCCTTTCCCGCCTACCCCCCCGATTGGGCCGTTTTTGCCGGTTTGGCAACCGCGCTGGTAACTGGCATTTTGTTCGGCGTTTTGCCCGCACGGCGCGCCGCACAAATGGACCCGGTACAAGCCTTGTCAAAACGATAGCCGGTATGCTTTTGACCGACGCCATACGCCTCGCCCTGCGTGCTGTCACGGCGCAGCGGTTGCGCAGTTTCCTCACCTTGCTGGGGATCGCTGTGGGTATTGCCTCGGTGATTTTGTTGACGTCGATTGGTGAGGGTATCCACCGCTTTGTGCTGGCCGAATTTACGCAGTTTGGCACCAACATTGCCAGCATCTCTCCGGGCAAAGTGAAGACTTCTGGCCCAGCCCCAACTGGCATTCCGTCGTCGGTGAGACCTCTGACGCTGGACGACGCGCGCGCCCTGCGCGCCCTGCCCCACGTGACCGGCATGACCGCCGGCGTCTGGGGCAACACCGAGGTCAGTGGCAATGGCCGCCTGCGCCGCACCACAGTGAATGGTGTGGGCGCCGACATGCTGCAGGTCTACAGCATCAAGGTCAAAACCGGTCAATTTCTACCCGACGAGGCCCTGGAAAACGCCCGTGCCTTTGTGGTGCTAGGCGCCAAACTCAAATCCGAACTGTTTGGCAGCGCCAACCCGTTGGGTGCACGGGTGCGAGTCGGCAATCTGCAATTCCGGGTGATTGGTGTACTCGAAGCGAAGGGCCAGTTTCTCGGTGTTGACCTGGACGACGCCGCCTACATTCCAACGGCGCGGGCACTGGAACTATACAACCGCGACGGCATGATGAAGATCGACCTGGCCTATGAAGAAGGCGTGCCCGCCGCCCGCATCGTGGCCGCTGTCAAGGCCAGCCTGATAGCCCGCCATGGCCGCGAAGATTTCACGATCACGACGCAAGAAGACATGCTGCGCACTTTGTCCAACATCCTGGATATTCTGACCATGGCCGTAGGCGCCCTGGGCAGCATTTCGCTGCTGGTGGGCGGGGTTGGCATCGTCACCATCATGACCATCGCGGTGAGCGAACGCACCGGCGAGATCGGGTTGATGGTGGCGCTGGGCGCGCCACGGCGAACGATCCTGGGGCTGTTTCTGGGCGAGGCGGTCACGCTGTCTGCGATTGGCGGCCTAATGGGGCTGATTCTGGGCTTTGGGCTGGCACAGGTCATTCATTTGGCAGTACCGGCCCTGCCGGTGCATACCCCTTTGACCTTTGTGCTGCTGGCCGAAGGGGTTGCGATTGTGATTGGCCTTCTGGCAGGCGTTTTGCCGGCACGCAATGCGGCCCGCCTGGACCCGGTGGATGCCCTGAGGACCGAATGAGAGTCTCCATCAAGACGAGGTTCCACGCCGACCAAAAATGCGATACTGATCGCGAAGAAATTCGGCCACCTGCGCTGGCGCTGCACATTCATTTTTTCATCAAGGTCTCTTTATGCGTTGTCTTCAAAGATTTGCACCTCAGTTGTGTGCCGCCACGTTGGCTGCCTTGTCCCTGGGCTCAGTGGCGCAAGACACCGGGGTGGCCTATGTCAAGACTGTCACCGGCGATGCCTGGGTCACCACCACTGGCCAGCGCGTCAAGGCTGCGCCCGGCACCCCGGTTTCCATTGGCAGTCAACTCAAAACCGCGCCGGGCGCCACGTTGGGTGTGACGTTCAAGGACAACACCCTGATGTCATTCGGACCCGACACCGAGCTGACCGTGGACGAATACCTGTACGCCCCGGCACAGGGCCAACTCCAGCTAACGACCAAGCTGGCGCGCGGCAGCCTGAACTATGTCTCTGGTGTCATTGCCAAGCTGAAACCCGAAGCGGTTCAGGTCAAGACCCCCACCGGCATCATCGGCGTACGGGGCACGCAGTTCGTGGCAAGAGTGGAGGATGCACAATGAAAAACATCCTACTATCTTCGACCGTTGCCCTGGGAATGACCGCCCCGCTGGTCGCATGCGCAGCCCCACCACCACCGCCAAAACCGCCGCAATCCTACGTGGCACTGCTGCCCAGCCCCGATGGCAGTGTTGGCAAAGTGGTGGTGCAGGGCCAACGCGGCGAGCAGGTGTTGACTCAGGCACAACAGGGTGTTCTTCTGGACGGCAGTACACCACCTTTTGCAGTGCCGGCGGACAAGCTGCAACGGGATTTTGCTGCCGCCATGGCAGCGCGACCACCACTGCCAGAACAGTTCTTTTTGTATTTCATCAGCGGCGGCTCTGAACTCACCCGAGAATCGCGTGAACTGCTGCCCCGCATCATTGAGCGTGCACTTACGCGGCAATCGTTAGACATGTCGGTCATCGGACACTCCGACACCCAGGGCGCGGCCGACGCCAATGAAGCGCTCGCCCTCAAGCGTGCCACGGCCATTGCGGAGCAACTGCGCGGCATGGGCCTGGCCAACACCGTCATGGCCATCGAGTCGCACGGTGAACGCAACCTGCTGGTGCCAACGCCGGATGACACCGCAGAGCCGGGAAACCGGCGGGTGGAGATTACGCTGCGGTAGGCAAGGCATACTGATACGCTATGAAATTCGTAGCGCCTTACGCACATTCCACGAGGGCTGGAAGCGGTTTTTGACCTTACTTTTCCCTCGTAGGGGTTCCTTAGATCAACTGTTGCTGTAGTGTGGTGCTGGCCAGCGGGCGCAACCGCGCATAGTCCAACAGCTCGGCCAGCCGTGCGCTCTTGGCCTGCCACTCCACCACCACATCCTCCGCCAGCAACACATAGTGCCAGGGCGCACTGCCGCGTAGCTCGGCACTCAGGCCATTGATGCGCTCACACCAGGCCAATGCAGCTTTACGCTTGCGCTGCACATTGGGATGAATGGTTTGCTGCTGCGCCTTGGTTTCGACCAGATATATGGCGTCCGCCGTGCGCACGAGAAAGTCGGGGGAGTAAAAGGCAGGCAGGCCATCGTCCTTCACGTAGCGCAGCCGCGCGAAGGTGTGGCGGTTCTCGTTGATCTTGCAAAAGGCCTCAACCTGCGTGTCCGCCTGCGCCCAGTGTATGAAGGCCCGCTCCAACCCGCCGTTACGGGCCGGCCAACCCAGCCGGGTATAGATGCATTTGGATACAGCCACCGAATGACTTTCACGCATCATCAGGCGCGGCACCTCGGACAAGCGCCGCAACAGCACTTCTGTTTCGCCGGTGACGTGCCTTTGTTCAGACTCCAGCAATGCCACAGGAAACACCTTGGTGATGTGGTCAACCACCGGCTGAAGCAACAACACACGCCAGTTCTCGCCTGCGCTTTCCTCCCCAAGCGGGTTGAAGGTCGCGCCAAACAAGCACGTCCAGATGTAGTCATCCAGCCAGCCGGTGAGTTCCGCGGTGTTGACCTGCAAGTACGGCTTGGCCACATGGGTGGCGATCTTGTTTCCCTTCGGCACCGGTTCGCTCAGCACCTGACTGATACGACGCGTGAGGCGCGACAAATACTCGTTGTAGCCGCTCACATTCATCACCGCGCCATCGACACGATAGTCGCCAAACAGGGTGGCGCTTTGAAGGTCTTGCGAGATGAAGGTATCGCCCTTGCCGAGCAGCGCGGTCAATTGGTCTAGCGACATGGTGGTGAAGCCGGGCAACGCGGTCAAGTCCAGTGCGTGGTGGTCTCGCACTTCATCGGCCTCTTGCAAAATGAACGGAATGCCGAAATCGAACGCCTCGTAGCTTTCGCGCAGTTCGGCTGCGATGACATCACCCGTGGCGCTGGTGTCATCCATGCCATCGCCCGTGGTACCCGCCAGCCCCTCTTTGATCAGGTCGTCATAGAACGACTGAAAGGCGGGGTGCTCCACGATAGACAACACGTCGAGCAAACTGCCGGGCTCTTGCCCTGCGTTGATGCGCTCGCGGTTCTCACGTTTCAGGTCGGTGTATTCGTCATCCCGCCACATCAGGCGCAGGCCCCGTCCAATGGTCTGCTCCAGCAGGATTTGCGCCTGGCTACTGCGCAAAGGGACGATGACACAGATGTTGTTCACGTCAAAGCCCTCGCGCAGCATCAGCACACTGACAATCACGCGCGGGGTTGCGTGGTGGTCTACGCTAAACAGGCGTTCGCGCACCGGTGCCCAATCCTTCTCGCCCAGCTCGGCCTTCTTGCCGGAGTCGATGGTCATCACCTCGTCTTCGGGCAGCCCTTCCTGGTCCTGCAAAAAGTCGGCGACCAAGGGCGACACCGTGGTGTCCTCACAGACCACCAGCATCTTGGGGTGACGGTTCGGGTCAATCCGTGCAAAGTCGGCCTCCAGCTTGCGCAGCTTCTTCAAACCCGCGCGCAGCATCACGCGCTGGCCTTCGCTCAGTGCGGGATTGCCCGCATCATCCCGCTCGGCCTTGAACTCCAAAGGGAGCGCACCGATCTCCTTGCGCCGGTCCAACACCAACGACTTGACCAGCCCGGCGCGCATGGCACTCTTCAAATCAAAGTCGGTCACGATGTGCGGAAAGTAAACCTTGCGCTTTTTCTTGCCCGCGCCTACATCGTTGTAAGGCGTAGCGGAAAAGTCCACCTGGACAAAGCGCCGCCCCTTGGCTTCGGCAATTTTTGTCAGACTCTTTTGCCACTCCACCTCGGTGCTCTCACCCTCGCGCTTGAACTCATGGATGTGGTGGGCCTCGTCGTTGAACACCATCAGTTCCGGCAATCCGGCCAGAAACTCCAGTACGTTGCCGCGCGCATAACGGCGGTCAAGCACATCCAGGCTGTTGCCGGTCGCCCGCCCGGGCGTGAGCGGCAGCACGGCGTTGATAACCTGCTGCGGGTCCAGCGGAGCACCCAGGGCTTCTACCTCTTCCAGGTCCTCGGCAACATCGCCCTCATTCAGCGGGTGCCAGTTGGTGATGGCGATCATGCCGTTGCCCGTGGCTTTGAGGCCAATCTCGGTCTTGTTGCACACGTTGCCGCGCACAAAGGCAAACACTGCGTCGCGGTTTGCGTCCGGGATGAATAGATCGGCAAACTGCGAAATGTCGGACTTGGCGAAGTCCCGCGAACCATTGCCGTTCTCCACCAGCTTGCCGCAGAACGCATCCAGCAGCCGCTCATACACAATCAGCCCCGGCGCCACCACCATGAACTGGCGGGTGAAGCGGGCGTCGTCCATGCCTTCCGCCAGCGCTGCTGTTTTGTTAAGCAACTGCCAGATCATCAGCGCTTGCAGCACCCAGGTCTTGCCGGTGCCGGTGGCCATCTTGAAGCAGTATTTGGGGTGTGCGTGTTTGGTCTGCGCTACCTCGTTGAGGCGAGTCCCCGTCAACAGCGCGTCGGGAGCACAAGCGCGGTACAGGTCCAGCAACGTCCAGTTGTCCTGCTCTTTGCCCAAGACCTCATGCGCGACGATGGCGTTCAGAATCGCCTGCTTCTGCCCGGTGTGAAAGTTCAGCCCACTGCGGGCCAACACCATGTCTTCACCAAACCACCACAGCAGCAGCTCGGCCGTCGTGGGGGTGACCAACTCCAGAATGTCGGCAGCGCCAGATTCAAGGCCCAGGCACAGCTGGTTGGTTTTGGCGGTGAGGCCTGCGGAGAGTGCGAGTTGGTCGGCATTAGGCATCATGCGTCCCTTTCTGGGCCGCCAAGGCGTGCCCCGGCTGCACAAACACATCAATTTCCGTCGCTCGCACGCGGCGGCTGGCCGGGCGGTGCGCGGCCAAGCCCGTTGCTGGTTTGTACACATCCAGACCACGCCCAAGTTTGAACAGCACGCCATGGTTCAAACGCAAACACCGGTCATGGAGGCCTTCTTGGCGACGAAGCGTTAGCGCCACGCCAAACTGTTGGAACAAATCCTTGGTCACATCGTCCAGCACGCGGCTTTGCTGGGCTACCGCGTCGCTATCGGGATAGGAGGTGATGATCTCAATGGCCTTCGGTTTGGCGGTTTCGGCCACATGCACCAGAAACTCTTTCAAGTTGCGCAGTTGGTGCGCACCCGACAAATACGGATCAATCAATGACAGTTGCAACGCGCCCTGCAAGAGCCGAGGTGCAAACAGCTTTTCGTAAGACCAGCCGGTTGAGCCTTCTCGCAATTGCAGACGGTCCACGCACACTATGGCGTGGGACTGCACTTCATCGGCCCAGTCGGCGCCATCGATGTCGTTCAAAGGAGTTGGCGCTGCGCTGGTCTTTGCGGCGGCAAGAGACTTAGTGCTGGGTTGGGCAGGTGGGGCAGAAGCGCCGGCGACGGCCACGGGCACTGCCAACGGCACACTGCCAGGCATGACCGATCGAACTCGCTCCAAAGTCTGAACCAGTTCGCCGTCCAGAGCGGTTATCAAGGCTGTCGCTTCCTCAGTTTGCCCAGACAGATGCAGCGTGGCTGCTACCAGGATGTTGTCCGCCGCCTGTTCAAGGAGCACATTGACACCATCCAGGGCATCGCGCGGAGCGGCCTTGGCCTCGGCCAGCAAGAATTCGCCGAAACGATGGCTGCTTACTTGCAGATAGCTTTGCAGCGCATCTTTAAGCAGCGACTTGACTTCGCGGTAGAAAGCTTTGACTTCCGCGTTCTGGCGTACGGTCGTACCAACGTCCCAGATGTCTGCCACGACCCGCCGTTTCTCCGAGATCCTGTCTGCAACGCTGTCCGTCACGAAATCGTCCAGCAGTTGCTGCACCTTGCGCTCTTCGATGGCGATCATTTCCTGGGCGTTTTGCATTGAGCGGTCCAGCACAACGCTCAACTTGCCCGACACGTCCAGGGGCACATTGGTGCCCAGCTCCAGTCGTTCGGCAATCTCGTTGCTACTATTGGACAATCGCAACAGCGCATCCTCAAACCGTCCGGCATATTTCATAAAAAGGGCCGTTCGGGCATCCAGCAATTGCTGCACCTTGGGGAAAATAAGGCCCGCCACACTGGCTTGGAAGCCACGCAGATGGCCCCAGCCCCCATAGCGGCGGGTTTTCCAGTGAAGGCCCATGTCATCGGATTCAATGGCCGACAGCGGCTGCTCTGCCAGCGCCCCAATCAGGCTAAGCAGGGTCTCGTCGCGCCGGGGCTGTTCGCCCAGGCGTTCAGTCAACAGCTGGATCTGTTGCTCAACAGTCCCGGCAAACCCTTCGCGAGCCTGCCCAAATTCACTGCGAAAGGTGTGCAGCTTTTGTTCCGCCACCTCCTTGTTCTGGGTGCTTTGCAGCGCTTTCAGCTTGGTCTGCAGCACGGCCTGCAATTCCAGCAGGCAATGGCTGGCACCCTTGACAATGTTTTCGGCGGTCTGCGCCAGCCGCGATTCGGTGGACAGCAGTTTCAACAGTTCGGCTTTTAACTTTTCTATTCCACCGGGGTCCGATGGCTCAATCACAAAAGGCTGCGACTTGTTGTCTTTCCAGTCGCGGTGCAGGCGGGCGGAAGTGAAGGCAATCGGCACGTCGCCCAGTTGTTCCTGGTAGCGGTGCAGGCTGTCGTCCTGCTCCAGGTCTTTCAGCGTGTCTGCAATTTCGCGGGTAATCTTGGCACGCTCCCTGGCAATGCAGTCGGCAATCGGTTCGGGTTTTTCGTCGTTGTCCTGCGCTTCGGCCAACACCTTGTTGTAGGTTTCGTCAATTTGCGTCACCACTACAATCAACTTCTTGACCGTGCCCTTGCGCAGCAAGGACAGCAGGAAATCCTTTTCCGACTGGCCGTAGGAAGCGCCGGATTTGGTCAGGAACAACACCGCATCCACATCCGCCACCACCCGTTCAGTCAAGGCCACTCGGAAGCGCTCTGTATCGTCCAGGCCGGGAGTGTCGATTAGCAAGACGCCGTGGTCCAGCATCTCGGCCGGCGCAGTAATGTCGATGCTATCCACCAGGCAATGCAGCGGCCTGCCCGCCGAGGTGTACTCCTTGAGCCTGCGCCGGAAGTCTGTAGTGGCCTTTTTCGTTGAATCGGCAGGTAGCTCCAGCGCCAACGTGTGGCCGCCGTCGCGCACATGCTCCCGCTCAAGGCCGACCAGGTCAAACACCGTTTCCGGTTCGCCGTCCTTGGTCTTTCTAGGAACGGCAAAACCATCCCAGCTGCGAACTCGATGCACATCCATGTGTTTGGGGTTAGCTGCGTGCAAGGCCTTGAGTTCCTGCCACGCGGCGCGGTTCACAAACTGGATGCTGGCCCGCACATTGGGACCATGCTTAAACGTGGTAACAGCCGCTGTCTCGGGCAAAGTCCCCTCGCTTGCCAGCCGGTTGTTGAGCAACTCGTTAACGAACGACGATTTGCCCGCCTTGAACCGCCCCACTACGGCCACCTTGTATTCGCTGGGCACTTGTTGACTTTGCAGCAACTGCGCCAGCGCTTTGGCGCTTCGCTCGCAATCCTTGCCGATCTTTGCCACTTTGATGCTGGATCGGCGTTGCAACCCGGCTTGCACCTGGGACAGATGGGTGGACAAGTCCTGAATGTCGCGTCGAAGCTGCTTTGGTGTTTTCATGGTGGGATTCCCTGGGGTTGAAATGGACGGCTTGTTCGATCTGGGGAGATTGGCTACAATTGTGGTAATTCATGAAAGGCAGACCATGTCCACCGTTTCCATGCGCATCGACGAGGCCTTGATCAGCGCTGCCCGTGCGGCTGCCAAGGCGGAATTCCGCACCGTGCAGGGGCAGGTAGAGTTCTGGGCCAAAGTGGGCCGCGCCGCGCTGGACAACCCAGATCTGCCCGCCTCTTTCATTGCCGAAAGCCTCATGAGCCTGGCCGAGCCGCGTGAAGACAGCGCACCCTTCGTGCCGCGCAGCCGCACCGACGCTGTGCGGGCATGAGCTGGCAAGTGCAGCAAACGCGGCGCTTTGCCCGCGTTTACAAAAAGCTGACCAACGCCGCACTGATTGCCGACACCGACGCTGCCGTTGCCACCGTGGCAGACGACCCCGATATCGGTGAACGCAAGAAAGGTGACTTGGCCCAGTTGTGGGTGCACAAGTTCCGTAGCCAGGGTCAGCTTTACCTGCTGGGTTACACCCGCGAAGATGAAGTGCGCCTGATCTACCTGGAAGCCCTGGGGCCGCATGAGAATTTCTATCGGGATTTGAAGCGGTGAGCCCCACGTCGACGCGGTCGGCAATGGCCTTTGGTTGCAGCGATGACGCAAAGGTATATCACCGCGTTTCATTTTTTTCAGGCTTGAGGATCAGGAACCATGCGTCCAGAAAATCCTGAAACGCCGACGTAGTGAAGGTCACCACGAGATAGCCGTCTACCGTGCTGACACAGCCTGAGCCAACCCTGTTTTCAGAGAAAAATCCCAGTTTGTCGATCTGATCAGAGTTCAACCCAAATGCCACGATGTTGTTATGAGCCAGCGCATTTCTGAGAACACGAACAGCGCATCGCACTGTGTGATTGTTAAGCTCAAGCTTTTTTCCCCTATTCCCATACTCGGCCACATCGCAAATATCGGACTGGTCCGAGCAATGTCGGAATGAAACAGATTGCAGGCTGGGGTTATCCGAGATTTTTTGGGAAAGAAACTTGTCGCAACTTTTCAAAACGGACTGGTAATGCGCCTGATCACCCTTTGCGAACGAAGGGTGGGCATTCCAGTCATTGCGGTTACCTGAACCAACATCCTTCAGACTCTCCCATGGCATCGCAAACCCGGTTGCTGCGGCCATCAGCATGGCCGTCACGGACAAATCCCGTTGACTGCTGTCTGTTTTCGCTTTTGACAGCTGCCAAACTTCATGCACCCGCGAGGGCAAATCGCAATATATGTCTCGATAGGCCGTCATGCCCCAAATCCAACGGTCGTCACCACTTCCGCCTCAAACCCAAATACATCCACTACCCGCACACACACCTTGCGCGGGCCGGCTTTGCTTGGCGTAGTAACCAGCGCCTGCGTCACGACCCGCAGCGCATCGCCGTCATTGGCGGTGTTGCCCCGATAGTCCTGCCAGACCGAGCGGAACACCCGGCCGTCATAGTCCGGGTCCACCGCCCAGTATTCAATCAGCGCCAGCGGCTCCTGGTTGGCGACGGCTTGCAGCTTGATGCGGTTGGCGTCGTCCAGGTTGATGGCCTCGGGCGACAGCAGCACGTAGTTCTTGAGCTTGACCGTCAGTGTTTCCTGCGCACCGCCATCGGGCGCGTTGGCGATTGCCTTGCGCTCAATCGGGTGGATCGTCAAATACTGCAGCGAGGAGAAACGCACCTGCCCGCGCAGCTTGTCGATGCCGCCTTTCTTCTTGAGCCGGTCCATCAGGTCGGGCGGAATCACCAGCACTTCGAGGCGCGAGTCGTTCAGCGCGGTGATGGTTTCGCCAATGGACGGCTCGAAATTCCAGCCCAGCACCACCACGCGGTCCCAGCCACCCATCAGGTTGTCGCGCTGGGCGATGGCTTTTTTCAGCGTGGCCGCGCCGGTGAGCTTGTTGGGTGAATCGGCCAGCACGAGGGTCTTGCTGCCCTTGCGGCTGCCCGCGCCGCTGATGTCGATGCTGGCGATCTGCCCCAGGTTGCGTTGCGGGTTCACGTCCGGCGGCAGCGGCAGCGCGCCATAGAGTGACAGAACGATATTGGACAGGTCGCCAATGCGGAAGTCCCGCCCCAGCGTGGCCTTGGCAGCCTCGACCTGGTAGTCGCCGATGGCCTGGTACAGGAAAGGCTTGGCGTCCTGGTCGATCAGTCGCTTGCGCATGATCATGCAGGCGGGCTTGCCTAGGTCGGTGGTGATCCAGCGGCGGCCCAGTTTTTCAGCTGCTGCCGCTGTCGTTCCTGACCCTCCATTGAAGTCGGCGACGATACCGCCATCAGGACATGAGGCGCGGATTATTCTTTCTAACAATTTTTCGGGCTTTTGAGTGCCGTAGTCCGTCTTTTCGGCGGACCAGCCTCGAAGCATGCTGATGTCATCCCACCACGATCCAACTTGAACGCCCTTTGACTCATCAAGATATTTCTTCTGCATTGGCACAGTGCCCGGCCGAGTTTGAATGACCAAGCCGGCATCGATCAAGCCTTGCATTCTTTCGCGTGAATACCGCCAAGGACGTTGGACTCCCATGACTTCGTAAACTGGGTTGCCTTTGGCAACTCCGCCTGGCCCCAGCATGTTTTCGAGCTTGTAGGTCCTGCCTTCGGCATCCTTGTGTTTGTAGAAGTCGGTAACATAGCTTTCAGACAAAGGTAAAAACTGGGTTTCCCAATGGCGGGACGGCGACTTCTGATAAAACAAAATGACGTCATGAACGCGTGAGAAGTGTTGGCTCCCCTGAGTTGCGTCACCCTTCGCATCACTTCTTTTCCAAACAATCTCGTTGACGAAGTTGTCCTTTCCAAACACTTCATCCAGCACCAGCTTCACGTAATGCCCCACATGCCAATCCAGATGCACATAGATGGACCCGGTATCCGCCAGCAGCTCCCGCATCAAGATCAGCCGGGGCGTGATCATGGCCAGGTACGAGGCCGTGCCGTCGCTCCAGGTGTCGGAGTAGGCGAACTGCTCAATGACGGTGGGCTTTTGCTCCAGCTCCACGCCGGGTAGCGTGACCTTGGTGCGGTAGTCGGCCTTGCTGTCGAAGGGTGGGTCGATGTAGATCAAATCGACCTTGCCGCGCAGGCTGGGCGTGGTGTCGTCGCCCGCCAGCAGAGCGGCCATGGCCAGCAGGTTGTCACCGTAGATCAGGCGGTTGGCCCAGGGCACTTCGGGCGCGGCAGCAGCGCCCAGCATCGGTTGCGGGCTCTCGATCAGGCTGATCTGACCGGGAGCAAACACCTCGCGTTGCACTGAGCGCTTGTGCGCCGTCACCCAGTCCTGCACCGCGCTGTCCTTGGCGGGCAGCACAACCTCGCGGGTTTGCAGGCTGACGCGGTGGCGACCTTCGATGCTTTCCAAGATTTTTTCGGCTTCTTTGCGGCCTTGGGCCACGATTTCCGGGAGTTGTTCGAGCAGGGACTTGGGCATGGACGGCTGGCGCAGAAATTGAAATCCCTTTAAACGGGACGTATAACGTCAACTGTAATGGACATTTGGGGTAGGCCGCCCGAATAACGTGCCTCCCATGAATGAAAAGAAGGAGTTCAGCGAGCGTTTGCGGGCAGCCATGAAGGCCCAGCGGCTGGACGTGAGCGGTGCCGTGCTGGAGCGGGAGTTCAACCTGCATTGGTCGGGCAAGCCCGTGCGGCGGCAGACCGCCTGGAAGTGGCTCAACGGCGAGGCCATTCCCACGCAAGACAAATTGCAGGAATTAGCGAAGTGGCTGAAGTTGGATAGCCAGCATTTGCGGTTTGGCGACCAGGTTCACACGCATCTGCGTGCCGAACAAAAGCGCTGGGACGAAGGCGTGGGCTATCTGGAGCGAGAAACCTTTGACGCCTTTCTCAAGCTGCCAGCCCCGCATCGCAAACTCATTCGCGAAGTAATTTTGACCTTCGCCAAGGTGCATGCCAACCCGGAAAGCTAGCCGTAGTCAGCACCGCAGCCGGTGGGTCTGGCGAAATTAAGGCTATGCGCTTGGTGGGTGAGCGGTCCAACGCAGGCTGTTGGTCACAGCCTTGCAGAATTTCGGCAGTTGGCGTGTGGTGTATGCCGACAAATGGAGTGATATTTTTCTATATGATAAAAATGACCGCCAGCCCACGTGGAATATGCGCAAGCAGCTATCATTTACATAGCAACCTTGAAATCCTTACCCTTGGCCATGGCCGCCACTTGCGCCGGGTGCAGGCCCTTCAGGCGGTGGTCACTCCACACTTGACGCCAGCGCCGTGCGCCGGGCAAACCGTGGCGCAGGCCCAGCATGTGTCGGGCGATGGTGCTCCAGGATGTGCAGTGCAGTTCGGCCTCATGGGCCATGTAGTCCACCATGTGCTGCTCTATCGATTCGCGGGTCTGGCCGGATACGGGCTCACCGAAGAACGTCGCGTCCCAATCGCTCATCAGCCAGGGGTTGTGGTAGGCCTCACGCCCCACCATCACGCCATCGACGGCCTGCAGTTGCTCGGCGATTTGCGTATGGGTCGTGATGCCGCCATTGATGACGATGGTGAGGTGGGGAAAGTCGCGCTTGAGCTGGTGCACCAGTTCGTATCGCAGAGGCGGAACCTCGCGGTTTTCCTTCGGGCTCAGGCCCTTGAGCCAGGCGTTGCGCGCATGGACGATGAACACCTTGCAACCCGCGTCGCTGACCGCCCCCACAAAGTCGCGCACGAAGGCATAACTCTCAGTTTTGTCGATGCCAATGCGGTGTTTGACCGTGACGGGCACATCCACCACATCGACCATGGCTTTGACGCAGTCCGCCACCAGCCGGGGCTCTGCCATCAGGCAGGCACCAAAGGCGCCGCGCTGCACACGTTCGCTGGGGCAGCCGCAGTTGAGGTTGATTTCGTCATAGCCCCAGTCCTGGCCTAGCTTGGCGCAATGGGCCAGGTCAGCCGCGTCGCTGCCACCCAGCTGCAGGGCCAGCGGATGCTCTTCTGCGTTGTAACGAAGGTGGCGCGCCACGTCACCGTGGATCAGCGCGCCGGTGGTGACCATCTCGGTATAGAGCAGCGTCTTGCGGCTCAGCAGACGGTGGAAGTAGCGGCAATGGCGGTCCGTCCAATCGAGCATCGGCGCAACGGACAGCCGGTGCATGGCTCCGGTTGGAGGAAGTAACGTGGAATTCAAAAGTGAAATTTTCAAAAGGTAGGGTCGCCCCAAATTGACCGCTGGCTGCGCATCGCCTACATTGGGCGCGGGTTTTCAACGCCAAATTATCGACGCGTCAGGCAACCGACGGCTTCAGGCAACAACAATGACCACGACACCATGAGCAAACTGTCACTACTGGACCTGGGCTTTTTCATTGCTGAGACCGCTGCCAGCCCCAAACACGTGGGCGGTTTGCTGATCTTCCAGCGCCCACCCAAAGCGGGTGCCGGATTTGCGAAGAACCTCTACCAGGCCTATGTCGCCGCGACCGATGTCAAACCACCGTTCAACCGGGTGATCCAGTTCCCGCTGGGCGCGTTGCCCCATTGGCAAGCGATCGACAAACTCGACATGTCGCAGCACGTGTACTTTCACACGCTGCCCAAAGCCGGCAATGACCGCAAGGCGCTGTACGATTTTGTATCCAGATTGCACACACCCATGCTGGACCGTAGTCGACCGCTGTGGGAGGTGCATGTGATCGACGGCCTGCCCGAGGGCAAGTTCGCGCTGTACCAGAAGATGCACCATGCCTACGCCGACGGTGTGACCATGGCGCGCTGGACGGCTGAGGGCTGCTCCACTGCACCAACCGACATGCAATTGACGCCGGTCTGGACCCTCAAACACGGTGCCTACGCAGGTCGGCGCAACAAGACCAACAGTGACCTGCTGCACATGACCTGGAAAGAGGTCACCGGCAATACGCGGCGCTTTCTGGGCATCGGCCGGTTGGCGGCCATGCTGTTCCTGGAAAGCGTCAAGCTGACCAAAAACGCCATCGCCTTGCCGTTTGTATCCAGCGCCAAGACGCCACTCACGGGTCAGGTCACCTCCGGGCGGCAATTCGCGTCCGCAGGAGTTTCCATGGAGCGGGTCAACGCCATCCGCACCCGCACGCGCTCGACCCTGAACCACATTGCGCTGACCTGTCTGGATGGTGCCTTGCGCAAGTACCTGAACGATCAGGGCGTCGAACTGAAACGCCCCATCACGATCCAGATGCCGGTCAATTTGCGCAAGGAAGGCGAGAAGACGGCGGGCAACAAAATCGGCATCATCCAGGTTGAACTGTCACCGCCCACCGACGACCCCTATGTTCGCCTGCGCAACATTGGCTACAGCCTGCGCAATGTCCGCACCATGGTCGACAGTGTTGCACCCGAGGCGATTGAGTCTTACACCATCATCACCGGCTTGGTGGCCCAAATTGCGGAGATGCTCCAGCTCAGCAACAAAATGCCACCGATGGGCAACACACTGGTCTCCAACGTGCCCGGGCCCAAGGAGCATCTGTACATTCAGGGTGCACGAATGGACGAAATGCACCCCATCAGCACGCTGCCGCCCAGCAACCTGCTGAACATCACGCTGTTCAGTTACGCCGGAGATTTGTATTTTGGCTTGATAGCGACCGACGAATTACCCAACCTGGAGCGCCTGGCCACCTACATTGCCGAAGCCTTCACAGAGTTGGAGACCTCGGTGCGCGACGCCCACGCCTGATGAGGACAAGCGTGGGGGTGGCAAATCCGCGCCGGGCCGCCCCAAGCGGATTTGGCCCCCTTGGGGGCCAGCGCAGTACGCGAAGCGACAAGCGTGGGAGTATTAAGCTACACACCACGGAGCGGTATTGTGCGCCAAAGCCATCCACAAGGCCCAACCAGAACTCGCGGCCAGCGCCGCGCCCGCAAGGCGCACACCCCATTGGCCCGCACCGGCACCGGCAGGCGAGCCGTTCAGACGCAACCACAACCACGGTCCCAAGACCATGGTGACACTGGTGCCCACCGCAAACAAGGCCATCACCATGGCGCCTGCGGCCGGGTTGCCAGCCAAGGCTGCCACCATCAAGGCCGAATACAACAAACCGCAGGGCAGCAGCGCCCACAAAACGCCCAGCACCAGCGGGGCACCGCGCCCCCGTGTGGATGCAAACGAACGGGTTCGTGCCCACACCTTGCGCGCGGCACTTTCCAACCACACGGGCTGGCGCGCCTGCACCAGCAACATCACACCCAGCACCAGGGCCGCAACATGAAAAAGAGACCAAACCGGTCTCAAAGCAGCAGACTGCACGGTGAGCCACCCCAAGCCCTGCAATGAACCTGCAGCAAGGGCTCCAATCGCGGAATAACCGACCACACGCCCGATCTGAAACACCCACAGGGAGGACGTGGTCCGGCCAGGCCCGGCGGCCTGGCTGATGCCCGCACAGGCAGCTCCGCACATCGCCACGCAGTGAGGCCCCCCGACCAAGCCCATAAGCAGCGCGGTCAACGCCAAAGAAAATTGCATAGGGTGATGCTAGATGATCTTGGAAAACTGTGCCCGGGTGCGGTCGCTCTGCAAATAGCGGTCAAACACCATGGCCACTGCGCGCACAAAGAACCAGCCTTGGGACGTGACCTGTATGCCCGTGGTGTCAATCACCACCAGGCCTTGCTCGACCAAGGTCTTCAAGTCCTCCAGTTCCTTGGCAAAGTAGGTGCGAAAGTCCACCAGGTACGCCAGATCAATGGACTCGAATTGAACCTGCCCCTGACACATCAGCGCCATGATGACCGCGCGACGCACCAAATCGTCACGCGACAAGGCCAATCCCCGTACCACCGGGAACAGCCCCTGGTCCAGCAAGTCGCAGTACTCTTCCATGGTCTTGGCATTCTGGCTGTAGGTAGCGCCAATGCGGCCAATGGAGGACACACCCAGTCCAATCAAGTCGCAATCCGGTTGTGTGCTGTAGCCCTGGAAGTTGCGGTGCAGCCGCCCCTGCCGCTTGGCTATCGCCAGCGCGTCCTGCGGCAACGCAAAATGGTCCATGCCAACATACACGTACCCGGCTTCACCAAACGCGGCCAGCGACCGGGTCAGCATGGCCACCTTGGCAGCAGCCGTGGGAAGTTCAGCGGCTGCAATCCGACGTTGCGGTTTAAAGCGTTGCGGCAAATGGGCATAACCATAAAGCGCAATGCGATCCGGCCGAAGCGCGTTGACCTGCTCCAGGGTGCGGTCAAATGATTCGGGACTTTGCCGTGGAAGACCGTAGATCAGGTCCACATTGATCGACTCGAACCCCTTGGCCCGCGCAGTCTCTACCAGCCCAAACACCTGCTCTGCGGGCTGCACGCGGTGTACGGCTTTCTGCACGGCAGGGTCAAAATCCTGTACGCCAAAACTCAGCCGGTTGAACCCGAGACGGGCCAACGTATCCAGCCGCGATTCGTCCACGGTACGTGGATCGATTTCAATCGAGTATTCACCCCCCGCAGCGAACGTAAAGCTGCGCCGCAACATCGCCAACATCTCGCACAACTCGTCATCCGTTAAAAACGTGGGGCTACCGCCACCGAGGTGTAATTGGCTGATGGTCTGCCCCATGCCGATGACCTGGGTATGCAAATCGACTTCTCGTGCCAGGTAGCGTAGGTAGGGGGCAGCACGATCATGGTGTTTGGTGATGATCTTGTTGCAGGCGCAGTAGTAACACAAGGACTCACAAAACGGTACATGGACATACAGCGACAGCGGCAATGATCGATTTGCCACACCATGACGTCTTTGAACCAGGGCTTGGGCATAGTCGTTGGCACCAAAAGCTTCAACAAAACGGTCGGCGGTTGGGAACGACGTATAGCGCGGGCCAGGCACGTCGAATCGGCTCAACAATTCTTCGGACACGGTGTGGACAGCTACATTCATGAAAACTCCGGGCAAACGGACCTAACTTTGCAACAAATGATGTTTTCATTTCTTGATGTGAATCAAGTAGAGCGAAAGTGGGTAAACTGTGAGCCAAATGACAACTGGCACCACTATGCTTGAGCATGAAAATCCCCCTGGCGCGTGCCCCAATGTGCCTGTGCAACAGGTGATCAAGGTTGACTCCAAAGCCAACGCTTTGGGAGTTCATGCCATCAAAGTTGCCTGTTCCAACTGTAATCTTCGAGAGTTATGTATGCCCATGGGCTTGACGCCCACCGAGCTGGATCGCATTGAAGATGTGGTGGCCAGTCGACGCAAGATCAAACGCGGCAGCTTGTTGTTTCGCAATGGTGACAAGTTCACCAGCTTGTACGCTATTCGCACTGGTTTTTTCAAGACCTGTGTCGCGTCGGAAGACGGCCGGGACCAGGTCACAGGCTTTCAAATGGCGGGCGAAGTGGTAGGACTGGACGGAATCGTCAACGACAACCACACCTGTGATGCGGTCGCGCTGGAGGACGCTGAGGTCTGCGTCATGCCTTTTGACCGGATTGAAGAGTTGTCCAGGGAAATCAGTTCTCTGCAGCGCCATGTGCACAAGATCATGAGCCGGGAAATCGTACGGGAAAACGGCGTCATGCTGCTACTGGGTAGCATGCGTGCAGAGGAGCGGCTGGCGGCATTTTTGCTGAATCTGGTGCAGCGCTTGCATGCCCGGGGTTTTTCGCAATCGGAAGTCGTGCTTCGGATGACCCGGGAAGAAATTGGCAGCTACCTGGGGCTGAAGCTGGAGACCGTCAGCCGCACATTTTCCAAGTTTGTCGAGGACGGCATTATTGAAGTCAAACAACGCCATGTCCGTATCTTGAAGACCGACTCTTTGCACGAAATTGTCAACTCAAGAGTAGGCCACTAGCTGCCGCTCGCCTGCTGCAAACTTCAACATGCACCGTCTTTAGGACAGCCGTCGGGGCGGTCACCCAATGGCATGGGGCAGCGATTCACCTCAAAAGGTGACATGGCCAGGAGTGTGGTCAAGCTGCTGGATACGATCGCGATTGCCCAGAATACAAAAAATGCCACGGTGTAAATCGCCTTGCGAGACCACTCCAATGGTGACCCAAACCATTGCAGGTCTTGCGGGTCTACCATTGCAAACACCAGCATCTCCAACACCCCTGCCATCAAGAAGGCGGGCCAGATAATCCACATCAATCGTTGTTGAAGCATTTGGATTACCTCGTGGCTTTCACCCCGGTCGCAGCGTGGTTGCGGGCCTGGGTGGCGGGCGCAAGGCTACTCGGATTATCGGCAAGGGTCTTGTTGATTTCGATCCCTTTGCGGTAGTAGTCCTCGTCCACCAGAGTGTCCTTGCCGGACGCTGCCAGATAGAAGGTAATGAACGAGGCAACAACCACAACAGCAGGTCCCGCGATGACCATCCACACGTGTCCGAACTTCCACCAGGGCGCAGCCGGAGTCGATTGGGTTGGTTGCATGAAATACTCCTTAACGTGGAACAATGAATACCGATTTCTCGGACAGGCTTCCAGTGGTGCCCTGGCCCGAGATCTGAAAGTAAATCGTGTGTGAACCCGCTGCAGCCACATCATACGGAGCCTGCACCCGCACGGCCACCCAGCGGGCCTGCGTAGAGTCAACGCTGACCTCGGCTTCCGAGGCCACAGCCAATCCTGGCAAACCATTGACCGAGAGCGTATAGCGCTGTGCCGACTCGGTGGCATTCATGATTTGCAGGCGGTACACGTTTTCGATGCGGCCGCCTTCGACGATACGTGCCAATACACCGCGATCACGGACCACATCCACCTTGAAGGGGGTGCGTGTGGCCAGGCTGATCACCATGGCCAACACCACTGTGCCCAGAATTGCCGAATAGACCAGCACCCGCGGCCGCAACACATGGCGCATGACCTGAGCGCTGGTCCAGTGCTGGTTGACAGCGTTTTGCGTGGAGTATTTGACCAGACCGCGGGGGTATCCCATTTTGTCCATCACCGTGTCACACACATCGGCACACGCGCCACAACCAATACATTCGTACTGCAAACCCTTGCGGATATCGATGCCGGTCGGACAAACCTGCACACACAAACTACAGTCCACACACGCGCCCAAATTCAGGGTCAGCGGATCCGCTTTGCGTGAACGCGCACCACGTGGCTCCCCACGCTCCTCGTCATAGGTCACGATCAAAGTGTCCTTGTCGAACATGGCGCTCTGGAAACGGGCATAGGGGCACATGTGTTTGCACACCTGTTCCCGCATAAAACCGGCGTTACCGTAGGTGGCAAAACCGTAAAACAAGGACCAGAAAATTTCCCACGACCCCATCTGCGCCTGGACAAATTCAACACCCAATTCCTTGATGGGCGTGAAGTAGCCTACAAAGGTGAACCCGGTCCACAAAGCCACGGCCAGCCACAAGAAATGCTTGGCGGCTTTGCGCAAGGTCTTGTCTGCCGTCCAGGGACCAGCATCTCGCCGCATACGGGCTGAGCGGTCACCCTCGGTCCTTTTTTCCAACCACAGGAATATTTCGGTATAGACCGTTTGCGGGCACGCATAACCACACCACAGACGGCCTGCTACGGCGGTAAACAGAAACAATGACAGTGCCGAAATGACCAGAATCCCGGTCAGATAGATGAAGTCTTGCGGGTAAAGAACCAAACCAAAGATATAGAAGCGTCGGGCTCCCAAGTCAAACAAAACCGCCTGGCGTTGGCCCCACTCCAGCCAAGGCAGGCCATAAAACACCAACTGCGTCAAGAACACCATGCCCCAACGCCAATTCGAAAAAAGGCCTGAAACACTGCGCGGATAGATCTTCTTGTGCGCTTCGTAAAGAGACACCATCACCGCATCGTCGTCAGAGGGCTGCGCAACCACTCCCTCTTGTGACGCAACAATCGGAATAACCTTGCGCGGTAATGGGCTCCTGGGGTTCAAATGTCTATTCTTTCAAGAACCGTAGCTTATTTGGCTTTGGCGTTGTTGGACAAACCCCATACGTAGGCCGCCAGCACCCCGATCTGGCCATCGTTCAGCCGGTCAGCCTGTGCGGGCATCTGGTTGATTTTGCCGTTGTTGACCATGGCCACAATCGCACTCTCGCCAAATCCGTGCAGCCAGATGTTGTCAGTCAGGTTGGGGGCACCCAGAGCCGGGTTGCCTTTACCGTCCATGCCGTGGCAGGCTGCGCAGGCCGCAAACTTCTCCTTGCCCAGATTGGCACGGACAGAGTCATTGGGGCTGTTGGACAGGCTCAACACATAGTGGGCTACGTTTTTGACATCATCGGCTGTACCCACCGCTGCGGCCATGGGGGGCATATTGCCCATGCGGCCCTTGACAAGGGTTTCCTTGATGACCTCGGGGGCTCCGCCATGCAACCAATCAGCGTCGGTCAAGTTAGGAATACCTTTGGCACCCCGTGCGTCCGAGCCATGGCATTGCGAGCAGTTGTTCATGAACAAACGCTCACCAATGGCCTGGGCCTGCGGGTCACGCGCCACGTCTTCCGGCTTCATGCTGGCAAACTTGCTGTAGAGCGGAGCCACTTCCCGCTCACCTTTTTCTACTTCGGCCTTGTATTGGTCCGCTTGGCTCCAGCCAAGTTTTCCAGCGAATGTGCCCAAGCCTGGATACATTGCCAAGTACACAAAGGCGAACACGATGGTAATGACAAACAGCCACACCCACCAACGGGGCAAGGGGTTGTTCATCTCACGCAAGTCACCGTCCCAGACATGGCCAGTGGTGTTGTCGTTGGCCGTCATGGCTTTTGCCTTACCGCTGAACCACAGCAGTAAGATGCAAGCCACGATACTGACCAGCGTGATGCCGGCCACGTAGATCGACCAGAAGTTGCTTGTAAAGTCACTCATTTCAAATCCTTTTTCTGGGGTCAGTCCTGCTCAAACGGCAGGTTGGCAGCTTCAGAGAAGTCGTTGGCCCGACGTTTGGACCAAGCCCACCACACAATGCCGATGAAGGTAATAAAGCTGGCCACGGTGGCCAGAGACCGAAGGGTGTTGATATCGATGTCCATGTGCGACTCCCGGGCTTATTTGAGCGCCAGGCCCAAGACCTGCAGATACGCAATCGTTGCGTCCAGCTCGGTCTTGCCTTTGACCTCTTCCACCGATTTGGCGATTTGCTCATCGGTATAAGGAACCCCGACGGTGCGCAGCGCCTTCATATGGGCTGGCATCACAGCGGCGTCGACCAAGGTCTTTTCAAGCCAGGGGTAGGCTGGCATGTTGGACTCGGGCACCAGATCACGCGGGTTGATCAAGTGGGTGCGATGCCAATCGTCGCTGTACTTGCCACCAACGCGGGCCAGATCGGGACCTGTGCGTTTGCTACCCCACTGGAAAGGATGGTCATACACCGACTCACCGGCAACCGAGTAGTGGCCATACCGCAGGGTCTCGGCCCGGAACGGACGAATCATCTGCGAATGGCAGTTGTAACAGCCTTCACGGGTGTAAATGTCACGCCCAGCCAATTGCAATGCGGTGTACGGCTGCACACCCTTGATAGGCTCGGTTGTGGACTTCTGGAAGAACAGTGGAACGATTTCGACCATTCCACCGACCAGCAGGACCAGCAAAATCAGCACGATCATCAAGAAGTTGTTGGTCTCGATCTTTTCGTGCGAAAAGCTGGAGTTTGCGTTGTTGTTAGCCATGTTGTAATCCCTTTCAAGCGTGCGCTGCAGCGGCTGTGACGTTGACACTCACGGCACGTCCGGCCGTCGCCGTTTTAAGTACGTTCCACAGCATGATGATCATGCCGCTGAGGTACAGCAGTCCACCCAACAGACGCAAGACGTAGAACGGGAAGGTTGCCTTCACGGACTCGACAAAGGTGTAGGTCAATGTGCCGTCGGCATTGATAGCGCGCCACATCAGGCCCTGCATCACACCGGCTATCCACATGGCGGCGATATAGATCACGATACCGATGGTCGCGGTCCAGAAGTGAACTTCAATCGCCTTCACGCTGTACATCTGCTTTTGACCAAAGAGCTTGGGAATCAGGTAGTACATCGAGCCCATGGTCACCAGACCCACCCAACCGAGAGCGCCGGAGTGCACGTGGCCCACGGTCCAGTCGGTGTAGTGACTCAGCGCGTTGACGGTCTTGATGGACATCATGGGACCTTCGAAGGTAGACATGCCGTAGAAGGACAGGGACACGATCAAGAAGCGCAGGATGGGATCGTCGCGCAGCTTGTGCCAAGCGCCTGACAGCGTCATGATGCCGTTGATCATGCCGCCCCAGCTGGGGGCCAGAAGAATCAGGGAGAACACCATACCCACAGACTGGGTCCAGTCAGGCAAGGCGGTGTAGTGCAGGTGGTGAGGACCCGCCCACATATAGGTGAAGATCAGCGCCCAGAAGTGGACGATGGACAGGCGGTAGCTGTAAACCGGGCGACCCGCCTGCTTGGGGATGAAGTAGTACATCATGCCCAGGAAGCCGGCGGTCAGGAAAAAGCCTACGGCGTTGTGACCATACCACCACTGAATCATGGCATCCTGCACACCCGCGTAGGCCGAGTAGGACTTCATCATGCCGGCCGGAATGGCCGCACTGTTGACCAGATGCAAAATGGCAACGGCCAGAATGAAGGCGCCGAAGAACCAGTTGGCCACGTAAATATGCTTGACCTTGCGGGTACCCACGGTGCCAAAGAACACAATGGCAAATGACACCCAGACCAGCGTGATCAGAATGTCGATAGGCCACTCCAGCTCAGCATATTCCTTGCCCTGGGTGTAGCCCAGCGGCAAAGACAGGGCGGCGGCCAGAATTACCAGTTGCCAACCCCAAAATGTGAACGATGCGAGCTTGTCGCCAAACAGGCGTACGTGGCAGGTGCGCTGCACGACGTAATAGGCCGCCGCAAACAAACCACAGCCACCAAACGCAAATATCACCGCGTTGGTGTGCAGGGGGCGCAATCGCCCGTAACTTAGCCAGGGAATGCCCAGATTCAATTCCGGCCAGGCGAGTTGGGCGGCGATGATAACGCCGACCAACATGCCGACCACCCCCCAAACCACTGTCATGATGGCGAACTGACGTACAACAGTATCGTTGTAGACAGTCGCTTGTTGATTTGCAAATGCCATTTTTACCTCTTCTCTATTGAAACCTGGGGCCGATTTTTACCGTTGAGTCGTTTTTCGGGTTGACCCATGTCAAACACCGACGAATGTTCTTAATATTTATTAAGAATCTTTCAGAATCCTTTCACCTTCAGCCTCTATATCTTCAAACTGACCGCGGTGGATGGCCCACCACAAACCGCCCAGAATGAAGAACACCAGGACCACCGACAGGGGAATCAATAAATACAAGATGTCCATTAGGACTCCTTTGTTACAACAACAGGGCGTGCAAGCCGCAAGGCATTGAGCACCACAAATAGTGAACTTCCGGCCATGCCAAGGCCCGCCAGCCAGGCCGGCAACAGGCCCACCACCGCCAACGGCACACAAGCCGCGTTGTAGGCCAGAGCCCACCACAGGTTCTGCCGCACGATACGCAGGGTCTTGCGAGACAGGTCCAGTGACTGCACCACACCGGTCAACTTTTCACCCAAAATCACGAAGTCTGCTTTGCCTTGGGCCAAAGGAGCCCCCTGGCCAAAGGCAAATGACACATTGGCGCCCGCGAGAACCGGTCCATCATTGAGCCCGTCTCCCACCATGGCCACGCGGTGCCCACTGGACTGCAAGGCCCGCATCACCGACAGCTTGTCGTCGGGTGAACAACCTCCGCGCGCATTCTGAATGCCGGCTTGTGCCGCCACACGGGCCACCGACTCACCGCGATCCCCAGACAATATGTGTACCGAAACACCCCGGGCCTCCAGGGACTTGACCGCGTCTATCGCCTCGGGGCGCAAGTCCTCCTTCAACGAGAACGTCGCAAGCCAGCCTTTCTCATCAGAAAGGTAGGCCGCAACACCCGTAACCGGCATTGACGCGACACCACAAAATGCCGCAGAACCCAGACGCAGGTTGAAGCCGTCAACACTTGACAGGCCAGCGTTGGAAAGGTGGACACGGCCACTGACACCCTGCCCGGCGATCTCGGTGACGGCGCCACAGCGGTAGACGTCAGCGTAGCTAAGGACACCCTCCACATCTTGCCCACACACTTGATGCGCAGCACACAAGGCCTTGGACACGGGATGCAGGGAATGGCTGGCCAGCGCACAAGCCATCGCAAGTGCCTGTTCAGAAGTCAGTCCGGTGCGCACGTGCACCTGACCCAAAACCATGGCGTCCCGCGTCAAGGTTCCGGTCTTGTCAAACACCAGCGTATCAATCGCTGCCATGTCTTCGAGCGCCTGCAGGCGCCGAACCAGGACTCCTCCACGCGCCAGCGCGCCCGCAGCCGCCAACATGGCGGCCGGTGTCGCCAGCGACAACGCGCAAGGACAGGTCACGACCAACACGGCCACGGCAACAATCAGTGCGTGGCCGGGATCACGTCCCCACCACCAGGCACAGGCTCCGGCAGCGGCCACTAACACACCGATCAAAAAAGGTTTTGCAATACGGTCGGCAAGCAATGCACCCCGGGGTTTGGTGGCAGAGGCGCTCTCCATCAACGCCACAATCTGAGCAAACCGCGTGGCCTGACCCACACCCTGGACCCGAACCTGCACGGTGCTGCTGAGGTTGTGGCTGCCCGACAGAACCTGTGTACCGGTTGCGCGTTCCAGCGGACGCGATTCGCCGGTCAACAAGGCTTCGTCCACCAACGTAGCGCCCTCCAGGATAAGACCGTCTGCAACAAACGTCTCGCCTGGATGGACGCGAATCACGTCGCCGACCGCCACGCGGCGCACCGCCACCCGTTCAAACTGGCCATCGTTTTGTCGGCGCTCCACACTGTCGGGCAATCGGTTCATCAACGCCTCCAGGGCGCCCGCTGTGCGGTCCCGTAGACGCAACTCCAACCAGCGGCCCGTCAGCAGAAAAAATACAAACATCGTCAAGGAATCAAAATACACCTCGCGACCGAAAGTGCCATTGGGTTCAAATGTTCCGGCTGTGCTGATGGCAAACGTGATCAACATGCCCAAAGCCACCGGCAGGTCCATGCTGATAGAGCCCTGGGTGATGTCCCGCAGGGCATTGCGGAAAAACGGCCCGCACGAAAACAGCATGACCGGCAAGGTCAACACCCAAGATGCCCAGCGCAACAATTGCTCCATTTCACCCGTGAGGTCCCCGGGTTGGGCCACATAGGCAGGGTAGGCATACATCATGACCTGCATCATGCAAAGTCCCGCCACCAGCCAGCGCCACAGCGCCTGGCGGGTCTCCTGTTTACGCCGCTCGCTGGCAAACACGTCGTTGGCCGGCACGGCCCGATAACCGCTGTCTTGTACAGCCTGGATCCAGGCAGAGGGGAGCACGCGGGCGTCGGACCAGACCACTTTGGCCCTGTGACTGGCAGCACCGACCTCGGCACTGAGCACGCCCGGGACCTGTCTCAAGGCATCTTCGACCGTCAGTGAGCAGGCGGCACAATGCATACCCTCAATTACGACACTGGACTCCCAGCAACCGGGCTGCTGCTCGGACGGTCGGCTGAAAGCGCTCCACTCCTGGGGGTCGTCCAGCAGGCGCAGGGATTCGACGGAGTGAACAGCAGACAAAGCGGATTGCTCTGCAGCCGCTTCACGCAAAACTGGCGGATCGGCAAAGGGCGCAATAGGTAGTGGCAATGGCACAACGGAAGCAGAAGACATGGGTTCAGAGTGTGCAGGCTGGGCATCGTCCACGACTTGATGTAGATCAAGATCGAACAAGCTGCATAGGTTAACCTGAAGCACCATCCACTACAAGGTGAAAAGACATGTACCAACGCATACTGGTTGCAACCGACGGTTCCACCCTGTCCAAAAAGGCGATCAAGGCCGCCATTGACCTGGCGGCACTCTGCGGCGCCGAATTGGTGGCAGTCAAGGTCGTTCCCCGTTATCCGCAGAGCTACTTTGAAGGCGGCATCGCATTGCAGCCCGAAGAAGTGCGCCGGGTGGAGTCGCAGTGGGCCGATGAAGGGCAGGCGGTTGTGGATGCAGTCAAGAAGACAGCACTGGCAAAGGGTGTGACGACCAAGGCCATCACCGTGAAATCAGACGTGGTGTCCGATGCCGTTTTGGCCGCCGCCAAAAAGCAGCAATGTGACCTCATCGTGATGGCGTCACACGGGCGCAAGGGCATCAAACGCCTGCTGCTGGGCAGCGAGACCCAGCATGTATTGACCCACGCCACGATACCGGTCCTCGTACTCAAATAAAAAGTAACTCAAGCCCCCGTCCAATGGGGGCTGGCAGCTATTTTTTTTGTAGCGTTGTTGCGTTAGCGGCGTGTAGTGCCCCTGTCGATGGGGACTGATATTGGTTGCGCAGTACGTTTTTCTGTACCTTGCCCATGGCATTGCGCGGCAATTCGACCACCACATCACAGCGCTTGGGTACTTTGAAGTTTGCCAGTGTGGCCTTGAGATTTGCCAAAATAGTGAGGGGTTCCAACTTGAAACCTGGTTTGGCAATCACCACCGCCACCCCCACCTCCCCAAAATCGGCATCGGGCACCCCCACCACCGCACTTTCTGCCACACCCGGCAGTGCATTGATGTAGCCCTCGATCTCGGCCGGGTAGACGTTGTAACCACCACTGATGATCAGGTCTTTGCTGCGCCCGACGATGGTGACATAACCGTCGGTATCGATAGTTCCCACGTCGCCCGTCTTGAAGTAGCCGTCGGCGGTAAATTCTTCTTGGGTTTTCTCCGGCATCTGCCAGTAGCCACTGAACACATTGGGGCCCTTGACCTGGATGCCACCCACCTCGCCCGGAGCCAGCGTTTGCCCGGCGTCGTCCTGCACCCGCAAACTCACACCCGGCAACGGGAACCCGACGGTGCCACCACGGCGTTCACCTTGGTTGCCATAGCGGGCATCGGGCGTGTAGGGGTTGGAGGTCAACATCGCGGTTTCGCTCATGCCATAACGCTCCAGAATGGTGTGGCCGGTGCGCGCAATCCATTCGTTGAACGTGTCAATCAACAACGGTGCCGAACCGGCGATAAAGAGCCGCATAAGACGGGTGACCTGGCTGTCCAGCTCCCTTTCAGCCAGCAGGCGCACGTACAGCGTCGGCACACCCATGAACACGGTGGCGGATGGCAGTTTCTCAATGACCTGTTTGGGCTCAAAACGGGACATCCAGATCATCTTGCTGCCATTGAGCATAGCCCCATGCACGGCCACAAACAAACCGTGCACATGGAAGATGGGCAACACATGGAGCAATACATCACCCGGCACCCAGCCCCAGTAGTCTTTGAGCGTGCGGGCGTTGCTCAGCAAGTTGCCGTGGGACAACATGGCCCCCTTGCTGCGCCCTGTGGTGCCGCTTGTGTACAGAATGGCGGCCAGATCATCGGCCCGCCGGGGCACCACGAAGTGTTGGTCACTGCAATGGGCGGCGCGGTCCAGCAGGGAACCGGTCCGGTCATCCCCCAGCGTAAACACCTGCTGGGTGCCGGCCTTGAAGGCAATTTTGCTGACCCAGCCAAAATTTTTGGGGCTGCAGACCACCACCGCAGGCTGGGCGTTACCAATGAAGTACTCGATTTCGGCGCT
Organism: Candidatus Aalborgicola danicus; assembly: GCA_016703945.1. Lineage (GTDB taxonomy): Bacteria > Pseudomonadota > Gammaproteobacteria > Burkholderiales > Burkholderiaceae_C > Allorhodoferax > Allorhodoferax danicus. The sequence continues at coordinate 225,476 of JADJBC010000059.1, forward strand.
CAGGTAGGCGGTATTCAGCGGCAGGAACACCAGCCCCGAGCGCAGCGTAGCCAGATACAACATCAAGGCCTCCACCGACTTTTCCACCTGCACGGCGATGCGCGCACCTTCTGGCAGGTGCATCGAACCCAGCAAATTGGCCATCATGGCAGTCGCACGGTCGAGATCGCGCCAGGAGTAGTTCAAGCCTTGGTCCGTCTCAATGGCGGTTGTGTCAAGGTCGTCGGGGAAAGCGGCCCGCAGGGCGGCAAACAGGTTCTCTTGGTTCATGGTGCGGACGTTGAGATAAAAAACTGGAGGGATGTGGTTAACTCGGATCAAAACTGCGGGGGCCGCTTTTCGGTAAAAGCCTTCACGCCTTCGCGATGCTCTTGCGAATCTGCGTAATGGTAAGCATGCGCTATCAAATCAGAAGCAATGCTTTCAGATAAAACGGGGGCTAGAGCCCTGAATGACCGTTTGTTCAGGCGCGCCGCCTGCGGTGCCAAAGGACGCATGCGCTGCACACAAACCGCAACCGCCGCGGCCAACTCTGTGTCTTTTACGACCTGGTTCAGGAAACCACGCTGTTGCATGGTTTGGGCATCGAGCACGGCGGCGGACAACAACATCTCGCGGGCCGTCAGCTCGCCGACACTGCGCATCACCAAGGCCGCCTCCCGGGGGGCCATGGGAAAGCCGAGTTTGGCAATCGGCGCACCAAAACGAGCCGCTTCACTGGCGATACGCAGGTCGCAGCAGCTGGCAATCTCCAACCCAGCGCCCATGCAGTTGCCGTCAATCTGGGCGATCACCGGAACATCACAATCGAGCATGGCCTGCAAGCCGCCCCATACATCGTTTTCGTGAAAGTCACGCAGCAGCTGAACATCGAACCGGAAGGCCGGGTACTCGGCAATATCCCCGCCGGCACAGAAATGTGCGCCCTGCCCCTGCACCACCACACAGCGCAAATCGGATTGGGCCTGGAAGTCTTCAAACACCTTTCGCAGGCTGCGCCACATGCTGCGCGACATCGCATTGAACTTGCCCGCATGGGTTAACGTCACGGTTGCCAAACCGCCATCCCAAACTACCGAAACCGTTCCAGCCATGGCAAAAACCCGGCTTATTCGAGTTTGGCGCCAGACGCCTTCACCACACCGGCCCAACGTTTGACTTCGGCGCTGACAAAACTGCCGAACTGCTGGGGCGTCATGGTCGGGAATTCGGCACCGTTGCCAGCCCAGGCAGTTTTGATCTCGTCCATGGTGCCCAAACGGCGAATTTCCTCCACGATACGGGCCTGCACCTCAGCCGGTGTGCCCTTGGGCGCCCATAAACCGTACCAAGTGGTCACTGTGTAGTCAGGCAGACCGAGTTCGGCGGCACACGGAATGTCGGGGAAGGCCGCATTGCGTTTGGCCCCGGATACCATCAATGCCTTGATTCGCCCGCCTTTGATGTGTGCTGCTGACGAACCCAGGCCGTCAAACAACATATCGACATTGCCGGCGATCAGGTCTTGCAGCGCCGGGCCCGCGCCGCGGTAGGGAATGTGGGTGATAAAAGTCTTGGACTGCTGTTTGAACAGCTCCCCCGCCAGGTGGTGCGAAGTGCCTGCTCCGGCCGAGGCGTAGTTCAATTTTCCCGGATTGGCCTGAACCTGGCGCATAAAGGCGCCAAAGTCACCCTGGATATTCTTGGGGTTAACCACCAGCACCTGGGGCACATTGGCCAGCAGCGCCAGCGGGATGAAGTCTGTCTCGATGTTGTAGTCCAGCCGTGGGTACATGGACGGTGCAATGGCGTGGTGGACAGCACCCATGAACAAGGTGTAACCGTCTGGAAGCGCCTTGGCCGCAACACTGGCCCCCAGTGTGCCACCGGCGCCACCCCGGTTGTCGATGACCATCTGGGTCCCGTTCAACTTGGAGAACTGGGCCGACATCGGACGTGCGAATGCATCGGTGCCCCCACCAGCCGGAAACGGTACCACCAGGGTCACCGGTTTGGCTGGCCATCGCGTTTGCGCCCGGGCCAAACCCGGCACAACGCCTGCGGCAGCGAGGCTGGCCAGCACCACCTGGCGTCGGCTGACGCCCTCATTTGTTATCGGCATGATTGTCTCCTTTTGTTGTTAATGACACCAAACTACTATCAAAATAATAGCTAGATACGCAATGTATTCGAGGGCTAGAGCACTATTTCACTTTAAAGTTTTGCGTTTCCCAGCCCAAGCCCACAAGACGGCACCGGCCAGCACCATCGGCACACACAACCACTGGCCCATGCTCATGCCCAGGCTCAGCAGACCCAGATGGGCATCTGGCTCGCGGAAAAACTCCGCAATGAATCGCATGACACCATACCCAAACAAGAATGCCGCCGCAACCTGACCCTGCTTGGGCGCCCTGCGGGCATACAGCCACAGCAGCACAAACAACAACACACCTTCCAACAGGAACTGGTACACCTGTGAAGGGTGGCGGGGCAAGTCACCAGCGCCCCGAAACACCATGCCCCACGGCAGGGACGGGTCGGCCAGACGCCCCCACAACTCGCCATTGATGAAATTACCCACCCGCCCCGCCGCCAGGCCGGTGGGGACACAGGGCGCGACAAAATCCGCCACCTGCCAGAAAGGCTTGTTGCGAGACCGGGCAAACCACACCATGGCCACAATCACACCCAACATGCCGCCATGAAAACTCATGCCGCCTTGCCACACATAAAACACCTCCAGCGGGTGAGACAGGTAATAGGCGGGTTTGTAAAACAGGCAATAACCCAGGCGACCACCCAGCACTACCCCCATGACGCCCATGAATAAAATGTCTTCAACGTCTCGAAAGGACCATGCACCGGGGCCTTGGAGGCCGGCATATGGTGCGTGGCGCAGGCGCTGGCGCCCCAGAAACATGAACAGCGCAAACGCCGCTAAATAGGTTAGTCCATACCAGTGGATGGCAATCGGGCCCAGTTGCAGGGCGACCGGATCAATTTGAGGATGAATCAACATGGGCCGTATTGTGCATGCCGTCACTCAAGGATTCACCGATGGCAACAATGCCATACATCGCAACAAGGCCGGTCTGGCAGTGGCACTGCGCCAGACCAGGCTGGTCTCGCAACGCGGCACGGGTGAGATCTCGGAGCCAACAATTTGGCGGTAAACAATGCCAGGGCGCTGAAATTGCTGCACGCTGTGGGGAACCCAGGCCAGCCCCAGCCCGGCCGACACCAGATTCACGATGGTCTGCATCTGGATCGCTTCCTGAGCAACCACCGGCAAACAACCAGCGCCATAGTAAAGCGCAAAAATGGCGTCATACAGCGAGGGCGCAATACGACGCGGAAAAATGACCAACGGTTCGGCCAGCACGTCGGCCACCGTCAATTGGGTCAAGCGTGCCAGCGGGTGCTGATCAGACAGGGCCACGACCAGGGGTTCGCTGCTGAGCAAACGGCAGGCCAGGCCGGCCGGCGCAAAACCGGGCGAGTGCAACATAAAACCGGCGTCCATGTCCCCACGCTCCAGAGCCTGCAATTGCACGTCGCCGGTGGCCTCCACCAGTTCCAATTGCACACCGGGATGGTGTTCACGCAAAGCGCGCACCCATTCAGGCAACAGTGCAAATCCCACGGTCGAGACAAAGCCCAGGCATAGTCGACCTAATTCTCCGGCGGCAGCGGCTCGCGCCTGGTTCGGCAGGGCGCTGGCCCGTTGCAACAGGTCACGCACGTCTGGCAGTAGCGCGGTTCCCGCAGGTGTCAGGGCCACAGAACGTTTGGTCCGATCAAACAACTTGACCTTTAAGCGCTGCTCCAGCAAGGCAATGGCCTGGGTCAAGGGCGGCTGGGACATGTGCAGGCGCAGTGCGGCGCGGCCAAAATGCAATTCCTCCGCCACCGCCACAAATTGGCGCCACACGCGCAAGCCGATAAGGCCCCCACGTTCGCCCACTTCGTGCGACTCTCTTCCCCCCGAGGGGGCACTTTTCGCCTTGGGGCGGCCCGGCGGCGAAACACCATGTTCATTCATATGCTGTACATATTAATACAACCGATTAAATATATTTGAACAAGCGATTGCAAGCATGCATACTTTGCGCTTTGCAAGACCACTCCCAACCCTTAGACGAGACAAGCACCATGGACACCAAACCCGTCATCATGAACCCGCGCAGCAAAAACATCACCGAAGGCAAGAGTCGTGCTCCCAACCGCTCGATGTACTACGGCATGGGTTACGAAGAGGGTGATTTCAAGAAGCCCATGGTCGGTGTCGCCAATGGCCACAGCACCATCACCCCGTGCAACAGTGGCCTGCAAAAACTGGCCGACGCGGCCATTGCCGGCATTGAAGAAGCCGGTGGCAACGCCCAGGTGTTTGGCACGCCCACCATTTCCGATGGCATGGCCATGGGCACCGAGGGCATGAAGTATTCGTTGGTGTCGCGTGAAGTGATCAGCGACTGCATCGAGACCTGTGTGCAGGGCCAGTGGATGGACGGCGTGGTGGTGGTCGGCGGTTGCGACAAAAACATGCCCGGCGGCCTGATGGGCATGCTGCGCGCCAATGTTCCCGCCATCTATGTGTACGGCGGCACGATTCTGCCGGGCACCTACAAGGGCAAAGACCTGAACATCGTCAGCGTGTTTGAAGCCGTGGGCGAAAACGCTGCGGGCCGCATGAGCGACGAAGACCTGTTGCAAATCGAGCGCCGCGCCATCCCCGGCACCGGCTCCTGCGGTGGTATGTACACGGCCAACACCATGTCGTCGGCGTTTGAGGCGCTGGGCATTTCGTTGATTTATTCCTCGACGATGGCCAACCCGCACGACGAAAAGATGAACTCGGCCAAGGAATCGGCCAAGGTGCTGATCGAGGCGATCCAGAAAGACCTGAAGCCACGCGACATCGTGACGCGCAAGTCGATTGAAAACGCCGTGGCCGTCATCATGGCCATTGGTGGCTCGACCAACGCGGTGCTGCACTTCCTGGCGATTGCGCACGCCGCCGGTGTAGAGTGGACGATTGATGACTTCGAGCGCGTGCGTGTCAAGACTCCGGTGCTGTGCGACCTGAAGCCCTCCGGCAAGTATCTGGCCGTGGACCTGCACCGTGCCGGTGGCATCCCACAGGTGATGAAAACATTGTTGGCCGCAGGCCTGCTGCACGGCGACTGCATCACCATCACCGGTCAGACCGTGGCTGAAGTGCTGAAGGATATTCCCGATGTGCCACGCGCGGACCAAGACGTGATCCGCCCCATCGACAACCCCATGTACAAACAAGGCCACCTGGCCATTCTGAAAGGCAACCTGAGTCCCGAAGGTGCAGTCGCCAAAATCACAGGCCTGAAGAACCCGGTCATGACCGGCCCGGCCCGTGTGTTTGAAGATGAACAGTCGGCACTCAAGGCCATTCTGGACAACAAAATTGTTCCCGGTGATGTGATGGTGCTGCGTTACCTGGGCCCCAAGGGCGGACCCGGCATGCCCGAAATGCTGGCGCCTACGGGCGCGTTGATCGGTCAAGGTCTGGGCGAAAGTGTGGGTTTGATCACCGATGGCCGTTTCTCCGGCGGTACCTGGGGCATGGTGGTGGGCCACGTGGCGCCCGAAGCCGCGGCCGGTGGCGTGATTGCACTGGTGCAAGAGGGCGACTCCATCACCATCGATTCACGCCAGTTGATTCTGGAACTGAATGTGCCAGAGGCCGAGATCGCCAAGCGCCGTACGGCGTGGACTGCGCCCCAGCCACGCTACACACGCGGCGTGCAGGCCAAGTTTGCTTTCAATGCATCCTCGGCCAGCAAAGGCGCGGTGCTGGACAACTATTGAGACCACGCCTGACATTCCACCCATGTCAGGCAGACCATCACTTTTTCTTTCTCTTGTGACTGAGGAGACCCATGGCATCGCGGTTGCGGTCAATCCGTTCCTTGCGCTTGGCATCCTCACGTTCCATTTCCTTGCGCTTGGTGTAGCCCGAGGCGTCGGCCCACGACCACCAGGCCACTGCCAAACCGAACGGTGCCAATACAACCCACCATGGCCACACAGCCACCGGTCCGAATTCCAGGAATTTCATGGCCATTAAGACCACCCCCAACGCAACTAGGTACATAACAACCTCCAGTGTGGTCTGACTGCAACTCGGCAATCCACGTGGTCTGCAGTCACTGCAACAAACCTCGCCCACTGTAACCCAAGCAGCCGCTATTACGCCGACTTGAGTTCCGTTTCAGAAGACAAAAAAGCCCGCTTGACGCGGGCTTTGAAATCTTCGTGAACTCCCGCCAAGACTGGGGAGTCAGCAGCTACCCAACATCAATAGGCTTGGCCCAGTTGATCCAGGATAGCGGGGTTTTCCAGCGTGGACGTGTCTTGGGTAATGGCTTCACCCTTGGCCAGCGAGCGCAGCAGGCGACGCATGATTTTGCCGGAACGGGTCTTGGGCAGGTTTTCGCCAAAACGAATGTCCTTGGGTTTGGCGATCGGGCCGATTTCTTTGGCCACCCAGTCGCGCAGCTCCTTGGCGATGGCCTTGGCCTCGTCGCCGGTGGGGCGTGAGCGCTTGAGCACCACAAAGGCACAAATGGCTTCGCCGGTCAGATCGTCTGGCCTGCCCACCACAGCGGCCTCAGCCACCAGATCCGACTTGGCAACCAGAGCCGATTCAATTTCCATGGTGCCCATGCGGTGACCGGAGACGTTGAGCACGTCGTCAATACGGCCGGTGATGCGGAAGTAGCCACGGTCGGCGCTGCGCACCGCGCCGTCGCCGGCCAGGTACAACGTGCCGCCCATTTCGGCGGGGAAATAGCTGGATTTGAAGCGCTCGGGATCGTTCCAGATGGTGCGAATCATGGACGGCCAGGGACGGCGAACCACCAGAATGCCACCCGTACCGTTGGGAATTTCGTTGCCCACTTCATCCACGATGGCGGCCATGATGCCGGGCAGCGGCAGCGTGCAGCTGCCAGGCACCAGCGGTGTGGCGCCAGGCAACGGGGTCATCATGTGACCACCGGTTTCGGTCTGCCAGAAGGTGTCCACAATCGGGCACTTTTCGTGGCCAATGTTCTTGTAGTACCACATCCAGGCTTCGGGGTTGATCGGCTCTCCCACCGAACCCAGGATGCGCAGGCTGGACAGGTCGGAACGGTCCGGGTGTACTTTTTCGTCGCTTTCGGCAGCCTTGATCAGTGAACGGATGGCGGTCGGTGCGGTGTAGAAAATCGTGCACTTGTGGCGCTCGATCATCTGCCAGAATCGCCCGGCGTTGGGGTAGGTCGGCACGCCTTCGAAGATGATTTGTGTGGCGCCAGCGGCCAGAGGGCCGTAGGCCACATAGGTGTGGCCAGTGATCCAGCCGATGTCGGCCGTGCACCAGAACACATCTTCAGGCTTCAAATCAAACGTCCAGTCCATCGTGAGCTTGGCCCACAACAGGTAACCGCCCGTGGAATGCTGCACGCCTTTGGGTTTTCCGGTGGATCCGGAGGTGTAAAGGATGAACAGAGGGTGTTCTGCGCCCACCGGCACTGGCGCGCACTCGGTGCTCTTGCCTTCCAGCGCCTGGGCAAAGGTCTTGTCGCGGCCCGCCACCATATTGCAGGCGGTTTGCGTACGCTGGTAGACGTACACATTCTTGATGGACTCGCAACCGCCCATGGCCAGACCTTCGTCAACGATGGCCTTGAGCGGCAACTCTTTGCCACCCCGCATCTGGTAATTGCTGGTGATGACCGCCACCGCACCTGCGTCAATGATGCGCTCTTGCAGTGCTTTGGCCGAGAAGCCGCCAAACACCACACTGTGGGTCGCGCCGATTCGGGCGCATGCCTGCATGGCGATCACGCCTTCGAGCGTCATGGGCATGTAGACCAGCACGCGGTCGCCTTTTTGGACGCCGTCCGCCTTGAGCGCGTTGGCGAACTGGCTGACACGTGCAAGCAATTCCTTGTAGGTGGTTTTGGTAACCGTGCCGTCATCGGCTTCGAAGATCACGGCGGTCTTGTTTTCAACCGGTGTGCCCATGTGTTTGTCAAGGCAGTTGGCCGAGGCGTTGAGTTCGCCGTCGTCAAACCATTGGTAGAACGGCGCGTTGGACTCGTCGAGCGTGCGGGTGAAGGGCTTGTTCCACACCACGTTTTCACGGGCCAGTTTGGCCCAGAAGCCTTCGAAGTCACTCGCGGCTTGGGCGCAGAGGGCGTTGTAACCCTCCATGCCGGAGATGCGGGCATTCTTGACCATGCTGTCACTGGGCAAGAAGACGCGGTTTTCGACCAGGGTGGATTCGATGGCGGACGATTGCGAACTCATAGGGGACTCCTCTTTATCAGTTTGAACTGGCGCGTATGGTTATGGATGGCACTTACGTGTCACTGACTTGACACCACAATGGGCACGACAGCCAGCCTTTTACAATGACAGCTTCCAACCCCAACAAAACACACCATCCATGAGCAAAGCCCCATCGCCTCCAAAGGCTGCACCGTCTATGAACCTGTTGTCGCAGCTGATTTTTTCCAGCCGCTGGCTGCAGTTACCGCTTTACCTGGGTCTGATCGCCGCACAGGCGGTGTATGTGTTTCATTTCTGGGTTGAACTGGTGCACCTGATGGAGGCCGCCTTTGGCAACCAGAATGCCCTGGCACTGCTGATCAAGAGCATTGGCTACAAAGAGACGGTGGCGGTCACCGGGCTCAATGAAACCATCATCATGTTGGTGGTGCTGGCCCTGATTGATGTGGTGATGATCTCCAATCTGCTGATCATGGTCATTGTGGGAGGCTACGAGACCTTTGTGTCCCGCATGAATTTGGACGACCATCCGGACCAACCAGAATGGCTCAGCCATGTCAACGCATCGGTTCTCAAGGTCAAGCTCGCCACCGCCATCATCGGCATCAGCTCCATCCACCTGCTCAAGACGTTTATCAACGCCGACAACTACACAGAAAAGGTGTTGATGTGGCAAACCATCATCCACATTACCTTCTTGCTGTCTGCCATAGCGATTGCGTACACCGACAAACTGATGGCCCATCCGCCAGCCAAACCACACTAACTCTCCATCACCGCAGGAATCCGCACCATGAGCACCGCCATCCGCCAAGCCGACCTGATTGAGTCCGTTGCAGCCGCATTGCAATACATCAGCTACTACCACCCCGCCGACTACATCGCCCATTTGGCACGTGCCTACGAGCGCGAACAAAGCCCGGCCGCCAAGGATGCGATTGCGCAGATCCTGACCAACAGCAAGATGAGCGCCACCGGCCACCGCCCGATCTGCCAGGACACCGGCATCGTCAACGTGTTCCTGAAGGTCGGCATGGACGTGCGCTGGGAAGGCTTTACCGGCAGCCTGGACGACGCCATCAACGAAGGCGTGCGCCAAGGCTACAACCACCCCGACAACACCTTGCGCGCCTCGGTGGTGGCCGACCCCGAGTTCCTGCGCAAGAACACCAAGGACAACACGCCGGCCGTCATCTTCACCGAAATCGTACCCGGCAACACGGTTGAAGTCACCGTGGCCGCCAAGGGCGGCGGCAGTGAGAACAAGAGCAAGATGTACATGCTCAACCCTGGTGACTCGGTGGTCGACTGGGTGCTCAAAACCGTGCCGACCATGGGCGCCGGCTGGTGCCCGCCGGGCATGCTGGGCATCGGCATTGGCGGCACCGCCGAGAAGGCCGTGCTGATGGCCAAGGAGAGCCTGATGGACCATCTGGACATGTACGAGCTGCAGGCCAAGGCGGCCAGCGGAGCCGAACTGTCCAACGTTGAAAAGCTGCGCCTGGAGCTGTTCGAGAAAGTCAACGCACTGGGCATTGGTGCGCAAGGCCTGGGCGGTCTGACCACGGTACTGGACGTCAAGATCAAGATGTACCCCACCCACGCCGCCAGCAAACCCATTGCCATGATCCCGAATTGCGCCGCCACCCGCCACGCGCACTTTGTGATGGACGGCAGTGGCCCGGTCTACCTGACACCACCGTCCCTTGACACATGGCCCGACGTCAACTGGACACCCGACTACGTGAAGAGCAAAAAAGTGGACCTGAACACGCTGACTCCAGCCGAAGTGGCGAGCTGGACACCGGGCCAAACCCTGCTGCTGAACGGCAAGATGCTCACCGGCCGCGACGCCGCGCACAAACGCATCAAGGACATGCTGGCCAAGGGTGAGAAGCTGCCGGTGGACTTCACCAACCGCGTTATTTACTACGTCGGCCCGGTCGACCCGGTCAAAGGCGAGGCTGTCGGGCCCGCAGGCCCCACCACCGCCACCCGCATGGATGGATTCACCGAGATGATGCTGGCGCAAACCGGTTTGATCAGCATGGTCGGCAAGGCCGAACGCGGCCCGGTTGCGATTGAAGCCATCAAGAAGCACAAGTCAGCCTATCTGATGGCCGTGGGCGGCGCCGCCTACCTGGTCAGCAAGGCGATCAAGGCCGCCAAGGTGGTGGGCTTTGCCGACCTGGGCATGGAAGCCATTTACGAATTCGACGTGGTGGACATGCCGGTCACCGTGGCCGTGGATTCGGGTGGCACCAGCGCCCACATCACGGGACCGGCCGAATGGCAAAAGAAAATTGCCACGGGTGAGTTCAAGAACATCGCAGTCACCGCAAAGTAAGAGAATTGTGACAAAAATGGCCGATTGCGCCGGTAGTACGTGCGCAAGCAGCTATCCAAACCATAGCATCGCGGGCACCTCTCGCGCATGACCAACTCCACACAGCTCCGCCAATGCGCCGACCCGATTGGGGTGTTTGACAGTGGTGTTGGGGGCTTGAGTGTGCTGCGCGCCCTGCGCGCAGAATTGCCGCTGGAGCCGTTTGTCTATATTGCCGACAGTGGGCACGCGCCCTACGGCGAACGCGACGATAGCCACATCATCGCGCGCTCCCACGCCATCACCCGCTACCTGCTGGAGCACCACCACATCAAGGCCCTGGTGGTCGCTTGCAACACCGCTACGGCAGCGGCCATTCAGCGTCTGCGGCAGGATTTTCCCGAGCTTCCCATCGTTGGCATCGAACCTGCGCTGAAGCCCGCCGCATCCAACAGCAAGACCAAGCACATCGGCGTGCTCGCCACACGGGGCACACTCAATAGCGAAAAATTCCGCGCCCTTCTGGCGTCTTTGCAGGACCAGGCGCACTTCGTTGTGCAACCGTGCGACGGGCTGGCGGACGCCATCGAGCGCGACGATGCTATAAAAACAGAAGCGCTCTGCGCATATTTCACGAGGGCTATGGGCCAATTTGGCTTAAATCCGGGTGAGATGGATACTTTGGTATTGGGGTGCACACACTACCCGTTTGCCATTGATGTATTGCATGCCAGCGTCGGTGAGGCGGTGGTGTTTCTGGAGGGCGGTGCCCCGGTCGCCCGGCAAACCCGGCGCCTGCTGGAGGCCCGTTCCTGGTTGGCAACGCAAGGCGCGCCGGTGGCGCGCGCCGCCTCCACGGTCTTTGGTACCACCGGCAACGCCGGGCAACTGCAGTCCGCCATTGCGCGCTGGCTGCAAATGACGTCCGACGTTCAGACCCTGTCCATCACTTGAACCGATACGAGCTTTCGGCTGAAACCGTGTATTGTTCGGCATCCCAGCGTTTCTAGTCACTGCACCATGCGCAACTCCGAACTCCGCACCCTGTTTGCCAGCCTCTCGGATGAAGAACTGATGGAACGCGCACAGTCGGCAGCGCTGACTGAGGACGCCCAGGCACTAGCCGATACCGAAGTGGCTTTGCGCGGCTTGCAGCCGTCTCGCCTTACAGCGCCGATGGAGCCAGACTTGGCCTACCAGGGCGACCTGACCATCGTCGCCCGAAATTTTTCCGCAACCGAAGCGCAGTTGCTTTGCGCCTGCCTGCTGGCCAGCGGGGTACCAGCGGAAACTGCGGACACCCAGCTGGTTCAAACCAACGCGCTGCTGACCATCGCCGTGGGCGGGGCCAGTGTGCGGGTGCCGGCCAATTTTGTGGTGGACGCCAAGGCAGTGATCGCCGCATTCGAGCGTGGCGACTTTGCGCTCGACGAAAACTTCAGTTCATCGAACGAAAACACGCCGTAGCAATCGTGCACTATGCACCAGTGTGGGAAGCGCGTTGGCCGGCGTGGGATCTGGAACCAACTTTGTTCCCATGGGTCTGAATCCAAAAAGCGAGTGCGTACGTATATATTGTTGAGTGCGTCGGTGTGGTGGCCATCGTAGTTCGTGTGCGGGAGCAACGGCGGTCTAGGCAATGTGGTCTTAACTTCAGGAGCAAGACATGGAATGGTCATGGATACAAAGTGCCAACAGGGTGCCACAGACGCGGCCTTCGCCGACTGGGGGCTCAAGACATCGGCTGGGCGTGGCGGTGTGGGCCGCCGTTGTGCTGGTTGCGTCTGCGAGCGCGGCGACTGCAGCCAAAGCGGCGTCACCGGTGACGGATCAGCCCGCTGCGGTTGTTCAGGGCGTGGTCATGCCAGCCTGGCTGGAGCGTTCAGGCACGCGGCAGCCGGTGGTACCGGGCATGGTCTTGCAGGAGCGTGACCGCATCGTCACCGGCGCCAACGCCCGCATTCTGCTGACCTTGCCCGAGGGCAGCAGTGTGAAACTCGGGGAAAGTGCACAGCTGGACCTGGACAGCCTGAGCGCCAGACAGGAAGGCGGGTCGGTGTTTCTAAAGTCGGCGCTCAACGTGGTCGTTGGCGCATTTCGCTTCACCACAAGTGCCCTGAATAAAGTGAACAACCGCCGTGACGTCAGTATCCGGCTGGCAACCGTGACTGCCGGTATTCGCGGCACAGACCTGTGGGGCAAACAGGGGGGTGACAAAGAGATTGTCTGTTTGCTGGAAGGAAAGATTGAGGTCTCACGGGACGTGGTTGCCGGTCAAACCGCCACACCCGTCATCCTGGACCAGCCGCTGCAGTTTTACACTGCTCCCAAAGATGCGCCGGCACTGCCGGTGGGCCGTGTGGAGAATGCCCAATTGGCGCTGTGGGCTGCCGAGACCGAGATTGCACCGGATGCGGGTGGTGCCACGGTCGATGGCCAATGGACGATGCGCTTTGATGGTGATACATCGTTTGCGGGTGCACTCTCTGTTCATGAATTTCTGCGCAATCGCGGGTATGCGGCGCAGTTTGTGCCGGACAAAAAGAATGGGAAACGAATTTACCGGGTCCAGTTGAGCAACCTGTCCACAGAAAGCGACGCACGTGCGCTGGCGCAAAGTCTGTCCAACTACGGGCTGGGAGTGCCTGGCATTGAACGGGCGCGGTAGAACCGACCAACGCACCCGTATTCAATGGAAATCACGACTGCGGGTGCTCAACTCCCCGAGCAGCGGGGTCATGTCCACCAGCCGCTTGGCAATCACATGGCGCACCTCGCCCCCACTCTCTTCATCACGCTGCCACACGCCATACACCGCCAGCAGGCGGGACTGGTAAACCTCCTGGCGAAAGCGCTCCTTCACGGCCTTCCAGACGATGACGTTGACGCTGCCGGTCTCATCCTCCAGCGTGACGAACACCACGCCCTTGGCGGTCTGCGGGCGCTGGCGCATGGTGACGATGCCGCAGGCGCGCACCAGTCGGCCGCTGGGATAGTCGGCCATCTGCGCCGCCGTCAGCAGCTTCTTTTTGGAGAGCTGCGCGCGTAGTAGCTGCAAGGGGTGGGAGCGTAATGTCAGACCGAGCGCGGCGTAGTCAAACGTCACCTCTTCGCCCTCAGGTGCGGCCGGCAACAACAGTTCATCTTCCGCAATCGGCACCCCTTTGAGCAGCGCGGGCGCCGGCTTCAGGGCCGACGCGTCCCACACCTGCTGGCGGCGGTGGCCGGAGAGGGACAGCAGCGCATCGGCACTGGCCAGGGCCTTGAGGTCGGCCTCATTAAGATTGCAGCGCAGGGCCAGGTCCTGTGTGCTGGTGAAGGGTGTTTTTGCTCGTTCGGCGGTGATTCGATCAGCCACCTCCTGGCGCAGGCCGGTGACTTGACGCAAGCCCAGGCGGATTGCGGGTTGTTGGTTTGGTTCGCGCCCGAAAATGGGGTCAGAGCCCGATTTCGTTCTTTGCTCCGCGCTTCGATTGCATTCCTGTCCTGAATCGGGATCCGACCCCATTTTCTCCGACCCCCATTGCTCCGGCCCCATTGTCTCCAGTGTGCAATCCCAGTCGCTGTTTGAGACGTCGACGGGCCGCACTTCGACGCCATGGCGCTGTGCGTCCTGCACCAGTTGCGCGGGGCCGTAGAAGCCCAACGGCTGGCTGTTCAACATGGCGGCGAGGAAGCAGGCTGGCTCGTGTTTCTTCAGCCAGCAACTGATGTAGACCAGGATGGCGAAGCTGGCGGCGTGGCTCTCGGGGAAGCCGTATTCGCCAAAGCCTTCCATCTGCTTGAAGATGGCTTCGGCAAAGTCCAGCGGGTAGCCACGTTCCAGCATGCCGCCCACCAGGCGGTCGTGGTACTGGCTGACATTGCCGTGACGTTTCCAGGCGGCCATGGATCGGCGCAGGCGATCGGCCTCGCCCGGAGAAAATCCGGCCGCGATCACCGCGATCTGCATCACCTGCTCCTGGAAGATGGGGATGCCGTGCGTGCGCTCCAGCGCCTTGCGCAAGTCCGGGTACGGCGAGGCGTAGGCCTCCGGGTCTTTGCGCGCCTTCAGGTACGGGTGCACCATGCCGCCCTGGATCGGCCCGGGCCGCACGATGGCCACCTCCACCACCAGGTCGTAAAACTCGCGCGGTTGCAGGCGCGGCAGCATGCTCATCTGCGCCCGGCTCTCGATCTGGAACACACCCACCGTGTCGGCCTTGCAGATCATGTCGTAGGTGGCGGGGTCCTCGCGCGGCACATCCTGCAGGCGCATGGGCTTTAGCAGGCCGCGCCACTGCGTGACCAGCTCCAGGGCCCGGCGGATGGCGCTGAGCATGCCCAGGGCCAGCACGTCCACCTTCATCAGGCCCACGGCGTCCAGGTCGTCCTTGTCCCACTGGATGATGGAGCGGTCCGGCATGGCGGCGTTTTCCACCGGAACCAGGCGGGTCAGCGGCCCCTGGGTCAGCACAAAGCCGCCCACGTGCTGGCTCAGGTGGCGCGGAAAGCGCTGCAACTGGATGGCCAGCGCCAGCCACTGCTGCAGCCGTTGTTCTGAAGGAAATTCGGTCTAGCCCTCGTGGAATCTGCATCACTAGCTACTTTTTCAATAGCAGATTGCAGTCGTTCCACCAGCACTTCGCGGTCATACATGCCGGGGTGCTCCTTGGACAGCGCGACGATCAGCGCCTCGGGAATCTCCAGCGCGTGGCCGACGTCGCGCAGCGCACTGCGCGGGCGGTAGCTGATGACGGTAGCGGCAATGGCGGCGCGTTCGCGGCCGTACTTGGCATAGATGTACTGGATGACTTCTTCGCGGCGCTGGTGCTCGAAGTCCACATCGATGTCGGGCGGCTCGTTGCGTTCCCTGGAGACAAAGCGCTCGAACATCATGTGGCCCTTCATCGGGTCCACCTCGGTCACATGCAGCAAATAGCACACCACCGAATTGGCCGCCGAACCACGCCCCTGGCACAGAATGCCTTTGCCTCGGGCAAAACGCACGATGTCGTGCACGGTGAGGAAATACATCTCGTATTTCAGATCGGCAATCAAGGCCAATTCGTGTTCCACCATCGGTAAAACGTCCTTCGGCACGCCTTGTGGATAACGTTCGCGGGCGCCCTCGTCGCAGTGGTGGCGCAGTGTCTGGGCCGGTGTGGCGCCGGGCAGCAGGGCCTCCATGGGGTACTGAAAGGCAATTTCCTTCAGGTCAAAGCTGCATTTGTCGGCAATCACCAGCGTGTTGGCCAGCCACTGCGCCGGGTAGATCGCCGCCAGCCGCGCACGCGAACGCAAATGCAGTTCGGCATTGGGCTGCAAGGCAAAGCCGCACTGCGCCACCGGCTGGCCCAGGCGCACGGCAGTCAGCACATCGTGCAGGGGCTTGCGCGAACGCACATGCATGCGCACATTGCCTGCCGCCACCAGGGGCAGGCCGGTGCACTGCGCCAACTGCAGCAGGCGCACCCGCTGGAGTGCGTCGTCCAGCCCCAGGCGCAACTCTGCCGCCAGCCAAACATTTAAGCAAAATAGGCCTCTAGCCCTCGTGGATATTGCGTATGCCGCTTCTATATTGATAGCATCCGGAAACACCAGCAGCATTTCACAATCCGTGAGTTGCGCCCACAAGGCCTGGTAGTGAGCCCCATGCCAGCCCACCTGGTACTGCCCCTTGGGCGCCGCCCGGCGCGCCGCGGTGATGAACTGGCACAGATTGCCCCAGCCTCGTAGGTTGTGCGCCAGCACCACGGCGGTGAAGCCATGTGCCGACTCCCCTGCGCCCGTTCCCAGCGGCACCCAAAATTCCGCCCCCAACAGCAGCTTGAGCCCGCTCGCCTTCGCCTGCACATGGGCACGCACCACACCGGCCACCGAGCATTCGTCGGTGATCGCCAGCGCGCTGTAGCCCAGCGCGGCGGCGCGCTCCACCAGTTCTTCAGGCTGGGAGGCGCCGCGCTGGAAGCTGAAGTTGGAGAGGCAGTGCAGCTCGGCATAGGCGGGGAGTGGGTAAGCTGGTTCCATGAATAACTGTATTTTTGTACAGTATATTCAAGCAAGCCATTTTTGCCAAAGTTCTTGCCGTAGGACCCCAACCAGGCCAGCTACTGGCCTATTGCGCCAGCACCACCCGGTTGCGTCCCTGCGCCTTGGCCCGGTACATGGCAGCGTCGGCCGCCTCCACCAGCGCAGCGGAACTGTGCCCCAGCTGCGGCACACACGCGGCCACACCAATGCTGACCGTTACCACATTGGCCACCGTGGCTTTGGCATGGGGCACTCCCAGCCCTTGCACAGTCGCCCGGATGCGTTCCATCGCAGCGGCGGCCTCGGCGCCGGCAAGGCCCGGCAGGACAACCACAAACTCTTCCCCACCGTAGCGAGCCACCAGTTCACCCGAGCGTTGCGCCGTTCCACCCAAGGTCTGGGCAACAAGCTTCAGGCACACATCGCCCGCCTGGTGTCCGTAGTGGTCGTTATAGGGCTTGAACTGGTCCACATCTACCATCGCAATGGCCAGCGGCAAGCCCTGGCGACTGGCACGCTGCCATTCTGCCTCCCAGGCCTGATCGAAGCTGCGGCGATTGGCCAAGCCTGTCAAAGCGTCGGTTGCACTCAGGGTTGCGAGGCGCTGGTTGGCGGCCTCCAATTCTGCTGTGCGTTGGAGCACTTTGACTTCCAGCGTTTGGTTGGACGCAGCGATGGCCTCCCGCAGTCGCGCCTGCTCGGCCAATTCGCTGCGCAGTCTGCGCGAGAACATGGCCCCAACCCACAACAGCAACAATAAAGCGGCAATACGCATTGCAAGGGCAGCCAGTCGAATACGATCGAAATACTCAACCGTCTTTGCCAATTCACCAGTCAAAGCGACCACGGCAGTCTCACTGTTGATTTCGTATATTTTTTTGGCGAGGACGTAGGATTCAGCAAACATCAGCTGGTGTGCCTCTTGCCACAGGTCCATACGCATGAGCCGCAGTGCTGCCTCTTCGGTCACGTGCAATTTGTCACGGTCTGCACTCAAGGCGGTGATCTCTTCGGACAGGGTTTGCTGGCGTGTCAATTGGCCCAGCTTCTGGATGGTGGCCACCAGTGCCGCATCCACCGTGTCGTAACTTGCCGTGCGCAAGGTGTTTTGCTCCAACACGGCGAGGACCACCATATTGGTCAGATCCTGGTTAAGCCGCAACATGCGTTCCAGCCCGGTATTGACCTCCACGTGGCGGGCATGCATGGCGTCGCTCTCCAGGTCGACATAAATACCCACCAACATGGCCACGACCAGGGTGGCAACGGCAAGGTACAGGCTACGGGTAGACTGCATAAGTCAGAATCAGTCGTTGGCGCTTGCAGTTAGTATGCGACGCCACTTATTCCAGTACTTTGTCGGCTTTCTTCAACAGCTCCGGCAAAACGACCACTCCTTGTCCACGCGCCGCCTTCTGGTTGATGACCAAACTGAATTTCTCCACCGGTCCCCAGGGGATATCCCCGGGTTTGACCCCTTTCAATATCAGCGCGGCTTTCTTGCCGGCGGAATAACCGACCAGAAAGTAGTCCATGCCATAAGCCGCCGTGGCACCCCGGGGCACGCTGTCCACGTCACCGGCAAACAAGGCGATCTTGTGTTGGTGACACACAGCCGCAATCGCCTCAAAGTTGGCCACCGTGGTGTTGTCGGACGTGATGGTGATGGCCTGTACCTTGCCCACCAGCGATTGGGATGCAGCGCCAACTTCTGCACTGTTGGCCACCGTGACCTCCACCAGTTCCAGCCCCAAGGCCTTGGCTGCCGCACGCATGGCTTTGACATGGGTGACTGAGTTGGCCTCTGCCGGGTTGTAAATGGTTCCCCATTTTTTGGCCTTGGGCACAAACTTGGTATAGGTTTCCATCTGCAGAAAAACCGGCCACGGATCACTGGTGCCGGTAACGTTGGTACCGCTCTTTTTGCCAGGTGCACTGTTGGCGGGCACAATGCCGGCCGTCAACGGATCGGTAATGGCGGAGAACACCACGGGTGTTCGGGTGATGACCTTCAACACCGCCTGTGTGGTCGGCGTGGCAATGCTGTGCACCAGGTCGAGCTTGTCGGAACTGAACTTCTGGGCAATGCTGGCCGCCTTGGCCACGTCGCCCTGCGCATTCTGGCGGTTGTAGGTGACATTGACCCCTTCCTTGAACCCGGCACTGGCCAGCGCCGCTTCAAAGCCCTTTTCAACCGCGTCCAGAGCGGCGTGCGAGACGATCTTGGTGACGCCGATTTGAACCATTTTGGGGTCGGCCGCCTGCGTCAGACCAGGCAGGCCCAGCCAAACCGTCAGGCCAAGCGCCCAAAGCCCCCGTGTTGCCATACCTGCTGCGCTGCGCCTCCCGCAACCGCCCATTGACGTTGTGTTTGCCATGGTGTCCTTTTATTCTGAGCGTCTCCATCTTACGCGCACAGGGCCTGAACGACCCCTGACCTGCGGCCCCATGCCCTGACGCTAAGTTTCAGTCGAGACGGGTCGCCTTCGACCTTTGCCAATGCCAGAAAAGGGGGAAGCTCGGCTGTGGTAGTGGTGTTGGGTTGGGTGGAATCCAGATCGAGGAAACCAGTTGCCTGCGGATCGACCACAATTTGGGGTATTGCTGAGGGGCTCCGGAGTCCATTCCCCAATTCGCCAACCTGGTTCAGTCCCCAAGAGCGCAAGGTACCGTCTTGTGACATGGCCACGGTGAATTTTGCCCTGCGGACACGCCACGGATGCCAGCCGCAACCTGCGCTGGAGCCAGGCGTGCGCCGAAGCTGGCGTCGCCCAATTGTTGAAGATTGTTTGCTCCCCATGCCCACAAACTGGTGTCGTTCTTGAGTGCCACGCTTCTGTCGCCACATGCGGCAACCCGCTTGTAACCGGTCCCGATCTTCACCGGCTGAGACTGGTTCTCGGTGCTTCCAATTTCCAGCGCCCCAAAGAGGTTGGAGCCCCAAGACCAGAGACCGCCATCTTTGGCCACCGCCAAGGTGTGGCTTCCACCGGCAGCCACCGCGGTCATCGCCCCAGTTATAGACACCCCCTTGGTAATCCAGAACCGCCACATGCCTTACACCGGTGGAGACGGTCGGCGTTTGACCGAGCGCTGACCCGGCATGCGTTCATAACAAACCTACCCACTGAGCGATGAATCCAGCATACACGCGCAAAGTGGAAAGGAACATGGTGAAAGGTCCTCCAGAGTCAGATCAGCGGCAATACGGCAACCCACTAATAGTGCGGTGGCAACTCTTCGCTGGCACGCGTTAAGCCGGGCGCAGAGCCCTCAGGCATTTGCTGGCGCAGTTGGCGCACCTCGCGGATCAGAGCATCAATCTCCCGCTGCTGTCGAACGATGACCTGGTTGAGTTGCTCCAACAGGTCCTCGCTGAAGCTGGCCTTGATTTCCAGCTCAGTCAGGCGTTGGTCGGTGCGGTCGGCATGTTGCATGCTGCTATTGGACACCCCGGCGCACCTCCCGCAACATAAAAAGATACAGCCCTTCTGCCTTGTCCCGCGCCCAAGGGGTTTTGCGCAGAAACTTCAGGCTGGACGCTACGCTGGGGTCATGGGTAAAACAGCGCACCGGAATGCGCTGGCCCAGTTCGGCCCAGCCGTAATGGGCGACCAATTCGGTGACGATGGCTTCCAGTGTTTTGCCATGCAGGGGATTGCGGGGTTGAGGAGGTGTCATGGAACCGCTATTGTCGCCCTGACGCTCATCCGCCCCACAACGCGCGCATGGCGGGGGCAAAACCAGCGTCGTCTTGGGGCACCACCGTTTGACCAGCCACATGAACGGCACTGAAGCGGGCATCCGGACTGGAGAACACCAGGGCATCGAGCATGTGGTCGCTGGGAACGCCCTGCAGCGCCGGTGACATGGTATCCAACACCACGAAGTCGGCACGCTGACCAACGGCAATGCCAGCCAATGCCTGACCGCTTGCAGCGGACCCGCCTGCCAGTGCAGCCTCCAACAGCGCTGCAGCACTGCTGGTGTTGCGAAGGCATTGCGCCGCCATATTGCGTTTGCGGTGGGTGAGGCGCTGCGCGTATTCCAACAGCCGCAGTTCTTCGCTCCAGCGACGCGTGACATGACTGTCCGAGCCGATCGACCATGCGCCTTTCACGGTGGCATAGCCGGGCAGGTCAAACACGCCATCGCCCAAATTGGCCTCGGTGGCCGGGCAGATGACGACACTGGCGCCACCGGCCTGGATGCCGACCAGTTCGTCACGCGTGGTGTGGGTGGCATGCACCAGGTTCCAGCGGGCGTTCACGTCCACATGGTTGAGCAGCCACTCGATGGGCCGCTGGCCAGTGTGCACCAGGCAATCGTCAACCTCCTGCGTCTGTTCCGCGATGTGAATATGGACCGGTAGCCCCGCCTGGTGTGCATACGCAACCAACTCCTTCAGTGCGGGTGGGCTGACCGCGCGCAAGGAGTGGATGGCCACGCCCAGGTTGATGCGGGGATCACCCGCCGCTTGGCGCTGCACGTCTTCCACGATGCGGACAATGCTTTGCGGTGTCGACGCAAAGCGGCTCTGGTCCTCGCGCAGGCCGTTGGCACCAAACCCAGAACGCATATACAGCGTGGGTAGCAAAGTCAACCCAATGCCCGTATGTTGGGCCGCACGCACCAGGGCCATGGACATCTCGGCAGTGTGCGCATAGGGCCCGCCGGACAATGCGTTGTGCAGGTAGTGGAATTCGCATACCTGGGTGTAACCGCCGACCAGCAATTCGCTGTATAGCTGGCGGGCAATGGTTTCCAGCTGGTCCGGCGTGATGCAGTTGGCCGCTGAATACATGCGGTCCCGCCAACTCCAGAAGTCGTCAGCCGCCTGTGTACCGCTGCCACGGCGCTCGGTGAGCCCGGCAATCGCGCGCTGGAACGCGTGGCCATGGGCATTAACGACACCGGGTAGCACCGGGCCGGACAAGACCACCGCATCGGCCCGTTGCGCATCCGTGGCGCCCGGCAGCACCTGGGACCAGTGCCCATCCACGCCAACGCCCAGTAGCACATCCTGCGCCCAGGTGCCCTCCACCCAGGCCTGCCGGGCAAAAAACTGAACTGCTTCAATTTTCATAGCAACTCCTGCAGGCTTTTAGTGAGCTGGAGACCATTTCTTTCAACAAGGGTTGCACGCCAGCGGCCCGTGTGACGTCGTAGCTGTAGGGCGGCACTTCCTGCATATAAAGGCGTTGGCACATCTCCAACTGGACGGCATGGATGCCCTGGCTTGGCAGCCCATAGTGGCGGGTGATATAGCCACCCTTGAAGCGGCCATTGAGGACCGTGGTGAACTGGGAAAAGCCTGCACAGGCGGCCAAGGCAGCGGCAGCGATGGAGACGTTGGCACTGGCACCGCTGGCCGTGCCAATGTTCAGGTCGGGCAAACGGCCTTCAAAAAGCCAGGGCAGCTCAGAACGTATGCTGTGGGCGTCCCACAACAGGGCGAAACCGTGTTGCGCTTTCAGCCGCGCCAGCTCCGCAGCCAGCGCCGCATGGTAAGGCTGCCAGTAGTGTTCACGACGTCGCAAGCGCTGCTCGGGTGGCGGTTCCTGGCCCTCTTGGTACAACGGTTCTCCCGTAAAGAAGCGCGTAGGGCACAACTCGGTATTGGAGGCCCCGGGGTACATGGGTGCATCGTCCGGCGGGCGATTGAGGTCGATAACATAACGCGAAATTCGGGGCAGGATCACGCTGGCGCCCAGTTCACCCAAAAAGTTGTAGAGGTGATGCAAATGCCAATCGGTGTCTTCCACATCCAGCGCCCGTGGCACATACAGCGCGCGCAACTCAGCCGGAATATCGGTGCCGACGTGTGGCATGCTGACCAACAGCGGTACGCTCCCCTCTCGCAAGCTAAAAATGCTGTCCTGGCTCATACCACTTGCCCTTTGAATACGGTTTGAAGGCGCCGGTTGCTTCCCAGCGCGTAACTCAGTTCCGCAGGGCTTTGCAAGTCCCACAGCACAAAGTCGGCGCGCAGACCGGCGGCCAATACACCACGGTCCTTCAGCCCCAAAGCAGCCGCCGCGTTGCGGGTGACACCGGCCAATGCCTCCTCGGGAGTGAATCGAAACAGGGTGCAGGCCATATTCAGCATCAGCAGCAGCGAGGTGCAGGGAGAACTTCCGGGGTTGCTGTCAGTGGAAATGGCCATGGGTACACCATATTCCCGCAACAAGTCCACGGGCGGCAGCTTGGTTTCGCGCAAAAGTAAAAAGCACCTGGCAGCAGCACCGCGACCGTTCCTGCAGCCGCCATGGCCCTCGCGCCCTCAGGCGAGAGCCACTCCAGATGGTCACAACTCAGGGCTCGGAACCGCGCCGCCAGTTGCGCTCCGCCGCTGTCACTCAGTTGCTCGGCATGCAATTTGACCGGCAGGCCCAGCGCTTGTGCCGCCTTGAAGACGCGCTCGATCTGTGCCGGGTTGAAAGCAATACGTTCACAAAAACCGTCGACCGCATCCACCAGGCCCTCGGCGTGCAGGATGGGGAGCATCTGAAAAACAGCGTCGATATACGCATCGGGGTGTCCCGCAAACTCGGGCGGCACCGCATGTGCGCCCAGAAAGGTCGTACGCACGTCTACCGCATACGTGTGGCCCAGCGTACGGGCCACTTGCAGGCATTTGCGCTCCTGTTCCAGCGCTAGGCCGTAACCCGACTTGATCTCGATGGTCGTCACGCCCTCGCCGATCAACTGCTGCAGGCGCTTGGCACTGCTGGCCTGCAGCTCCTGCGCGCTGGCCTCTCGTGTCGCCTTCACAGTGGATGTTATGCCGCCACCGGCGCGGGAAATGTCCTCGTAACTAGCGCCGTTCAGCCGCATCTCAAATTCAGCCGCGCGGTCTCCGCCGTAAACCAGATGGGTGTGGCAATCGATCAGGCCCGGTGTCACCAGCGCACCACCGGCGTCGTGGTGCAGGGTGCAGCGGTCCAGCAGCGCTGGCGGTAGCTCCGAGCGTGGGCCTACCCAGGCCAGGGCTTCACCATCCACCACCAGGGCCGCGTCGTCCACCAATCCGTAGGCTGACGTTCCACCGGGCACCATGGTGGCGGCACGGCAATGGGTCCACAATTTCAGACTCACGCCGACAACTCCATCCACAAGGCATGTGTGCTGCGAATCTGCACTGTGGCGGACTTGGCCAGCGTGCGCCATACCAGTGTGGCGGGCGGAATGTACAACTCTTCAGAGTTAAATAACACGCTAGCCCCCGAATCCACTGCGTAGACAGCTATTGTTTTCGTATCATGCGCCAATTCGCGCAGTTCACCACGCACCCGCACCATGCGAGCCGGCAGGTTGCTGTCGTGCACCATCAGGTTGAAGTCCTGGGTCGGACCTGCAATCAATTGGCAGTCGGTCGCAGCGGAGCCGTCGAAACAAAAGGTGGTTCTTCAACCGTCAGTCGATGAACATCTGACACTCCGTCCTCACTGCCAAGCGCCGAAGCCACCCGCAAATCCACACCCGCACCGCGCAGGACGGCAAACCATCGTGTCATACCGTCAAAGCGCGAGAACGGGCCGCTGGCTGTGACCTCAGCCACCGACATGCGCCAGCACCAGTCGCTCTGTTCGGGTGATGCAACAAGCTCGCGGGTCAGACCACCGCCATTGCGCCAGGGAGTGGCGGGCCTGTCAGACAGATGGATGGTGCGCCAGCTCATAGTTGAAAATTCCCGCTGAAGCTATATCGAACGCCTGGGTACACCAGGCGGGCAAAACTGGCAACCTGGGTGCCGCTGATGGTGCGGCGTTTCATCACCAGGCAAGGGGCGTCGGGCTTGATGCCCAAGGCCTTGGCCTCCTGTGCGCTGGGCAAGGCCGCCTCAATCGAATAACTGGCCTCGGTCAGCGGTGCGTGTTGCAAAAGATAGTGGGTGGACGTGGTTTGGGTCAGATCCACATTCAGATACTCTGGCGCCGAAGCCGGATTCACATAACGGTCTTCATACTGAATGGCCACCCCGTCCTCGAAGTGCACCTGCACGGAATGAAACACCTTGGCACCGGTGCGTAATTTAAGTGTTTGCGCCATCGCAAGGTCCGCTCGGACGGCTTCCACCAGCAAAACGCTGGTGCTGTGCAAGTGGCCGCGCTCCAGGATTTCCTCGTGGATATCGCGCACCGCCAGGGTGCTGGAAATGCGGTGCAACTGGGCTACCACGGTGCCAGAGCCCTGGACCCGGGTGACCACACCCTCCACAGCCAGTTCTTTAACCGCGCGGTTCACGGTCATACGACTTACCCCAAACTGCTGCTGCAAAGCGGCTTCGCTGGGCACCGCGTCGCCCGGACGCCAGACCCCCGCGCTGATTTGGGCTTTAACAAAGGCTTTCACCTGTTCGTAAGCAGGCAATTGAATCTGGGGCATGGGATACGAATGGTCAGCTACAGTCGCTGCATTGTACAAGTTGTATAGACAACATCACGCCTATGAAAAACCCTTGGTCGTGTCGCCACCCACAACGAACCATGGTGCTTCAGCGAACTACAGGTTCTATCCGATTGGCTTCAGGGCTGCGGCAGGCAGACCGTAAAGCGCGTGCCTCGACCCAACTCACTGTCGACCGCAATGCTGCCACCATGGCTCTCCACTGCGCGTTTGACAATGGTCAACCCCAGGCCGGTACCCGGGATGTCGCCTACATTATTGGCGCGGTGAAAATTGCCAAACAGACGCGGCAACTCTTCTGGCGGGATGCCTATGCCTTGGTCCTGCACCTCAAACACCAGGGCGTTTGCCTCCCGGCACACCATGAAACGAACGCCCTGCCCGCCAGGGCTGTATTTGATGGCATTGGACAACAGGTTGCCCAGAATGTGGCGCAACAGCTTTTCGTCAGCCAACACCATGCCGTCGCCCACGTCCAGCGTCAGCGTGAGTGCTTGGTCCCGTTCCGCGTCGTCTGCAGTTTGGCCCGCCAGGACCTCGTCTCGCAATTGCGTACACAAAAGCGACAAGTTCATGGGTTTGGGCTGGAACTCCAACAATTTGGCGTCGGCCCGGCCGATGGTCAAAACCTGGTCCAACATGGCCACCATGCGCCGTACAGCGGACGCAATGCTGTCAAAGGTCTCGCCCCGGTCCTGGGGCGACATGCGGTCGCCATAGTGGCGCAACAGTTCCTGTGACGACATGATAGTGGTCAGCGGCGTACGGAACTCGTGCGTGGTCATGGACACAAACGTAGACTTCAGCGTGTTGATCTCCATTTGCTGTGCCATGGCCAGCTCAAAGCGCTGTTTGTCTTCCATGTGGTTGCGCTGCAGGGCATCCCGCGCTTCCTTCAGGGAGAGTTGGGCCTTCACTCGAGCCAGCAATAGCGGTGGGCTGATGGGTTTGGTGATGTAGTCCACTGCGCCCAAATCAAAACCGCGTTGCTCGCCCTCTTCATCCGATTTGGCAGTCAGAAAGATCACGGGAATGTCAGCCGTCGCGGGGTCGACTTTGAGTCGGCGGCACACTTCATAACCATCGAGTCCCGGCATCATGATGTCCAACAGGATCAAATCAGGCGAAGTATTGGCGGCGATGGCCAAGGCATGTTCACCGCTGCTGGAGACCTTGACTTTGTAAAGACCACGCAACAGCGCGTTGACCACAGCCAGATTTTCCGGCGTGTCATCCACGGCGAGCACGGTTTTTAAGGCCAAGGCGTTGGGGTTGATCATGGTTTGTCCGTCCACAGACATTTACATCGCCCCCAGAGTGGTCGACGCCGCCTTGAAGTCAAAATTGTGGATTGCGTTTTCAAGATGGGCAAATTTTGCCTCACCCAGCGCTTGTCTGATCGTGGCTGCATGCTCAGCCAGGTAATTCAAGGCTTCGCCATCATCCTCTGAAAGGTAACGCGCCAGTATGCGGATCACCCCATTCGCAGCGTCGCCACCCGCTATTGCCCCAGCGACCACGGGAACGGTGGGTGCAATAGCCAACGCCCCGTCTTGCAGGGCCGCTGCGATGCGGGCCAGCGTAGCGTGCAATTGCACGTCCAGATCAGCCACGGCTTCGTATTGCAACGCCCCCTGTTGCAGCAAGACTTCCGCCCTCGCTGACGCATCCGCCAATGCCTGCGCTCCCAGATTTCCCGCCACGCCCTTGAGTGTGTGCAACAAACGTTCAGCACCCACCTGGTCGTTGCGGGCCATATGCTCCCGCAGGTTGGCAACGAATGCTGTATTGCGTTCGCAGAATTGGGTCAACACCTGGCGGTAGGCATCGCGATTGCCGGCCATGCGCCGCAAACCCGCAGCAATATCCAGCCCGCCATGCGCCAGGGGTTCCACACGCTCGGTTGCAGACGGCGCCAACACACTTGCAACGGCGCCCTGGTCGGATCGCGTGGCGCGACCTTGGCACCAATGCTCCAGCGTCCGAAATAATGCATCGGGATCAATGGGTTTGGTGACATGGTCGTTCATGCCCACGGCAAGGCAGTTGTCGCGTTCGGTGGCCAGAGCGTGGGCCGTCATGGCCACAATGGGCAGGTCACGGAAACGCGGGTTCTGGCGCAAGCGGCGCGTGGCTTCAAAGCCGTCCATCACGGGCATTTGAAGGTCCATCAGCACCAGATCGTAAAGGTCGACATCGGCGGCGGTCAGCATTTCCAGGGCCAGGGCTCCATTGCCGGCGACATCTACCTGAACACCCACACTATGAAGCAGCTCAGTGGCAATCTGCTGGTTGATGTCGTTGTCCTCCACCAGCAAGACATGCACACCCTGAAGCTCGACCGGCGCACTCGCCAGAGCACGGGTAGCGGCTTCACCTTCGGCATAGCCAAAAATCTCCAACAAACCATCGACCAGAGCCGACTGGTGGACCGGCTTGACCAGGAATCCGTCCGCACGCGCCTGCTCGGCTGCCGTGCGAACCTCTTCCAGGCCAAATGCGGTGACCATCACAACGGCTGGCATCTTGGCCAGGCTGGCATCACTCTTGATCAGCCGTGTCGCGTCAACTCCGTTCATGCCTGGCATCTTCCAGTCCATAAAAACCACGTCGTAGGCACGTGCAGTGCCAGCAGCCGCTTTAACAGCGGCCACGGCTTCGGCGCCAGATCCAACGGCGTCAACATCAAAGGGAATGGTGGAGAGCATGCCCATCAGAATCTCGCGGGCTGCAGGGTTGTCGTCCGCCACCAGTGCTCGCAGTCCATTCAGGGCCTGTGGCAACAATTGCCGTTTCACCGGAACACTGTGGGCCAAATCAAACCAGGCGGTAAAGATAAAACGCGTACCGTGGCCCGCCACACTTTCAGCCCAAATGCGCCCGTTCATCAACTCGACCAGGCGTTTGCTGATGGACAGGCCCAATCCGGTACCCCCATACTTCCGGGTGGTAGAGCCATCGGCCTGCGAAAACGCCTGGAACAGTTTGCCCAATTGTTCGGCCGTCATGCCAATGCCCGTGTCGTGTACGGTGAACTTCAGATGCACCCGGTTGGCGTCCTGTTCCAAACGCTCGGTGGTGACCCGAATTTCACCCACCTCGGTGAACTTGATCGCGTTGTTGATCAGGTTGGTAAAGATCTGGCCGATGCGCAGCGGATCCCCCACCAGGGCCATGGGTATGTCCGCTGGTGTTTGAAACAGGAACTCCAGTCCTTTTTCGTGGGCCTTGTATGAAGTCACATTGGACACATTGGCCATCACCGCATCGAGATCAAACTCAATGTGCTCCAGCTCCACCTTGCCAGCCTCGACTTTGGAAAAATCCAGGATGTCATTGATGATGCCCAGCAGCGAGGTAGCCGCCGTGTGGGCCTTGCTGATGTAGTCGCGCTGTTTGGGGTTCAGATCAGTGCGCAAAGCCAGATAGGACATGCCAATAATCGCATTCATGGGTGTTCGGATTTCATGGCTCATATTGGCCAGAAACTCGCCCTTTGCCTGGGTTGCGGTTTCGGCGACTTCCTTGGCACCACGCAATTCCTCCTCGGCCAGATTGCGGCTCTCGTTGACCAGAACCACCCACCAGGTCGCGATACTGGAAAAAACGGCCAGGAAGAAAAAAAGCCGAAAGGAATAGTCCGAAACCGCGCTCAAGGCATTGGCATCGAGCGCGGCCTTTTCTGACGGCAGGGTGACCCACACCATCACCGCAATCAAAGCCAGCATCACGCCCCACAACAAAGCAAAATTGGAGACCCGCAACGCGTTTTGCCGACTCACCCCGTGTTTGAATACATAGCCCAGTCCCGCCGCAACCGCCGCCTGGTAGTGATCCAGCAAACCCTTGGTGGCGGGTTTGCACTGGTCCTTGCAATTC
This sequence comes from Candidatus Aalborgicola danicus, assembly GCA_016703945.1. GTDB lineage: Bacteria > Pseudomonadota > Gammaproteobacteria > Burkholderiales > Burkholderiaceae_C > Allorhodoferax > Allorhodoferax danicus. The sequence goes on from JADJBC010000059.1 coordinate 254,400, forward strand.
GTTTCCAGCGTGCAGCACAGGGAGCAAATGGCACCCCCATGGAAGGGACAGTGGGCGCAGTCGGTCATCACATAGTTCTGGCCGCAGACCTGGCACAACACCATGTCGTCCGAACGGTGGGCATAAACACTGTCGCGGGCGATGTAGTACTTGCCCTTGGTCAGGATGGCAATCACCGGTGACAGCACAAAGGCCAGCACCGCGGCGATGAGCCAGGAATAGGCTTGCGCATAGACACCAAGGGCTCCGCTGAAGGCGATGGTCGATACCACACAGGCAATCGCCATGCTGCCCACACCCACCGGATTCCAGTCAAACAGGTGCGCACGTTTGAATTCAATGATGGGCGGGCTGAGCTTCAAGGGCTTGTTGATGGCCAGGTCCGCCACCACGGCACAGATCCAGGCCACCGCAATATTGGAGTACAGGCCCAGCACATTGTTCAGTGCCTCAAACAGGTCCAGCTCCATCAGCAACAGAGCAATGGCACTGTTGAAAATCAGCCAGACCACCCGACCTGGGTGAGCATGCGTGACCCGTGAGAAGAAATTGGACCAGGCCAGCGACCCCGCATAAGCATTGGTGACATTCACCTTGAGCTCGGACACCACCACGAACAGGGTGCCGACCAGCAGCGCAGTGCCGGGGTTGTCGATACCGTAGCGAAATGCCATGTTGAACAGGGCGATAGGTTCCTTGGCATCGGCAATCGCAATTCCCGCCAGCACAGCCAATGCGGCCAGCAGCGCACCGCCCATCTGCTTTACAAAAGCAATGACGATCCAGCCCGCCCCGCCCGCAAGCGTGTTGATCCACCAGCTGAACTGGTTCTTTTTGGTGCGGTCGGGCATGAAACGCAGGTAGTCCACCTGCTCACCAATCTGCGCAATCAGCGCGAAAGAAATGCCTGCCGCCACGCCAAACTGCATAGCATCAAAGCCTGAACTACCCGACACATGCCCCTTGATTTGCACCATGGAGCTGAATGCGGCAGGTTCACGGGTCAGTACAAAGTAGAACGGCAAGATCAGCAACACCAACCAGAGTGGTTGGGTCCACTTGTGTAACCGGTTGATGGCCGTCACGCCATAAAATACGATGGGAATGACAACTACCGAACAGACGATGTAGCCCAACCATAACGGCAGACCAAAACACAGCTTGAGCGCCTGCGCCATGATGGCGGACTCGATCGCCAGAAAGATAAAAGTGAACGAAGCGTAGATCAGCGAAGTGAAGGTGGAGCCCACGTAACCAAAGCCCGCGGCCCGAGTCAGCAAATCCATATCGATGTTGTGCCGCGCCGAGTAGTGGCAAATTGGCAGGCTGACCGCGAAGATGACCACGGCAGCAAAAACCATGGCCCACATGGCGTTGCCAAAACCATAGTCCAGTAGCAGCAACGCGCCTATGGCCTCGTATGACAGGGCGGAATTTGTGCCAATCAGCGTGGTAGCCAGTGTGCGCGGTGACCATTTGCGAAAGCTTGCGGGTGAATAGCGCAAAGCATAGTCTTCGATCGACTCATTGGCCACCCACTGGTTGTAGTTGCGACGGGAACGGTTGATGACGTGTTGCGACATCGGCAAAGCCTCCTTGGAATGCTTCCAAGTTGACCACTTTTTTGTGCAAATCAGCCAAAGAACGAGCTAGGGTTAACCCGATATTGCATTAAGTTGTATAGACAACTACATTATCAACATTCACCGCTTGTCCAAACACTGCCCGGGAGCACCACCATGGCTACACCATCCCCATCCCTATCTCCGTTTTCCGACGCCAAGGCCCGCCCCGTGCGTGCACCTCGCGGCCTTGAGATAACCTGCGCCAACTGGCAGATCGAAGCCGCCTACCGCATGCTGCAAAACAACCTGGACCCCGAGGTGGCCGAGAACCCCAATGAACTGGTGGTGTACGGCGGCATTGGCAAGGCCGCGCGCAACTGGCCGGCGTTTGAGGCCATCCTGGACAGTCTGCGCAAGCTCAAACCGAACGAGACGCTGATGGTGCAATCCGGCAAGCCGGTGGGCGTGTTTCGCACACACGAAGGCGCGCCGCGTGTGCTGATCGCCAACTCCAACCTGGTGCCCAAGTGGGCCAACTGGGAACACTTCAACGAGCTGGACCGCAAGGGCCTGATGATGTACGGCCAGATGACGGCGGGTAGCTGGATCTACATCGGATCACAAGGCATTGTGCAGGGCACGTACGAGACCTTTGTCGAAGCCGGCCGCCAGCACTACAACGGTGACCTGTCCGGGCGCTGGGTGTTGACCGCCGGTCTGGGCGGCATGGGTGGCGCGCAGCCGCTGGCAGCCACCTTTGCAGGCGCTTGCTCGCTCACCATCGAATGCCAGCAAACGAGCATCGACTTCCGCCTGAAGACCCGTTACGTAGACGAACAGGCCACCGATCTGGACGATGCATTGGCAAGTATCGCCAAATACACGAGTGAGAAAAAAGCCGTGTCCATCGCACTGCTGGGCAATGCGGCGCGCATACTGCCGGCGCTGGCCGAGCGTTGCAAGATGGGCACCGCCATCCGGCCCGACCTGGTGACCGACCAGACCTCCGCCCACGACCTGATCAACGGCTACCTGCCCGCAGGCTGGTCGGTGGAGCAATGGAAGGCGGCGCAAAAGGACCCCGCACAACACGCCGAGTTGACAGCCGCAGCGGCACGCAGCTGCGCAGACCATGTCAAGGCCATGTTGCTGTTCCAGGCCATGGGCATTCCCACGGTGGACTACGGCAACAACATCCGCCAGGTGGCCTTTGACCAGGGAGTGAAGAACGCGTTCGACTTCCCCGGCTTTGTGCCCGCCTATGTGCGCCCGCTGTTCTGCCGTGGCGTGGGACCGTTCCGCTGGGTCGCGCTGAGTGGTGACCCAGAAGACATCCGCAAGACCGATGCCAAGATGAAGGAGCTGTTCCCCCACAACGCCGGCCTGCACCGCTGGCTGGACATGGCCGAAGAACGCATCGGCTTCCAGGGCCTGCCTGCACGCATTTGCTGGATCGGCCTGGGCGAGCGCCATCTGGCCGGTCTGGCCTTTAACGAGATGGTGAAGAGTGGTGAGCTCAAAAGCCCCATCGTCATTGGCCGCGACCACCTGGACAGCGGCTCGGTCGCCTCGCCCAACCGCGAGACCGAATCCATGATGGACGGCAGCGATGCCGTCAGCGACTGGCCCCTGCTCAACGCGCTGCTCAACACCGCCAGCGGTGCGACCTGGGTCAGCCTGCACCATGGCGGTGGTGTCGGCATGGGCTACTCACAGCACAGCGGCGTGGTCATCGTGGCCGACGGCACCGCAGAGGCTGCGGACAAGCTGGGCCGCGTGCTGTTCAACGACCCTGCCACCGGCGTCATGCGCCACGCCGATGCGGGTTATGACATCGCCCTGCAATGCGCCAAAGAAAACAACCTCAACCTGCCAATGCTCAACTAAATATCCTTGTGGGTCAGACCACTTTGCGAAGCAAATGTGCTCTGACCCCAACTTGAAACATGGCGGGATAGACCGCAGCCACACGCAGTGGGCCAGCTCTGTCCTCAACACTTTAGAAAGTCACCATGCTCATCCAGCCCGGCCACCTCACCCTGGCGCAACTGCGCCAGTTGCACTCCCACATCACCCCCCTGACGCTGGACTCCGCCGCCCGACCCGGCATACGTGCCAGCGCCGACTTGGTTCACCAGGCCGCGCAGGGCGGTGACGCTGTCTATGGCGTCAACACCGGCTTTGGCAAGCTGGCCAACCAGCGCATTGCCCAGGCCGATCTGGAGACCCTGCAACTCAACCTGCTGCGCTCGCACGCCGTGGGCGTGGGTGAACCCTTGTCCGAACCTGTGGTGCGCCTGATTTTGCTGATGAAGGCGGCCAGCCTGGCGCGCGGCTACTCGGGCATCCGCGAGCTGGTCATCGACCGGCTGTTTGCGTTTTACAACCTCGGCATCACACCGGTCATTCCAGCCCAGGGTTCGGTCGGCGCATCCGGCGACCTGGCCCCATTGGCTCATTTGTGCCTGCCACTGATTGGCGAAGGCGAAGTGTTCTACGGCCACACGCGCATGCCTGCCGCCAAGGCGCTGCACATGGCCCAGCTGGAGCCGATCAGGCTGTCGGCCAAAGAAGGCCTGGCACTGATCAACGGCACGCAAGTGTCCACGGCGCTGGCCATTGACGCGCTGTTTGCCACCGAGCGTTTGTTTGAAGCGGCGGTGATCTCCGGTGCCGTCACGCTGGACGCGGCACGTGGCAGCGACGGCCCTTTCGACCCCCGTATCCACGCCGTGCGTGGCCAGCCCGGCCAGATCGCCTGCGCCGCGACCTACCGCGCATTGGCCGTCGGCAGCGCCATCCGCAAGTCGCACCTGGAGGGCGATGACCGTGTGCAGGACCCGTATTGCCTGCGCTGCCAGCCCCAGGTCATGGGCGCCTGCCTGGACCAGATGCGATATTGCGCCGGCGTGCTGCTGATAGAGGCCAATGCCGTCACAGACAACCCGCTGGTTTTTGCCGAGACCGGCACGTTGTTATCTGGCGGCAACTTCCACGCTGAACCGGTGGCCCTGGCGGCAGACGCATTGGCCGTGGTGATTGCCGAGATTGGCGCCATCACCGAGCGGCGCATTGCCATGCTGGTGGACACCGTGGTGTCACGCCTGCCTGCCTTTTTGACGCCCGAGCCGGGCCTGAACTCGGGCTTCATGATCGTGCACGTGACCGCTGCGGCGTTGGCCTCGGAGAACAAGTCGCTGGCGCATCCGGCCAGCGTGGACAGCTTGCCCACGTCGGCCAACCAGGAAGACCATGTGAGCATGGCAACTTTTGCCGCGCGACGTTTGCAGAACATGTTGCGCAACACCGAGTACATCGTCGCCATCGAGTTGCTGGCCGCGGCCCAGGGCATAGAGTTCTTGCGCCCGCTGCAAAGCTCGGCGGTGCTGGAAGGCATTCTGGCGCTGGTGCGCAGCGTGTCGCCGGCCATGATGGTGGACCGCAGCCTGGCACCCGACATGGAACTGGTGCGAGACCTGATTACCCAGGGCCGGATCGGCTTGGCGGGCGAGGCGCAGATCAGCGAGCTGAGTGCGTTACGGTTGGGCTGACAAAAACACCCGAATCAGGAATTTTTGCAGCCCGGCAGACACCTCTGCCGAGCAATATTTGAAAAAATGGCCTATGGCCCTCGCCAAATATAGATGATGCGCTATAAATAATTTAGCTAATTGCGTTTAGGCCGCTGGTGCTGCGGCATCCAGCGGAAACTGCGTGCACCCCAGGCGTGCCGAGATGTCGCGACTGGCCTCTGTCAGCATGGCCACCACCTCGCCTTGACGGGCAGGATCGTAGCGAAAAGTCGGGAATGAAATGCTCATGCCGGCAATGGGTCGGCTCAACCGGTCAAAAATGGGCACGCCCAGGCAGCGGATGTGGTCGTCAAACTCTTCGCGGTCTTCGCCAAAGCCTTGCGCCTTGACGCGCTCCAGCTCCTGCGCAAAGGCAGCCGGCTCCACAATGGTTTTTTCCCGGTATTTGGTAAATACGGCGCCTTGCAGGATCATGGCGCGGCGGTCCGGGTGCTCCCAGGCCAGCAGCACCTTGCCGATGGCTGTGCAGTGCAAGGGTGCACGCCGGCCCACCTTGGAGTACATGCCCAGCATATGGCGCGAATCGACCTTGTGCACGTAGATGATTTCGCTGTCGATCAGCGTACCCAGGTGCACGGTTTCGCCCGTCTTGTCGGCCAGCATCTGCATGTGGTGTTTGGCCAAGTCGACCAGCTCGGGGTATTGCAAGGCCTTGGTGCCCAGCTCAAACACTTTCATGGTCAGGCCATAACGTTCGCTATCCGCCTCTTGACGAACGTAGCCCAGCGTCATCATGGTTTGCAGAAAGCGGTAGACCGTGGCTTTGGGCATAGCCAGGCGCACGGACAAATCCGAAATACCGGTTTCGCTACGGTCTGCCAAGGCCTGAAGCAATCCAAAGGTCTTGAGGACGGCGGCAACCGACTCGGGTTGCCTGGAGTCTAGGGAATCATCATCCATTTGTTTTGTTTTCTCTGAAAATATGTTTCAAATTATATTGTGATACACCATTTATTGAGAAATGACGACTTCAACATCGAGGGAGGTATAGCACCACCATAGGTCTTGCAGGTACTTCATTACCCAACAGGGCATGCCGTATACCCATCGTCTCTATCGTTGAACGGGATGCCTCAAGCGCCTCCGCTAAACCCTGAATGCCATGCACCGCTGAATTGAGCACATCAGATGGCTCCTCAAACCTTTGCACGGCTGCCGCCAACGCCAGCAACAGGCGCTGCGGAAAGCGGGCATTGGCTTGGGCAAAGGTTTTGATGAGTGGCACCAAGCGGGTAACACACTTGCTCGCCATGTTCAATGCAATCGCCTGTAACGGGTGCTGGATGAACGGGTTGCGAAAGCGTCGCAGCACCTCTCTGGCATACACCTGCAGCCCGGACTCCGCAAATGGCAAGCTTGGAATGATCTCTTCCATCAGCACAGCCTGCAGAAAGCTTTCTATCTCCGGGTCTTGCATGGCGTCGCCCACCGTGTGTATGCCCGCCAGCAGGCCCACAGCCGCCAGCACAGTGTGCGCTCCATTCAGAATCGCGACCTTGCGCCAACGGATAGGTGCCAGATTTGCCACCCACTGCACGTTCAGGCCCGCGCGCTGCAGAGGCAATTCCAGCGCCACCCATGGCGGCGCTTCGATCGCCCAGTAGTGGTACAGCTCACCGGTGACCAGAAAGTCATCCTGGTAGCCCAGCGTTGTTTGCAGTTGCGCGATCTCGTCGGTGGGGTAGCCGGTGACGATGCGGTCTACCAGCGTGGAGAAAAAATGGCAGGACTGCGCCAACCAAGTTTGAAACTCCGGGCCGAGTTGCCACAGCGTGGCGTAGTGCAACACCGCGTCGCGCAAGGCCGGGCCGTTGGCTTCTATCAACTCGCAAGGCAGCAGAACCAGGCCTTTTGCAGGGTCTCCGAGAAAATGTATGAAGCGCTCGTGCAGCCACCGCGTCAGTTTGGCGGGGAAAGTTTGTGGCGGCTGGTCGACATAACAATCACGGGTATTGACTGTGATCCCGGCTTCGGTGGTGTTCGACACCACAAAACGAATGTCCGAGTTGTGAGCCAGCGCAAGGAAATCCGAAAAGTGAAGTGCCAGGTCGAGTTCACGCTGCACACAGCTGATCTGGCGCACTTCGGTCTGCAGCGCACCGTGGTCGTCAATGCCGCGCAATACGGTGGTGTAGCAACCCCCTTGGGTGTCCAGTAGAGCAGCCGTTGACCGGGAGGTGGGCCGGACGACGACCACGCCAAAGTCCAGATCGCAGCGTTCGTTCAGTACATCCAGTTGCCAATCCACAAAACCACGCAAGAAATTTCCCTGCCCGAATTGCAAGACCCGAATCGGCAGCGTGTAGGCCTCCTCGCGTTGCAGCCGGGGCAGTTCTGTGCCGCCGTTCATAACGAGATGTCGCGCCGCCAGAAGATGAAGTCGTGCTGCCCCAGGCGGTCTGCTTGTGTCTCCTGCCGCCCGGATGCGATGGCAATCATGTGCTCCATCAAACCGTCGGCCAACACTTCAGGGTCTGCTCCCTGCAGAATGCTGCCGCAATCGAAGTCGATCAGTTCAGACAGGCGCGTGGCGACGTCGGTGTTGCTGGACACTTTAACGACAGGTGCAATGGGGTTGCCCGTGGGCGTGCCCAGCCCGGTGGTGAACAGCACCACATTGGCACCGGCCGACACCAGCGCTGTCACCGACTCCACATCGTTGCCCGGCGTACACAATAGCGACAGACCCGGCTGATTGGCAACCTCACCATAGTCCAGCACTGCGACGATGGGCGAACTACCGCCCTTGCGTGCGGCCCCTGCGGACTTCATGGCGTCGGTGATCAGGCCGTCGCGGATATTGCCTGGGCTGGGGTTGTCGGCAAATGTGGTCCCAACCGCATGGGCGCGGGTCTCAAAATCGTGCATCAAATCCACAAAACGCTGCCGGTCGCCTGCGTGGACACAGCGCGCCATCAGACTGGACTCGACACCACACAACTCCGGGAACTCCGACAGGATGGACCCGCCGCCCAGCGCCACCAAACGGTCCGACACCAGCCCCAACACGGGGTTGGCGGTGATGCCAGAAAAGCCATCGGAGCCGCCACATTTGACGCCGATGCGCAGATGCGACAGTGGCACTGGTTGGCGGACGACTTCATTGGCGATGGCCAATTGCTTCAGCGTGTCCTGCACCACGGCCTTCATCATGGCCGCCTCGCCACCCTCCCACTTTTGCTGCTCGTAGATCAGGCAGGGTTTGTCGAAATTGGGGTTCTGCTCGGCCAACGCGGCCTTGAACATATCCACTTGCGCGTTCTGGCAGCCCAGGCTGAACACGGTCACACCCGCCACGTTGGGGTGGTCGGCATAGGCCGCGAGAATGCGGCACAGCGACCGGGCGTCTGCGCGGGTGCCGCCGCAACCGCCCTGGTGGGTGATGATGCGCACGCCATCCACATTGGGAAACGGTCTGCGTGGGGCCGGTGTACCCTCACTCGCGCCACCCAATAAGGAGCGCGTGAAATCCGCCAGATCCTCTTCCTGGCCATAACCCAGCGGCCGCACCAGCGCGTCGCGCAGTTGCTCCACATTGCGGTTCTCGCAAAACACCAGGGGAAAGATCAGCCAGTGGTTGGCCGTGCCCACCCGACCGTCCTTGCGCACCACGCCCTGGAAGGTCACCTGCTGCCAACGCGCTACGTCGGGAGCGGACCAGGCGGGTGCCTGGGTATGGGCATCCACATGCAGCGGGGGGGCGTAGTGCTCCAGGTTGTCGGTGGTCACTGCGCAACCTGAGGCTATAGGCTGGGTTGCCTTGCCTACCGGTGTGCCATACAGGCGCAGGATCTCGCCTTGTGCACAGTCACGCCGCGCGACCTTGTGTTTGTGCTGAACCGGTGTGTGGATCTTCAACGGCTGGCCCGCCCACTCCACGGTCTCTCCGATGCGCAAGTCCACCAGGGCCACCAACATGTCGTCGTGGGGGTGGATGCACAGGACCTTGCCAGCGCTTGCGGCGGTCATAACGCGAAGTACCGTTTGGCGTTGTCGTAACAAACACCGCGCACCAGGGTTTCCAAGGCTTCGCGGTCATTCGGGTATTCGCCATCATTTACCCAGCGTCCCAACTGGCGGCACAACAGGCGGCGGAAATAGTCGTGCCGCGGGTAGGACGCAAAGCTGCGCGAATCCGTCACCATGCCAACAAAGGTACCCAGCACGCCATGGTTGGCCAGTGCGCGCAGCTGGCGCAGGTTGCCATCCTTGTGGTCGTTGAACCACCAGGCCGGACCCATCTGTACCTTGCCCGCCACGCTGCCATCCTGAAAACACCCGATCAACGCGGCCAGCATTTCGTTCATGGCCGGATTGAGGCAAAACAGCATGGTCTTGGGCAGCAGGTCATCGGCGTCCAGCGCATCCAGTAGGCCGGCGATACCGCGGCTATGGCCCGCGTCGGAGATGGCGTCATAACCCGTATCCGGCCCCAGCATTTGCATGCCACGCTGGCTATTGTTGCGCTGCGCACCAATGTGCAGGCACATGGCCCACTGGTGGCGTGCATAGATGGCACCCAGATCCTGCAACAGACCGCGCTGGAAGGCGGCCTGCTCGACGTCGCTAAGTAGGCCGCCCGACAGGCGCCTTGACAACAGTGCGTCACACGCATCCACCGACACCGTCTCACCGCTGATAGGCAGGTCGATGGCATGGTCCGAAATGCGTGCACCGCGCTGGTGAAAATAGCCCACACGGTCAGCCAGCGCCACCACCAGCTCCGCATAACGCGTGATGGGCGAACCGGTCACCGAACCCAGCTTCACCAGGTAGTCGGCGAAGCCAGGCCGGTTGATGCGCATGGCGGCGTCGGGGCGGAACGCGGGCAATACGCGGGTCGATAAGCCGGATCGCGCGATGGCTTCGTGCTGCGCCAGATCGTCCACCGGGTCATCGGTGGTGCAGGCCACCTCCACTTTGGCCTGGTACAGCAAGGTCCAGCACGTCATGGTTGCCAGGCTGGTGTTGGCCTGTTCCCAGATGCTTGACGCGTTGGTTGCGTTGATGGTGAGCGTGATGCCAAAAATGCGCTGCAGCTCCAGATGGCACCAGTGGTAAATGGGGTTGCCTGCGGCCAGCGGCAACACGCGACAAAACGCCAGGAACTTGGCCTCGTCGCTTTGGGACCCCGTCACAAAGTCCTCGGATACGCCCGCGCTGCGCATCAGGCGCCACTTGTAGTGGTCACCCCCCAGCCACAACTCCGCCAGGTTGCGGAACTGCTTCTTCGCCGCAATTTCTCCCTGCTGCAGATGCGAGTGGTAATCGATGATGGGCAAATCGGCTGCAACGTCCCGGTAAAGCTGCTGTGCAGTTTCCGTGTCCAGCAGGAAGTTGGAGTCCATGAAGCTTGGCATCGTCAGTGCGCCTTAGTTCGCATTTCCCCGCCCGGCACCGGCACCCGCCCGCACCCGCGACGCGACGTCCACCGCCTCATCCATTGCCAAAAAATAGTGGGGGGTCCAGCCCACGCCAACAAGCCAGTTCACGCCAGGATATGCGGCGCGCAACGCAGCCGCCAAGTCCACAGGAACACCGTTGTGAATGGAACCACTGTCAGAGAAACGGGTGCCCTTGAACACACGCACCAACTGGCCGGAACGCACGCTGGCAGGCGTAACCCAGGCATTGCGCTCGCTTGCAATCGCGGACTGGTAGCCAATACCCAGCGAGTAGCCGTAGGGGTAGGCGCCATCCGCCACCCCTTCAAACAGGTTGTTGTACACATGCACTTCACCAAACCTTACCCGCGGCGTTCGCTCCTTGGTCCGCTCGAACCAGTTGTGGTGCAGGGTGACCTTGAGTGCGCCTTCATCCTGGGTCAGGTTGTCACTATTCCCGATCAATAACGTCTTGTCGTGGTTGCGAAAATGGTTCCAAGAAACCGTCACCCAATTCGACTGCCGAATGATGTCCAGCAAACCATCGTGATGTTGCACCCGACGCCCGAACCGGACCGGCGCAAGGTCGTCCGTGCGCGCACCGTCGTCAAACGTGCAATGGTCAATCCACACATGCGTGGCGCCGCGCAACGTAATGTTGTCGTACGCAGAGTTCCATTCACCAGTGGTGTTGTCTTTTGGGTCCCAGGCAGGGAAGTAGTCAACCACATCCGAGAAGTGAATATTACGAATGATGACGTTGTCGACCTGCTCCAGAGACAGCGTCCCATTGACGATGGCCGCGTCTGGCCCCACGCCCACCAGCGTGGTGCGGGACGGCACCTTGACCACCACCTGCTCCGCCTGCTTGCGGGCGGAGCGCTGGCGGGCATCTTCCTGTGGTCCGCTGGGCGGATTTTTACCCCAGGTGGCTGGATCGTAAGCGTTCAAAAAGGCTTGCAGGTCGTAGGCCACATCGCGGAAATCCACAAAGCCCAAATTCCGCCCGCTGGCATCGGTGCTGAGGTCAATCCGGCCAATGATCCGAACGATCCGCGGGTAGCTTCCGGGTGCCAGTGCGGCCACCAGCTCAGCGCGGGTACGCACGGTGAACGTGTGCGCCAACGCCGCATCAGCACCACCCTGGGTGCCTCCCTGCGCCGAGGCCCAACCGTCTTGGTACGCGAGCGTCTCGCGGCTGACGTCGGCACCCTGCTCCGCCACGTCACCCGCACTCTGATACGCATGATTGCTCCACTCGAACAGCCGATTTGGCTGATCGCCGGTTGCGCTGAAAGGCCGCCGTGACGTGGATGCAGCCCAAGGGCCAATGTGGGCACCCAAAACGCTGTCCCGCACCAGCGCCTGCCCGTTCGGCGAAATTCCTTTCTGCCAAGCTCCCTTGGCAATGCCCTGGTCCCAGGCACGGCCCAGGGAAATGGAGCCAGCGCGCAGCCCGGCCTCACTGATCAGACGGCTGTTATGGACCAGAATGCCCAACCCCGTTCGTGCGGCCGTGCTCGGAGCCAGAATATGGCCGCCATTACCCGCAGCACGGCGACCCGTGCGGCTCAGGATGGTGCTGTCATCAATGACCAGCGTACCGGCACCGAAAATGAAGTCCACGTCACCGGCAATCAGACTGTTGTGCACATAGACCCTGTCCCCCGAGCCGACAGGACTGGCCCGCACGTACAACGTGTCCTGATGACCCAACAGTTGCACACCTTCTATCTGTATGCGGTCGCCTTGCGCCATCAGCGCCACTGCCTGCGCTCCGCCCGACTCTGCCGCGCCAAACGGGTAGCCCACACCACCGCGCACCCCGTTCATGGCTTCGTTTTCAATCGTCAGGTGCGCCAACTGGACGTCGTCGCTAAAAATGCCCAGGGTCGCGCTGCTGAACGTGCCGAAACTGGAGGCCGAAAGCTCTGGCAGACACGGGTTACCCGCATCGACTCCAGGGCGCTTTTTCTGGCCCGCGTAGCGCGAAGCCACCACACGCACGTCGGACGATTTGCTGCCTAACCCAATCAGTGCCACGGGCGCTTTGCCCTGCAGGCACACTTGACCACGGTAGGTCCCGGCGACGAGACCAATCACCGTTCGGGATACACCCGAGGTCGCTGAAGGTACCGCGTCAAGTGCTGCCTGCAAACTGACGTGTGTACCACTGCCATCCGACGCGACCACAAAATCAGGTCGCGTATTTCGGATGGCAGACAGGTCAGCCGGAGTCCAGGGCGATGGCCCCTGCGCGAGATAGGTCGCCACGGTGAATTCTGCGGCGGCCAACGACGCCAATTGGGGTCGCGCGGCATCTTGCGCCGCTACACCGAACGACCAGCACACGGCCAGACACACCCAAAACCTCATGTCGCGCTCACATCTGCCAGATACAACGCAGGTTCACCCTCCGCATCCGAACTGAACAGAATCTGCTTTTCGTCCGGTGTAAACGAGGGATGCGGATGTGTCACCTGCCGGCTGCCTTTGTGGACACGCCAGGATGAGTCGTGGTGGGCAACGGCACGTACGGTACCGGCCTTGAGGTCGAACACATGCAGGAACGGGTCGGTCACGATGTCATGGCTCCCGGCGTCCGCAACATCTGCCGGTGAACCACAACCATCACCCACCAGCAGGCTGCCATCGAAGTTGCTCATCAGATGTGAACACGGCGGCATGGACACCAGGCGTTTGTCTTCCAGCGTCACGGGATCGAGCTGACAGATCCAGCGGTCGCGCTGACCCTTGAGGTAGGACACGTAAATCATGGACGAACCATCGGGTACCCAGAACTCGTGTGTGCAGCTCTCTCCCGCCTGGTGCACCTTGCCGCAGCGCAAGTTGCTGCCGTCTTCGTTGACAAACCACATGCGGGCGTCCACCAGGTCGTGCGGGCCTTCGTGGCAAAAGGCCACCGTGTCGTCATGGAAAGGCTGGTACTGGGGATGGCCCAGCCAGCCATGTTTCTCCAGAATCACATCACGCTGGCCGGTGGCCAGGTCGATGCGTATCAGGCGGCAACGCGGCTTGGCGTGGTACATGTCGTGGAATTTCTTCCAGTCGCTCAACGGGAACCAGTCATCCGCATGGATCTCGATGCCAACCATCTTGGTGCAGGCGGTGTTGGACACCCAGGTGCCATAACCCACCCAGCCCTGGGGCACGGTGTAGACCACCTCTTCCGTCAGGTCCGACAACGCGAGCCGGATCAATTGGCGCTCGGCACGGACGAAATACAGATGCTGGTCATTGGGCGTCAAAAAACCCCCAAAGGTGTTTTCGCCGCGCTGGTCGGTGAGTTGGGTGGCCACCTGGCTGTGCAGATCCAGCAGGTGGTAGTTCCACGCGTTGCCAGGGCCAAACTCGCCGCCAAAGATCAGTTTTGAGCCGTCATTGGTGAAACACTTCTGGTAGAAGTAGTTACGGTGGCAGGTGATGTCCAGCGGTGTCAGCCGCATCACACGGGCGCCGGTATCGGCATCACGCTTGGTTTCAAACGTCAGTTGGCGTTGGGTGGATTTGCTCATGGTTTTGATTACTTGATGCGTTTCAACAGGGCGTTGCCCTCTTCCACCAGGCGGCGCGCGGCCTCCTGGTCTGTGGTTTTGCCGTAGGCCACGATTTCAAACACTTCGCGCATGAACTTGTGCAGGCGTGCGTGTTCAAACAGCGGCGCTGGCACGGGCACCCGCCCGGCCAGGCGCTGCTTCTTGATCTGTTCGTGTGCGGCCAGCTCCATGGCCGGCAGTTTGTTGGTCTGGACCAGCACGTCCAGCTGGCTGCGCGCAGCCGGTACGCCACGGGTCTTGCCCAGTATGCGGGCCGCCTGGGGGTCGGTCAGCATGAAGTTCACCAAGCGTGCAGCGAGCTCCGGTTGTTTGCAGTTGCGCCCCACTGCCAACATGACCGTGGGGCGGCCAAACATGCCGCTGACACTTGCACCCGGCAGCGTTGGGAAATTGCCCAGCACCAGCTTCTGCTGCGCGTTCAGGGTGGCGGCGCGCAGGGGAATGGCGGAATCCCAGGTGAAGTTACCCGCCCAGTTGCCCACAACCCAGTCCTGCTGCTGCTCGGTTGGTTTTTCGGCACCGCCCAGACTGGCTCGCAGGGGCAAGGGCGTGGCTACGTGTTCGGTGATCAGCCGCCTGTAGGTCTGCACCCACTCCAGAGCCGCTGCCAGGCTCATGGCCACGCGCGGCTCCAACGGGTCTACATAGGGTGTTCCGTATTTTTGCTGCACGTAGGCCTGCGCCAACAAGATCATGTCGTACAACTCACCATCCAGCGGATAGGCATGGTCGCCGAGCTTGGCCTTGAACACCGGGCCTGCGGCAAACAACTCGTCCCAGGTGGCGGGCAGCGCCACACCCGCACGGTCAAATGCCGCCTTGTTCCACAGGAATACGCGTGCGGTATAGGCAGAGGGCAAGGCATTGAGCTTGCCGGCTACACGCCCGGCGTTTATGTCTTCCGGGCTGAACTGGTCCAGCGCCAGCACACTGCGCTGCTGCTCCAGATCCATAAACCCATTGCCACGCTTGGAAAACATGGCCAGCCACGCCCAGTTGATCTGCATCACATCGGGCTCGGAGCCCCCGGCGATCTGGGTGGTCAGGCGCTCCAGGTAACCGTTGAACCCCATGTATTCGGCTTTGATTTTCAGGCCGGGATTCTGTTGCTCAAACAGTGCGATGGCTTTGAGCGTGGCCTCGTGCCGGCCCGCGCCGCCCCACCAGGCGAAACGCAGCACGGTGGGCTTGGCAACCTGTGCCTGCGCAAGCAGGGGGCTCAAGGCCAGCGCAGTGAAATGTCGGCGGTGCAGCATGGTACCTACTTCAGCAAGGTCAGGCCACTGTCTGCATCAAACAGGTGGCAACGCTGCATTTGCAGATGGAAAGTGTGTGCGGCACCGCGGGCCTTGTCCTGCAGGCCGTACAACTCGTCGGCGGGTACACGGGCGCTCAGCGTGAGGTCTCCAATATTGAAATGCACGAACACCTCACTGCCCATGTGTTCGGTGAACCGCAGTGTTCCCTGCACGGGCACACTGTCGCCCTGTGCGCGGGGGCCGGCCGACACATGTTCGGGTCGTAAACCAAATTTAACCGCGCCGGTTCGTCCAGCAATCTGCTCGCTCTTAGCCGTGGGAAGGCGCAACACCTGCCCGCCGAGCTGTACCACCAGGCCTCCGTCATGCGCAACCAACTGCGCATCCACGATATTCATCTCGGGTGACCCGATGAAACTCGCCACAAAGGCATTCGCCGGGTGGTCGTACAGCGCGGTCGGGGTGTCCACCTGCTGGATCACGCCATCCTTCAGTACACAAATACGCTCGCCCATGGTCATGGCCTCGACCTGGTCGTGGGTCACGTAGACCACCGTCGCCGGCTGGCCAGACTCGCGCAAGGTACGGTGCAGCTCTGTCAGGCGCACGCGCATGGCGGCGCGCAACTTGGCATCCAGATTGGACAACGGCTCATCAAACAGAAACACCTCAGGTTTCTTGACAATGGCACGCCCGACCGCCACGCGCTGGGCCTGGCCGCCACTGAGTTGTTTGGGATAGCGCTCCAGCAAATGCTCCATCTCCAGCAAGCCGGCGGCATGGCGTACCCGCTGCTGCACTTCGGCCTTGGGTGTGCCGGCCAGTTTGAGACCAAAGGCCAGGTTGTCGTACACCGTCATGTGTGGGTACAGCGCATAGTTCTGGAACACCATCGCAATGCCGCGCTGCTTGGGCGCCAGATCGTTCACCAGCTTGTCGCCAATATGCAGCTCACCGCCAGTGATGCTTTCCAAGCCCGCGACCATACGCAGCAGCGTGCTTTTGGCACAGCCAGAGGGGCCTACGAAAACCATGAACTCACCATCGCGCACTTCCAGGTCCACACCGTGCACGGCCTTGAAGCCGTTGGGGTAGATTTTTTCTATTTTTCTGAGGCTTAAACGTGCCACTGGGTTTGTCTCCGTATTTTTGTCTCTTCGTGTCATGTCAAAGGGCTTTTTCGTACGCCAGCATCAGGCAAGGGGTGGATGTTTTGCTCCGTGTCCCCCGGGCCGTGAGGGCCCTCCTCCTTGACCTCCGCAAAACACCCACCCCTTGCCTGATGCTGGGAAAATGGGTGCTCGACCGAAGGGAGTTCCAAAGGCAGGTGCACGCAACTCGACGCAGGAGCGGTTGGGGTGTGCGTTTTGCGCAGGTCAAGGAGGAGCGCGAAGCGCGGGGGACACGGAGCAAAAGGCATACCCCAACTGCTCCGAAGCGCAAACCAATCACGGACTTCATCCCTTCACACCACTCGATGTGGCGCCTTCGATGAAGTGCTTTTGTGCGGCAAAGAACACGGCCACTGAAGGGATCAGCGCCACGACCGAAATGGCAATCACATTGGCCCACTCCACTTCCTCGGTCGCACCTATGCTCATCTTCAATGCCAGTGACACCGGGTACTTCTCAACCGATGCCAAGTAAATCAACGGCCCCATGAAGTCGTTCATGGTCCAGATGAACTGAAACACGATGACGGACACGATGGCCGGCTTGAGCAAGGGCACGATGATGTGCCACAGCAGTTGCAAGGCGTTGCACCCATCGATTTGCGCCGCCTCTTCCATGTCCCGCGGAATGCCTTTCAGGAACTGCACCAGCATGAAGATGAAGAAGGTATCCGTCGCAAAGGCCGAGGGGACGATCAGTGGCAGGTAAGAGTCCAGCCAGCCCAGCTCGCGGAACACCAGATACTGCGGCAAGCGCAGCACGATCAGCGGCAGCATCATGGTGCCCACCATCACGGAGAACAGGATTTTCTTGCCCCAGAACTCAAAGCGCGCAAAGGCGTAGGCCACCAGCACACAGGAGATCACCGTGACGATGATGCGCGGAATGGTGATCAAAAAGCTGTTCAGAAAGTAGGTCGCAAACGTGTACTCGGTACTGGTCTTCCATCCCTTGGCGTAGGCGCCAAAGTCAAAGCGTTGCGGCCAGAAACCCACCTCGGTGAAGATCTCGCTGTTGCTCTTAAAGGATGCACCCACCAACCAGATCAGCGGGTACAGCATCACCAGCGCAACCAGCCCCAGCGCCAAGTAACGCAGCCAAGGCCTGCCCTGTTCACCACGGCTCGCGCCGTGCACATCAGCACCGCTCATTTGCGCTGCTCCTTCTCACCCGCGTAGAAGACCCAGTATTTGGAGCTCCAGAAGCTGATGGCACTCAAGCCACCCACCAGCGCAAACAGCACCCAGGACAGGGCCGCACCGTAGCCTAGGTTGAAGAAGCGGAAACTCTGGTCATAGATATACAGGGCCAACACATAGGTGGAGCTGAGCGGGCCGCCTTCGGTAATCATGTAGGGACCGTTGAACTCCTGGAAGGCGTGCACCATCTGCATGATCAGATTGAAGAAGATCACCGGTGTGATCAGTGGCACGGTGATGCTCCAGAACTGCTGCAGTTTGCTGGCGCCGTCACACTCTGCCGCCTCGTACAGCGACACGGGCACGTTTTGCAGGGCCGCCAGAAAGATCACCATGGCCGAGCCGAACTGCCAGGTGAACAGCAGCACGATGGTCCACATGGAGTAGTGCTCGTCGGCCAGCCAGGCAATCGGCTCCAGGCCCAGTTGCACCATGATGAGGTTGACCAGGCCATTTTTGGCAAAGATGAAGCGCCACAACACGGCAACCGCAATCGACCCCCCGAGAATGGACGGCAAGTAGAAAGCGGCCCGGAAAAAATTGATGCCGCGCAGGCGAAAGTTCAGCACATGCGCAATGAATAGCGCAAACCCCACGCGCAGGGGAACGGCCAGAGCCGCAAACAGCAGGGTGACGCCCAGCGATTTGCGAAACAAGGGGTCGGCCGTGGCCAGTTCACGGTAATTGTCCAGCCCCACATACTGGGGTGGGTCAATCAGGTCGTACTGCGTGAAGCTGAGCGCAAAACTCATCACGAAGGGAAACAGCTTGAACAGCAACACCCCCAGCACAAAGGGCAACACAAACAGAAAGCCCAGTCGTTTGTTTTCGTACATGTTTGCAAACTCCGTGCGTGGGGACCCAGGCTCTTATCGCGCCAGCCATCCACCATCAACGGCCAGGGTGTAACCATTGACATAGTCCGACGCCTTGGACGCCAGAAACACCACCGGCCCTGCGAGGTCACTGGGCAGGCCCCAGCGGTTGGCAGGGATACGCTCCAGTATGGCGGCATTGCGTGCAGCGTCGGCACGCAAGGCCGCCGTGTTGTCGGTCGCCATGTAGCCCGGTGCAATGGCGTTCACATTGACGCCCTTCGCCGCCCATTCGTTGGCCAACGCCCGAGTGATACCCATGACGGCACTTTTGGACGCGGTGTAGGACGGTACCCGCACCCCACCCTGGAAGGACAACATAGAAGCCACGTTGATGATCTTGCCGCCAGTGCCCTGCTTGATGAACTGTTTGGCGACGGCTTGGGACAGGAAAAACACGGTCTTGAGGTTCAGGTCGATGACGTCGTCCCAGTCCTTCTCGCTGAAGTCAATGGCGTCGCAGCGGCGAATGATGCCGGCGTTGTTGACCAGGATGTCCAGCTTGCCGGACAGGGTCAGCCCTTGCTGGACGATTCCTTCGAGGCAACTGGTGTCGGACAGGTTGGCACGCAGGTCCAGGAACTTGCGACCCAATGCTTCGACGGCAGCGCGGGTGTCATCAGGAGCGCTGACGTTGACGCCCACAATGTCAGCCCCGGCTTGCGCCAGCGCCACGGCCATGCCCTGGCCCAGGCCGGTGTTGCAACCGGTAACCATTGCCACGCGGCCCTGGAGTTGAAATTGTTCAAGAATCATGGTGTTTGGGATGTTGGGGGTTTCGACTTAACGCAAGGCAGTCATGGGCACATGGTCCATGTCGGAGAACACCTGGTTCTCACCAACCATGCCCCAGATGAAGGTGTAGGCCTGGGTGCCCACGCCCGAGTGCAAAGACCAGCTCGGACTGATCACCGCTTGTTCGTTGCGCACCACCAGGTGGCGCGTCTGGGTGGGCTCGCCCATCATGTGGAAGACAGCGGCATCAGCCTTCATGTCAAAGTAGAAATACACCTCCATGCGCCGGTCATGGGTGTGGCAGGGCATGGTGTTCCACAGGCTGCCAGGCTCCAGTTGGGTCATGCCCATCAGGAGTTGGCAGGTTGGCAACACATTGGGCACCAGGAACTTGTAGATGGTGCGGCGGTTGCTGGTCTCGGGTGAGCCCAGGGTCTCCGGCGAGGCCTCGGCCAGCGTGACCTTGCGGTGCGGATAGGCGGTGTGGGCAGGTGCGCAGTTGAAATACAGCTTGGCGGGCTGCGCCGCGTCCACACTGAAGAATTCCAGCGCCTTGGCACCTTGACCCACATATAAAGCTTCACGGGCGCCGACTTCAAACGTCACGCCATCCACCACCACGCGCGCCGCACCACCAATATTGATCAAACCCAGCTCCCGGCGCTGCAAGAAGAAGTCGGTGCCGGTGTGTTTACCCAGCTCTGCGGAGAAGGTGACGCCCGCCGCCACCGGCATGATGCCGCCCACGATGATGCGGTCGATCTGGCTGTAGGTCAGCGTGACGTTGTCGGCCACAAACAGGTCTTCCACCAAAAAGTGGCGGCGCAGGCCTTCAGTGTCCAGGGTTTTGGCATGTTCGCTGTGGACGGGTTGGCGGATTTGCATGGTTTCTCTCCTGTTTCCGGATGGTGTTGGCGATAGAACCGCGTACGACCCTCTTTTTAAAGACTAATCTACAAAATTATTTAATGAAATGCTGGTTTCTACTTAGTGAACCACTGTTTCATTTTTATTTGCTAATGCTATAGTATCACCGAAACATAGTTCCACAAAGTCTTTGTGTTGATTTACATTCCAACGCAAAGACCCTCCATCAAGGCCAATGTATGCACTTCTATTTCAACGAATCCACCCCTTGGGAAGAACTGGGCGACGGAATCCGCCGCAAGATCGTAGGCCACACACCGCAGCTGATGTCCGTTCTGGTCCAGTTCGACAAGGGGGCGATAGGCACGCCCCATGCCCATGACGTGCACGACCAGATTGCCGTCGTCATTTCAGGTGCGTTCGAGGCTGAAGTGGAAGGTCAAAAACACATCCTCAAGGTTGGCGATGCATTTGTCGCACCACACCATCACACCCACGGCGTGGTAGCCCTTGAAGACAAGAGCACTTTGCTCGACCAGTTTTCCCCTTGTCGTGACGACTACCTTTCGACCTGAGCCCACCGCCAGACCCCGTGCAGCCACCCAGTAAAAAACCAGGAGACCCTTTCATGTCCAGCACTTCGAAAACCTATCGCCCGCTATTAAATGCCATCAGTCAGGCCGTGCGCGCTCTGACAGCAACGTCCACCCCGCAGCGCCGCCGGGTGCGCCCCGCAGGGCCGAGTCTGGCATACAGCATTTCCCTGGCCAAGGGCGCCACCCGCGCTCAACTTCTGGGCGTGACTTCGTTGCTGTTTGCCGCCAGTGGATCCGCGCTGGCACAGGAGCAGACCAAAGCGTTCGATGCCGTCGTGGTCACCGGTGTGCGGGCCGCACTAGCGAGTGCTTTGAATGCCAAGCGCAATGACAATGGCATCGTCGATGTCATCAAGGCAGAAGACATGGGCAAATTCCCGGACACCAACCTGGCCGAATCCTTGCAGCGCATTCCTGGTGTCGTGATTGACCGCGACGCCGGTGAAGGCCGCAGTATCACGGTGCGTGGCTTGGGGCAGGACTTCACCCGTGTACGCATCAACGGCATCGAAGGTCTGGCAACTACCGGTGGCACCGACAGTTCGGGCGGTGCCAACCGCAGCCGCGGCTTTGACTTCAATGTGTTTGCTTCGGAGCTCTTCAACAGCGTGACGGTACGCAAGAGCTCGTCGGCTGATGTGGATGAAGGCTCGCTGGGCGCCACCGTCGATTTGCAGACCACGCGCCCGTTTGACCTGCGCGGCATGAACGCCATGGTCTCGGCCAAGGCCGGTTACAACGACCTGGCCAAATCGACCAACCCACGCGCTGCCTTCCTGTTGTCCAACACCAACGAAGACCGCACGTTTGGTGTGCTGCTGTCTGGCGCATTTTCCAAGCGCCGCCTGTATGAAGAAGGCTTCAGCACCGTGCGCTGGGACAATGGCCCGTCTTCCGGCGGTTGGTGCGCCCCGACTGGCATGACCGCCAACCCATCCACGTCGACCGCCACTACCTGCGGTCCGGCAGCACAAGGCGTGGCCCGCATCACTGGCACTTCAGAAACCATCGCCGCCTACAACGCCGCCAGCAGCGCCAACAACTTCACGCCCCGGCTGCCCCGATATGGTCGCTTGACCCATGAACAGGATCGCGTAGGCCTGACCGGTTCGGTCCAGCTCAAACCCTCAACCGAAAGTCTGCTGACACTGGACTTGATGTACTCCAAACTGCAGGCGACCCGGCAGGAGGACTTCCTGGAAGCGATCTCCTTCAGTCGCAACGCCGGTCAAGGTGGAAAACCGCAAACCAGCGTCGTAAGTACGGCGTACGCGGCGAATGGCGCATTGTTGTACGGTGTGTACAACGGGGTGGACGTGCGCTCGGAATCGCGTTTTGACGAGTTGTCCACCACCTTCACGCAGCCCACGCTGACCTGGGAGCAGAACTTAAGCGATTCGCTAAAGATGACGGCCAAAATCGGCAGCGCCAGATCGGTGTTTGACAACCCGGTGCAGACCACCACCACACTGGACGCCATCAATGTCAATGGTTATGGCATTGACTTCCGCAACAGTGACCGCTTGCCCAGCATCACCTACCCGTTTGACGTCAACCAAGCGGGCGGTGCCATGACCCTGGCTACCGTACCGCGTGTCACAACCGGCACCCAACCGGCCACCGTGGCCAACACCACCACCAGTGAAATCCGCATCCGCCCACAAGGCGCCACCAACCGCAATGACCTGGCCCACCTGGATCTGGCATGGATCGCCTCCGACAACTGGACCATCAAAGGCGGTATCGACAACAAGCGTTACACCTTCGACACCTTTGAATTCCGCCGCGTCAACCAGAACGACACCATTTTTGCCCCACCCACGGGCACTACCGTGGCCAGCCTGACCACCAATCTGACCGGCTTTGGCAATGGCATGGGCATGCCAGCCGGCACACCAACCTCCTGGGTGATCCCCAACCTGCCCGCAATTGCCCAGGCTTACGACATCTACTGCAACTGTCTCAAGAGCGGAGCAGTCGGTGGCCCCGGTGATTTCACACTGTCGTCCACCACCAATGGCAATGCCCGTGGCAACAACCGCTCGGTGGTGGAAACCGATCAGGGTGCTTTCCTGATGGCCGATTTCGACACCAAGCTGGGCAACGTTCCGGTGCGTGGCAACGTTGGCGCCCGTTATGTGAGAACCGAACAGGTGGCGACGGGTTACCAGGCCAATGCGGGCGGAACCGAGGTGACCGTCACCAACAGTTACAACGACTGGCTACCCGCCTTGAACCTAGCAGCCACGTTGCGCCCCGACTTCATCGTGCGCCTCGGGGCAGCCAGTGTCATGTCGCGTCCGCAGCTGGGTAACCTGAATCCTGGTGGCACGATCAGCACCACCGGCACCTTGTCCATTACCAGCGGCAATGCCCTGCTGCAACCATTCCGCGCGAAAACGCTGGACACCAGCTTCGAGTGGTACTTTGACAAGAATGCGTATTTGGGCCTGGGCTTGTTCCAAAAGAACATTTCAACCTATATCCAGAGTCTGCGCACCAACATCCCGTTCAAGGAAACCGGCCTGCCCTTGTCGCTGCTGCCACCCAACTTCACGGGTGACGAAGTGTTCCAGGTCACGACACCGATCAATACCGACGGCGGCAACCTGCGTGGTCTGGAAATCAACTACCAGCAGCCCTTCACTTTCCTGCCCGGCATTGGTAAAAACTTTGGAACGGTGTTGAACTACACGCTGGTCGATTCCAAGATTGCCTACATCGTGTCACCCGCCAGCAAGGTCACCATCACCGACGACTTATTGAACCTGTCGCCCCGCTCCTGGAATGCCACGCTGTACTACGACGATGGTGTCTTTAGCGGACGCCTGTCGGCTTCCTCACGGAGCGACTTCTTGACCCGTGTGCCAGGCCAGAACAACAACGACGTTGAGGGCAAAGTGGCATCGCTGAATGTGGACTTTTCGGTGTCCTACAAGGTCAACAAAAACCTGGAAGTCACCTTTGAAGGTATCAATCTGACGAACCAGCCCAACGACCAGTTCATCAGCCGGGTGCGTAACAGCTCGGTGGTTTACAACGTGACGGGCCGCGAGTTCCTGATCGGTGCACGCTACAAATTCTGATCAACATCGGAAAACCCATGCAAAGGGCGGCCTAGCGGTCGCCCTTTTTTATAACATTGCCATTCTGCCCACCGAAAGCCAGCCCCATTGACGGGATGTGCCCGGACACGCAATTCCTATGCTCAGACCCATTCTTGCCAGCCTGACAGCCCTGTGCCTTGCGGCGTGCGCAAACCTCAACAACAGCACACGCCTTCAGGGTGTGGTCGCAGTCGGCGGACCCTTGCCCCATGCGCAGGTCGTCGTGCGCGACGCCAAAGGCACAATAGTTGTAACCGATACCGATGCCCGCGGCCACTACAACGTCGATGTTTCCATGCTGACCGCCCCCTGGTACTGTGGGCGTCTGAAGCGGGCAACCCCAACTGCCGCAGCAACCGGTTGCCACGTGCCATCTGCGTTACGGCCTTGCTGGCATCGCTGCGACTTGGCGATAACACGGCCAACCTCAACCCGCTCACGGACCTGATCACATCGGATGTAGCCACCGCATTGCACGTTATCGGCCCGCAGCAATTAGCCGAAGTTGATGCGGCGTCGGTTGTTGCACTGTCGGTCTACCGCACGGCTTTGGGCCAATTGCGCGCCGGGTTTGGTGCTGCGTTAACCCTTGCGGGTGTTGACAATGTTGATTCGTTTGACCCCGTGCGCACAGCCATGCACGCTGACGGACGCGGTGTTGACGCCGTGTTGTCCGTCATCCACCACACGCGGGGCTACGACAACAACAGCGGTGAGTCTTCCGCAACCGTCATTACCGATGCCAACTGGCGTCCTATAAGCCCGCCGTTTGGCATCAAGGCCAATGAACCCTTGCAGTTGGAGCGCGCCCAGGCCGAACGCGCCGCCATCCGCAACGCAAAACTTCGGATTTTTATTGTGGGTGACTCGACCGCCGCCACTTACGAACGCCAACGCCTGCCACGTATGGGCTGGGGCCAGGTTTTCGAGAGCCAGTGGGGTGTAGACAGCGGTGTCAAAGTGGTCAACGGCGCACGCGCCGGCCGCAGCTCACGGGACTTTTTCAATGGCGGCTGGTACCGGCAAATGACCGAACTGATGCAAGCCGGTGACTACGTGATCATCGCCCACGGTCACAACGACCAGAACTGCAATGCGCAAAAACCAATGCGGGGTGCGGCCGATGTGGCCAACCTGTGCACCTATCCCAACGATGCGCAGGGTCAGCGACAGTACCCGAGCGGACAACCGCATTTGTCATTCCAGTCCGCTCTGGAAACCTATGTGCGGGATGCGCGCGCCAGGGGCGCTATTCCGGTCCTCATGACACCCACGACACGTTTTCTCAACGCGGACCGCAAGACCGCCTATGTCAACGGTGACACCCGCCCCGTCGTCTCACAACACGTGACGCGCCAGAACGCGGTTGGCGGTTATGCCTTTACCGGCGACTACAGCCAAACCATCAAGGACACAGCCCACGCAAACGGCGTGCCGCTGATCGATCTGGAAGCCAAGTCGATTCGCTTCGCCAATACCCATGCCCACGACTGGCAGGACTACTGGCTGGTGGTGGCCGACACGGTGACATACCCCTGGTACGCCACACAAACGGCGGGCACCCCGGCGGCACCCGACACCACGCACTTTCAGGAGAATGGTGCCAGGGCCATGGCCGCCCTGGTGGCGCAGGGCATCAAGGAGACGCCGCAGTTGCAGGCGCTGGCGCAGCACCTCAAGTAGTGGCCATCAGGTCCGCCATGGCGGCAACAGGAATCAGCGCACCAGGATGCTGAATGACCCGGGCCGCCAACCGGTTGCCAAACGCCGCCGCCTCCACCGGCGTGGCGCCGAGCAGCCGACGCCTTAGGTAGCCCGCCGCAAAGGAATCACCGGCGGCGGTGGTGTCCACCACCCGGGGCACGGCTTCGGTGGCGACCTGCTCCCAGGGCCCCCGCCCGGCCCGCACCAGCGTCGGCGCGGCACCGCGTTTGATGACCATCTCGGGCACCGCCAGTTGCTGGGCCGCCAGCACCGCGTCCTCCACGCTGGCCAGGCCGAACAACGCCTGGTGGTCGTCCGCGGTCACCAGCGCCATGCTGGCGACCTGGAAAGCACGCAAGAAATTCTCGCGGGCAACCGCAGGATCGCTCCACAGTCGGGGCCGGTAGTTGTTGTCAAACACCACGCAAGCGCCGCGTTCGCGCAAGGCCTGCGCCAATGCGAACAGCCGCTCGCGCCCGGCTGCCGGCAGGATAGCGAGGCTGATGCCTGAAAAATAGAACGCATCCCACTGCGCGGCACGCTGCTCCAGCGGGGTTTGCTCGGCATCGAAGTAGGCACGAGCCGCGCTCTGGTCTCGCCAGAAACTGAAGCGGCGCTCGCCGTGCGCATCCACCTCGATCTGGTACAGCCCGGGCAGGCGCCCCGGGATGCGGCGCACCAGGTCCAGCTCCAATCCATCCAACGCCCAGCGGCGCAGCAGTTCCGCACTCAGCGGGTCATCCCCCAGCGCCGTGGCGTAGCAGACCGACAACGCGTCACCACCACAGCGGGACAGATAGACGGCGGTGTTAAAGGTGTCGCCACCATAACTTTGCTGCATGGCGCCAAACGCCGTACCGTGCAGCTCCAGCATGCATTCGCCGATCAAGGCCACTTTTTTGGTTTTTTGCACGGTAAATTTGATTTTGAAACGATGTTTCATTGTACTATCATCATCCCATGGATTACGCCCTGGCCCAGGGCTGGCTCACCCCGGCGCAACTGTTTGGATACCTCGCATTTGCGCTGGGCGTGGCCTCGTTCCTGCAAAAGAGCGACCGGCGCTTCAAGTGGTTCATGGCCGGCGAGTGCCTGGCCTATGTCGTCCACTTCCTGCTGCTGGGCGTCCCGACGGCGGCGGCCAGTTCGGGCGTCTCACTGGTGCGCTCGCTGCTGTCGCTGTACACGCGCTCGGCCTGGGTTGCCGGAGGGGTGGTTGCGGTCAACCTGCTGCTGGGGTGGGAACTTGCCACGCAATGGTGGAACTGGCTGCCGCTGCTGGCGTCAACCATTGGCACACTGGCCCTGTTCCTGCTGCACGGGATTCGCATGCGGGTGGTCATGCTGGGCGGCACCCTGCTGTGGATCGTCAACAACGTGCTGTCCGGCTCCATAGGCGGCACCGCGCTGGAACTGACCATCCTCGTCGTCAACTGCAGCACCATCTGGCGCCTGCGGGCGCTGCCACGCTGAACGTCAGCGGCAAATCCGCGCCGGGCCGCCCCAAGCGGATTTAGCCCCCTCGGGGGGCAGCGCAGTACGCGAAGCGACAAGCGTGGGGGCTTAGTGCTTGGTGGCCGTGATGACCTGGAAATTGCCAAAGAAGTAGGTGCTGCGCTCGCAGGTCCAGCCCCCCATCTCTGTGAGGCAGTTGACCGGGTCATGGCTGTCCCACAGGGCCAGTCCAAAGGGCTCGAACACCTTGAAGTAGGCCCAGCTCAACAGCCGAAGTACGGGCAGTTCGGGGCGGTGAAATTCGGCCAGATAGAGCTTGCCACCGGGTGCCAGCATGCGGCCGGCCTCGCTCAGGGCCTTGATCTTCAGCGGGTGGGGCAACTCGTGCAACAAAAAGAACATGATGTTGGCATCGGCCAGACCGGGCTGGCATGTCATGGCCGTGGCGTTGTCTTCCACATAGGTAATTCGACCCTCAAACTGGCCCAGCTTGCCACGGGCATGCTCCAGTTCATTGCCAATGATGTCGGCAATCACCACCTGTTCGGCCCCCGCCTGCACAGCCGCCTCCACCACGCGGGGGATGACGTTGCCAAAAGCGCAGGAGGTCACCAGCACCTTTTTGTTCTTCAGGTTGCGCTCGCCCAGGCCAGCCACGATCTTGGACACCAGGGTGCTGTACTGGAACAACAGGATGGCCGCGATGACGGGCTGAAAGTCCACCAGCTTGATCAGCCGCATATTGGAGTACAGCGGGTAAACATGGGATTTGGCGCTGTTCTGGGCCGAAGACAAGCCACGTACCAGCAAAGCCCCCCGCGTCAGCACAAAAAAGAAAAGTCCCGTCAAGGCCAACAAGGAAAACAGGCCAACCACCACGTTCATCATCCAGCTGCCAGTCATATACGCTTTCGGAAATGAGAGAAAAAAACCGGGGTCATTGCATGGTGATCAGTGTGTCACTTTCCCTTGGAAAAAAGGGTGCCACAGGGCCCAAAACGAACCGCACTATTGATTGACATCAAGGAATAGTGCGGGGGTCGTTGCCTCAGGCAAAGAGCCCATGCAAATACCAGTTTGGCTGGACCGCAACGCCCGAACGGGATGCCCCCAGACGCTGGCAAAACACCCACACCAGCCCCGCCGTCGCGCTGCGGGCCACGTAGTAGTCCCGTAGGGCGCAGTGGTCTGGCCCCTGCAACCAACCCGCCTCCAGGCGCTGCGGCCCCACCAGCAGCGTCAGGGGCCCTTCGTATTGCGGCATGCCCTGGTGCACGGTCAGGCGCAAAGGTGTGGCCAGCAACCAGGTCGGGTAGACGGCTCCCTGCGGCAAACCTTGTGCATCATTTGGGCCTCTAGCCCCCGAATAATATGCGTGAGTAGCTCCTGATTTAATAGCAAAACGGTGGCGCTTGCCAACTCCGGCCTTCTGCAACTCGACGGCCGGATCCCAGCGCTGCATATGTTCGGGCCGGTGGTCGGCCAGTAGCGTGGCGCCACGCACCTGCTCAGGACCCAGGCGTGCACTCAGGCGCTCCAGCAACTGGTGCAGGCTGTCACCGTGGCGGATGTCTTCGGGCAACAGGCTCACGCTCTCGCCCGCCAAGGGCTGGGTCTGCAGGGTGCTCAAGCGCAGGTAAAGCACCGGGGCCGGCAGCGTCACGCGGGCCAGTTGCTCAGCCAGCAGGCGCGCCAGGTGGCCCATGTCCTGCGTGGGCTGGGCGGTGCGCAACTCCAGTCGGCCTTGTGAGCCACCGCTGTGGTGGGCATCCACATGCAGGGCGTTGGAACGCCGGGCGTCCAGCTCCCATAACAGCTCTAGTGCCAGCACCCCGCGCTGGCGCGCGCGCAGCCACACCTGCAACTGTGCCAGCAGGCGGCGCGCGCCAAACAGCAGGGCCGAAGCCGTCTCTACACTGGCCGTCAGCTCCAGCGGCGCATCAAAAACATCGGGCAGGGTCAACCAGGGATAGAGTTCGGCGCGCTGGCCATAGGCGCAGTCCAGCGCATCCACCAGGGCCGCGCCAAAGCGGCGCACCAAGCCACCACGGGGCAAGGCGCGCAATTGCCCCCAGTTGCGCAGCCCCAGGCGCACCAGCGTGGGCAGATGCGGGCGCGCCGCCGCCAGGGTGTGCAGGGGCAGGGTATCGGGGGCCAAGGGTTCGGTGCTCGCTACGCCTGAGCCGACACATTGCAAACGGGCAAACGCTATTAAAGATGTAGCGCCTTGTGCATATTCCACGAGGGCTGGAGCACGATTTGTTTCAAACAATTGGGCCAGCAGGGCCGTACGCCCGCCAAACAGGCGCTCACTGGCAGACACTTCCATCACCAACGCGGCCTCAACCCGTGCTACCAGCGGGGTGAACTGCAATGCCCACCAGGCCCAGGCGCTAAGAACATCCACCAAGGCAGCGCCCTCCTCCTGGCTGGCGCCGTCCGCCGCGTCAGACGCTGGCTGAAGTGCGATCCAGTGCATGGCTGCTCATAAATTGGCTTGCAGCCAGCAGCCGTGCCAGCCGCGATGGACGCGCCGCCAGATGCAGCGCCTGGCTCAGGGGTGGCCCGCGGCGTTTGAGGGCGCGTACCTCCAGCGCATCACCTTGGTCCGCTGCGGGTGCGGCCCACAGGCGCAGCGCGGCGGGTGAGGATTCGCCATGTGCCCGCTCCGGGCGCAGCACAAACAACAGTTTGGTGTATTCGGCCGCCGCCATTTGCAGACGGCGCAATTGGTCAGCACGCACCGTCTCCAGCCAGGCCAGCACGGCGTCGACATCGGCGCAGCGCAAGGCCTGCTCGGTGGCCCACAGGCGTTGGGCGCCGGCCTGCGCCGCCACCCATAACAGTCGCCGCGGGTCCAATCCCTGGGCGCCCAACGCCGGCCCAAAAGGTATCTGCGGCGCGCCCACCAGCACCACGGCGCCGCTTCCGCTGCGGGCCAAAGCGGGCAGTAGCAGGCGCCACTCGCTGTGCACACCGGGGGGTTGCAAAATTTCGCTCAACGCCCCCAGTGGCCAACCGCCGCCCGGCAACTGGGCGTCCAGCAGGATGTCTCCAGTGGCGAGCACCCGGGCCGGGGCTCCGGCCAGCGCATCCGCCTGCCAGACGTCCGGATGGACGCCGGCCCAGGATGGGGAAAGGGCGGGGGCAGGCATAACATTTTTGAAGCTGTATTTTTATACAGTATATACCAATGCCGACTTCACTGAACAACAGTTTCTGTTCCGCGCCCAACACCAAGCCCAGCGAGCTGCCCATGGCACAACAGTTGCTATATTTTTGGAAGCGTCTCACGCATATTCCACGAGGGCTGGAGAGCAATAAAGCTTATATTTGTGGCTCGGTCTGGGGGCCTAGTACTTCGACCAGCTCGACCATGCCTGCCTTCAGGGCCGCGGAAATATCCCGCTCCAGCACCGGCATCACCTGTTCAAAAGGCGCCAGCAGCCGGTTCAACCCATAGGCACGGTTGCGCCCGTTGACCTTGCCCAGATAGAGGGCCATATCGGCGATCTGCATGGCCTTCTCCCAATTGCAGTCGGTCTCCGACAAGCCGGAAAACGGCAGGGACAAAAAACCACCCGTCACCGTGATGGTCATACTTTTGCCAGCCACTTCCATGGGGGTTTCTCCAATGACCTTGAGCACCCGATGCGCCAGACTCTTGAGGTGCTCGGTGTTGGCCTTGGGGGAGTAAATCAGGAACTCTTCGCCGCCCCAGCGCATGACGATGTCGGTGTCACGCACGGTATTGTTCAGGCGTTTTGCAATTTCGACCAGGACCACGTCCCCTCCGGCATGGCCCAGCGTGTCATTGATGTTCTTGAAAAAGTCAACATCCAGAATCATCAACCCATCCGGATTGTCATCACCGCGACGCCCCGTTTTGGAATCGATCGAGCGACGCCCCATCAGATCCAGAAATGAGCGCCGGTTGAACAGCCCGGTCAAAGGGTCGCGCACGGAGTGAAATTCGAGTTGCAGGTTGGCCTCGCGCAGCTTCTGGTTGGTTTTTTTGACGCGCCGGTACAGTAGAAAGATAAATACGCCACCCATGATGGTGACCACCGCACCCAGGGCCGTCACGATTTTTTGCAGGCGCTGGTTGCTGATTTCGGCGTCCTTCAGGCTGTTTTCACGAGCCAGCCATTCAATCTGCTTTTGGCGCTGCACGGAATCAAACTGTTCTTGCAGCGTTGCTACCGATTTTTCACGGTCAGCACGAAACAGCTGTGCCGTTAACGCCTGTTGCTCCCGGATCGTGGCAACGGCTTCGCGGTA
Organism: Candidatus Aalborgicola danicus; assembly: GCA_016703945.1. Taxonomy (GTDB): domain Bacteria; phylum Pseudomonadota; class Gammaproteobacteria; order Burkholderiales; family Burkholderiaceae_C; genus Allorhodoferax; species Allorhodoferax danicus. Next base: position 285,771 of record JADJBC010000059.1, read on the forward strand.
CATGCCAGCGGCTTCATACATGCGCCCGAGCTCACCCAGAATCTCCTCCTGATCGGCCTTGGCGCCGGCCTCGCGGTTGAACTCGATGGCAGCGCGGACCTCGCTCACACCTTCCTTGACCTTGCCCTGCCCGATCAAGGCAAACCCGACATTGCTTTGCGCGGTGGCGACCCCCCCCATTTCCCCGGCCTCCTGGAACTTGAGCAAAGCCTGGCGGGCATAAACTTCCGCCTTGGGGTAATTCTTGGCAATCAGGTAGCCGTCACCGATGTTGTTCAGTGCCGTACCCTGCAAGCCCACCAAACCAGCCTGCTGCCCGATTTTGAGGGCTTTTTCATAAGACTCCAAAGCGGGTTTGGCGCGCCCCAGGCTGGTAAAGATGGCGCCCTGATTCAAGTAGAACGTTCCCGCCAGTTTGACGGAACCCGCTTCTGTGGCAATCACAAGTCCTTCCTGTACCACCTGCAAGGCCTTGTCCCAATTGGTCATGGCCATGTACACATTGGCGATCAGATTCAGCGAGCGCATATGGGCAGCTGTTTCGCCCTGGGTGTGCTCTTTGGCAAATTGCAGCCCCTTGAGAGCGCTTGCCAGCGCCAGTTCGAAACGGCCCACGGTCAGCTGCGCGTTGCCAAGTGCTGAATAAAAATTCCACAGGGCTTGCGGGTTGGCAGTTCGAAAGGCGATGGGTTCGATGGCAGTCAGTTTGACAATGGCAGCCTCCGACTTGCCAGCCAAGGCCATCATCGACGCCGCTCGCGAGGTGGCCAGCACCATGCCAATGTCGTCTTTGTTCTCCTGGGCCAGTGCCTGCAACTTTGCAATGGTGGCGTCTGCATCACCCATTTTGGCTGCATCCACCTGGACACCAATCAAGGCGTTGAGGTAATCCCGGCGCACGGCATACGGTGTGATCGAACCCATCGAAGGACTCAGAGCGACCAACTGGTTCAAAGCGTCTGCATTGTCCTTTTCAGATAGGGCCTGGAGTGCTTCGATGCGATCAAGGGGCGTTTGCTGCGCCAGGACAGCACCCTGCAGGCTGGCAAGCAGCAACCCCAGTCCTATGAAACACTGCCACGCCTTAGCCATGCGATATGGTATGTCCAATTTCGGGCCAACGGTGGCGAATGAAGGCCCACGCTACCAGCCCAAGACTCAGCATGAGCAGGGAAGCTGTGGCCAATGCCACGGTGGAGTGCATCACCAAGGGCGAAATCACACCCGCCACAATCCCATTGGCGGTGGAGCCAACAAACATCTGCAGACTGGAGGCCATGCCACGGCGCTCAGGATGCAGGTCCAGCACCAGCAAGGTCACGACCGGAACCATGAGTGCCCAGCCGAAGGAAAATATCCCCAGCGGTAGCAAGGCCCAGCTGACGTGGGCCTTGAACGCCAGGTTGGCCGCCAGATTCACCAGTGCAATGACCAGCATGATGTAAAAGCCGATTCGAATCTGCCGTTTGGGCGCGATTTTTCCCGCCACCCGCCCACTCACCATGGCTCCGCCCATGATGCCGCCAATGGTGACCAGAAAACACCAGAAAAACTCCTGTGGCGCCAACTGCAAATGCTCGCCCAGAAACACGGGGGCACTCAGAATGTACAAAAACATGCCATTGAATGGAATGCCGCTGGCCAGGGCCAGTAGAAAAAAGCGTGGATCGGAACCCAGTTGCCAGTAGCCTGCCATCAGGTTCCTGGGATTAAAGCCTTGACGCTGGCTGGCGTGTAGCGTCTCCGGCAACAGGCGGAAAATCGCCGCCCAGAGGACCACCCCAACACCGGTCAGAAACCAGAAAATTCCGTGCCAGCTGACATGCGCCAGCATCCACCCCCCCACCATGGGTGCAATCGCAGGGGCAACACCAAAAAAGATTGTCACCTGGCTCATGACCTTTTGCGCCTGCGAGGGTGGAAACATGTCGCGGATCACGGCCCGGGACACAACAATGCCGGCGCCAGTGGACAGCCCTTGCATGGCGCGAAAAAATATCAGTTGTCCAATACTCTGGGACAGGGCGCAACCGGCAGACGCCACGGTAAAGGCAACCAGCCCCCACAACACCACTGGCCGGCGACCAAAACTGTCCGAAATGGCCCCATGGAACAGGCTCATGAATGCGAAACCGAACAGGTAAGCTGACAAGGTTTGCTGCATCTGCACCGGCGTGGCGTCCAGCGACTCGGCAATGCCGGCGAATGCGGGCAAATAGGTGTCAATGGAGAAGGGGCCGAGCATGCCCAATAAGGCAAGCAACACGGCAAAAGCCCACTGGGGAGCCAGCCATAGTTTGTGCGCATCAGGGTTCATCCCAGTATTGGAACACGGCTATCCGTTTTAGCTCCATTCGTCTGCCGGGGCGACAGCTCCATCGGGTACGATGGCGTCGTCCATCCACCATCCATAACAAGGCGGGTCCTTGATGCATCTGACCAAACTGTTGTCGTGTGTAGCGCTTTGCTTGGGTTTGTTCGGCTGCGGGCAGTCCAGCGGGCCAAGTGTCAGTTCGGTTGGCGCAGGCGCTGCCCCCGCCCCGGCACCTGGTGCGACCAAACCAACGGCGCAACAGGTGGGTTTGGTCATGAAGACTCTGACCAATCCCTTTTTTGTTGAAATGGAAAAAGGTGCCCGCCGCGCTGAAAAAGAAAACGGCATCACCTTGACCGTCAAGACGGCAGCCCAGGAGACATCAATCGAGCAGCAGATTCAGCTGGTCAATGACTTGATTGCAGCCAAGGTGGACGCCATCGTGATTGCTCCGGGTGACTCGCAAAGCCTGATTCCGACACTGAAAAAAGCTGCGGATGCAGGCATCAAGCTCGTCAACATCGACAACCGGTTGGACGCGCAAGCGCTCCAGCAGGCTGGACTTACAGAAGTTCCATTCCTGGGCGTGGACAACGAGGCCGGGGCCTTCAAGGCCGGTGCATTCTTGGCGACAAAAGTCAGCACGCCGACCCGGGCGGCCATTTTGGAAGGTATTCGAAGTGCTGACAATGCCCGCCAGCGCATGGAGGGTGCTCGCCGCGCTCTGCTAGAGAACAAACAGATCAAACTGGTGGCCTCGGAAACTGCAAACTGGAAGATTGACGAAGCCTACACCACCAGCAAGGCGATGTTCAAGAAACACCCGGACATCAAACTGCTGTTTGCAGCCAACGACATGATGGCCTTAGGTGCCTTGAAATACCTGCAGGAGTCCGGCAAAGCCGACGTCAAGGTCGCCGGATTTGACGCGCTGTCGGAGGCTATGACCGAGATCAAGGCAGGCCATCTCCACGCAACCATAGACCAGCAAGCCGCAGAGCAGGGTTACCAAGGTGTGGTTATGGCGCTGCGCATGCTGAAAGGTGAAAAGGTGCCGCCAGTGACCATGATTGAGACACGGCTTGTGACTGCGGCCGAACTCCAATAGTTCACTGCTACGTTGCGCCGTGCGATTGCGCTTCAACATCACCGTCAAGCTGCTGGGTTACCTGCTGGTTGCGGGGATCGTACCGCTGACGGTTTTGGGCTTCAGCGCGTTGGAGATTTCCCGGCGCATTGTCCTGGAACAGGCACAAGCGGAAAATGTGCGTGTTTTAGGGGGGTTTGCCTCCTATTTGTCGCTGTACCACGACCAGATTGATGACCTGGCAACCAATATTGCCGGCAACGAAGCGATTGGCTCGGCGCTACTTGCCGGATCTGATTCTGAAAACAACGGGTTTGATGCTCTGAATTTGCGCGCCCAGGTCGGCTACACCCTGAACAACTATGTTCGCGTCAAGGGTCTGGTTTCGCTGGATTTGTTTTCCACCAATGGGGCGCATTTCCACGTGGGTGAAACCCTGACCACCAGCACCGTCGCGCCTGAAGTTGCCGGTGCCTTGATCAGCGAGGCCGCCCAGTCGCAGTCACCTACCCTTTGGCGTGGCGTAGGCCCGAACATCAACCGCAGTTCCCGTTATGGCCAGGTGACCAGTGTGGTGCGGGCTATTCGCCATTTCTCACCAACGACTGGCAAGTCCGATACGGTCGGAGTGCTGGTGGTCACCCTTTCGGGCGACATCATGCGGGAGTATTTGTCGCAGGTGCCACTGCCCAGTGGCCAACAACTGATGCAGATTGATGCCCAAGGCCGGATCGCGCTACATTCCGACCCACAAATGGTCGGCCAGGCTTTTTCACCGGTATTGCTGGAACTGATGCGCAACGCCCTGGGTACCGAGCAGTTTATGCTGGACGGCCAGCCGGTTCTGATGGATGTCAATGCAAACAACAAGGACCATGGTTCTCTGGTCATGCTCACACCGCGTCAGCTTGTCACAGGCCGCGTTGCGCAATTGACAATGGCAACCGGTGTGCTGTTAGTTTTGTGCCTGCTGGGTGTGCTGGCGCTGACCTGGCGTTATGCACAGACCGTGGTGGCTCCCATTCGCGCCGTTTCCAGTGGATTCAACCGGCTTCAGCGCGACCCCGGCATCGTCCACCGGCCATTGCCGACCACGCGAGCCGATGATGAAATTGGCCAATTGGTGGAGGGCTTCAATCGCCACCTGTTGGCACTCAATGCGCAGAGCCAATCTGCGAGTGAGCTACTGGTTGCAGAAGTGGCACGCCGCGAAACGGAAAACATGCTGCTGACCGCCATGGAGGCGCTTGAAGAAGCCTTCGTCATTTTTGACAGCAATGACTGCCTGCTGTTCTGCAATGAGCGGTACCGTGATGTCTATCGCGCATCGGCTGAAGTGATTGTGCCCGGCAATTCGTTTGAAGCGATTCTGCGTTTCGGAGCGGAACACGGCCAGTACCCTGATGCTATTGGCCCGCTGGACGAATGGGTAGCCGAACGCGTGGCATTGCATCGCAGTGGCCACGCGCAACTGGAACAAAAACTTGACGATGGTCGCTGGCTGCGCATCGTGGAGCGCAGGACCAGCCTGGGCCAGATTGTTGGCTTCCGATTTGACATCACGGAGCTCAAAAAGGCGCAGGAGACGGCGGAAGCTGCGAGCCAGGCCAAGAGCGAGTTCCTGGCCAATATGAGCCACGAAATTCGCACCCCGATGAATGGCATTCTCGGCATGCTCAAGCTGCTGCAGAACACTGACCTCAGCAGCCGTCAGCGAGACTATGTTTCCAATACCGAAGGCGCAGCGCGCTCCCTTTTGGGTCTGCTTAACGACATCCTGGATTTTTCCAAGGTCGAAGCCGGCAAAATGACATTGGACCCGCATCCGTTTGATCTGGACAAAACGCTTCGCGACCTCGGTGTTGTGTTGGCTGCCAACCTCGCCGACAAGCAGATTGAAGTCCGTGTGGATGTTCAACCCGATGTACCGCGCGGGCTCATTGGTGATGACATGCGCTTGCAGCAAGTCTTGATCAATCTCGGCGGCAATGCGATCAAGTTCACCAACCAGGGCGAAGTGGTCGTGACGGTGCGCGTTGTGAGTCGCGATGCGGTCTCTGCACTGCTGGAGTTTTCCGTGCGGGACAGCGGCATCGGCATTGCCCCGGAAAAACAAGAGCATATTTTTAGTGGTTTCTCGCAGGCGGAATCCAACACCACACGCCGGTTTGGTGGCACTGGCCTTGGGCTGTCGATATCCAAGCGCTTGGTGAACCTGATGGGAGGCGACCTGTTACTTGAAAGCGCGCTGGGCCTAGGAAGCCGTTTCTTTTTTCAGATCCCGTTCACGTTGGTTGCGGTGCCCGTGCGCGTCAAAGACGCTCCGCAGATCCAACCAGCCAGAGAAGCGCCGAAGGCCAAGCCACTGACTGGCTTGCGTGTCTTGGTCATCGAAGACAACAAGATCAACCAATTGGTCGCCCAAGGGTTGCTCAGTCAAGAAGGCGCACAGGTCACGCTGGCGGACAATGGTGCACTAGGCGTCGCGACTTTGGCCCGTTCAACGAGCGGTTTTGACATTGTGCTGATGGATGTGCAAATGCCGGTGATGGATGGCTACACTGCCACACGCGCCATTCGCCAGGAACTGGGACTGACCGCGTTGCCCATCATCGCCATGACGGCCAATGCGATGGCCTCTGATCGGGCTGCCTGCCTGGAAGCCGGCATGAACGACCATGTCGGCAAGCCGTTTGAGCTGGACCACCTGGTGTCGGTGTTACTCAATTACGCAGGACGTTCCACGGTTTTACGCCCAATCGATGGCCCCCCCCTGCGGTCGGAGTTCGCATTGAATTCCACAGAAACCACTGCGTCGACCCTGGACATAGCCAGTGCTTTGAACCGCATGGGGGGCAATCACGCAGCCCTGGCAGCCGCACTTCATTCATTTGCGCAGGAATTGGACCGACTTCCTGGGCAACTGGCCACACACCTGGAGCGTTCGCAAACGGTCGAAGCGTCACGCCTCATGCACACCGTCAAAGGGCTTGCTTCAACGGTGGGAGCAAACCATTTGGCCCGTGTGGCAACACAATTGGAAATCCACATCAAGACCGGCATGTCCATCACAGACTGCGCCGATTCAATAACCCGCCTACAAGCTGCCGTGGAGGCAACACGTATCGCCATGGTTCCGGTCTTGCAGCAATACAAGCCAGGCTTAACCCCACAGCCAATTGCAACGGAGCGCAAGGTGACCGAAAACGACGCCCATCGTACGAATGATCTGCTGCTATTTTTGGACTTGCTCCGGAACTCGAATCTGCAGGCGCTGGAGATATTTACCCGCATCCGCGCAGAGCATGGCATCACGTTCGGTGAAACGCTCCACGATTTGGATTCCGCAATGACCGACCTCGATTTTTCCAGGGCTGTATCGTTATGTGAAACGCTCCTGCGCCATTCGGGCCCTGCCGACACCTTGCCGACTTGATCTATTCCTGGTCGGGCGTTGGAGAACTCCAGCTCGGCAAGTGGGTCACGTAATCGTTGACCTGTGGCCGCACGCGTCCCAATTTTCGCGATACGGCCGTGCCCACACTCAAGAAACACAAAGCATGTTCAGCGGACGTGAGCCTGAATAGGCGACGCAAGTCCTTGGACTTCAATGCTTTGCCACTGGTTAATGCCGAGCCATAACCCATGGCGGTTGCCATCAACAACATGTTCTGCACGGCACAACCTGCAGAAACAATGCGTTCGTTCAGATCGATATCGGCATCGCCCTTATTGGCGTCCACAACAACCAGCATCAGCAATGGAGCGCGGTGCGCTTTCTCCTGCGCCTGACGTATCTGGTCTGGTGTGGCCGAGGGATCGCGCTCCAACAGCGCGGAACCAAAAACAGTGGCCAGTAGCACCCGCGCTTGCGGGGGCACCACTACAAGACGCCACGGCAACACCTGTCCATGGTCTGGAGCGGCTGAGGCTGCGTCCAGAATCTGGTGCAGTTGTTCAGCACTCGGTCCAGGTGCAGACAAACGCTTGGGCAATATCGTCTGACGCCCGTGAATCACGGCTGACACGGTTGCCAAAAGCTCACTCTCCAACTCCAGCTGTGTCATTAGCCTGCCCTCCCATCCGGCCGAACACGGCCATACCAACCACCCAAGCGCCAGCTCCACGTCAGAACGACGCTGGCCCACAGCAAAGCTGCCGGCAACAACAACCAGCTTGCCCAAACGCTTTGAGCGGCAGCGGCAATACGCAACAACACGCTGACCTGCAGCAGCCAAAAAAGAGTCCAAATAGCCCTGTCGGCAACCACGGAACGGCCTGTGAAACCGCATGAAACACGTGTCACCATGGCCAGCATCAAGGACGCTAGGCAGCCCATGGCCACCGCATGGAGTGACCCCAGACTCAACACCGGTGTGCCCTGAACCAGCCCCAGCAGTTGCGCTACACCGCCCAACAACAGCCCCAGCCCAAGCCACAGGAAACCGATGTGAAGCATTGCCAGCAATCGGTTCTTAAGACTTTGGGCCAAACCCCACATCAGAGCCAACCACAACAACACAAAGCCCGACAGCAACTCCATGGACCCGCGCACCAGCATCCAAACCGGTGCCATCGGTCCGTGCATTGGACCATCCACTTCCAGCCACACCGCAAGCACCTCCAGCGCCGCAGACGTCAACATCAGTCCGAGCGCCCAAAATGGCTTCCACGCGGCAATAAAAGGCATGGCATTGGACGTAAAGAACGGGACCATGCGATGTGCCACCGTTACAAACACCACGATCACAAAACCCCACAAGCCAGTCAGGACACAGGCCAGTGCGACCGCCGTTGCTCCCAATACTAAATTTGCCAACAGACCACCCAGACTCAGGCACCCGATCAACCACGCGACCCCGACCGTGCGTGCATGCAGTTGATCGACCTCGCGGCTACGCCAGACCATACGCCAGAACAACCATGCAGTGCGCGTAAACCCACTCCATGCCAATGCAAGGCCAGACAATACCAGCACGGTGTGCCAATGGCTCCCCCCTAGCCATAACAGCCAGCCGGTGGCCTGCATCAGCAACGGTACGGTGAACACGCGGGTTTCAAGCATTTCCACGCGCAGCCACTTCGGCACGGCTGTGAACAAGAACCCGACGAAAAAGAGAGGAAAAAAACCAAAGGTCATGGCAGTGGCGTGTACCAGCGTCGGAGAAGTGACGTAAGGCAAAGCGACTGTCACACTGACACGGTCAAACTGTACCAATAACCACCAGGCTGCCGAGGCCACCAAAACCAACATGGCCAGAAAAAAACCTAACCGGTGCGGCGCCAACAGCAGGTGGCGGACGCGCCAATGGTGGTCTGAACCGATCAACTGGGAATCGGCGGACTTGACCGGTTTCACCCACAACTGCCCATATGCCCGCATTGGGTGCAGTAGTCGCATCCGTCTTTGCGAATAACGGCATGTGCACCGCATTCGCCGCACTTTTTGCCAGCCATGACGGGCAATGGTGCAGCCGCAAGCGCCTGCTCCTGACGGGGCAACAAACCATATGACTCTGCAGAGTTGTCGGTCGAGCGGCGGTTGTAGTCGCCTGACTGCGCGCTATTGCGTTGGGCCTGGATGTTCTGAATGGCGTAGGCAACAGCCGCAACCTCCGAGTCGTGCCACATGGGGACATGGGTGCCGTCTGCCTTTTGGTGGGTACCGAGCCGTACGGGGCCACGATCCCAAGCCACTTTGCGCATATCACTAAGTGCCCGTTCCAGAAATCCGCCACGTGCAGCCAAGGACAACAAACGCATGCTGGACGTGATCCATTGTTGGGATTCTCCGCTCTGCCCCACAGGCATGAAGAACTCAATCGCCCGCTCCACTGTGCCCACGCCGTTGGCTGCAGGTACCGGCAAAAAGGACACCAGCAAGTACAGGGTCTTATGGCCTTCCTGAGTCCAGTAGTCAATTTTTTCTGCGACGGCGGACAACGCACCTTTGGGCCTGCGCTCAATCACGGTGCGCATGGGATCAACTACCGTCACAGGAGCGGAAACGACCGGCGCAGCGTTGACGGCGCCGGTATCCAGCACCGAGCCCAAAATGGCATTGGGGCGGTAGGTGGCCAAGCCCTTGAGCTTGGCGTCCCAAGCCTGTTGGTACAGCCCCTTGAAGTCCTCGTACGGGTAGTCGGCAGGAACATTGACCGTCTTTGAAATGGCCGTGTCCACAAAGGGTTGCACAGCCTCCATCATGGCGATGTGATCGGTAGCCGACATGTCCAGCGCCGATACAAAGTAGTCCGGTAATGCATCCACATTACCCCCCAGCTCACGGTACAAGCGCCAGGCATGGTCTTCCACAGCGTAGTCCGTCGTAGTGCCGTCCGACTCGCGCTTTTTGCGACGGTACATCCAGGAAAACGCCGGCTCGATGCCATTCGAGGCATTGTCGGCAAAGGCCAGGCTAACCGTTCCCGTTGGCGCAATCGACAGCAGGTGGCTATTGCGAATGCCATGGGTCCGAATCGACTGTTGTAGGGCTGCGGGCAGCCGGCTGGCAAAGGTACCGCTTGCCAGGTAGCCATCGGCATCGAACTTGGGAAAGGCGCCCTTTTCCTGGGCCAGTGCCACCGATGCGCTGTACGCCGCATCACGCATGCTGGTCGCGATGCGCGCAGCCATCGCACGCCCTTCCGGAGCGTCGTAGCGCAGGCATAACATGGCCAACACATTGCCCATTCCGGTAAACCCCACACCAATTCGACGCTTGGCAGCGGACTCTTCACGTTGCTGTGGCAATGGCCAGAATGTCACATCGAGGACATTGTCGAGTGCACGTACCTGGATCGCAACGGACTTTTCGAAGGCCTCGAAATCGAACATTGGCACGCCTGCAAATCCGAATGGATGGCGAACAAAACGGGGCAATATGATTGGCCCCAGATCACAACAGCCGTACGACGGTAACGGTTGCTCGCCGCAGGGATTGGTGGCTGCAATGGTTTCGCAGTAATTGAGGTTGTTGTCGCGATTGATATTGTCCAGAAACAGGATGCCCGGTTCTGCAAAGTCATAGGTGGACTTCATGACCGTATCCCACAACTGCTGCGCGGGCAGCGTCTGGTAAACCCATTGGCCATCAGCGCGCTGGTACGCCCCCTGGCTCATCAGTGGGGCCCCAGGTTTGGCTGGGTGGATCAGTTCCCAAGCCTGGTCGTTCCGCAAGGCCCGCATAAAGTTGTCGGTCATGCCGACCGACACGTTGAAATTATTCCATCGACCGGGGGTGCGTTTGGCGGTAATGAACTCCAGCACATCCGGATGATCGATCCGCAACACCCCCATTTGTGCACCGCGCCGCGCACCGGCGCTCTCGACCGTCGAGCAGGACTGGTCAAACACATTGATATAGCTGCACGGCCCCGACGCCATGGACGCCGTGCCTTTGACGGCGGCGCCTCTGGGGCGGATGCGCGAAAAATCATAGCCCACGCCACCGCCGCGACGCATGGTCTCGGCCGCTTCGCGCAAGGCCTCATAAATGCCCGGGTAGCCGTCTCCATCCATGCCCTGGATGCAGTCGCCTACAGGTTGCACGAAGCAGTTGATCAAGGTGGCCTGGATGTCGGTGCCTGCTGCACTCATGATGCGACCGGCGCCAATCGCACCAGCATAAAGATTCTCTAAAAAGATAGCCTCAAATTTGGGACGCTCGGTTTCCGCCTCAACGGATGCCAGGGCTCTTGCCACGCGGGCAAACAAATCATCTACCGAGTTTTCACCCGGTTTGAGGTACTTTTCAACCAGCACGTCCTGGCTGATGGGTTGTGTAACAAACTGGCCTTGCAGCGGGGAAATCGGGTCGCGTTTCATTGTCGTGTCTCCTCAGGATTGGATGGGCTGCGCAGTGCGCTTTGTCAAAGCCGCTCGGTATGCGATGGTGGTATTGGTTGGAAATCGGGACGGAGGCGATCGGCCTGGAAGAAAATCGTCATCGTGGTCGGCCCGTTGTAGATGGAGGCTGCCGGATGCTACCCAAGTGCATGGGTTATTTCCTTGTTGTGCATCAAAGATGCGGCGTTCACAAGGCCGCCATCGTAGCAACAGTTGGGCTAAAGCGGCGTCACAGATTTGAAAGAAATTGCAAGAAACCGGGGCCCGCTCAGTGACTCGGAATTCCACATAACAAAATCTGCACACAGCCCCCGAATCGGTTGCCTCGTTAGCTATCGATTTCGAAGCGCTCCACCCGTCGCGTCGAAATTGATCGACTCTGCAAGAGGGATTTCTGTTGCCAGGTGGCAACCAATGCGCGTGAAATTACATCCCGGCGTAATTCGGACCGCCGCCGCCTTCTGGCGTGACCCACACAATGTTTTGCGTCGGGTCCTTGATGTCACAGGTCTTGCAATGCACGCAGTTCTGCGCATTGATTTGCAGCCGGTCTGTGTTGTCGGCGTTCTTCACAAACTCGTACACCCCGGCCGGGCAATAGCGGGCCTCAGGCCCGGCATATTTAGCCAGATTGATGCTTACGGGAACCGACGGGTCTTTAAGCGTCAGGTGAGCCGGTTGCTGTTCCTCGTGGTTCACATTCGCCACGAACACGCTGGAGAGTCGATCAAAGGTGAGCTTGCCATCGGGCTTGGGATATTCAATCGGCGTGCATTCGGCAGCGGGCTTCAGGTATTCATGGTCGGCCTTGTTGCGCCGTATCGTCCACGGCATGTGGCCTCTCAGCGTGAACTGTTCCAGGCCGTTCATCAGTGTGGCCACCGTCAGACCGTACTTGAACCAGGCCTTGAAGTTGCGCGACTTGTTGAGTTCCTTGAAGGCCCAGCTCTGCTCGAAAGCTTCTGGGTAGGTGGTTAGTTCGTCATGCTGACGATTGGCTTGCAGGGCGTCGAATGCGGCCTCAGCAGCCAGCATGCCGGTTTTGATAGCAGTGTGGCTGCCCTTGATACGGCTCACGTTCAGGAAGCCGGCGTCACAACCCACCAGAGCGCCACCAGGGAAGACTGTCTTGGGCAGGGACATCAGACCGCCTGCGGTGATGGCGCGGGCGCCGTAGGAAAGACGCTTGGCTGTCACCTCGCCCTTGGCGTTTTCCAGGTAGTAGCGGATGTTGGGATGGGTTTTCCAGCGCTGGAATTCCTCAAACGGGCTCAGGTAGGGGTTGCTGTAGTTCAATCCGGTCACAAAGCCCAGAACAATCTTGTTGTCTTCCATGTGGTACATGAAAGAGCCGCCATAGGTCTGCTCGTCCATGGGCCAGCCGGCGGTGTGCATGGCAAAGCCAGGCTGATGCCGGGAGGGATCGACTTCCCACAGTTCCTTGATACCAATGCCATAGGACTGGGGGTCGCAGCCTTCATCCAACTTGAATTTGGCAATGATCTGTTTGCCCAGGTGGCCGCGGGAGCCTTCGGCAAACACGGTGTATTTGCCCAGCAGTTCCATGCCGATCTGAAAGGCCTCACCGGGGTTGCCGTCTTTGCCGACGCCCATATTGCCGGTGGCCACACCCTTGACTGCTCCCTGCTCGTTGTAAAGCACCTCCGCCGCAGCGAAACCGGGGAAAATTTCGACGCCCAGGCTTTCGGCCTGTTCGCCCAGCCATTTGGTGAGCGCCCCCAAGCTGATGATGTAGTTGCCGTGGTTTTGTGAGCATTCCGGAAGCAAAAAATTGGGCATCCGAAAAGCCGATTTTTCGCTCATGAACAGGATGGCGTCATCGGTGACCGGCTGATTCAGTGGAGCGCCCATTTCTTTCCAGTTGGGAAAGAGTTCATTCAGGGCAATCGGGTCCATGATGGCGCCCGACAAGATGTGCGCCCCAGGTTCTGAACCTTTCTCCAGTACGACCACCGATACGTCAGTACCCTTTTCTGCCGCCAGTTGTTTCATGCGAATCGCGGTGGACAGACCGGCAGGGCCGCCGCCAACGACCACCACGTCGTATTCCATTGCTTCACGCGGGCCGTACTGGGCAAGAATTTCTTCGTTGGTCATGGTGTGTCTCGTTCAATAATGGGTATTGTTCGGATGCCGCCATCCGCAGTATTGCGAAGGTTGGATTTCCATTCGATTTTATGCTCTGAATTGTCGCAATAGCACGGTCGTTCTTTTTCATTCGTGGAGGTTCTCTAAATGGCGTACAGCATTGATCTTTCAGGCCGCGTGGCCTTCATTACTGGCGCCTCCAGTGGCTTGGGTGCGCAATTTGCGCGGACCCTGGCTTCGGCTGGCGCCGCTGTGATTCTGGCCAGTCGCCGCGTAGAAAAGCTCAAGGACTTGCGAGCGACCATTGATGGTGAAGGCGGAGACGCCCATGTGATCGAGCTCGACGTCACCGATCACGACGCCATCAAGTCCGCCGTGGCGCACGCAGAAACCGAAGTCGGCTCCATTGATATTTTGGTCAACAACTCCGGCGTCAGCACCACCCAGCGGTTGCAGGATGTGTCGCCGGATGACTTTGACTACATCTTCAACACCAATGTCAAAGGTGCTTTTTTTGTGGCGCAAGAAGTCGGCAAACGCATGCTGGCACGTGCAACCGGCGCGGCTCCCGGCAGTTACACCGGAGGGCGCATCATCAATGTGGCATCCATGGCGGGTCTGCGTGTCCTGCCCCAGATCGGCGCCTATTGCATGAGCAAATCAGCGGTGATCCAGATGACCAAGGCCATGGCCCTGGAATGGGGCCGCTTCGGCATCAACGTGAACGCTATTTGTCCAGGATATATCGATACTGAGATCAACCATCGCCACTGGCAAACGGACGCGGGCCAAAAACTCATCAACATGCTGCCGCGCAAACGCGTCGGGCAACCCCAGGATCTGGATGCGTTGATGGTGATGTTGTGCTCCGACCAAAGCCATTTCATCAACGGCGCGGTGATCGCCGCCGATGATGGCTTCGGTGTCTAACGAATATTCGCCCCCACGCTTCCCCACTCCGTGTGGGTCGTTGCCCCCCAAAGTGGGCCGCATTTCACCTAGGGGCGGCCCGGCGGTGAAACTTAGCGTGGCGCCAGGCGAATGGCGCCGTCCAGACGAATGACCTCACCGTTGAGCATGTCGTTTTCAAAAATGTGAACGGCCAGCTTGGCGTAATCCTGAGGTGTGCCCAGACGCGACGGAAACGGCACGGCTGCTGCCAGAGAGTCCTGCACTTCCTTGGGCATGCCAAACATCATGGGCGTGCCGAAAATGCCGGGCGCAATGGTCATGTTGCGAATGCCGTTGCGTGCCAGGTCGCGGGCGATCGGCAACGTCATGCCAACGACACCCCCTTTGGATGCGCTGTAGGCGGCCTGTCCCATCTGACCATCGTAGGCGGCGACCGAGGCTGTCGAAATGATGGCGCCACGCTCACCTGTGGATTCGGGTTCGTTCTTGGCCATGGCCTCTGACGCCAATCGAATCATGTTGAAACTGCCCACCAGGTTCACGGTCACGGTCTTGCTAAACACGGCCAGACTGTGTGCGCCGTTCTTGCCAATGGTTTTTTCGGCAGGTGCGATGCCGGCGCAATTGACCAAGCCCATAAGCTTGCCCATGGAAAGGGCTGTGGCCACGACAGCTTGACCATCCGCTTCCTGGCTCACGTCGCACTTCACAAAGGCGCCACCCAGTTCTTTGGCAATGGCTTCGCCTTTTTCAACTTGCATGTCCGCAATGACGACGGTTGCGCCTTTGGCAGTCAACATACGCGCTGTGCCTTCGCCCAAGCCTGATGCGCCGCCAGTCACGATAAATACTTTGCCTGCAATTTCCATGGTGTGTTTCTCCTGCTCAATGTGTGAATTGACGTTTACGTAAACGTCAATTATGGTCCAAGTCAGAGCCCCGATTTGGCAGCAGCCCGATGCTTACAATCAGCGCAACTTAGGAGTTGTGTCTTCATGAGCATCAAAAGCGACAAATGGATCCGCCACATGGCCGAGACGACGGGCATGATTGAACCGTTTGAGCCGGGTCAGATTCGCCAGAACAACGGCAAAAAAGTGATCAGCTACGGGACCAGCAGCTACGGTTACGACATCCGGTGCGCGCCGGAGTTCAAGGTGTTCACCAACATCCACAGCACTGTGGTTGACCCGAAGAATTTTGATGAAAAAAGCTTTGTCGACTTCAACGATGACGTTTGCATCATCCCGCCCAACAGCTTTGCGCTGGCCCGCACCATGGAGTACTTCCGCATTCCGCGCAATGTTCTGACCATTTGTTTGGGCAAAAGCACCTACGCGCGCTGCGGGATCATTGTCAACGTGACACCTTTCGAGCCCGAGTGGGAAGGTTATGTCACGCTGGAGTTCAGCAACACGACCCCACTGCCCGCGAAGATTTATGCCGGCGAAGGATGCGCGCAAGTGCTGTTCTTTGAAAGCGACAAAGACGATGTGTGCGAAACCAGCTACAAGGACCGCAGCGGAAAATACCAGGGTCAAGTCGGCGTCACGCTACCGAAGGCCTGAACAGCCTGATCTTGGCTGTCAAACCAGTTGAGGGGTCGTCGCCGGCACTGACGCTCAGCACGCTGGCGTCATCAGCAGTCAACAAGGCAACTAACTGTCGTGTTACAAGCGAGGGGCCTTACTTTTTTGCGACTTCTTTGCGGTAATTCTCAATTCCCTCCAGGATTTCCTGGCGGGCAGACTCTGGCCCCTCCCAGCCGAGAATCTTTACCCACTTGCCCTCTTCCAGATCTTTGTAATGCTCAAAGAAATGCGCAATAGTCTTCAGGCGAGCTGGGCTCAAGTCTTCCGGCTTCTGCCAGCGGCTGTACAAAGACAAGACCTTGTCGATGGGCACCGCCAAGACTTTGCCATCCATGCCAGCCTCATCCTCCATTTTCAGGATGCCAATGGCGCGGCATGTAACGACCACACCCGGAATCAAAGGAACCGGGGTAATCACCAAGACATCCACGGGATCACCGTCACCCGAAATGGTTTTTGGCACGTAACCGTAGTTGGACGGGTAGTGCATAGCGGTGC
This sequence comes from Candidatus Aalborgicola danicus, assembly GCA_016703945.1. Taxonomy (GTDB): domain Bacteria; phylum Pseudomonadota; class Gammaproteobacteria; order Burkholderiales; family Burkholderiaceae_C; genus Allorhodoferax; species Allorhodoferax danicus. The sequence continues at coordinate 302,131 of JADJBC010000059.1, forward strand.
TCATGAAACGGTCCACAAAAATGGCGCCGGTTGCCTTGTCCACTTCGTATTTGATGGGATCCGCGTTCATCGGGATTTCGATGATGACGTTAAATGCATCGGGTGCGTTATTGCCAGGGGTAACGTTGTCTAGGGACATGAGGGCTCTCTAAGCTAATTAAAAATGTTGTCGCAGATCAGTATTTACCCTCATTTTACTGACTCAACACTTGCGCTGACAAAAAAGCCCATTTTTTCACGTTACAGTCCGCGCGTTGGCCAATCATCTCCGTACCGCTCTGTTGGGCTGGAGCTTAGAGGAAGCAACGCAGTGGAGGCATCACTAGCGTTGCCTCTTCCTTCGCGAAACAACAGTAGGAGATTTTTATGACAGGCAACTCAGCGCTGATTCTGGCGCTCGTCTGTGGGTTCATTGCCGTGGCATACGGTTTTTGGGCACGCAGCTGGATTCTTTCCCAAGACGCAGGCAATGCACGCATGCAGGAAATCGCTGCTGCGATTCAAACGGGTGCTGCGGCCTATCTGAAACGCCAATACCAGACCATTGCCATGGTCGGCGTGGTTCTGACCATTCTGATCGGTGTGTTTTTGGACCCATTGAGCGCTATCGGTTTTGTCGTCGGTGCGGTGCTGTCCGGCGCATGCGGCTTTATCGGCATGAATGTATCGGTGCGCGCCAACGTGCGTACTGCACAGGCTGCCACCCGTGGCATTGGCCCCGCACTGGACGTCGCGTTTCGCGGCGGCGCAACCACCGGCATGCTGGTGGTGGGCCTGGGCTTGCTGGGGGTGACCGGCTTCTTCTGGTTCCTGGTCGGTAACGGCAACATGACGCCTGACAAGAATCTTGCCCAGATGCTCAACCCGCTGATCGGTTTTGCCTTTGGTTCCTCGCTGATCTCCATCTTTGCCCGTCTGGGCGGTGGCATTTTCACCAAGGGCGCTGACGTCGGTGCGGACCTGGTGGGCAAGGTTGAGGCCGGCATTCCTGAAGACGACCCCCGCAACCCGGCCGTGATCGCCGACAACGTGGGCGACAACGTCGGTGACTGCGCTGGTATGGCCGCTGACCTGTTTGAAACCTATGCCGTGACGCTGATCGCCACCATGGTGCTGGGCGCATTGCTGGTCACCAGTGGCGGCATGAGCACGGTGGTTTATCCGCTGGCTCTGGGTGCGGTGTCGATTGTGGCCTCCATTATTGGCTGCTTCTTCGTCAAGGCATCACCCGGCATGAAGAACGTGATGCCCGCCCTGTACAAGGGCTTGGCAGTTGCGGGTGTCCTCTCGCTGATTGCGTTCTACTTCGTCACACAGTCCATGATTGCGGACAACGCTTTGGGCGGCACCGGCGCGCAGATGAAACTGTTTGGTGCCTGCGCCGTGGGCCTGGTGCTGACCGCCGCCCTGGTGTGGATTACCGAGTTCTACACCGGCACGCAATACAGCCCGGTGCAGCACATCGCACAAGCGTCAACCACCGGCCATGGTACCAACATCATTGCCGGCTTGGGCGTGTCCATGCGCTCGACCGCATGGCCCGTGATTTTTGTCTGCATGGCCATCTATTCGGCGTTCGCACTGGCTGGCCTGTATGGCATTGCCATTGCAGCAACCTCCATGCTGAGCATGGCCGGCATTGTGGTCGCCCTGGACGCCTATGGCCCCATCACCGACAACGCCGGCGGTATTGCTGAAATGTCTGAAATGCCAAAAAGCGTGCGTGACATCACCGACCCACTGGACGCTGTGGGCAACACCACCAAGGCCGTGACCAAAGGCTATGCCATCGGCTCTGCCGGTCTGGCCGCTCTGGTGCTGTTTGCCGACTACACCCACAAGCTGGAAGCCTACGGACGCCACATCACGTTTGACCTGAGCAACCCCATGGTCATCATTGGTTTGTTCATTGGCGGCCTGATTCCTTACCTGTTTGGTGCCATGGCGATGGAGGCTGTGGGTCGTGCCGCTGGTTCCGTGGTAGTCGAAGTGCGCCGCCAGTTCCGCGACATCAAGGGCATCATGGACGGCACGGGCAAGCCTGAGTACGACACCGCGGTTGACATGCTGACCACGGCGGCCATCAAGGAAATGATGATCCCGAGCCTGTTGCCCGTCGTGGCACCAATTTTGGTGGGGCTAGTCCTCGGACCCGCTGCTTTGGGCGGTCTGCTGATGGGCACCATCGTGACCGGTCTGTTCGTGGCCATTTCCATGTGTACCGGTGGCGGTGCCTGGGACAATGCCAAGAAGTACATTGAAGACGGCCACCACGGCGGCAAGGGTTCTGAAACCCACAAGGCAGCCGTGACCGGCGACACCGTGGGTGACCCCTACAAGGACACAGCAGGCCCAGCCATCAACCCGCTGATCAAGATCATCAACATCGTGGCACTGCTGATCGTGCCATTGATGATGAAGATTCACGGCGGCTAAGCTGCCCCGCTCTATACCCGGGCCCGCTGCATGCGGGCCTTTTTTATGGACAATAGCCAGCATGACGGAACGTTTCAGCCCCAAAGTTATTCCACTGGTCGATCTGCGCGCCGGCACCCACCTTCTGCCACCGGCGTCTTTGTTCCCAGGGACTCAAATGGCCGCCAACGGCAAGGTCAGCGACACTCTGGGGCGCCATCTGCGCGACCTGCGCATCAGCGTCACCGACCGGTGCAATTTTCGCTGTAGCTATTGCATGCCAAAGGAAGTTTTTGACAAGGACTATGCGTACCTGCCCCACTCCGCGCTGTTGTCGTTTGAGGAGATTGTCCGGATCGCACAACAATTTGTGAACCATGGGGTGCAAAAGATCCGGCTCACCGGCGGATAGCTTCTGTTGCGCCAGAACATTGAAGTTTTGGTTGAAAAGCTGGCCGCCCTGCGCACCACGGATGGCAGCCCGCTCGATCTGACGCTGACGACAAATGGCGCCTTGCTGGCCCGCAAGGCCCGCGCGCTGAAGGCAGCGGGGTTGCACCGCGTAACCGTCAGTCTGGATGGGCTGGATGATTCAGTTTTTCGTGCCATGAACGATGTCGATTTCCCGGTAGCCGATGTGCTCGATGGCATTCATGCCGCGCAAGAGGCCGGGTTGGGGCCGATCAAGGTCAACATGGTTGTCAAGCGCGGCACCAATGACCAGGAAATCATCCCCATGGCCCGCCATTTCAAGGGTAGCGGCATTGTGCTGCGGTTCATTGAGTACATGGACGTGGGCGCCACCAATGGCTGGCGCATGGACGACGTCATGCCATCCGCCGAAGTCATCCAGCGCCTGCAAGCCGAGCTGCCGCTCGTGGCCCTGGAGCCCTCCAGCCCGGGCGAGACGGCCCAGCGCTGGGGATACGCGGACGCGACGGGTGCACACGACCAGTCGGCTGGAGAAATCGGTGTCATCAGCAGCGTGACACAAGCCTTCTGCAGCGATTGCAACAGGGCGCGGCTGTCAACAGAAGGGCAACTATATTTGTGCCTGTTTGCCAGCCAGGGATACGATCTTCGCAGCTTGATCAGAAGCCAGTCCAACGATGACCAACTTGCATCGGCAATCGCGCAGATCTGGCATACGCGTTCGGACCGGTATTCGGAGTTGCGCAGTGCCCTCCCGCCGGACACCGGCAGCGCTATACGACGGGTTGAGATGAGTTACATCGGCGGCTGAAACTCAGGAAAAAAGCGCCCCGGCCTTGGTGACGGGTCCGTTGCCATTGAATCGATCACCATGATGGCATTCTTCTTGACAATGCCAATCAACAACAATGGCCTTTCGTGGCAATAGCGGTCAGGTCTTTGTCGAACAACCTTAGCGTGTTCTTTGATTTTTACAAGAGCATGCGTGGCCGAGTCAACCACACGAACGGTATTGGCTCCCAGCTGGCGCAGAATAGCCAGAGCAATAGACGCCTCACCATTCAAATTGGCGTAGGGCCTGACCGTCTCCACACTGTCCTTAACGGAAGCAACATCCCCCAATTGCACGGAAATCCCCTAGCGACTGGCGACGATCAACTCAGCAAACTCGGCCACATTGCGCAATAGCTTGTTGGCGTGCAAGACCAACATTTGTCGCTGCCATGGACCTCTCTTTGAAGCAAGTCCCGGACTGCTGATACCACTAACGCCGCATTGCGGCTTCAACGCCGAGATTGGCCAAGGCGTCTGCACGCTCATTGCCCGGATCACCAGCATGACCTTTGACCCACCGCCAATCTATCGTATGACCCTGCTTGTTGACCACTTGATCAAGCTGTTGCCACAGGTCAACGTTCTTCACCGGCTGCTTGGCTGCGGTTTTCCAGCCCTTGGCCTTCCAGCCCACCAGCCATTCAGTCATACCCTTGAGTACATATTGGCTGTCCACATGCAAAGTCACAGCGCAAGGGCGTTTCAATGCCTCAAGTGCCCGAATCACCGCCATCATTTCCATGCGGTTGTTGGTGGTGCCCAGTTCCCCTCCGAACAGTTCCTTCTGACTACCGTCCGGCGAGCGCAATAAGGCACCCCACCCTCCAGGCCCAGGATTTCCCTTGCAGGCTCCGTCTGTGTAAATCACGACTTCGTTCAAACCATGCTCTCCATTCATCATTGCTCATGTGTCAGATTTGCGACCGAAACCGACTTTCGGGCACTCGCCGTAGCGGTCTTCCATGTCGGGCCGAGCAAACGCACACCCCGCACACGCTTGACCGCCACTAAAAAATACGCAGCCCCAAAAATTGGCCACCATCGGGCTCCGGCCCGGTCCATCCATTCGAAGCGATTGAGCAAGTTATGACTGGTTACTCCGGGGCGGTAACAACCAAACTCACCCAGCTCCACTTCAAACCCCAACAGGCGAAGCCAATCCCGCAAACGCCAATAACCAATGAAATCACCAGAATCCGGCAAAAACAATTGGCCAAAGCCGAGTTTGCGGTACAAGTGGCCACGCCTTTGCTGTAACCCCCAAAGGCTGGCGGGATTGAGACCGCAAATCACTACTTTGCCTTCAGGGACCAACACACGTTCCACTTCGCGCAGCGTTGCATGGGGGTCTGCACTGAACTCCAGCGTATGGGGCAGGAGCACCATGTCCAGGCTCGCGGCTGGAAAAGGCAACGCCGAGAAGTCGCACAAAATAGCGGGTTGTCTGAGGGCACGTTCATCTGCAATGGACACACGTTCTGCAGCGAGCCACTGGTGTGGCATACGATTGGACCGCAAGCCATCCAGTTCGGGAACCCCCAACTGCAAAGCATGGTAGCCAAATATGTCGACAACCACTGCATCTACCTGGGCCTGTTCCCACTCCAGCAGGTAGCGACCCGCCGGAGTATCGAACCAATCGTGCATCTCTATAATTTGTTCGCTCATGAAGTTAATACCGCTGCCCGCATTTGCCGACAACTACATCTGGATGCTCCACGATGGACAAAATGCACTGGTGGTGGACCCTGGTGACGCACAACCGGTGGCAGAGGCCCTGCTCCGCGAGGGTGTGCAACTACAGGGTATTTTAGTCACGCACCACCATGCCGACCACACTGGCGGGGTTAACGTCCTGCGAGAGCTCTCCGGAGCCTCGGTGTATGGTCCTGCGAACGAAGTCATGCCTGAACCCATTACCCGTTTGTCGGAGGGTGACCGGGTGCAGTTGCTCGGGCTGGACTTCGATGTGATGGAAGTGCCTGGCCATACCGCAGGGCACATCGCCTACTTTTGTCCTGACACCGGAAACACCCCTTTGCTCTTTTGCGGTGATACCTTGTTCAGCGGCGGTTGTGGCCGATTGTTTGAGGGCACTGCGGCCCAAATGCAGGCATCTTTACATCGTCTGGCATCCTTGCCGGACACAACACGCGTATGCTGTACCCATGAATACACCTTGAGCAACCTGAAGTTTGCAATGGAGGTCGAACCCGACAATCCGCAACTCGCGGCTTACCAGAGTCACTGCACGGCGCTGCGGGCAGATGGACTTCCCACCCTGCCCTCCAGCATCGAAATGGAACGACAAATTAACCCCTTTTTGCGCGTCGACGTGCCGACCATTGTGGCTTCGGCACAGCGCTTCGACGCAGTCGGCTTGGCGCAAAACGGGGCATTTGCAACGCTAAGGCAATGGAAAAACCAATACCGATGAAACGATTGTTACCTGCAAGCCTTGTTGTGCTGCTGTGGCTGACGGGTTGTGCAAGCCCTACCGGCTTGATGAGCCCGACGACGGACGCCACCAAGCCAGGCATCACAGCGCCTCCAACCCGCGAAATGGCCGGTCGGCCGCTGGTGCCAAACAGGTCACTGGTAGCCAGGGGAAACGCCGCCGACAGCCCGCTAAGCCCTATTGATCCGCAGGAAACGGCGTCACGAGCGGTTGCGGCGCTGGCGCCACCGACCGATCTGTGGGACCGGATTCGGCGTGGTTATGCCATGCCCGACCTGGACAGCGACCTGGTGCGCGATCGCGAACAGTGGTACACCGCGCGCCCCGACTACATCTTTCGCATGACCGAACGGTCCAAAAAGTACCTTTTCCACATTGTTGAAGAGCTGGAGTTACGCAATATGCCAACCGAGTTGGCGCTTTTGCCGTTTATCGAAAGTGCCTTCAACCCCCAGGCGGTATCCAGTGCCAAAGCCGCAGGCATGTGGCAATTCATGCCAGCCACCGGGAAGTATTTCGAACTCAAACAAAATGCGTTTCGGGACGACCGGCGCGACGTATTGGCATCCACCCGCGCTGCATTGGATTACCTGCAAAAATTGCATGGGATGTTTGGCGACTGGCATTTGGCCCTGGCTGCATACAACTGGGGCGAAGGCAGCGTCGGTCGCGCCATCGCGAAGAACCAGCGTGCCGGGCAAGCAACGGGTTATGTGGACCTGAATATGCCCATGGAAACACGGCTGTACGTGCCCAAACTACAGGCCGTCAAGAACATCGTAGCGCGCCCCGACGCGTTCAATTCGAAACTGCCTCTGATTGAAAACCATCCGTATTTCCAGACCGTCACACTTCACCGCGATATCGACGTCGCCTTGGCTGCGCGTTTGGCCGACGTGCCGCTGGAAGATTTCAAGGCACTCAATCCCTCGCTGAACCGCCCCGTCATCATGGCAGCAGGCACGCCCCAGGTCTTGCTGCCCTGGGACAATGCCGAGGTATTCCAACGCAACCTGGAGGCCTATGACGGTGGGCGTCTGGCGAGTTGGACCGTGTGGGTCGCCCCCACGACGATGCGCCCGGCTGATGCTGCCAAACGTGTGGGCATGAGCGAAGCAGAATTTCGCAGCGTCAACGCCATTCCACCGCGGGTGGTCATCAAAGCCGGCTCGTCCCTGTTGGTCCCGCGCTCACACTCTCTTGACCAGGATGTCACGGTCAAGCTAGCCGACCATGGCCAACTGTCGCTTGCTCCAGAAATCGTGTCAAGGAAAACACTGGTCCGAGCCGGCAAAGGCGATACCGTGGCCGCCATTGCCCGCCGCTTCAAGGTCAATGTTGACCAGGTTGCACAATGGAACAAAGTCAGCATGACCGCCAGTTTCAAACCAGGGCAACAAGTGGTCGTATTTCTACCACCAGCAACGGCGTCCAGAAAGGCCGCTTCAAGCGCCAAATCGCCTGTGCGGCGCGCGACATCCGGAACAGGTCGTTCAGCCCCCACGCGCAACACCAAGCGTTAACGTCGCGCCAGGCTCTAACGGCGATCCACCAGTGCATGGGCAATGGTTCCAAGATCCACGTACTCCAGTTCACTACCCGCCGGCACACCACGCGCCAAACGCGTCACACCCAGGCCTCTGGCCTTGAGCGCCTCGCTGATGACATGCGCCGTTGCTTCCCCCTCGGCAGTGAAATTGGTTGCCAGGATGACTTCCTGCACCGTGCCGTCTTGCGCTCGGTCAAACAATTTTTTCAAGCCAATATCGTGCGGACCGACTCCGCCCAGCGGGTTGAGCTTGCCCATCAGCACAAAGTACAAGCCCTTGTAGGCGCCTGTGCGTTCCAATGCCGATTGATCGGCGGGCGTTTCCACCACACACAGCTTGCTGGTGTCTCGCCGACTGTCCAAACAGGTGGCGCAAACCGTATGTTCAGTAAAGGTGTGGCAACGCTCACAATGCCGCACACCCACCACCGCGGCCTGCAGAGCCCGCGCCAAGGCATCGGCTCCGGCACGGTCGTGCTGCAACAGGTGAAAGGCCATGCGCTGGGCCGATTTGATACCCACCCCCGGCAGGCGTTTGAGCGCCTGTATCAGCGAGTCCAGTGAGTGGGTGTCAGTCATCAATAAACGAAATGGTCATATGGGCCGTAACACATCAGGTTTGCGCCGTAGCTATTCTGAAACGTTGGGAAAACAGCTTGTGCGCTTTGCGTCTCTGCGGTCTTTCCCACAAAGTCTCAGAACGGGAACTTCATGCCCCCTGGCAAACCGGGCATACCCGCTGTGAGTTTTCCCATCTTCTCGGACGAGGTGTCTTCGGCCTTTCGCACTGCGGCATTAAACGCTGCGGCCACCAGGTCTTCCAACATGTCTTTGTCTTCAGCCAACAGACTGGGGTCGATGGTGACGCGTTTGACGTCGTGTTTGCAGGTCATGGTGACCTTGACCAAGCCGGCGCCGGACTCACCGGTCACCTCGATATTGCCCAGTTCGTCCTGGGCCTTCTTCATGTTGTCCTGCATCGCCTGGGCTTGTTTCATCAGGCCGGCGAGTTGTCCTTTGTTGAACATGGTTTTCCTTTTAACGTTTCAAAAACTTGCGGGTCAGACCACTTTGCGCAGCAAATGTGCTCTGACCCCAACTGACTAAACTGAAACTTTGCGGGTCAGACCACTTGCGCAGCAATGTGCTCTGACCCCAACTGATTAAATGGGTTTGATGGAACCTGGCACGATTTTCGCGCCAAAGTCCCGCATCATGGCCTGCACAAACGGATCGTCAAAAATAATCTTCTCAGCGGCCAGCTGCTTCTCGGCCGACGCCGCATTGTTGCGCCGGGCCGGGCAATCGGTCACGCGGCCAATTTCCACCACCAGCTTCACGCCAAAACCCGCGTTCTGCAGGGCTGTCGTCAGGCGGTCACGGGTACCCGTCTGGTTCAGCGACTCCCGCTCCACCCGCAGAATCCACTGGTCCGTATCACGCGCCACCAGCTGTGACTGCAGGGCCAGTTCGCGCACCATGGCGTTGATGGCATCCGACTTGATCAACTGCTGCACGGTGGCATGCCAGAAGTCGCCTTCCTCCGTCGGCACCAACACCGTAGCCCCTTGCTGTGCAGTGACCTCGGAGCGAGATTCCGCCTGTACATGCACCGGAATTGCTACAATTTTCGTAGCGTCAGTCGCATATTTCACGAGGGCTGGAGCCGGATTTCTTTGAAACTCTTGGTAGCCGTCGTCTTCGTCCTCACCCGAAAGGGTTTCGGGCGGTTCAACGCCACGCACGTGCAATAACTGGCCAGGTGGCAGCGGGGAAGCAGTGGGCACAGTTCGCGTTGTGTCCTGGCTTGCCGCGACTACCAGTGCCGGCAACACGATTGGTACCGGCGCTGGCGCGTCTTCCCAGGGTTGCACAACGGGCAGCTTAGGCGCTGAAACAGCAGGAACAACAGGGCCTGCGGACGCCACACCTGGCCGCGTGACCAAGGTCGGCGCAGCAACTACCTGTGCCGCAACTGCGGGCGCTGGACTATTTAGAGTTTTTTTTTCAGCCAAGGGCTGCGTAGCCTGTGGTTTGAAGGCCAGCAACCGCAACAACACCATGGTCAGGGCTGCATATTCATCAGGTGCCAAGCCTAGGTCGACCCGGCCATGCAGGCAGATGCTGTACAGCAGTTGGGTCTCGTCGCGTGGCATCAACCCGGCCAAACGGGCGGTCTCGCTGGCTTCCGGATCGGTATCGTCGTCGGCCACACCGCCCACGGTCTGCAACACGGCCATGCGTTGCAGCACCGTGGACATTTCTTCCAGTGTCGAAGCCGCACTCAGGCCATTGAGGCGCAAGGCGTCTGAAATTTCCACCACCGTCTTGCCATCACCCAAGGCCAGCGCCTCGATCAGGCGAAACACGTAGGAGCGGTCCACACTGCCCAACATTTGGCGCACGGTGGCTTCTTGCAACTGGCCTGAGCCAAAGGCAATGGCCTGGTCGGTCAGGCTCAACGCGTCGCGCATGGAGCCGCGCGCCGCTCGGGCCAACAGGCGCAAGGCCTGCACTTCGGAGCTGACCTGCTCCACCTCCAGCACCTTCGCCAAATGTTCGCGAATCGTTTCGGGCGCCATGGGCCGCAGGTTGAACTGCAGGCAGCGTGACAGCACAGTGACCGGCACCTTTTGTGGGTCGGTGGTGGCCAGCACAAACTTCAAATACTCGGGTGGCTCTTCCAGCGTCTTCAACATGGCGTTGAATGCGGTGTTGGTGAGCATGTGCACCTCGTCGATCATGAAGACCTTGAAGCGCCCTTGCACCGGCTTGTAGACCGCCTGCTCCAACAGGGCCTGCACCTCGTCCACACCACGATTGCTGGCGGCGTCCAGCTCGGTGTAATCGACAAAACGGCCGCTATCAATATCCGTGCAGGCTTGGCAGACGCCACAGGGCGTTGCGGTGATGCCGCCGGTGCCATCCGGCCCCTGGCAGTTCAGCGACTTGGCCAGGATGCGCGAAACGGTGGTCTTGCCCACGCCACGCGTGCCGGTGAACAGGTAGGCGTGGTGCAGGCGCTGGGTGGTCAGCGCATTGGTCAGCGCCTGCACCACATGGTCCTGCCCCACCATTTCGGTGAAATTGCGGGGGCGGTACTTGCGGGCGAGCACGAGATAGGACATGCTTGGATTCTAAATGGCGCTGTCGCCCGCCCGAGAGTCGCAAGAGCCTGTACGACAGCCGGGCGCGCTCAGTTAGACTGCAAAGCATCCGTTACATGCCGATAGACCTGATATGGCAGCACTTATTTCAAGAATCCTGCAGACGCTGCGTGGCGTGCTCCTGCTGCTGGCTTGTAGCCTGGGCATGGGCGCGCAGGCGCAAGAAACACTGCGGGTTCTGACCTGGCCAGGGTATGCAGACCCGGACCTGGTGAAGATTTTCGAACAACGTACCGGCAGCAAGGTGGAAGTGACTTTCATCGACTCCGATGACGTCATGTGGCAAAAGCTGAGCAAAAACCAGGCCCAGAACTTTGATGTGTTTGCCGTCAACACCGCCGAGTTGCAGCGCTACATTCACGATGGCTTGGTGGTACCGATCCAGGTCAAGGACATTCCGAATACTGCCACGCAATTGCCGCGTTTCCGTGATCTCAAAGGAATTCCGGGACTGGTGCACGGCGGCCGGGTGTTCGGTATTCCCTACACCTACTCCGAGATGGGCCTGATCTACGACCGGCAGCAGGTTACAGAGCCACCCCAGTCCGTTCGGGCACTGTGGGACCCGCGTTATCAGGGCAAGGTCTTGCTGTACAACGGCGGATCGCATAATTTTTCTCTGGCTGCCCAGGTATTGGGAGACACCACGCCGTTTCGCATCGGCGACAAACAGTGGCCGGCTGCCGTGGAGCAGTTGATTGCCTTGCGACGCAATGCCCAAGGTTTTTACAGCCAGCCCGAGGAATCGGTGGAGCGGTTTAAGTCGGGAAATACCGCGTTGATGTTCGCCAACTACGGCTCCCAACAGCTTCAACTGCTCAAGGCTGCGGGTGTGGACGCAGGTTATACGGTACCCAGGGAGGGGGCGCTGGCATGGCTGGATTGCTGGGCCGTGACCCGCGGCGCCAAGAATACCAAGCTGGCCCAGGCCTGGATCAATTACTTTTTGGAACCCCAGCCCGGCAACGCGCTGCAGAGCCGCCAGGGCCTTGCAACGACCACCGCAGAATCACCCAATTTGCGAACGCAGGACCGGCTGAAGTGGCTGGAACCGGTGGAAGACGTCGAGCGCCGTAGCAGGCTATGGGAGCGCATTTTGGCGGGTGACCGCGCCAGCAAGGTACTGGCGCCATGAAGGTCGGCATCGCGTTCAAGCTCGGTTGGCTGCTGGCCGGCGTCAGTATCCTGGCTTCGGGCCTGACCGGCTTTTACGCCTACCAGGCCAGCCGTAACCTTCTGGTGCAATCCGCCAAGGAAGAATTGCTGACCACCGCCCAGGTACTGGCCCGCCGCGTCACGCTCAACCGCGAAGAGATATCCCGCAACCTGCAGGTGTTGAGTAATCACCCCGCCGCATTGGCTGCGCTTCGGGAAACAGCCTCGGCTGACCAAGAGCAACTGGCCCTGATGTTTGAGAGCCTGATGCGGGCCAATCCATCCTATTTTCAGATTAGGCTCATTTCTGCGGCAGACAACGGCCAGGAGCGCGTTCGCGTGGACCGCGTCGAGGACCGCGTCATGCGTGTGACGGGGGACGATTTGCAGGAAAAAGGCCATTTTTCCTACGTCTCGGGCACGCTCAAACTGCCGGCGGGAGCCACTTTCCTGTCCCGCATCGTCATCAACCACGAACGCGGCACCCATGCGGGCCTGGAACAGCCTTCTGTTATTTTGGCCATGCCCGTGATCGGCGACAACGGCCAGGCAAAGGGTGCGGTTGTCATCAATGTGGACTTGAACAGTGTGTTCAACACGCTGGCCGCCGACCTGCCCAAACACTACCAGCTTTTCCTGGCCAACCACCACGGGGACTTCCTGATTCACCCGGACCCGACCCAGACCTTTGGTTTTGACAAGGGCCGTCGCGTCCTGGTTCAAGACGAGTTTGCCGCGACACGCGACCTGATCGACGGCAAGGCCAGCAGTGCCCTGGCAGAAGTCGGTGACGGTCGTTACGCCGAGGCGCCCGTGGTCGCCGCGTTCGTCGGGCGCGCGGTTAGAGTCAGCAGCGAAGAGGACCGCTTTATCTTGGGTATCGCGCAGCCCCTGGCCATGCTGCTGGAGCCGGCCAACAAACTGGGGCTGACGGTGCTGCAACTGGTCGTTGGCCTGTGTTTGGCCTGCCTGGTGATAGCGGCACTGGTGGCCCGCGCGGTGACACGCCCCATCAACTCCATGAGCCTGGCGATCCAGCGCTTTGCCTATGAGCACCAGCCAGCCACATTGGCCGTCAATCGCCACGATGAAATCGGTGTGCTGGCCCGCAGCTTCAACCATATGCAGGACGAAATTCGCCAACAACTCAACGCACTGGAAGCCAGCCGTGAGGAGTTGGACCATCTGGCGCGCCACGACGCCTTGACCGGATTGCCCAACCGCCGGGCGTTTCAGGACCGGTTGGAGCACGCGCTGGCCCGTGCGCAACGCAGCGGGGAGCGATTCGCCCTGCTGTTCATTGACGTCGACAACTTCAAAACCATCAACGACCGCTGGGGCCATGAGGGAGGTGATGTCGTGCTAAAAATTGTGGCCATGCGCCTGGACGCCACCACGCGCAAGGTCGATGCCGTGGCGCGCATGGGAGGTGACGAATTTGTCGTGTTACTGGACAACCCGGCCCACCGCGAAGACATTGCGACCATTGCCGAGAAACTGCTCGACAGCGTGCATTCGCCAATCCTGTATGCTGGGCAAGAGTTGAAAGTGGGGTTCAGTATTGGTATTAGCCGATACCCGGACGATGGCAACACTGCCGAAGCCTTGATGGCGCGTGCTGACCAGGCCATGTATGCCACCAAATCGGCCGGGCGCAATGGGTTTCGATTCTCGTCCAGCAAGCCGCAACCCAGCTCTCCTGCCGCACTGTGAGCCTCACGGCATGCGGCTACAATGGCGACTGACGGGCCTTCCCACATGGTGAAGCGGCCAACCGGGTCAGGTGGGGAACCAAGCAGCCCTAACTGTGGAGCCAGTGCTGGGGTCAAGGCTCGTCAACCCCCCATTTCAGATCGTTTCGAGCACTTAGCTGCGGGAGTCTGCCCCGCGGTGTCAGCCATCGGTGATAAGTACATTCGCTATACAATTGATAGCAATATGCACTTATTTCACGAGGGCTTGAGCCCTATTTTCCTTGCAATCGCCGGAGCACCCCATGGCCCGCACGCCAGCCGGTGGCAAAACAGGCCTGTAACAAGTACCCGCCTGTGGGTGCTTCCCAGTCCAGCATTTCGCCCGCACAAAAAACGCCAGGCATGGCTTCGAGCATCAGCTCGGGCGTCAGAGCCTCGAACAACACACCACCAGCGGTACTGATGGCTTCGTCAATCGGCCGGGCGGCGGTCACGGTCAGGGGCAGCGCCTTGATCGCTTGCGCCAGCCGCACCGGGTCGTTAAAGGCATCCTTGGGCAACAACTCATGCAAGATGCCTGCCTTGATGCCGTCGAGGTGCAGGCGGCTCTTCAGGTGGCTGGACAAGGAGCGCGAGCCGCGTGGATGCTGCACCTCAGCCAAGACCCGTTCGGCCGCCATATCGGGGAGCAAATCCAGATGCAATGTTGCGCTGCCGGTCTGAATAATGTCGTCGCGCAGCAGAGCGGAGGCGGCATATACCAGGCTGCCTTCGATACCGGTAGCAGTGGCGACAAACTCGCCCTTGCGTGCAAAGTGAACGCCATGGGAAGTGGTCAGCGTGATGGCGACCGACTTGAATGGTTGGCCGGCAAAACGCGTGGCAAAGTGCTCACTCCAGCCGCCCTGAATGTCGAAACCACAATTGGCGGGCAATAGGGGTGCCACCGCCACACCACGTGCGCTGAGCAGGGGAACCCAAGCCCCATTGGAGCCCAACCGTGCCCAACTGCCTCCACCCAGCGCCAGCACCACGGCTTGAGCCTGCACTTGAACTGGGCCTTCGGGGCCGTCAAAGGACAACAGGGACCCCGTGCCGTCAGCCCATCCGGTCCAACGGTGGCGCATATGGAACTGCACACCCACTCCACTGGCCGGTCGACGCAGCCGCTGCAACCAGGCGCGCAGCAAGGGCGCGGCCTTCATGTCCGTTGGGAACACCCGCCCCGATGAGCCCACAAAGCTTGTTATGCCCAGGCCCAGAGCCCAGGCGCGTACGGCCGAGGAATCGAAGTCTTTCAACAAATCCTCGATCACGGCGCGCCGCGCGCCGTAGCGTCCGGCAAACGTATCCGCGCCTTCGGAATGCGTGAGATTCAAGCCTCCCTTACCAGCCAACAAAAACTTGCGCCCAATGGAGGGCATGGCGTCGAACAGGTGCACGGTCATACCCGCGTCGCAAAGCACCTGCGCGGCCATCAGGCCGGCCGGGCCGCCGCCGATCACGGCAACGGGTGTGGACAAGGGGTTTTCAGCAGTCATGGAGCGTCTATTTCTATCAAGGTGCCCAAGGCGGTCAAAAATGCCGCCCGGACCCGGTGGCCGGGGTAGGTTTGTTCCACTGCCGCGCGGTAGCTCAGCAACTGTTCGCGCAGCAGGGGCTGCAGGTGGGGTTGGCCGGTCGATTTGTAATCCAGCACCCACCATTGTCCCAGAGTGCCATCCGCGCCCCTGCGCAGCACCAGGCGGTCCAGGCGCAGGACGCGCCCGCGGTGCACCACACCAACCTCGTTGCCTTGCCAGTCCAACTGGCGGGTATCCCAGGCCCAGGCGCCCTCGCCTTGCAGGATGCGCTGGGCCATGGCCTGCGCCTGCTGCACTTGGGCGGCATCCAGTGCGTGGGTTTGCGCCAAGCTCTCCAACACGGTGTCGGAACCCAGCTGCGCCGGCACCGGCCCGCCGGCGGGCGGTACGTAGCGCTCCAGTAGGCTGTGCATGGCCTGGCCGATGCGAGAGTCCAGACTGTCCTCGGCCTCGATCGGTTCCGCATCCGCTATGGATTTAGTAGCTGTCTGCGCATATTCCACGAGGGCTGGAGGCAGATTTGGCAAAGACAGCAGGGTGAAGGCCGGCTCCGGGAATGCGGGTTGCTCTGCCAGCGCGTCGGGCAAGGCCAGCCAGGGTGCGTCCTGTGCCTGCTCATTCAAGCGCTGCCACCAACTGCCCGCGTTGGGGATGTGCGGCTGCAGGCTGGACACCACCAGCATGTGCTGGGTGCGGGTCAGCGCCACGTACAGGGCGTTCAACTCCTCGCGCTTGCGGGCGGCCTGCTCGGTGGCCAGCGCCTCGGCCACGCAGGCGGGCGGCTTGGACTCACTGGCCAGAAAGACCAGGCGTTGTGGATAGGCGGCCTCACCCGGCCAATCGACCAACACGCCCATGGTCTGGGCCTTGATGGCTTCGCCGTCGGTGTCCAGCAGCAGCACCAGCGGCGCCTCCAATCCCTTGGCGCCGTGGATGGTCAACAGGCGCACGGCGTCCAAGTCCGCCCGCACCGGCGCCGGCAGACCGCCAGCACGCAGCGCGCGCACCAGCGCATAGGCCGTGGTGTAGCGCCCGCCATCCACCTGCAAAACAGCCGCCAGCAGCGCGCGCAGGTTGGCCAGCACACCCTCGCGCCGGGTGGCGGGACACGCGGCGGCAAAGCGGGCCAGCACATCGCCATCGTGGTAGATGGCCGCCAGCGCGTCGTGCGGCGGCAGGGTGTCAACCCAGGTCTTCCAGCGGGTCAAGGCCAAGTGGGCTGCCACCAAGGCGGCGGGCAGGTCCTGTGCCTGGGCCAGCACGTCCAGCCACGGCAGTTTGGGGGCGCCGACTGGCTGCAACGCACGCTGGCGCAGCACCAGTTGCACCAGATCGGCATCCGGCACGCTGAACAGCGGCGATTTCAACGCCCGCGCCAGCGACAGGTCGTGCGCCGGGGACACCAGCACGTCCAGCAGCGCCACGAGATCCTGCACCTCGGGCATGTCGGCTAAATCGTTTTTTTCGGGCTGCTGGGCCGGGATGTGCAGGGCCGCCAACTCGGCCTGCATCAGGCCCAGGCGCTCGCGCTTGCGGGCCAGCACCATGACGTCGCGCGGATGCAATGCACCGCTATGCAACTGCTCGGCCAGCCAGCGCGCGGCCTGGCGGCACTCCAGAGTCTTGCGGGTTTCCTCGGCAATCCGGCGCGGGGTGGTCAGCGAATCGCGCCAGGCCACTGCGGCTTCGTCGGCCGCGCCTTCCTCGGCCGACTCGCGTGTGATGCGCGGCAGGCGGTAGATGCTGCCGGGCGCATCGGACTCGGTGCTGTGGGCGCGAAAACCATCAAACTCGTGTGCCTCCTGGGCCTGGCCCATGACCTGGTTCACCAGGCCAATGATGGCGGGCGCATTGCGCCGGGTGTGGTCGCAGCTCAGCAGATCGCCGCCCAGGCCCTCAAACACAAAGCGCTGCGCCGCCTTGAACACCTGGGGTTCTGCACGGCGAAAGCGGTAAATGCTCTGCTTGGGGTCGCCCACCAGAAACACGCTGGGCGCGTTGCCGGCGCCGCTGTAGCTGGACAGCCAGGCACTCAGCGCCTGCCATTGCAGCGGGTTGGTGTCCTGGAACTCGTCGATCAGCAGGTGGCGCACGCGGGCGTCCAGGCGCTCCTGCACCCAGCCACTCAGCACCTCGTCCGACATCAGCGCCAGCGCGGCGCGCTCCAGGTCGCCCATGTCGATCCAGCCACGTTCGCGCTTGAGCTGGGCGTATTCCACGACCAGCCGCCGAGACAGGCGCGCCATGCGCTGCTGGTGCAGCCAGGCCTGGTGCTGGAGCTGGGCCTGGGCCACTTCCATCAGGCAGTCCTGTGCCTGGCGCACGGTCTCGATGCCGGCCAACTTGTCGCTCAACTTGCGCGGCGTGCCCTTTTGCGTCAGCAGTGCGTCCTGGGCTGCCACCATGTCGCCGGCAGTGACGGCCTGCTCCAGCGCGCTGGCGGCCTCCAGGCAGGTCTTTAACGTCGACGCACCCAGCAGGCGTGCGGCATCCAGCAGCAGGCCGCGCACGGCGGGGGTGTCCAGCAGGGCCTCGGGCACATCGACGCCCGCAAAGTCCGGGAACTGTTCTCCAAAGGTCAGCACCGAGGCGTCGACCACGCCGTGGGCATCGGCCAGCGCGAACTCCACCCGCTTGGACAGCGCCGACTCCAGCGCCTTTTGCGTCTGGCTGCGCCCATGGGCCGCTACGGCCGCCAGGTAGTCGGCGCGCGCGCTCGGGTCGGCTGCCACCGTACCCTGAAAACGCGGCCAGGCCAGAGCCACGGCCTGGGCATCGTTTTCCAGCAGTTCGTAGTGGGTGGGCAGGCCCATATCGGCCAGTGCCTGCATGGGCGCACTGCGGACCAGCGCGGCGAACCAGCTGTGGAACGTGCGAATCTGCACCGGGCGACCGCCCTGCAGCAGGGTTTGGTGCAGGTGGCGCAAGCGCTGCAGTTGGTCCGGCGTAGGCTCCTGCGTCAGGCCGCGTTGCAGCAGTTCCTGGCGCAACTGCGCATCGGTCTGGTGGGCAAACTGCTCCAGCCATTCCAGCAGACGCTGGCGCATCTCGCCAGCCGCCTTCTTGGTGAAGGTGATGGCCAGAATCTCGTGCGGGGCGGCGCCTTCCAGCAGCGCGCGCACGATACGCGACACCAGCATCCAGGTCTTGCCCGCACCGGCGCAGGCCTCCACCGCCACGCTGCGGCGCGGGTCGCAGGCAATGGCGTAGAAGCGGGAGCGCTCCACCAGGGCGCCGTTGTGTTCAAAAGCGGCTTGAGGGGTCATAGAGTTTTGCCGCCGGGCCGCCCCAAGGAAAACTGCGGCCCCCTCAGGGGGCAGGGAGCCACATGCAATGGGCGACCGTGGGGGTAATTCATATCCAGAAGTCCTTGCGGCACAGGCCACGGGCCTGGCAGAAGTCGCAGGCTGAGCCCTCGCCCAAGGCCGGCATCGGTGCTCCATCGGCGATGCGCGCCATGTCGTGGATGACGCCCTCGATCAGAGCATCGCGCGCTTCCACCAGTTCGGGCTGCGGGTAGGTCCTGGTGCCATCCCGTTCGCCCACGTTGATGTAGGCGCCCTGCAGCGTGTCGTCCGGCAGCAGGGCCGCGTAGAAGGCCATTTGTGTGTCTTCCAGCGGTTCGCGTACGCGGCTGGCGGTCTTGGCGCTGTTCTCAGTCTTGTAGTCCAGCACCAGCGGCGTGCCGTCGGGCAGCCGGTCGGTGCGGTCGATACGGCCAATCAGCTTCACATCGCCCAGGCGCTGGCTGTGGTCGGTCTCGGCACTGGCAAATACCGCCCCCATGGCCTGGTGCTGGGCCAGCCAGCGCAGGTAACCTTCGCGCACCGTGGGCCAGGAGGCGGCAAACGGCAGGAATTCGCCCTCCCCCAGGTCCATGGCCTGCGTGGTGGTGGCCGCAGCGGCCTCCAGCAGGTCGCGCTGCTCGGCAGCGTTCGCTGTGGGCTGATGGGCCAGTGCTTCGTGGAAATGCTTGAGCACCTCGTGCAGCCACAGGCCAAAGTCGCGCTTGTCGACCGCGGTGTCCAGTTCATCGACCGATTGGAGGCCGAGCTGGCGCATCGCAAAGAAGCGGTAGGGGCACTGGCGCAAGTCGTCGTAGGCGCTGGCCGACAGATGGCTCACGGGCAACAACTGCCCGCTGGGCTCTGGCCGCTGCACGGGCGCCGGGGCTAGCGTGCGCACCTGGCGCGGGTCTGCAGCGCTCAGTGGAAAGCCTGCGGCGATTTGCGCCTGCTGTACCAATGCGCTAGGCAGAAGCGGTTCGCCGGCGTCATCGCTCTTGCGCCACAGCACATCACAGTACGGTGTTTGCAGCGCGTGCTGCCAGGCGGCGGTGGTTGCTGCCTGCAGGTCGTCGCGCGAGGGCAGTCCCAGCGCCGCGCGTTGCGGTGTGGTCCAGCCGCCGGGTGGCTCTGGTGAGGGGTTCAGGCGGACCTCGTCGCAACCGGCCAGCACCACGGCGGCAAAGGGCCGGGCCAGCATCTGGCTCATCGGCAGGATGACCAGTTGCTCATGGCGCGGATACGGTGGCGAAAAGCTGGCGCCCTCCAGCGCCTGGTTGACCCAGGTCGTGAATTCCGCCAGGTCCATGCGGCGGGCCGACCACAAGGCCTCTCCCACCAGCCGCTCCCACGCGGGCAGCGCCGGTTGCACCAGGCGCAGCACCGCCAGTACCTTAAGGCCGGCCTCGTCGGCCTGCAGTCCGTCCCACAGACCACTGCCTTGCAGGGCCGCGCGCAAGGCGCCCAGCCATCCGGCCAGGGTGCGGGTGCCTTTGAGGCCGTCGCGCACCACATCAACCGCCGCAATTAATTCGATTGATGATGGCAACGCCTGCACGGCCAGACCGTGGGCTACACGGCGCCAGTCTCGCGTCTGGTCCTTTCGAATGGCGCGCTCCAGATCGCCCACCTGGACCGCAAAGGTGGGTGAGCCTTTGAGCCAGGCCAGCACCGCATCAGTCGAGGCATTCCAGACCGCCGCCTTGAGCAGGGCCATGAGCTGGGCGCCGGCGTGGCTGGTGGACAGCTTCCAGCCGGTCTCATCGCGAATCTGCACCTGCGCACTCTCCAGCATCGAGCGCACCCGACGTGTCAGCGCCCGGTCCGACGACACCAGTGCCATGGGGTAACGCCCGGCGGCGATGTGCGCAATGGCGCAGGCGGCGGTGCGCTGGGCTTCGTCCTCGGCGTCGTGGCAGGGGTGCCAGGCGATGGCCGACTGTGCCGCATTCGGCTCGACATCTTCCGGTGGGGCCAGTGGCAGATTGGCCATGCGTGCGCCCCAGCTCGCCCGCAAAGACCGCAGCCAATGGATCGGCGGCAAAGCCCTGGACCACCAGCAGACAGTCCAGCCCAGCCTGAACATCCGCATCAAACAACAGGTCACTGGCATAGGCGGACTGGTCCGCCCACTCCACGGTGATGCGCGCTACCGCCACTTCCATCGCCAATGCCGGACTTTCCATGCCCACCGTGGCGGCTAATCGGGCTGTATGCGCCCAGCGGGCGCGCTCATCGGGGTGGCACGCGGCGGCCAGCGGCCCCAACTGGTGAGCGGCCTGCACCAGCAAACCGGCCAGCGCATCCTGCTGGGCTCCCAGGCCAGCAGTGCGCAACAGGGCCGAGGCGGTTAGCGTGTCCAGCGCCATGTCAAACGTGATGTCGGTGGCGCCAGGGGCAAATCCGCCCATGCGGGTGCGCCAGTTTTGTGTGGTCTCGAATTGGGGCGCAAAGCCATCGGGGAAACATTGCGCCCACAGCCGCCCAGCCAGCGGCAGCAAATGGGCATAGGGCAACAGCACCAGGGTGCGCGCCGGATGGGCCTTGCGCTGCTGCATCGCGTCCTGGATGCGCTGCAGCAACCCGCGCTGCGGATGGGTCCACAGAAGCACCGACGGATGTGTCGCCTGCGCGTCCATGTCTAGGGCGTTGGGGAAATCAATTTTGGCTATGCCGGTCATAGGGGAAGGAGACCGATGGTGGACTTGGTTTCTGTCACAATGGCCGCCACTTTAGCTCTTACACAAACTCCAAAAGGAAACACCATGGCCAGCGACCTGATCAAACATGTAACCGACGCCAGTTTTGAGGCCGATGTGCTGCAGTCGGCACAGCCGGTCCTGGTGGACTATTGGGCCGAATGGTGTGGCCCCTGCAAAATGATTGCCCCCATTTTGGATGAAGTTTCGGCCGCCTACGAAGGCAAACTGAACATTGCCAAGATGAATGTGGACGATAACCGCGAAATCCCCGCGAAATTTGGCATCCGAGGAATTCCCACGCTGATGTTGTTCAGAGATGGGCAACTGGCGGCGACCAAGGTCGGCGCTTTGAGCAAAGCGCAGTTGATTGCGTTTATTGACCAGCAACTCGCGTAATCCGATTCCGCCCGCGGCAGTTTTCCGACGGGCCGCCCCTAGGTTCTGGACCGCTTGGCGGCCAGCGCGCCAAGGAAAACTCGCCCCCTTGGGGGCTGCGCAGCACACGCAGTGGCAAGCGTGGGGGCAATGTGCAGCGTGGGGGCAATTTCCTGTCATAATTCGTATCGTTTACCAGCGACCCACAAGGGCTGGTCCCGCTTCCCGGGCTAAGAACACAGAGGCCAAGCAACTGGTCTTGCCTCACCCCCCCTCTCCCCTGATCTTCCCCACTACTCCGAACTGTCGGTCAACTCCCCCCACGGGACATATTCCATGCACTTAAACGAACTCAAGGCACTGCACGTGTCGGAAGTCCTCAAGCAAGCTGAAGAGCTTGAGATTGAAAACACCGGTCGTATGCGCAAGCAGGAACTGATGTTTGCCATTATTAAGAAGCGCGCGCGCACCGGCGAACAGATCATTGCCGATGGTGTGCTGGAAATCCTGCCCGATGGTTTTGGCTTCCTGCGCAGCCCCGACACCAGCTACACCGCCTCTACAGACGACATCTACATCAGCCCCAGCCAGGTTCGCCGCTTTAACCTGCACACCGGTGACATGATCGAAGGCGAAGTGCGCACGCCCAAGGATGGCGAGCGCTACTTTGCACTGAACAAGCTGGACAAGGTCAACGGCGGTGGCCCCGAGGAAAACAAGCACAAGGTCATGTTCGAAAACCTGACCCCCCTGTTCCCCAAGGTGCAGATGAAGCTCGAACAGGAAAACTCCAAGGCCGACGAGAACATTACCGGCCGCATCATCGACATCATTGCCCCCATCGGCAAGGGCCAGCGCGCCTTGCTGGTAGCACCGCCCAAGAGCGGCAAGACCGTGATGATGCAGCACATTGCCCACGCCATTTCCGCCAACTACCCCAACAGCCACATGATGGTGCTGCTGGTCGACGAGCGCCCGGAAGAAGTGACCGAGATGCAGCGCACCGTCAAGGGCGAGGTGATTGCCTCCACCTTCGACGAACCCGCCGCCCGCCACGTGCACGTGGCCGAAATGGTGATCGAGCGCGCCAAGCGCCTGGTCGAGCTGAAAAAAGACGTGGTGATTTTGCTGGACTCGATCACCCGTCTGGCACGTGCTTACAACAACGTGGTGCCCTCCTCCGGCAAGGTCTTGACCGGTGGTGTGGACTCCAACGCCCTGCAACGCCCCAAGCGTTTCCTGGGCGCCGCCCGCAACGTGGAAGAAGGCGGCTCGTTGACCATCATCGCTACGGCCCTGGTCGATACCGGCAGCCGCATGGACGAGGTGATCTTTGAAGAATTCAAGGGCACCGGCAACTCCGAAATTCACCTGGACCGTCGCCTGTACGAAAAACGCGTGTTCCCATCCATCCAGCTCAACCGCAGCGGCACACGCCGCGAAGAACTGCTGTTGCAGCCTGAAATTCTGCAAAAGACCCGCATCCTGCGCCAGTTCCTCTACAACATGGACGAAATTGAATCCATGGAGATGGTTTTGAAGCAGATGAAGGCCACCAAGAACAACAGTGAGTTCTTCGACATGATGCGTCGGGGGGGTTAGAAGGCCGGGCGGCAGCAGGTTCTGCTCCGTGTCCCCCGCCCTTCGGGCTCCTCCTTTACCTGCGCAGCACCCGCTGCCGCCCGGCCTTCTAGGCTATAATTTAGGGTTTACGCGAAAAGTACGCTGGATTGGCTGGCGCGGCTATTGCTACTGATGGAGAAGAGTATGAAAGAAGGCATTCACCCCAATTACCGTGAAGTGTGCTTTATGGACATGTCCAACAACTTCAAGTTTGTGACACGTTCTTGCGCCAACACCAAAGAAATGATCGATATGGAAGACGGCCGCAAGCTGCCTCTGTACAAGCTGGACACCACCAGCGAATCGCATCCTTTCTACACGGGAACTCAAAAATCCGTGGACAACATGGGCGGTCGCGTTGAGCGGTTCCGCAACAGGTTCGGCAAAACAGCCGCCAAGTAATTCGACTTCAGGTCAAGGCCTGAACCGTCCTCAAAAAGCAGCCCGGGTTTCCGCGCTGCTTTTTTTTGCAATACACCCGAATCAGTGACACATCCGACACCCGCCATCGTGACCAAGGCCGGTGCCCGCCGCTTTCCGCGGTGGGCGCTTTTGCTTCTATGCTGTGCCTATTTATTGCCGGGTTTTATAGGGCGCGATGGGTGGAAAAGTGCCGACATGGCTGCGCTGGGTTTCATGGCGGAGTTGGTTCGCGGAAACTCAAACTGGTTAGCCCCAAGCTTGATGGGCCTTCCCGCAGAAAACCCTGCGGTTTTGCCGTACTGGTTGGGCGCATGGAGCATGCAGTTGGGCAACTCCTGGGCCAGCGCCGACTTTATGGCGCGTCTTCCATTTGCAGCCTTGCTGGCACTGGCGATGGTGGCCACCTGGTATGGCACCTACTATCTGGCGCGCAATCCGTTGGCGCAACCGGTACCTTTTGCGTTCGGCGGCGAGGCACTGCCTGCCGACTACGCCCGCGCTGTGGCCGATGGCGGATTGTTGGCTTTCCTTGCCTGCCTCGGCTTGGCCCAGTTGTCGCACGAAACCACGCCAGCCCTGGCGCAGTTGGCATTTACGGCCTTGATTTTTTATGCCATGGGCGCGCTGCCCTACCGCCGATGGGGGCCAACACTTGCGAATGGCGCAGGGCTGTTGGGGCTGGCCTTGTCTGGTGCGCCAACCATGGCACTGTTCTTTGGGCTGGGCAGTGCGCTGATCCACTACCTGGACCGCCCACAGCAAGCGACAGACGTGGTGCGCGACCGCAGGATCATGCAGGACAGCGTGGCGATCATGTTCACAACCCTGCTGAGCGTGGGTTTTGCCTGGTCTCTGAACCTCTTGACTTGGAAAATTGACCTCCCAAGTGCCAACTGGGCCGATTGGTATGGTTATGCACAACTGTTGGTATGGTTTACCTGGCCCACTTGGCCATTGACCCTTTGGACCCTCTGGCGTTGGCGGCACCAATTGTTCAATCGACGGATCAGCCGCCATCTGGGTCTGCCGGCCTGGTTTGTGCTGGTCTGTGTCGTAGCCACTTTGACAACCGGGTCGTCGGACCGCAGCCTTTTGTTGGCCTTGCCGGCATTGGCCACTTTGTCAGCATTTGCTCTGCCCACTCTCAAGCGCTGGGTCGCCGCATTGATCGACTGGTTCACCCTGCTCTTCTTTTCTGGCTGCGCCCTCACGATCTGGGTCGTCTGGATCGCGATGCAAACCGGTGTGCCAGCCCAACCCGCGGCAAATGTTGCCCGCCTTGCACCTGGCTTCGAGGCGAGCTTTTCCCCGTTCACGTTTGGCATCGCCTGCTGCGCAACGCTAGCGTGGGCCTGGCTTGTTCAATGGCGCGTAGGACGCCACCGCGCCGCGATCTGGAAGAGCCTGGTGTTGCCCGCAGGCGGCGCCACGCTGAGCTGGTTCCTGCTGATGACACTGTGGATGCCGCTGCTCAACTATGCCCAGAGCTACAACGGATTAGTGCAACGAGTGGTCGGACAGTTGACAGCGCCCGGTTGCGTGGAGACGCTGGGCCTCGGTCAAGGTCAGATTGCGGCGCTCGGGTTCTATGGCGACTTGCACCTCAAAGCCTTACAGAATCCGCCGCATTGCGCATGGCTGCTCGTTGAGCCACAGCTTGACACTTCCACTGCGCTCCCGGTAGACCTTAACCACTGGTCGTCACCACGTCTTGTTCAACACCCCGCCTACGCTGGCGAATCACTCTTGTTGTTCAAGCGACGGTAGCACGGGCACTATGGCTGGCTTGACGGTCCAACTCACGCCGTACCCGATGTGGTGGAAAAGTAATCGAGAACGATGAGCCCTTGCCCGGCACACTTTCAATCGACAGTTCCGCCCCGTGGCGCTGGGTCACATGCTTGACAATTGCCAAACCCAGCCCGGTTCCTCCGGTGTCCCTTGACCGGCTTCTATCAACGCGGTAAAAGCGCTCGGTCAAGCGAGGCAAGTGTTCCTGCGCAATACCGGGCCCCTGGTCCTTGACGATAAACACGGCCGCCCCGTCTGGCGCCAAACGAAAGGCGACGTCAATGCGTTTTCCGACCGGGGTATAACGAATTGCGTTGCTGACGAGGTTCGACACGGCACTGTGCAGTTCAACCGCCGACCCCGCGAGCTCACAAGCGCGTGATCGCTCAAACGACAGTTCATGCGGCTGGCTCCACAGAATTCTCGAGAGATCCCCGGCCTCCTGCTCACAATGGTCCATCAACAGGTCGACCGAGACCCACTCATTCACCGATGGCAGGGGGCTACCCTCCAGTCTGGACAGGGTCAGCAGATCATTTACCAGCGTTTGCATTCGTTGGGCCTGGTGCGACATCAGCCCCAGATACTGCTGGCGCTCCTGTTCGGTCAGCGCCAGTGTCTGCAGGGTTTCCACGAAACCGGCCAGAACCGTCAGCGGCGTGCGAATTTCATGGGACACGTTGGCGACAAAGTCTCGTCGCATGGCCTCGGCCTGTTCCAACGCCGTGATGTCACGCGACAGCAACAACATGCGCCCCTCGCCGTAAGGATGCAAATGCACCGACAATTTCACAGGTTTGGACATCGTGCTTTCACGGCCCGGCATCGTGATGTCATGCAAAAAATCGCGGGCTGACAGATAGGCCGTAAAACCAGGGTCACGCACCAGATTACCAATGTGCTGAAGCATGTCGCGTCGCGCATCAAAACCAAAATGTTCGGCTGCTGTTTGGTTGAACCATTCGATACGTGTCTCGGAGTCCAGCAGCACCACACCATTCGGTGACGCCTGCAAGGCCGCCAGAAAGTCTTTCAAACGGTTGTCACTTTCCAGGGTCATCCGGTTGCTGGTCCGCAGCAATCGCCGCACGCGGTCGTAGGCTTCGCCCCACAAACCGCTGCCCAAGGTCAGGTCGGCGCCAGAGCCTGCTCGTAGCCATCGCAACAAGCGCAGTCCGCGAACACTGTCCATGACAAACCAGGCAAAACCGCCCATCAGAGCAAAACTCAGCGCGAGATTGCTTTGATTGGCGTCACCCGCAAGATACCACCCTGCGCCCGCTGCACAAGTCTGGATGATGACAAGGGTGACCAGACGCCAAAACATCAAGCGGAGCTACAACGGTGGATGGTTTGCTTTCTCAGACCGAATTCCCGTCGCAGCCACAGTAACTGGTGTCGCCGTCAGGCGATACCCTGCACCACGCACCGTTTCCACCATGGTTCCAGCCAGAGCCATGGCTTCACGCAAACGCTTGACGTGTACATCAACCGTACGCTCCTCGATATACACATGGTCACCCCACACTTTGTCCAGCAGTTGCGCACGGCTGTGCACGCGTTCGGCATGGCCCATCAAGTAGTGCAGCAGTTTGAACTCGGTGGGGCCGAGCTTCAAAGGACGATCATCAAATGACACACGGTGCGTTGAAGGGTCCAGAACCAGAGTCCCCAAGGTCAATGTTTCACCGGCCTGTTCCGGCGTACGTCGCCGAAGTACGGCGCGGATGCGAGCCAGCAATTCCTTGGTCGAAAAAGGCTTGGCAATATAGTCATCAGCGCCTGCGTCCAAGCCGGCAACCCGGTCCGCCTCATCACCGCGGGCCGTCAACATGATCAATGGCACCGACTGGGTTCGTGGATCCGCACGCCAACGCTTGGCCAGCGCCAAACCACTTTCACCCGGCAGCATCCAGTCCAACAAAATGAGATCTGGCAGCCCGGCATCCAGGTCGCGCTGCGCTGTCTCACTGTCCATGGCCCAGATCGGCCTAAAACCGTTGTGCCGCAGGTTGACCGCGATGAGTTCTGCAATGGCAGACTCATCCTCCACTACCAGCACTGAGGGCATGTGTCTCATGTAACCTCCCGCTGGGCCGCCCCAAGGGAGCGTTCAGCCCCCCCGGGGGGAAACGATGACACGCAGTGCATGGCGTGGGGGCTCATTTGATAACCGACTCGATTTTTTCCATGGTTGTATGGCGCACGTCTTCACCTTTGACCACATAAATGATGAACTCGGCAATATTCTTGGCATGGTCACCAATGCGCTCGATGGCCTTGGCCAGGAACAACAAATCGAGACTGGGCGAAATCATGCGCGGATCTTCCATCATGTAGGTGATCAGTTTGCGCACGAAACCATCAAACTCAGCGTCGATCAGGTCGTCTTCTTTCAGAATGGCCACGGCCGCTGTCACATCCAGACGGGCGAAGGCATCCAGCGCTTTGTTGAGCAAACCGGACGCCAGGTCCGCCGCAACGCGCAACTCCAGTGACGGCAGCGCACGGGGCGAGCCACTCTGGATGATGGAGCGCACCATGCGGGCGATTTTTTCGGCCTCATCACCGACCCGCTCCAGGTTCGCCGTAGTCTTGGAAATGGCGATCAGCAGGCGCAGGTCCCGAGCGGTCGGCTGACGCCTCGCAATGATGGAGGATAGATCGCGATCAATCTCGACCTCCATGGCATTCACCCGCGTCTCATTGGAGGATACTTCGTTGGCGACCTCCACGCTGAAGTGGGAAAGCGCATAGATGGCGCGCCGAATTTGGGATTCGACCAATCCGCCGAGTTCCATGACCTGCGAGGAAACCGAAGTCAACTCGCTGTCAAACTGTGTAGATAAATGTTTGTCTGCCATATGTACTTTCTATCCAAACCGGCCAGTGATGTAGTCCTCAGTCTCTTTGCGCGTGGGCTTGAAGAACATCTGCTCCGTTGAGCCAAATTCCACCAGATCACCCAGATACATGTAGGCCGTGTGATCACTGCAACGCGCCGCTTGCTGCATGTTGTGCGTCACGATCACGACCGTGTAGTCATTTTTCAACTCAACAATCAGCTCTTCAACCTTGGCGGTCGAAATCGGGTCCAGCGCTGAGCAAGGCTCATCGAGCAACAAGACTTCAGGCTTGATCGCAATACCCCGCGCGATACACAAACGCTGCTGTTGGCCACCCGACAGGCTGGAGCCATTCTGTTGCAACTTGTCTTTGACTTCATTCCACAAGGCGGACTTGCGCAAGGCCCACTCCACGCGCTCCTCCATATCGGTGGCATTGAGCGACTCGAACAACTTCACACCAAAGGCAATGTTGTCAAAAATGGACATGGGAAATGGAGTGGGCTTCTGGAACACCATTCCTACCTTGGCGCGCAACAGTGCCACATCTTCCTTGCTGGTGAGCAGGTTTTCACCATCCAGCATGATTTGACCTTCCGCACGTTGCTCGGGATACAACTCGAACATGCGATTGAACACCCGCAGCAGCGTGGACTTGCCACAGCCCGACGGACCAATAAACGCCGTCACCTTGTTCTCGGGAATCTCAAGGTTGATGCCCTTGAGTGCATGGAATTTTCCGTAATAAAAGTTGAGGTCTTTGACCGCAATCTTCGTTTTCTCGGGAACCGTAGACGTATTCAACATGGCGTAGATCTCGAAATAGGGGTTGTGGTGGAACTCAAATCTTGGTGCGGGTCAAAATGCGCGCAAGAATATTCAGCCCTAACACCGCAGCAGTGATGATGAAAACACCAGCCCACGCGAGTTTCTGCCAGTTCTCGTAGGGGCTCATGGCGAACTTAAAAATAGTGACCGGCAAACTGGCCATGGGTTCACTCAAACTGCTGGTCCAGAACTGGTTGCTTAGCGCCGTGAACAACAATGGCGCAGTTTCTCCGGCAATCCGGGCCACGGCCAACAGCACACCGGTGATGACACCGGTACGGGCCGCTTTCAAGGTAATGCTGAGAATGACCTTCCATTTGGGAGCACCCAATGCATAGGCCGCCTCACGCAACCCGGCCGGAACCAGTTGCAGCATGTTTTCAGTGGTTCGAATGACCACGGGAATAACCAGCAACGACAGGGCCAGCACACCGGCATATCCTGAGAAGGACTTGAAACGCGAGACCACCACCGCATAAACAAACAAACCAACCACGATGGACGGCGCCGACAACAAAATATCGTTGACAAAACGCGTGGTCGACGCAAGCCAACTCTTGGTGTCAAATTCGGCCAGGTAGATGCCAGCCATCACGCCCACCGGCGTCCCTAGTCCGGTCGCCAGCATGACCATCACAAAAGACCCGTAGATGGCGTTTGCTAAACCACCCTCGTCGTTCGGCGGCGGCGTCATTTGGGTGAAGGTTGCAAAGTTCAATCCGCCCAGACCCAGCAGCAAGGTTTCCCACAAAATCCAGAACAACCAGAACAAGCCGAACGACATCGCCGCCATTGCCAAACCGGTCGCCACATGGTTGACCCGTTTGCGACTGGCAAACTTGGCTGCCCTGGCCTGGTATGCAGCGGTACTCATGTTTTGGCTCCTTCATTCTTGCGCAACTGCGCCAACAACAGCTTGGACAAGGAAAGGATCACAAAGGTAATAAAGAACAGCACCAAGCCGAGGTACATCAGCGAAGCTTGGTGCAAGCCCTCACCCGCCTCAGCGAATTCATTGGCCAGGGCCGAGGTGATGCTATTTGCCGCTTGAAACAGACTCAGTGAATCGAGCTGGTTGAAATTGCCGATAACAAAGGTCACCGCCATGGTCTCACCAATGGCGCGCCCCAGGCCCAGCATGATGCCGCCGATCACACCCGCCTTGGTGTACGGCAAAACGACTTTGGTCACCACCTCCCAGGTGGTTGCGCCCAGCCCGTAGGCAGACTCCTTGAGCAGGGGTGGCGTCACCTCAAATACGTCGCGCATCACAGCAGCGATGAAGGGGATGATCATGATGGCCAAAATGATGCCCGCCGACAAAATACCAATGCCCACCGGTGGCCCGGACACAAACGCACCCAGGTACGGTATGCCGGAAAACGCAGCCTGCAAGGGCTGCTGAACATAGGTCGACAACACAGGCCCAAAGACCAGCAGACCCCACATGCCATACACAATGGAAGGCACTGCAGCCAGCAACTCGATGGCAGTTCCCAAAGGGCGCTTCAACCACGCCGGGGAAAACTCAGTCAAAAACAACGCAATACCGAAGCTGACCGGCACCGCAATCAGCAAGGCAATAAAGGAAGTCGCCAGCGTGCCATAAATCATCACCAGGCCGCCAAACTCTTCCTTCACCGGGTCCCAGGTTGTGTTTGTCAGGAAACTCAGCCCATACTTGTCGATGGCAGGCCAGGCGCTGATGGTCAGCGATCCCAAAATGGCAATCAGCATGGCCAGTGTAAAAATGGCTGCGGCTTTGGCAACAAAACCAAAGATCAGATCAGCCATGGGGCCCGACCGGGCCCTTTTGGCAGGTGGAGGTTGTTTCATTGCGCGCGCCGACTGAGTTGTCGAGGATTTGGACGGAAAATCGTCTCGCATCAGTGTAGTTGACATGATTGTTGTTCCGTACAAACCCTCATTGCCTCAAAGACCGATTACTTGAACGCAACCGGCTTGCCGGCGTTGTCCTTGATATCGCCCCAAGCTTTCTCGATGGCAGCAATCACGGGCTTGGGCATCGGCACATAGTCCAGATCGGCAGCCGTCTTGTCACCATTCACATAGGCCCAGCTGAAGAACTTCAACACTTCGGTCGCGTTAGCCGGTTTGTCCTGTTTGGTGTGCATCAAGATGAAGGTTGCGCCAGAGATTGGCCAGGCATCCTTGCCAGGCTGGTTGGTCAAAATCTGATAGAAGCTCTTGGCCCAGTCTGCCCCGGCAGCGGCGGCCTTGAACGAGTCATCTTCCGGTTTGACAAAATTGCCAGCCGAGTTTTGCATCACGGCATAGGTCATCTTGTTTTGCTTTACATAGGAGTACTCGACATAACCCATCGAATTGGGCAAACGTCCCACAAATGCGGCAACACCTTCGTTACCCTTGCCACCCGCGCCCACTGGCCAATTGACAGCCGTGCCCTCACCCACCTTTGATTTCCATTCTGGGCTGATCTTGCTCAGATAGTTCGTAAAAATGAAGGTCGTTCCGGAACCGTCCGCACGGCGCACTTGCGCAATGGCGGCGTCCGGCAATGGCAACGTAGGATTCAGGGCCTTGATCGCAGGGTCGTTCCAACGGGAGATTTTGCCCAGGTAAATATCCGCAAGCACGGTGCCAGTCAACTTGAGTTGACCGGGCTCGATTCCCTTGACGTTCAAAACCGGAACCACACCGCCCATCACGGTAGGAAACTGCATTTGACCTTTGGTTTTCAAGACTTCGTCTGTCAACGGCATGTCGGAGGCTCCAAAGTCCACCGTCTTGGAGTCAATCTGCTTGATGCCACCACCCGAACCGATCGACTGGTAGTTCACTTTGACTTTGGTCGCCTTGTTGTAGTCCGCCGCCCATTTCGAGTAGATGGGAGCCGGAAATGTCGCGCCCGCACCCGTAATTTCCTGGCCGTTCGCAACGGAGGCAAAACCCAGGGTCGATGCCACAGCCAGGGACATCAGCGGAAGATTAAAAACAAATCGCATGGGTAACCTTTATTCGGTTGGTTGATGAATGGAGAGACTTTAAGAAACTTTTGTGACAGCCAAGTGACAAAAAAAGGGGAAATTTGATTTCCGTCACAACACGTCGTCAAAACCAACGCGACTTAGAAGCTTCAAATAATTGTCACATTCTTGTCACGCGAGCTTTCTACGCTTGGCGTTTTCTAACCAACCGACGGAATCAACCATGACACAGTTCAACGTTCTAGCTCTTTCACGCCGCACTGCCTTGATGGCCAGCCTCACCCTGGCTTTGGCCGGCTGTGCTACCCCATCTGGCCCGGTCAATGTGGCCGACACGATTGCCAAGAACCCGGCATTGAGCACCCTGAACACTTTGGTGGCCCAAGCGGGGCTGTCCGAAACCTTGAAAACCGGTGGACCTTTCACGGTGTTTGCCCCCACCAATGACGCATTCAAGGCCGTTCCGACCAAAACCATGGATGAGTTGGCCAAGGACCCGGCCAAACTGAAGGAAGTGCTGACCTACCACGTCCTGAGCGGAAAAGTGATGGCAGCAGATGTCAAAAACAGCAATGCCAAAACCGTCAACGGTGCCAACGTCGCTCTGGCCAAAGCCGGTGATTTCGTGACGGTTGAAAGCGCTGCCGTGGTGACCGCCAATCTGGTGGCAACCAATGGCGTCATCCACACCGTTGACACCGTGCTGATGCCTCCGAAAAAGTAGTCGATCAGTTTTCTGCTTGCCTTGATGCAAAAGGCGTAGCAGACCCAAGGGACCTGAGGATGACAACTAAAAACAACCATTAGCCCTCGTGAAATATAGATTGTTTGCTATTTTTTTTGCAGCGATCTGCGTTCACGCCCGTGCCAGGCACACCACCCTCAGAGAAATACCATGACCTACCTACATAATTCCGGCCGACGGCAAATCGTTCGCGCTATGGCCGGGCTGACCCTCGCCGGTGCCACGCCCCTTTGGGCCCAACCGTCCAAAGTTGCTCCAGGTTCACGTCCCATATTGGTCGCCCAGATCGTGGATATGTCGACCGGTCAGATCGACGTCTCCAAGGACTTTGTGGTCGGCGCGCGCACCGCATGGCAAGAAATCAACGGCAAGGGCGGCATCCAGGGCGCCACGGTCAAACACATGGTGATCGAAGTCGACGGCAGTACCACCAGCCTGCGGTCCGCTGTGGACACCTTGAAGTCCGAGTCCCAATGTGTCGTGTTATTTGGCTCGGCAGGTGACAAGGCAGCGTCCCAATTGGTGCGCCTGCTGGATCGGGATATGCCCGATCTGGCACATGTCGCTCCCTGGTTACAAAACGTTGAAGCCGTTGCTTCCAAGTCAACGTTTCCCATTTTCGCCTCTCGCCAGGAACAGATTTCCCACGCGATACGCTCACTCTCCGTCATGGGCATCAGCCAGGTGGGTGCGGTCTACGGCACAACCGCCGAATACACAGCCTACCGCAACGACCTGGAGCAGATCGCTAAAACACTCAACTTGGCAATCGTGTCGTACCACACCGATGGTGATTTGTACGATCTGGCACAAACCCTGACGACCAGCAGTCCTCGCGTGCTATTGTTTGTTGGTGGTACCCCTGAAATGGTGCGGTTTTCACAGGGCGTCGAAAAACAGGCCGCTCAGCGTTATCTGATCGCGATGTCTGACGTCAATCTACAAAGCATCCAGCAACTGGGCGCATCACGCTTCACCCCGATGATCGCGACCCAGGTTGTGCCCATGGTCAATTCCAGTTTGCCGATTGTCAGGGCCTACCGTAGCGCCTTGGGACGACTGTTTGACGAGCCGCCCACCCCGCTCAGCCTGGCGGGGTATGTGTCCGCACGCTACACCCATGACGTGTTGCAGAGCATCGACGGGCCGGTCACCCGTACCAGCGCGTTGCAGGCCTTTGCACGGCGCGCTCCGATTGACATGGGTGGCTTTCGCGTCAATCCCGATGGCAAAGGCCAAGGATCCGCCTTTGTGACCCAGAGCATGGTGTCGGCAGATGGCCGGCTGATCGGGTGAAACCGTCAGCCCGCTCCGAAACCCGCACCAGTGGCCGGTGCTATGCTTCTACGATTGCTCCACCATCCAGAAAAAGAGAATCGATGCACATGGGAAATCGCCTGGCCGCCGTGGATTTGGGGTCCAACAGTTTTCGACTTGAAATTGGCCGGGTCGAGCACGGCACCTTTCAGCGGACCGAATACCTGAAAGAAACCGTGCGCCAAGGTGGTGGTCTGGATGAGAATCGCAACCTGACCCCGCAGGCCATGCAAAGCGGCTGGGATTGCCTGGCGCGGTTTGGTGAGCGTTTGGCCGGTTTCAAACCGGGCGAGGTTCGCGCTGTAGCCACACAAACCCTGCGCGAGGCGCGCAACCGGGACGCGTTTTTGCAGCGCGCCAATGCCATTCTGGGGTTCCCGATCAACGTGATTTCCGGCCGCGAAGAAGCCCGCCTGATTTACCAAGGTGTGGCCCAAATGTTGCCGCAATCCGACGACCGCCGCCTGGTCATCGACATCGGTGGGCGGTCTACCGAACTCATTTTGGGCAAGGGAACCACACCACTGGTCATGGAGTCATTCCGTGTGGGCAGCATTGCCTGGTCCAACCGGTATTTTCCTGATGGCCAATTTACAAAAAAATCGTTTGCCATTGCCGAGATTGCAGCCAAGGCGGTGCTTGATGAGGCCTTGGACGCCTACCATCCCAGCCTGTGGGACACCGCATACGGCTCCGCCGGAACGGTAGGAGCCATTGCCGACGTGCTGGTAGCAGCGGGTTGGCCAGCAGGCGTTGTGACGCAGGATGGTCTGGACTGGTTGCTGGACAAACTGCTGGCGGCCCAGGGTGCTGACCGGCTCAAAATAGCTGGCATGCGTGAGGACCGCAAGGCCATCATTGGGGGTGGGGTCAGTATCATGCGTGCCGTGTTCAGTTTGCTGGGCATTCAAACACTGGCGCAAGCCGCTGGCGGCTTGCGCCATGGCCTGATTTGCGATTTACTGGGTGCAGACAACCACGAAGACGACCTGCGCGTCAAAACGGTGCGACGGCTGGCCAGCAAGTTCGGCGTCGACACCACACACGGCGAACGGGTGGGCCGCGTCGCCATCCAGCTGTTCGGCCAGCTTGTTGGTACCAACGGCAGTGTGCCTTCCGGCAACAACGGCCGGCTCTTTCGCAAGCTGGCATGGGCAGCCCAATTGCATGAAATTGGCAGCCATATCTCCCACAGCGACTACCACAAACATGGTGCCTACATCCTCGACAACGCCGATGCCATGGGTTTTTCACTTTCTGAA
Source organism: Candidatus Aalborgicola danicus (assembly GCA_016703945.1). Classification (GTDB taxonomy): domain Bacteria; phylum Pseudomonadota; class Gammaproteobacteria; order Burkholderiales; family Burkholderiaceae_C; genus Allorhodoferax; species Allorhodoferax danicus. The sequence continues at coordinate 337,583 of JADJBC010000059.1, forward strand.
ATGCACCGACTGAGCCTGCTGGTGCTTGGCCACCGGGGCAAGTTGCGCAAGCTGGAGCCAGCGTTTGACGAGCCGGACCTGGTGCCGCAGTTGATGGCATTGAGGCTTGCGGTCCATTTGAGCCACGCGCGGCGCGACCCAGACCTTGTTGGCATGAGCCTGACACGCCTGGATACGCAAGGCAAAGCCATGCAATTGCGTTGCCGTGCGGGCTGGGCGGACGCGTTTCCGCAGTCTGCATACCTGCTGCGCGAAGAAGCCCAGGCCTGGCAGAAAACGCCCTGGTCGCTGGAAATTTTGGAATGTTGAGGTCCGTCGGGGTCAGTGACTGATAACCCGCAGGTATCATGCTTGGATGGGTACCACGGTCTTCATGTCACGTTGGTTCGAACAATGGGTAAGAGCAACCCAGCTATGGGGCTGGGAGTGGTGGCGTCTGGCTTACCTGTCGTCCGTCATTCTGGTGTTGGGGCTGTCAATATCCACCTACAGCCATACGCTGCGCACGTCGATTGCGAACCACACCTACCGCAACACCGCCCCCATCCTGTTGGGTTTCACAGTGGTGTGCGCCCTGGTCTCGGTTGTGCTGACACGCATCGTTTTGGTCACCGCCATGAGTTATGGGCTGTCGCAATACGCCTTGCAAGTGGTGATACGCGTGCTGGTGCTGGAGATCATTCCGCTCACCGCCGCCCTGTTCGTCGCGTTGCGCTGCACCATTCCGGATGGCGCTGAACTCGTTGCCATGCGGGCCCACCAGGCCAAAGGTGGCGGATCTGCGCAGAACCTTGCATTGCTGCAATCCGAAGTCATGCCGCGCGTCATCGCCGGCTTGCTGTCCGGCATCACCCTTGCTGCTTTGAGCAGTGTGGTGGCGTCGCTGGTGGCCTACCTGACCAGTTACGGCTTTTCGGTGTTTGGTTTTGCGACCTACACCCGCCTGTTTGGCCAAGTTTTCAGCCCCGCTGTCTCGCTGATTTTCATCCTGAAAACACTGATTTTTTGCCTGACTGTTTCGTTGATTCCCATGGCTTCAGCCCTTATGGATAGCGGCGGTGCGGGCGGCCACACCGCCCGGACCAGCGCTGAAATGCGGGGTCTGGTGCGCATGTTCACTCTGGTGCTGTTCTTTGAAGTGGCCTCATTGATAGGCAACTACTACTGAGCCACACGAAACAAAACTCCGTACCCGCATGAACACCACGCCACAACCATCATCCGGTGTCACACACCTTGAAATCAAGGCCAAGTTACTGATGGTTTTGACGTTGATACTGCTGTGCGGTTCGGCGTTGTTTGTGATGTATTCCCGAGGTTTTTTTGAGGCCACACAGCGCCTGGTCTTGATGGCAGAAGACTCCGAAGGCGTGGTCGTTGGCATGGACCTGACGTTTTCGGGCTTCCCGATCGGGCGGGTGCACCGAATTGAATTGGCTGAAGACGGCAAGGTGCGTATTCTGCTCGACGTCACAGCCAAGGACGCCCACTGGCTGCGCACCAGCAGCGTATTCACGCTGGTGCGTGGTGTTGTCGGCAGCCCCAACATTCGGGCCTATACCGGTGTATTGGATGACCCTGTGCTGCCGGATGGCGCTGTGCGCACGGTCTTGCAGGGCGATTTAAGCGCCGAGATTCCCAAGGTCATCGCCGGAGCCAAGGAACTGATCGACAACCTCAATACCCTGACCAACGCCAGCGGACCCCTATCAACCAGCTTGGGCAACCTGCAAACGCTGACCGGGCGATTGAACCAGCCTGCAGGGGCGCTGCAAGTCTTGCTAGGCAACGAACAGGACGCGCGTAAAGTGATCGCCACCATAGAGCGCAGCAATGCCTTGCTGACCAAGCTGGGAGCCATTGCGACCCAGGCCGAGACCCAGGTTTTTGGTCCACAAGGGGTCATGCCCCAAACCCTGGCGACCATCCGTCAGCTCGACAGCCTGCTGGGAGAATCCCGCGACAGTTTGAAAAAAGTGGACGCCATTCTGCGCGATGCCCAGGTCATCAGCGCCAATGCCAAAGGCGCTAGTGCTGATCTGGCTGCACTGCGGGCCGACGTTGACACCAATCTCCGAAAAATCGAGAGCCTGGTCAACGAGATCAATCGCAAATGGCCCTTTGCCCGCAATACCGAGATTCAATTGCCATGACGAAGTACGACTCCAAAGCATCTTTGGCGCGCCTGCACCCTTCATCTCAGCCTGTCGCCAGGTCGGTCATGTCGGTGGCATTGGTGTTGGCACTTACGGGCTGCTCCACCGCCCCCCAAACACCCGATTGGCAAATGGAGGCCAAATCCGCCATGGACCGCGCGGTGGCCGCTTATTTGCAAGGCGATGACCGGGTCGAGACAGCGGAAGTTGCGAGGGCGCGACGACAGATTGCCGGCACCGGCCGTGGTGACCTGTTGGCCAGTACCGAACTGCTGAAATGTGCCACCCGAGTCGCCAGCCTGGTTTTCGAACCCTGTGCTGCGTTTGAGACCTTGCGGCAGGACGCCACTGACGCCCAGCGCGCCTATGCCGACTATCTGCGTGGCCAATACTCTGAGGCGTCGATACCGCTGTTGCCCCCGATGCAACGCGCTGCCGCCACTCGGTCGGCCGTGGACGCCAGCGCACTGCAGGCCGGCGCAGACCCATTGTCCCTGTTGGTTGCTGCGGGGGTGTTGTTGCAAACGGGCAAAACCAGCCCAGCGGTCGTCGACCAGGCCGTTGCAACGGCATCGGCACAGGCTTGGCGGCGGCCACTGTTGGCGTGGCTGGGCGTGCAAGCGCACAGCGCGCAAATCGCCGGACGCGGTGACGACGAAGCGCGCATTCGGCGGCGCATGGCGATGGTTCTTGGTGAAGTCCCGGCTGTGAAGTAATCGCCGAGCCGCCCGATCTGCGGGCAAGAACCTACTGCGCGGGTCGCTCCAGCAAACCCATTCCCACACGCTTGGCCTCGTGTTTGGCCATAGCGGCCAGATTAGCCACATCTTCTGCCCTGGAGCACTGGTCCGCGCCAATGGGAACGGCCCCGATCGACACGGTGGTGCAGGGAAAAACCGCTGCACACCATGCCGGTCTTCGGCCTCAATGCCGCCGGCGTGGCGTGCCTCGGCGTCAAACAGGCTAAGCGCCTGCGTATTGAAGTCGTGCACCAAGCGCTGACAGCGATGCCGCCAGTCCAGGCTCTGGTACAGGATGATGAAGTCGTCCCCTCCCACGTGGCCCAAAAAGTCACGTTCGCTATCACATTGGGCCATCGCCAGCCGCGCCAACAGGCGGATCATTTCGTCTCCGCGCCAGTAGCCGTAGTAATCGTTAAAGGGTTTGAAATTGTTGAGGTCGGCGTAGCAGGCCACAAACTTGGCCTTTTTTTGGATCAACCTTTCCATGTGTTGGCTGATGGGTATGTTGCCGGGCAAAAAGGTCAGGGGATTGGCATGGCGGGCGGCTTCGATCCGCGTTTCCGTCACCGACCGGACCAATTGGTCGCCGGTTCCCAGGCCAATATAGCGGCCGTTCTCCGTCACAATGAAACCGTCCGCCAGGTAGCGTTGATCGTCCGAGGTCAGGATACCAATCAGCTCATCCACGCTGTGGTCGCGTTCTATCAAGCGCGGCTGAAAATTGGCATGCATTACGCAGGGCTTGCGCCCCCACACCTCCCGGTAATACAGCTTGCTGTACTCGTTCATGAACCGTGCGCGGTTGACCAGGGCGACCGGCTTGCCCTGCGACAACATCGCCACCGCATGCAGGTCCGGCCACTGGGCAAAACAGACCGCCAAATCATCATTGGACGTTTCAGCCGTGACGGTGGGGGCCTGAACCAGCGCCAGGTTGCGCAGTTGGCCATTCGGCGTAACACGCCCCCGCTGCGGGAAGACCACGATTTCCCGTTCACCCAGGATACGCTGCGCGTCGATGTCGACATACTGCACGGGAGCGGTATTGGGGTGGCCCAAAAAGTAGCCCTGTCCATAGGCAATCCCCAAGTCCCGCAGGACACGCAGCTCTTCTTTGGTCTCAACCCCTTCGGCCACCAGGGCGGTTCCAAATATGTCGGCAATCTGCTGTAGGGCCTGAATGGTCTTCAGCTTGTCACCATGCTGGCTGATATTGTGGGTGAAGTATTTGTCGATTTTGACCACCTCGGGCTTCAATTGCGACCACAAGCGCAAGCTGGAGCGGCCATCACCAAAGTCGTCGAGCGCCAGGGAGACACCCGCGGCGCGGACTTCTGCAACCACGGTGGCCAGATCGTCCATGTCCTCAATACGCTCGTGCTCCGTGATCTCCAGCACCAGCATACGTGGCACGACCCCCAGGTCACCAATCAACCGCAACAAATGCTCCATACCCGAGGAGCGTACGAGCTGGGTCAACACCACCGCACTCATGTTGACAAAAAACCGCCCTGGCACGCCGGTGTGACCCCAATGGCGCAACGCCGTACTGACACTGGTGTACTCAAATTCAAAACCCAGACACTCCTGTGCGGCGGCTCGCAGCAACGCGTCCGGCGTGTGCAAAGCCGTACCCCGAGGGCCCCGAATCAGGGCTTCATGGGCATAAATGCTCGCGTCAGCTAAATTAACAATAGGCTGAAACACCGGGTACAGGGTACGGCGCTGCAACACCCTTTCCAGTGGCCTTTGTCCGGCAATGGACGGGAAACCCATATGATGGTGGGCCGCCACCCCCCCGATACGCGTACGCAACCCGGCATCAGTGGGACCGAATGCGAGCGGGTCTGCGGCAGAAATCAACATGGGGATGCCTGAGAAAGCGGAGACACTCCGGGCAGCCCAATCTAGTCCACGAAAATGGCACTTCTATGACAACGGCAGGTGCAGCTCGCATCCAATACGCAGCCGCTGCGGCCGAAAAATATTGAACAAATTGGCCTCCAGCCCCCGTGGAATATGCGCAAGCAGCTATCACCTATGTAGCAACTTTACTGGCAAACCGGTCCGCTCGCCGTGAACCATGGTGCGCCTGGTTCGCCGTTGTGCGGCAACATTCACTTTGTTTGCATGAATTTTCGTGCCTTGGCCTGGCGACCCTCAGAATGTTTGAGTGCCACATAGGTCAAGGCGCCGATCAGCGATGCACACACCAGAAAACCTCCGTACGCCAGCGGCCACGGCACGCCATGCGTCATCATGGAAAACTCGGACATGCCGCCAACACCCGCCAGAATATTGATGGGCATGAACACGACGCCAAACACCGTCAATTGGTTAACGCGTTTGTTCTGGTTGATGTTGATAAAACCGATGGTGGCATCCATCAGAAAATTGATTTTGTCGAACAAGAAGGACGTGTGGTTGTTCAAGGACTCGATGTTTTGCAGTATTTGCCGTGCGTCCTCCACCTGAGCAGGCGCCAGAATCTTGCTGCGAATCAGAAAATTGATGGCGCGCTGGCTGTCCAGAATATTGCCCCGGATGCGGCCGTTCAGGTCTTCTTCTTCGGCAATGTCACTGAGAATGGCTGCCGCTTCACGGTCACTAATGGCCTCGCTCAGAACCTGTCGTCCGACTTTTCCCAACGTGCCGTAAATGCCTTCCAGTGAGTCCGCTGAATATTCCACGTCGGCGCCATACAGATCCAGCAGCAAGTCGTTGCAGTCGGTCACGTAACCTGGCTGTGTCTGGGCGCGTTTGCGCTGAAGCCTGAATACGGGCAAATCCTCGTTGCGCAGAGAAAACAAAATCCCCTGGTGCACAATAAATACGACTGCAATGCTGCGCGAGTTGCCCTCGCGGTCCAACAGGAAATTGGAATGCAGATAGATGTCTGCGTTGTCTTCAATATGGAAGCGCGTGCTGACCTCCAGGTCCGTCATGTCGCCGGGGTCTGGCAGCAGCAGCCCAAAGTGCAGCCCCACATAACTGCGTTCGGCCCGGGTTGCATTCACCAGGTCAATCCAGATCGGGCGGATTCCTTCGAGGTTCTTGCGACTTTCGATCACAATTTGCTGTAGCTTGCCCTCTCGCAGTTCAAAGGCGTTCACCTGGGTCTGGTCGAATGCAGGCTCCCGGTTCCCGACCAGTTGTTCGCGACACGCATCGGAAACCTCCCACAAGACCTCATTCTGTCGGCTGTCCGGTACCTGTTGCCAGAACAGGGCGGCGTCCTCAACGGGCAAGCCCTCCAGAATCTCACCAATGCCAGCGGAAGGCGTCACAGCAATAAAATTTTGCAACTCTGCTGAATGCTGCCGTTGCACCAGGGTTTCTATCACGTCGTGTTTGGGCATGACCTGACCATGCACCATGCCTTCCACCCGTCGTTGCTTCTTCAGCATTTCAGAAACTTTATCCATCGACATAGCTGCAACTCCGAACGCTCACTTGAAACACCCAAATTGAAGACTGTACGCGCGTTCGAGCGTCATGAATTTGCAATCAAGCCCGACAACAATCGAATCTCCTACAACGCCGCGCTCCTGAATGTCAAACTACTACCAAACAACACAGATCTCGGACACCGGTTTGCGTTATGTGTCCAAGGAAAATGGCTCGCCTTTCCAGGGCATGGGCACCCCAGGCGAAACCATCAGTTGTATCCAGTGTGGCAAACACAAGCCCAGAACCCGGGGCTCGCTCAAACGTTATCTGAATTCCCTGCTCTTTTTCTGTTTTGACTGCAAGCCCGAGAAGCAAAAGTAATCAACGTGGCCCATCGACGGAACCGGGAGCCGAGCTTGGGGCCGGACCCTCGTTGCCACCCCATGAACGCAGCGCCCTGAGCAACGACCGTTTCTTTTCCTGGTGACCGCCCATGCGTCTCAAAATATCGTCCAGCGTACGAATCGCATCAGCAATATAGGGACCCTTGTTCAACATGACACACTCGGCGCGCACGCCCAAGCCGGCGTCGGATATTTCGGCCCGTGACGGCACACCGGTCTTGGCCAGGGTCTCAAGCACCTGGGTGGCCCAGATCACGGGCATGTGCGCCGCCTCGGCGCACCAGAGTATTTCTTCCTGAACTTCGGCTAGTCGCTCATAACCACATTCCACTGCCAGGTCGCCGCGCGCAATCATGACGCCGGCACATTGCCCGGACATGGCGGCCAGCATCAACTCGGGCAGGTTTTCAAAACCTTTGAGTGTTTCAATTTTCAACACGATGCCCAGGTCGACACGGCCCAAATGGTCCAGGTGTTCACGCAGTTGGAGGACGTCATCCGTCCGCTGCACAAAAGACAGGCCGACCATGTCCGCCACGTCGCCCACGACTTTGAGGTCCTCCAAATCCTTCGCCGTCAGGGCCGGCAAGTCCAGTTCGCTGTCGGGCAAGTTGATTCCTTTGTCGCCCACCAGTTTTTCACCGCCATCACGCGCCTGTGTAATTTCGACTTCCAGCCAGTCCTGCGTCGCATGGCGGATCACGCCACCAATTCTTCCGTCGTCAAACCACACACGTTCACCAATACGCACCTGGTCAATCACCTCGGGCAGTGTGCAGGCAATGTGAGCTGGTTGGATGACCAAATGCTGCTCGCCGTCCTCGACGATGGCGTTGTTTCCAACCCCTTCGCGGGTCACGCGAATGACGTCGCCCATACGGAGATGCAAAGTGCCGGGAGGGCTCTCTATCTGGCCGGTCAGAGTCGATCTCCACTTCTTGCCCTCGGCGCCGTGAATCGTCAAAACCGTGTCAGGAGTGAGGTAAGCGGTCTGCACACTCTCTGCGATCGCGCCATGTTCGTCACAGTGCACGATCAACAAATGGCGTTTGGCACCACGCGCGTCTGCAAAGTCGACCTGCGAACCCTTTTTGAGATGAGACAGCCATTTGTCATCCACGCCGATACATCCGTCCACATCGGGCATTCCGGTGGGTTGCTGGTTGGACTGCATACCAAGTCGGTAGGGTCGAAACGGACGACCATATTCGTCGCGTTGGGGCCGCATACGCAATACCGGGGGTCGGGGTGCAACTTCCCCAGTTCTGATTTTTGGACCACCCAGGTCCATCAGTATGCGCACCTCGCGCTGAACCGCTCGGGCCGCATGGCGCACATTCGTCGCCATTGCCCGCCACGCCTGGGCGTCATCGTGGGCGCAGTTGATGCGCGCAATGTCCATGCCAGCCTCCACCAGTTCGCGAACCACGCTGTAGTCTGTCGCAGCATTGGAGGGCAATGTCACCATGATGCGCACTGGTCGCCCCGGCGGGTACGCGCCCAACAACTCAACCGAGTGCCGCTCCAGCAGTCGGCGACTGCTGACACTTCCCGCCGGCTCTTCTGCTGATTTGTCAACCCAGTCCTGACTGGTCAGACAGTGCAATATCCCGAGAACCTTGTCCAGATTCGCCAGCACATGCGACTCGGAACGCCCAAGTGACGAGAGTCCCAGCCAGGCCAAGCGCTCTTGTACCGGCCTGAGATCATGGGCCCGCAATGCAAGGTAGTGGATTAGATTGCGCGCACTGTCCTGGTGGCCGGCTGATACGCGGGACAGCTCTGCCTGCATGGTCGCTTCCCGGTCGTGCATGGATTGCCGCAGTTTTTGCAACTCGTCAATCAGTGACAAACACACTTGGTCCCGGGTAACGGGTACCACTTTTGGAGTTGAGGTGCGGCGGGGGGTGGTTTTAGTTGAGGTATTGACCATAGGGCAATGCTTGCATAGTCTTGCTACCGCCATGTGACAAATTCATGGCAGCTTCATTATTCGGGCAAACCCAACAGACCTCTCTTTAATCGCTCGTCCACTGGGTTGGTACCTACAAATATACCCAATACGGCGTCGTAAAAATCTGCGCCAACAATCGCTACCCCTTTGCGCACGCCATTGAGTGCGACGGTCGTTCCGACATGGGGAGAAAAGTCGAAGTCGATCACATCACCCGCTTCCGTGTTGCCAATACCGCTGATGATGCGCTCCATCTGGTTGATGCGTTCGCCCAACCGAGAAAGCTCTTTGGCGTCGACGTTTTGGTGTATCCCGGGCACTAAGGCGTTCAGAAAGTCCTGAGCACTGGCGCGACGCAGCATGCGCAACTGCAGGCGTTTGGACCCGATGGTTTGGGACACGGCTGAGCGTGTTGTGCTTTTCTCAGACAGGTAAAGGGCCGCCACGTAACCCTTGAAAATCAGCACGGCCCTGACCCCCACACCATTGAGTACCAGCTCGCTGCTTCCCAGCCTGATCACATCATCAAATGGCTGTCCTTCGACAGTGGCCGCTAGCGCGGCGGGGGGAGCCAGACAGGCACCGATCAAACCGACCAGACAACCGATGCGAACCGCAATCAAGCAGAGTGGCCTGTTTAAGAAGAAACACCGCCGCGCGATTGCTCGGACGGGCTGCTCAGCTATTTCCAACGGTGATTGAATGATCGACCCATTTCAGGCCGAACCGAAAGGATTCGCGGCGCAAGCGACGCGGAACAGTGGCGGCAAATGACACGATTTCTTCCTGCAGTTGCAAGACAAGCGGATGTTTGTCACCCAGTGCCACCACCAGTTTTTTATGCAACCGTTCTAAATTACCCAGGTGTTTTGACATGAACGCCTCCATTGAACACACAAAAATGAACCAACTGACTACCCCTAAACTTCTGCGGGCAGCAACATTGCCAAACGCTCGCTGATGGAGTCGGCGCGGTCCGCACCAGCGATCCGTTCAACTTCGCCTAGCATCTCACGGCTGACGGCCAGCATGGATTCCCGGTCTTTGGCATTGCGTAGGGCCTCCCGAAACTGAATCGCCAGCTCCGGTGCCCGGCGCGAGAACATGCGCTCCGAGATGTCGAACAGGAACATACGAACCGTCGCCAGCGACCTCTTTCCCTCGAAAGAGTCCGCACTAACCGCCGCCGTTTGAGCACCGACTGGTTTAGCCAACTTTGCCGCAACTTTCTCTGACGGATTGTTCACGCCAGGGTTACGCTGCGATGGGATTTCGGGTGGACGAATCGGCTCGACATATCCTTGCGCGATGAGCCGCGCGCCAAGTTCGGTGGCGTAACCACCCAAGGCCCGAGAAATTTCAGACAGGGTCTGTCGCCCATCCACCAACAGCAAAAAAGTGCGCTCGCGCTGGCCCAAGGTTCTCACACCTGGGGCAAGTTCTGATCGACCTTTTTCCGTCCTTTGAATCTTCATAACCATACTTTTCTTGAACCACCATTGGGCCACTTTTGTATGACAGAAGAATGAAATGTGCACCACGGATTGACCCGGCGGTTTTATGGATATAAACTGTATATACCGTTAAATCAAAGGAAATCCATGGCCACTGAGAACCCAAACACCACCAAATCAACAGTAGCAACCCCAAACCAGAAATCAAGCCCGTCACAAAAGCCATTGTTAAAACACCGGTAAAAGTGGCCCCCAAGGCGGCGGCCAAACCCGTTGTGAAGTCAGCGGCAATGCCAACCGTGAAGTCAAAACCAACGGCGAAAACCAAGCCTGCGGCAAAGCCCCTCGAAAGCAAGACGGTTGCCAAGGATGCCAAGACCAAAAAACCCAAAATGGTCCGCGACAGCTTCACGTTTCCCAAGGCGGAATATGCGGTGCTCGATGCCCTGAAACTGCGCGCTGCCAAACTTGGTAGCCCCGCCAAAAAGACCGAGCTGTTACGTGCTGGCGTCAAAGCCATTGCTGCCATGCAAGACGCCGCATTCCTCACTGCGCTCAAAGTGGTGCCGAGTCTGAAAACCGGACGACCCGCAAAGGCCAAAGCCAGCTGATCAGCGTTACATCAAGTCGGGAGACTGAACCGTTACGACCACGGTTTGCGCTGCGGCGTCACGCTCGCGGTGGCGCAACCACCACAAGGCCCCCTTCTTGACCGGGCATTCACTGGCGTGCAGATTCAACAACTTGGAAATTGTCTGACCCAATTTGGGTTGATGCCCGACCACCAAAACGCAGCCCTTGGCGTCAGGCCACTGGACCAACTCAGAAGTTGATCCACGGTGGCGCCAGGCGCCAAAGCAGGGCTGAAACGGAACTTTCGCCCCAGCGCGGCGGCGGTCTGCTCGGTGCGCTGTGCCGGGCTGACCCAGATTCGGGTGCTATCGGGCAGCTGTCGGTCTAACCAGGTGGCCATGCGCACGGCCTGTTTTTCACCGCGCGTCGTCAACACACGGGCCATATCATCGCCTTCGGCAGCGGCCTCCAGTGCTTCGGCATGCCGCCACAAGATCAGGTCCATGGGCTCAGGCTCCGTCCATGTCTTTTTCGCGGGCGGCATAACGTGCCATCAAGGCGGCCTGCGCTCCGTGGGCAACCGTTTTGCCGCCACTCTGGACCCGCACGTAACGGCCATCAGAGCCCAGGTCCCAGGCGTCAATGCCATCATGCAAATAGGCGACCAGGCATTCGTCCACCAGACGCTGGCGCTGTACCGGATCGGTCACAGGCCATGCCAGCTCCACTCGGCGAACCATGTTGCGGTTCATCCAGTCGGCGCTGGACAGGTAGAGATCATCGTCCTCGCCCTGACGGAAATAGAACACCCGGGAGTGCTCCAGGAAGCGCCCAATCACGGAACGCACACGAATGTTCTCGGTGTGCCCTGGAACCTGTGCCGGCAACATACAGGCGCCGCGCACGATCAGATCAATCTTGACGCCTTGGCGGCCCGCCCGCATCAAACTGTGGATCAGCGCTTCATCGGTCAGCGAATTCATCTTGGCAACGATCCTGCAGTCGGTGCCCTGCCCCGCGGCCGTAGCCAGGCCATCAATCTTGGTGATCAGGTTGCGATGCAGAAAAAACGGCGCAAACCACAGCTTGCGCAGCTTGGGCAACCGGCTTTGGCTGGCCAATTGCACAAAAACATGGTCCATGTCGGACGTCAGGGCCGTATCGGCAGTGATGTGGCTGACGTCGGTGTACAGACGTGCGGTACGGGGGTTGTAATTGCCGGTCGACAAATGGCCGTAGCGCCTGAGCGACTTGCCCTCGCGCCGGGTCACCAGCATCATTTTGGCATGGGTCTTGAGGCCGACCACCCCGTACAAAACCTGGGCTCCGATGGACTCCAGCATTTCGGCCCAGTTGATATTGGCCTCTTCGTCAAAGCGGGCTTTAAGCTCCACCACCACCGTCACTTCTTTGCCACGGCGCACCGCTTCGCGCAACAGGTCCATCAACTCGGAGTCCGGTCCGGTGCGGTAAATGGTTTGCTTGATGGCCAGCACATCCGGGTCATTCACCGACTCGCGCAAGAACGCCAACACCCCGTCAAAACTCTCGAATGGCTGGTGAATCAGAATGTCACCCTGCTTCAAACGCTCAAAAATACTCTGCCCCGAAGCCATTTGCACTGGAAATGAGGCTTTGTAGGGCGGGAAACACAAATCGGGCCTATTGACCAAGTCGATGAGCTGGGTCAGACGCACCAGATTCACCGGCCCTGCCACCCGAAAGAGCGCCTGGTCCGGCAGTTCAAATTGCTTGAGCAGAAAATCGGACAAGTAATCCGAGCAACCGGCAGAAACCTCCAGACGCACAGCCTGGCCGTAATGGCGGTGCACCAAACCCTGGCGCAACGCCATGCGCAGGTTCTTGACGTCATCTTCATCTACCCGACAGGTCGGAGTGGCGCGTCACGCGGAACTGCGAGAACTGCCCCACGTGGCGCCCCGGAAAAAGCGTCGAGAGATGGGCACGAATCACGCTGGACAGGGAAACAAATAACGCCCGAGAGCCCGCCACTTTGGCCGGCATGCGAATCAGCCGCGGCAACACGCGCGGTACTTTGACAATCGCAATTTCGTTCTCGCGACCGAAGGCATCTTTCCCCCCCAGACGCACAATAAAGTTCAGCGACTTGTTGGCCACTTGGGGGAACGGGTGGGACGGGTCCAAACCGACCGGAATCAGCAGGGGCCGCACTTCGCGTTCAAAATACTGATCAACCCAGCGTCGCTGGGCTCCGTTACGTTCACCGTGGGACACGATCTTGATACCCAGGTGCTCAAAGGCAGGCATGAGTTTTTCGTTGTACAACGTGTATTGGCGTTCCACCATGGCATGCAACGACGCCGACAGTTGCTCAAAACTGCCCACCGAGAACAAGCCCTTGCGTTCATTCGCCTGATAGGCACTCAGATGCGGCTCGGCCCGCACTTCAAAAAACTCATCAGATTGGACGACACGATGCACAGGTAACGCAGGCGCTCCAGCAAAGGAACGTCATCCCGCACCGCCCAGTCAATACGCGTTCATTAAACGCCAGGATGCTGTGGTCACGGTCCAATAGTTCAGGCACCTTCGAGGATACCGGCGACGGGAGCTTGCGAAGAAGGGACAACATTTTCACGCCTTGACTATGACACAACGGTGACTGATTGTTTACGGGTTCGGTGACAGTTTTGTGACAGGCCCGTGTATCAAGGGGGCGCGATCCAAAGCCAGCCCTCTGCGTGCGGCCACCAGATAACTGGCGAACAATTGCGAGGCCTGTGGCCAGCCAAAGGCCTGTGCCCTCAGCCTGGCCTCGTGGCGGGGTACCGCCAAAGCCTGGTACCAGGCACTGGCCAGATCGGCATGCAACACACCGCCCAGTGGAGGCTCGCCCACCACCTCGGTGGGGCCGTCCACCGGGTAAGCCGCCACCGGCGTTCCCGTGGCCATGGCTTCGAGCATGACCAAGCCAAAGGTTTCCGAACGGCTGGGCATGACAAATACATCGGCCGCGGCATAAACTTCGGCCAAGACTTCACGCGGTAAAACGCCGAGCCAGCGCACCTGGGGGTAACGTTCGCGCAGGCCGGCCTCCAGCGGGCCCACACCACACACCACTTTGGTTCCAGGCACGTCCAGTTTCAGAAACGCCTCAATGTTCTTCTCGTAAGAAATTCGACCGACAAACAGGGACACGGGTCGTGCCAACACGCCCAGTGGGGCGTAAACCTGTGGCACCTCGTGGTAACCGAACAGGCGCATATCCACACCGTGGGTCCAGTAGCGCAGATGGTTAAACCCGCGCGATTCCAGCAAATGCAAAACCCCGGCTGTGGGCACCAGCACACCCGCCGAGGGACGATGGAAATGGCGAAACAGCGCATACCCCAGCCAAAGAGGGACACGCAGCGCAGCCCGCAGAATTTCGGGGAAACGTGTGTGATAGGCGCTGGTAAAGGCCAGGCCCCGGCGCAAACAGTAGCGCCTGGCCGCCCAACCCAAGGGGCCTTCGGTGGCCAGGTGGATGGCGTCGGGTGCGCAGGTGTCCAGCAGCCGTCCCAGCGCTTTTCCGGGCCTCACTGCCAGATCGATACCGGCATAACCCGGGCAGGGTCGGGTATCAAACAAACCCGGGTGAATCACCTCGACTTGGTGCCCCAGCGCCTGCATTTCTCGCACCAGTTCCACCAAGGTGGTCACCACGCCATTGACCTGGGGTAACCAGGCATCGGTCACCAGTGCCAGCTTCATGCCGCGACCTCCTGCGGTGTGTGGACCAGCGCAGGGTGGTGCGCTCTTCGTTCCAGTAGAGCAGTTCAAGCCGACCGTCGTGGTGTTCGACCAGGGCGCTGCGGCTTTCCACCCAGTCGCCATCGTTGCAATACAAAATGCCATGGATATCGCGCATCTCGGCGCGGTGGATGTGGCCGCATACCACGCCGTCGTGGCCCAGTGCGTGCGCCGCCTGGGCCACGGCCTCTTCAAAATCGGTCACATAGTTGAGTGCCGATTTGACCTTGTGTTTGAGGTAGGCTGACAACGACCAATAGGGCAGCCCCACACGTGCGCGCAAGCTGTTGAGGTGGCGGTTGAGTTTGAGTGTGAATTCATAAGGGCTATCCATTTAGCTCCACAAAGCCTATCATCCCGTGGTGAACGAAATTTGGCAAAGTGGAAACAAAAGTTACCCATGCAACTGGATTGAATTTCAGGACTGGTTTGCCACCGAAGATTCCTGCACAGCATACCTTGAGCACCTGAGATGGCCGAAAGGATTTTGCTGCCCGTCTTGCGGCGCAATTGACGAGCCCGGACGCGCAACTCGGGGGAGACTGATTTGCAGAAGTTGTCGGCATCAGAGCAGTGTGACGGCAGGAACAATCTTCGACAAGACCCGTACTCCGCTGAGGGTGTGGTTCGCTGCGGCTTGGTACATCACCAATCAGAAGCAAGGCGTTAGTGCCCTTGGACTGCAACGCGTGCTCGGCTTGAATAGCTACCAGACCGCATGGACCATGTTGCACCGTTTTCGCCGTGCGATGGTCCGTCCTGATCGCGATTTGCTAAGTGGCACTGTCGAAGTTGATGAAGTCTTCTTGGCACTGAGCCGAAGGGACACGAAAAACCCCAGGCCCCCAGGCTCCAAAGCCCATAACCGCAGCCATTTGGTAGCGGTCGCCGTTGCCATTGAGGTGCATGAGTCCAAGGGCTTTGGGCGTATTCGCCTTCAGCGCATTGCTGCACCCACCATCGAAGCAATCGTTCCGTTTGTACAAGAAAACATCGCGCCAGGCAGCACGGTCCGCACTGACGGATCTGCAATTTATGCAACCCTGAAGGACAATGGGTTTAAGCACGATCCCCATGTCATCCTTGGATCCAAAGTCCCTGCACATGAACCGTTGCCTGGCGTTCACCGCATTGCCGCATTGATCAAGCGCTGGTTTCTTGGTACCCACCAAGGCGCCGTAGACCCCCGACACGTGGACTACTACCTTGATGAATTTACCTTCAGATTCAATCGACGAACATCGCGCTCAAGGGGCATGCTTTTTTACCGACTGATCCAGCAATCCGCTGTAGCTGCACCTGCGACATACGCAAACATTCGCGACAACCATCATCCGTTGAGAGCCACATCCGACCGAATGAAGGCTGTGGAGCTAAATGGATAGCCCTTGAATTCATACAGGTTGTCACCCAGAAAAGCAAGCCACTTGGCGCATTGAATGACTCCGTCAAAGTAGTCACCATGGGTCACCCATAACCGTCGCCCATCGGCAGTGGTGTGCACCGCATCCTCACGCACTTCAATGCCACCAAACTCATGCCCCAGAAAGCCGCGTGCAAACTCGTCGTGGTTGCCAGGTATAAAGATGACCTTGCAGCCCTTGCGCGCCCGGCGCAGCAGTTTTTGCACCACGTCGTTGTGGGACTGCGGCCAGTACCAGCGCCTGCGCAGCTGCCAGCCATCCACAATATCACCCACCAGGTACAGGTGGTCGCTCGGATGCGCCTTCAGGAAACCCAGCAAGGCATTGGCTTGGCAACTTGCAGTGCCCAAATGAATGTCGGATATAAAAATGGCCCGCAACCGGTGGCCCCGGTGGTCGTCTTCGTCGTCCGCATGGTTCGTGTATGGCTGTTGGGCAGCGTCTACCATGCCACGCATCAGCGGAGCAAAGGTGTATTGACCGGGGCGCATCAGGCCCCCAGAAAGTGCTTGCGGTAACGCGATGGCAAATCGGCGATGCGCATCATCATCGGCAGGTCGGCCGAGTTGAAGTCTGGGTCCCAGGCGGGTGGTCCCAGCACCTTCGCCCCCAGGCGCAGATAGCCTTTGATCAACGCGGGGGGCTCTACGTTCAGTGATGCATCCAACTGCTCGATCGGCAGCGGTAGCCGGGGACGAACATGGTATTCAATGGGTGCAAGGTGGGTGGCCTGGACTTGCCGCCAGATGCTGGCCGCCATGTCACCACTAACCACCCCGTTGTGCAACATCGGAATGCTGGCACAGCCAATCATGGTGTCCAACTGGTTGCGAACCATGAAGGCCCCCAAGGCGCCCCACAGCGCCATGATGACACCGCCATGGCGGTGGTCCCGGTGCACACAACTGCGGCCCAGCTCCACCATGCGGTCACGCAGGCTGCGCAGGCGGGTCAGGTCGAACTCGGTATCGCTGTAGGTGCTGCCCACACGCTGGGCCTGCACGGGCGTCAACACGCGGTAGGTTCCTATTACTTGACCGGTGGCTTCATCACACACCAGCAAATGTTCACAAAAATTGTCGAATAAATCGATGTCATGGCCTGCAAGAGGGGTGTTCAGACGCGCGCCCATTTCGCCTGCAAACACGTCGTAGCGCAAACGCTGGGCGGCTCGCACCTCGTCCAGATGCTGGGCCCAAGCGACACGGATTGCCGGGCGCTCGGGTGTTGCCACTTGAATGGCAGTGGCGCGCTCGCGTGGAAACACGCTGCTGTCATGGGTGGCGGCCCGCCAGGGCCTGCGGCTGTTGCGGTTTGGGTGGTCATCAGCATCCTCCGTATTGGGCTGAGAGCGTGGTGTCTGCGTGGGACTGCGTCAGTGCATCCAGCCAGGGGCGGGTTCCGCTCTTGAAACGCAAGCCGCCTGGGCTGTTGGCCCAGGCACGTGCCGTGCAGCGCAACACCCGCAGGCATTGCTGCTCCAGCTCAAAGGTCAGGCGCTGTGTTGCTGCGGCTTTGGCTTGGCCCAAATCCACATGGGGTTGTGATTGCGTGCCCATCTCGTTCTCCATCGGGTTTGTTATGGAGAAATTTTGGGTGACCTGCGTGACGCGTTCACGTCAAATCCGTGGCAGTTCCGTGACAGGCACTTGAGGTCGCAGATTCGCAACTGCATGGCTGTTCGGACAATGGGTATAGGGTAAACCCTTGGTTTTCGCTTAAACTACCCCACGAAGGGATTAACCATGCACAACATTTTGACCCCTGACCCTGTGTCACCTATGCCGTCACCATCGGCGTTCGCGTCCAAAACGCCCTCTGATCTGGCCCGGCTGGTGTCGGCTGCGACCGGCCTGACGATGGACATACTGGGTTTACCGTTTGACGTGGCCCGCGCCCATTACGCTCGGGCGGTACAGCTCGGCCTGATTGAACGCTCCATGCTGGCTTCACGCGACTTCTCTCGCACCGTGGGGGCGTTGGAACAGTTGACTTTGGGGGCTTGGGCACGGCGCGTTTGAATCGGGGTTAGGTCGACCCCGCACGCATGCTTGGTGTCATAGCAAAGCTCCCCGATCAACACCTCGTTTAGAATGCCCCGGTCAGGAGAGAGTTTTCTGCTCAGAAAACCGCCGAAGGCGCAGGACCGCTGATTGCAGTGGTCTGAACGCTCAGGCAAAAGGACTGACAAACGCCTTGGCTTAGCAATAGGGCAAGACGATCCCCACTGGAGAGAGGCGGCACCAGATGCCGCCCACCGAAGGAGCAAACCGCAGTCTGCGCACAGGTTTTGTGCAGCAGGCCCGGCGAATCTCTCAGGTAAAGCGGACAGCGGGGGGCAAACCAGCCCATGGCATTGACGAAACCGTTAGTACCGTGGATAGTCCATTGCCCCCGGCGTCCAACGCATTGTTGGCGCCCAGCCTTCTGGAGACCGCCCTTGTCCGCTCCCACTGAAACCCCGTTGTCGACCACGCCGATCAACGCCCTGCACATCGAACTCGGCGCGCGCATGGTGCCCTTTGCCGGTTACTCCATGCCGGTGCAATACCCCGCCGGACTGATGGCCGAACACCACCACACGCGTAAGGCTGCTGGCCTGTTTGACGTGTCACACATGGGCCAATTGCGCCTGGTCGGCCCCGACGCCCCTGCGGCCTTCGAAACCCTGATTCCCGTTGACGTCATCGACCTGCCCGTGGGCAAGCAGCGTTACGGGCTGCTGCTCAACGACGACGGCGGCATCATTGATGACCTGATGTTTTTCAACAAGGGCAACAACGAGATTTTTGTGATTGTGAACGGCGCCTGCAAGGTCGGTGACATCGCCCACATTCAGTACCGCATCGGCCACCGCTGCGAGGTCATCCCCATGCCAGAGATGGCACTACTGGCGCTGCAAGGCCCGCAGGCCGTGACGGCCCTGTCCCGCCTGGCGCCCGGTGTGGAAAAGCTGGTGTTCATGACCGGTGGCAACTTCACGGTCAACACCGGCACGCAAGAGATTGACGTGTTCCTGACCCGCAGCGGCTACACCGGCGAAGACGGCTTCGAGATTTCCGTCCACAAGGATCAGGCGGAAGCCCTGGCCCGCGCGCTGCTGGCCCAACCAGAAGTCAAACCGATTGGCCTGGGCGCACGCAATTCGCTGCGCCTGGAAGCCGGTCTGTGCCTGTACGGCAACGACATCGACGAAACCACCCACCCGGTGGAGGCCAATCTTTTGTGGGCCATGCAAAAGGTGCGCCGCGCAGGGGGCGCACGCGAAGGTGGATTTCCGGGCGCTACAAAATACGCAGCTGCTCGCAGCATCCACGGGGGCTAGCGCCTCAAAACCTTTGGAAGATTCCCGCAAACGCGTTGGCTTGATTGCGCTGGAGCGTGTGCCGGTACGTGACCACACCGAGCTGCAGGACGGCAACGGCAACCGCATTGGCGAAGTCACCAGCGGCTTGCTGGGGCCTACCATCGACAAACCCGTGGCCATGGCCTATGTGGATGCGGCGTTCAGTGCACTGGGCACCCAGGTGGTGGCCATCGTGCGCGGGAAGCCCGTACCCATGGTGGTCTCGGCCATGCCCTTTGTGCCGACGAACTATTTCCGCGGCTAGTCGATCCATGCACAGCGTCGTTCTTTCCGAATTGACGGCCATCACACCCGCCAATGATGGCGAGCGTGCGCATCTGCTCGATGCAATTGCCTGGGTGAAATCAGGCGCGCCGCTCTGCCGCGTTGCAAAGCCTGCCATTCCGCCCAAGCATCTGGTTTCCTATTTCGCAGTCGTTGACGAAGACAACATCCTGCTAGTGGATCACAAGAACGCGCAGCTTTGGCTGCCACCGGGTGGCCACGTTGACGTCGGAGAGCATCCGCGTGAAACCGTCGTGCGGGAGTTGCGCGAAGAATTGGGCATCCCTATCGCCCTTGACGCTGTGGAGCCGCCGATCATGGTGACCTGTAGCGAGACCGTGGGTTTGACGGCTGGACACACCGACGTTTCACTGTGGTACGTGGTGCACGCAGACAGGACGACCCCCATCGCGTTTGATGCGTCCGAGTTCCATACCGTGCGTTGGTTCACCTTTCAAGATGTACCGCTCGCGCGCAGCGACCCGCACCTTGCAAGATTTTTGGCAAAGCTAGTGGCAACGCCGACCACAACAGCTGCATAGACTACCGTTTTTCTTTTCAATTTCTCACCCACCCTCATTTTCAGGAGCACACCATGACGATCAAATACACCCCCGACCACGAATGGCTCAACGTTGACGGCGACACCGCCACCGTTGGCATCACCCACCATGCGCAAGACGCGTTGGGCGACGTGGTGTTTGTCGATCTGCCAGAAGTTGGCAAGACCTTTGCCGCCAAGGACATCGCCGGCGTGGTGGAGTCCGTCAAGGCCGCCGCTGACGTGTATATGCCGGTGACCGGCGAAATCACTGAGGTCAACGAAGCTCTGCGAGCCGATCCCTCCCTCGCCAATAGTGACCCGTTGGGTGCGGGCTGGTTCTTCAAGGTCAAGTTGTCCAATGCTGCTGAGTTAGATGCGCTGATGGATGAGACCAGCTACACATCGTTCGCCGCCAACGCGTAGCGACCCAGCGACGGGTGCTTTGCTGGCACACGCCGAATGGGGGTCAGAGCCCCATTTCGTTCGACGGCACAGCGCACCGGAAAGATCATTTTCCTGAATGGGATCCGACCCCCATTCGGGGCACCCATTCGGCGCGGTGTCGCCAAGAACCTGAAGTCTGATCCTATGCCCAGCTCCACCCCTTCCCTCAAAGAACTCGAAAACCCCAGCGAATTCCACGCGCGCCACATCGGCATCGATGCCGCCGACGAGGCGCTGATGCTCAAGGCCATTGGCGAAACGTCCCGCGCGGAGCTGATCGCCAGCATCGTGCCGCGCAGCATTGCGCGCAAGACGCCGATGGCGATTCCGGCCGCAATCACCGAAGCAGCCGCACTGGCTGAGATGAAGGCGATTGCGGGCAAGAACCAGATCTTCAAGAGCTTCATCGGCCAGGGCTACTACGGCACGCACACCCCCGGCGTGATCCTGCGCAACATCCTGGAAAACCCCGCCTGGTACACCGCCTACACGCCCTACCAGGCCGAGATATCCCAGGGCCGCATGGAAGCGCTGGTCAACTTCCAGACCATGGTCTGCGACCTGACCGGCATGCCCATGGCCAACGCCTCCATGCTGGACGAAGCCACCGCCGCGGCCGAGGCCATGACGCTGGCCAAGCGCTCGGTCAAGGCCAAGGGCAATGTGTTCATCGTCAGCGGCGACTGCCATCCGCAAACCATCGAGGTCATCCAGACCCGCGCCGCGCCGCTGGGCATTGAAGTGCTGGTGGCCATGAATGGCGAAGACTGGAACGACTGGCTGGCCAACCGCGACTACTTTGCGGTCATGGACCAATACCCCACGACCAGTGGCGCCATTGGTGATCTGCGCGGCGAGGTGGCCAAGGTCCACGCCAAGAACGCGGCCTTCATCGTGGCGGCCGACCTGCTGGCGCTCACACTCTTGACGCCCCCCGGCGAGTGGGATGCGGACATTGTGATCGGCACCACCCAGCGCTTTGGCATGCCCATGTGCAATGGTGGCCCGCACGCCGCCTACATGGCCTGCCGCGACGAATACAAGCGCTCCATGCCCGGCCGCCTGGTCGGTGTCAGCGTGGACGAACATGGCAACCCGGCCTACCGCCTGGCCCTGCAAACCCGCGAACAGCACATCCGGCGCGAAAAGGCCACGTCCAACATCTGCACCGCACAGGTGTTGCCAGCCGTGGTGGCCAGCATGTACGCCGTGTACCACGGGCCCGAGGGCCTGACCCGCATCGCGCTGCGCGTGGCCACGCTAACCGCCATTGTGGCCAAGGGCCTGCAGGCCCTGGGCTACACCATTAGCCACCGCGACACCTTCCTCCAGGCCTTTGACACGCTGGCCATCAAGACCGAAGGTGCTACCAAAGAGATAGCGGCTCGTGCAGTATCCATGAGGGCTAACGTCCAAATCGCCTGGGGTGAATACATCCTCCTGTCGCTGGACGAGACCAGCACGCGCGACGACGTGGCGCTGATCTGGTCCTTCTTTGCCAAACCCGGCCAGACGCTACCCAAGGTGGAAGACTTTGAGCTTGAGGCGGCACCGTTGATCCCCGCCGCACTGCGCCGCACCAGCAAGTTTTTGACCCACCCGGTCTTCAACACCCACCACTCCGAGACCGGCATGCTGCGTTACATCCGCATGCTCAGCGACAAGGACCTGGCACTGGACCGCAGCATGATCCCGCTGGGCTCTTGCACCATGAAGCTCAACGCCACCAGCGAGATGATCCCCATCACCTGGCCGGAGTTTGCCGACATCCACCCCTTCTGCCCCGCCGACCAGCGCCAAGGCTATGCCGAGCTGGACGAACAGTTGCGCGCCTGGCTGTGCGCGGCCACCGGCTACGCCGGCATCAGCCTGCAGCCCAACGCGGGCAGCCAGGGCGAATACGCCGGCCTGCTGGCCATCAAGGCCTCACCACGCGTCCAGGGGCCAGACGCACCGCAACATCTGCCTGATCCCCAGCAGCGCCCACGGCACCAACCCGGCCAGCGCGATGATGGTGGGCCTGACGGTCGTGGTCACCAAGTGCGACGACATGGGCAATGTGGACATGGCCGACCTCAAGGCGAAATGTGAACAGCACAGCGCCAACCTGGCCTGCGTGATGATCACCTACCCCAGCACGCACGGCGTGTTCGAGACCAGCGTCAAGGAACTGTGCGCCCTGGTGCACAGCCACGGCGGCCGCGTCTACGTGGACGGCGCCAACATGAACGCGCTGGTGGGCACCGCAGCCCCCGGCGAGTTTGGCGGCGACGTCAGCCACCTGAACCTGCACAAGACCTTCTGCATCCCCCACGGCGGTGGCGGCCCCGGTGTTGGCCCGGTCTGCGTAGTGGCCGATCTGGTGCCCTTCCTGCCCGGCCACGCCACCGGCGGTGTGCCCGGCACGGGCGCCGTCAGCGCCGCGCCCCTGGGCAACGCGGCCGTGCTGCCCATCAGCTGGATGTACTGCCGCATGATGGGCGCCGACGGCCTGCAGCACGCCACCGAGGCGGCCATCCTGGCGGCCAACTACATCAGCTCTCGGTTGGCCGAGCACTACCCTACGCTGTACGCCAGCGAAGGTAAGAATGGCAAGCCGGGCCACGTGGCCCACGAGTGCATCCTGGACCTGCGCGGCTTCAAAGGAAACCTGCGGCGTCATGGCCGAGGACGTGGCCAAGCGCCTGATGGACTATGGTTTCCACGCCCCGACGCTGTCGTTCCCGGTTGTCAACACGCTGATGGTGGAGCCCACAGAGAGCGAGACCCTGGCCGAGCTGGACCGCTTCATCAACGCCATGATCGCCATCCGCGGCGAGATCGCCAAGGTGGAAAAGGGTGAGTGGCCGCAGGACAACAACCCGCTGAAGCACGCCCCGCACACTGCGGCCAGCCTGCTGGGTGGTGACTGGGACCGGCCTTACAGCCGCGAAGTGGGCGCCTTCCCGCTGGCAACGCTGAAGGCCGTGAAGTACTGGCCCCCAGTGGGGCGTGTGGACAACGTCTATGGTGACCGCAACCTGTTCTGCAGCTGCGTGCCATTGACCGAATATACGAATGCGTGAACGTTGCCCCCACGCTTGTCGCTTCGCTGCGCTGCCCCCGAGGGGGCCGTAGTCGCCTTGGGGCGGCCCGGCGGCGACTAGAAAGTATTAAGGGCGGCACCGCATTGCATGCAGCCGCCCTTGCCAGACCTGATCTGGCACCGCAGCGGGAGAGCTTGGCACCGTAAGAAGTGCCAGCGCCGAAGGAGCAACCACCCCGGAAACTCTCAGGCAAAAGGACCGCTGCGGTCATCAGCACTCTGAAGAGCTGCCGGGAATTTGTCACCCGGCACACCGCAGGAGCAAGCGTGCCGCCCATAAGGCAGCATGCGAATCTCTCAGGTCGCAAACAGAGGGGGTCATGTGGCGCACATGGTGTGCGCCACATGACCCTTTTGTTTCCGACAGCGTCTGAAAGAAGAGTGCTCACCATGCAAAACCTGCAACAACACATCGCCATCATCGGCGGCGGTATCACGGGCGTCACCAGTGCCTACACCCTGGCCAAGGCCGGCTACCGCGTCACCCTGATCGAAAAGAACCGCTATGCCGGTATGGAAACGTCGTACGCTAATGGCGGTCAATTGTCGGCATCCAACGCCGAGGTCTGGACCCACCCCAGCACCCTCATCAAGGGCCTGAAGTGGATGTTCACCAAGGACGCGCCCTTGCTGATGAACCCCACGCCCACCTGGCACAAGCTGAGCTGGATGGCCGAGTTTGTGGCCGCCATTCCCCGTTACCGTGACAACACCATTGCCACCACCCGCCTGGCCATTGCCGCCCGCCAACATTTGTTCAGTTGGGCCGAGGCCGAGGGCATTGATTTCAATCACGAGCGCAAGGGCATCCTGCACATCTACCGCAACAGGGCAGGTTTTGAGCATGCCGGTGCGGTATCCAAGCTGCTGGCCGCAGGCGGACTGGAGCGCCGCGCCGTCACACCGGAAGAAATGCGCGCCATAGAGCCCACGCTGCAGGGCAACTACTACGGCGGCTACTTCACCGAAAGCGACTCTACCGGTGACATCCACAAGTTCACGCATGGCCTGTCGCTGGCCTGCGAGCGCCTGGGCGTGCGCACGCTGTATGGCCGCGATGTGGTGCGCACCAGCGCCAACGGCCAGACCGCATTGATCCATATGCGCAACGACCACGGCGGCGACGAAACCCTGGTCTGCGACGCGCTGGTGGTTTGCGCCGGCGTGCATGGCCGGGCACTGGCCGCGCAACTGGGCGACCGGCTCAACATTTACCCGGTCAAGGGTTATTCCATCACGGTGGACCTGGATGACAGCGCCAGCCAGCAGGCCGCGCCCACCGTCAGCCTGCTGGACGACGAGACCAAGCTGGTGACCAGCCGCCTGGGCGCGGACCGCTTCCGCGTGGCCGGCACGGCGGAGTTCAACGGCATCAACCGCGACATCCGTGCCGAGCGCATCCGCCCGCTGGTGAACTGGGTCAACCAGTGCTTCCCCGGCGTCAACACCCGTCGCGTCGAGCCCTGGGCCGGTCTGCGGCCCATGCTGCCGAACATGCTGCCGCGCGTCGGGCCGGGCCGCCAGGCCAATGTGTTCTACAACACCGGCCACGGCCACCTGGGCTGGACGCTGTCCGCCATTACAGCCCACCAACTGGCAGGGCATGTGCAAGCGCACTTTGCGCCCAAGGCCAATTCATTCACACTACCCAAAACTGGATTAACTATGAACCCCCAAGCTCACATTCGTTCGCTGCCCCCCAAGGGGGCGCATGCCTCCCTAGAGGCGGCTCGTCGGGAGGCATGAGATGGCAGTATCCGTATTTGATCTGTTCAAGATCGGCATGGGGCCCAGCAGCTCCCACACCGTGGGGCCCATGCGCGCGGCGCGGCAGTTTGTGGCGCGGCTGCAGCATGCGGACTTGCTGACGCAAACCGCCACCGTGCGCTGCTGGCTGCATGGCTCCCTGGGCGCCACCGGCAAGGGCCACGCCAGCGATGTCGCCGTGCTGCTGGGCCTATGTGGTCATGAACCCGACACCGTGGATGTGGACCATATCCCTGCATTGCTGGCCGAGATTCGCGGAAGCAAAAGTCTGCGCTTGGGCGGCGTGCACAACGTGGCCTTCAACGAAAAAGAAGACCTGCTCTTCATGCGTGCGCCCTTGCCCTTCCACGCCAACGGCATGCGGTTTGTGGCGCTGGACGCGGCGGGCAACGAGCTGACCGAGCGCATCTACTACTCGGTGGGTGGTGGCTTCATCGTCAGTGACGAAGTGGCCGCCGACGGCAGCCGCCAGAAGGTGATCGCACCCGATGCCACCGTGCTGCCCCTGCCCTTTACCAGTGGCGACGCGTTGCTGGTGCTGGCGCAGCAACACGGTATGAGCATCGCCCAAATCATGCGCCGCAATGAACAGCATTGGCGCAGCA
Organism: Candidatus Aalborgicola danicus; assembly: GCA_016703945.1. Classification (GTDB taxonomy): domain Bacteria; phylum Pseudomonadota; class Gammaproteobacteria; order Burkholderiales; family Burkholderiaceae_C; genus Allorhodoferax; species Allorhodoferax danicus. The sequence continues at coordinate 363,531 of JADJBC010000059.1, forward strand.
ACGCCGAGATCGACGCAGGCTTGCTGCGCATCTGGCAGGTCATGCAGGATTGCGTGAAACGTGGTTGCCAAACGGATGGCGTGCTGCCCGGTGGTTTCAAGGTCAAGCGCCGCGCCCACGCGCTGCACCAGGCCCTGAGCACCAACCCCGAGGCCGCACTGCGCGACCCGCTGCAGGTGCTGGATTGGGTGAACCTTTACGCCTTGGCCGTCAACGAAGAAAACGCCGCCGGCGGCCGCGTGGTCACCGCCCCGACCAATGGCGCGGCCGGCATCATCCCCGCAGTGCTGCACTACTACACGCGCTTTGTTCCCGGCGCCAGCGACGCGGGCGTCGTCGACTTCCTGCTGACGGCTGCGGCCATTGGCATCCTGTACAAAGAGAACGCTTCTATTTCCGGCGCCGAGGTCGGCTGCCAGGGTGAGGTCGGCGTGGCCTGTTCCATGGCCGCCGGTGCGCTGTGCGCGGTGATGGGCGGCAGCCCCGAGCAGGTGGAGAACGCCGCCGAGATCGGCATGGAGCACCACCTGGGCCTGACCTGCGACCCGGTGGGTGGGCTGGTGCAGATACCGTGCATAGAGCGCAACGCCATCGCTTCTGTGAAGGCCATCAACGCCGCCCGCATGGCGCTGCGCGGCGATGGCTCACACTTTGTGTCGCTGGACAAAGTCATCAAGACCATGCGGGAAACCGGCGCCGACATGAAGACCAAGTACAAGGAAACGGCGCGGGGCGGGCTGGCGGTGAATATTGTCGAGTGCTGAGCTTGCGAGTTGTTACCCGCGCACCGCACCACAGCTTACAAGTTACCGGCCAACAGGCGCCGTACCACGTTATCTTTGAAACTGTGTGCGTCAGCGAGACCCAGACGCTCTTGGTAGGCCTGGGGCATATCCTTGCCTTCCCAAAAACTCTTGAATGCCAGTGACAACAATTCGGCCGGGTGCTCACTGGCGTGTTTAAGTTTTTTCAAAGCCTTGACGATGTGCAGCTCTTCGTGGGTGAGGTCAGTCCCAAACGGAAAATCAGGCAGCAACCCCGCTTCAGCCCACGGACCCAACTTGTCATGCAACATGCCGGGAAGGTTGTTGCGGTAGCGCTCTGGCACTTCGTAGTGGGCGTCCAGCTTGCCATGTGACTTGGCCTGCTTGACCAACTCCTCCTGAAAGCGTGAATCGGCTACCGCTATCAGCCGCTTGATGACTTCCCCGTCTGGCTGCCCGCGTAATTCGGCCACGCCGTATTCGGTGACGATGGTGTCGCGCAAGTGGCGGGGAATCGTGACGTGGCCGTAGTTCCACACAATGCTGCTCTTGAGCCCCGCCTTGTTGTCATGGGTTGCGCGCAGCATCATGATCAGGCGCGCGTCGGGCAGTGCGTGTGACATCGCCACAAAGTTGTACTGCCCCCCAACGCCACTGACCACCTGGCCCGACTCCAGTGCATCGCTGGCGGCGGCGCCCAGCAGGGTCACGATCATCGTCGTGTTCATGAAGCGGGCCTTGCGCCGTTGGGCCCGCTTGAGATCCTCCTGGCCATACAGCTGATTGATAAAGTCGATTCGTGTCATGTCGACCTTGGCGAGTTCGTGTTCCGGCATGGTGCGCAGTCGCTCGTAGAAGTCGCGCGGTCCGAGGAAAAAACCACCGGTCATGGTGATACCGCCCAAGAGGCGTGTGCCCAGCATGTGTTGGCATACCGCGTCGAACGCCTGGTCTTCGTGCAGGTTCGCGCTGCATCGCTGCTCCTCCAGCACCAGCTCCTCGCCGTCCAGGCGGACGTCGGGCCGCAACACGCCAAAACGTTGGAGGTAGGCCAGATCTTCCGGCCCAATGGGCGAGCGCACGCGACCCGAGTCCAGCAGCGCGCGCAGGGTTTGCGGCGTCACACTGGCATCGGCGATGGTGCCGCGGTTGAGCAACTGCTGCAAGACCACGTCCCCAAACACTTCACGGCGAATAATGCCGGCCTCGATCAGCTTGAGAAAGCCATTGACAAACATTTCCGAGCAACCATACAAGCCTTGCTCAAAGCGGCCAAGGTCCCGCCCGGCCAGTCCATCGGGGCATATTGATTCGAGAATGCGCCGGTATTCCGCGCTGTGCCGGTCACGCACGATCAGCGCCTGACCAATGGCGTCGCCCAGCGATCCGATGCCAATTTGCAGCGTGCCACCGTCGGCAACCAGACTGGAAGCGTGTATGCCAATGGCATAGTCGGTCAGGCTGACTTTGTTGTTGGGAGGCGCAAACACCGCATGGGTACCTGCAGGATCGTTGACCAGAACATCAAAGAAGTCCGGTCCCACTTCCGCCGTGTTGGGCATGAAGGGCATCTGGTGGTTGATGACCCCAATAGCGGTGATCTTCTTGCCAGAAGCCCTGAACTTGTCCATAACCTCCATCACAACGTCCGGGTTGCTGGACAGGCTCAGACGCAAGTTGTCCGCGTCGTCCTTGCTCGCGATGGCCTGGGCCATGACGTTCATACCCTGGGCTTCCATGTCCCGCGCGATGTGGGTGTAATTGGTCGACATGTAGTTTTGCTGTGCCACGTCATTGCCCAGGTAGTCGCCGGTCTTCATGAAAACCTCACAGATTTCGATGTTGGGCGGCAGGCCGTCACCGCGCAGGTCTTTGACGTACTCCAGGTCCGGGTAGTCTGCAAACACCCGCTCCACCAAAGGGGCCAGGAAATTGCGCTCCAGTTCACTCTTGCCGGTGGGTTTTTCAAGGGACAGCGCCGTGATGATCTTGAGCCGCCGCGCCGGGTTGGCCTTGATCCGGTGGTACAACGCATTGACAAAAGGATTGGGCTTGCCAACCCCCAGGGGAATCCCAAGCACGATGTCACCGTCCGTGGTGTCCAGCACATAGTCGACGGCCGCGTCGATGGAATCCATCAGCAATGGGTTAGGCATAGTGTCTCCAATTGAAGTTCTTGTGGTTGTTCACACGGCGCTACTTTAGGATGCCCCTGGCACAATATTCTTGCCATGGATCAAATTTTTGAAGTGTTAGGGTTTGCTCCCGGATCTATTGAATCAAGTGGCACCCGGCACGATCAGATGCTGTATGTCCAGTGGTCCGTTTAAACTCGGGCAGCCCTTAGCCCAGCACACCGTGACCGTTTCAAGCCCCCTTACCCACCAACCGTTGGCCGAACGCCTGAGACCCCGACATCTGAGCGAACTGGTGGGGCAACAGCACTTGCTGGGCGAAGGTATGGCCCTGCGACTGGCCTTTGATTCGGGCCAACCCCATAGCTGCATTTTGTGGGGCCCTCCGGGCGTGGGCAAGACCACCATTGCGCGCCTCATGGCCCATGCCTTTGAGGCCCAGTTCATTTCCATCAGCGCGGTGCTGGGCGGGGTCAAGGACATCCGTGAAGCGGTAGAACAGGCCCAGGTGTCGCTGGCGCAGGGGCGGCGTACTATCGTTTTTGTGGACGAGGTGCACCGTTTCAACAAGAGCCAGCAGGATGCCTTTCTGGCCCATGTCGAGAGTGGTCTGTTTACCTTTATTGGCGCCACCACCGAAAATCCATCGTTTGAGGTCAATGCGGCGCTGCTGTCACGCGCGGCAGTTTATGTGTTGCAGCCGCTGACGGACCAGGACCTTAAGCAAATAGTGGCCTCAGCCCTCGTGGAATGTTCGCTACCTGCTATTGAAGATATAGCAGTTGATCGGCTGGTCGCCTACGCCGACGGTGACGCCCGGCGCATGCTCAACACCCTGGAAACCCTGGCGGTGGCAGCCCATCAGGAGCATCTGCAGCACATCACCGACGTCTGGCTGGTCAAGGTACTCGGTGAACGCATGCGCCGTTATGACAAGGGTGGAGACCAGTTTTATGACTCCATCAGCGCCTTGCACAAGTCGGTGCGCGGCTCGGACCCCGACGCCGCCTTGTACTGGCTGGTGCGCATGCTCGATGGTGGTGCCGACCCGCGCTACCTGGCGCGGCGTTTGCTGCGCATGGCCAGCGAAGACATTGGTCTGGCAGACCCCCGCGCATTGCGGCTGGCATTGGATGCAGCAGAAGTGTATGAACGTATGGGCAGCCCAGAGGGTGAACTGGCACTGGCGCAGTGCGCCATCTATTTGGCGGTGGCACCCAAATCCAATGCAGTCTACAAAGCCTTCAACGAGGCCCGGGCGCTGGTGAAGAAAGATGGCACCCGTCCGGTCCCAATGCACTTGCGCAACGCTCCGACGCAGTTGATGAAGTCACTGGACTATGGCAAAGGTTATCGCTACGCACACGATGAAGACGGTGGTTTTGCGGCCGGGGAACGCTACCTGCCGGATGGTCTTGCCGCCCCACACTTCTACCGCCCCGTGGAGCGCGGGTTGGAGATCCGCATTGCCGAAAAAATGCGGCAACTCAAAACCCGCAATACGACGCATGGCGACAACCGCGCGCCGGACACGGTGTGACTTTGTGCTTGAGTTTGAGGGGCGTTGCAAGGTGGCAGTATTAGCCAGACTAACCCCCACGAGATTCCACTGATGCAGCGCTTTAGCTAGGGGTAAACCCAAGTGCAGCAGGCGCTGTCAGAAGCCTGCCCTTGGCTACAATCCGTTGCACTTGTGGGTCGTCTCATTACCCCTGGCAGGCTTATTGCTAAGGACCACCTACTGCCCACAATGCCGCACCGCTCGTCATCAAGTCGCTGAACCGGGAATTGGTGGTTTCAGCGCTGGCCAACAATCGGAGAACCTCTATGGATATTTTGTTACAGCAGATCATCAACGGTCTGGTGTTGGGCAGCATGTATGCACTCATTGCGCTGGGCTACACGATGGTGTACGGCATCATTAACCTGATCAATTTTGCCCACGGCGAGGTGATGATGGTAGGGGCCCTGACCAGTTGGACCATCATCGGATTGATGCAAGAGTCCATGCCGGGCACTCCAGGTTACATCATTCTTGTTATTGCCCTGGTCATTGCGTGTGTGGTTGCGGCTGCACTGAATTTCACAATTGAAAAGGTAGCCTACCGCCCTTTGCGCAACAGTCCCAAATTGGCACCGCTGATTACCGCCATCGGCATGTCGATCCTGTTGCAGACGTTGGCCATGATTATCTGGAAGCCGAACTACAAGTCCTACCCCACCCTGCTCTCCAACACACCGATTGAGATTGGAGGCGCCGTGATATCCCCGACCCAGGTCATGATCCTCGGATTCACCGCAGTGTCATTGGCCGTGTTGATGTGGCTGGTGAATTACACCAAATTAGGGCGTGCCATGCGTGCTACCGCCGAGAACCCACGGGTTGCCGGCTTGATGGGCGTAAAGCCGGATGTGGTGATTTCCGCCACCTTCATCATTGGCGCCGTGTTGGCAGCCATTGCCGGTGTGATGTATGCGTCCAACTACGGGACTGCACAACACGCCATGGGCTTTTTGCCGGGCTTGAAGGCATTTACTGCCGCCGTGTTTGGCGGCATTGGCAACCTGGCGGGTGCCGTGGTGGGGGCCATTCTTTTGGGGCTCATCGAGTCCATCGGGGCCGGCTACATCGGTGCCTTGACCGGTGGCGTATTGGGCAGCCACTACTCCGACATCTTTGCCTTTATCGTTCTGATCATTGTGTTGACACTGCGCCCTTCCGGTCTGCTGGGTGAGCGTGTGGCTGACCGCGCCTGAGGAGTAGACACACATGAAAAATCAAAAAATCGTTGTATTCCTGGCCGCTGCGCTGGGCCTGCTGATATTGCCCATCCTGCTCCAGTCTTTTGGCAACGCATGGGTTCGAATCGCCGATATGGCACTGTTGTTTGTGCTGCTGTCGCTGGGGCTCAACATCGTTGTGGGTTACGCCGGTCTGCTGGACCTGGGCTATGTGGCGTTCTTCGCAATTGGCGCCTATATGTTCGGTCTGATGGCTTCACCCCATCTGACCGACACATTCCCGTTGTTTGCACAAATGTTCCCTGACGGCTTGCACACTTCGTTGTGGCTGGTGTTGCCGCTGAGTGCGGGCATCGCCGGACTGTTTGGTGTGCTGTTGGGCGCGCCAACCCTGCGTCTGCGGGGCGACTACCTGGCCATCGTTACGCTGGGATTTGGCGAAATCATTCGCGTGTTCCTGAATAACCTGGATCACCCTGTCAACATTACCAATGGTCCAAAAGGTATCAGCCAAATTGACGGCATGAGTTTCCTGGGTCTTGACTTTGCCAAGAAGCTGACCATTGGCGGCTTTGAATTTGCATCGGTGACTCTGTACTACTACCTGTTTCTGTCCTTGGTTGTGGTCAGTGTCGTGATCTGCCATCGACTGGAGCTTTCCCGTGTGGGCCGTGCTTGGATGGCCATTCGCGAGGACGAGATCGCAGCCAAGGCCATGGGCATTAACACCCGCAATCTGAAGTTGCTGGCTTTCGGTATGGGCGCTACCTTTGGAGGTGTTTCGGGCGCCATGTTTGCCGCCTTTCAGGGCTTTATCTCTCCCGAGTCATTCAGCCTGATGGAATCCGTGATGATCGTCGCCATGGTTGTTCTGGGTGGCGTGGGGCATCTGCCTGGCGTCATCCTTGGGGCCGTTTTGCTGTCGGCTCTCCCGGAAGTGTTGCGCTATGTGGCTGGCCCCTTGCAGGACCTGACGGGCGGTCGTCTGGACGCGTCGATTTTGCGCCAGTTGTTGATTGCATTGGCCATGATCAGCGTCATGCTATTGCGTCCGCGTGGCCTGTGGCCATCGCCCGAACACGGCAAGTCTCTGCAGAACGTGAAGAGCTGATCGGAATCAACATGACAGACACTGTACTCAACGTCTCCGGCGTCTCCAAACGATTTGGGGGCCTGCAAGCCCTCAGCGACGTCGGCATCAGCATCAAGCGCGGGCAAGTTTACGGCCTGATTGGCCCCAACGGTGCCGGCAAGACTACTTTCTTCAATGTGCTGACCGGCCTGTACACGCCGGACAGTGGCAGCTTCGAGCTGGCCGGCAAAGCCTACCAGCCTACAGCCGTGCACACCGTGGCAAAGGCCGGTATTGCCCGCACCTTCCAGAACATTCGCCTGTTTGCCGAAATGACGGCGCTCGAAAACGTCATGGTCGGGCGTCACATCCGTACCCATTCCGGCCTGATTGGCGCCGTCTTCAGGACTGCCAGCTTCAAGGCTGAAGAGGCGGCCATCGCAGGCCGTGCACAGGAACTGCTGGACTACGTCGGCATTGGCAAGTTTGCCGACTACAAAGCCCGCACTTTGAGCTACGGTGACCAGCGCCGCCTGGAAATTGCCCGCGCCCTGGCCACCGATCCACAACTGATTGCACTGGACGAACCAGCCGCTGGCATGAACGCCACCGAAAAGGTGATGCTGCGCGAACTGATTGACCGCATTCGCAACGACAACCGCACTATTTTGCTGATTGAACACGACGTCAAACTGGTCATGGGTTTGTGTGACCGCGTCACGGTGCTGGATTACGGCAAACAAATTGCTGAAGGCACACCAGCCGACGTGCAGAAAAATGACAAAGTGATTGAAGCGTATCTGGGCACCAGCGGCCACTAGGCGGCTTCAGGAGAACATAACAATGACAAAACAGACTTTGCTCAAGGTAACGGGCTTGAAGGTTTCCTATGGCGGGATCCAGGCCGTCAAGGGCGTCGATTTTGAAGTGCGTGAGGGGGAACTGGTGTCCCTGATAGGCTCAAACGGGGCCGGCAAAACCACGACTATGAAGGCGATCACCGGCACGCTACCCATCAACGCCGGTGACATTGAATACCTGGGCAAGAGCATTCGTGGCCAGGGCCCGTGGGATCTGGTCAAGCAGGGCCTGGCTATGGTGCCGGAAGGTCGCGGGGTCTTCACCCGCATGACCATCATCGAAAATCTGCAAATGGGTGCCTACATCCGTGATGACAAAGACGGCATTGCGGCAGACATGGAAAAGATGTTCGTAATTTTTCCGCGCCTGCGTGAACGCAAGGACCAATTGGCTGGCACGATGTCGGGCGGCGAGCAACAGATGCTCGCCATGGGGCGCGCATTGATGAGCCGTCCCAAAGTGTTGCTGCTGGATGAACCGTCCATGGGTCTTTCGCCCATCATGGTGGACAAGATCTTTGAAGTGGTGAAAGACGTCTACGCGCAGGGCGTAACGGTCTTGCTGGTTGAGCAAAACGCCAGTCGCGCCCTGGCCATCGCCAACCGCGGTTACGTCATGGAGTCCGGCATTGTCACCATGACGGGAGACGCCGCAGAGATGTTGACTGACCCAAGGGTCCGTGCGGCCTATCTGGGCGAATAGAACCTCACTCGGCCCGCATATTGGGCCAGCGGTTTCCGGATGAACCCCTACGTCATCGCACTGCTGTTGGTGACCCTGGTCTGGGGCGCCACCTTTCCGGTTATCAAGGTGGTCACGTCCCAACTGAGCGGAATCGAGGTCTCTGCCCTGCGGTTCCTCGCAGCAGCCGTTATCCTGGCTCCTTCGGCCATGCAAGCGCGCTGGAACACTTGGCGCGACGGTGCCGTACTGGGTGCTGTGGCCCTGGTGTCCTATGTCGCCCAGGCGTACGGCCTGGAGTTCATTTCTTCCAACCGCAGTGCCTTCCTGACCAGCCTGAATGTTCTGATGGTGCCCCTGCTTGGCATCGCCCTGGGCGCACGCCCTAGCCTGGTAACACTCATAGCCGCCTGTGTGGCGTGTGGGGGCATTGCCCTGATGTCGTGGGACGGAGGAGCCCATCTGCTGGCCGACGCGGCGACGGTTTTATCGGCTCTTGCCTACGCCATCTATGTCATTGTGCTGTCTCAGCGAACCCAGCGGCACAAACCGCAAGAACTGGCGGCGACACAAGTCATCTGGATGGCTCTGATTGGTGGCTTGTGGCTGACGCTGGATGCTTGGCACACCAGCCCCGTCTGGACGCTGCCCAGTCGGCTGAGCCCGGCCATCGTCGCCGGAATCATCTTCCTGGGAATTGTGGCGACAGCTGGCATGCTGTTTTTACAAGCCCTGGCTCAAAAACATGTAGCCGCCGAAAAAGCTGCATTGATTTATGCCATGGAGCCCGTTTTCGCGGCCGCCTTCGCGTGGGCTTGGCTGGCAGAAGTCTTGTCGCCACAAGCTGCCGTTGGCGCGGCCCTGGTCGTATCGGCCATTGTTATGAGCGAATGGAAACAGGCGCGACACCCGGCCTGACCCGGAACCCACAGTCGGTGTGCCGTAAGGTAAGGAAGGGCAGGAATCAGGGGTGTGCTTTATCCGCCTCTGACGTGAAGGAGTCTGCGAACAACTCCTCGGCTGGCAGTCCGGCCAATGCGCAAAAGTCCTTTCGGGCGGACTCGATCACCACCGGTGCTCCGCAAGCATAGACCTGGTGCCCACTAAGGTCGGCAAAATCTTCCAGTACCGCGCGGTGAACAAAACCGGTTCTACCGGTCCACTGGTCTTGCTCACTGGCATCCGACACCACAGGTACATACGTCAGATTGGGCATGCTGTGAACTTGCGTTTGAACCCAGGCATCCATATACAGGTCGCTGGGGCGTCGGCCGCCCCAATACAGGGTCACGGGCCGTGTGACGCCCAGGTGTTGCATATGTTCTATCAGTGCCTTGACAGGCGCAAAGCCGGTACCGGAAGCGAGCAAGATGATGGGTTTCACGGAGTCTTCCCGAAGAAAAAAACTACCGTACGGGCCCTCAACCCTCAGAATTTCCTTCTCTTTCATGGCGCCAAACACGTGGTCCGTGAACTTGCCACCCGGCATGTGACGGATATGCAACTCGACGTGCGGGCCCAAATGGGGCGCATTGGCCATCGAGTAACTGCGCCGAGAGCCGTCACGCAGGATGAATTCCACATACTGACCGGCGCGGTAGGCAAACGGTTCGTTGGCTGGTAATTGCAACTGCAAGACCATCACGTCAACAGATACTTTGGTCATCGAATTAACCCGTGTGGGCATTTTCTTGATGGGCAACGCGCCAACTTCGGTCACCTGCCGGGATTCGAGTACCAGGTCAGACTCTGGTACGGCGCAGCAGGTGAGTACAAAACCATTGGCCTCCTCCTCTTCGCTCAGTGCTTTGGTCTGGTGGGTACCGTGGTGTACCGAACCGGACAGGAGTTTGCATTTGCAGGAACCACAGGCACCGTCTTTGCAGCCATACGGCAGACCAATACCCTGGCGGATGCCTGCCGGCAAAACAGCTTCTCCTTCTGTGACATTGAATGTGCGTCCGCTGGGTTGCACCAGAACGGAAAAAAGTGGGCGGACCGCATCGGTTGGCGTCATGTTGTGGGTATCCTCGGAACTCTTATTTTCAAACAACCTCCGATTTTGCCTTCAAACCAGAACCCTCTCGGCGCCTTGCCTGCCCGTTTTCGCCGCGAACGTGTGTTGATCGTGGGATGTGGCGACGTCGGCTTGCGTGTAGCCCGGCAATTGACTCCGCGGGTTCAGGTACTGGCATTCACGTCGCAAGGCGCACGTGTACCTGAATTGCGCGCCATGGGTATCCGCGCCATGGTTGGCAATCTGGACCACCCGGCGACGATAGCTCGTTTGTCTGGACTTGCCACACGCGTCATCCACCTTGCGCCGCCGCCCTCCGAGGGTTGGTCCGATACCCGCACCCATGCGCTGGTAAGGGCCTTGCGCCTTCGGCAGTCGCCCGTTTGTACCGTTTATGGCTCGACCAGCGGCGTGTACGGTGATTGTTCGGGTGATTGGGTCAGCGAGACGCGCACGGTCGACCCCCACACACCCCGCGCCCACCGGCGGGTGGACGCTGAGAATCGCATACGTTTTTGGGGGCGTTCAGCCAGCACACGGGTCAGCATTCTGCGCATCCCCGGCATCTACGCCCAGGACCGCGACGGTGGCACACCCCGAGCACGGCTGCTCAAGGGCGTCCCCGTTTTGCGGGACGCAGACGATGTCTACACCAACCACATTCACGCTGACGATTTGGCGCGCGCATGTTGCCTGGCATTGTGGCGCGGCGCGCCCCAACGAACCTACAACATCAATGACAACACCTGCCTGAAAATGGGCGACTACTTTGACCTGGCCGCCGATCTTTACGACCTGCCCCGTCCCCCCCGGATTGCTCGGTCAACAGCCGCCGATCAGTTGTCCCTGATGTTGTTGAGCTTCATGTCCGAATCGCGACGCATGGACAACACCCGCATGAAACGCGAGTTGGGTTTGCGGCTTCGCTATCCCTCGGTTCGCGATGGTCTGGCCCTGTGCGCCGCCGCGCCTCCACGCCTTCGCTAGACGCTATCGGGGAACTCGCGTCGCAGCGCGTTGAACGCGTCCAGGTTGGCCAACAACAGGTCCACAAGGGCGGGTTCAAATTGAGTGCCGCGGCCCTCCCGAATTGTCTTGACAACCACCTCTTCGGACCAAGGTTCCTTGAAGCTGCGACGAGAACCGAGCGCGTCAAATACGTCGGCCAAGGCCGTGATACGACCTGAAATCGGGATATCGGTTCCGGCCAAGCCCTGCGGATAACCGCTACCATCCCAGCGTTCGTGGTGCGACAGCGCTATTTCTGCGCCCAACTTCATCAACGGGCGGTGTGATCGGCGCAAGATGTCCAAACCGAATTGCGCATGTTGCTGCATCAAGGCCCATTCGCCAGCGTCCAGTTTGCCGGGTTTCTGCAAAATGGAATCCGGAATGGCCACTTTGCCAATGTCATGTAACGGAGACGCCGTTTTGATCAACACCACTTGGGCTTCCGGTAACCCATACAGGCGGGCCAGCATTTCGCAGGTCAAGGCCACCCTTTTTACGTGGGCGCCGGTATCCTTGCTACGCGCTTCCACGGCGTCAGCCAAGGTATAGACCAGCTCCTTTTGCGTTTCCCGCAGTTCGTCCTGCAGGTTGATGTTGTCAAAAGTGATGGCGACGCTTTGGGTGTAGATCTCCAGCAATTGCCGATCGAGCTTGCCCAATGCGGTAGCGTGTTTAAGGTACAGCAGGTTGCAGCCACCGTTTTTTGCCGCCGTGTACAACACATAGGCGTCTTCAAAGTGCTGCGCCGACTTCTGCTCCAACACCTGCGTGAATCGTTGTGTCACCACTTCGGGCAAGTCATTAAAACGGGTGTCCGTGCTGTATTGGACAAAATCACCGGTGGCGGCAATCGTCTTCGACTCGTGCTCACCGTTGTCGCTACCGGGCAATACGATGCAGTAAAGCGCCGATCGGTCCAGATTCAACAAGGATGTCAGTTGGTCCAGCACGGCGGTTGCGAAAACCGTCAGTGATTCTGCGTTTTGCACCATGGCTGTCGCGTGCAGAACCCGGGCCAAGCCATCGCGCTGGTACTCAATGATGCACAAATCACGATAGGCCCGCAGCTTGCTGTACAGCAAGGTGCGCAGCTTCTGGATGGTCAGGTCGGTCTTTTCTTTGTAGTCATCAATGTCGTAATCGCGAATGACCTTGTCCTCGGGCGCTTGCCCGGGTTGCCCGGTGCGCATGACCAAGCGGGTGCGATGGTTCTCCAACGTGTTGCGCACATAGTGCACCAGGTCCAGACCTGCGTGGTCGGTTTCCATCACTACGTCGACAATGGCCAACGCAATGTCGTCACGGCTGTGGAAAAATTCGCGCCCCGCCTGTGCCGACTGGGCACTGAGCAACTCCAGCTCACTGCCTTGAAACTCAAATCCCTTCAAGGCCAAACGCGTGACCGCATGGACCTCCGCATCATCGTCCACGAGCAAAATGCACCAGGGTTTTTTTGGTGGTTTCTTCTGGTGTTCGGAGGGCGATGCCTCTTCGTCAGCAAATATCAACTCCATGGGTTTCCCTGCGGTAGAGCAAAAGTTCTATGAGCCGAAAAGGATTCTACGCAGATTGCACCAAAGGCCGGTCTCGTGCCCGGCGATGTCAAGCGGCCGTCTTCGGTGGCTCATCTGACGCTTCGGGATAAACCCGCAAAAGGAATTTCCACAACGTCCAACTGCAGACCAGCGTAATAGGACCGGCCCACAATACATCGCTGAGCCAATGCGCACCGTCTGCCATGCGGGCAAAACCAATGACCAGCCCCGATGTCACACCCACTACACCCCAAAACACTTGCCGTCGACGCTGCACCAGCATCAGCGACGCCAGAAAAAAACCACACGCCACGTGGCCACTGACAAACGAACAGTTGTTGTCGCACTGGTCGGTCATCACGGCAGCACGCGTGAACTTTTGGCTGCCTCCAAAGTCCTCCACTTGGTATGGTCGCGCACGCTGCCAGTTGTCCTTGAAACCACTGTTGACCAATAAGCCCGGCCCCAGGGCCCCACCCAACACGACGAAAGACAATATCAGGCGCCAGCGTTTTCCCACCCGACGCACACTGACCACGATCCAGCCCAACAAGGCCAGGACCACCACGGTGCGAAATACCGCAGGTACATAGGCGTTGATCCATTCGACCCACCACCAGTGGACCGCTTGCATGACCGGCTGGGCGCCCAAAAAGAGTGCAGCCGCCCCCAGATCCAGTGCAGTCCAGGCCGTGGGCACCAAAGCCAAAGCAATGTTGCCACCCAGAATCCACCAGAACAGCGCAGGTGCTTGAAGAGTAGGTGTTGGTGAAAGCTGGCGAAGCGGCATCGACGGCAAGGCGGAACGTTGGAGCCGGAATTGTCGGTGATTTGCCTACAAAATCCGTCCGCGCTGGCAAACGTCCCCATGATCGGACGCGGGGTCCAGAAAAGGTGTTCCAAATGGGTGCGAAAATCGGCGGCGGGTATTATCTCGACTTCAATTTCAGGGACAGAGCACTCCATGACCATTCTTGTGACCGGCGGCGCCGGATTTATTGGGTCCAATTTTGTGTTGGACTGGCTGGCAAAGTCCGACGAAACCGTGGTCAATCTGGACAAACTCAGTTACGCAGGCAATCTGCAGAACCTGTCCAGCCTGGAAAAGGACTCCCGCCACCTCTTTGTGAAGGGTGACATTGGTGATGCCACGCTGGTGGCAGAACTATTGGTCCGCCACCAACCCCGCGCCATCGTGAACTTTGCTGCCGAGTCCCATGTGGACCGCTCCATCCACGGTCCGGGCGAATTTGTGCAGAACAATATTGTCGGAACCTACCAACTGCTGGAGTCCGTACGCAGCTACTGGAGCCCATTGCCAGCGCCAGCCAAATCTAATTTCCGGTTTCTGCATGTCTCCACCGACGAAGTCTTCGGGTCTCTGGACAAAAGTGCACCGGCTTTCACCGAGCGGCACGCCATCGAGCCCAACAGCCCCTACTCCGCCAGCAAAGCCGCCAGCGACCACCTGGTCCGCGCCTGGCACCACACCTACGGCCTGCCGGTACTCACGACGCATTGCTCCAACAACTACGGGCCCTATCACTTTCCCGAGAAACTGATTCCCCTGGTGATCGTGAATGCACTGGCTGGCAAGACGTTGCCGGTCTACGGCGACGGCCAGCAAATTCGCGACTGGCTGTATGTCAAAGACCATTGCAGCGCTATTGCCCGGGTCCTTGAGGCCGGTCAAGTCGGCACAACCTACAACATCGGTGGCTGGAATGAAAAGGCCAATCTGGACATCGTTCGCAACATTTGCAGCCTGCTCGACACCCTGAAGCCACGTTCTGATGGCAAACCCTACCAGGACCAGATCGCATTTGTGACCGACCGCCCGGGCCACGACCGGCGTTATGCGATAGACGCACGCAAAATTGAGCAGGAGCTTGGCTGGAAGCCCGCCGAATCGTTTGAAACCGGCATCGCCAAGACGGTTCAGTGGTACCTCAGCAACCAGGACTGGGTGGCGAATGTGCAGAGTGGTGCCTACCGTGATTGGGTTCAAACACAATACGGCGCACCAGCGGCTGAAGAAGCAAGCCCTGTTGCGGCATGAAAATCCTGTTGTTCGGCCGCGAGGGCCAGGTCGGCTGGGAGTTGCAGCGCAGCCTGGCGCCTTTGGGCGAATTGGTTGTACTGGGTCGGGATGCGTCCAGCAATCCCGACGGCCTGTGCGGCGATCTGACCCAGCTGGAGGCACTGGCACACACGGTACGCCAGGTACGGCCGGATGTGGTTGTTAATGCAGCCGCCCATACGGCGGTGGACAAGGCCGAAAGCGAGTCCGCGTTGGCCTACACCATCAATGCACTCGCCCCCGGTGTTTTGGCCGATGAGGCCCAAAAACTGGGCGCGTGGCTGGTGCACTACAGCACAGACTATGTCTTTGATGGCAGTGGGACACAGCCCTGGCAAGAGGACGATGCGACCGGTCCACTGAGCGTGTACGGTCATACCAAGCTGGAAGGTGAACGGGCCGTCGCCCGCTGCGCACGGCACCTGATCTTTAGAACCAGTTGGGTCTATGCCGCGCGGGGCGGCAATTTCGCCAAAACCATGATGCGACTGGCGGGAGAGCGCGACACCCTGCAGGTCATTGACGACCAGATCGGTGCCCCAACCGGTGCCGATTTGCTGGCCGACGTGACGGCATTGGCGATTCACCGTGTTCTGATGCGAGAACCAGCAGAGTCTGGGGAAAGCCTGGCGGGTACCTACCACCTTTGCGCCAGTGGCTCCACCAGTTGGTATGGGTACGCAAAATACGTGCTAGCCCTCGTGGCTGCTGCACAGCCCGCTATTAAAATGGTAGTAAATGAGGTAAAGCCGGTACCTACCACAGCTTTTCCTACGCCTGCCAAACGGCCACACAACTCCCGTCTGGACACCCGCAAACTACAAAAGAACTTTGGCCTGCACCTGCCCGCGTGGCAAACAGGCGTCCTTCGCATGCTGAATGAAATTGACTATGGCCGCATCCGCTAAACCCAACGCAACTTCCCGCAAGGGCATCATCCTGGCCGGAGGTTCCGGCACACGGCTGCACCCGGCAACTTTGGCCATCAGCAAACAGTTGTTGCCGGTGTATGACAAGCCCATGATTTATTACCCGCTCAGCACCTTGTTGCTGGCCGGCATACGCGACATTTTGATCATCAGCACCCCTCAAGATACGCCGCGATTTGCCCAATTGCTGGGTGACGGGAGCCAGTGGGGCATTAACCTGCAATACGCGGTGCAACCCAGTCCGGACGGCTTGGCCCAGGCCTTTATCATTGGTGAATCATTCATCGGTGACAACGACAGCGCCCTTGTATTGGGTGACAATATTTTTTACGGCCACGACCTGCAAATTCTCTTGCGCAACGCCGATGCGCAGCAACTGGGCGCGACAGTTTTTGCCTACCACGTGCATGACCCCGAGCGTTATGGCGTCGTGGCATTTGACGGCGAAGGCAGAGCCCGCAGCATTGAAGAGAAACCGGCGCAACCGCAGAGCAACTACGCGGTTACCGGTCTCTACTTTTACGACAAACAGGTGGTCGAGATTGCCAAGTCAGTCAAACCCAGCGCCCGCGGTGAACTGGAGATCACGGCCGTCAACCAGGCCTATCTGGCGCACAAACAACTTAGCGTTCAGATCATGCAACGGGGCTACGCCTGGCTTGACACCGGCACACATGACAGCCTTTTGGAAGCCGGCCAGTTCATAGCCACACTCGAACGACGCCAAGGTCTCAAGATCGCGTGTCTGGAAGAAATTGTGTGGCGCAACGGATTCATTGACAGCGAACAACTGTCGCGACTGGCCCAACCGCTGGCCAAAAACGGCTACGGCCAGTACCTGATGGGCCTGCTCAAGGAAGGCAGCCACCCATGAAAGTCACCCGCACCGAAATTCCGGACGTCATGCTCATCGAGCCCAAAGTGTTTGGGGATGCGCGCGGCTTCTTTTTTGAAAGCTTCAACGCACGGGCGTTCGCGGAACAGACCGGAGTGGTGACAGACTTCGTTCAGGACAACCATTCACGTTCGGCCCATGGGGTTCTGCGCGGCCTGCATTACCAGATCCAAAAACCGCAAGGCAAACTGGTGCGTGTGGTCGCAGGTGAAGTTTTTGATGTGGCGGTGGATCTGCGCCGCTCATCACCGACGTTTGGCAAATGGGTCGGGGCCTTGTTATCCGAACAGAACAAGGCCCAATTCTGGGTTCCCGCCGGGTTTGCCCACGGTTTTGTCGTGTTGTCGGATGCGGCCGAATTCCTGTACAAGACCACCGAATACTATGCACCGGAGCATGAGCAGTGCATTGCCTGGAATGACCCATTCCTAAACATCCGTTGGCCCGATTTGGGCGAAGCGCCCAAACTCTCAGCCAAGGACGCGGCTGGCGTTGCATGGGCCCAGGCCCGATTTTTTGACTGATTCACAACAGTCAAAGGACGCGCAACACCAACCCGTTGCGCCGCGCTGGCCTCAGATCAGCCGTGGCAAGCAGTTGTATAAAATGGAAAGCTTGACTGAAAGACCCCACATGGCACGCACCCTGTACGACAAGCTTTGGGACGAACACGTCGTCCATACCGAGGAGGACGGCACTGCCGTTCTCTACATTGATCGCCATCTGGTGCATGAAGTAACCAGTCCGCAGGCCTTTGAAGGCTTGCGTCAGGCCGGTCGCAAAGTGTGGCGGGTCAGTTCCATCGTCGCCACGGCCGACCACAACACGCCAACGACCGGTTGGGACCGTGGTTATGACGGCATCACCGACCCCACCAGCAAGGAACAGGTCACCACGCTGGACAGCAACATCGCAGAGTTTGGTTCGGCCGCCTACTTCCCCTTCCTGTCGAAGCGCCAGGGCATCGTGCACGTCATTGGCCCCGAAAATGGCGCGACTTTGCCGGGTATGACCGTGGTGTGCGGTGACTCGCACACGTCGACCCACGGCGCATTCGGAGCATTGGCACACGGCATCGGTACCAGCGAGGTCGAGCACGTCATGGCCACGCAAACCCTGTTGGCCAAGAAAGCGAAAAACCTGCTGGTCAAAGTCGAAGGCAGCACGGCGCGCGGCGTGACCGCCAAGGACATAGTACTGGCCATCATCGGCAGAATCGGCACGGCCGGCGGCACCGGCTACACCATCGAGTTTGGTGGTTCCGCCATTCGAGCCCTCTCGATGGAAGGCCGCATGACGGTCTGCAACATGGCCATTGAGGCTGGTGCACGCGCTGGCCTGGTGGCAGTGGACGACAAGACGATTGACTACGTCCGCGGACGCCCGCTGGCTCCTGGCCACAACGCCGCCAACGGAACTGCCGCGGCCGTGGAATGGGACCAGGCTGTGGCTTACTGGCGCACCCTGCACTCCGATTCGGATGCCAAGTTCGACGCCGTGGTGGAACTGGATGCCTCTCAAATCTTGCCGCAGGTCACCTGGGGCACCTCCCCAGAAATGGTCCTAGGCATCGATGGCCGCGTGCCCGACCCCGACAAGGAAAAGGATGCCAACAAGCGCGGCGCCATTGAGCGCGCGCTGGTCTACATGGGTCTGGAGCCCGGCAAGGCCTTGGACGATTTGTTTGTTGACAAGGTCTTTATTGGCTCCTGCACCAACAGCCGCATCGAAGACATGCGCGAAGCCGCCGCCATCGTCAAGACCTTGGGCCAACGTGTGGCGAAAAACATCAAGCTGGCCCTGGTGGTCCCGGGTTCGGGGCTGGTCAAGGCCCAGGCCGAAAAAGAGGGCCTGCACGAGATTTTCAAGGCAGCAGGATTTGAATGGCGCGAACCCGGCTGCTCCATGTGCCTGGCCATGAATGCCGACCGCCTGGAGCCCGGCGAACGCTGCGCCTCCACCAGCAACCGCAATTTCGAAGGGCGCCAAGGCGCTGGCGGGCGCACCCACTTGGTCAGTCCGGCCATGGCAGCAGCAGCGGCCATTCACGGCCACTTCGTCGACGTGCGCAAATTCAGTTAACACACCAGCGTTTGAAAGAAGCCAAACCATGAAAAACCTGATGACCCTGCTCGTCGTCGCCACCGCCTTGCTCTTAAGTGCCTGTAACACCGTCAAAGGCATGGGCCAGGATATCCAGAAGGCTGGCGAAAAAATCGAAGGTGCGGCCAAGAAATGAATCCTTTCACCATCCACCAAGGCCTGGTGGCACCCATGGACCGTGAAAACGTCGACACGGACGCCATCATTCCCAAGCAGTTCCTGAAATCCATCCGCCGCACCGGGTTCGGCCAGAACCTGTTCGACGAATGGCGCTATCTGGACGCCGGCTACCCCGGCCAGGACCCCGCCAGCCGCAAACCCAACCCGGACTTTGTGCTGAACCAGCCGCGCTACCAGGGCGCCTCCATCCTGCTGGCGCGCAAGAACTTTGGTTGCGGCTCGTCGCGCGAACACGCCCCTTGGGCACTGGAGCAATTCGGCTTCCGTGCACTGATCGCCCCCAGCTACGCCGACATCTTCTTCAACAACAGCTTCAAGAACGGCATCCTGCCCATCGTACTGAGCGAAGTTCAGGTGGACCAGTTGTTCAACGAGGCCCTGGCTTTCCCGGGTTACCGACTGACCATTGACCTGGAGCGCCAGGTCGTTGTCAAACCGCAAGGTGAGGAAATTGCCTTTGACGTGCAGGCCTTTCGCAAGTATTGCCTGCTCAACGGCTTTGACGACATCGGCTTGACGCTGCGGTACGCCGACAAAATCAAGGCTTTTGAAGCCCAACGTCTTGCACAAAAACCGTGGCTAGCCCACGCAATGACTGCGTAAGCAGCTATAGATTTATGAGCATTGTGGGTCAGAACACTCGCGTCGCGATGTGCTCTGACCCCAACTCAACATGAATTTTGCGGGACAGATCTTTAGCTCTGTCCCCAACTGACCAGGACTTTTATGAAAATTGCAGTTTTGCCGGGTGACGGCATTGGTACCGAAATCGTGGCCGAGGCCGTCAAGGTCTTGAACGTTCTGGGCCTGCCCCTGGAAATGGAAACCGCCCTGGTTGGCGGCGCCGCCTACGAGGCCCACGGCCACCCGCTGCCCGAATCCACGCTCAATCTCGCCAAAGAAGCCGACGCGGTTTTGTTCGGCGCCGTCGGCGACTGGAAGTACGACAAGCTGGACCGCCCGCTGCGTCCCGAGCAGGCGATCCTGGGCCTGCGCAAGAACCTGGGCCTGTTCGCCAACTTTCGCCCCGCCATTTGTTACGAACAACTGGTCGGTGCCTCCAGCCTGAAGCCCGAGTTGATCTCGGGCCTGGACATCCTGATCATCCGCGAACTGACCGGCGACATCTACTTTGGCCAGCCGCGCGGCCGCCGCATCGCCACCGATGGCCACTTCCCCGGTGCAGAGGAAGCCTTTGACACCATGCGCTACTCGCGCCCCGAAATCGAACGCATCGCCCACGTCGCCTTCCAGGCCGCGCGCAAACGCAGCAAACGTGTTACCAGCGTCGACAAGGCCAATGTGCTGGAAACTTTCCAGTTCTGGAAAGACGTGGTTTCCGAAGTGGGCTTGCAATACCCAGACGTGGAGTTGGACCATATGTACGTGGACAACGCCGCCATGCAACTGGTCAAGGCGCCCAAGCGTTTTGACGTGGTGGTGACCGGCAATATGTTTGGCGACATCCTGTCGGACGAAGCCTCGATGCTGACCGGCTCGATCGGCATGCTGCCCTCGGCCAGCCTGAACAGCAGCAATCAAGGCCTGTACGAACCCAGCCACGGCAGCGCACCCGATATCGCCGGCAAGGGTATCGCCAACCCCCTGGCCACCATCCTGAGTGCCGCCATGATGCTGCGCTTCAGCCTGAACCAGGAGGCCTCCGCGCAGCGCATCGAAGCCGCCGTGCAAAAGGTGCTGGCGCAGGGCTTGCGCACCGCCGACATCTACAGCGAAGGCACGACCCGTGTCAGCACCCGCGAGATGGGCGACGCAGTTGTCAAGGCCCTGTAAGTGCCTGGCTTACAATCGGCACATGCAAATCAATCGCCCCGTTTCCCTGCTACTGCCCTTAGGCGGCGGTACAGGTGCGTGGGCCGGTGGCTCGTCGGCTCTGCCCTCGACCACCAAGACGACAACCATTAAAGGCTAAAGAGCCCGGTTCGTCGCGCCCCTCCCGGCCAGACGAGCCGGGCAGACCAAATTCTTGTTTTATTGAATTTTTCTGAAAGGGCAATGTCATGAAAGTAGGTAATCTCGTAGTTGGCCTCGTCGGTTGGCGCGGCATGGTGGGCTCGGTCCTCATGGACCGCATGGAAACCGAAGGCGACTTCGCGTTGATTGAACCCATGTTCTTCTCCACCTCCAATGCTGGTGGCAAAGCCCCGGCACAGGCCAAGAACGAAACCACGCTGCAGGACGCCTTCAACATTGACGCGCTGAAGCGCTGCGACATCATCATCAGTTGCCAGGGCGGTGACTACACCACCGAAGTCTTCCCCAAGTTGCGCGCTGCTGGATGGAATGGCCACTGGATCGACGCCGCCTCCACACTGCGCATGGAAAAGGACGCCGTCATCATCCTGGACCCGGTCAACATGCCGGTGATCCAGAAGGCATTGTCAAACGGCGGCAAGAACTGGATCGGCGGCAACTGCACTGTGAGCTGTATGCTGATGGGCGTGGGAGCGCTGTACAAGGCAGGTCTGGTGGAATGGATGAGCACCCAGACCTACCAGGCGGCCAGCGGCGGCGGCGCCCAGCACATGCGCGAACTGCTGACCCAGTACGGCACGCTGAACGCCGAAGTCAAAGCCCTGCTGGACGACCCCAAGAGCGCCATCCTGGAAATCGACCGCAAGGTCATCGCCAAGCAGCGCGCCCTGACCGGTGCGGAAACCGCCAACTTCGGCGTGCCGCTGGGCGGCTCGCTGATCCCCTGGATCGACAAGGATCTGGGCAATGGCCATGTCCAAGGAAGAGTGGAAGGGCATGGCCGAGACCAACAAGATCATGGGCATGGGCGAAGGCTTCAGCACCCCTGCCATTCCCGTGGACGGCTTTTGCGTGCGCGTGGGCGCCATGCGTTGCCACAGCCAGGCCCTGACCTTCAAGCTGAACAAGGATGTACCCGTGGCCGACCTGGAAGCCATGATCGCCGCCGACAACCAGTGGGTCAAGCTCGTTCCCAACACCCGCGAGGCCACGATCAGGGACCTGACACCGGTGGCCGTGACCGGCACGATGACCATTCCGGTCGGTCGTGTGCGCAAACTGGCCATGGGTCCGCAGTATGTGGGGGCCTTCACGATTGGCGACCAATTGCTCTGGGGAGCCGCAGAACCACTGCGCCGGATGCTACGGATTTTGCTAGCAGCGTAACTACCAATGGCTCGGGGGGCGGACGCACATTACACTCCCGTGTCGTTGTCGACAGGCAACAAATCATCAAGGGGATGGGCACTCACGTGAGGCGCTTTCAAAGTTAAGCGCTTTCTTAGCTTGTCAGGCTAAGACATTGATGTTATGGTACTTTTTACGTTTTCAGAGTTGGGCTTTCGGCCCGAAAAAAGCATGATAATTGCCGCTCGCGTGAGCAGCACCGGAGGCATATAAATTGATTGCAAAGTCACATCGTTGGCAGAAGTCCGCTGTAGCAGCTGCGGCTATCGCGCTACTCGGCTTATCCACAACTGGGGCTTGGGCATTGTCTCTGGGCCGCATCACGGTCCAGTCCGCCTTGGGCGAACCATTGCGTGCCGAAATCGAAGTACCGGAGATCAACGCAGAAGAGGCGGCTTCGTTGAAAACGAATATCGCCTCCCCTGAAGCGTTTTCTGCGGCTGGCCTGGAATACAACCCGGCCATGGCGGGTCTGCAAGCCACGCTGCAACGCCGGGCCGATGGCCGCGCCTATATCCGGCTGAGCAGCGACCGCGCCATCAATGACCCGTTTGTCGACATGATTGTGGAAGCCAGTTGGTCGTCGGGCAGGATTCTGCGCGACTACACCATGCTGTTTGATCCACCAGTTTTGCGCCGCCCCCCGCCCATCGCTCCGACCCTTGCCCAAACCAGCCCCGCGCGTGCAACGAGCCCCAGCACACCCACACAGGTACCGACACCGGTCACTGCAGGGCCGACGCGGACCGCACCGGTGCCTCGTCCCGCTTCGGTGAACCCTCCCGCAGTGGCTGCAAGACCGGCGGCCTCTGCCCCAGGTGAAGATGGCAAACGCATCGTCGTCAAGACCGGTGACACGGCCAGCAGGATCGCTGCAACCGTCAAACCAACCGATGTATCTCTGGATCAGATGTTGGTAGCCCTGTTGCGCGCCAACCCAGACGCCTTCATCAAAAACAACATCAATCGCATCCGTGCGGGTGCCATTGTGGACGTGCCATCGGCACAACAGGCGCAAGCACTTTCCGCTGCCGAGGCCACACAAACTGTCGTTGCGCAAAGCAAGGATTTCAACGAGTTCCGCCGCGGCCTGGCTACCAATGCACCGGTTGCGAGCGTCGCAGCGGCTAGCCGCAAGACCAGTGGTGCCATTGACACCAAAGTCGATGACAAGAAGGCCTCCACCGTTGCCCCCGATAAGCTGACCCTGTCCAAAGGCTCCATCCAGTCCAAAATCGACGAAGCGCGTATCGCCAAAGAGCGAGCCGACAAGGAAGCCGCTGCGCGAGCCGCCGAGCTTGACAAGAATATCAGTGACCTCAAGAAGCTCGGGGCAGTCGCTACCCCTTCAACACCCGCCCCCGCACCTGCTCCGTCACAACCCAAACCTGCGACCCTACCGACGCCAGCGATCCCTGTTGCTGCGGTGGCCGTAGCCCCCGTCATCACTGCACCCGCTTCCGCACCCGTAGTACCGCCGGCAGCCGTGGCGGTTTCAGCCCCAGCAACACCGGTTTCAGCGCCAGCCGCACCGGCTCCTGCGGCAGTGGCGCCAGCATCGGCTCCAGCCAAGCCAATCGAGACAGCGCCGCCAGCGCCAGTGCCCGCGCCTGTGGCATTTGAGCCTCCGGGCTTGATTGACGACCTGTTGAGCAATCCATGGACACCTTATGGGGTTGGTCTGTTACTCGCTGGGCTGGGTGGGTTTGCCTTCTGGCGCAATCGTCAGCGCAAGAAGAGCCAGTCGCACATGGACAGCTCGTTTCTTGAAAGCCGTTTGCAACCTGATTCCTTCTTCGGAGCCAGCGGTGGACAGCGCGTTGATACCAACAACGAAAATTCCGCCACGGGCTCTTCCATGGTTTACTCTGCCAGCCAGCTGGATGCGGCAGATGACGTCGATCCGGTGGCAGAAGCCGATGTTTACCTCGCCTACGGGCGCGATTTGCAGGCCGAAGAAATTCTGCGTGAAGCCGTACGCACCAACCCGGGTCGCCTGGCCATTCACACGAAGTTGCTGGAGATTTTTGCCAAACGCCGGGATGCCAGAAACTTCGAGGCGACTGCCACGCAGGCCTTCCAGATCACGGGCAGCAAAAGTCCAGAATGGACCCGAATTTGTGAAATGGGTCTGGCCTTTGATCCCACCAACGCCTTGTACCAACCGGGGGGTTCGCCGTCCAACCTGGCAACACAACCGGTTGCGACCGGAACACCATCATCTTTCAACAGCACGATTGCGCAAATGGCGTCGCCCGCGCTGGCAGAACCCGTATCGGCAGTTGACCTTGACCTGGATCTGGACTTTTCGCTGGACGAAGAAGAAGCCACCAGTGGCCTCAGCGAGCTGACCAGCACTGCGGCCGCACCGCCCAAGGCGGAACAGACGGTGAAAATGGATGCGCCCAAGCTCAACGCGCCTCTGGACATGGACTTTGATCTGTCGGATCTGGAGCCGTCACCAGCACCAGCACCAGCGCCCGTTTACGAGCCGCGCCCCCTCGCTTCCTGATCTTCCACTGCAGATGGATGGGCTGGAATTCGATCAAGGTGACCCGCATACGTTGCCCGATTTCAATTTGGACGCTCCGGCGCCAACTGCCAAACCACCGCAGCCTTCACCCGCGCCCGCGCCCGCCCCTGCCCAAGATGCTGGAATGCTGGAGTTTGATTTGGGCTCACTGTCGCTTGACCTCGATGCACCGACTGACACCGCAAGCGGCGAGTCCGATACTTTGAGCGGTGGTGATCCACTGGAAACCAAGCTGGCTCTGGCCGAAGAATTTGTTTCCATCGGTGATGAAGACGGAGCCCGTGCGCTGATCGAAGAAGTGGTGTCCGAGGCCACCGGCGAGATGCGCGCCAAGGCACAACGCGCGCTGGCGAACCTGCGCTAATCCCATTGGTGCGACTGGTGCTTGATGCAGGTTTGATCAGGCCGTGAGGGTTGCGCTGGGCATCAGCTACAACGGCAGGGCCTACCAGGGCTGGCAGAGCCAAACCTCCGGTCAGACCATTCAGGACCAGTTGGAGAAGGCGCTAGGCAAATTTGCCGCCCAGCGCGTCTCCACACTGTGTGCCGGCCGCACGGACGCAGGTGTACACGGCATCATGCAGGTGGTCCACTTTGACACACCACTCGAACGGGACACCTACTCCTGGGTCCGCGGAACCAACGCCAACCTGCCCCGGGATATCGCGGTCCAGTGGGCCGTATTGACCCCCGACGCCTTCCACTGCCGCGCTTGCGCAACCTCTCGGCGTTACGCCTATGTGTTGTACGAGTCCCCCATTCGCCCCAGCGTGGACCATGGACGCGTGGGCTGGGCCTTTCGCAGCCTGGACGGCGAGGCCATGCAACAGGCGGCCAAGCTTTTGCTGGGCGAACACGATTTCACGTCGTTCCGCGCCTCGCAGTGCCAGGCGCTGACTCCCGTCAAAAACCTGACAGAGATCAGCATGAGCAAACGCGGTGCCTACTGGCGCATCGAGTTTGAAGCCAATGCCTTTTTGCACCACATGATCCGCAACATCATGGGCTGCCTGGTCCTGATAGGCCAAGGGAAAAAGCCACCGGAATGGATGGCCGAAGTATTGGCAGCACGGGACCGTCGCGCTGCGGCGCCCACGTTTTCTCCCGACGGGCTGTACTTTCTGGGTCCACGGTATGACCCCAAGTGGGGCATCCCGGATCGCACCGCTGCGTATGATGGGCTGCCATGACATTTTCTATACGAACCCGAATCAAGATCTGCGGACTCACACGCGAGCAGGACGTCGATGCAGCCGTTGCGGCCGGTGCGGATGCGATTGGCTTTGTGCTGTACGCCAAGAGCCCACGCGCGGTCACCGTGCAGCGCGCTGCCGAACTGGCCAAACGCCTGCCCCCCGTTTGTGACACCGGTGCTTTTGGTCGTCAATACAAATGCTACAGAAGTGATAGCTTCTTGCGCAATGATTGCGGGGGCTACCGTGCAATTTCATGGAGACGAATCGCCCCAGGACTGCTATCTGGCCACGCTGGAAAGCAAACGCCCCTGGCTGCGCGCCGCCCGCATTCCGCTGGACGATACCGCGTCCCGCTTTGACCTCGTACAATTCGCCAACGATTACTCAAACGCCCAAGCCATACTGCTCGACGCCCACGTCGACGGATTTGGTGGCAGCGGCAAGGCATTCAATTGGTCACTCCTTCCTCCAAGCGTCAACGCTCACCTCGTCTTGAGTGGTGGACTCACACCTGCAAACGTGGGCGAGGGAATAACGCTCGTTCGGCCGCGCTGTAAGACGCTGGCTGTGGATGTGAGCTCGGGCGTGGAAGCGCTGGATGCTCAGGGACTTCCTCAAGGGCATCAAAGACCCACTAAAGATGCAACAGTTTGTGGCGGCGGTTCGGGTTGCTGATGCGCTTTTGGACACCCCACTCTCTCCCCCCGCCCTCTCTCGCCCCGCTGGGCGAGAAAGGGAGCTTTAACAGCCGATTTGGTTTTTTCGCTTCGGCTACGCTTCTACTGGCCAAAGCCTATTTTTTCATTTTTTTATGTACGACTATCACCAACCTGATGTTTCCGGGCACTTTGGCAAGTATGGGGGCAGCTTTGTGTCTGAGACACTGACGCACGCCATCAATGAGCTGAAGGACGCTTACGCCAAGTACCAGAACGATCCTGCGTTTCTTGCGGAATTTCGGTCCGAGCTGGCGCACTTTGTGGGACGCCCTTCCCCGGTCTACCACGCGGCGCGTATGAGCCGTGAAATGGGCGGCGCGCAGATCTTTTTGAAGCGTGAGGACCTGAACCACACCGGCGCCCACAAGATCAACAACACCATCGGCCAGGCCATGCTGGCCAAACGCATGGGCAAGCCGCGCGTGATTGCCGAAACCGGCGCTGGCCAGCACGGCGTGGCCACGGCGACCATCTGCGCTCGCTATGGGCTGGAATGTGTGGTCTACATGGGCAGCGAAGACGTCAAACGCCAAAGCCCCAACGTCTACCGCATGAAGCTGCTGGGCGCCACCGTGGTGCCCGTGGAAAGTGGCAGCAAGACGCTGAAGGACGCATTGAACGAGGCCATGCGCGACTGGGTTGCCAATGTGGACAACACCTTCTACATCATCGGCACCGTGGCAGGGCCCCATCCTTACCCGATGATGGTGCGCGATTTTCAAAGCGTGATTGGCAACGAATGCCTGGTGCAGATGCCCGAGATGCTCAAGGCCGCCGGTTGCACATCAGAGCAGCCCGATGCGGTCATTGCCTGCGTGGGCGGCGGCTCCAACGCCATGGGCATCTTTCACCCCTACATCCGCCACGATCAAACCCGCCTGATTGGTGTGGAAGCCGCTGGCGAAGGCGCAGACAGCGGCAAGCATTCGATGTCTATCCAGCGCGGCAGCCCTGGCGTGCTGCACGGCAACCGCACCTATGTACTGCAGGATGACAACGGCCAGGTCACCGAGACCCACAGCATCAGCGCCGGTCTGGACTACCCCGGCGTCGGCCCCGAACACGCTTTCCTGAGCGACATAGGCCGCGCCGAGTACGTAGGCATCACTGACAAGGAGGCGCTGGACGCTTTTCATTACCTGTGCCGCACCGAAGGCATCATCCCCGCGCTGGAATCCAGCCACGCCGTGGCCTACGCCATGAAGCTGGCCAAAACCATGCGACCCGACCAGAGCATTCTGGTGAATCTGTCGGGACGTGGTGACAAGGACATTGGCACCGTGGCGGATTTGAGCAACGGTGAGTTCTTCTGCCGACCCAGTTGCACCGGACAATCGGTTAAGGGAAATGTGCCGATAGCCCACGTATCTGCTGCACTAGCCGCTATCAAGGTGATAGCATGAGCCGCATAGAAGCAACTTTCGCTGCGCTGAAGGCCAGCAATCGCAAGGCCCTGATTCCTTTTGTTACCGCCGGCTACCCGTTTGCCGACGTGACCCCCGAGTTGATGCATGCCATGGTCGCGGGTGGCGCTGACGTCATCGAGCTGGGCGTGCCCTTTTCAGACCCCAGTGCCGACGGCCCGGTGATCCAGAAGGCGGGCGACAAAGCCCTCGCCTTTGGCATTGGCCTGGTACAGGTTCTGGACATGGTGCGCGAGTTCCGCACGACCGATGCCACAACCCCCGTGGTGCTGATGGGTTACGCCAACCCGGTGGAACGTTACGACCAGAAACACGCCAAACCGAGACCAGACGCGTCGTCGGGCAGCGCCTTTGTCCAAGACGCCTCAGCGGCCGGTGTGGACGGCGTCTTGATCGTCGACTACCCGCCCGAAGAATGCGAGGCCTTTGCCGCCGATCTGCGTGCCCACAATATGGACCTGATCTTCCTGCTGGCCCCCACCAGCACGGATGCACGCATGCAACAAGTGGCGCGCGTGGCCAGCGGCTACGTGTACTACGTGTCGCTCAAGGGTGTCACCGGCTCCGGTGCATTGGACGTGGGCGCGGTCGAAGCCATGTTGCCCCGCATCCGCCAGCACATTCAGGTGCCGGTAGGCGTGGGTTTTGGCATCCGCGACGCGGATACCGCCCGCAGCATCTCGCGGGTGGCCGATGCGGTGGTGATTGGCAGCAAAATCATCCAGTTGCTGGAGGACCAGCCGCGCGAAAAAGTGGCCGAAACGGCCCAAAACTTCCTGCGGGAAATCCGAACCGCTTTGGACCGATAATCCCACCCTGTCTGTTGGACGCTGTACTGGAGACCGCACATGAGTTGGCTTGAAAAACTGCTTCCCCCCAAAATTCAACAAACTGACCCGGCCGACCGCCGCAGCGTCCCGGAGGGCCTGTGGATCAAGTGCCCCAGCTGTGAGACAGTGCTGTACAAAACCGATCTGGAGCAGAACCAGAACGTCTGCCCGAGTTGCAGCCACCACCACCGCATTGGCGCCCGTGCCCGTCTCAACCTGTTCCTGGACAACGAAGGCCGTTTCGAAATCGGCCAAGAAGTGCTGCCGGTGGACCCGCTCAAGTTCAAAGACAGCCGCAAATACCCCGAACGCCTGAAAGAAGCCCTGGAAAACACCGGCGAGACCGATGCGCTGGTGGTCATGGGCGGTGCCGTCATGGGTATCAGCCTGGTGGCGGCTTGTTTCGAATTCGACTTCATGGGCGGCAGCATGGGCTCCGTGGTGGGCGAGCGTTTTGTGCGGGGTGTTGAAACCGCCATCGAACAAAAAGTACCGTTCCTGTGCTTCACCGCCACCGGTGGCGCGCGCATGCAGGAAGGCCTTTTGAGCCTGATGCAAATGGCCAAGACCAATGCCGCGCTGACCCGCCTGGCCAAAAAGGGCCTGCCCTATATCAGCGTGCTGACCGACCCCACCATGGGTGGCGTGAGTGCCGGTTTCGCCTTCCTGGGTGACATGGTGATCGCAGAGCCCAAGGCCCTGATTGGTTTTGCCGGACCACGCGTCATCGAGTCCACCGTACGGGTCACCTTGCCCGAAGGATTCCAGCGTTCCGAGTTCCTGATCACCAAGGGTGCGGTAGATTTGATCTGTGACCGCCGTGAACTGCGCAAAACGGTCGCCAATTCATTAGCGATGTTGCAACGACAACCAGCGGATGCAGTGATTTAAGAACCCTCAGCCTTCCACTACCGCTGGTGAATCACCTCGCGCAAGGCCTGCGTTTTGGCTTCATGGTGGTTTGACGTATTTTTGGGTCGATCGCCGTCATTGCACCTCCTTTGCGCCCGCTCAAATCAACCCAAACCGGTACCGCAGCCCCGTAGTGCGTTGGCTTCTCAAGGGGGACGCTATTTAGCTTGAAAAATTTCGACCATTGAGAATGGCTTTTCGCTCCACTTCTGCGGCCGACTCCAGCCAAGCTTTTTGCTCCAGAAAAATCAAAAAAGCCCGCGTACTCACTTTGCGGCATTGAGCTGGTAGCAAAAAACTGGTGCGGGCAATTTTGTGATCTTCAAACAGGAATACACCTGTCGGTGGAGGATCGATCAGCGCGAAGTCATTCATCGCCTCCTGGATAGCGAGTTCTCCGAGGTTCGACTTTCGCGGCGGGGCGAGACCGGTCGCTTGCATGTGCTTGAGGTGTGCCAGGGTTTTGGTGGGTAACACTTGCAAAGAGAAACCAGTGGGTTTTTGATTTAAAACGGCAACCCCAACTGAATCTTGACGACATGCTCCACCGCTTTCAAATCAGCACGGGTTAGTGCCCCAAGCTGAGAGGTCAGGCGCTCTTTGGCAACGGTTGTGAGCTGGTCGGCCATGGCTTTGCTTGATTGCCCTGCCACATTGACCACGGCTTCGCTGGGGTAAAGACGCCCGGCATTGGAAGTTAATGGCACTACCTGCAAACGATTCAGATGCGCGTTTGACAGATCCGTGCTGACGATCGCGTTTCACTGGCTACGTCCCCAATCAACGCTTCACTCCAGGCCAGAGCCTCTTGCTCGCGCGCCGTGTCTTGCCCCATGGCACGGTAGCCGGCCGACAAGTCATCGCTAACCACGTGCGGGCGCGCCAGATTCTCCAAAAACGCGCTGATCTTGCGGCGGCCCACCACCCGCACCAAGCCCTCGTACACCACCTCATCCATGGTGATGGTCATTCTCTTTTGCATACGGCAACCCCTTTCAATGCATATATGCCTTATGCAATGACAATATGCAGTCAGTCCACTTCCCAGTTCGTCACGAGTGTGTTTACTATCGCAGATTGAAGCGTCATCACGTTGCATCTTCAAACCAACTGGATTGGCCCCGGATACCGGGCCACAACGCTGTCGGCAGTAAGCAGCGTGATGCCCTCTACTGTGGCCTGGGCAACCAGGATTCGATCAAAAGGATCTTTATGGATATGCGGCAAACTCTCCAAAAAAACAGCATGCGCGCTGGTAACTGCCAACTCTTTGTAATCGTTGTCCAACAGGCCGCGCCTGAGCAACCGTACATCGACCTTGAAGTCAGCTCGCCCCAGACCGTTTTTTATGGCGATCTCCCACAGGCTGGCCGCGCTGAAAATCAGCTCATGCTCAAGATTGTCAAAAACCGCTCTCGCCTTGGCTGACAAACGTTCGGGGTCATTAGCCGCCCACAGTAAAAGATGTGTGTCCAGCAGCATCTTCATTCAGTAGCTCCGGCAAAAAGGCCAGCAATATCTTCGCCACCCATGCGGTCAAAATCATCAGGTATCCGCATCGTGCCCTGCATAAAACCCAAGCGCTGGCTCGGCTCACCGTTTTGCGTGTGGATGGCAGTCACCTTGACCAGCGGCTTGCCCGCCTTGGCGATAACAAAAGCTTCGCCTTGCCCAGCCAGCGCGATGAGCCGCGACAGATTGGTTTTTGCTTCATGAATATTGACTGTTTGCATCATTGCTCCGATTAAACTAAGTTAATAGACTAAGTCTATATCATCCGTAGGCGCTTGCAACAACGATGGCACCACAACGACCATCTTGCATTCCAGGCCACTACGCACAACTAAAGTCAGCCAACCAGGCAATTTGGCCAAGATGTTGGGCCTTGGCAAAGTAACGACGGTCTGCTGTGACCAGCACTGCACCCGCAATGGACAGTGCCACTGCGTGGTAAAGCGTGTCGAACAAGTGGTGGTCCAGTTGGCGGGCCAGTTCAATAGCTCGGGCGTAGGCCGCTGTGGGTGCTGGTTTTCAGAATCTCCAGTGCTGGCTCAATATCGTCTTCACGCAGTGCCCAGTCGCCCTCAGCAAACCATTTGACGGCCACGCTGGCATCGACGACACAAATCATGGACGGCCTTCTTCACGGGCCGACCTGAACTCCGCCTCAGAAAAACGAGGTGCATTGATTCGATTGGCCAGAAGCTCGCGATGGTATGGCGCCTACACACCGGGCTTGGCATCATTGTTACTTCAGCAAGCCAAGCAGGTACTGCCCGTATCCATTTTTGGCCAGTGGCACTGCCAGTTTTTGAATCTGTGCGGCGTCGATCCAATGCTGGCCGAAGGCTATCTCCTCG
>JADJBC010000060.1 GCA_016703945.1 Candidatus Aalborgicola danicus
CCCGGGAGGTGGCTTTTGGGAGTTAGGCAAAGCCTGTACCGGCTGACGGCGCGGTATGCGCCTTCAGTTTTGATGTGTGCCCAGCCATGCCGTCCTGATCATCATCGGACTACCTGAGTTGGTGGTGGAGCGCGAATGGCCTGCGGGCGTACAAGCGTTTCAATGATGACCATTGCCGCGCCACAGTGAGAGCAAACGTAAGTCGGGCGCACCGAATCGGCAGGCGCTTGATCAGTCGGGGTAGCGGTGACGGCGAGCGGCGCATTCAGGAACGCACGAACAAGCGCGATCTTGTCCTGCCGCCCGTTGTTAGCCAATAGTCCGAAGTGGCGGATGCGGTGAAACCCACCAGGCAGCACATGCAGCAGAAAGCGACGCATGAACTCTTCAAACGTGAGTGTCATGGTCTTGTGCCGTGGTCTATCCGGATCACCCTTGTCCCGGTAGTCCTTCCAACGGAAGGTGACACCATGCTCATCCATGGAGATGAGACGGGAGTTGGCAATCGCCACTCGGTGCGTATAGCGAGACAGATACGCCAACACCGCTTGTGGTCCTGCGAACGGACGTTTGGCATACACCACCCACTCGCATTGGCGCAGCGGTGCCAGCCACTTGGCAAATGCCTTGGAGTCGCTCAGATTGGCGTGTTCACCAAAGAACTGCAACTTGCCCGAACCGTGTGCCTCCTGCAGTGCCTCCAGGAAGCGCCGGCGGAACAGGCGCGAGAGAACTCGCACCGACAGGAAGAAGCCCGGCTTGCAAGAAACCCAACGCTTGCCGTCTGGCGAGAGACCCCACCGGGCACGATCCCGTGCACATGGGGATGGTGGGTCAGTGCCGAACCCCAGGTGTGCAACACCAACGTCCACGCCGACCTGTGCGCCCAGGTGCTTGGGATCTGCGGCGATGGTGGTCAGCGTTTCAGCAGCGATCTCAAACAGCAGACCATAGACCACAGTCTTGCTGGAATAGGCAAGATCACTGATGGGTGCGGGCAACATGGCCTCCAACCAACGCTTGGCTGCGATGGCCTGGCACTTGGGGCAATGCCGGTTTCTGCAGGAGTTATAGGCGACCTGGTCGTGTCCGCAGCCTTCACAGCGCAACACATGTCCCCCCAGCGCCGCGGTGCGGCACTGTTCGATGGCTGACATGACCTTGAGCTGGCCCAGGCTCAGGTGAGATGCTTGGGCAATGCGAAAGGCCGGCCCATGGGCGCGAAAGATGTCCGCAACCTCCAGGGCGCTGTGGCCCATGGAGGCCTCACGAGGGTCGCAGGGTTTCCAATGGGCTGATCACTTCGCGCAGAATCTCGGTGGCCACCTGGGTATACAGTGCTGTGGTGTCCAGGCGCTTGTGTCCCAGCAACACCTGAATCACGCGGATGTCCTCCTTCTGTTCCAGCAGATGCGTAGCAAAGGCGTGCCTGAAGCTGTGCATGGAGACGCGTTTGTCGATCTTGGCGACGGCGGCGGCCTCATGCACGGCACGGTTGAGCTGGCGAGTGCTCAGCGCCCTCAAGAGGGTCCAAGCCCGGAAACAGCCAGCCACCCTCAAGCATCTTGCCTTGGGCGTGTGCCACACGCCACCAAACGCGCAGGCGCTCGAGCAATATCGGGGAAAGCATGGCATAGCGGTCTTTGCGACCTTTGCCCTGCTGCACGCGCAGCGTCATGCGTTTGCTGTCAATGTCGCCAACCTTGAGTGCTACGACTTCTCCCACCCGCAATCCCGTGCCGTAGGCCAGTGAGAGCGCCGTCTGGTGTTTGATGTGGCCCACCGCCGCAATCAACCTGGCCACTTCTTCCTTGCTCAGAACCACCGGCAGTCTGTGGGGAATGCGTACCGACTGCATCTTGGCCATCGCGTCCTTGCGATCGAGCGTCACGTCAAAGAGGAACGTCAACCCGGTGATCGTTGCGTTGAGGGTGATGGGCGAGGCACCCTCGTCCACCATGTGCAGTTGAAAGCGGCGCAGGTCTTCAATGCTGGCGGTGTGTGGGGACTTGCCCAGGAACGCCCCGAATCGGCTGACCGCCCGGATATAGGCGGCTTGGGTCTTGGGCGCGAGTTGACGCATGCGCATGTCCTCAGCATGCGTTGGCGCAGTGGGGAAACAGTT
Organism: Candidatus Aalborgicola danicus; assembly: GCA_016703945.1. Lineage (GTDB taxonomy): Bacteria > Pseudomonadota > Gammaproteobacteria > Burkholderiales > Burkholderiaceae_C > Allorhodoferax > Allorhodoferax danicus. The sequence continues at coordinate 2,126 of JADJBC010000060.1, forward strand.
TGATTCGACGAGTCCATGGCTGTGCTCCTGTTGTGAACGAGGCCAATTGCCTCGATTCACAACATAGGCACGCACAGGTCCTTAACGCAAATTGCATCCGCCGGCGTGGGAACTACCGCGCAGCGGTTTCGTCCTCTGGCCTTGAAGAGTCATCCAAGACCTCAAATCCTATGACTGGTAGCACCCTGCCCCGACTTTCATTGCCGATCCAAACCAACCAACTACCCGCATGGTTTGGGCCATTGGCTCCCGCCGATTTCTGGGCCTTTGACAGTATGAGGCGGGTGCCAATGGCCCAAACCATGCCACTAGAACAGTCAAAACACTGAGGTAGTGGGTGATCCAGACCGCTGTTTGCTACAAAACTAGTAGCTACTCACGCTTATTCGACGTGGGCAGAATGCCAATTTGGCACATAGATTCTGATTCAATCCCCCGTAAAGGGCTGCAAAACCCAACTCCGGCGCAAATTCCATGTAACCGGAAAGGCCTTGCTGGCCAGCGCTAGTCCAAATCATAAAAACGATGTCACAAGGATGCAGTCCCTTGCTGAATTCCAATGGAATTGCATCACCGGAGCTTCTATCGTCAAGCATTTGATTGCAACAGAGCCGACGAGTCGCAGATGATGCGGCTGTCGGCATGGGAGTGTCAGGATTTCTGTGTGTGAAGCGGATTGGATGTTAGCTGAGGCTTGAAGGCTTTTCGGATTTGATCTTTTCAAAGAGGCCCCTGCCAGGCCGCCGGAGGCCCCCCCCCGGTCGTCTGGCAGCGAGATCTTTCAGGCTATGCGACCTGGGTGAAACGTTCCTTGTACAGAATGGCAAACTGATTCATTGCCGCCTTCCAATGCGGTGAGGCCCGAGCCCAGTTGGCGGTGATGTTGCGCAGTGCCAGCCAAATCAACTTGGTGGCCGCGTCGTCGCTGGGGAAGTGCCCTCGGGTTTTGAGTATCTTGCGCAACCGTGCATTGACGCTTTCAATGGCATTGGTCGTGTAGATCACCCGGCGCACCTCGGGCGGGAACGCAAAGAACGGAATCACCTTATCCCAGACCCGGCGCCATGCACCCACCACCGTGGGGAATTTGACGCCCCATGGCCCTTGTTCAAACGCATCAAGCTCGGCCAACGCAGCCTCAGCGCTGGGCGCTGTGTAGATCGGTTTGATGGCCGCTGCCAAGGGCTTGCGGTCCTTCCAACTGGCATAGTCCAGGCTGTTGCGAATCAAGTGCACGATGCAGGTTTGCAGCGTGGTGGCTGGGTACACCACCGCCAGGGCCTCGCCCATGCCCTTGAGGCCGTCTGTGACCGCAATGAGCACGTCGTTGCAGCCTCGGGTCTTCATGTCGTTGAAGACCTTCATCCAGAACTTGGCCCCTTCAGTGTTCTCAATCCAGATGCCCAGTATGTCGCGCGTGCCGTCTGGCAGCATCCCCAGCGCCAGGTAGACCGCTTTGTTGCGCACCACACCGTCTTGGCGGATCTTCACGCGCAGGGCGTCAAAGAAGACTACCGGGTACATCGCCTCCAGCGGGCGGGCCTGCCATGTGGCGACCTCGCCCAAAACGGCGTCGGTGACGCTGCTGATGAGGTCAGGAGACACCTCAACGGCATACATCTCGGCCATGAAGCCTTGTATCTCGCGCACTGTCATGCCGCGGGCGTACATGGCGATGATCTTGTCGTCAAAGCCGGTGAGGCGACGCTCATGTTTGCCGATGAGTTGGGGCTCAAATGTGCCCTCGCGCTCGCGGGGCACTTCAATGCGCAGGGAGCCTGTGTCGGTTAGCACCGTCTTGGCACTACTGCCGTTGCGGTGGTTAGTGGCGCCTTCGGGCTTGACCTGTCCGCTGGTGTAGCCCAGGTGGTGACTCATCTCCGCATTCAAGGCGCGTTCGATGAACGCTCTTTTGAAATTTTGAAAGATATTCTCGAACTGCTCTTTGGTCACTGGACCGGGTATGAGCTCTTCAAGTAGCTGAGCTGAGATTTGCGGCTGTGCCGGCTGGCCGCTCGATGCGGCCTTGTTGATTTTGCGGGGCATGAAACTCCTTTGAGGGAATGGTATGCCTCACACACAAAATTTCTGACAGGCTCGTCGGCATCGACAAGCGCAAAGCCCAGAAGTTAAACTGGGCCGCTCATGCAGTTGAAACTGGAAGAAGGCTCATGAAACGCATCAATTACATCATTAATTGCTGACGCTCAGCACCGTCGCCGTTGCGACGGTGCCTGCTGCAGCACAAGCATCCCGGCGCATGCATCGCGCAGTGCAAGTTACGGTTCGTCGTACGCCATGACACCCGCGGTGACTTGTGGGCCTGGGGAAGTGACTCAAAGAGCGAGTTGGGAGTTGGAAGGATTGCCTCCGCGATGCGCCTGCTTAGTCGAGAATATGACCAATGTGGTTGCGATTGCTGCGGGTAGTAGTAACAATTTTGTCATCCGCAGCGATACCAGCTTTGGGCTGGGGTGCCAACACCTGGGGGTCAGCGCGGTGACGGCACAAGCGCAAACTAGTACCACTCCCGTCAGGATAGGCACAGACTTCAAGGCAGTCAGTTCGAGCTCAACCCATACGCTGGCCCTCAAGACGGACGGTGTCTGTGGGCATGGGGGCAAATTTTTCAAGTGAGATTGGCGACGGCAGCGTGGCCGGTCGACTCCAACCCCGTCAGGATTGGCGATGGTTATGCGTCCACTGCAGCGGGAAATGGTGCAAGTTTCACATCAAGGTCGACGGAACCCTGTGGGCATGGGGAAACAACAAGCACGGCTGCGTTGGTGACGGGACGCGCATTTCCCGAACTGTCCCCACCAAAATTGGGGCCAACTATGCATCAGTGGGTAGTTCCCAAAACTTCCGCTGCGTTGCTGTGGCAACCCAGACCGATGGTTCGTTGTGGATCTGGGGCGAAGAAGAAGATGACCCCGGAAGTTCGAACAGTTACATCGATTTGCTTGGTAACGCAACGCGTGCGGATGTACTGGTTCCGACCCGCATCAACAGCGGTGTATTTACCAAGTATGTTGTTGACACCTTTGCAATATTCGGATTAAAGAGTGACTTCGAGCGTCTGGAGTTTACGCAGTACATCCAGTGTGGTACCACGCCAGATTGCCAGCGGCTATTCGGACATCGGCAACCGGGGGTACCGGCATCTTGACAACCGGTGATCTGGTTGAATACCGGTCATCCCAATCATCCACGCTACAACTGGGATCAGGTACCCCGGTTACCTTGGGCGGCGGCTATAAGGCAGTCGCAGCGGGATTCCAGCATTCGTTGGCACTCAAGGACGATGGCAGCGTCTGGACTTGGGGCAACAACCAGAACGGTCAACTTGGCGTAGACCAACCCTTGTTCCGCAGCATCCCAACCTACGTCGGCGGGGGCTACCAATCGATTTCTACCGGCATGAATTTGCTCAACGGAACCGATGTTTATGCGGTCAAGGTGGATGGTTCGCTGTGGCGCTGGGGTGCCGCAGGAGGCAATGGCGCGCCGGAACAAATTGGAACCGGTTATGCGTCCGTGGCCACCAGTGGCTCTCACGTGGTTGCATTGAAGACAGACGGCGGTATCTGGACGTGGGGCTTTAACCTGTACGGCCAGCTTGGCGATGGCACGACGACGGACAGGACGTTGTCGAACCCCTACTTTGTGGGCGGCGGATTCCGTGCGATTGCGGCCACGGGTTCTGCAAGCATCGCACTGCGAACCGATGGCAGCGTGTGGTCGTGGGGTGTCAACAGTTCGGGTGAATTGGGCCGTGTCAGTTCTGACATCTGCGGTGCCCTTGCCTGTTCAAAAGTGCCGGGACAAGTGGCTGGGCTGGCAGGGGTCAAAGAGCTCTCGGCTGCACAATCGCATGTGCTGGCACTGACGTCTGACGGAGTGCTCTGGTCATGGGGCAGCAACGAAAGCGGGCAGCTTGGCAATGGCAATTTGACAAACAGCAGCGCGCCCATCATGGTTGGCAGTGGATTCAGTCAAGTGTCGGCAGGCTCGCCCATCAGCAACAAAGGGGCGAGTTATGCCGTCAAGTCCGACACCACTTTGTGGCGCTGGGGAGCCAGCCGCTGGGAAGCAAGCGCATCAACACCCGTTCAAATTGGCACCGGATTTTCGTCTGTGGCGCTGGGTGGCACCCATCTGCTGGCGCTCAAGCCTGATGGAACGGTATGGAGTAGGGCGGCAACCGCCATGGGCAACTCGGCGACGGTACTTTTGGGGAGCGGACAACGCCGCAACTGGTGGTCGATGGAAATTTGAGCGATTTTCTCGACCTCGATCCTGGCGTACCCAACACGATCCCCGGCGCATCGATACCACCATTCCTGGTGAAAGCGTCATTGGAGGGGACGCTGAACTCAAGTTCTTTGAGCGCGGACATTCGTGGCATTTTCCAGCCCTTAGCGAGTACGCGCGCAGTCCCCCATGGCGTAAGTTACAAGTTGTATGTTGTTGCGGCGGTCGGCACGGGGTCAGGCTTTGCGTTTTTTCAGTTGGCTTCAAACAATCTGTGGGGTAGCCTGACATCACCCCTGGCTGAATATCTGACTGGCCTGGCATTGGATACGAAAACTGATTCAATCTTGATACGAATACTTGAAAACGCAGACCTGTCTGGAATTATTGGTTCTCAAATTTTTGTCGGATATGGTCTGGATTCCGATGAAATGATGCGAGCCGGTCGCTTCAGGAAGCTTATGACTGTGGCGCAGTAATCGGCTTGGTGAGGCCGCCATGAAGCGAGCGACTGAGGTTCTCAGGTTAACTCTCGTTCCTACCGCAACACCCACGCAATAAAGACGTGGGCTGGAGGTGATTCAGCGGTAATGCGCTGCTGGCCTTGACCTCGCCCAGTGAAAAGCTGGTGTGCAGGTCTTTCACATGCGGCAGGTTGATCAGGCTCTCGCGCGCAAAACGCGAAAAGCTGTCCAGGTCCTGGCAAATCACCTGCAGCTCAAAGGTGCCGGAGCCGCTGATGTAGTGGCAGCTGACGATTTGCGGCAGCTGCTTAATCGCCTCTTCCAGCGCCCGGGTGGAGTCCCCGGTATTGCGTTCGGCGTCCAGCCGTACAAATGCCAGCACGCCCAGCCCGATCTTTTGGCGGTCCAGCTCGGCGTGGTAACCCTTGATAAAGCCGCTCTTTCCAGCGCCCGCACCCGGCGCCAGCACGGCGCGGCCGACAGGCCCACGCGCTGGGCCAGTTCGGTGTTGCTCAGGCGACCGTCATTTTGCAGCTCGTCAAGGATTGCAAGGTCAAATTTGTCTAATTGTTCCATATATTGACATTTTGCAGCAATATCCTTTCTCAAGCCACGTTTGTTTGGGCACAGAACGCAAAGACATATCAGCCCAATGTGCCTACACTGACTCACGTCAAGAGAAGGACCTGAGGATGTTTTAGCCGCCGCAGGATCCTTCCAATTGCGCCAGCCCCACCATGCCCGCCACGGAGACTCAACCGCCATGAATGCACCGCTACCCGAACACGTCCGCAAGGCCCTGGAAACCGTCACGCTGGACGACAAATATTCCCTGGACTACGGCCATGCCTTCATGAGCGGGGTGCAGGCCCTGGTCAAGCTGCCCATGTTGCAGCGCGTGCGGGACCAGCGCGTGGGCAAGAACACGGCCGGCTTCATCAGCGGCTACCGCGGTTCGCCGCTGGGCACCTACGACCAGTCGCTGCAAAAGGCCGAGAAATTCTTGAAGGCCCACCACGTCGTGTTCCAGCCCGGCGTCAACGAAGAGCTGGCCGCCACTGCCCTGTGGGGCACACAACAACTGGGCTTTGCGCCACCGGGCAGCAACAAATACGACGGTGTGTTCGGCATCTGGTACGGCAAGGGCCCGGGTGTGGACCGCTGCTCCGACGTCTTCAAACACGCCAACATGGCTGGTACCACGCCCTGGGGCGGTGTGATCGCCGTGGCGGGGGATGACCACATCTCCAAAAGCTCCACCGCCGCCCACCAGAGCGACCACATCTTCAAGGCCTGCGGCACGCCGGTGTTCTTCCCGGCCAATGTGCAGGAGATTCTGGACCTGGGCATTCACGCCTTTGCCATGAGCCGCTTCTCTGGCGTTTGGGCCGGGATGAAGACCATTCAGGAAATCGTGGAGTCCAGCGCCACGGCGATGATTGACCCGGACCGGGTGCAGATCAAGATCCCAACGGACTTTGTGATCCCCAACGGCGGCCTGCACATCCGCTGGCCCGACCATGCGCTGGAGCAGGAAGCGCGCCTGTTCGATTACAAGTGGTACGCCGCCCTGGCCTACATCCGCGCCAACCGCCTGAACTACAACGTCATCGAAGGCCCGAACGACCGCCTGGGCCTGATCGCCAGCGGCAAGGCCTACAACGACACACGCCAGGCCCTGCTGGACCTGGGGCTGGATGACGCCACCTGCCGACGCGTCGGCATCCGCCTGCACAAGGTCGGTGTGGTTTGGCCGCTCGAAGCCCAACTGACCCGCGAATTTGCCACCGGTCTGCAGGAAATTCTGGTGGTGGAAGAAAAGCGGCAGGTTATCGAATACCAGTTGAAGGAAGGCCTGTACAACTGGCGTTCCGATGTGCGCCCGCGTGTACTGGGCAAGTTCAACGAGGCCGAGTCCGATGCATCGGGCTTTGGCAGTGGCGGTGAATGGGGCATGGCCAATCCGCATGCCAATACGCTGTTGCGCGCCAACGCCGATTTGTCGCCCGCCATCATCGCGCGGGCCATTGCCAAGCGCATCACGCTGATGGGCGTGGATGCCGACACAGCCGCGCGCATTGACGCCCAGTTGGCCATCCTGAACGCCAAGGAGCAATCCATGCAGGTGCTGGAGGTGGCGCGTGCCAAGGCCGACATCAAGCTAGGGGACCGCCAGCCCTGGTTCTGCTCGGGTTGTCCGCACAACACCAGTACCAAGGTGCCCGAAGGTTCGCGTGCCATGGCTGGTATTGGCTGCCATTTCATGACCATCTGGATGGACCGCGCCACCGTTGGATTTACCCAGATGGGTGGAGAAGGCGTGCCATGGGTGGGCCAGCAACCGTTCAGCCACGACCAGCACATGTTCGCCAACCTGGGCGACGGCACCTACTTCCACAGCGGTCTGCTGGCCGTGCGCCAGAGCATTGCCGCCGGTGTCAACATCACCTACAAGATTCTGTACAACGACGCTGTGGCCATGACCGGCGGTCAGCAAATTGGCGAACGCGCCGAGGGTCACTCGGTGGTGCAGATTGCGCAAAGCATGCGGGCTGAGGGTGCTGTGCAGATCGTGGTGGTGACGGATGAGCCGCTGAAATACCAGGGCGTCGAACTGGCGCAGGGGGTGGCGGTCCACCACCGTGATGCGCTGGACACTATTCAAAAGCAGTTCCGTGAAATCAAGGGCACCACAGTCATCATCTACGACCAGACCTGTGCCACCGAGAAACGCCGCCGCCGCAAGCGGGGCACCCTGGCGGACCCGGCCAAGCGTGTGGTCATCAACGAACTGGTGTGCGAGGGCTGTGGCGACTGCAGTGTGCAGAGCAACTGCGTGAGCGTGGAGCCGCTGGAGACCGAATTTGGCCGCAAGCGCCAGATCAACCAGAGCACCTGCAACAAGGACTTCAGCTGCGTGAAAGGATTTTGTCCCAGCTTTGTGACCGTGGAGGGTGGGCAGCTACGCAAGAAGACCAAAGGCAAATCGACGGTTGCGACCGAGGTAGGCGCGTTGCCCGCACCCAGAATCCCCCAACTGAGCGGCGCAGGCCATTCTGCGGACGGCAGCGCCAGCGGCGGTGCCTGGGGCATCATCGTGGCTGGCGTTGGCGGTACCGGCGTCATCACCATAGGCCAACTGCTCGGCGTGGCCGCCCACCTGGAAGGCAAGGGCATCGTCACGCAAGATGCCGGTGGCCTGGCGCAGAAGGGTGGTGCCACCTGGAGCCATGTGTTAATTGCCGCCACGCAGGACGACATCCGCACCACGCGCGTCAGCATGGCCTCGGCCGACCTGGTCATTGGCTGCGACCCTATTGTGGTGGCGGGCAAGGAAACCGTGCTGCGCATGCGCCAGGGTCGTACCCATGTAGCCCTGAATTCCCACAGTGCGCCTACCGCAGCGTTTGTGTCAAACCCGAACTGGACCAATCCGGCCCAGGAGTGCCTGGCAGAAATTGCCCGGGTGGTCGGGGACGCTGGCGTCGGGGCGTTTGATGCCGATGCCATCGCCACGCAGTTCCTGGGCGACAGCATTTACACCAACCCCGTCATGTTGGGCTATGCCTGGCAAAAAGGCTGGATTCCGCTTCAACTGGTCTCCCTGATCCGCGCTATGGAGCTCAATGCTGTGGCCGTGGACAACAACAAGGCCGCCTTTGCCTGGGGCCGCCAGGCCGCGCTGGACTGGCCGGCTGTGCAAAAGCTCCTCAATCCTGGCCAGGTGATCACCTTCACGCCGCGTCACACACATTCGGTGGACGAACTGGTGGCCAAGCGGGTCGAGTTCTTGACCGGTTACCAGAATGCCGCTTATGCGGCGAGTTATGCCAGCTTCGTGGATTCGGTGCGCCGCGCCGAATCAGCAATGGCGCAGACGGCAGAGTCGGCCAAGCGCGAGGATCTGCCACTGACCCAGGCTGTGGCGCGATATTTGTTCAAGCTCATGGCCTACAAGGACGAGTACGAAGTGGCGCGCCTGCACACTGACACTGCTTTCCTGGCCAAAGTCAATTCCCAGTTTGAAGGCGACTTCACGCTGAACTACCACTTGGCACCCCCACTGCTGGCCAAAACCAATGCCGCAGGTGAACTGCAAAAACAACGCTATGGCGCCTGGATGCAAACGGCCTTCCGACTGTTGGCGCCGCTCAAGGTGTTGCGCGGTGGTCCTCTGGACATCTTTGGCTATTCCGAAGAACGCCGCCACGAACGTGCTCTGGCGGGGGAGTACCAGGATGCGGTGCAGGGCCTTTTGCCCCAATTGAACGCAAGCAACCGGGACGCTGCAGTGGCCTTTGCCCGCCTGCCGGAGCAAATCCGCGGTTACGGCCATATCAAGGCACGGCATTTGGCGGCGGCCCGCCAGCAGTGGTCGGTGTTGCTGGAACGCTTTCACCGTCCGACCTGAACTTGCGTGGGGATTAGTTGCTGTCCAAACGGAAAGCATTCGGCCTCGCCCGATTACAATCAAGGGTTGCCCCAGTGCATAGTCGCCACCGATAAAAAGGTGGCGGGTATTCCTTTGTCCCTTGTTTTGTGGAGTTTGCCTGTGTTTATTTCCTCTGCTTTTGCCCAAACCGCTCCCGCCGCCGCCGCTGGGGGCGGTATGCAGGATTCCCTGATGAGCATGTTGCCATTGGTTTTGATGTTTGTAGTGCTTTACTTTGTGATGATCCGTCCTCAGATGAAGAAGCAGAAAGAGCACAAGGCGATGATTGATGCCGTCGCCAAAGGTGACGAAGTGGTCACCGCCGGTGGTGTTTTGGGGAAAATTAGCAAAATTGGTGACAACTATTTGGGCATTGAAGTGGCTAGCGGTGTCGAGATCCAGATCCAGCGTAGTGCCGTAGTCCAGGTTTTGCCCAAGGGCTCAATCAAGTAATACTTTTGCACACCCTTTACCCGTCTGAAATGCGATCATGAACCGTTACCCCGTGTGGAAATACGCGATCATCCTGATCGCACTGGTGGTGGGTGCCCTATACGCCCTGCCCAATGTGTTTGGCGAGGCGCCTGCTGTACAGGTTTCCGCAGCGAAACCCAATCTCAAACTTGACGCTGCAACCCTCAGCCGGGTGGAAGACACACTCAAGGCTGTTGGCATCACCGCCGATGCTGTGGCATTGGAGGGGCCTCCATCAAAGCCAGGTTTGCCAGCACTGATGTGCAATTGAAAGCCAAGGATGCGATCCAAAAGGCACTCAACCCGAATGCCAATGACCCATCCTACGTGGTGGCTTTAAACCTCCTCTCGCGCTCCCCGGCATGGTTAACCGCATTACACGCATCACCCATGTACCTGGGTCTGGATTTGCGCGGCGGTGTGCACTTCATGTTGCAGGTCGACATGCAGGCGGCGCTGACCAAGCGGGCGGAATCCCTGACTGGCGACATCCGGACGACATTGCGTGAAAAAAACGTACGCCACAGCGGCGTCAGCCGCAACGGACAGAACATTGAAGTTCGCTTTCGCGACGCCGCCACCGCAGAGGCCGCGCGGCGAATCATCCAGGAGCAATTTTCAGAACTTGCGACCAACGAGAGCGCAGAAGGCGCCGAGGTGAAGATGCTGGCCACCATTCAACCCGTGGCCGCACGCAAGATTCAGGAACAAGCCCTGAAACAAAACATTACCACCCTGCACAACCGGATCAATGAACTGGGAGTCGCCGAACCGGTGATTCAACAGCAGGGGCTTGACCGCATTGTTGTCCAGTTGCCTGGAATCCAGGACGTCGCCCGTGCCAAGGACTTGATTGGCCGCACAGCGACACTTGAATTGCGACTGGTCGACGACAGCGTCGCCGCGCGCGATGCCGAGACTGGCGCTGGCGCTGTTCCGTTTGGGTCCGAACGTTTTCTGGAACGTGATGGGCGAGCGGTCATCGTCAAGAAACAGGTGATTCTTGCGGGTGACAGTCTGACCGACGCGCAACCAGGATTCGACTCGCAAACGCAGCAACCCAAAGTCGACCTGACGGTTGACGCCAAAGGTGGGCGCATCATGCGCGACGTCAGTCGTGAAAATCTCAAGAAACGCATGGCCATTGTCCTCTTTGAGAAGGGACGCGGCGAAGTGCTGACAGCGCCGGTGATACAGGGTGAATTGGGCAACCGATTCCAGATATCAGGTTCCATGAGTGTGGTGGAGGCCAACGACCTGGCACTCCTTCTGCGGGCTGGCTCTCTGGCTGCTCCCATGGACATCATCGAAGAGCGCTCCATTGGACCAAGTCTCGGCGCGGAAAACATTGCCAAAGGTTTTAACAGCGTGACTTGGGGTTTTGTGGCGGTCGCGATCTTCATGTGTCTGTACTACATGCTGTTTGGCGTGATCTCCAGCGTGTCACTGGCATTCAACCTGTTGCTACTGGTGGCGGTTTTGTCCATGCTGCAGGCAACGCTGACCTTGCCGGGCATGGCGGCCATGGCGTTGGTATTGGGTATGGCGATTGACGCCAATGTGCTCATCAACGAACGCGTGCGCGAAGAGTTGCGCAACGGGGCATCCCCGCAGGCAGCCATCCACGCGGGGTACGACCGCGCTTGGGCCACCATCATTGACTCCAACGTGACGACCCTGATAGCGGGCCTCGCGCTGCTCGCTTTCGGTTCAGGTCCCGTACGTGGCTTCGCAGTCGTGCATTGTCTGGGCATACTGACAAGCATGTTTTCTGGTGTTTTCTTCTCGCGCGGTGTCGTGAATTTGTGGTACGGTCGCCAGAAGAAACTCAAAGGCGTGTCCATAGGGACAGTTTGGCGGCCGGATTCAGACAATCAGGTCTCGACAAACTAAGGGAAACAGTCATGGAATTTTTCAAAATTCACCGCGACATTCCGTTTATGCGGCATGCGCTGGTGTTCAACTTGGTGTCACTGGCTACCTTTTTGGCGGCCGTGTTTTTTCTGTTTTCCCGGGGTTTGCATTTGTCCGTGGAGTTCACGGGCGGCACCCTGATGGAAGTCAGCTACTCCCAGCCCGCTGATCTCAATACCATCCGCAACAACGTCGCCGCCTTGGGCATCAATGATGTCCAGGTCCAGAACTTTGGCACCGCCCAGGATGTGCTGATCCGCATGCCGGTGCAAAAAGGAAGTACCTCGGGCGCTCAGAGTGAACGGGTTGTGGGTTGGAGACCTTGAAGGCAGCTGACCCCAGCGCCACCTTGCGACGCACTGAATTTGTCGGCCCCCAGGTCGGGGATGAATTGTTCGCCGACGGCCTGAAGGCATTGGCCAGTGTGGTCGTGGGCATCATGCTGTATTTGGCCATTCGCTTCGAATGGAAGTTTGCCGTCGCGGCCATCATCGCCAATCTGCATGACGTCATCATTATTCTGGGCTTTTTCGCGTTTTTCCAATGGGAGTTTTCATTGCCGGTGCTGGCCGCAGTATTGGCAGTTCTAGGGTACTCCGTCAATGAGTCCGTCGTGATTTTTGACCGGATTCGCGAGAACTTCCGCCGCTACCGGAAAATGAACACGGTGCAGATCATTGACAACGCAATTACATCCACGATCAGCCGAACCATCATTACGCACGGATCCACGCAGTTGATGGTGTTATCCATGTTGCTGTTTGGGGGCGCCACCTTGCACTACTTCGCGCTCGCACTGACCATTGGTATTTTGTTTGGCATTTACTCCTCGGTGTTTGTTGCCGCGGCGATTGCCATGTGGCTTGGCATCCAACGCGAGGACCTGGTCAAAGGCGGTGGACCCAAGAAGGAAACCGACCCAACCGACCCCAACGCGGGCGCCACGGTGTAAGCTTTTCCTGGATTTATGGCCACAGCTCCCAGTTCAATCCCGCGCACTCCCAGACTGCAATTCGCCAGGGTGGTGCGTGAGCGCTTCCTTGCTGAAGCGGGCAAGGCCTTGATTGAAATCAGTGGTGCCGTGCATGAACAAATCACGACGTTGATGGATGAACCCAGCAACGCCAGGGAAGGTCAGGATCGGCGAGACACATGGATGGCCTACAAAAAGTGCCGCCCACTGTGGGTCGACGGTACGATGAAGGTATGGCGGGAGTGCCTGGACCCCCAAAGTAAAAAAACAGGCAAATCTTGAGGCTGCTGGCTTGCAATTGGTTGGTACCGAGGTCGTCGAGAATAAAATTCTTGCGTCGCGAATGGTGATGGCCGTCATGGACAAGGTCAGCAGCCAGCTGGAAGACTTGCGTTTACGGATGCAGTTTTTGGAAGGCACCGAAGAGCTGGCTGGCAACGATTTGTTGCGGCCCGAAGTTTTGGTACTGCTGATGGTTGAACAATGGGCCAACTCGGGTATGCCTGGCGACTCGTGGGCCCTTGTCAACGAAGTGGTTCAAAAATTGCTGGTTGAGCGTCTCAAGGCGGCTTATGGCAATGCCAACGAGGCCATGATCAAGAAGGGTGTCATGCCCACGATTGAATTGAAGGATCGCGTCAAGAGTCCTTCACGCGGTGCTACCCCACCCGCTCGCCCTCGCGCGTCACCGCCGTCCGGACCGAGTCAGACGTCCGATGGAGCCCCATCAGCACACGGTGAATTGGGACAGGGTGGTGGCAATGCCGGATACGCTCAGGGCGGCCACACCCAGGGGCAGGCGCCTTATGGCAGTCAATCAGGACCCACTGACCCCGCTGGCGATGGCCACGGCCCCAGCCAGTTTTCGCAGCGCGGTTACGCGGACTCCAATGCACCGCCCAGCGCAGGCGGGTCAGAACCGCGCGCCGCCGGCGGATTCTTTGGCGGCCGTTTGGGCTGGGGCGCCAAGTCCGCTACCCAAGGCAACGGCGGCACAACACAAGAGGCCTCGGGCTCATCGGGTTCCTCGGTTGGCGGCGGATCTGCTCCGACGCCATTTTGGAAACAATCCACGGGTATGCAAAACAACGTGGGGCACGGTCACTCTGCCTCCGAGGAAACCCGCATGATGACGTCGACTACACCGATGGCACGTGCACGAAACCGCGCACAGGGGGTCATCGGTCAGATTCGCCGTTTGTTTGTGAGCCATGTCGGTGGTGATTTTGGCGGCACAGCCCCGCATCATGCCCCTTCGCCAGCACTGGCTGCTGCCATGGCGCCGCCGCTGCCTGGACAGGCTGGCACTTATGCGGCCGGCGGCACGCTGTATGAGGACTACAGCCCTGCCGGTGTGGCCCGGGTTGCCGTTGATCTGCGCGAAAAAACGGCAGAACTCAAGAAGAAGGCTGAGACCAAAGGTGAAAAGGCCACCATTGAAATTGTCGCCCTGATGTTTCAGGCGATTCTGGCCGAAGAACGGATTCCACCTGGTATCCGGGTATGGTTTGCCCGTTTGCAGATGCCGGTATTGCGCATGGCGTTGGAAGACCCCGATTTCTTGGGCACCACCAACCACCCGGCACGCTTGTTGATTGATCGTATGGGCTCTTGTGTCATGGGGTTTGATGCGACCGGCGTGCAAGGAAACGCCATGGAGCTAGAGATCAAACGTATCGTCCAGGTTATCGAGCAATACCCGGAAACAGGCAAAAGGTCTACCAGGTCGTTTATGAGGAATTTCAGAAATTCCTCTCAAAATTCTTGACCGAAAAAGACTCTACCCAAAAGATTGTCAGTGTTGCGCAGCAGGTTGAGCAAAAGGAAACGCTCGCCATTCAATACACCATAGAAATGCGCAACATGCTCAAAGACATGCCGGTGCGCGAGGAAATCCGCGAGTTCCTGTTCAAAGTCTGGGCCGAAGTATTGGCGGTTGCTGCCGTGCGCAAAGGCCCACAGCACAAGGACACGCTGATGCTCAAGAAATCGGCGACCGACCTCGTTTGGTCGGCAAGTGCCAAACCCAACCGCGCCGACCGGGCGCGGGTGATTCAGGATTTGCCCAACTTGCTGCTGCGTTTGCGCTCTGGCATGGCGTTGTTGGCAATGGCGCCATCAGAGCAAGATACGCATATCAAGACCGTCAGCGATACGCTGGCTGACGCCTTTTTGTCCAAAACCCAGGCTATTCCACAGGCCAAGATCGATGCGATGGCACAGCGCCTCGGAAACCTGGAAGATTTTGTCAGTGAAGATGGTTTGGGGGATCTTCCACTGGATGCCGAGAGCATAGAAATGATGCTGGGCATCGACGCATCGGCCATCGAAGTGGTTGGCAACGGGGGCTCAAGGCCCACCGCTGCCATGATGGCCTGGGGGACAAGAGCTGCAGTTGGGTTCGTGGTTCACTCTGGACCATAACAACCAAATTACCCAGGTCCAGTTTGCCTGGCGTAGTGAACGCAAACATTTGAATTTGTTTGCAGCCAGTTCAGGAAAGAGTTACCTCATTCAAGGGGGCCGCTTGGCGGCCTATTTGCAGGCTGGCTTGTTGCTGCCGCAAGAAGAAGAAACCTTGACGGTTCGTGCCACACGGGACGCACTGTCCAAGATTGAGGCCAATCCGGAACGTTTGATGCATTAGGTCGCCACTGTCGCCCAATGTGGGCGCCTCCCCGCGCCCCAAAGGTGCCGCATTTCACGGTAGGGCAGTCCGGCGGCGCAATATGACCCGCACCACGTTTGCGTGCCCAGGCCCGTTCAAACTCAGTGCGCAATCCGATCAGTCGAGTCATCGCAGAGTTCGTCGAGAACCAGTGGATCGGGTTCCTGTCCAAAACTCCAGTACACCATCAATATGATGATCTTCAGATCATCGAGGGAAACCGGCGCCCCTGGTGCCGCCATCGCGCGGTCGATGACCACTTCACGCATCGCTGCTGGCAAGACCCCGGCCGATTCCAGAAAGCTAATGAATCCCAGGCAGGTGGCACCCAAGTGGTTTTGCTCCGCTGCAGGGTAAACCCTGGCGCTGGTTGGGCATGGTTCACGCAACCAAGGCTCAGGCGAAACCAATTGCGATGTTCCGACAAAACCGGTAGAGCCCCTGGCCGCCGTGTTGAGCCCACTGAGCCAACTTAGCGCGTCGTCAATTTCATCCGATTCAAATCCGACCGCATTGAGTTTGCGCTCCAGATGCGCGGGCTCAGGGCAGCTGTCGCCAGCGTAGTAGTTTTCGTAAACGAAGACAAGGACTTCAAACATGCGTTCAATATAGCGCAGAAAACCTGATCTCTTGACCGATATCCGGCTTTACCCATAATTTCACGGTTGGCGCAAATAGGGTACAGAGGCCCCACGTACCTCAAGCGCGGATGATGCGCTGAAACAGCCCGCCCGGCATGCGCACCAGCTTGCCCTGCAGTTCCAGTTCCATTAACCGCACTTGCAGCGTCGCCGTGTCGAGACCCGTGCGCGCCAAAAGGGCATCAAGGCCCATGGGCAGAAAACCCAAGGCCTGAAGCACGTCGTTTTCGCCATCGGATTCTGGCGTGTCCGAACCCGATGTTCCCTTGGCAGGGTCGTCTGCGTGTGTATCCGGTAACAGCTCTTCCAGTACATCCTGCGCGCTTTCGACGAGTTTGGCACCTTGCCGAATGAGGGCATGGCAGCCCTGGCCTGAGTGGAATGGATGGAGCCTGGGATGGCAAACACTTCCTTGCCCTGTTCTGCTGCCAGGCGCGCGGTAATCAGTGACCCGGACTTCAGCGCCGCCTCCACCACCACGGTGCCACAGGACAGGCCTGCAATGACGCGGTTGCGCCTGGGGAAATTAGCCGATATTGGAGGAGTACCCAACGGGTATTCACTGAGCAACACTCCGCGCTGGGCAATGCGATGGGCCAGATCACGATGCTGGCGGGGGGTAGACCCGGTCCAGCCCGGTACCCACAACGGCAATGGTCGCGAGTTGTCCTGGGGCTGCGCCTTCAAGGGCACCCTCATGGGCGGCACCATCAACGCCCAGCGCCAAACCAGAAACGATGGTCAGACCCTGTTGGGCCAAAGCCCGCGAAAACTCCCGCGCGTTGATAGCGCCCTGGGGCGTCGGGTTGCGACTGCCCACAATGGCCACACTTCGCGCCATGCTGGTGCTGATACCGTCTGCCGTCCAGCTTTCCGGCGCACCCATCGCATACAACAACAAGGGCGGGTCTTCCATGTGCAACAAGGACTGCGGATACGCCGGGTCCCCGAGCGTAAGAACACGGTGCTGCTGTGGACTCGCTTGCAACCATTGCCATGTCAGGTCCAACAGGGCCGGCAACTCGGCAGGTTCCGAATGAAGAGCGGCACTGACCCGGGCACCGACCAGTTGTTCCAGCGAATGCGCGGTTGCCACAAACACCTGATTAGGTAGCCCGAAGGCCGTCAGCAACCGCCGCGCCGTGGTGTTGCCGACTCCAGGCGTCAGCCCCAGGCGCAACCAGTCTGCAAGCTCTTCACGGTCCATAGCCCCATTCATTTTTCCGCTAGTGCCGGCTGTCTGGCGACCGTGTCACTGCCAAGGCTGACTATTGGCGTGGGTTGATGAGTCGGTCGCCGACCCGAACACCATCGGTAATTTCAAGAATCAGGGCGTAGGAAACCCGTTCGTAGGTGCGAAAAACCATCAACAGCCCGTTGCGCTCGTCGGGCAGCTTTAGCTCCGTGCGGCTGTCATCCGTCCGGTCAATGACGCGGGCTCCATCCTTTTGAATCGCCAACACAATGCCGGGTTCCATGCCATCGGCAGTTCCACGGTTGATGGCAACGACCTGGTTCTGTGCGGCGTTCACAACGGCGCTGCCATAAACGGACACGATACGTCCCTCCACCAAGCCATCCGGGGCCCGTGGGGTATAGGTTTGGATCTGCCGTGGCGGCTCCGGCACCAAACGGTCACCCACCCGAATTTCTTCCTTGGCACTGATGATGTCAATGGTGGCAGGAATGATGGCCATGCTTTTGCTTCCATCGCGGTTCTCGACTTCGGACGTCCCCTCGCCACGCACCATGGTGGCTTTTCCAACATACTGTGCCTCGTAGCCCAAGATTTCTCCGGTATTGGGGTCCTTGAGTGGCGTGGCATTGCGAAACACACGGAACTGTTGCTCGCGCGCTTGGTCATCGACCATCGGCACACCTTGCGGTCCGCGTGCGTAAGCCCGGTCGCCTTTGGTAATCAATACACGGCTCTCCAATGCGGAAACAATGCGTGGGGCGGCTAGCAAACCGGCTTCATCCACCACGATAGGTTCGGCCAAAAACGCTTCAATGGCGCTGGAGCGCAGTGTTGGCAGTGCCGAGTCGGACAGCGTCTCGTAGCGCGTGCGCGGCGACACTTTGACGTTAGGCGGGTCACGCTGTTCCCCTTCCAGGCGCAACCGGGCCAGCCCGCCAACCCGATCAAGAACCAGAACCTGGCCAGGGTAAATGCGGTGCGGGTTCTTGACATCGTCCAGATTCATGCCCCACAGCTCGGGCCAGCGCCAGGCACGCTTCAGGAACAATCCTGAAATGGCCCACAAAGTATCGCCAGACTTCACCGTGTAGCGCTCGGGTGCATTGGTCGCCAGATCGGCCAGCGGTACGCCCTGTTTTGACACTTCGTTAGCAGTTTGCCGCTGCGCCGTGGAGATCGGGAGGTTCTGCGCCCACGCGGGAACCGCCACCAAAGCACTTGCCATTGCGCTCAGCGCGGCCAGCTTGGCCATTGCCACGGTGGATTTGGCCAATAGGTGTGTCGTCATATCGTGTTGCAGTCCCAGGAAATAACTTGATAAGTTACGCGCGATTTTGCGCTCAAGCCCCTGATTCGGCAACGTTTTTAGCCATCTGGCGCTGCGCGATCCCCCAAAAGTGGCGAAAATAGCCACATTTCCCCAATCTAGTGGCGCGGTGCTGATCACACTCCGCGCGCCCATCTGGCCCTCCGTGGATGAACTATGGCTCTGCTTCCTATTCTTTGTTATCCCGACCCCAAGCTGCACCGCGTGGCAAGCCGGTCGATGGCGTTGACGCCCGTATTCGAACTCTGGTGGCCGACATGCTGGAGACCATGTACGACGCCAAGGGCATTGGCCTGGCCGCTACACAAATCGACGTGCATGAACGATTGATCGTGATCGATGTGTCGGAAGAGCGTGACGCACCGCTGATCCTGATCAACCCCGAACTGGTCTGGACCAGCCCTGAAACCCACATCAACGAAGAGGGCTGTCTGTCCGTTCCCGGCATCTACGATGGGGTTGAGCGTTTTGATGCCGTGCACGTGCGTGCCGGGGATGAACACGGCAATACCCGCACCATCGAAGCCGACGGCCTGCTGGCGGTGTGTATCCAGCACGAGATGGACCACCTGCTCGGCAAGGTTTTTGTGGAATACCTGTCGCCCCTCAAGCGCAACCGCATCAAGAAAAAAATGCTCAAAGCCCAGCGTGAGGATGACCGGTGAGGGTCATTTTTGCCGGCACCCCCGAATTTGCCCGCGTTGCGCTGGAGCGTTTGCACGCCAGTGGCCACACCATCGCGCTGGTTTTGACCCAACCCGATCGGCCGGCAGGGCGCGGCATGAAGTTGCAGGCCTCCGCCGTCAAGCAATTTGCCCTGCAACGCGGCATTGTGGTAGCCCAGCCCCGCAGCCTCAAACTCGATGGCAAATACCCCGAGGACGCAGCCAATGCGCGACAGGCTATTGCCGATGCGCAAGCCGATGTGATGGTTGTTGCGGCCTACGGCCTGATCCTGCCGCAGTGGGTACTCGATGAGATGGCCCCCACGCTCCCCGCTGCGCGTGGTTCGCTGCCCCCCGAGGGGGCTCTCGCGCCTAGGGGCGGCCCGTCGGCGCTCACGCCCGTTCAGAGCAAGCATGGTTGTCTGAACATTCACGGATCCCTGCTGCCGCGCTGGCGTGGGGCGGCACCCATCCACCGCGCCATCGAAGCCGGGGATGTGGAAACCGGCGTCACCATCATGCAGATGGACGCAGGCCTGGACACGGGCGACATGCTGCTGATGCACAGCCTGCCCATTACTGCGACGGACACCACGGCATCGCTGCATGACCGGATGGCCGACCTGGGTGGAAAACTGATTGTGATGGCGCTGGACTTGGCGGCCGCAGGACGGCTCAAGCCTGTGGCCCAACCGACAGATGGCGTGACCTACGCCCACAAGATCGAAAAACACGAAGCAGCCATCGACTGGCATCAGGATGCACGGCACATCGTGCAACGGGTGCGCGCCTTTAATCCGTTCCCTGGGGCCAGCGCAACATTTAACGGAGAAGTCATCAAGGTTTGGGCCGCACATGTCGCAGAACAGCCTGCGCCAACCTTGGCGTTAGACCCCGTCTTGGGGCAAACTCCTGGAACAATTCTGGCTCTGGCCCCCGAGGGTATTGCAGTAACAGCTATGAATTCAATAGCAGTTTTGACCGAACTGCAACGCCCCGGTGGCAAACGCTTGGCAGCTGCAGACTTCCTGCGCGGATTTGACATGCAACCGGGTATGCGCTTTGAATCGGTAAACCCATGATTCTGGGGCGCGCTTACCGCCAACATCCCGAATTCCGCCAGGGCGCGCTTGACATGTTGGGCGTGGCGCCGGGCATTGCAGCCTGGGGTTTGATGACCGGCGTGGCGATGGTCAAGTCCGGCATGAGTACGGTCGAGGCCCTGCTGATGGCGGCCATTGTGTTCGCTGGTAGCGCACAGTTGGCCTCGATCCCCCTGATTCTGGCAGGGGCGCCGATGTGGGTGGTACTGGCCACCGCCCTGTGCGTGAATTTGCGTTTTGTTGTGTTCAGTGTGGACATGCGGCCCTATGTCATGCACCTGCCACTGTCGCAACGGCTGTTGGCGGGCTACCTGACAGGTGACCTGACCTACGTCCTGTTTGTGAAACGGTTTGCCGACCCGGCAACGGACACCGATGGACGCAACGGACAGATGGCCTACCTGGTCGGCAACGGTGGGGTGAACTGGATCAGCTGGACCGCCTGTAGCGTGGTGGGGGTGGTGCTGGCCAACGCCATACCCACCCAATGGGGTCTGGGCTTTGCCGGTATTCTGGCCTTGTTGGGGATGTTGTGTTCACTGGCGTCCAGCCGCTTGCGCTGGGTCTCGGCGGCCGTAGCCGGAACGGCCGCGGTCGCAGCCTTTGCGCTGCCGCTCAAGCTCAATATCCTGGTTGCCATTGCTGCCGCAGTGTTGGTCTGTGTGGTGCTTGAAAAAACCCTGCCGTCCAGCCGTGGAGCACCCCGCACAACGGGGCATTAAACATGGCCGACTTCTTTTACCGGTGAAACCAATGCCTGGACACTTGTGACGATTGTGGCTCTGGCCGGTGTCAGTGTGTTGTCGCGCTCTTTGTTCTTCATTTCGAAGAAAGATTGGGTATTACCACTCTGGGTACAGCGCGGCCTGCAGTACGCCCCCATTGCCGCGCTGTCGGCAGTGATCGTGCCCGAGATCGTCATGACACAGGGCATGCTCATTCACACCCTGCAGGATGCCCGCTTGTACGCGGCTGCGGCCGGTGTGGGCTATTTTTTCTGGCGCAAGGGCGCCGGGCAAGTGGTGCTGGGCACCATTGTGGTTGGCATGGCGGTGTACCTGCCGTTGCACATCGGGCTGGGTTGGTGAACGTTTTGTTCCCCGCGCGCCCGCAGCGCGTCTGGGGTGAGCGCCGCCGTTCGTGTCCTCCGCCCATGCACGGCTTATAGCCGTGCATGGCCTATTGCCACAAGGTGAAGCGCATCCGCGACAGCGGATGCACAGGTCTCCCCCTTGACCTCACTTTGGCGCTCGCCCCAGACCCGCTGCTCGAAGCTGTCGTCGCGTCCATCTGGCCTTTTACAATCAGTTGAAAGCACGCAACGCCGCTGCATCGTATTTCCCACTTCCATCCGAGGTATCTCCATGAACGTCATCCGCTTCTCCGATCTGTGCGCGCAAGGTAAAGTTGCCGGCAAGCGCGTTTTCATTCGCGCCGACCTCAATGTGCCGCAGGACGATGCGGGCAATATCACCGAAGACACCCGTATTCGTGCCAGCATCCCGTGCATCCAGATGGCGCTGGATGCCGGCGCTGCGGTGATGGTGACCTCCCATCTGGGCCGCCCCACCGAAGGCGACTTCAAGCCCGAAGACTCGCTGACTCCTGTGGCCGCCCGCATGGGCGAGCTGATGGGCCGCAGCATCCCCGTGGTGGCGAATTGGGTGGATGGTGTGCAGGTGAATGCAGGTCAACTGGTGATGCTGGAAAACTGCCGCGTCAACAAGGGTGAGAAAAAGAACAACGAAGAGCTGGCCAGGAAAATGGCCGCGCTGTGCGACATCTTTGTGCACGACGCCTTTGGTACCGCCCACCGCGCCGAGGCCTCCACTTACGGCATCGCCCAGTTCGCGCCAATTGCCTGCGCCGGCCCGCTGCTGGCGGCCGAGATGGATGCGATTTCCAAGGCCCTGCTTAACCCGAAGCGCCCGCTGGTGGCCATCGTTGCGGGTTCCAAGGTGTCGACCAAGCTCACCATTCTGAAGAGCCTGGCAGCCAATGTGGACCAGTTGATCGTCGGTGGCGGCATTGCCAACACCTTCATGCTGGCCGCCGGCCTGAAGATTGGCAAGAGCCTGGCAGAGCCCGATTTGCTGGACCAAGCCACCGCCGTCATCGAAGCCATGAAGGCCCGTGGCGCGGCAGTGCCCATCCCCACCGATGTGGTGACCGCCAAGACCTTTGCCGCCGACGCGCCCGCCACCGTCAAGGCCGCGACCGACGTGGCTGACGATGATCTGATCCTGGACATTGGCCCGCAAACCGCGCAGGCGCTGGCCGCGCAGCTGATGTCGGCGGGAACCATCGTCTGGAATGGTCCGGTCGGCGTGTTCGAGTTCCCGGCATTTGAGAACGGCACCAAGGTGATTGCCCAGGCGATTGCCGCGTCGAGCGCGTTTTCCATCGCCGGCGGTGGCGACACCCTGGCCGCCATTGCCAAGTACGGCATTGAAGACAAGGTGGGTTATATCAGCACCGGTGGTGGTGCCTTCCTTGAGGTGCTGGAGGGCAAGACCCTGCCGGCGTTTGAGGTGCTGTCGCGCCGCTTTGCCGGCTAGATACTACGTTTTTGATAGCACCTTACGCAATATTCACGAGGGGTAAAGGCGAAATTGGCGGAGCCTAATGTAGCCTGATCGACTGCAGATAGTCACCTGGCTTGGTCGGTTTCAAGGGCTTTTCCGGCATCATTTTCCTCAGCTGCGCAATCGCAGCGTCCAACTGCGCGTCGCCCCCGAGGGTCGTCGCCTGCGGCGGGTTATCAACCTCTATGTCCGGCTTGAAGCCAACACCTTCGATGATGAACTGGCCCTGCGCCGTCATCTGGCCGTATTTTGCGGCGCGCATGATGCCGTTGTCCAGCCTCTATCGTGTCGAACGGCGCTACTCCTCGTCGCGACAAAAAGCCCCGCCAGCTTCACAACTGCGGGGCGTTGTCAATGTGCAATTTGCTATTCACTTAATAGCAGCTTGCGCACATTCCACGTTGGCTACAGCCCGATTTGGCATTGAGTTTTCGAGTCCAAACTATATCTCTACAAATCCCTCCCCTCTGAACACGCGCCCCGCGTTCCCCCGCTCCACGCCGTAGTGTTGTAGCCAGCGCGCGTTACGCGCGGCATTGGTGTCCTCGGTCGCGGCGCTGGCCAGTTTGTGGGCCAGCAGCGCGCGGGCCAGGCGCTTGTTGGCGTGCTGGCTGCGCTCAGTTTGCACCTTCACGCTCAGGCCGGTGGGCACATGCGTCGCACGCACGGCGGAGTCGGTCTTGTTGACGTGCTGGCCGCCGGGGCCGCTGGCACGCAGGGTTTCAAAGCGCAAGTCGCCGTCGCGCAGCGCTTCACTCGCACTCGGCGCATCGGGCTCAAACACCTCTGCGCCGATGAACCAGTTTTTGCGCTTGTGCCCTGGCCGGTAAGGGCTGGGGCAAGTCCATTGCACGCTGCCGCGCCAGCGCTGTGCCACCGTGTGGGCGGCAGCGCCTTCCAATGCCAGCAGCACGGATCGCAAGTTGCATGGCTTGTCGCCCGGAATCTGTTCCAGCGGTTCGGCCGTCACGCCCGCGTCTGCGCATTCACGCAGCAAAACTTGCAAAGCCTTGCGCACGGCCAGGCAGCATTCCTCGGGCCCCGTATTGGCGGTGAGTTGTAGCAAGATCATGCGCAGCACTCCCCACGGGTTTTGTAGGTCAGCACCGGCTTGGTCCGCGCCAGCAGCTCCACCAGCCCGGCGCCCACCAGCGTCTGCACCACGCTGTCAATGCCCTTGTAGGCCTGCGGTGCTTCCTCGTAGATGAGCTGCTTGTCGTTGCAGATCACGCGGCTGCCCAGTGCGGTGCGCCCCATCTGTGTGGGCGTCATCAGCTTGAACAGGCGGTCTTTGCAGGCCGAACGAATCCACTTGCGCCCCGCGCCATGCGCCAACGACAGCAGCGTGTCGTGGCATAGGCGCGTGGGGTGCACCAGGTAGCTGTAGTCCCCGCGCGAGCCGGGGATCAGCACCGCACCCTGGTCCGACGGCGTGGCGCCCTTGCGGTGCAACCAGCCGACCTGGCCGTGGATGCTGGCACTGGCCACAAAGTTGTGGTGCACGTCCAGCACACAACGACCATCGGCTCGCACATGGGCCAGCAGCCGCTGCGCCACCAGTTGGCGGTTGCAGCGTGCAAAGCGCAGGGCCGCGTCGTGCTGCGCCAGATAGTCAGCAGCCTCTGCAGTGTTCGCTTTCAGGCCGCGGTGGCCAAAGGCATCTACGTGCTGGCGCAGGATGCGTTCACCCAAGCCGCGCGAGCCGCTGTGCACCAACAGCAGCAGGTGCTGCTTGTCGATACCGAGTGCGGCGAGCGCTTCGGGTGCGTGCACCGTGTCCACCTGCTGAAACTCTGCAAAGTGATTGCCACCGCCAATGGTGCCTAGCGAGGCCTCATGGCCGCAAGGCTGCACATCAGCATCGGCCATGGCTTGCGCCACAGCCGCCGCGTCTTCCATGGGGCCGTCGATATTGCCCACGCGCTTTTCCAGCTTGTCGAGCTTGATGGCGCTGGCACACAAGTCGGTCTGCCACAGCGCCATGCCGCAGCCAATGTCGTTGCCCACCAAGGCGGGGTAGAACTGCCGTGTTGAAAAAAATGCGGCCCCTACCGGATAGCCGCGCCCTGGGTGCAAGTCGGGCATGCCCGCGACGCGCTGCATGCCCTCCAGTTGCGATGTGGTGACGAGCTGCGCAATGGCAGCATCTTCCATCCACGTGGCGTCAGACGCGACCACGTAGGCGCGGTCCGACACGTGTTTGACAAAATTGCCCATAGAAATCCAGATTCAAAAGTGATTGAAACCGGACCGGGACAGACGCTCACACCAACACCGCGCCACATACGCATCAAGCGATATGTAGCGCGCCGTGGGGCGCTAGAAAAGGCGGGAGAGGCTTATTGGATAAGCCCCGCCACCGCTGACCTAGCCCACAGGGAGGTCGTGTTCTTTTGCATGTTGTTCTCCTGGGTAGGTGGATGAAAGGGTGAGGTGCAGGGTTTGCGCGGTGGCTATGGGGCCTCGGCGGAAGCTGCAGGGCGCGACTCTAGCGGCTGGGCTGCGGCGTGGCAAATTTTTGTATGGAAAGTGGTGCGTTTGTGCGACAAATTGGGGTGACGTAGATGCGAGCGGAAGTGCGAACGCGATTCGGGGATGTGTTCTGACGCGTGAGCACCCGTTGCAGCGAGTTGTACGATAGACACGAGACAAAAGGATAGAGATGAAGCAAAGAGAGATCACTGCGCGATGACTGAGCGCAACGCCCTCGCAGCGCTGCAAGCCGAGAACGCGCGGCTGGTTGCGTTGCTGGAATTGCACGGCATCGAATGGTGCACGCCGTCTGCAGTCGCATCGAAACCTGTGTTGGCCGTTCCAGTGCCTGAGCCCGCACCAGAAACACAGCATGCCAGCTTGTTCACCGCCGAGAAGGTTGCGTTATTTCGGCGGCTGTTCCGGGGCCGCACTGATGTCTATCCGGTGCGTTGGGATAGCAAAACCTCGGGCAAGTCCGGCTACGCACCCGCTTGCGCCAACGAGTGGCGGATTGGCATCTGCGAGAAGCCGCGCATCAAGTGCGGTGACTGTAGCCAGCGGCTGCTGGTTCCGCTGTCGGATGCGGTGATCTACGACCACCTGATCGGCGAGCACACGGTGGGCGTCTACCCGCTGCTGGAAGATGACACTTGCCACTTTCTGGCGGTCGATTTCGACGAAGCCGAGTGGCAGGAGGATGCCCTGGCGTTCATGCAGTCGTGTTCCGAGCTGGGCGTATCGGCGGCGCTGGAGATTTCGCGTTCGGGCCGGGGCGCGCATGCCTGGGTGTTCTTCGCCGGACGAGTGTCAGCGCGCGATGCTCGCCGCCTGGGCACCGCTGTGATCAGCCACACCTGTGCACGCACCCGGCAGCTCAAGCTGGCGTCTTACGACCGCTTGTTTCTCAATCAGGACACGATGCCCAAAGGAGGGTTCGGCAACCTGATCGCCCTGCCGCTGCAGAAACACCCGCGCGAGAACGGTTGCAGTGTCTTTGTGGACGCCGCGTTGCAACCGCACCGTGATCAATGGGCGTTCCTTGCATCCGTCCAGCCCATGGCACCACATGACATTGAGCCGACCATCCTGCGCGCCACCGGCGGCATCCATCCGCTGGATGTGACCTTTATCGACGAAGAGGACTTGGCCACACCCTGGAAGCGGTGGGCCAAAACGTCCACGAAACTGGCCGGCACCATGCCCCTAGCCTTGACCGTGACGCTGGCCAACCTGATCTACTTCGAAAAGAGCGCGTTGCCCCAGGCGCTGGCCAATCGGCTGATCCGGTTGGCGGCCTTCCAAAACCCCGAGTTCTACAAGGCTCAAGCCATGCGCCTGTCGGTGTGGGACAAGCCGCGCGTCATCGGCAATGCCGAGAACTACCCGCAGCACATCGCCTTGCCGCGCGGATGCCTGGACGCCGCACAGGCCTTGTTGAAGGACAACGGTATCCGCTGTGAATTGCGGGACGAGCGGTACGGTGGCGAGCCCATCGATGCCCGCTTCGTCGGCACCCTGCGGCCCGACCAGGAAGTAGCCGTGGCCGCCATGCTGCAGCATGATGCCGGCGTGCTGTGCGCACCCACCGCCTTCGGCAAGACGGTGACGGCAGCGGCCATCATCGCCCGGCGCGGCGTCAACACCTTGGTGCTGGTACACCGCACTGAGCTGTTGAAGCAATGGCAAGAGCGCCTGCAAGCCTTTCTCACCAAGGAGCCCGGTGCAGACAAGCGTGTGGTGGGCACCATTGGCGCCGGCAAGGCAAAACCCACTGGCAAGATCGATATTGCCGTGATGCAGTCGCTGTCCCGCCAGGGCGAGGTGAACGCGCTGGTCGAGAACTACGGCCAGATCGTGGTGGACGAGTGCCACCATGTGGGCGCCACATCGTTCGATGCCATTCTCAAACGGACCAAGGCGAAGTTCGTCCTGGGCTTGACCGCGACACCGATTCGTCGCGACGGCCAACAGCCCATCATCTTCATGCAATGTGGGCCGATCCGGCACACGGCAGCCAGGCCGGCTGGTGCGCCACACGACCTGGAAGTGGTGCCGCGATCACGGTTTGCCCGCATAGCCCTGCCGGCCACGGCGGGCATTCAAGACGTGTTTCGACACCTTGCTGATGACAGTGCCCGGACCCAAGCCATTGCAGCCGAGGCCACGGCCGCGTTCGAGCAGGGCCGCAAAGTGCTGGTGCTGACCGAGCGCACGGAACACCTTGACGCCATCCACCAGGCCCTCATCGCACAGGTGCCGCCGCCCTTCGTATTGCACGGGCGGCTGTCGAAGAAGCAGCGGGCCGCCTGCATCGCCGAACTTGACGCGCTGCCACCCGAGGCGCCACGCATCCTACTGGCCACCGGAAAACTGGTGGGCGAAGGATTCGACCACCCGCCGCTGGATACCTTGGTGCTGGCCATGCCGGTTTCCTGGAAAGGCACGCTGCAACAGTACGCAGGCCGCCTGCACCGAGAACATGCCGGCAAAGCCGATGTACGGATCATCGACTTCGTCGATACCGGTCACCCCGCGCTGTTGAGGATGTGGGACAAGCGACAGCGAGGCTATCGCGCGATGGGGTATCGAATGGGCATCGAACTGAGGGGCGATGATGGTGATTGGGCTGAAGCCCCTGGCAATCCCGCACCTGCAACTGGGCATCCAACGCAGAAGGACGGCATAACCTAAGCCGGCTCAAACTATCAATGCGGCAGATTTTCCACTGCGGAAATCAAGGCTTGATGGAATGCCTTGAAGCTGGGCATTGTGTTGATGCGATGCACGTCCACAGGGTGCTCAATGAGCCAATCGCACAGTTCGTCGGCGGAGTGATGGCGCCCCAGCGCAGCATCCAAAAGTGATTTGGCAGACTTGGGCGAGTCATCGTTGCCTGGAAGTTTTTCCAACGCCTCGCAGGTGCCCCCAGGGTTGACTCCTGCGAGGCATAAAAGCCAGGCTTCGGACTTGGGTTTGGGCAACATGGGAACCCCTCGCGTGAAACCAGAGTGCTTGAAGCCGTCACAGACCGATTGCCACTTGTCTTGCCAGAGACCGACAGGGCTACTATTCGTCCCATCGGTGTCGCGGAAGAAAATCGCTATGACAGAGTCGCCCAGCTCCACCGCAAGATCAAGGGCCATGCGCCCCAGCGTCATGGCATTCCCGTAGAAATAGCTTGTTTCCGCGCCTTTCTTTTTACCTCGGGTTGGTTGTAAGCGAGCGGGTGTCGCCTTGGTCTGCGCGCACAAAGCGGTTTTACTTACGTAGGCAAAGCTGTCGGGGTAATCGGCAAGCGAATACTCAAGCAAGGGCTCCAAAAGCTGGATCAGCAATTGGGTCATGGGGCCTTGTTTGAAGTCCGCGCCATCGCAACGGCCTTGCGCGTTGTTGCACACACCCAAGTCGGTAGGGCCTTCCCCGCTTAGCAGTATTTTCATACGTCATCGACGGTGAAGATGCCCGCCTGGCGATCCAGCGTCAAGCATTCTTCTGTGAGCTGCTTCAGGTCCGTGTCCACAAAGGCATCGCCCGGTCCCATGGTGCGCAATTTGTCGTTGATCCGAGGAATCTCGAAGAACGGGCGGATGCGCGTTTCACCCAACGGCGCTTTGTAGATGAACTGAACCGCTTTGCGTGCCACATCGTCGTCCAAAAAATTCAGGATCAAGGGACTGTGCGTGGTCACCAATAGCTGATGTGGAGACTTCACCAAGGTGTCCACCAAGGTCTCAATGACTTCCTGATTGATGCCGTTTTCAATCTCGTCAAGCAATATCAAAGAGCGCTCCGAGGCGGCTTGGGTCAAAACGGCCAGTATGCGCAACAAGCCATCGTTTAGGTGTGCGGCATCTGTTTCGAGCTTTTGCTGTGAAAACTGCTCCACCACTGAGAGTTTCTTCCAGCCCGAGCGCAAGGATGACACCTTGAAATCGACCAGGCCGGGGTAAAAGCGACGAAGCTGTTCGACCAAGGCGGCGTGTGTTGATTCCGACAGAGTATCCAAGTAGGCGGAGAGCTTTTCGCCCCCGGCGCCAATGCCCTTTTCGGTGGATCGGGCACGCTTGCGTAGTAGCTGAGGTGATAGCAGTTCCAAAGATTTTATTTGTTGTAGTGCATTGCGGAATTCCAACAACTCTTGCGTCAGCTCAGAGTCCTTCAACGCTGACAGAAGAGACCCTTGGTAGGTGAAGGCGATACTCTGATCGGCGCTGTCAGCAATGTTGTACTTCTGGTTCGCGACCCGAAATATCTTTTCCTTGTCAAGCTGCATGATTTCTCCCGTGCAGCGCAACTGACTTCGGTTGAATGCCCCAACCCAGAGTTAGTGTTTTTCCAGTCGAAGTCTTGAACTTCACGCCCGTCGTGACGTTGCTCTCCTTGCGCAGTTTGCAATTCAAATCAGCCACGCTCCAACCACGCGCATCCAACCACTCATCGACCCGACCGACCATCAACTGCGAAATGAAATCGATCGCTTGCAGCACGGTGCTTTTGCCAGAGCCATTCATCCCGATCAGACAGGTGAATTTCCCCATTTTCAGTTCAACGTCTCCCAGAGACTTGAAATTGCGTAGGTTGATTGATTCGATCATGTTTTCTCCAGCATTGAGCTGAGGTTCGATTATCGCGAGCCGACAACGTTAACGAGGGTGGACGCCTCTACACACGTGAGTTCATGCAGCGCTTCCGTTGGTCACTGAATCTGCCAGCCGTAGGGCACTGCGCCGCGATGCATTTGCAAAATGTACCCCACAGAGGGTAGGTCGTACTCAGAAACCTTAAACAAAAGCCCCGCCAGTCTCACAACTGCGGGGCTTTATTTATGCACGATCTGCTACCAATTCAGTAGCTATATGCGCATATTCCACGAGGGCTATAGCACGATTTGACTCAAGACATTTCCACCATCACACCAGCAAGGCATTCACCCGCTTCACATACGCCGCCGGGTCCGCCGGCATGCCGCCTTCAGCCAACAGCGCCTGGTCAAACAGGATGTGGGCCAGGTCATTGAAGTGCACGGAGCCGTCGAGCTTCTTCACCAGTGGGTGTTCGGCATTCACTTCCAGCACGGGTTTCACCTCAGGCGCGGCCTGGCCGGCTTGCTTGAGCATGCGGGCCAGTTGGGTGCTCATGCCGTCGTCCTTGACCACCAGACAAGCCGGGCTGTCCACCAGGCGGGTGGTGACGCGCACGTCTTCGGCCTTGTCCTTCAGCGCTTCCTTGAGCTTGGCCAGCAGGGGCTTGAAGGTTTCGGCGGCTTCCTCGGCGGCCTTCTTCTCGGCTTCGTCTTGCAAGGTCCCCAAGTCCACTGCGCCCTTGGCCACGCTTTGCAGCGGGGTGCCGTCAAAGTCCTGCACAAAGTTCAGTGCCCATTCGTCGACGCGGTCGGTCATCAGCAGGACTTCGATGCCCTTCTTCTTGAACACTTCGAGCTGCGGGCTGTTCTTGGCTGCCGCCAGGGTGTCGGCGGTGATGTAGTAGATGGCCTCTTGGCCTTCTTTCATGCGCGCCTTGTAGTCGGCAAAGCCGACGCTGGCCGAGTCGCTGCTGGTGGACGCAAAGCGCAGTAGCTTGCACAGGCGTTCCTTGTTGGCGAAGTCCTCGCCCAGGCCTTCCTTCAGCACGGCGCCAAACTCGCTGTAGAACTTGGTGTACTTGCCAGCATTCTTTTCGGCTTCAGCCTTGTCTTCGGCGCTGAGAACATCGGTGACCCCTGCGGTAGTCGCACCCGTTGCGCCATCGGCAGAAGGGGCAGCGGCTTCGGGCAGCTTGTCGTGGTTGGCCAGGTCTTCCAGCATGGACAAGACACGTTTGGTGCAGCCGTCGCGGATGGCTTTGACGTCACGGCTTTCCTGCAGCAGCTCACGGCTGACGTTCAGCGGCAGGTCAGCGGAATCGACCACACCCTTGACGAAGCGCAGGTAGGTCGGCAGCAAAGCCTCGGCATCGTCCATGATGAAGACGCGTTTGACGTAGAGCTTCAGGCCGCCCTTTTTCTCGCGGTTCCACAAGTCCATGGGCGCCTTGCCGGGGATGTAGAGCAACTGGGTGTATTCGGTGCTGCCTTCCACGCGGTTGTGGGTGTGGGCCAGGGGCGCTTCAAAGTCATGGCTGATCTGCTTGTAGAAGTCGTCGTACTGCTCTTGCGCAATGTCCTTCTTGGGGCGTGTCCAGATGGCGCTGGCCTTGTTGACGGTTTCCCACTCGCCGGTCTTGACCATGCCACCGGGTTGGCGGCCACCGTTTTCGTCGCTGGGGTTGATCAGCTCGCCGTCTTTCCACTCTTCCTTTTCCATCTGGATGGGCAGGCTGATGTGGTCGGAATACTTGTTGATGATGCCCTTGACCTTCCAGGCCGATGCGTAGTCCATGGCGTCTTCGCGCAGGTGCAGGATGACGCTCGTTCCCCGTGCGGGGCGGGTGATGGCCTCGACCTCGAAGTCACCGGCGCCGCCGCTGACCCAGCGCACGCCTTCGGTCTCCTTCATACCGGCTCGGCGGGATTCCACGGTGATCTTGTCGGCCACGATGAAGCCGGAGTAAAAGCCCACGCCAAACTGGCCGATGAGCTGGGAGTCGGCCTTCTGGTCGCCGCTGAGCTTGGAGACGAAATCTTTGGTACCGCTCTTGGCAATGGTGCCCAGGTGGTCAATGGCTTCCTGCGCGCTCATGCCGATGCCGTTGTCAGTGATGGTCAGCGTCTTGGCGTCCTTGTCGAACGTGACCTTGACCTTCAGTTCTGGGTCGTTCTCGTACAGACCGCTGTTGTTGATGGCTTCAAAGCGCAGCTTGTCGCAGGCGTCCGAAGCGTTGGAGATCAGCTCGCGCAGGAAAATTTCCTTGTTGGAGTACAGCGAGTGTGTGACCAGGTGCAACAGTTGTGCAACTTCGGCCTGGAAGGAAAGGGTTTGCTTGGTCATGGGGTTTTTACTTTCTCGGTAAAGCTTCGACAAAAAGTGCTGCTGGACGCCCAGTGCGTCGCGCGCGAAACCCTCAATTATGGGCGATGGGGTGTTATTCAAGGGCTTTGGGTGACCAGCAGAAACCTTTGGAGGAATGCCATGGTGGCTTTGGTATCCATCGGGTAGCGGGCTTTGCTCCGTGTCCCCCGCCCGCTATGCGGGCTCCTCCTTTACCTGCGCAAAACCCACTACCCGATGGATACGGCGCGGCTTGGTTTGTGCCGATCTAGGGACAGAAGTCCGTAGTCTCGCTTCGCCGTCCCAAGGCGAGATCTGCGACCAATCGTTGCGCGCAAAGGTTCGAGCAGTAGAGCTGGGGTGAGCGACAAAGTGAGGTCAAGGGGGAGGCCGAAGGCCGGAGGACACGAACGGCGGCGTTTACCCCAGCTCTGCTGCGGGCGCACAACGCGATCGTGCGGGCGATTACTTCAGCCACTGCACCACTTGGCTCGCTCCAGCGTTGCGTATGGTTTAGAACGATTCATGCGGCGCCAGGTAGCGCCACTGCCCCACGGGTAAATTCCCCAGCATGACCTTGCCGACCCGCACACGCTTCAAGCCCACCACCTTCAGCCCCACCAGTTCACACATGCGGCGGATCTGGCGTTTTTTGCCTTCCACCAGCACAAAGCGCAATTGCTCGGGGTTTTGCCATTCCACCTTGGCGGGTTTCAACGCCTGGTCATCCAGACGCAGGCCGTGGCGCAGCAGGCGCAGCTTTTCCGCCGGGAACACCGACTGTACGTCGGTGCTTACGGGATCGTCATCGTCAATGCGGCTCAGTTGGGTCGGTGGCGCAGGGCGGGCGGCGGCACGCGCACCATAAGTGGCTGCGGCCGAGTTGGCGGCCACCGGATTGGCCACACCGGTGTAGACCACGCGCACCAGATATTCTTTTTCCATCCCCGAGTCTTCGCCAATCAACTGGCGCGCCACGCGGCCGTCCTGCGTCAGTACCAAGAGCCCGGTTGAGTCAATGTCCAGCCGACCGGCCGGCACCAGACTTTTGAGTTGGCTGCCATGGAAGAAGAAGCGGGCGTTGTCGTCCGCCCAGCGGTTTTGCGGCTGTATCAGTTTGATGGCAGGCTCGTGCCCGTCTTCGGCCTGACCGCTGACGATGCCAATCGGTTTGTTCAGCAGGATGGTGACCTGGTTGGCCTGTGCACCCTTGGCCTGCTGGGTGACCTCGATGCGGGCATCGGGCGTGACCTGCATGCCCATTTCGGCCACCTTGCCGTTGACTTTGACCCAGCCCTTGGCGATCCAGTCGTCGGCCTCGCGCCTTGAGGCCAGGCCCAGCTCGGCCATGCGTTTGTTCAACCGCATGGTGCCGTTGGCTCCGTGGGCTGCGGTGTTGGTTTGCCCGGCCGGGATGGCCGCGCGGCTGGCGGTGCCTTTGCCCGCCGGTGATGGAGCGCGGCGGAATGCAGGGGCGGGCGGTTTGGAGTCTGTCATTTGCTATCTCTTTTGTAGCTAGTTACGCATATTCTACGAGGGCTGGATGGTCTTTTGGCTTGTCAATTTGACACCAGGGCGTCCTTGCGAAAAAATAGGCTAATGCATTCGACCACCCCCTCCCTGTGCGCTGGCCTGCGCACTTTCGGCGCAACTGCCATTCTGCTGTCTGCAGGCCTGCTATACCAGCCCCAGGCCTTGTCCGCAGAACCGGATTGGAGCATCGGCGTATACGGCGGCAAGTTTTACGACACCGAGCCCGCGGGTCTGACGCAGGGCAAAGCCACTTTCATGAACCACCACATGCTGGCGGTCACCGGCACCAAGACACTGTGGCGGTCCGAGTCGTTCCCGATGTCGCTGGAACTCGACGCCATGATTGGCCAGCAATTCGGCATGGACTCTTTAACCGAAATTGCCTTTGCCCCGGTGTTGCGCTGGAGCAGCTTTCCGTGGAAGGACACCCTGCAAACTGATCTGCGTTTAGGGCCCTTGGGTTTTTCCTACACGTCCAAGGTGAGCTCGCTGGAGTTGGGACCGGAGGGCAAGGGCAGCCAGACGCTGAATTTTTTGATGATCGAGTTGGCGTTTTCACGGCCCAAGGACCCTTCACGCGAAGTCTTTGTGCGGCTACACCACCGTTGTGCTGTCTACGATTTGTTGAATAACTACGGCGCCAATGGCGAGGACTTTTTGTCCTTTGGCTATCGGGTGCGGTTTTGAAGGACGTTGCGCTTTAACAAGTGCACAGCCCCTGGCCAATCCCTCTGGACTACTGGGGCGGGTTTGGATGTGGGAGCAAACGCGCGCATTCTTCGTTGACTGCGGCATAACACTCACACACACGTTCCTCCAGCTTGGCACGGTCCAGCAGTTCGATGCGTCCTCTTGAGCAGGCAATCGCCCCTTCCTTGTGAAGAAGGCCAGCAGTTTGCGTCACACTTTCACGGCGAACACCCAGCAAATGCGAAATCTGCTCTTGTGTAATCAACATCGTGTCGCTTTGCAAACGGTCGAAACTCGTCAAGACCCAACGACAGAACTGCTGCACCAGGGAATGGTGTTGGTTACACACCGCCGTCTGGGATGTTTGGCAAATCAGGGCCTGTGTGTACAACAGGGCCAGGTGCTGCAACTTGCCACCCAATGCAAATTCGCGTTTCATGATCTTGCGGCTCAGCCGATAGGCCTGGCCCGCGCTTTGCACTTCGGTGCTGCTGGGCATGCTCTCGCCGCCCATGTAGATGGAGATGCCTATCATGCCCTCGTTGCCAACCAGCGCAATCTCACTGGAAGACCCGTCCTCCAGTGCATAAATCAAGGACACGATGCCGGACGTCGGAAAGTGCAAAAAATTCACATGATCGCCCGACTCGGACATGGTCCAACCCCGTGGCATTTCCACCAGTTCCAGTTCAGGCAATATCCGGGCGTAGTCGGCTGCGGGAAGCGACGCCAGTATTTGGTTTAACTTGGGATCGGGTGCGTTCGCGGCGGCTATTTTTGACATGGAAACTTTCGGGTTGTCTTGGTTTGACCGATCAACATTGGCAAAACCGGGAGCGTTTGGCGATTTGTGGATATCGTCGGCACCTGACTTCAAAGGGCCGCGGATTGTAGTGGTATCAAATCCCCAGAGCTGAATACGTCACTGCAGTGATCCGTCGAACCGCGTCACCCGGGCGTGAGTTGGCGAACAGACGGCACATTACACCCGGCATACGCTGCTGCGGATGAGATCCCCAGAGAATTCAAAACAGTCAGCAATGGACTCCAAGTTGCCCGTTGATGCGGACGCGGGCAAGACCTTGACCGATGTTCTGGGGCAGGCCGAACATGTGAAGGGTTTGGTGGAGCAAAGTGCGCAGGAGCTTTCATCCGTCAATACCGGGCTTGCACAAGAGATGGCCCACAGTCGCGAGTCACCCGGGGTGCGGGTCGCGCTGGAAAAAAGCCAGGCGGTGGAACACAAGGTACAAGAAGCATCCGAAAAGCTGTCGGAGGTCAATTTGGCGTTGGAGGCCGAGGTCACTGCACGGCATGTACTCGAAGCGCAATTGGCCACAGTCACCCAAGACGTGCAGGGGCGGCCCGCCATGCGGCTCTGCACGATGCCCTGACCGGTTTGCCCAACCGCCACAAAAGGACTTTGGCTGTGATGTTCCTGGATCTGGACGGCTTTAAAAGGGTCAATGATGTGCATGGCCACGACGTCGGTGACGCGGTGCTTCAATGCACCGCGGAGCGACTCAAACAACACGCCCGTGGCGACGACACCGTCGGCCGTTTCGTTGGTGACGAGTTCTTGTATTTGCTGACCGAAATCGACACTGACCACGATACCGCGCTGGTTGCACAGAAGATTGCAGACGCAGTCCAGCTTCCGTTTCAGCTGAGCATTGGTGAACTCATCATCAAGCCCAGTATCGGAATTGCGATTTTTCCAAGGGACGGGACAAGCTTGAGTGCCCTGATGAAGAGTGCCGATACTGCCATGTACAAGGCCAAACAGGGCAAACTGGTCTACGCATTTGCAAGTTAAAGTCGCTTAGCGGAACGTCACCTGGCTGCGCAGTGCTCCCAAATCCAGCACCCGCAGACCCCCATATTCCACTTTGATTGCCCCGCTGGCCGCGAGCGCGGTCAGCGCCTCGTTGACCCGCTGGCGCGACAGACCCACCAGGTAGGCCAGCTCCTGCTGGGTGATGCGCAGCACTTCACCCACTCCGGGGTAGAGCACCGGGTTGAACAGCGAGGCCAGGCTGCGCGCAACGCGAATGTCGGGGTTGGTCATGCGGTCGATTTCCCGCGCGGCAATGAACTGGCCCAGGCGCTCGTTGAGCTGGTTCATGACGAAGCGGTTGAAGCCGATCGAGTGGTCCAGCAGCCAGTGGAAGGTGTCCACGTGCAGGCCAGCCACGCGGCTCTTGCGCAGGGCCTGGATGTTGTAGCGGTAAGTCTCGCGTTTCATGGCGGTTCCTTCACCAAACCAGCCGCCCGGTGGCACACCGGTGAAGGTCATGGTTTGGCCGTCCGCGTTGTCGCTGCTCATTTTGAGCAAGCCATCCACAACGCCGAACCAGTAGGTTACCGGGCGCCCGATACGGCAGATGTATTCGCTGGTGTCGGCATCCGCGATCTTGAGCTCATCGACGGCGCGTTGTCGTTCGGCGGCCGACAAGAGGTGAATCCATGGAATGGCGTCGAGTTCTGGCTCCGTCAAACCCCGGCGGCGTTGGTGCAATGCGGATTCGGACGTCATGGGGTTGGGTTGTAAGTTGGCAGAAAGTGAAGGGAAAACCCCTAGCGAGAAATGCATGAATTGTCGTTCAAACGACAACCCGACGTCAAATGCGAAGCTACTATTCGCAGCAATAGAAAGGCTTGTTGCGCGGCAGCAGGTTGAGACAAATGGTGAGAAGGATCAGGAATGCAAACGACTTTTCCGCGGCTACTTCAAAAGC
Organism: Candidatus Aalborgicola danicus; assembly: GCA_016703945.1. Taxonomy (GTDB): domain Bacteria; phylum Pseudomonadota; class Gammaproteobacteria; order Burkholderiales; family Burkholderiaceae_C; genus Allorhodoferax; species Allorhodoferax danicus. Next base: position 39,186 of record JADJBC010000060.1, read on the forward strand.
ACGCCAGTGAGCGCCCTAACGCGCCCGCCATGCGTGAGAAGGAATACGGCATCTGGCAATCATTAAGCTGGGCCGACCTGTCTGCAATGGTGCAACAGATTGCTGCCGGCTTGCACCAAGCGGGTCTGCGCCGTGGTGAACACATGGTGGTGGTTGGCGCTAACCGGCCACGCCTGTACGCCACCATGCTGGCCGTGCAGTCGCTGGGTGCCATTCCGGTACCTCTGTACCAGGACGCCGCAGCGGCGGAATGTGTCTTCCCCATCAACAACGCCGAAGTGCGCTTTGCCTTTGCCGAGGACCAGGAGCAGGTCGACAAGCTGCTGGAGATTCGTGACCAATGCCAGCAGCTGGAGCGCATCTACTTTGATGATCCGCGCGGCCTGCGCAAGTATGACGACGCCTGCCTGGCTTCGCTGGACGAGTTGCAGGCGGCGGGCAAGGCCTTTATTGCACTGCACCCGGAGTTCTATGCAGCCGAGGCTAACCAGGCAAAACCGGATGATGTCGGTGCCATGTTTTTCACCTCCGGCACCACCGGCAACCCCAAGGGTGTGGTCCACACCCACAACTCACTGCTCAACCGGGCGCGCGTGGGGGCAGATTTTGACAAGCTCACCGGCACCGAAGAGGTATTGGCCTACCTGCCGCCGGCCTGGATTGGCCAGAACATTTTTTCCTACGCCCAGTGGCTGGCCTGTGGCTACGTCGTGAACTGCCCGGAGTCGGCAGCCACGGTCACCATCGATCTCAAGGAAATTGGCCCCACCTATTACTTTGCACCTCCACGGGTGTTTGAAGGCCTGCTGACCAGCGTAATGATCCGCATGGAAGACGCCGGGGCCATCAAGCGCAACATGTTCCATTACTTCATGGGCATCGCCAAACGCGTGGGACCTACCCTGATGGATGGCAAGTCGGTGTCTTTCATGGACCGTGTGTTGTACGGCCTGGGCACCCTGTTCGTCTACGGGCCCTTGCGCAACACGCTGGGCATGAGCCGCGTACGCGTGGCCTACACGGCTGGCGAGGCCATTGGCCCGGACCTGTTTTCGTTCTTCCGCTCCATCGGCATCAACCTCAAACAGTTGTATGGCTCCACCGAGACCGCCGTGTTTGTCTGTCTGCAGCCCGACCACGAAGCGCGTGCCGACACGGTGGGGGTTCCCTGCGAAGGTGTTGAGATCAAGGTGGCGGACAACGGCGAAATTTTGGTCAAGTCACCGGGCCTGCTAAAGGAATACTACAAAAACCCGGCCGCCACCGCCGAGGTGTTGACCGCTGAAGGCTGGTACCACACCAGTGACGCCGGTTTCATTGATGCGCACGGCCACTTGAAGATCATCGACCGCGTCAAGGATGTGGGCCGTATCAAAGGTGGTGCCAACGACGGCGCCATGTTCGCGCCCAAGTACGTGGAAAACAAGCTTAAGTTCTTCCAACACATCAAGGAAGTGGTGGCCTATGGCGACGGCCGCGACCAGGTGTGCGTGATGATCAACATCGACTTTGACGCGGTGGGCAACTGGGCCGAGCGGCGCAACCTGCCCTACGCCGGTTACACCGATCTGGCGCAAAAGCCCGAGGTCTACCAACTCGTCAAGGAGTGCGTGGAGAAAGTCAACGCCGATTTGAGCGTGGACACGCTACTGGCGGGCAGCCAGGTCAGCCGCTTCCTGGTGCTGCACAAGGAGTTGGACGCCGACGACGGCGAACTCACCCGCACCAACAAGGTCCGTCGCGGCTTTATTGCCGAGCGTTATGACGTGTTGATCGACGCGCTGTACGGCGGCAAGACCTCTCAATTCATTGAAACCCAGGTCAAGTTTGAAGACGGTCGCACGGGCAAGGTCAGTGCCACTTTGCGTATCGAAGACACCAAGACCTTTGCACCCGTGAAGGCGGCAGCATGAGCAACACAACACCCGCAGCCGTGGCGCCGATTGGTGCCCAGAAGAAGATTGGCGACGTCATTCTGGATGTCAAAAATATTTCGCTGAGTTTTGGTGGCGTCAAGGCGCTGACCGACATTTCGTTCAACGTGCGTGAGCACGAGGTGCGGGCCATCATCGGTCCCAATGGCGCTGGCAAGAGTTCTATGCTGAACTGCATCAATGGGGTTTACACGCCGCAGCAGGGCTCCATTACCTTTAGAGGGCAGGCTTTTAAGCATATGGACAGTCACCAGGTGGCGGTTATGGGCATTGGTCGCACCTTCCAGAACCTGGCACTGTTCAAGGGCATGAGCGTGCTGGACAACATCATGTCTGGGCGCAACCTCAAAATCAAAAGCAATATCCTGATGCAGGCGCTTCGTATTGGCCCGGCCGAGCGCGAAGAAATCATGCACCGCGAGGCGGTGGAGCGCATCATTGACTTTCTGGAGATTCAGGCCTTTCGCAAGACGCCGGTTGGGCAATTGCCTTACGGTCTGCAAAAGCGGGTGGACCTGGGTCGTGCCCTGGCCATGGAGCCCCAAGTGTTGCTGCTGGACGAGCCCATGGCCGGCATGAACGTCGAAGAAAAGCAGGACATGTGCCGCTTTGTGCTGGACGTGAACGACGAGTTTGGTACCACGGTGGTGTTGATTGAACACGACATGGGGGTGGTGATGGACATTTCTGACCGCGTGGTGGTGCTGGACTACGGAAAGAAGATTGGTGACGGCACACCGGATGAAGTGCGCAACAGCCCGGAAGTGATCAGCGCTTACCTCGGCACAAGCCACTAAGGAACAAGAACATGGCATTCTTTTTAGAAACACTTTTGGGTGGCCTGATGGCGGGCATGCTCTATTCCCTGGTGGCATTGGGCTTTGTGCTGATCTACAAAGCCTCGGGCGTATTCAATTTTGCGCAGGGTGCCATGGTGCTGTTTGCTGCGCTGGCGATGGCGCGGTTTGCCGAATGGATTCCGGCCTGGACCGGTATTTCAAACCCGATTGCGGCCAACCTGATTGCCTTCGTCATCGCAGGCTTTCTGATGTTCGTAGTGGCCTGGGTCATCGAACGGCTGGTGTTACGCCACCTGGTCAACCAGGAAGGCACAACCCTGCTGATGGCCACACTGGGCATCAGCTACTTTCTGGACGGTATCGGCCAGACCATCTTTGGCAGCGATATCTACAAAATTGATGTGGGCATGCCCAAGGAACCGATCATGGCCTTCGAGCAGATGTTCGAAGGTGGCATCCTGATCAACAAGGAAGACCTGTATGCAGCGGTCATTGCGGCAGTTCTGGTGGCTTTGCTGAGCGTGTTCTTCCAGAAGACAGCCACTGGCCGTGCCTTGCGCGCCGTGGCCGATGACCACCAGGCGGCGCAAAGTATTGGCATTCCCCTCAACCGCATCTGGGTCATCGTCTGGTGTGTGGCCGGTGTGGTGGCCCTGGTGGCCGGCATGATCTGGGGCAGCAAACTGGGCGTGCAGTTTTCACTGACCACCGTGGCCCTGCGAGCCTTGCCGGTGGTGATTCTGGGTGGCCTGACCTCGGTACCTGGCGCCATCGTCGGCGGCTTGATCATTGGCGTCGGCGAAAAGCTTTCCGAGGTGTTTTTGGGTCCCTACGTGGGCGGCGGCATTGAAATCTGGTTCGCCTATGTATTGGCGCTGCTGTTCTTGCTGGTCAGACCGCAAGGACTGTTCGGCGAGAAGATTATTGATCGAGTCTGACCAAAAACTGATTGGATAAAGAATATGTTCTATAGAGAAAACGGTCAGTACAAGACAAGCTACCGCGCGGACCAACAGGTGTTCCCGATTGCACAGGACCGCTGGGCGGTGCTGCTGCTGATTGCTGCGGCCTTCTTGGTCGTGCCTATGCTGGGCAGCGACTACATGTTCCGTGCCATTTTTATTCCTTTCCTGATCATGGCGCTGGCCGCTTTGGGGGTGAATATTCTGGTTGGCTACTGCGGCCAGATCTCTCTGGGTTCGGGCGCCTTCATGGCGGTGGGGGCGTATGCCGCGTTCAACTTCTTTGTGCGCGTTCCTGGCATGCCGCTGTTGTTGGCGCTGGTACTTGGCGGGTTGTGCGCCAGTGCTTTCGGAATTTTGTTCGGCCTGCCCAGTTTGCGTGTCAAAGGCCTCTACCTTGCAGTGGCGACGCTGGCAGCCCAGTTCTTCAGCGACTGGATGTTTCTGCGCATCAAGTGGTTTACCAACGATGCGCCGTCCGGCTCGGTCTCGGTGTCCGGCCTTCAAGTACTGGGGTTTCCTATTGAGAGCCCCATTTCCAAATACATCCTCTGCCTGTCCATCTTGGTGGTGGTCGCCCTGATGGCCAAGAATCTGGTGCGGGGTGCGGTGGGCCGTGAGTGGATGGCCATTCGCGACATGGACGTGGCGGCGGCCGTGATCGGGATTCGTCCGATGTACGCCAAGCTCAGCGCCTTCGCGGTCAGTTCCTTCATTGTGGGGGTGGCTGGCGCCTTGTGGGGATTTGTTTACCTGGGCGCCTGGGAGCCAGCCGCGTTCTCGGTGGACATGTCCTTTCGCTTGTTGTTCATGGTCATCATTGGCGGCATGGGTTCCATCATGGGCAGTTTCTTCGGTGCCGGTTTCATCGTCCTGTTACCCATTTTCCTGAACCAGTTCCTGCCCCTGCTGGGTCATTTGTTCGGGGTTGAAATTTCGACGGCAGGCATATCCCACGCCGAGCTGATTATTTTTGGTGCGCTGATTGTGTGGTTCCTGATTGTGGAGCCCCATGGCCTGGCCAAACTCTGGTCACTGTCCAAGCAAAAACTGCGTTTGTGGCCGTTCCCCCACTGATCGATTGATGGTTTTTCACCGTGTTGTTCGTTCGTTAACCACAGGCATGCCAATGCCGACCTTTAGGAGACTTTGATGAAAATTCGCAACGTTGTTCTGGCCAGTGTGCTGGCCGCTGCCGGAGCCGGCGCCTTCGCGCAGGCCAAGGAGCAATTCTTCCCGGGTCTGCCTTACCGCACCGGTCCTTACGCCCCTAACGGTGTGCCATGGGCGAACGGCTACTCCGATTACCTCAAGCTCACCAATGCCCGTGGCGGCATCAACGGCATGAAGATCATCTATGAAGAGTGCGAGACCGGCTACGACACCGCGCGCGGCGTGGAGTGCTACGAACGCCTCAAGGGCAAGCATGGTGGCGCCACGGTGTTCCAGCCGCTGTCCACCGGTATTACCTTTGCGCTGACTGAAAAAGCCCCTGGTGACAAGATCCCGTTGATCACTGCTGGTTATGGTCGCAGCGAAAGCCAGGACGGCCTGGTTTTCAAGTGGAACTTCCCATTGGCTGGAACCTACTGGCTGGCGGCCGATGCGCTGGTCCAGACCCTGGGTAAAAAAGAAGGTGGGATGGACAAGCTCAAGGGCAAGAAAGTCACCTTGGTGTACCACGACTCCCCATATGGCAAAGAGCCAATTCCCTTGTTGCAGGAGCGCGCCGCGCAATTGGGTTTCAACCTGCAACTGCTGCCGGTAACGGCGCCAGGCGTGGACCAAAAAGCCACCTGGCTGCAAGTGCGCCAGGCCAAGCCTGACTACGTGTTGCTGTGGGGCTGGGGCGTGATGAATTCCACCGCTTTGAAAGAGGCGCAAGCTACCGGATACCCCCGCGAAAAGATGTACGGCGTGTGGTGGTCGGGCGCGGAACCTGATGTCAAGGACGTGGGCGAAGGCGCCAAGGGCTACAACGCGGTGACCATGCAGCACGGTGCCGAGCCGCAATCTGGCGTGGTCAAGGAAATCCTGGAGAAAGTCCATGCCAAGGGCGAAGGCTCAGGTCCCAAGGAAGAAGTGGGTCAGGTGCTTTACATGCGCGGCGCCATGAGCGCGATGCTGGCCGTTGAAGGGGTGCGCCGTGCGCAGGAACGTTTTGGCAAAGGCAAGTGGATGTCGGGTGAGCAGGCCCGCTGGGGTTACGAGAACCTGGCTTTGGACCAGAAGAAGCTTGATGCCCTGGGCTTTGCTGGCGTGATGCGTCCCATCAGCACCACCTGCGCCGACCATATGGGTTCCAACTGGGCGCGCGTCCATACCTGGGACGGCAAGAAGTGGAACTTCTCGTCGGACTGGCTGCAGGCGGACGAGCAAATCCTCAAGCCCTTGGTCAAAACCACCGCTGCCAAATACGCGGCCGACAAGAAGCTGACACCGCGCACTCCAGCGGACTGCCAGAGCTAGAACTAGGCACCCCCCCGGCTTGCCCACTGCGTGTGGCCGCTTTCCCCCTTGCAGGGGGCAACACCAGTGGCCCGGCGGAGCCGGTCCCGCGGTGTTTCTGGAAGGGGGGCTTGCTTCGCATTGCCACCCTATGCAGGGTGTCGCTGTAGGGCAGGGTGGCTCTTCGGAGCCACCAAATGAAAGGGTCGCGTTGCGCGGATCTTTCATTTGGTTTGAACGGAACTACCACCATGAGTGAAGCGAAAAACATTGTTCTCAACGTGAATGGCATCGAGGTCATTTACAACCACGTCATCCTGGTGCTCAAGGGCGTGTCGCTGCAGGTGCCGGAGGGCGGCATTGTGGCCATTCTGGGGGGTAACGGTGCGGGCAAGACGACCACGCTGCGAGCGGTATCCAATCTGTTAGCCGGAGAGCGTGGCGCGGTTACCAAGGGATCCATCGAGCTGCGCGGTGAGCGGATTGAAAACCTGTCACCTGCTGACCTGGTGCAGCGTGGCGTGGTGCAAGTCATGGAGGGCCGGCATTGTTTTGCCCACCTGACCATCGAAGAGAATCTGCTGACTGGTGGCTACACGCGCAAAAGCAAGGTCGAAGTCGCCGCCAACCTGGAAAAGGTCTATAACTACTTCCCCCGTCTGAAAACCCGGCGCAGCAGTCAGGCTGCCTACACCTCGGGGGGCGAGCAGCAGATGTGCGCCATTGGTCGCGCGCTGATGGCCAACCCCAGCATGGTGTTGCTTGACGAGCCCTCCATGGGCCTGGCCCCCCAGATTGTTGAAGAGGTGTTCGAGATTGTGAAAGACCTCAATGTCAAGGAAAAAGTGACCTTCCTGCTGGCCGAACAGAACACCAACATGGCCCTGAAGTACGCCGATTACGGTTACATCATGGAGTCTGGTCGCGTGGTGATGGACGGCGCTGCGGCTTACCTGCGCACCAACGAGGATGTGAAGGAGTTCTACCTCGGCATGGGCGGCGGCGAGCGCAAGAGCTTCAAGGACGTCAAGAGTTACAAACGCCGCAAGCGCTGGCTTGCATGACGAACACCCCCCGGCTAACCCACTGCGCGTGGCCGCTTCACGTGCCAGCCGCCGGGGGGCTCTTCGGCGTCAAGCCTGCGCAGGCAGGCTCGGAGCCACTGGCCTCAGCCCCTTGCAGGGGGCAACACCGGTGGGCCGGCAGAGCCGGTTCCACGGTGTTTCTGGAAGGGCGGCTTGCTGCGCATTGCCGCCAGGATACAAACTAGGAGGATGCGCTCGTGATTGATTTTTTCGACTTGTTGGAAACCCGCTCTTCTGCCGAGCGCGAAGCGGCGTTGCTTGCCGCATTGCCGGCGCAGATCGCACATGCCCAGAGCCGCAGTGCCGCATTTGGGCAGATTTTGCAGGGTGTCGATGCTGCCAGCATCACCAGCCGTGCGGCGCTGGCACAGCTGCCGGTCACGCGTAAAGGCGAGTTGCAGGCGCTGCAGCAGGCCTCACGCGAGCAAAAGGTCGGTGGCAATGTCTTTGGCGGCTTCAGTGCCGTGGGTTTTGGTGCCACCATGCCCCGCGTATTTGCCAGCCCAGGCCCGATTTACGAACCCGAAGGCACGGCGCGTGACTACTGGCGCATGGCGCGCGCCATCTACGCCGCTGGGTTTCGTGCCGGTGAGTTGATCCACAACAGCTTCAGCTACCACTTCGTGCCGGCCGGATCGATGATGGAGACCGGCGCCCATGCCATAGGCTGCACCGTGTTCCCTGGCGGTACCGGACAGACCGAGCAGCAAGTGCTGGCGATGCGCGACCTGCAACCTGCGGGCTACATTGGCACGCCAAGTTTTCTGAAAATCATTGTGGAAAAAGCGGCCGAGCTGGGAGTGGGTTTGCCCAGTCTCACCAAGGCCATGTTTGGGGGCGAGGCCTTTCCGCCCAGTCTGCGCGACTGGTTTCTGGAGCGGGGCATAACCGGTTACCAGTGTTACGCCACAGCGGACCTGGGGCTGATTGCCTACGAGACGTCGGCCCGTGAGGGACTGGTGCTGGATGAACACGTGATCGTTGAAATTGTGCGGCCCGGTACCGGGGACCCGGTGGCTGAAGGCGAAGTGGGTGAGCTGGTGGTGACCACCCTGAATCCCGACTACCCGCTGATTCGCTTTGGCACGGGGGATTTGTCGGCGGTATTGCCGGGCCACTGCCCCACCGGACGCACCAATGTGCGCATCAAGGGCTGGATGGGCCGTGCGGACCAGACCACCAAGATTCGCGGCATGTTTGTGCATCCCAAGCAGGTCGACGAAATCGTCAAACGATTTGCCGAAGTGGCGCGTGCGCGCTTGGTCGTCAGTGGTGAAATGGCCAACGATACGATGCTCTTGCGGGTCGAGGCCAGTGAGGGTGTCGACAACCTGGGTGCACGGATTGAGGAAGCCATCCGTGATGTCACCAAACTGCGCGGCCAGGTTGAAATCTGCTCTCCGGGCACCTTGCCCAACGACGGTAAGGTGATCGAGGACGCGCGCAGCTACAAATAGCCCTGCGGGTTGTGAGGTGGGAGAAGGGTATTGGTAGTTTTCTGGATGGCAATTCGGTAGGCTGTTGGTAGTCTCTGAAAACTTAACCCGAGGAAGACCCATGAAAAAACTACTTGTCGTTGCCGCCGCCGTAACCAGCCTGTTTGCCTACGCGGACACCTACCCGTCGAAACCGATTTCCATCGTGGTGCCGTTCTCAGCCGGCGGGCCCACCGACCGCGTCGCACGCGACTTGGCAGAGGCGCTGCGCAAGCCTTTGGGCGGGGTCAGTATTCTGGTTGACAACGCGGCGGGTGCTGGCGGCTCCATTGGTGCCAACAAGGTGGCCAAGGCCACACCGGACGGTTACACCCTGCTGTTGCACCACATCAGCATGGCCACCATGCCCACGCTGGTGCGCAATATTCCGTTCAAGGTAGAGACCGATTTTGAGTACATCGGCATGGTCAACGATGTGCCCATGACCCTGATCGGTCGGCCCAGTCTGCCCGCCAAGAACTACAAAGAATTGACTACCTGGATTGGCCAGAACAAGGGCAAGATCAACCTGGGAAACGCCGGTGTGGGCTCGGCCTCGCACCTGTGTGGCCTGATGTTCCAAACGGCCCTTGGCGTGGACATGACAACCGTTCCTTACAAGGGAACGGCGCCGGCCATGACCGACCTGATTGGTGGCCAGATCGACTTTATGTGTGACCAGACCACCAACACGTCCACGCAGATTGAGGCCAAAAAAGTCCAGGCTTATGCAGTGACAACGGCCAAACCGCTGACCACACCGGCCCTGAAAGACCTGCCAACCTTGCAAGACATGGGGCTGAAGGGTTTTGAAGTGACGATCTGGCATGGGCTGTACGCACCCAAAGGCACCCCTGCCGATGTCGTGGCCAAGATCAATGCTGCGCTGAAAGTGGCGCTCAAAGATGCTGACTTCATCAAGAAACAAGAAGGATTGGGTGCTGTGGTGGTCACCGACAAACGCATAGAGCCCGCCGAACACAAGAAATTTGTTGCAGCCGAGATCGCCAAGTGGAGCCCGATCCTGAAGGCCGCAGGCGTCTACGCCGACTAGACCTTAGGTGAGCGCCCAACTCGCCGCGCGGGCCGCCCCAAGGCGAGTTAGCCCCCTTGGGCGCACGATCGATTCAGACGCCCCAGACGATGTCCTTTTCGGCGGCGTGGCAGCGTTTGAGCATGTCGATGAAGGGCACGGCACGCTGGCGCAGGGATACGACATCCGAGCGGGGCAGGACCTGACCTTCGGCTTGGGCTTGCGCCAGACGTTGCTGCAACGCAGCCTCGTCCTGCGCGATGGCCTGTTCCAAGGCGGCCACGGCGGCGGGCATGTCCGATGGCTGCAGGATGCCCTGGCGCAGCGATTCCGCATCGTTTTTGCCGATCAACGTCAGAATTTGACGCCCATTGGGCTCCAACATGATCAGGTCGGCGGTGACTTTGGATTTGAATTTGTATAGCATGGTGGGCACAGACTATCACGTACTCACAAAATACACTGGTTTAGGAGAGCGGCATTGGCAAACCTTCATATTCGGCGCGAACATTCCCTCAGCTTGGCGCAGGCACGCAAAATTGCGCTGAAGTGGGCGCAACAGGTGGAGGCCGAGTTCGGCATGCAGTGCAGTTATGAAGAAGGTGCCAAAGAAGACCGCGTGAGTTTTACGCGCTCCGGAGTCAACGGGGTTTTGCACGTGACCGGGGACCATTTCGATCTGGACGCCAAACTGGGGTTTTTGCTGGGGGCCTTCAAAGGTCGTATTGAGGCGGAAATTGTCAAGAACCTCGATGACCTGTTGGCACCCAAACCAGCCGCCAAAAAGGCCGCGGCCAAAAAACAATAGCGCCTAGAAGGCGCTATTGTTTTGGTAGCTGCTCACGCAGCTAATGCGGGGGCTGACGCCCTGTTTAGCTCAAAGATTCGATCAGATCCACGTACTGTTGCATGGCATCTTTGGTGCTCGTGCCTTTGAGGCCGTTCCAGGCATCCCATTTGGCGCGACCCACCATGTCGACGAATCCCGGTTTTTTCTCCGTGTTGTCGCCGGTACTCGCTTGTTTGTACAGCGCGTAGATCTTTAACAAGGTTGCGTTGTCGGGACGCTCTGTCAAATTCTTGGAATTGGCGACGGCAGCTTCGAATTGTTTTTTCAGATCGGCCATGGGTTTCTCCGGTAGGTTGGGTTGCTCAGGACTGGGTATCTTACGGTGCGATTTCCAAAGAGAATAGTACCGCAGCCCAAATCACCCAGGGCAGCCAGTATCCTGCCGGATTGGGGTCCCCCGGTTTCGTCTTTTGGAGTTCCTATGGTTACGCGAGTCAAGGCCAGCAAGCGCAGCGCGGCGGCAAGCGCTGCGCCGCAGAGCCACACCCATCCGGACGACTGGAGCCATGCGGTCGCCGGTGTGTTGGGGCTGCATGGTGAGCGCATGAGCAAGGTGGATACCGCCTGGTTGCGCATGGACACCGCGTCCAACCTGATGATGATTGTGGGCGTGTGGGTCCTCAAGCCGGGAATCCGTTACCAGGACCTGCGCCAGCGTGTGCAAGAACGATTGTTGAAGTACCCACGCTTTGTGCAATGCGCAGTGGAAGATGCGGCGGGTGCCAGCTGGGCAGCGGACCCAACGTTTGATCTGGACAACCACCTGATCATTGAAAAACTGCCGCGCAAACCCGCTGGACGCGCCCAGGATGCCCTGCAAGACCGTTTGGCGGAGCTGACCATGCAGCCGCTGGACAAACGGCATCCCCTGTGGCAGTTTCATTTGGTTGAACACTACAACGGAGGGTCTGCCTTGATGGTGCGCATCCACCATTGCATCGCTGACGGCATCGCCCTGATTGCGGTAACCCAGTCCCTGATGGATGGTGGCGCACCGCCTCCCGAGCCACACCGGCATCCACCGCACCATGACGGTGTGGCGGGCGCTGAAGAGTGGCTGGCCGACGCCGTGCTCAAGCCCTTCACCAACATGACCGTCAAGGCCCTGACCGCAGCTGGCGAGGGTGTGGCCCAATCGCTGGGCTTGCTGATGGAGCCACAAAAGGGTGTTGAAAGGGGTGTGCACGGTTCTGTGGACATGGCCAAATTGGCTTTTCACGGGCTCGCCGACATGGCATCGCTGGCACTCATGCCAGACGATTCACCAACCCGGCTAAAAGGAATTCCGGGCCACGCCAAACATGTGGCTTGGTGCCCGCCTATCCCGCTGGCGGAGGTCAAGGCGGTTGGCAAGGCACTGCATTGCTCGATCAATGACGTATTGCTGAGTTGCGTTGCCGGTGCCATCGGCGAATACCTCCGGTCCCATGGCGACGCCACCACGGATCAGGAAATTCGCGTGATGGTGCCCGTCAATCTACGCGACATGGACAAGGCCTACCAACTGGGCAACCAGTTCGGCCTGGCACCGCTGGTGTTGCCCATTGGCATGGACAATCCGATCGAACGTTTGTACGAGATCCGCCGGCGTATGCGGGGGCTCAAAGGCAGTCTGCAGCCTTTGCTGGCGTTTGGCCTATTGGCGGTCGCTGGTTTGTTGGTGAAGCCCTTGCAGGACACCATGTTGGGGTTGTTCTCCAGGAAAACGACCGCCATCATGACCAACGTCCCTGGCCCCCGGGAGAAGATGAAGTTGTGCGGCGCTACCGTAGAAGAGGCCCTGTTCTGGGTGCCCCAGAGCGGGACCGTGGGTCTGGGCGTGTCGATCCTGAGTTACGGCGGTGGTGTGCAGTTTGGTGTGGTGTCGGATTCGGGCCTTTGCCCGGACCCCCAAAACATCATTGACCGATTCGAACCCGAATTCGCAAAGCTCTCGCTGGTGACCTTGATGCTGCCCTGGGGAGAAGGCGGATAAAGGCCAGCGAACCACACAACTCTCTAGCTGGCCAGTTCCGTCTGCGCCATTTCCACGTCCAGGTGTTCCATGGCATCGAATGCGCGCATAGCGGCCGCCTGTTCGTAGTACCGCGTGGCCTCGCGCAGCCGCTTGTCGCCTTCCAATATGACCAACGCGTTTGCATATTCGACTCGGGCGTTGGCGGATTGTGGTGTCAGGCTGAGTGCTTTCTCAAACAAATTGAGGCAGGTTTCCTTTTTTGCGCCATAGGTCATATTGGCAATCAGGGTTCCGACCTTGTCGATCACATCGGCGTGGAATGCTCCGAGCGCAATGTGGGCATCGGCATGGCGCGGTTGTAGCACGATGGCCTTTTCCAAGGCCGACTTCACGCGTCCACCCAGTCCTTGAGCCAAGGCTTTTGCCACACTGATGCCCTGGCTATAGTGGCCCAGGGCGTAGGCGTACCAGTAAAACGCATTGGCATTGTCTGGTTCGGCCGCCGCCAGGGCGCCAGCACGCTCCGCGACATCCTGAAACAGGGACAGGCGATTTCTTTCCTTGGGCTCCAGATAATTGGCGTAAATACAGGTTGCCTTGTTTGTCACCGAGGCGCCGCGCAGCCCTGCCAGGGCCCCCAGTTCGGAAGCCTGCTGAAACTCTCCCCGGTGGAAGTGAACCCAGGCCTGCAAAACCTGTTCATCATCGGGCAGGGGTTCCTGATCGCCCGCATGCAACTGGCTCCAATATTTCTTGACGCTATGCGCATCAAAAGGGTAGGCATCACGACAGCTGAAGGCAGTCCAAGTGGCCACGGTGCGTCTCCTCGGTGAATCGTTGTTTGCCTGCTGCGCCGTGCGCGCCGCGGCAGTTTGTTATGGTGTGCTCGCTCAGGACGCCGCTGGTGCGTTATAGGCCCCAACCAGCTTTAGCAAGTGGGTGCGTTGACCTTCTTCCAGATAGGGAATCAGCAGGTTCAGTACATGGTGCGCACCGCGCAACAGCGCGGCCTGGGCACTTTCGGGTTCCAGCGCATTGCGCGGGTCTTTCACGTACTCAAAGCTCAGCCAATAGGTCAGTACCACCACCATGCTGGTCGCCGTGGTTTCCATTTCGCGGGAATCAATGCGAACCGCGCCCGAGCGGTTCATGCTGTCGAGCATGGTCTTGACCGAACGCGACTTGTTCTTCAACACCCATTGGAAATGGGTCTCCAGCCGCCGGTTTTTGCTCAGCAGGTCGTTGAGATCCCGGTACAGAAAACGGTATTGCCAGATCAACTCAAACAGCGTGTGCATAAAGAACCAGGCGTCTTCCACGTCACGCACGCTGTCGCTGGCATTGAGCAACTCGTTCAATGCCTTTTCATAGCGGTCAAAGAGGGAGTTGATCAACTCATCCTTGGCCGGATAGTGGTAATACAGATTCCCCGGGCTGATGCCCAGTTCTGCCGAGATCAGCGTAGTCGAGACATTGGGTTCGCCAAAGCGGTTAAATAACTCCAGCGTCACTTCCAGAATACGTTCGGCGGTACGGCGTGGTGCTTTTTTAACCATGGCAATGACTCAGTGGGCCGGTCGCCGGGCGGCAGTTGCTACGGTGTCGGCTAGATCGTCCATCACCTCCTGCAAAGAGGCGATGGCTCGTCCAATGCGGGTTGGCGCTTTCGGTGGGGCCGACAGATGGCGTTTCGGATCGTCCAACACCTCGTGGTTCAGGCTGATGCCGTGGTGTGCCAGCTTGGCCGACAAACCCGTCTTGCGCGAACGCAGCATCTGGCGCGTCTGTTGGTAAGCATGCTCGGCCAAATGGCGCCGTTGCGCATAACTAAAGGTGTTGGCAAGGTATAGCTCGGGGTCGCGGTGGTCGGGCTCAATCAGGATGATGTCGGTCTTGGGGTAAGCATGGGCATAGTGTTTCATGCCGAGCTCCATCCTGGAGTGGATCATGGAGCGGAAAGTCTGGCTCAGGACCGATGGCAGGCCACCATCCACAATGCGGGGAATCTCGCGTTTGTGCTCGGGAATTCCGCGTTGCATGACCTTGGCGATCTGGGGCGCAGTCGCATCAAACGGGACCAGTGGATTCAGGCAAATCATCAGATCAACCTCGTCCTCCAGCGCCACCGAGGCATGCATGGTTTTCTTCAGCGCGCCGTCCACATAATACTGGTCACCAATCTGAACCGGTGGAAAAAGGCCCGGCAGAGCGGAACTGGCCTGTACGGCCTGTGAAATCGGTACATGGTCCCAGCCCGGGCGACCAAACGGTGCGGCCTCGCCACTGTCCAGGTTGGTCGCAACCAGCGTCAATTTGGACTTGAGCTTGCGAAAATCGTTGGTGCGTCCATCACGGCTGAACAAACGCGAAAGCTCGGTGTGCACAGCTTCGTTGGAAAAAACGCCCGTTGGCAGGGCCGGGCTGAGCCTCTCCAGCGCGTTCATGAGGGACTTGCGGCCCAGCGTCAAATGCCACAGCGCCGACAACACCAAGCCGGGGAACATGCGTCCACGCCGCATGAACTCGCCGTACGCGGGCGTCAGGAGCCAGGATGGGTCAAAGGTTTCAGAAGGTTCGCTGTCGTTTTCGATAAAGGACGCACACAGCTCGCGCGGTGAAATGCCATTGGCAAGTGCCGCTACGATAAAGCCCCCGGCCGAGACCCCTACATAGTGGTCCAGCTTGGTGAAGTCCAAACCATTGAGTGATTCTTCCAGCGCACACATGGCGCCGACCTCGTAAATGGCACCCAATGGCCCCCCGCCAGCCAACGCCAAGGCAATTTTGGGGGGGGTGTTTGAATTAGCATTCATAGGTATAAAGTGTAGATTGCCGCACCGGGAAAATTTGCTGCAACGCAACAGGCATCAGTCGTGTTGCACCGAACAGCCCTCGGATCGAAATTCACAAAAAAAAGAGCGCCACAGCGCTCTTTTCCGATTTGACGCAAGCGACGGTTGATCACGACGGTTTTGTTACCGTTTCAGTGTCGCTCACTTTGGCCGTTTTGCGAGCAGGTGCGGCGCGTTTGGCGGCTGGATTGGCAACTGCCGCCTTCTTGGCAACGGCCTTGGGTGCCGGGGTTTTTGCTTCGACAGCGGCAGACTTGGGCGTGCCGGCCGACGCTGTCGCGGGGGTCTTGCTGAGAGGCGCTTTTGCGGACAACTTTTGAACGGCCTTGTTCAGCTCATCAATGCGGGCAATCAAGGCGTTTACATCCTTTGCGGAAGGCACCCCCAGCTTGTTGAGGGCCTTCGCCACACGCTCTTCAAAAATGTTCTCTAACTTGTCCCATTGGCCCGAGGCCTTGGAAGAAATGTCAGTGGCCATGTGGGACATCTTGTTGGTGGCCTCGGAAATTTTCTCTTCGGCTGCAGCCTGGGTCTTGCGCTGGATGCTCACGCCTTCTTTGACCAAGGATTCAAACGCCTTGGAGCCCTCTGCCTGGGCGCGGGTAAAGGCGCCCAATCCGGCTTGCCAGATCTGTTGCGCGGAATCCTTGACCGAACCGGACAGTTGGGCGTGTGAGGAAGAAGCGGAAGTGGTTTTTTGCAGTTTCTTGACCATGGAGTGTCTCCGGTTTGAGTGATTGTTTTGGCTGTGTGCCGCCGCGTACCCAGCACGCGTCGAGTCGGGACTTTACGCGCAGAGCGGCTTTGTGTGTAGGGGCCAGCTACTAACTGCCATGCAAGACCACCGCCAGCGCGTTGGTAGTCTGGTCGTTATAGTACTGGCAAGCGTCGCGTCGGACGAAAGCCCAGTCATCGGGGCGTTTCGCACGCCCTGCAGCAACAATAGGCGCGAAGACAACCTCCTCACAATCGACATGAACCTCACCGGCCTGATCGGCCTCTACGTGCGCCAGAACAGGCGCCCCTATTTGTTGGCGGCCATGATGCTGGCGACGGTGAGTGCACTGACCGTCTACATACCGCGGCAGGTCGGCCGCGTCATCGACGGCCTGGTGGCTGGTACATTGGATCGGGACGCCTTGCTGGGGCAGCTGGCGTGGCTGGTGCTGGCTGGGGTTGTCATTTATTTTTTACGCGTCGGTTGGCGATTGCAGCTGTTCGCAGCCAGTTACCGGCTGGGAGCCCAACTGCGCCAGCGACTCTATGTTCGGTTGTGCCAGCAAGGGCCACATTTCTTTCAGATGAAGCGCACCGGCGACCTGATGGCGCTGGCCACCAATGACATCGACTCGGTCGAGATGGCCTCCGGGGAAGCCATGCTGGCCGGTTTTGACGGCACGTTGACGCTGATCCTGGTCGTGGCCATGATGACCCTGGGCGTGGATGGGCGGTTGGCGGCGGCGGCTCTGCTGCCGTTTCCATTCATGGCCTGGGCTTTCTGGCGTATTTCCGAACATATCCACCAGGCCTCCAAGGACTCACTGGATGCCTTTGGAAAACTCAACGACCATGTGCAGGAAACACTGACCGGCGTGCGCACCCTGCGCGCCTTGGGTCTGGAATCCCGCAGCGCCAGCCGCTTTGCGGAACTGGCCGAGGATGCGGCGAGCGCCAGCCTGCGCGCCCAGCGCTGGGAGGCCGCATTCGAGCCCGCTGTTGGTGTTGCGCTGGTCACCGCCACCGTGCTGACATTGGGGTTGGGTGGTTACCTGGTCTTCAGCGGCGAACTCAGCATTGGCGATCTGACGGCGTTCAGCATGTACCTGGGGCAGCTGATTTGGCCCATGTTTGCGGCGGGTTGGGTGTTGGCGTTGCTGGAGCGCGGCCGTGCTGCGTGGGGAAGGCTTCAACCCACTTTGGATGCACCGTTGACAGTTGAAGACGACGGTACGCTTGAGAAGGTGGAACCCGGTGCGTTGGTTTTTGACGGGGTTGTTTTTTCCTACCCGGGTCACCAGGCGCGTGCGCTGGGTGAAGTGACGCTGCACCTGGCGGCCGGGCAAACCCTGGGTTTGGTCGGCGCCACCGGCGCGGGCAAATCGACCGTGCTGCGTCTGATTTTGCGCCAGTACGCCGCACAATCGGGCAGCATCGCCTGGGCGGGTCGGCCCTTGCATGACTACCAGTTGGCGGCACTGAACCGAGCCATCAGCTGGGTGCCACAGGAGCCCTTTTTGTTTTCTGCCTCGATTGCGGAAAACATTGCATTGGCCAAAGCCGATGCCAGTCCCGCCGAGATTGAAGAGGCTGCCCGGCTGGCCTCCATTCACGACGACATCATGCGTATGCCGCAGGGCTACGCCACACCGGTTGGCGAGAAGGGCATTGCCTTGTCGGGCGGGCAACGCCAGCGTGTTGCCATTGCACGTGCCATGTTGACAGACGCGCCCCTGCTCCTGCTGGACGACGCCTTGTCGGCGGTGGATACGCAGACCGAGACCGATATCCTGCACCACTTGCGTAGCGCACGGGTGGGGCGCACGGCCCTGATCGTCAGCCATCGACTGAGCGCGGTGATGGATGCGGACCACATTCTGGTGCTCAAGGATGGGCGGGTCAGCGAGCAGGGGACCCATGCCAGCCTGCTGGAGCGCGACGGCTGGTACGCCGCACAGTGGCGATACCAACAACTGGAGGCCAGTCTGGATGCCGCCTGAAGCACACGCCAACCCCAAGCCCGAGACCGGTGCTACCCGGCGTGCGGTGGCATTGCTGTTGCGCTCGGCCGCGCCCGAACGGCGGCACCTGATTCTGGGGACTGTCTGGCTGGTGGCGGCCGCATTGCTGGAGTCGCTGGGCCCGCTGCTGGGCAAGTACTTTATCGACCAATACCTGGTGCCCAAAAAAATTGTGCTGACCGACATGGCCCTGTTACTGGGTGCCACCCTGGTTGCGGGGGCGGTGGCCAGTGTCATCCGTTATGCGCAGCTGACCCGGCTGGCCGGTGTCGCCATGCGATCGGTCCGCCGCCTGCGCGAGGAGGTCTATGGCCACGTGTTGCGCTTGCCCATGGCCTTTTTTGACAAGGCCATCACCGGCCAATTGGTCAGCCGCGTGACCAATGACACGGAACAGGTCAAGAACCTCTATGTGCAGGTCTTGTTCGTGATACTGGACAGCGGCATTGTGGTCCTGGGTGCCTTGGTGGCCATGGCCTGGCTGGACTGGCGCTTGATGCTGATTGTGCTGACACTGGTCCCGGCGGTGGTGGTGATTGTGTGGTTCTACCAACGCTGGAGCGCACCGGCGGTGGCGCGGGCGCGGCAAAAACGCAGTGACATCAATGCCCAGATGTCGGAGTCCATCGCTGGCATGCCGGTGTTGCAGGCCAGTAATGCACAACAGCGGTTTCGCACCCGTTTTGACCGCACCAACGTTCAGCACCTGGAGGCCCGCATGGCGGAAATGCGGGTCAACGCCTGGTTGCTGCGCCCCATGCTCGACCTCGTCAATGTGCTGTTGCTGGCAGTGGTGATTTACACCTTTGGCCAACGAGCGTTCAGCGGCCTGGAGATTGGTATCTTGTATGCCTTTGTGAGCTATATCGGCCGCGTGGTGGACCCGCTGATACAAATCACGCTGCAGTTTGGCCAGTTGCAACAAGCCGTGGTGGCGGCGTCGCGTGTGGATACCCTGCTGCAGGAGCAGCGCCCCGCCGCCGTGGTCGGGCCACAGCGCATCCAGCAGGGCGCGGTGCGCATTGAGCATCTGCGGTTTGGTTATGACCCCGCGACGGATGTGCTGCACGATCTGTCGCTGGACATTCCCGCCGGCGGGTTTTATGGCCTGGTGGGTCACACCGGCAGTGGCAAATCGACGCTGCTGAGCCTGTTGCTGCGGTTTTACCGGGCACAGTCGGGCCGTATCACGCTGGACGGGGTGGAACTGTCGCAGTTCAGCGACGCGCATTTTCGGGACGATGTCGGCCTGGTGCCGCAAGACCCGTTTTTACTGGCTAGCACGGTGCGCGACAACATTGCCATGGGACGCGCACTCAGCCAGGAAGCGATTGAAACAGCGGCCCGCGCGGCCCATTGCCACGACTTCATCGGGCAACTGGAGCAGGGTTACGACACCTTGCTGGGTGAGGGCGGCGCGCGCCTGTCGGTGGGGCAAAAGCAGTTGATTGCGATTGCACGCGCATTGGCCGGTCAGCCGCGCATTCTTTTTCTGGATGAAGCCACCGCGCACATTGATTCCGAGACCGAGCAGATTGTTCAAGTCGCCCTTTCCGAGCTGCGGGGTCGGGTCACGGTGGTGGCCATTGCGCACCGGCTGTCAACCATACGTGCGGCGGACTGTATTGTGGTGCTGAACCACGGCCGCATCCATGAGCAGGGCACGCACGACGCATTGATGGCCCTTGAAAACGGCATCTACCAGCGCCTGTATCTGCTGCAGCAACTAGGGGAGTGAGCTGTCCGTTGCCGCGCACCGTGCGCAAATGCAGGCAAGTTGCCGGGCCTCTGCCGGAACACGCTCCAGCACAGCGTGGTCAAACACGGCTGTCGTGCACCAACAGGGCCCCTGGGCCACGCCGGTTTCCCGTTCGACCTCCATGGCGCACTGGTTGCCCTGTCCACAGAGCGGGCAGACACGCGGATCGATGGCGGGGCGCGCCTGGGCTGGAACTGGGTCGGACAGGGTGCGCAAACCCACCAGGGCAGCATGTTGCAGCAGCATGATGGTTTTGCCGTCCTGGATGGCGCCGCTGAGCACCATGTCCATTGCGGTCTGCAGCGGCAGTTCCATCACTTCAATATCTTCACCCTCATGGGCATGGCCACCACCTGCCGTGATCCGGTCTTGCGCTTCGTATTCCGCCGTAAAAAAGTGCAGTTTTTCGGTGACCGACCCCGGGCTCATATAAGCCTCAAAAAGCTTGCGCGGGGTGCGGATGTGGTAACCGGTTTCTTCTGCGGCCTCGCGGCGAATGCAGGTTTCAGGGTCGTCCCCGTCCAGCAAACCGGCGCAGGCTTCAATCAACATGCCGTCGGCACAACCGTTCACAAAGGTCGGAAACCGGAACTGCCGTGTCAACACCACCGTGTTGGCCTGGGCATTAAACAGCAGCAACACCGCGCCATTGCCTCTGTCGTAACACTCCCGAACCTGGCGCTGCCAGGTGCCATCACGCCGCAGGTAGTCAAACGTCGCTTTTTTCAACACATACCAGTTGTCGGACAACAACTCCATGGTGAGATTTTTGATGCGTGCATCTGGTTTGTCGGTGCTTGCGGGTGGGTTGGTCATGGGGCGGTGCCGTGGCGACTAAAACCCGCAGTTTAGGGTGCAAAAATGCGGTGTCTTGTATGGGGCGTTTAGACTGCCGGGGTTCTGCGTTTTCTGGCACACCCCTTGCACCCCATTTCTGCGTCGTTCCCCATACCCAAGGCCACCCTACTGGTGCTCTTGCTTGCGTGCGCCCTGCATTTTTTTCTGGGCGCAGCGCTGGGCTTGTCGGTGGACGAAGCCCACTACGCGCTGTATGCCCTGCATCCCGCCTGGAGTTATTTTGACCATCCGCCTTTGGTGGGCTGGGTGCAATGGCCGTTGGTCGCGCTGAATGCGCCGACCTGGGCTTTGCGCCTGCTACCTGAGTTGTTGTGGCTGGGCACCGCGCTAATGGTGTTCCGTTTAGCTGAAAGGCTGGCGGCTCTGCAATCTTCGCAAGGAGCGTGGTCGGTAGGGCGTTCTGCGCAGGTCAAGGAGGAGCCCGCAAAGCGGGCGGGGGACACGGAGCAGAACGCTCTGCCACCCACGCTCCTAAAACCCGGGCAGGCGGGGCATTGGGCAGTGCTGGCCCTTACGCTGGCGCCCCTGATGCATGTGCTGGGCATCGGTCTGTTACCCGATACCTTGCTGGTGTTCTGGACGCTTGCGCTGATGGATGCAACCCTGACGCTGCGGGACCCGGTGGCGGTGCGCAGGCCCTGGCCGTGGCTGGGTTTGGCGGTATTGCTGGGTCTGGCCGGCCTGAGCAAATACACGGCCATTCTGGGCGCGGTTGCCGTGGCTTTGTGTTTGATGCAGGCACATGGCTTGGCTCTGCTGCGCAACCGCTGGTTGTGGCTGGCTATGGTGGTGGCGTTGGTCCTGGTGCTGCCGGTGGCCTATTGGAACCACGCAAATCAGTGGGTGTCTTTCACGTACCAGGCCAAACATGGCGCCGGTGGCGGTTGGCAAGGGGTGCATCTGCTGCGCTTTTTGCTGATCCAGCTGCTGGTTTATGGGCCCTTGTTGTTGTGGGGTCTGTTGGGCCATTTACGGAATGACACATCGGTTCCCCGGGTCCTGCTGCTGTTTTTTGTTGTCCCTTTTGTTGTGCTGGCGGCCTTGTCGGGCGGTGGCACCAGCCTGCCGCACTGGACCGCTCCAGCCTGGGTGGCCTTGATGCCCTTTGCCGGCCTGGCCTTGGCGCGGGCCTGGGCCACCGGTCGTCGCTGGCTCTTGGGGGTGCTGGCCGTGGTGCAAGCCGGGTTAACGGTCGCCGTGCTGGGGCTGATGCTGACCGGTGGCGTGCCCTTTGTGACCAACACCTCGGGCCAGGGCAATAGTGCCGCGCCGTCCAACCCGTTTGCCGACCTGCATGGCTGGGACAAGGCGGGCGAGCGCGCACGCAGCCTGGCCGCACAACAGGGCTTGGGCAGCGTCAGCGTGCAAAACTGGACCCTGGCCAGCCGCCTGGGCTGGTACGCGCGGCCACTGCCGGTGCATGTGCTGGAAGACCGCTTCGACCAGTTTGACCTGTGGGCGGGTGACCTGCCTGCCGGTGGCGACACGCTGCTGGTGGATTGGTCGCAACTGGCCTATGCCGTGCCCCTGGGTGCAAATGGTTTTGCCACCTGCACATTGCTTGACACGCTGGACGCACAGCGCCTGGGCCGTACCCTGGCGGTCTTTCGTTTCTACGCCTGTCGCGGCTGGTCGGGCCAGCCACACCCCCGTTTGCAGGAGGCGACACCCTGATGCACATTGCACCCATTGCCTTGCGCTGGTGGTTGGCGCCGCTGGTGCTGTTTGCCATCAGCGCCCCCTTGTGGTTGCACCGCTTTGAACCGGCCATGTTTCTCGCCATCAACGCCGCCTGTGCGCCCATTGCCGCCCCGCTGTGGACGGGCCTGTCACTGTTCGGCAATGCCTGGGGCGTGTTGGCTGTCACCGCGCCACTGCTGGTGCGGGCACCCCGGCTGGTGTGGGCCTGGTTGTGCGCGGCTCCCTTTGCGATTGTGTTTTCCCGCCTCGGCAAGGGCTTGATCGAAAGCCCACGCCCGGCCGCCGTGGTGGACAACACGCAGATGCGCATCATCGGCGAAACCCTGCACAACGTCTCCATGCCGTCGGGCCACACACTGACTGCATTCGCGGTGGCGTCGGCCATTTACTTTGCGTTGCCGGAAAAGGGGCGGTGGCGACACAGTTGGCTGTTTGTGCTGGCCGCCGGGGCCGGGCTGTCGCGAATTGCCGTCGGAGCCCATTGGCCCGGTGACGTGGCAGTCGGTGCCAGCCTGGGGCTGTTGGCGGGCATGCTGGGCGCGCGCCTGATGGCACGCATGGACGCCAAACATCTGCAGCCCACGGCCTGGAGCCTGCGCCTGGTGGCCTTGTCAATGGTGGCGACGGTCTACACCCTGCTGACCGAAACTCTGGATTTCGATGAAAACCTGCCGCTGCAGTACCTGCTGGCGGTGGTGGCGACGGGCTCGTTGTTTGTGTTTTTCCGGCAAAGTTTTATGGTTAAAAGTACCGGTGAGCCCTCGTAAATACTGCGTAATCAGCTATCAAAACAGTAGCGTTTGTGTGGGCTGCATCAGCTTGGACGTGCACCTGACGCTGGTGTTTCGACATAACGTGAGTGGACCACGGTTGTAGCCGCCCGGCACCGATGGAGATGCGGTTACCTTTCAAATCCATCCAACAATGTTCGCTATCGTACATATCGCGCCTGTGCGCCAGGCATAGACTTTGGCATGCAATCCCGCCGGTTCACTTTACAAGGAAGCCACCATGACGAACTCACAAAACCCACGTGACAAACAAGCGCCGCATACCGGCAAGGTCGAAAACGACACCAACAAGCTCGGTGAACAAGAGCCCACGCAGTTGAATCAGGGGCAGCGCACGCCAGAGAGCCGCAGTGACCGCGAGGCGCATGTGGGTGGCAGCAATCA
Source organism: Candidatus Aalborgicola danicus (assembly GCA_016703945.1). Taxonomy (GTDB): domain Bacteria; phylum Pseudomonadota; class Gammaproteobacteria; order Burkholderiales; family Burkholderiaceae_C; genus Allorhodoferax; species Allorhodoferax danicus. The sequence continues at coordinate 62,813 of JADJBC010000060.1, forward strand.
GTCGCAGTCGCGACGCGGATCAGTGGGCTCCCCCAAGCGTTAATTCTCGGGAATCCAACACTATGCCAAATGCGCGAGCCGCCAATGCTGTACGCCTGGAGTTCGCTCCTGGCGCGCTGGTCCACGCCAATCTTTCAGGCGCTGCCTTTTCGGGCGATTGGTTATGGGTGGTTGGCGACGAAGCCTGCGGTGTGGACCGCCTGCGCCGCCTCGACCCGGTGGGAAGTGAGACCTTTCGCTTTGGGGAGGGGTGCGACTTCCCGCTGAAGGACTTGCTGGACCTGCCCGGCGCAGCCGACGAGGAAGCCGACCTGGAAGGTTTGGCCGTGACCGACGGTTGGTTGTGGGTGGTGGGTTCGCACGGACTCAAGCGCAAAAACGCCAAGGAAGGTCGAGACCACGCGGAGAACGCGAAACGGCTGTCCAAAACCAGTCTGGACGGTAATCGCCGCCTGCTCGCCTGCTTGCCCATTGAAACGGATGCCGGCGGTCAGCCCTGCCTGGTACGCGAGGCCAAGGATGGCCGGCGAGCCCTGCGGCTCAAAGGCGACGCGATGTCCAACGAGCTCACCCGCGCGCTGGCTGACGACCCACACTTCGGGCCCTACATGGCAATTCCGGGGAAGGACAACGGCCTGGATATCGAAGGCCCTGGCGGTGGATGGGAGCCGGCTGCTGCTGGGCCTGCGCGGCCCGGTGTTGCGAGGCTGGTCGGCGCTGGTTGAAATCGCGGTGGAAACCCGCGGCGATCAGTTGCGGCTGGTACCGCTGGAAGAAGACGGCCCACTGATGCGCAAGCACTTCCTGCAACTGGAGGGTCTGGGCGTGCGCGATCTGCACTTTTCTGGCGACGACCTGTACATTCTGGCCGGACCGACGATGGTGCTTGATGGCGACATTCGCATCTTCAAGTGGGCGGGTGCCAAACCCTTGCTGGCCACCAACCGCGAGGTGGCGCGTTTTGAGGCAACGCTTACCGAATCGGTCTCTTTACCACATGGTCGTGGCATCAACCGCGCGGAGGCCCTTTGCAACTTGCCGCCTGGGCTGGTGCCAGGCAAGCCGAGCTGGCTCGTGTTGTACGACGCGCCGGGGGCTGATCGCAAGGACGGTGAATACACGGTGTTCGGGGACTTGTTGCGTCACGATTAGAACGTGCTGACCAAAACCTTGGACTTTGACGAAAACCAAGCGCTGCAAGACCTGATGTGATCTAAAACTGCTCCAGCCGCTCATATTCCGACATGACCTGCGCACCCAACAGCAGCAGTGCAGCAATTATTTCCATGCAAAACAAGGCCACCACTGCCGTCGTAAAGGAGCCGTAGACCACGCTGGCCTTGGACAAGGTGGTGAAGTACCAAACCAGCGCATGGCGAATCACCTCCCAGGCACCGGCGACAAAAAATCCACCAATAACGGCATGGCGCCACTGGATACGCCCGACGGGCAAAACCCAGTAGAGAGTTGCCACAATCAGCACTTCGGCAGTAAAGCCCAGCACATAGAAAAACAGGCCAGACAGCCCCACCAGCGACCAATCGCGGCCCAGAAAATGCAGACTCTCATGGGCCATGGCCTGCAGCACGATGGAGGCCAAGGTCATACACAGCAGTGCGACCCCCAGCATCAAGACAAAGCAATAGGGCAGCACGGCAGACACCAACGCGTGGCGCTTGTCGACCGTGCCCCGGTGCGGGAAGATCAGGGCAATAGCCTTCTCCAGAATCCCGAAGGCCAGAGAGCTGAAGAACAGCATCGTCAACAGCAGCACCGCACCGATGGCGATGCCATTGTCCAGAAAGTCGTTCAGATCACCCAGCACAGCCTGGGACTGGCTGGGCACCAGCCACTCCAGATAACGCCCCAAGGCAATCAACAAATCGGCCTTGTCCACCAGGTGAGTCAGCGCAATGATGGACAGAATCAGCAAGGGCACCATGGACAACAACGCGTAGTACGCAATCGCCCCGGCCAACATCATCCCCTGGTTCTTGTTGAACCCCCGCAGCGTCTGCAACGCGAACGCAAGTGGGTGCGCCAAGAGGTGTTGGGTCGGTTTGCTGATCCCTATGCGGGTGAGTTTCATTGAGGTTCGGCTTTGGGTAGCGGTGTGGATTTGATTCTATGTGTGGGCTGAGGCGGGAAGAGTCGGGGCGGTGGCATTGGCATTGGCATTGGTTGCTGTGCCATCGCAGTTCGGCAATCAGGAGGGTGATGGGAAAGTTGGCTATTGGACAGCTCCGCCCCGTGCCGGTCCAGGAATTTCTCCATTACCGACGGTCCATTTTGAGTACCGGTTTCAGGGAAATGTGGCTACCTGCAAAAGACGCGTAGCGGTAGTAGCCTATTGCGATCTGGCTACTCCTAACCGGTCACTGGCGACCGGGGATCGACGGACCGCTATGTGGCGAGCACTTCGTCAAACCGTGCACCCACTGTGAACGTGCCTGAAACTGCTGCCGAAATAGTGGGCCCAATGTCCCACTACGGCGATGGTGATTCTCGCGATCCATTTTGCCGATGGCTTGCAAAGGTTCAGGGTTGGTGATGCTTCAATAACACTACGTCAGCTGCCCCACTCGGCATTCGGGTGAACAGGCGACGGTGGGACTGTTCACTTGCCCATCAATTTTGGCGACACCTGGTCGGTTTGCGCAGGAAACCGCATCGACCCGTTAGCCGCCGCTACCCGCCCTGGAGGCGGGCAAGGCGCGGCAGGAAAACCAATCAGGCTGCTTTGCCAGTGGCCTTGGCTTTGCTGGCCACACGACGCGCCACGTTCGAGGTCTCGGTGGCAGTGTCGGCCACGGCACTGACCACCTGGTCGCCGGCGGACTTGATCGTGCGCGCAGCGCGGCGTGCAGCGTTGGAGGTCGCGTTAGCGGTGTCAGCGGCAGCCTTGATTGCTTGCTCGCCGGCAGACTTGATCTTGCTTGCAGCGCGGCGTGCAGCGTTCGAGGTCTCGTTAGCGGTTTCAGCGGCAGCGTTGATTGCCTGCTCACCGGTGGTCTGGATTTTGCGCGCAGCACGGCGTGCAGCGTTGGATGTCTCGTTAGCCGCCTCTTCAACGATAGCGCTGACTTTTCGCGTCGCCGCCTTGGTCACGCGTTTGCGATTGGCAGTGGCTTCACTGGTGGCGGCCTTCAGCTTGATTGTGGCCAGTGCCTTGGCGGGCATATCTTTGCCGGATACGCGCCTGACCAGTTCGCTGCTGCCTTCTTCGATGCGCTCGGCCATCTTGTTCACCAGTTCTGCGGCTGGCACTGCGGCGCGGCCCAAAGTTGCCAGTGCATTCAGGTTGATGGCACGGTCGATGCGCTCGGCGTTCTCAGTCAGCAAGCTCACGCCCTTGGTGGCCAGATCGACCGCTACGCCAACGGCGTTTTCAGCCTTGTCTGTGCCCAAATGGATGCCTTTGACGTAGTAGCCTGTGACGCGCTGCTGGGAATCGATTAGGTTAGAGCGCAGGTCTTTGCGCAGCGCTGACGCGCCACGGTTGACCGCTGCAGCAAAGCGCTGGTCGACAAAGCCGGCAACGCGCTCGCCGCCAAACCTGTAAGAATTGATCACGTTGGTGGCGGTAATGCCGTAGGTGGCAATGACATCGGTGGCAACGGTGGAGAGATTTTTCTGTGACATTTGGGGTTCCTTTGATTGCAGTGGGCCGGCCTGATGGCGTGTGATTGCAGGCCACACGCCGGTTCGTAACAGGATGGGAGCAAGTGTCTTTGCAAAGACCTAGAGGGCACACCTCAAGTTTCGGGTTTTCCCTAGACAGGGCACTCTATTGCGTTATGGCCGACGTCGCTGTGTAAGCGGCCAGCAATACGATATTGAACAGATGTCAGATCGAAGCGATAGTGTCCACTGTGAAGATCTTGCACACTATGTCGAACAAGGGCGATGCCCCTGGCGCCAAAGACCAGTGGATTGAATCTTCAGAAATGAAGGGTCTGCCCTCAAGAAACCTGGTTTGTATGCAGACATTCGCAGGCGCGTGGCCAGCAGATGAATTTGCACAACAGGCCATTGCGCTATGGCCTTGCCGCATAAGGCCTGGAGGGAAATAGGAACTGTGGGGGAAAGAAGCGAATGAATCGAGGACTGAACATGCAGATGGAGATGCCCAGCCCAAGCGGGGAAGAGCTCAAAGCCGCACGCCTGAAACCCGGATTGAGCCAGGTGGAGGCCGCTGCGCTGATGGGCTATCCCGTTCAGACGGGGAGCCGGGGAGGACTTCAGTCCAGAACCTGGCAGGCGCTGGAGAGCACGGGTGATCCGCGCAATATGCCGGGACCTGTATTTGCATTGTTCCAATTGCTCACCGGGACGCATGCTGAATTTGTTTTGGTGAAGAGCGATTCCACTCCTGCGGCAAATGCAGCCCAACTACCCACCGATTGAAGGGTACTGAAGCTTTAGGACCGCTTAAGACGCATAGCCGACGTTCAAGCTTCCAGACAGCCGACATTCATTTGCAGGGTCAAAAGCTCGGCAGCGGGGCGGTTGCAGTCGGTCGATGGCGTAGTCTAGTTTGAGTAAGAAGCAGCTTGCCAACTAAAATCTGGCAAAGTCTGGGACGGGATTCTTAATACTGTAAGACCTATTCTTCTGCGTCAAATCGAGACTGAATGTTTTGGAAAATCGGCGATTGCGTTGTGCAATTTTGCGGTTGCCATGATTTATTTGTACGCTGTTTACTTTGAACTAGGAATGATGAAAATTCTGCCGATGCGGTATTCGTTGCCGCCCAGTTCGATTCTGTAGTTGGGTTGGTCGGCTAGAGGTGGATAAACCATGCTGCTGATCGGTCCAAACCTTCTTTCCTCAGCGCTGATGATCCGTCTGATCATCTCTGGCGATGTCTCTGGTTGAAATTGGTGCGTCATGCGCAGATCAATTCTTATGGGCTGACCTATTCCAGCAGCCCAGTCGGCGGGACTCAGGCATGGTTTGGCAATCAAAGTTGCATCCATCCGCCGAAGTCTGTCAACCGTTGGCTGGTCCAGATTGAAGTAGCTAAACGTCATCCCAAACGGCTCCATCGCCGTTTCAATTGTTTTGCGTGCATCCGCTTCATTGGTGCTGCTCCAATTCACCGACTGGATCGCCTCGACAATGCGCTTAGCTGCCAGCACTTGCTGGGACTGTGCTGCAGCTTGTGGTAGCAGCGCCGGGGGTGGTGTTTGCGCGCAGCTTGCGGTCAGTGTTGCCATCAGCACGCACGCGGTCAGCGCTGTGCGCAATGTTGCACCAGAGGATTTGGGGGTCATGCTACCAACTCCAAAAGGCTGTCGTTCTGGGATGAGAGTTTCAAGCCAAATCGGCCCACAGCGCCGCTTTACGACGAGAAAGCGATAGAGCATGAAGGTCTTATTTGAGGTCTCGCCATCTGGCTACCGGACAGGCATAGAGGAAATGACATCGGCGGCAGAAAGCTTACCGTAGTACTGACAAGCTTAAAGCCAATTGGGACAACAATCTGGATGACCGCTTCCGCCCCTGACCTGACTTCCATTGCCGATCCACCCAACACCCTACCCGCATGGTATGGGCCATTGGCTCCCGTCGATTTCTGTGCCTTTGAGAGTATGAGGCGGGAGCCAATGGCCCAAACCATGCCGCCAGAAAAGTCCAAGTGCTGCGGCAAGTCGCAATTCACATCCCAATTTGCTACAAAAATAGTAGCTATTTGCGCCTGTTCTACGAGGGCTGCAGGCCAATTGAGCACATAGACTCTTATTCGTTCTCCGTAGAGAGCGGTAAAACTCAACCCCGGCGTGCGGTCGATGTTCGTGAAGCGGGTTAGGCGGCGGCTTGCGCCCTATTGCGACCCCGCTGCGTATGAATGCCAACACACTCGCCTCGCCCGTTGATCTGTTAAAGGCTCTGCAATTCCGTCACAACATCGGTCTGCGTCCACAGCGTAGGAAACCCGCTTGAGGGCGCTGGCCCCAAGGCTTCAACCCGCTCGCCTACGCGCCAGTCGCAAAGCCAGCGCACTCAAGGCGTCATAAGCTGCGCCGCTCGGTGCATCCCACTGCGTCACCGCAGCTCCCTGGCGCGCAATGGCCGCCGTGTCGCCGCGAGCGGACGGGCCGGTCAGTGCGGCTTGTGGCCCCAGGGTTGTGATGTTGGCGACGGCATTGCGCAGCAAGCTTTCTCGCAAGTGCGGTATCAATTCGGCCGGCATGCCGGTCGAGCGCCACAAATCTTCAGCCGTGGCCTGCAACACCGGCAGAAAGTTGGTGGCAAACACTGCGGCGGCGTGGTACAGCAGTTTGTCGGCACTGGCAATGTCGAAGCATTGGGCCCCAATCGCGGTGAAGGCGGGGCGCAAGCCGGCACAGGTCGCCGCGTCACCCTCCAGCGCGCACGGTGTGCCGGGAAATTGCTGCAGCGCCGCCGACACGGACGCAAAACTCAGCAGGCAATGCGCGCTGGCCACCCGCCAGCCGAGATCGGCCAGTGGCGCCAGCACGCTAGCGGTCTGCGCGCCGCTGCAATGGAACACGATGGGAGCAGGTGAATCGCTGCTTGCGCCAGCTGCGGCCAGCGCGACGCCGCAATCTGCCAACAGCGCATCCGGCACCGCTAGCATCCAGATGTCGGCCGCGCGCATGTCCGACAACGACTCCGCAGCGTGACCAGCACCGATGACGGCGCAGGCCGCTTGTGCGCTGGACAATGACGTGGTCCGCACGTCCTGAATCGCAAAGACGCCCTGCGCGCGCCATAGGCGGGCCAGGGTTTGCCCAACTCGCCCTGCGCCCACCAGGTTCAGAGTGGGCAACCGGGTGGTGTGTGTTCCGCGATTTTGGGTCATAGGCTTTTATGTCTTGGATCTGCCAGCCATCCAGGCTGTGGCAGGGGGCGGGCCGGAGCCCGATTTCTGCGCATTTGGCAGTATGAGGGATCTGGAACGCCCCCTGCCGCAGCCTCGGCGCGCAATGTCTCCCATGCGTCGAACAACGACATGAAAGAGGAAGTCGTTACACCACCAGCGGCTCTTCCCGCATCGCTTCCATCTGCTCTTCCAGCATCTGCACCTGGCCCTGCCAGTAGTCGCTGGAGCCAAACCAGGGGAAGTTCACAGGAAAGGTAGGGTCGTCCCAGCGCCGGGCCAGCCAGGCGCTGTAGTGGATCAGGCGCAGAGTCCGCAGCGGCTCAATCAGGACCAGTTCACGCCGGTCAAAGTCGCGAAACTGCTCGTAGCCGTCCACCAGTGCGCCGAGCTGGCGGGTGCGTTGGCTGCGGTCGCCGCTGCGTAGCATCCACATATCCTGTACGGCGGGGCCCGAGCGGGCGTCGTCCAGGTCGACAAAGTGAGGACCCGGGCCAGCCGCCAGTGCGGCGTCGGTGGGGGTCCACAGGATGTTGCCGGGGTGGCAGTCGCCATGCAGGCGCAAGATGCGGATTTCGGAATCCTTAGAGTGTTTTATGCCTCCAGCCCTCGTCAACGCTGCGTGAGTAGCTACTAATTCAATAGCGTCTGTGCACACCTTGGCCCAGGCCGATTGCACGTCCAGCGGTACTTTGTCATGCTCCAGCAGCCACTGCATGGACTCCACACCAAAGCTGGCGGCGTCCAGCCGGGGTCGGCTGGCAAAGGGTTTCTTGGCTCCGACGGTGTGGATGCGCGCCAGAAAGCGGCCTATCCACTCCAGCACCTCGCCATCGTCCAACTCGGGGGGGCGCCCACCGCGCCGGGGGCTGACGCTGAAGGCAAAGTCGCCAAAGTGGTGAAGGCTGGCCCCTTGCAGCACCAGCGGCCCGATGGCGGGGACTTCGGCGGCCATCAGTTCGGCGGCGAAGTCGTGTTCTTCCTGGATTTGCTCGTCGGTCCAGCGCCCGGGGCGGTAAAACTTGGCCACCACCGCGCTGCCATCCTCCAGTTGCACCTGGTAGACCCGGTTTTCGTAAGAGGACAAGGCGGTCAGGCGGCCATCGCCGCGCAGACCCACGCTGTCCAGCGCGTCGAGTACGGCGTCGGGGGTAAGGGACTCAAAGGCGTGCGCCATTCAGTCCTTGGGTCGGTTGCTGTTGCGGTTTTCGCGGGTGAACAACAGCGAGATGCCGACCGCGATCAGGATCACCGGCCACCAGGTTTTGAACAACTCCGCCAGGCTGATGTTGATCAGGCCCAGGTTGCCCAGCAGAAAAAATGACCCCAACAGAATCAGCACGATGGCTGCCACATTGCCCTTCATGGTGAACCCTTCTCTCGAAATGAATGAAGCGGCATTGTCGCAAGGTTTGCGGCTGGCGGTGGCGCTGTTAAAGGGGACGTCGTTGTCGGCGTAGGGTTTTCTCACTCTGACCGTTTCCGAGCCTGAATCCGAGTAGCCTGCGGCATCGGATGCGCCGCCCGGTGCGCTTTCGCCCAGCAACTCAAAGGGCAGGGCCTGCTTGACCAAAATGATGGTGCAAGGTGCGTCCATCGCCACCTTGATCGGCACCGTGGCCACAAAGCGCTGGGTTTTGAGGCCGTGGGTGGCGGCACCCATCACGATGACACTGACGTTGTTGCCACGCGCATAGTCCAGCAGTGCCTGTGCCACATCGCCCGACTCCAGCACGTGGTAGGAGGTCTGGTGGCCGGGGTGGTCCAGCGGCTGCGCCCACTGGCGCAGTGTGCTCAGGTGGCGCCGGTGCACATTGGTTTCACTTTTTTCTTCAATCGAGGCGCTGGTCGATGCGGACGAGATCACCGTCACACACGCCAGGCGCGCACCGGGGCGTGTGCCCAGCGCCCGTGCAACGCCTTGGCGCAGCGAGTACAGCGTGACGTCGGTGACATCCATGTGGGGCACGGCCACCATGACGATGGGCACTTCCTCAATCTGCTGCGACGACGGGATGGGGCTGGGCTTGTAGTGCATGCCCGCGGCCTTGAGCCAGCGTTTGAAGTGGGTGCGAAAGCGGGTACCGGTGACATTGGTTCCGCGCTCGGTAATCGCCACCTGCAGCGGGTGGGTCAAATCAAAAGCCAGGTGGGCCGCCGATGGGTAGCGCTGTGCCGCCTCGGGCTCCAGGCACCGCATGACCACCTCTTGCAGCCAGGCGGGTAGCACGGGTTTGATTTTGCGCGGCGGCACCGGGTCAACCCACAGGCGTTGGCGCAACCCGGCTGAGGTTTGGGGCTCTCCAAAGGGGAGGCGACCGGTGCACAGTTGGTACAGCATGACACCCACCGCAAAGATATCGCTGCGCGGGTCGCCGCGCACACCGACCACCTGCTCGGGCGCGATCCAGGCCGGTGAACCCACGGCCTTGCGCAATTGCTCGGCCAACAAGTCCGGGTAGTGGGCGTGGCAAGACAGGCCAAAGTCCAGCAGCACGGCGCTGCCATCACCGCGCAGCAGCACGTTGGCTGGTTTAAGGTCCAGGTGCACGGTGTTTTGCTGGTGCAGGGCATGCACGGCGCGCGCCATCGCAGCACCCAGCCAGGTGATTTGTTCGACACTGGGGGCGTTTCACCATCCAGCCAGTGCTCCAGCGTTTCGCCGGTGAGGTATTCCATCACCAGATAGGGCACCCGTTCCAAATCTCCGGCGGCCACAAAACGTGGGACGTGGCGGCCCTGCAGCACCTGCATGATCTGGCATTCAATCTCGAAGCTGACGATGTTTTCCGCTCCATCGCCAGCCGTCATACGCGGCACCTTCATGGCCATGGGGAAGGCGGGGTCACGTTGGCTATCGGCGTAATGCACACGGTAGATGTGGGCCATGCCGCCCGAGTGAATGCATTCGTCGACGGTGAATCCGTCCAGTTCGGCACCAGGCTCCAGCAGTTTCACCGGCCATCCTCCAGACGGCTGGCAAAAAAGTCGGGCAAGCCCGCACGGCGGATGGCCGCGGCGGCGGCAAAGTGGTCGTAAGCCACCCGGTGGAAGGTGAGCTGCGCGGCATCGGTGTCAAACAGGCAGTACATGGCCCGGGTATTACCGTCGCGCGGCTGGCCCACCGAACCCACGGTGCCCAGCCACTGCCGGTGTTTGGGCACCGGAACGGCCACGCCGGGTTGTGGCTTGAACGGCATCAAACCGTCACCGGCGCCCCGGTAATACAGCGTCTGCATGTGGACATGGCCGCCAAAGACATACCGCACTTCGGGCCATGCCGCCGCCGCGTCCAGGCTGGCTTTGGCCGCGCGCTGGTCGTAAACATAGCGCCACAGATGGGGCTCGTTCACGCTGGCGTGAACAAACAACGTGGTGTCCAGCTGCTGCGTCATCGGGAGGGCGGTGATCCAGTCACGCTGCGCGGCGCTGAGCTGGCGGTGGGTCCAGATGGCGGTGGTGTCGCCTACCGTTTGACCTCTGCCGGCGGGTTGACGGCCATGGCATCGTGGTTACCCTGGATGACCAGGGCGCCTTCTTCGGTGAGCAGCATGATGCGCTCCACCACCTTGGCCGGGTCGGCGCCATAACCCACCAGGTCACCCAGAAACACAAAACGTTGGGCCTGTTGCGCACGGGCGTGCGCCAGGCAGGCGTCAAGCGCTTGCCAATTGGCATGGATATCGGAGAGGAGGGCCAATCGCACGGGCGTGCCTTTGAAGGTGACGAATAGGGCTCATCATGCCCCATTTGGCTGACGTTAACTTTGCGTTTGCAGCGATACGATGTGGCCCGTCCTGGGGTCACCCTTGCCCCCCAGCACCTGCTGGTAGGCCGCCAACACGGCGTCGGGCCCGCGGTGTTGCTGCACTTGCAACCAAGCCTGCTCCGGGCGCGAGACGGCGGCGGTAAACGCCAGCCAGGATTGCACCAGGCGTTGCCCCAGGCCCTGCGCCCCCCACTCGGCACTGCGTTTCTTGATCTGTGCGGGCGCAAAAAACAGCGTTGCCTTGGGGCCGGGCAGGTCTTTGCCACCACCCATGTCGGCCACATGCGTGGCGCCGATGGAGCTGCTGAACTTCAGGCCCTTGCAGTGGGTGTGCAAAGCCTTGCGAAACCCGGCATTGCCGGCAAAGTCGACAAAAATGGCGGGTGCGTCCGGGGCTATTCTGTCCAGTTGGTCGTAGGTCAACACGCGTTGGTAACAGCCCAGGCTTTCGCAGAACGCCACGTTACCGGGTGACGTCAGGCCCACCACTTCAATCCCAGTCCGTTGTGCCAGCTGGAAGGCGGTGCCGTAGGCGGTTTTGCTGGACGCGCTGGACAGCAGCATCAGGCCCGGTTGTGCGGGGTCGGCCGTTGCACCAAAAAAGTCGTTGTCCGCCAAAAAATCGTCGATCAGCCAGGAGGTGATGAACAGCGGGCGCAGCAGGGCCTGAATGTCTTCGGTGTCGGCGGTATAGAACGGGTCGGCCGCGCAGCGCATGTACTGGTTGTAAACACTGTGCAGCTCGGCACGGTGGGGAGCGGCGTCAAAGAACGACCCCGCCGTGACCCGGCCCGGTGTCAAATCCACCACGTTCGCCATGGGGAAGTAGCCGTACAGGCGCTCACCCACGGCGATGTCGGAACAGTTGGAAGCCTGCACCGTGCCAAAGCCCCACACCGGTATCTGGCCCCAGTCCGTGTCATCGGCTTCGTCTCCGGATACTGGGAAGAAGCGCCAGTACTGCATGGCCTCACCCATGGCGGCGTAGGTTATGTTGTTGGAGGTCAGGGCAAACCGGTCAATGCCAACCCGCACCTGGCCGTCGGCCAAGGGCGCCAGAGGGCGCGTGCGCAGCTTTGTGGTGCCCAGTTGGTCTTTGCGGACCAGGAAATCGATAGTGTCGGTAGAGTTCATGGCGGCACCATAAGGCAAACCGCCGTGGGCGACAAGACGGGGAGGGCACGTGAGTGACACAAGCAGCGCCATGCATGTCACCAGTGCGATTGACTTCAACAACCTGTTCAAGGCCCCAAGCCCTCCACTTTCCAGCGCATGCGAGACGACCGCAGGGCGTTGGCTGTGCGGTAGGCAATCGGTGTTTGCTTTTCCAGGCGCATGAAAATGCGGCGGAAAGCGGCCGGGTCCGCGTAGCCGCAGGCGTGCGCAATGGTGGGGATGTCGTTCAGCGTCACCTCCAGCAAAATACGCGCGCGTTTGACACGTTGGGCATGCAAGTAGTCCAGCGGACTCATGCCCATCACCTGCTGAAAGTGCCTAGAACCGTGCGCGGGCTCACTGCGGCTGCGTTGGCTACGGCGTCCAGGGAATAGGTCTGTTCCAGGTGCTGGTCCAGCCAGGCAACGGCCCGAGCGACTGCGCTGTCGCGCGTGGCGTGGATGTGTTGCTGCTGCACGGTCTGCAGTGTCATGGCGCTGCGCTCCTTGTCATGCACCAGCAGGCGTTCACAGGATTGCACGAGTTCTTGTGGAAGGCGCGGTGCGCAGCAGCGCCAGCACCACCGATGTCACTGACGACGGCATCGCGCCGCTGATCAGCGGGCCGTCTGCCAGCCATTCCTGGTCGGTAGACACGTTGACGCCCGGAAAATCACCGCGAAACCCCGAAAGGTAGTACCAGGGCAGGGCCACGGATAGCCCATGGGCAGCCGGACTGCCAGCCACAAACCAGGCACCGCTGGAAACCGTTGCGACAGTGTGCCCTGGTGCCAGACATGCCTGCGCCAGAGCCTGTACCTGGGGCAAAACCTGAACCGCCGCGCGCAACGCAGGAATGTTTTCCGCGTGCAGGGGCGGCACAAAACAGGCGTGGTGCAGGGCTGGCAGGTCTTGTGTTTCCGGTGGGTTGCTGCACATACGCACCAAACATCTTGTTCGCCGTGCTGATGGCTGCGCCACGGGCATTGAGCAATCGCCAGCGCACCGGCGTGACGCTGGCACCCTGTTGCAGTCTGGCCACCGTGTTGGTAATACGCATCATGTCGATGACCGACAGCGAAACACCCGCCATGGCACCAGCAAACACCAATACGTCGACATGGAGCAGGGGATTTGTCACGGCGGTATTGGCTCTTTCTATGGCGATTTTGGCTATTGTTGCAGAGTCCGCTCGCCCCTACCATTTGCAGCATTCTTCACCACTACCCTGACCCCACGGTCAGCCAACACCACCATGACAATCCAATTGATACGCACCGCCCTTGCCCCACTGGTTTTCGCCCTGGCCAGTGCCGGCCTGCAGGCCCAGACCCGCGACGAAGCCTTGTTGGCGCGTGCCACAGCGGCCCAGGCCGCCACGGTGCAAACCCTGGAGCGCTTGGTCAATATCGAATCCGGTAGCACCAACCTCGATGGCATCCGTGCCTTGAGCCAGTTTCTGGAGTCGGAACTGGTCGCTATGGGGGCCAAGGTGACCCGCCACACCTCCACCATCCAGGGGGGGGCCGACAACATCGCTGGACGTATCGAGGGTACCGGCACGAAACATTTCCTGATGATGGCCCACATGGACACTGTCTACCCCGTTGGCACGCTGGCCAAAGCGCCGTTTCGCATCGATGGCAACCGGGCGTTTGGCCCCGGCATTGCCGATGACAAAGGGGGCATTGCGGTCATTCTTCACAGCATCCGCCTGTTGCTGGAACGCGGGTCCAAAGACTTCGCGTCCATCACGGTGATGTTCAATTCAGACGAGGAGGTGGGTTCACGCGGCTCCAGCGCGCTGATCCAGGCGCTGGCACGGGACAGCGACTATGTCTTCTCTTACGAGCCCACAACCGCTCTGAAAGAAATGATGGTCATGGGCACCTCCGGCACGGCCATCGTCACCGCCAAAGTCAAAGGCCGGGCAGCCCATGCAGGCGCCAACCCCGAGGCCGGTGTTAATGCGTTGACTGAAGCCGCTGACCTGATTTTGCGCACCCAGGATCTGGACGACAAGGCCCGGGGTCTGCGCTTCAACTGGACCATCGCCAAGTCGGGTACGGTGCGCAACGTCATTCCGGATGAGGCCACCATCGACGCCGATCTGCGTTTCATGCGCAACGAGGACATGGACAGCACGCTGTCCAAGCTGAAGGAGCGCGCCGCACAAACGCGGCTTCCCGAAGCAAAGGTGGAGATCTCGGCCACGGTGGGGCGTCCGGCGTTTGTGGCCGGTGACCAGGGCAAGCGCCTGATTGACAAAGCCAACGCCATCTACAAGACCCTGGGCCACGAAATCGTGGTCGTGCCTTTGACCGGTGGGGGCACGGACGCCGGCTTTGCGGCGCTGTCAGGCAAACCCGTGATTGAGGGCATGGGATTGCCCGGCTTTGGCTACCACTCCAACCAGGCTGAATATGTGATGGTGGATGCCATTCCCCGGCGCCTGTATTTGAGTGCGCAGATGGTGATCGAATTGAACAAGGGCGAGTAGGGCTCGCTCCCGGCCCGGTGAGTCGCCGTCGTCGCGATTTGCCGGCCTATCGCCCCAGCGCCGGAAACAGCTTGACCAGGCCGTCGGACATCACCTCCACCGCTAACGCCGCCAGAATCAAACCCATCAGCCGTGTCATGACGTTGATGCCGGTTTTGCCCAGCACGCGGGCAATCGGCTGCGCCAGGGCAAAACACAGGGCTGTGGCCAGGCCAATTACCACGCCATACCCAACCAGGGTCGACAACTGCCAAAAGGTCTTGGCCTTTTCGGCGTAAATCACCACGGTGGACATGGTGGCCGGGCCGGTGAGCAAGGGAATGGTCAAGGGCACCACGGCAATGCTGGCGCCCATAGCGGCTTTTTCTGCGCCATCCTCATATTCATGGGTGCTGGTTTTGGCTTCAGCGGGCTGGGCGTTCAGCATATTGAGCGCCGAGGTCAGCAGCAGCATGCCGCCGCCCACCTGGAAGCTGGCCAGTGAAATGCCGAAAAAGTCCAGAATGTGCAGGCCCGCCAGCGCGCTGGTGGCAATGACCACAAATGCGCTGAACGATGAAATGACGATGGTGCGGCGGCGCTGCTCCTGCGAGAAACCGTGGGTGTAGTGGATAAAAAACGGCACGATGGCCAACGGGTTGACTATGGCCAGCAGGGTGATGAGCGGTTTGAAATCCATGGGTTTGTTGGGGGAAAAGTGTTTAACGGCCACCGGCCACGTCGATCGTGGTACCGGTGGTGTAGCTGGAATCCTGCCCCATGAGCCAGACAATGGCCTGGGCCACTTCCAGCGCCGTACCCGCACGCTGCATGGGCACCTGGGGTGCCATCAGCCGGGCGCGGTCAGGCTGGCCGCCGCTGGCGTGGATGTCGGTGTTTATGATGCCGGGGCGTACACCGTTGACGCGTATGCCCTCCATCGCCACCTCTTTGGCCAGGCCTATCGTCAAGGTGTCGATGGCGCCTTTGCTGGCGGCATAGTCCACATACTGGCCGGCAGCCCCCAGGCGGGCGGCCGCGCTGGAGACATTCACGATGCAGCCACCGCTTCCGCCATATTTGCTGCTCATGCGTTTGACCGCCTCGCGGGCGCAGACAAACGATCCCAGAATATTGGTGTTGAACATGCGCTGCAGGCGGGGCAGATCCATGGCGTCCACACGGCATGCCACGTCCACCACGCCCGCATTGTTAACCAGGGCGGTCAGTCTGCCGAGTTTGGCGTCCACCCTGGCGAACATGGCCAGCACTTGGGATTCCACTGCCACATCCGCCTGCACGGTGATGGCGGTGCCACCCGCCGCACGAATCTCACGCACCACCTCATCAGCGGCCAGGGAGTTGCGGGTGTAATTCACAGCCACGGCATAACCGTGCCGGGCAGCCAGCAGTGCAGTGGCGGCACCAATGCCGCGTGAGCCACCCGTGATCAGTACAACTGCTTGCATTGGTCAGGGCGACAACGGGCGGATGCTGCCCTGCAAGACTGCCGGTGGGTAGTACTGCTGAAATCCCTTCCACACCACGCCTGAGCGCGCCGCACGTTCCAGTGTCACTTGCAGGGCGGCCTTGTCCTCGGCACTGAGCGAGCGGTTCGAAATGTAGGCGCCGCTGGTGCCCCACGGCAGTTCCCGCAGGGATTCAAAGCGCAGGCTGGTGATGAGGTCCCGCACCCGTTCATCGTCCTGCATGGCGCCCGCCACAATGGACGGCGCCATGATGGTGGCATCTACCGTGCCGGCCTTGAGCAACCGCGCAACGGACAGGCCGTCCACCTGCAGAATCAGGCGTCCCTGCCTTTCCAGCGCAGCCACCAATTCCTGGTAAGCGGGGCCGTAGTCAAAACCGCGGACCAAAGCCACCCTTAGGTTGGATTGCTCCAGCAGTTCCTGCGCTGAGCCAATCGGTGCGCGGTTGGATTGCAGCGAAATCAGCATGGCCCGGTTCTGGATCAGCGGGACAAAAACACCGTGGGCGTCGCGCTTGGGCGTTTTGCTGGCCGGAATCAGCACGTCGGCGCGCCCGGTTTCAAACAACACTTCCAGGCGCGCCCGTGGCACGGCGGTGAAGTTGAAAGTGCAGCCTTCTTTGTCGGAGACGCTGCGCAGCAGATCCGGGTAGATGCCCTTGATGGTGTCGCCCTCGATGATCACACTCTGGCCGGTAGATGCAACGGGTACCAGGATGGCCCGCGAACAGGCTGCGTAGGAGAACAGGGGCATCAACGCCACAAGCCCGAGTGTCAAGCCCTGCTGGCAAGTGGAACGGATGGACCAGAACATGTGAAAGACTCCCTTGGAGTGTGACAAAACATGGCGCATAAGAGATGTCTAGCCGCTGTGAGTTTATCCATGATCGTCCCATAATGCGGTTTTTTGTAACAAGGTTTGTCATGACCCCTGACCTACAAATGGGCGATGCCGATGGAAAGCTGTTTTTGGCCCATGTGGCACAACCGGCGGGCAACCCCCGCGGTGCGGTGGGGGTGCAAAGCGGAGTTGTAATGCTTCCTCCCCAAACCTTATTGAAAAAAGTGACTTCAGCCCTCGTGTGGATTGTGTATGTAGCTATTATTTGTATAGCAACAGTGGGGCCCGCCCGGGCCGCAGACTACACCGGCCCCCTGCTCGACGCCCATCTGCACTACAACGTGGAAGCCTGGGACGGCCAGGCCGGGCCCCATCCGGTGGCTGACGTGTTGGCGCGTATGCAGCGCAACGGTGTGCGCGCCATCGTCTCCAACTCCCGCCCCAACGATGGCACCAAGCTGTTGGCCGCCAGCCCGCTGGCGCGCCAGGCCGGCGTCACCGTGGTGCCCTTCATCCGCCTCTACCGCAACCGGGCCGACTACAACAGCTGGTTCCAGGACGAAACCATTTTTGACATGGTGAAAGCCGAATACGCCGCCGGTACGGCCGGTGGCGCCTTTAAGGGTATTGGTGAATTCCACCTTTACGACAGCGCCAACGCCAACGGGGCGGTGGCCAAGAAGCTGATGGTTTTTGCCGAGGAAAAGAACCTCGCCGTGCTGGCCCATGTGGACGACACAGCGATCGATTTGCTGATGGCCCATTCGCCGACCCAGGGAAAAAGTGCCCGCTTGATCTGGGCGCACACTGGTATTGGGGGTGCGCCAGTCGCCCGTGTGGACGAATTGCTGACGCGCTACCCGCTGCTGATGGGGGAGCTGTCCTACCGACCGGGGCTGACCTGTTCGGATGCCCAAGGCCAAGAGCGGCTGTGCCCCGAGTGGCGCGCGCTGATGCTGAAGTACCCCACCCGTTTTCTGATCGGCTCGGATACCTGGGTCAATCAGCGCTGGCAGTCGTACGACGCCCTGATGCAAGGCTACCGCGCCTGGTTGGGCGAATTGCCTGCCGACGTCGCGCGCAATATCGCCTGGAACAATGGCGCGCGCATCCTGGGGCTGCCCCTGGAACCCATGGACCGGACCAAACCATGATCCAGCTGCACTACTCCCCCGGCACGGCCAGCATGATTCCGCACTTGTTGCTGGAGGAAATGGGCGTGCCGTTTGAATTGGTCACGCTGGACCGGCTGGCCAATGCCCACAAGTCACCCGCCTACCTGCGCCTCAATCCGAACGGGTTGATCCCTGCGTTGACCGATGGCGACCTGGTGCTCTACGAGACCGCCGCCATTTGCCTGCATCTGTGCGACGCACACCCTGAGCTGGCATTGGCACCACCAATGGGAAGCCATGAACGCGCCCATTTCTACAAGTGGCTGGTGTGGTTGACCAACACGCTGCAGGCGTCGTTGATCACCTACTTCTACCCGCACCGCTGGGTCCATGAGGGCAACACCGACGGCACTGTGCAGGTCAAAGCCCAGGCCGAAGCCCGGATTGGCGGCTTGCTGGATCAACTGGACGGCGAGTTGGCGCGCCATGGGGGGCCGTGGTTTCTGGGTCAAACGTTCACTGCTCTGGACCCTTATGTGTTCACCCTGTGCCGCTGGACGCGCAACTTTGCCAGCCCACCAGCGCGCACGCGTCCACACCTGGGTCCTTATTTGCAGCGCGTGTTGCTGCGTCCGGCGACGCAGCGTGTCCTGCAGACGGAGCAGATCAGCGCCCCGTTTGTGTGACCGGTCTGGTGCTGTCAGACCACGCCAGGTATTCGCAAGGGGTTCAGACGCTGTGAGAAGGCAGTTCTTCTGTTCGTTGCTATTGGCGGTGTTGGGCGCTGCCGCTTCCTCACAGCCAGAGCAAGATTTTTCCCGGCTGGAGATTCTCCGCGAACCGGGCCAACCTCGCTGGCTCACGATGTACAGCCAACTGGTGAAGTGGCCAACCCACGTCTACCCCTGGTGGTTCAATCCCGCACAGGTACCGGCCGACCTCGATGCCAACGACGTTTTGCTGGCCATGAAAACGGCCGCCGCGCGTTGGACACAGATGTGCAATATCGAGTTCCAGTACATGGGGATTACCAACGTGCCACCGGATGCCCGACTGGGCTACCTGCCGGATGGCATCAACGTGTGGGGTTTCTCCAGCGCTTACCCATTGGCAGGTTTTGCGTCGACGGCGGTCAATACCCATGGCGCCATCACCGATGCCGACATCCTGCTCAGCGCCGCCCTGAGCTGGGATCTGGAGCAAATCAAAAGCATCATGACCCATGAGATCGGGCATGCGCTGGGGCTGGGACATTCGGATGCGCCGTCGTCCATCATGTTCGCCATGCCGTACCACCCGTTTGATTACACCAGCATCCTGCGCGGTGACGATGCGATCGGCTGCGCCGCGCTGTATGGTGAGTCCGTGCACGCCATGGCCAACCGGACCATGAACTGGGCCGAAGTCACCTATCCCAGCATCCTGATTGCGCACACCGACCCAACACCCTATGCCGACAGCATCAAAGCAACGCCCGCCGAAACGGTGCAGGGCCATGGTTTCATTTTCCGGTATTACGCCCATGCCAACAGCTATCTGGCTGTGAAGGATGGGGTACTGTATTTCCTGGGCCAGGACAACGTTTTGCACAACGTGGGTGAGCTGGCAGACCTGCACTACATCGTGACAGCCTCCGGGTTTTGACCGGTTGGCCTCGCTAGCGCGTACCGCGTGGGCAGATCCAATGTACGCCACCGCACAGAGAAAGCTGCTGCATTAAGTCCCAATCTGGATGCCAGTCGCGACCGCCACCGGCCAACCAGGGGCCGTGGGTCGATGCAACCATTTCGTTATCTTGCGCTGTGCCTTGCGGCGCTCGCCACACCCATTCACGCGCAGATACCGGCTCCGGTGGACTTCTCCCGCACCGTGGTACCCGATGACCGGCCACATCCGCGCTGGATCAGGGTCTACAGTGAAAACGCGAGTTGGCCGGGCGGGGTCTACCAGTGGTGGTTCAACCCGCTCAATGTGCAGGTGGATCTGGCCGTGGAGGATGTGCTGGACGCATTCAAGACGGCGGCGGCCCGCTGGTCCCAGATGTGCAATATTGACTTTCAGTACATGGGCATCACGACGGTGTTGCCCGATGCCCGTTTCGACTTCCGACCGGACCGCATCAATGTGTGGGGATTTTCCTTCGACTACATCATGGCTGGTTTTGCGCCCACGGCGGTGGTCGGTACCGGCGACATTGTGGACGCCGACATCTTGCTCAGTGCCAGCAAGGTCTGGGACCTGGAGCAGATCAAAAGCATCATGACCCATGAAATAGGGCATGGCCTGGGCCTGGGGCACTCCGATGTGCAAAGCGCCATCATGTCTGCCAGCCCCTACCATGACTTCGACTACACCAGCATATTGCGCGGTGACGATGCGGCGGGATGTGCCGCGCTGTATGGGGCCTCGCCCCACGCGCTGGCCAATCGCACGATGAATTGGGCCGAAGTCACCTTCCCGCAGGCCTTCATCGCTGTAACCGCTCCCAGCGAATTCACATCCACCATCCGGGCCACCCCGGCTCCCACGTTGGTGGGAAGGGACTATATCTACCGCTATTACGCGGTCTCCAATAGCTTCCTTGCGGTCAAAGACACGGCGGTTTTGTACATTGGCCCCGACGGCGTTTTTCAGGACGTGGGGCACTTGGCGGATTTCGAAGCCACTGTGGTCGCAGCGGGTTTCTAAACGTCTCAGTGCGGCGTGCGCGCCAGGTACCGCTTGCGCCAGAAATACACGACCAGCGCGACGGCTACCGCAACCATGGTCGCTATGGCCCACAACACGCCGGACTGTTGATGGATCAGCGGCAAGGCGTCAAAGTTCATGCCAAAAAAGCCGGTGATCAGGTTCAGCGGCAAGAAGATGGCGGTCAGCGCGGTTAAGGTGCGCATGATGTCGTTGGTGCGGCTGCCCTGCACACTAAAGTGCATTTGCACCGCGGTTTCCACACTTTGTTCCAGCCGCCGTACGTGGTGCACCACACGCTCGATGTGTTCCAGCACGTCACGGCTGCGCACCTGCAACAGGTCGCGCTCGCGGTGTTCCGTCGGGGTCTCTGCCTCGGGCCAGGTCTTGATCGCCTCGATCCAGTCCTGCAGGGCGGCGCGCTGGTCTTCACACACTTCGTCCAGATAGTGCAGGGACAGGCGGGCATCCAGGAGCGAACTCCAGTTGTTAAAGCGTGTTTTGGGGTTCAGCAGTTCGGTCTGCCAGTGGTCGAGCTGGTGGGTCAGCTCGCGGCGCAGTTCCAGAAACCCATCCACCATCTGGTTGATGATGCGCAGCATCAGGTCCGCCGGGCTGGTGGGCAGGCGGGCGCCGGCGGCGTGTGATTCGGCGCTGGATGCCTGCATGAGTTTGGTGGCGTAGGCGTCGCGTACCGTGCAGTCAGTGGGGTGCACGGTGAGCAGCACGCGGTCAAACACGGCAAACCCGACCGGGCTGGTGTCGATGCGGCGCAGGATGGGCGGGCCGCCGCGTGGTTTTTCCTGCGTCAGGGGTTCACCCGGGTGCGCCAGGTCACTGGCTCGGCTGCCAGCAGCCAGTCGTCGAAACACCAGCACATCGTATTGCGAGGTGTAGTCGTAATGGGACGGCAACTGGTTGTTGATCAGGTCCGAAATGTGCAGGTCGACCAATTGCTGGCCGCACAACGCGTGCAACATGGCCTGCACCTGGCCTTGCACGACTTCGAATTCACGGCGTGCACAGGCCACCCAGACCATGCCCTGGGGCGGTAGCCCCGCTGCAGTCAAGGCTTCCAGATCCTCGGTTTCAGTGACACCGCTGTGGTGGATGTGGAAAATGCGCATGAACGATCCGCCCAGAATGTTTTATGACAAAATCGGGCCCTAGCCCCCGAATCTATTGCGTAATGCGCTATTGATTTCGTAGCATTCTGGCGGCGTCACGGGCAAAGTAGGTCAGCACCCCATCAGCGCCGGCGCGTTTGAAGGCCAGCAGGCTTTCCATCATCACCGCCTCACCGTCCAGCCAGCCGTTTTGCGCGGCGGCTTTCAGCATGGCGTATTCACCGCTAACCTGGTAGGCAAAGGTCGGAATTTTGAATTCGTCTTTGACGCGGCGCACCACGTCCAGGTAGGGCATGCCGGGCTTGACCATCACCATGTCAGCGCCTTCGGCAATGTCCATGGCCACTTCGCGCAGCGCCTCGTCGGTGTTGGCCGGGTCCATCTGGTAGACCTTTTTGTTGCTCTTGCCCAGGTTGCTGGCCGAGCCCACGGCGTCGCGGAACGGGCCGTAGAAGGCGCTGGCGTACTTGGCGCTGTAGGCCATGATGCGGGTGTGGATATGGCCCTCGGCCTCCAGCGCGTTACGGATGGCGGCGATGCGCCCGTCCATCATGTCGCTGGGGGCGATGATGTCGGTGCCGGCGTTGGCCTGGGTCATGGCCTGCTTCACCAGCATGGCCACGGTTTCCTCGTTCAGGATGTAACCGTTCTCTTCGGGGCGTTTGTCGGGCAGGCCGTCCTGGCCGTGGTTGGTGAAGGGGTCCAGCGCCACGTCGGTCATGATGCCGAGCTGTGGGAACTCCTTTTTCAGGGCGCGCACCACGCGGGGAATCAAGCCGTCGGGGTTCAGCGCTTCGGAGCCTTCGTAATCCTTGAGTGACTGGTCAATCACCGGGAACAGGGCCATCACCGGAATCTCCAGCTTGACGCATTCCTCAGCCACTGGAAGCAACAGGTCCAGGCTCAGGCGCTCCACGCCTGGCATGGAGGCAATCGGCACCCGCTGGGCTTTGCCATCGACCACAAACACCGGGTAGATCAGGTCGTGCGCGGTGAGCGTGTTTTCACGCACCAGATTGCGGGTGAACACATCGCGGCGCAGGCGGCGCGGGCGGCCAAGGGGGTAGGGGGCGTAAGGGGTCATGGGGAAAATTGTGCCTGATTCCAAAGCCACCTCTGAAACTTGCTGCGCGATGCTGCATCGCAGCATCCAAAATGATTTGTCGCGATTGCGTAAATGCACTTGCAAAGCGGCGGCAACTTTGATAAATTCGGCACCGGGTAGCTTGCTACCTCCCGCTTTTCCTCCCTGAGCGGGGCCTTGATGTGTGACAGCAAATAGGCTTACCACCCCAGCCCACGTGCTGGGGTTTTTTTGTGCGAAGCTTTCCGAATACCTGTGCCGCTGCTTGGGGTCGGCAAGGCAGCGCTAAACTTGGCCGATGGCTTACCTCCTCATCAAATCGTTTCATATCGTTTTTGTCGCCAGCTGGTTTGCTGGTTTGTTTTATTTGCCGCGCATCTTTGTGAATCTGGCCATGGTGCCGACCGGATCGGATGCTGAACGTGCACGCCTGCTGCTGATGGCGCGCAAGCTGTACCGTTTCATGACCCTCATCGCGGTGCCTGCCTTGGGATTGGGTGTCTGGCTGTGGGTGGGTTACGGAATAGGCTGGGGCCCCGGCAACGCCTGGATGCACGCCAAGTTGGCGGTGGTGGCCCTGGTGCTGGGTTATCACCATGGCTGCAATGTCATTCTGAAGAAATTTGAAGCCAACACCATGGCGCGCAGCCATGTGTGGTTTCGCTGGTTCAATGAAGCGCCGGTCATCATGATGGTGGCAGCAGTGATCCTTGTGGTGCTGAAGCCCTTTTGATATTTTGTGGGACAGACCGAAGCGCAGCGTAGCTCTGTCCCCAACTGTTCAGGGGTGTCTTGTGGGACAGACCGAAGCGCAGCAAGCTCTGTCCCCAACCGTTCAGGGGTGTTAACAAAGGAGCCGCATGCACAAGTCCGCCGCTTGGCCGCTTGCCCTTCTCTACATTGGGCTGATCGTTTATGCCAGCCTCTACCCCTTTGCCGATTGGCGGGACCAGGGGATTGCTCCCTGGGTTTTTCTGACGGCACCGCTGCCACGTTACTGGACCGGTTTTGATGTGGCCATCAATGTGGTGGGATACGCGCCGCTGGGTGGTTTGCTGGCTTTGGGGGCCATGCGTAGCGGCCGCACCCGACATGCCATTGTTGTGCCGGTTCTGGCCGCTGCGGCGCTGGCAATCGTCATGGAAGCCCTGCAGACCTATTTGCCCGCCCGCATTCCGTCGCGTGAAGACTGGCTGCTCGACACCGCGGGCGCTTTGGGGGGCGCCCTTGTGACGGTGGTCTTGGCCAAATTGGGCGCGATTGACCGCTGGAGCCAGATTCGGGCGCGCTGGTTTGTGCCGCAGTCGCGCGGGGGCATGGTTCTGTTGGCGTTGTGGCCGGTCGCCCTGTTGTTTCCAGCGGCAGTTCCGTTCGGTTTGGGTCAGGTGTTGGAGCGTCTGGAAGGCGCCGTGGGTGAGTATCTGGTGGACACTCCTTTTCTGGAGTGGATGCCGATCCGGGACTCCGAATGGCAGCCGCTGGCACCTGGAGCCGAGATGTTGTGTGTGATATTGGGGCTGCTGATTCCTTGTCTGCTGGGCTTCTGTGTCATTCGCCAGCTGGCGCGACGCGCCGTTTTTGTGCTGATGACTGTCGCGGCAGGCGTCATGGTCTCAGCCCTCTCGGCGGCCTTGAGTTGGGGCCCTTTGCATGCCTGGGCCTGGATCAGTCTGCCGGTTCAGGTGGGTACGGCCATCGCTGTCGTGTTGGCCTTGTTGCTTACTTTTGTGCCTTGGCGCGCCAGTGCGGCCCTGTTGCTGCTGTGCCTGGGCATCTACCTGAGTTTGCTGAACCAGGCATCGGAAAGTGCCTATTTCACGCAAACCCTGCAGGCTTGGGAGCAGGGGCGTTTTATTCGTTTTCATGGCCTGGCCCAATGGCTGGGATGGTTGTGGCCTTACATCACCGTGGTGTATGTGCTGTCGCTGATCTCGCAGCGCGACCTGAAAAATTAGAATGTGAACATGACTGAGCAAACCACACCCACGGCGCCGTATTACGAGCGCCACATCTTTTTCTGTCTTAACGAGCGCAAAAATGGCGAAGCGTGCTGCGCCGATCACCAAGCTCAGGCCGCCTTTGACCGTTGCAAACAACAGGTCAAGGAAGCGGGCCTGGCAGGTCCGGGCAAGGTACGCGTCAACAAGGCCGGGTGCCTGGACCGCTGCGCGGCAGGCCCTGTTGCTGTCGTGTACCCCGAAGGTGTGTGGTACAGCTACGTGGATGCCGATGATGTGGATGAGATCGTGGAGTCGCATCTGAAAAACGGCCAAGTGGTCACCCGGCTGCTGACACCCCCCCACCTGGGTCGCTGATGGTTTTTTGGCAATCTTCTGCATCAAATCGACCGCTAGCCCCCGTGGAATCTGCCAAAGCAGCTATTAAATGGGTAGTAAATTTGTGAACGCACAGTCCCGCCGTTTTACGATCCAAGGCCCCGTGGGTGCCATTGAGGCGGTTGAAGACTTGCCTTCCCTGCCAGCTGGTGTGGCGCCGCGTGGCGTGGCTGTCATTGCGCACCCGCATCCCTTGTTCGCCGGAACCATGGACAACAAAGTCGTGCAGACTTTGGCGCGCGCTTTCGTGCAGTGTGGCTGGCGTGCGGTCCGATTCAACTTTCGTGGCGTCGGCGCGACCGATGGAATACATGATGCCGGGCGCGGTGAGTTGCAGGATTTGTTGGCCGTGATTGACCACGCCAGCGCGCAGGATGCGGCGGTTCCCCTGGCTTTGGCCGGGTTCTCATTTGGTTCCTTTGTTGTCAGCCATGCAGTGGAGGCGCTGGGTCCGCAACGTGTTCCGCAACAACTGGTCCTGATCGGTACGGCGGCGACCCGCTTCGACGTGGCGACCGTGCCGCAGGGCTTGCACACACGCACTCTGGTGGTACATGGCGAGCTGGACGATACGGTCCCACTGGCCGATGTGATGAACTGGGCACGTCCCCAAACCTTGCCAGTTACCGTGGTTCCCGGAGGCTCGCACTTCTTTCATGGACAATTGCCCTTGTTGCGCGGACTGGTCGTGCGCCACCTGATGGCGGACCCGGAGCGCATTTCCTAGCCAATTGCCATCTGGACACCCACCCCAGCTTGTTTTTATCCCCCCTGCCAGCCGCCGCATCCGTGGCTTGGTGACTGATCTACTTCCATGAAATCAATTTTTGCAGCCCTTGTGGCGACCCTGTGTTTTTCCGTGTCGGCCCAAACGCCACAACCACCCGAGGTGGCGGCCCGAGCCTATTTGCTGTTGGATGTCACCGCCAACCAGATTCTGGCGTCCAAAGACCTGGACATGCCGGTTGAGCCGGCTTCCCTGACCAAGCTGATGTCGGCCTATCTGGTGTTTGACGCCTTGCGCACCAAGAAACTGGATTTGCGGCAAACCCTGCCGGTCAGTGAACGTGCCTGGAAGATGCCAGGCTCGCGCATGTTTATCGATCCCAAAATGCAGGTGCCGGTGGAAGACCTGATCAAAGGCATGATCGTGCAGTCGGGCAATGACGCCACGATGGCGCTGGCCGAAGGTGTGGGCGGTTCGTCAGAACGGTTTGTTCAAATGATGAATGACCAAGCCAAAGTGCTGGGTATGAAAGCCACGGGGTACAAGAACCCTGAAGGCCTGACCGAGGCGGGCCACACCACCACGGCCCGCGACCTGAGTATTCTTGCTACCCGCTTGATGGCCGACTTTCCAGACTATGTCGGCTTCTATGCGATCAAGAAATACCGTTACCCCGGCACCCCGGCTGCCAATGACAGCAACCGAAACCTGTTGCTGTTCCGGGACCCAACCGTCGATGGCCTGAAAACCGGCTACACCGAAGCGGCCGGTTATTGCATGGTGGCCACCGCGCGCCGCGATTTCGCCAACTTGGCCAATCCGAATGCACCGGCAGGGGCTCCCGCTACCGCTGGAAGCCGCCGTTTGTTGTCCATTGTGTTGGGAACCGCCAACGAAAATGCCCGCGCCAACGAGTCGCAAAAGCTGCTGAACTGGGGTTTTACGGCGTTTGAGGCGGTCAAGTTGTTCGAAGCAGACCAGGCCGTGGTCAACGCCAGTGTCTGGAAAGGTGTCCAAAACACCGTCAAAATCGGCCGACCCCAGGCCATTGTGGTGTCGGTGCCCAGTGGCAGCGCGGGCAAACTGAAGACCCAGGTGGTGCGCACCGAGCCCTTGGTGGCACCGATTGCCAAAGGTCAGCAACTGGGCGTTGTCAAGATTCTGGCCGAGGATCAACTCGTGGGGGAAGTGCCCTTGCTGGCATTGGAATCGGTTGAGCAGGCCGGCATACTGGGTCGTGCCTGGGACGCTGTGCGTTTGTGGATACGCTAATCACGCTGACATGATGCAGCATTGGTATTTTTTCCGCCGGGCCGCCCCAAAGCAAATTGGCCCCTTTGACGTTGAAGGCTGCGGCTCCAGTTCAACCTGAGCGGCACCAGCCTACGGCAATTTTCTCTTGCGGGGAAACCCTTGATCTGATACATTAGAAGGCTTTTCGGAAATTCCGAAGGGATTCACGTTTTCGTACTAATTTCAAACGTTTAGGGACGTTTTATCAATGCCAACCATTAACCAGCTCGTGCGTCAAGGCCGTGAGGTCGAGACCATCAAGTCGAAGAGCCCTGCGATGCAGAACTCTCCGCAGCGTCGCGGTGTGTGCACCCGTGTGTACACCACAACGCCTAAAAAACCTAACTCCGCTCTGCGTAAAGTTGCCAAAGTGCGCTTGACCAACGGTTTTGAGGTTATTTCCTACATCGGCGGTGAAGGCCACAACCTGCAGGAACACAGCGTGGTGCTGGTTCGCGGCGGTCGTGTCAAGGATTTGCCCGGTGTGCGTTACCACATCGTTCGTGGTTCGCTCGATTTGCAAGGCGTGAAAGACCGCAAGCAGTCGCGCTCCAAGTACGGCGCGAAGCGCCCCAAGGCTAAATAAATAGGCCTGAGTCCAAGGTCTGAGCGCAAGTTTGACCCTACGGATTCGAAAAATAAAAGGTGTTTGTTTACTGCGTGGCGCGGTGAATGAACGAAGTGACCCGCTGTTTGGGTCGAGTAAGTGAGAGTCTTATTGAATAACTCTCGCGGTGTCCGCAAGGGCGCCAACTGAAGCAAAGAGGTGAAAAAATGCCACGTCGTCGCGAAGTCCCTAAACGTGAAATTCTGCCGGATCCTAAGTTCGGCAATGTAGAGCTGTCCAAATTCATGAACGTGATCATGGAAGGCGGCAAAAAAGCAGTTGCAGAGCGCATCATTTATGGCGCACTCGAACTGATCGAAAAGAAGCACCCCGATAAAGATCCCGTCGAGGCTTTCACCGTTGCCATCAACAACGTGAAGCCCATGGTGGAAGTGAAATCCCGCCGCGTGGGTGGTGCTAACTACCAAGTGCCCGTGGAAGTGCGCCCTGTCCGTCGCTTGGCTTTGTCCATGCGCTGGATCAAGGAAGCTGCCCGCAAGCGCGGTGAAAAGTCCATGGCCCAACGCCTTGCCAACGAGCTGCTGGAGGCTACTGAAGGCCGCGGCGGCGCGATGAAAAAGCGTGACGAAGTTCACCGCATGGCAGAGGCGAACAAGGCCTTCTCCCACTTCCGCTTCTAATTTGCGGCTACTGCGCGGCTTTCATACGTCGTTGCAGTCCCTTGTCGTGCTGTTAGCACTGCCTGCGGGACTGCGCCTAGTCTGAAAACCGCTCGCTACGCCGTGAAGGCCAAAAGTCTTCGCGGCGGGCGGTTTGAAAACTATTGATCAAAACCAAGGATCCATCATGGCTCGCCATACCCCCATTGAGCGCTACCGCAATATCGGTATCTCTGCTCACATTGACGCCGGTAAAACTACGACTACCGAGCGCGTACTTTTTTATACCGGCGTGAACCACAAGATTGGTGAAGTGCACGACGGCGCCGCCACCATGGACTGGATGGAGCAAGAGCAAGAGCGCGGCATCACGATCACATCGGCTGCCACGACCTGCTTCTGGAAGGGTATGGACAAGTCCTTGCCCGAGCACCGTATCAACATCATTGATACCCCTGGACACGTGGACTTCACGATTGAAGTTGAGCGCTCCATGCGCGTGCTGGACGGCGCTTGCATGGTGTACTGCGCCGTGGGCGGTGTGCAACCCCAGTCCGAAACCGTTTGGCGTCAGGCCAACAAGTACAAGGTGCCACGCCTGGCCTTTGTGAACAAGATGGACCGTACCGGTGCCAACTTCTTCAAGGTCGTGGACCAGATGAAGCTGCGCCTGAAGGCCAGCCCTGTGCCCATGGTGATCCCAATCGGCGCTGAAGAGAACTTCACCGGCGTGGTGGACCTGATCAAGATGAAGGCCATCATCTGGGACGAAGCTTCGCAAGGCATGCTGTTCGACTACAAGGAAATCCCCGCCGAACTGGTGGAGTTGGCCAAAGAGTGGCGCGAAAAGATGATTGAAGCGGCTGCTGAAGCCACTGAAGAACTGATGAACAAATACCTTGAAGAAGGTGATTTGACGGAAGAAGAAATCAAGTTCGGTATTCGCAAGCGCACCATCGCCAGCGAAATCCAGCCTATGTATTGCGGCTCCGCTTTCAAGAACAAGGGCGTGCAACGTATGTTGGACGCCGTGATCGAATTCATGCCATCGCCAGTGGACATTCCCCCCGTGGGCGGCTTGGATGAAGACGATGCCCCCGTGGTGCGTCAGGCCAGCGACACGGAGAAGTTCTCCGCGTTGGCATTCAAATTGATGACGGATCCGTTTGTCGGTCAGTTGACATTTGTGCGCGTGTACTCCGGCGTTCTGAATAAGGGCGACACCGTATACAACCCGATCCGCGGCAAAAAAGAGCGTATCGGCCGTATCGTGCAAATGCACGCCAACAAGCGCGAAGAAGTCAGCGAAATTGTCGCCGGCGACATTGCTGCCTGTATCGGTCTGAAAGACGTCACCACCGGTGAAACCCTGTGTGATCCAACGGCCATCCTGACACTGGAGCGCATGGTGTTCCCTGAGCCTGTGATTACCCAGGCCGTGGAACCCAAGACCAAGGCCGACCAGGAAAAAATGGGCATCGCTTTGCAGCGTCTGGCCCAGGAAGATCCTTCGTTCCGCGTCAAGACTGACGAAGAGTCCGGTCAGACCCTGATCGCCGGTATGGGTGAGTTGCATTTGGAAATTATTGTCGACCGCATGAAGCGCGAATTCGGCGTGGAAGCCAACGTGGGCAAACCCCAGGTTGCCTACCGCGAAACCATTCGCAAGACGATCGACAACGCCGAAGGCAAATTTGTGCGCCAGTCCGGTGGTAAGGGCCAGTACGGTCACGTGGTCTTGAAGATTGAGCCCAATGAAGCCGGCAAGGGCATCGAGTTCGTCGACGCCATCAAAGGTGGTGTAGTTCCTCGCGAATACATCCCCGCAGTGGAAAAGGGTATCCACGAAGCAGTGGGCCAAGGCGTGCTGGCGGGCTACCCCGTTGTGGACGTTAAGGTGACCTTGCACTTCGGTTCGTACCACGACGTGGACTCCAACGAATTGGCGTTCAAGATGGCTGCCATCTTCGGTTTCAAGGAAGGTTGCCGCAAGGCTGGCCCCGTGATTCTGGAGCCCATGATGGCCGTGGAAGTGGAAACACCCGAAGACTATGCCGGTAACGTGATGGGCGACTTGTCCTCACGCCGCGGTATGGTCCAAGGCATGGAAGACATGGTCGGCGGTGGTAAGGCTATCAAGGCCGAAGTTCCATTGTCCGAAATGTTTGGCTACTCGACCACTTTGCGTTCCATGTCGCAAGGTCGTGCGTCCTACACGATGGAATTCAAGCACTACACGGAAGCCCCGCGAAACGTGTCTGAAGCCATCATGGCGTCAAGGGCCAAGTAATTCCGTGTGGGTCAGACCACTCGCGCAGCGATGTGCTCTGACCCCTCTGATTAAACAGCCGGTAACTGATTAGAAGATCCCCTGTCTGCGACGGTGTGCCGCCTTGTTTTCCGTGCGAGGCGAACCAGCAACACCGTGCAAACATTAAACCAATACACGGAAATTAGCTCTTTGGAGAATTGAAAAATGGGAAAAGAAAAATTCACACGTACCAAGCCCCACGTCAACGTGGGCACCATTGGCCACGTTGACCACGGCAAGACTACGCTGACAGCGGCCATCACCTCGGTGCTGGCAGCCAAGTTCGGCGGCACCGCCCGTGCCTACGACCAGATCGACGCGGCTCCCGAAGAAAAAGCGCGCGGCATTACGATCAACACCGCCCACGTCGAATACGAAACCGCCAACCGCCACTACGCCCACGTGGACTGCCCTGGACACGCTGACTATGTGAAGAACATGATCACTGGCGCTGCCCAAATGGACGGCGCCATTCTGGTCTGCTCCGCTGCTGACGGCCCCATGCCCCAGACCCGCGAACACATCCTGCTGGCCCGCCAGGTTGGTGTGCCTTACATCATCGTCTACCTGAACAAGTGTGACATGGTGGATGACGCCGAGCTGCTGGAATTGGTCGAAATGGAAGTGCGCGAGCTGCTCGACAAGTATGACTTCCCTGGCGACGCAACCCCCATCATCCATGGGTCAGCCAAGCTCGCCCTGGAAGGCGACAAGGGCGAACTCGGCGAAGGCTCCATCATGAAGCTGGCCGACGCCCTGGACACCTACATCCCCATGCCAGAGCGTGCAGTCGACGGCGCCTTCCTGATGCCCGTGGAAGACGTGTTCTCCATCTCCGGTCGCGGCACTGTGGTGACCGGTCGTATCGAGCGCGGCATCATCAAGGTCGGCGAAGAAATCGAAATCGTTGGCATTGCTGACACCCAAAAGACCACCTGCACGGGCGTCGAAATGTTCCGCAAGCTGCTCGACCAAGGTCAAGCTGGCGACAACGTCGGTATCCTGTTGCGCGGCACCAAGCGTGAAGATGTGCAGCGCGGCCAAGTGCTGTGCAAGCCCGGCTCCATCAAGCCACACACCCACTTCACTGGCGAGATCTATGTCTTGTCCAAGGACGAAGGCGGCCGCCACACACCTTTCTTCAACAACTACCGCCCTCAGTTCTACTTCCGTACAACGGACGTGACCGGTGCGATCGAGTTGCCAGAAGGCAAGGAAATGGTGATGCCTGGTGACAACGTGTCCATCACGGTCAAGCTGATCAACCCGATCGCCATGGAAGAAGGCCTGCGTTTCGCGATCCGCGAAGGCGGTCGTACCGTGGGCGCGGGTGTGGTTGCCAAGATCATTGCCTAACAAAGGAAACAATCATGGCTACCAAGCAAAAAATCCGTATCCGCCTGAAGGCGTTTGATTACAAGCTCATCGACCAATCTGCCGCTGAAATTGTGGATACTGCTAAGCGCACCGGCGCAATTGTCAAGGGCCCCGTGCCGTTGCCAACCCGCATGAAGCGTTTCGACATTCTGCGTTCACCTCACGTGAACAAGACCAGTCGCGACCAGTTTGAAATCCGCACCCACCAACGTCTGATGGACATCGTTGATCCAACAGACAAGACGGTGGATGCGCTGATGAAGCTCGATCTGCCCGCTGGCGTGGACGTCGAAATCAAGCTGCAGTAATTGACCCCCAAGTTCGGGTTTCGGCCCGAACTTGCGTCAAAACCAGATGCGAGTTATACTCGCAGGCTCTATTGGATTTGCCCGCGCGTAAGCATGGGCGCCCGGTAGAGTTTTATTAACAGTCTCCCACGTAAAACGTTGCAGCCAATTGAAGTTGCAACGGTGGGAGTTACGGAGAAAACAATGAGTCTTAGCAATCGCTTAGGGTTGCTGGGTCGCAAGGTTGGCATGATGCGCCTATTCACCGACGACGGGGACGCTGTTCCTGTTACGGTGGTAGATGTGTCCAACAACCGTGTGACACAGGTGAAAACCCAGGAGAATGATGGCTACGTTGCCTTGCAGGTGACGTTCGGTGCGCGCAAAGCTTCGCGTGTTACCAAGCCAGCCGCTGGTCACCTTGCGAAAGCAGGCGTCGAAGCCGGTGAAATTATTCAAGAATTCCGTGTAACCGCTGATGCAGCGGCCAAATACGCAGCTGGCGCTACCGTGCCTGTGGCTGATGTATTTGTCGTTGGTCAAACGGTGGACGTGCAAGGCACGACCATTGGTAAAGGTTACGCCGGTACGATCAAGCGCCACCACATGAGCTCGCAGCGCGCGTCGCACGGTAACAGCCGTTCGCACAACGTTCCCGGCTCCATTGGTATGGCCCAGGACCCCGGTCGCGTCTTCCCAGGCAAGCGCATGACAGGTCATCTGGGTGATGATTTGGTCACTACGCAGAACCTCAACATATTCCGCATTGACGAAGCCCGTCAGTTGTTGTTGATCAAGGGTGCTATCCCCGGATCGGCTGGCGGTTTTGTCACCGTGCGTCCCGCTGTCAAGGCGAAATCTGAAACTGCGAAGGGAGCGAACTGATGCAGCTCGAACTCCTAAACGACCAAGGTCAGGCTACTTCGAAATACGAAGCCCCTGAGACCGTGTTTGGCCGCGCATACAACGAAGATCTGGTGCACCAGGTTGTGGTTGCTTTCCAGGCCAATGCCCGTCAAGGCACACGCGCCCAGAAGGACCGCGAGCAGGTCAAGCACTCGACCAAGAAGCCGTTCAAGCAAAAGGGAACGGGCCGCGCCCGTGCCGGTATGACTTCCTCGCCACTGTGGCGCGGAGGCGGCCGCATATTCCCGAATATGCCCGACGAAAACTTCGCGCAAAAGATCAACAAGAAGATGTACCGCGCCGGTATGGCTTCCATCCTGTCCCAGCTGGCCCGCGAAGGCCGTCTGGCAGTGGTTGATTCCCTCAAGGTTGACTCTCCAAAGACCAAGCCATTGGCTGCAAAGTTCAAGGCGATGAATCTCGAGTCCGTGCTGGTGATTGCCGACGAAGTCGATGAAAACCTGTACCTGGCATCGCGCAATCTGGTCAACATCCTCGTGGTGGAGCCCCGTTACGCTGATCCGCTGTCGCTGGTTCACTACCGCAAGGTATTGGTGACCAAGGCTGCCATGGACAAACTCAAGGAGATGTTCGCATGAGCGCCCGTATGAACAACACGTCGAAAGTCAAGTACGACGAAGGTCGTTTGATGCAGGTTCTGGTTGCTCCCATAGTGTCTGAAAAGGCAACTATGGTGGCTGAAAAATCCAATGCTGTGACGTTCAAGGTGCTGCAAGATGCTACCAAGCCCGAAATCAAGGCCGCTGTGGAATTGATGTTCAAGGTGGAAGTGCAAGGCGTTTCTGTGGTGAACACAAAAGGCAAGGCCAAGCGCTTTGGCAAATCCGTTGGTCGTCGCGACAATGTTCGCAAGGCCTATGTGATGCTCAAGCCAGGTCAAGAGCTGAACCTCGGCGGGGAGGCTGCGTAATCATGGCTGTTATCAAAATGAAACCAACTTCCCCAGGCCGTCGTGGCGTGGTGAAGATTTCGCGTGACCACCTGCACAAAGGTGCGCCCCACGCTGCCTTGCTGGAACCACAATTCCAGCAAGCCGGTCGTAACAACAACGGCCACATTACTACCCGCCACAAGGGCGGTGGACACAAGCACCACTACCGTGTGGTTGACTTTGTTCGCAACAAGGACGCTATTCCTGCCAAGGTTGAGCGCATTGAGTACGACCCTAACCGTTCCGCGCACATCGCTCTGGTGTGCTACGCAGACGGCGAGCGCAAGTACATCATTGCGCCCCGTGGTCTGGAAGTCGGTGCCTCCATCATGAGTGGTTCCGAAGCGCCTATCCGCGTGGGTAACACGCTACCGATTCGCAACATCCCGGTGGGTTCCATCATCCATTGCGTGGAATTGCAAGTTGGCAAAGGTGCACAGATCATCCGCTCTGCGGGTACCTCTGCAACCCTGCTGGCCCGCGAAGGCACTTACGCCCAGGTTCGTATGCGTTCCGGTGAAGTCCGCAAGGTCCACATCGACTGCCGCGCAACCATTGGCCAAGTCGCCAACGAAGAGCACAGCCTGCGCCAACTGGGTAAAGCCGGTGTCAAGCGCTGGATGGGTATTCGCCCAACCGTTCGCGGTGTGGTGATGAACCCGGTCGACCACCCACACGGTGGTGGCGAAGGCAAGACCGGCGAAGGCCGTCATGCAGTCGATCCTTGGGGTAATCTGACCAAGGGTTACCGTACCCGTAACAACAAGCGCACGCAGGTCATGATCGTGTCGCGTCGCAAGAAGTAAGGGGTAGGTAAATGACTCGTTCTCTCAAAAAGGGTCCCTTTGTGGACCACCAC
Source organism: Candidatus Aalborgicola danicus (assembly GCA_016703945.1). GTDB lineage: Bacteria > Pseudomonadota > Gammaproteobacteria > Burkholderiales > Burkholderiaceae_C > Allorhodoferax > Allorhodoferax danicus. Next base: position 97,681 of record JADJBC010000060.1, read on the forward strand.
CTGGTAGCCAAGACTGAAAAGGCTGTTGCTACCAAGGACAAGAAGCCGATTAAGACCTGGTCGCGCCGCTCCATGATCCTGCCCGATTTCATCGGCTTGACCATTGCTGTGCACAACGGCAAGCAGCACGTGCCGGTCTATATCACCGATCAAATGGTTGGCCACAAGTTGGGTGAGTTCGCTCTGACCCGTACTTTCAAGGGTCATCCTGCGGACAAAAAAGTCCAGAAGAAATAAGGATTGACCATGGAAACACGTGCAACCCTTCGTGGCGTCCGTTTGTCGGTCGACAAAGGCCGTCTGGTCGCGGATCTGATTCGCGGCAAGAAAGTGGACCAAGCCCTGAACATCTTGCAATTCACGCAGAAAAAAGCTGCCGTGATCATCAAGAAGGTTCTGGAGTCCGCTATTGCCAACGCTGAGCACAATGACGGTGCCGACATCGACGAGTTGAAGGTTAAGACCATCTACGTCGAACAAGGCGCGTCACTGCGTCGCTTCACGGCCCGCGCCAAAGGCCGCGGCAACCAAATCAGAAAACCCACGTGCCATGTGTACGTGACGGTTGGTAACTGAAAGAGGCCAGGAAGATATGGGACAAAAAATCCACCCAACCGGCTTTCGCTTGTCGATTAGCCGCAACTGGTCTTCACGCTGGTACGCCAGCAACCGTGATTTCGCCGGCATGTTGGCCGAAGACATCAAGGTTCGTGAATACCTCAAGGCCAAGCTGAAGAATGCTTCGGTTTCGCGCATCCTGATCGAGCGTCCTGCCAAGAACGCCCGTATCACCATTTTCTCGGCACGTCCGGGCGTGGTGATCGGCAAGAAAGGCGAAGACATCGAAAACCTCAAGCGCGACCTGGGCAAGCAGCTCGGCGTGCCAGTGGCAGTGAACATCGAAGAAGTGCGCAAGCCCGAAATCGATGCCAAGCTGATCGCCGACAGCATTACGCAGCAATTGGAAAAGCGGATCATGTTCCGCCGTGCCATGAAGCGCGCCATGCAAAACGCCATGCGTCTGGGTGCCCTGGGCATCAAGATCATGTCGTCCGGTCGTCTGAACGGCATTGAAATCGCACGTTGCGAGTGGTACCGCGAAGGTCGCGTGCCACTCCACACACTGCGCGCTGACATTGACTACGGAACTTCCGAAGCCAAGACCACCTACGGCATTATTGGCGTGAAGGTCTGGGTCTACAAGGGTGACACGCTGGGTCGTAACGACCTGCCGGCCGCCGTTGAGCCCCGTGCTGAAGAAGAGCGTCGTCCACGTGGCCCACGCCGTGATGACCGTGGCGGTGCCCGCCCTGGTTCTGACCGTCCTGCTCCCCGTGGCGCCCGTCGCCCCGAAGGCAGCAATGCGGCACCCGCCGATGGTAGCGACAAGCCTGTAGGGGCTTCCGGTGCCGACGCCGATAAACCCACCGTTAAGCGCGTTCGCAAAGTCGCCGCGCCAGCTGCAGCAGCTGACGGTAAAGGAGAATAACTATGTTGCAACCCGCTCGCCGGAAATACCGCAAAGAGCAAAAGGGCCGTAACACTGGCATCGCGACACGAGGCAGCTCGGTCGCTTTCGGTGACTTCGGTCTGAAATGTACGGATCGCGGCCGTTTGACCGCTCGCCAGATTGAAGCGGCACGCCGTGCCATTTCGCGTCACGTGAAGCGTGGCGGTCGTATCTGGATTCGTGTGTTCCCTGACAAGCCAATTTCCCAAAAGCCTGCTGAAGTGCGTATGGGTAACGGTAAAGGCAACCCCGAGTACTACGTGGCTGAAATCCAGCCCGGTAAGATCGTGTTTGAAATCGTCGGTGTGCCTGAAGAGCTGGCCCGTGAAGCGTTCCGTTTGGCTGCTGCCAAGCTGCCTTTGCGTACCACTTTTGTGGCCCGCATGATTGGCCAGTAATCAGGAGCTATTGATATGAAAACTACTGAACTGCGCAAAAAAGACGTTGATGGTCTGAAGACGGAAGTCAAAGCACTGCAAAAAGCACACTTTGGCCTGCGTATGCAAAAAGCCACTCAACAACTCACCAACACAGCCACGATCCGCACTGCGCGCCGTGACATTGCCCGCGCCAAGACTATTCTTGTCGAGAAGCAAGCCGCTGACAAGTCCGCCAAATAAGGAGCGATACATGACGGAAGCTAAAAAATCCCTCAAGCGCACCTTGATTGGCAAGGTGGTCAGCGACAAGCGTGCCAAGACAGTGACCGTGCTGATCGAGCGCCGTGTCAAACACGAGCTCTACGGCAAGATCGTTGGCAAGTCCAGCAAGTACCACGCCCACGACGAAAAGGGCGAGTACAAGATGGGCGACATGATTGAAATCACGGAAAGCCGTCCGATTTCCAAGACCAAGAACTGGGTTGCGACCCGCTTGGTGCAAAAGGCCATCGAAGTCTAAAGGGCTTGCCCTTGAGGCCAACAGGCTATCCCCAAAACGGCTCACAATTGTGGGCCGTTTGCATTTGTGCAAACCATTTCTAGACATACCCAGGAGTCAACAAACATGATCAAAGTAGGCGATACCCTTCCCGCAACCGTTCTGATGGAATTCTCAGAAGTCGAAGGCGAAGGCTGCAGCATTGGCCCTAACCCCGTGGACGTCGCTAAGGCCACCGCCGGCAAAACCATTGCCTTGTTTGCGTTACCTGGTGCTTTCACCCCGACCTGCTCTGCCAAGCATGTCCCTGGCTATGTGGAGAATGCGGCTGCGTTCAAGGCTGCTGGCGTCGACGAAATCTGGTGCCTGAGCGTGAACGATGCCTTTGTTATGGGCGCCTGGGCGCGTGACCAAAAGACAGCCGGCAAGGTTCGCTTGCTGGCCGATGGCAGCGCAGCGTTTGCGCAAGCCACGGGTCTGACCCTGGATCTGACCAGCAAAGGCATGGGTCTGCGCAGCAACCGCTACTCCATGCTGGTCAAAGATGGCAAAGTGGTCTCGCTGAATATCGAAGGCCCCGGCAAGTTTGAAGTGAGCGACGCAGCCACTTTGCTGGCACAAGCACAGGGGTAAGCCCTCAAACCTTCGAAGCCCGGTCACCGCTGCTGGTCTCACCGGGCTGCGTTGGCTTCATGCCTTAGAGGTCTGCCTTCAGGTAATGCGCGCCCGCAATCGGGTTGTAGTAATAGGGCGGGATCTCTTCAAATCCCAGTTCCTGGTACAGCGCTCGCGCAGACTCCATATCGTCCAGGGTGTCCAGCAAAATGCTGTCGTAACCGGCAATACGGGCTGCGTCCAAGATGCCTTCTGCCAGCATACGTCCCAACCGCAGTCCGCGGTATTCGGGGCGAACATACAGTCGCTTCATTTCGCAGGCGTTGGTGTAATCCACACCATCCAATGGACGCATGGCACAACAGCCTGCGAATTGACCATCCACCGTCGCCAACAACAACGCACCACGTGGCGGGCTGTATTCACCCGGTAGCGAGAGTAACTCCTGCTCGAAATTCTGAAAACAAAGGTCGATGCCCAACGAGCGCGCATACTCGACAAACAAGGAACGGACACCGTCCATTTCAGTCGAATCGACGGGGACGCTCAACTGGTAGTTCTTGAATTTGGAATGCATATTCGGACCGTGTACTTTAACTCGCCCAACGAACCATTCCCCATACACCCAGACCACACAGTGACAGGGTGGCAAGTGCCCAGAGCCGGGAAAACCGGTCATCCCGCGAGGCCTTTGTTGGTTCCGGCAATTGTTTGTCACCGTTGATCATGGGAAGCACCAGATTCTCCCCGCGGCGGATACGGTAAAACAAGATGGCGGCAATGTGCAGTTGCACCAGCACAATCAAAATGACCTTGCCCACCTTGCTGTGGTAATAACTCGCGTAGCTCACCAGGTTACTGGACGCCCATTTGACAAAGGGTCCCGAGTTTGCGATTTCGTCATCACTGAATAGCCCTGTGGCGACTTGCAACACCGCAAAACCCAGCAGCGCCATCACGGAGAGTGAACCAAGGGGGTTGTGCCCGACGGACCCATGCGACCCCCCGGCCCCACGAATGTAGTGCCACACTGCGCTGGGGCCCACAACAAACACGGCAAAGCGAGACCAATGCCCGCCGGCAAATCCCCAAACCAGCCGGAACAACAGCAACGTTAGAACGCCGTAACCTATGGCAAAGTGCCACTCCATAGCGTCGCCGCCGATTTGCCCGCTGACCAGGAGCCCCAGGAAACACAGAACCAAACTCCAATGGAATACCCGCGTTGGCAGGTCCCACACCCGGACTCGCATCACATACCCTCCTATTCGCCAGCGCCCCGTATTTGGCCTAGCTTTGGTTAGAGCAGCGAATTTACACCACGGAATACAGCCCCACAGTTCGCGCCTCATTGGGTAGTTGAGCAGCAGAAAGCGGCGTGTCCGAATAGACTCTGTGCGCCGGACCTCCTCTGCAACCGCATTTCATAGAAAGATCACCATGAAGACATTGGCAACCCTGGCCCTCGTGGTCGCTACCACAAACCCTGCATGGGCACAATTTGCCAAACCCGAGGATGCCATCAAATACCGTCAGAGCGCCATGTTTGTGATGCAGCAGAACTTCAGCCGGGTGGCGGCCATGGCCTCTGGTAAAGCTCCGTTTGACGCCAAAATCGCAGCGGACAGCGCGGCGGTGGCAGAATTTGCCTCCAGACTGCCGTGGGCGGGATTTGGTGAGGGTACAGACAAGGGGCGAGACAACCGTGCCAGGGCGGAGATCTGGTCAGACAAAGCCAAATTCAACGACTACGCCGACAAAATACAGGCTGAGATGGTCAAACTCAGCGCCGCCGCGAAGACCGGCAATCTGGACGCCATCAAGCCTGCTGTGCGGGCGGTCGGCGGCACTTGCAAGACTTGCCATGATGCATTTCAAAAGGACTAAATAATCAATACCCGACTTCGTTTCTGGAGCAGAGCCGCTGCACTGGTCCTTGGATTGTCCACGCTGGCCTGCAGCCCGGCCCTGAATTGGCGGGAAGTGCCACTGGGTCAGGTCACCGTACTGTTGCCCTGCAAGCCAGACCGTGCGCAGCGCATCGTGAATCTGGGACCCATACAAACATCCATGCAAATGGCCGGCTGTGAAGCTGCAGGCGCCTTGTATGCCGTCAGCCATGTGCGCCTGACGGACCCGAGCCAGGTCGCAGGCGCACAGTCGGCGTGGCAAAAAGCCAGCTTGTCCAGCATGCGCTCCGAAACCGTGCACCGTCGCAGCATCAAACGCTCGCAGGCATTGGCCGCCCTGCAGCAAAGGAGGACTGGTTCCCCAAGCACCGACGCATTGCTTGACGTATTGAACGTGCAAGGGCACAACACCGACGGTACCCAGGTGCAGGCGCACCTGGCGTGGCTTGCGGATGGAGCCGATCTCTACCATGTGGCGGTCTACGGCGCACGGCTGGACTCAGACACTCTCGACCTGCTGTTCTCGGAATTAAATCTGCAGTGATCCGCCATACTGCAGGATCTGGCGCGCCAGCCCGCCAGACCTTCAAACCGAAGTGTTGCGCCAATGCACAGCCTCATTTTCTGCGGACAAAGAAGCCATAATCAGCCTTCAGGCCACTATGAACACCGGAATCCTCATCATCGCCCACGCTCCGCTGGCCAGTGCCCTGCGTGAATGTGTGTTGCATGTCTATCCGGAATCCGCTGCGGGTGTGTTGGCGCTGGATGTGCATGCTAACGACGCGACCGAAGCCACCCACCAGGCGGTGATCCGTTTGCTGGAGCAATTGCGTGCACCCAACACGCTGGTCTTGACCGATGTGTTTGGTGCGACGCCCTGCAACGTCGCCCAGAAGGTGGTGGATGGTGTGCATTCCAGGCTAGTCGCCGGAGTCAATCTACCCATGCTGCTGCGCACGGTTAATTACCGGCATGAGAATTTGGACGTTCTGGTAGCCAGAGCCCTGTCCGGTGGCGCCCAGTGCATCATGCAGGTTGCCGTGACCGCGCCGCAGAATCAAAGTCGAAAATCGCATGATCAAAACCACCACGACCATCAGCAATAGACTGGGCTTGCATGCCCGTGCCTCTGCCAAACTGACCAAGCTGGCGGGAAGTTTCCCGTGTGAAGTCTGGATGGCCAAAGGCGAGCGTCGGGTGAACGCCAAGAGCATCATGGGCGTCATGATGCTGGCCGCAGGAATGGGAACTGAAGTGACGATTGATACCGAAGGCGAACGTGCCCAGGAAGCCATGGATGCCATCCTGGCTCTGATCGCAGACAAATTCGGCGAGGGTGAATAGAGATATGGCCCCCACGCTTGCCACTGCGTGTGCTGTGCTGCCCCCCGAGGGGGCTGAACTTGCTTGGGGCGGCCCGGCGCGGCGTTCTATGGCCCCCACGCTCCACCGCTACGCCCCAAGGGGGCTAAATCCGCTTGGGGCGGCCCGGCGCGGATTTGTCGGTACGCCACTATGACCTTCGCTATCCATGGCCTGAACGTGTCACGCGGCGTGGCGATCGGCCGCGCGGTGCTGGTCGCCTCCAGCCGGGTCGATGTTGCGCACTACTTTGTCAAGCCCGACGAGGTCGAAGCCGAAATCAACCGGCTTCGGGCCGGTCGCAACGCCGTCATCGACGAAATTCACAGGCTGCAGGAGAGCATCACCCACATGGGGCCCAAGGAGGCCCCCCACGAATTGGGTGCCTTGCTGGATGTTCACCTGATGCTGTTGCAGGACCAGGAACTGGTGGGCGGCGTCAAACACTGGATCACCGAGCGCCTGTACAACGCCGAGTGGGCGCTGACCACCCAGCTCGAAGTCATCGCACGCCAGTTTGACGAAATGGAAGACGAGTACCTGCGCGAGCGCAAGGCCGATCTGGAGCAAATTGTCGAGCGGGTTTTGCGGGCCATGAAGGGCAGCGGTTCGCCCATCGTGGTGCATCCGCAGCGCGTCAACCGCAAGCCATCCCAGCAGGACCTGTTGCTCGACGACACGGTAGACGTGCCGTTGATCCTGATTGCCCACGATTTGTCGCCTGCGGACATGCTGCAGTTCAAGCAAAGCGTGTTCGCCGGCTTCATCACCGACGTCGGCGGCAAAACCTCGCACACCGCCATCGTCGCGCGCAGCATGGACATTCCGGCGGTAGTGGGTGCTCGCCTAGCCAGCCAACTGGTGCGCCAGGACGACTGGGTCATCATTGACGGCGACGCGGGTGTGGTGATCGTCGACCCATCATCCATCATCCTGGCCGAATATGGCTTCAAGCAGCGCCAGCGCGAACTCGAACGGGGCCGCCTGCAGCGCCTGTTGCACACCCCAGCCGTTACCATGGACGGTGAAAAGGTGGAACTCCTGGCCAATATTGAAATGCCCGAAGACGCCCCAGTCGCGCTGAAAGCCGGTGCGGTGGGTGTGGGCCTGTTCCGCAGCGAATTTTTATTCATGGGTCGCCAGGGAAGACTGCCCGGAGAAGAAGAGCAGTACCAGGCTTACAAACGCGCGGTGGAAGGCATGCAAGGCCTGCCGGTCACTATCCGCACCGTGGATGTGGGGGCCGACAAACCGCTTGACGACTCACTGCGTGACGATGCCCACCTGAACCCGGCACTGGGTTTGCGCGCGATTCGCTGGAGCCTGGCGGACCCGGCCATGTTCTTAACGCAGCTACGCGCCATCCTACGCGCTGCTGCGCACGGCAAGGTGCACCTGCTGGTGCCCATGCTGGCGCACGCCAGCGAGATCCGTCAGACGCTGGCCCACCTGGACCATGCGCGCGCCATGCTGGACAACCGGGGCGTCTCGTATGGCCCGGTCAAGCTGGGGGCCATGATCGAGATACCTGCGGCGGCATTGAGCCTGCGCTTGTTCCTCAAATACTTTGACTTCCTGTCCATAGGCACCAACGACCTGATCCAGTACACGCTGGCGATTGACCGGGCGGACGAATCGGTGGCCCATCTGTACGACCCGCTGCACCCGGCCGTGCTGCGACTGGTAGCCGATACCATCGCCGAAGGCCGTGCGCAGGGCAAAGACGTGGCGGTGTGTGGCGAGATGGCGGGCGATGTGACTTTGACCCGATTGCTGTTGGGCTTGGGGTTGCGCAGCTTCTCCATGCACCCGGCGCAAATTTTGGCGGTCAAACAGGAAATCTTGCGCGCCGATGCCGGCAAACTCGCGCCCTGGGCGCAACGTGTCATGCAAGCAGAAGACCCCGCACGGGAAATGGCGGCACCCTAGAGTTACTATCAAAATAGTAGCTGCCTGCGCTTATTTCGCGGGGGCTAGAGGCCCATTTCTCATATGGTTTTGGCTCTGGAGCCCAGCACCGCAGCACCAATGATCATGGCCGCTGCCACGGCGACCGAAGGGCTGGGCCATTCACCGCGCACCCATAACAGTGCCAGCGTCGAAAACAGCGGCGTCAGGAAGGACAAAACACCGATTGCGCGGGCGTCGCCCCGCTTGAGTGCAGCATCCCACAGGTAAAACGCCGCGCCCAAGGGCCCCAAACCCATCGCTGCGACCAGCCCCCAATCCCGTGGGCTCAGCGTTATGGATGGCTCCAGCAACACATGGCAAGCCAAGGACAGCAGGCCAGACACCAGACCGAACAGGCCGATGGCCGCGCTGCTGAACGGGGGTACCCGTTGGGTCAACAGGGAGTAGCTGGCCCACACAAAAGCCGACGCCAACGCCGGGATATAACCCCAGGCAAAACCACCAGCCCATGCCGACCCGGTGCCAGCACCACTGCTGGCGCCCAAAATCGCCAGCGCGGCCCCTGCAAACCCCAGCATGGCCGCCCCCACGTGCAACAAACGTAGTCGCATGCCGGGCAAAAACAACGGGGCCATCAACACAATACCCAGGGGCCACAGGTAGTTGACCAAATTGGCCTGCACCGGCGGCGCATGGCGCAAAGCAATAAACAACAAAAAGTGGAAACCGAACAGGCCATACACACCCAAGGCCAGGGTGCGCAGCGGCACCCGCAGGGCCGCGAGTTTTCCGCCCGACAAGGGCACCGCAATCAGGCTGCCCACCAGCAGGCCCAGGCCGGTCAGCAAAAAAGGCGGCAGGTGTTGGAGCAACACCCCCAGTGGCGCCAGGCTGCCCCATAAGACGATGGCACCCAGCGCCAGTGCGGTGGACGCTCCAGAAAGGGCGGGGAGTGTTTGGATGGGGTCATGGGCCAGTGCAGGCGGCCATTCTAAGGACCCGCGACCCGGCGGCTTGCCAGCACCTATCTCGGGTAGCATCCCCGCTCCAGGGCGCGTAACGCTCTTATCCGGGTACTGAAAGGCATGCAGTGACTGACTCCGACACAAAAATCCAGGAACCACGCCTGTGGCGCGCCGACGGCTGGACCGCCCGGGTCATCAAAAACGAAGATGACGACGGCTGGGCCGTGGCCATGATCAAGGATGGCGAGCCAGAACCCGCCCTGGTGGGGCCGTGGACCATGGGGCGCGACAAAAAGAACCCCAAACCCCTGGATGGCGCTGCCTTCATCACCCTGGTCAAGACGGCGACCGAGTTTGTGCGCCGCCACGAACAGCAGCTACACGCCAGCCTGCACCAAAGCCTGGTGGTGAACGCCGCGTCCGGCCGGGTCACCGTGTCACTGGACATCGTGCCCGACGAGGACAACCCATACGCGGTGTTGCGCGCAACCGATGACAGCGATGAGCCCCTGGCACAGGTGCGTGTGGCACCGTCGTTCAAACTCAACCGGGCCAGCGCCTTGGCATGGATTGAGAGCCAATTTGCGCGGCCCCGCTAGGGGGATAATCATTCGCATGATCACCGTACACCATCTGGAAACCTCCCGTTCACAGCGTGTGCTGTGGTTGCTTGAAGAGCTGGGCGTGCCCTATGCCATCAAGTTGTACCAGCGTGATCCCAAGACCCGTTTGGCGCCCGCCGCACTAAAAGCCGTGCACCCGCTGGGCAAATCACCGGTGATCACCGATGGGGATGAGACCATCGCCGAATCCGGCGCCATTCTGGAGTACCTGGTCGAGCGTTATGGGGCACGGGGCCAGGGTGAATTGGCACAGTTGCAACCGGCACCGGGAACCCCGGCCTACCGCCAGTCCCGCTTCTGGATGCACTATGCCGAGGGCTCGTTAATGAACTGGCTGGTCATGAAGCTGGTGTTTATGACCATTCCCACCCAGCCCATGCCGTTTTTTGTGCGACCGATTGCCCGCCAACTGTGCGCCACCGTGCAGGCCAAGCTGATTGATCCCAATCTCGCAACGGCTTTGGCCTTTATCGAGACGCACCTGGGCAGCCACACCTGGTTTGCCGGTGACCAGATCAGCATCGCTGATTTTCAGATGAGTTTTGCCGTGGAAGCCGCGTTGGCGCGCGGAGCCGATGCCAGCCGTTACCCCCGCCTGGTCGCCTACAAGGCCCGTATGCAGGCGCGCCCCGCCTACCAGCGCGCCGTGGCCAAGGGCGGTCCGGTGGTGATGGCCAGTCCTTGATCGGCGAATGCGTTGCTGCACCGTCCGTCCCAACGCCATGGCTGATGTCAAATCGTATCGACTCTCCCTGACACGGGCTTGTGCCGGTTTGTTATTGCCTTTTCTGCTGTTTGCAGAACCGGCCCAGGCGGACCCCGGTTATTACCTGGTCACGGTGTATGAGGATGTGGGCCGGGCGCGTATTGACTACCGGTATTGGACCGTTGCCCCCAAGGGGGGTGATGAAGTGGTCTGGCCTGAAATTGGCATCGGTTATGGCGTAAGCCCCCGCTGGTACACCGAGCTGTTTTCCAGCTTTATCGGCAGCAACTTCCCTCAATCAAGACCCAGCACGCTGAATTGGCAGAACGATTTTTTGTTGACCCAGGGGCAATACGATGTGGATGTCGCGTTGCACACCAACCTGGTGATCGACCAGACCGGAGCTGACGCCAATGCACTGGAATTCGGTCCGGTGCTGCAAACCGATGTGGGGCGCGTGCAGCTCAACGGCAACCTGGTGTTGGAGCAGTCGCTGGCCGGGCCCTCGGGACGGGTGCCACAACTCAAGTACCAGTGGCAGGCCAAGTACCGTTGGAATGCAGCCCTGCATACCGGCATCCAGGGTTTTGGTGAATTGGGTCCCTGGAACCAGTGGGCACCCGAGGGCAAACAGTCCCACCGCTGGGGGCCTGTGGTGTCCGGCAGTTGGACACTGACCGGCCAGCACAGTGTCGAGTACCACGCGGCCTACCTGCGGGGCCGGGTGTACAGCAAAGACGCCGATATGTTGTCGATTCGCTTGCAGTACCGTTTTTGACCCGGCCCGGGCGGCCAAGTCTATTGGTTAAATTGGGCTCTAGCCCCCGTAAAATAAGCGTAGATAGCTATAACAATAATAGCAACCGACGCTTAAACTGACAGCGGCTTCAACAACTCCGCCAAATCCCCTTCGGTAAATAGCGGCTGCTTGCGCCCGGTCGCACCGCTGTACATGCTGTCGGCCAGCGCCGCTTTGCGCTCTTGCAGTGCCAGGATGCGCTCCTCAATCGTGCCCTGGGCCACCAGCTTGTAGACAAACACGGTGTGGGTCTGGCCGATGCGGTGGGCGCGGTCGGTGGCCTGGGTTTCAACCGCCGGGTTCCACCACGGGTCGTAGTGGATCACGGTGTCGGCCTGCGGCAGGTTCAGGCCCACGCCACCGGCCTTCAGGCTGATCAGGAAGATGGGCACGGCGCCGCTGGTGAACTGTTCAATCAGCGCGTCACGGTTCTGGCTTTGGCCGGTGAGTTTGACCCAGGGGATGTCGCGCTGCTTGAGTTCCGCTTCGATCAAGCTGAGCATGCTGGTGAACTGCGAGAACAGCAAGATGCGCCGCCCCTCGGCCACCATCTCGGGCAGCAGCTCCATCAATTGTTCCAGCTTGGCCGAGGTCGTGACCTTTTGCGCGGCCGCCAGCTTCAGCAGGCGCGGGTCGCAGCAGACCTGGCGCAGCTTCAACAGCGCGTCCAGAATCGTGATTTGCGACTTGGCCAGGCCCTTGGTGGTCAGCGCCTCGCGCACGGTTTTCTCCATGCCCAAGCGAATGGTTTCGTAGAGGTCGGCCTGTTTGCCCGACAGCTCCACGCGTTCAATCGTCTCCACCTTGGGCGGCAACTCGTGGGCCACCAGCGCCTTGGTCCGGCGCAGCATGAAGGGCGTGATGCGGGCGCGCAGTTGATGCAGGCGCTCGGGGTCGCCCAGCTTCTCAATGGGGGTGCGAAACAGTTCCTTGAAGCGCTGCTGGCTGCCCAGAAAACCGGGCATCAAGAAGTGGAACAGGCTCCAGATTTCGCCCAGGTGGTTTTCCATCGGCGTGCCGGACAGGCACAGGCGGTGGCGGGTCCGCAATTGGCCCACCACTTGTGCGGCGTGGGTGCTGGCATTCTTGATGTTCTGCGCCTCGTCCAGCACGACGATATGCCACTGCGCCTCCAGCCAGCGCTCCTTGTCGCGTTGCAACAGCGAGTAGGGCGCGATGACGATGTCGTGCTCGGCCATGCTGGCGGCGACTTCGTGCCGGTCCTTGCCATGGATCACCAGGCAGCGCAGTTGCGGACAAAAGCGTTCGGTTTCGCGGCGCCAGTTGCCCATCAGGCTGACCGGCGCAATGATGAGGGCGGGTTGGGTCAAACGCCCCGCATCCTTTTCGACCTGGATGTGGGTTAGCGTTTGCAGGGTTTTGCCCAGGCCCATGTCGTCGGCCAGGATGCCACCCAGACCGTGTTCGCGCAGAAACTGCAACCAGTTCAGGCCCTGCTGCTGGTAGGGGCGCAGGCTGGCCTGCACGCTGGCCGGTACCGGCACTTCGGGCATTTCGGCGCGGCCACTCAGACGTTGCACCATCTCGCGCAGGTGGTGCGCGCCTTCCCACACCGCGCCTTCGCCTAGCGCGGCGGTGGTGCGCATGGCGTCCATGCGCGAGAGTGTGAGGCTGTCGCCGCTAAAGTCATGGTCGCGGTCACCCACCAGTTCCAGCAGCGCGGCCATCCAGGGTTTGAGCGTCTCCGTGGGCAGGCGGATAAAGCCGCCTGGTCCTGTTTCTGAGTCCGCCCGTTGGTTGGGCAGGTAGACATAGGGCGGAATCTCGGGCAGTCCGGTCTCGGTGTTGATGGGGCTGTTGGCCGCCGCCGCAATCAGATCGGGCAGCAGCGGCAGGATGTTGTGGCGCTGGCCGTTGATCTCCATGCCCAGCGACAAGTCAAACCAGGGGGAAGTGGCGCCCTCTGTGCCGTCATCACCGCCGCCGCCGGGCTGGCCCTGTGGCTGCAGTTGCACCTGCAGCGCGTCGGCGTGGGTGATCCAGCCTTTCAGTGCATCGTCCAGCGTCACCGTAAAGCCTGCCTCGCGCAGCACGCGGTAGTTGTTGTCAGCCCAGTGCAACCAGGTGTGCTGGGGTGTATCGCCGGGGATGCCAAAAATGCCGCCTTCTGCCGACATCAGCCCCAGGTTCATCAGACGGGTGATGGCATCCAGTTCGGCCTCGGCATCGCGGTGCAGCAGCACCCGGCCTTGTGGGCCTTCGACCAAAACAGAGTTGCCTTGTCCCGCCCACCAACCGCAATAACCCTGGTAGTCAAACTGCAACCGGGCCTCAATCAGCCCCCGGTAGCGCGCCAGATCGGGCCGGTTGGGGGACAGGTGCAGGCGGGCAGTTGGTGTGATGCCGTCGAGCTTGGTCAGGCTCTCCAGCACCGGCGGTGCGGGCAGGTCGCCCAGACGCTGCATCAGGTCTAGTTGGTGCTTTTTCAGCGCGGAGGGCTGCAGAACTGGGGCTTTGAGCAGCACGGCCAACTGGTCATCGGAAATGCCGGGTGCATGCACCGCGCCGCAAAGCCCGTTGGCACTGTCCAGGTACAGCGGCGGTGTGTTCAGAAACAATTTGGCCGGGGCGTGGTCTGCGCGGGTGCTGCTTCTGGCATGCGCGGCGGGTGTGTCGCTGGTGTCGGCATGGTGCAGCTTGGCACGCAAGGCCCAGCCGGGTGCGCCCCCGTGTGCGGGGGTCACTTCGTGCCAGCTCCAGTCCAGCGTTTTGGGTGGCCCCCATTGCAGGGCGGTGCCCGGGCTGCCGTCCGCATTACACGCACACAGGCGCCCGGTACTGGCCGCTTGTTGCAAGGTGATCACGCCGACTGCACCACGTGGTGTTGCAGTCGGACTGCCGCTGTAGGCGCTGTAGTAGGACCGGCTGGGATCGGGCATGGCCAGCAACAGTTGCAGGACTTCGCGGTCCGTGCTGCTGGCCAGGTCATACGCTGCTTGGCCTGCATGGGGCGGTGTGCGAATGGCTTTGGGCTTGGCCCACTCACCACTGGCCTTCCGATAGGACACCATGGCCTCCAAGTGCAACTGCTGGGGGCGGTTGCCGGGACCTACGCCTTTGAGCAGGTACAGGTATTGCTCCAGGCGGCTCGGGTTGTGCGCACTGACGGCGTGTGGTGTGGTGGAGCCACTGGCGCTGTCCATCTCGTAAAACCATTGCAATAACTGGGCTTCGGCTTCAAGGCGCTTAGCTTCCTCCAGCCGGGCTTGGGTGGCCAGCCGGGCGGCTTCCAGCGCCTCGGGGGTTGGCGGCATACGGCTGGTGGGGCGCACGGCGTGCAGTGCCGCCTCGCTGCCCAGTATGCGCAGGCCCTGGTAGGCCGCCTTCATGGTCAGGGCCACACCATGTTTGCAGTTGTAGCCCACCGGGCAGGAGCAATCAGCGTCCCAGGTGTCAATCTCTCCTGCCTCCGTGAGCGTCAGCTCGATGGTAAGTGTGTAGGGCCAGCGCTCGCTGCCTTGTACTTGGCCTTCGAGCAGCCAATAACCGTCGGCCGGCGAGATTTTGAGGTCTAGCACTTTTTGCCCGCTGTAGAGCAAGCGCCCCCGCGTCCAGGTGGCGTTGGAGGTCAGTTCCTCCAGGGAGTTGGGGTTGAACCAAACGCGAGGTGTGGGGGCGTTGTTATGCATGAAAACTGGCTCTAGCCCCCGTAAAACAAGGGAATAGAGCTACTATTTTTATAGCAAATGGCGTATCTAAGCGCCGGGCGTACCGGCACCAGGTGCTGCGGTCGTGGCGCTGGTCAGCGCGTGCCCGGCCTGCTGGTCCGCGTGGTAGCTGCTGCGCACCATGGCACCCACGGCGGCGTGCTTGAAGCCCATTTCATACGCCTTGGCCTCGAACATCTTGAAGGTGTCGGGGTGCACATAACGCTTGACGGTCAGGTGCGAGGTGGAGGGCGCCAGATACTGGCCGATCGTCAACATGTCGATGTCATGGTCGCGCATGTCTTGCATCACCTGCAACACCTCTTCGTCGGTTTCGCCCAAGCCGACCATGATGCCGCTCTTGGTGGGCACACTGGGGTGCAGGGCCTTGAATTTCTTCAGCAGGTTCAGGCTGAACTGGTAGTCGCTGCCGGGGCGGGCTTCCTTGTACAGGCGCGGCGCGGTTTCCAGGTTGTGGTTCATGACATCGGGTGGTGCCGCGTTCAGGATGTTCAGCGCGCGGTCGTCGCGGCCACGGAAGTCGGGCACCAGCACCTCGATCTGGGTGCCGGGCGAGAGTTCGCGGATGCGGCTGATGCAGTCGGCAAAATGCTGGGCGCCGCCGTCGCGCAAATCATCGCGGTCCACGCTGGTGATGACCACGTATTTGAGCTTGAGCGCGGCAATGGTCTTGGCCAGGTTCTCGGGCTCGTTGACATCCAGCGGGTCGGGGCGGCCATGGCCCACGTCGCAGAACGGGCAGCGCCGCGTGCACTTGTCACCCATGATCATGAAGGTGGCCGTGCCCTTGCCAAAACACTCGCCGATATTGGGGCAACTGGCTTCTTCGCACACCGTGACCAGCTTGTTCTGGCGCAGCACGTCCTTGATCTCATAAAAGCGTGTGGTCGGTGAACCGGCCTTGACGCGGATCCAGTCCGGCTTTTTCAGCACCTCACCCTGCACCACCTTGACCGGGATGCGCGACAACTTGGCAGCCGCTTTTTGCTTGGCGTTGGGGTTGTAGTCCGCCTGCGACTGCGCTTCGCGCACGGTGGGGTTGGCGGCGGTGTCCGCCGTTGGATGGGCAGTGTTTGTATCGGCGGCGGAAGAAGGCGTGGCGTTGTGGCTCATGGGTGCAGGTGCCTTGGTGTAGGCGCAGGATGGCGTCAGGGCGCCAGGTAGGTTGCAAGCTTTTGGCTCAAAACGTCGGCGGCTTCAGGCCAGCCGACAGAGACTCCGATTGTAGAAAGATCTACCGTTTGTAGCCCCGAATACCCACACGGGTTGATCCGCGAGAAGGGTTCCAGGTCCATGTCCACGTTCAGCGCGACACCGTGGTAGGTGCAGTTGCGGCTGACCTTGATGCCCAGCGCGGCGATTTTGCCCAGGCCCGTGAAGTTGGGCTGGTTCGGCGTCGGAAGCGAGGGCTCGGAGGAATTGGGGTCGGATCCGGCAGCGAAGCGGATCGGCTCTGACCCCAATTCCGTAGCGCGCTCAACTTTCTTCGGTCGCTGATCCAAGGGCGCATGGCCAGTTGGATCCTCCAGCCGCACATAAATCCCCGGCGCCCCGGCCACCCGATGCCCGGTCACCCCAAAGTACAGCAACGTGCGGATCACGGCCTCTTCAATCCGGTACACATACTCCTTGACGAAGTACCCCGCACGCTTGAGGTCGATCAGCGGATAACCCACCACCTGGCCCGGCCCGTGATAGGTGACCTGTCCGCCGCGGTTGGCCTGCACCACCGGGATATCCCCCGGCAAAAAGATGTGCTCCGCCTTGCCCGCCAGGCCTTGGGTAAAAACCGGTGGGTGCTCACAAATCCATAGCTGATCACGCACATCCGACGGGGGCTGCTGGCCTCTTTTGCTGGTGAATCTCTGCATCGCGGCATAGGTGGGCTCATAGTCCACGCGGCCAAGGTGGTGGATGTCTATATTGGACATGGGCCGTGGCGGAGCGTGGGGGCAACAATTTCCCGCCGGGCCGCCCCAAGGGAAATTAACCCCCTTGGGGGGCAGCGACCCGCGCATCGGCGGAGCGTGGGGGCAGACATATTTACAGGACGACTTTGACCATAGGGTGCGTCGACAACGTGCAGTACAGCTCGTCGAGTTGTTCGCGGCTGGTAGCCGTCACGGTGATGGTGACGCCCAGGTATTTGCCGCCCTTGCTCTCACGCAGTTCAATGGTGCTGGCGTCAAAGCTCGGGTCAAACTGATGCGCGATGTGGGTAATGGCATGGACCAAACCGTCCACCTTGGTACCCATGACCTTGATGGGAAACAGGGACGGATATTCGATCAACGAATCCTTGCGCGCCTGGGGTTCGGTGGTATCCGGTTCGGGTGGGTTGGTGGGCGGGGGGGTGGAAGAGGTCATGGACAGAGACATGGGTTAGGTTGATTGCGCCGAGCGTTTTGGCTAAAGGGCAAAGGTGGGCCGTTGTTGCTGATGTTCCTTGGCTGCCTGGTAGCCGGCGTATAACGCGCGGTACACGGGGCCGGGCAGGCCGTTGCCCACCGGCTTGCCGTCCAGCGTCGTAACCGGCAACACTTCCTTGGTGGCGCTGGATAGCAGCAGTTCGTCGGCGGCAAGCACTTCGTTGCGGGGAATGCGCCGTAGTGTGAAGGGTATGCCTTGTTCCTGGCAGATCGCCTCGATCAATCCGTAGCGAACGCCTTCAAGAACCAGGTTGTCGCGCGGAGACCCGATGACGGCGCCACCCTTGACGACCCAGACGTTGCTGGAGGCGCCTTCGCTCAGGTAACCATCCCGAAACATCACGGTCTCTACCGCCCCGGCGTCGACACTGATCTGGCGGGCAAACACCGAGCCCAGTAGGCTGGTACTTTTGATATGGGCCTTTTGCCAGCGGAAGTCGTCGGCCGTCACACAGGCCACCCCCAGGGCGCGTTGGTCCGCTGTGGGTTGGGTCATGCGGTTGCTCATGGCAAACACTGTGGGCCGCACATCTTTGGGTATGGCGTGGTCGCGCAGGGCCACGCCCCGGGTGATCTGGATGTATACCAGTTGGTTGGTATTTTCTGCGCTAGCCCCCGTGGACTCAGCATAACGCGCTATCAAATTCGACACGAGCTGCGACCACTGCACAGAGGTCAGCGGATTGGGCATGCGCATCTCGGTGAGGCTGCGTTCGAGCCGGGCCATGTGCTGGGCGAGGCGAAAGGGCTGCCCGCCGTAGACCGGTACCACCTCGTACACCCCGTCTCCAAAGATGAATCCGCGGTCCATGACGCTGATCTTGGCGTCGGGCAGCAGCGTGAATTCTCCGTTCAAATAACAAGGCAGGGGCGGCAAGGTGTGCATGGTTAAATTATCGCGCCGTGGAATACAGGCAGGTTTATGTCGGTACGTAAACGTACTTATGGGAACCACGCCACTGAAAATTTCTGGCCCGCTTCGGGTTTCTACGTATAATCAGGGGCTTTGCCGCAATTGCTGCATGTAACCGCTTGTAAACTGGCTGTAATTTGAGATGTCGACAATGGCGCTTTCACACGGTTACGACGCAGATGAGGCTGACGAGGAATATTGCAAGCCGTTGACCAAGCAAGAGGCCCAGGCCTTGCGTTTGCGGGATCCGGCGGTATCGCCCTGGTGGATCGTGGGATTGCAATGTGTAGCGGGCTTGGTCGTCGCTTTGGTTGCCTGGGGGGTCTCTGGTCAACCGGTGGTGGCTTGGTCGGCGGCCTACGGCGCACTTGCGGTGATAATCCCGGCGGCGTTGTTTGCGCGAGGTTTGATGAGCCAGTTCTCGTCGATCAACGCGGCAACGGCAAGTTTCGGCTTCTTTTTGTGGGAAGCGGTCAAGATGGCGGTCAGCATTGCGATGGTGGCCGCGGCACCGCGACTGATTGAAAATTTGAGCTGGTTGGCCCTGATGGCTGGCCTGTTTGTGACTTTGAAGATGTATTGGTTGGCGCTGTTAAAGCGCCCCAAGCCTAAACAGATTTAAGAGCTTAAAAGAGTTGAATATGTCCGAAGTAGCGCATGCAGCACCCACAGCCAGTGAATACATTGTTCACCACCTGACCCATTGGCAAAACAAGCCGCAGACGGAAATCGTTGATTTCTCCGTCTTCAACCTCGATTCCCTGTTTTTCTCGATCACCCTGGGTCTGTTGGGTTCCTTCTTCCTGTGGAAGGCTGCCAGCAAGGCCACGTCTGGCGTACCCGGGCGTTTCCAGGCTGCGGTCGAAATGCTGATGGAAATGGTCGATGGCCAGGCCAAATCCATCGTCCACAACGCCAACAGCCGCAAGATGGTTGCACCTTTGGCGCTGACTGTGTTTGTGTGGATTTTCCTGCTGAACGCCATGGATTTGTTGCCGCTGGACCTGTTGCCTACGATTTGGGCCTGGATCTACGGCGCTGCCGGCCATGATCCGAGCCATGCCTATTTGCGTGTTGTGCCTACCGCCGATTTGTCCATCACCATGGGTCTGTCGGTATCGGTGCTGTTCATCTGCCTGTTCTACAACATGAAGATCAAGGGCCTGGGCGGCTGGGCGCATGAGTTGGTTTCTGCGCCATTCGGCACCAGCAAGAACCCGATCTTTGCTGTCATTCTGGGTGTGGTGAACATCGCAGAACAACTGATTTCCTTTACTGCCAAGACGGTTTCGCACGGCATGCGACTGTTTGGCAATATGTATGCGGGTGAGCTGGTGTTCATGTTGATTGCCCTTTTGGGTGGCTCGTGGGCCTTCTCCGCAGAACCTGGCAGTTTGATGCTGCTGTTGTTACATGTGGTGGCGGGATGGGCGTGGGCGGTGTTCCATATCATCATCATCTTGCTGCAGGCGTTTGTGTTCATGATGTTGACCCTGGTCTACATTGGTCAATCACACGACGCGCACTGATTTTTTCAGTTTGTTTTCGGTTTAGTTTGTTTTTTCTTTGTTAATTTAGGAGTCAATCATGGAAGTTATTAGTTTTGCTGCTCTGGCTGCTGGTCTGATCATCGGTTTGGGCGCTTTGGGTGCTTGTATCGGTATCGGCATCATGGGTAGTAAATACCTCGAAGCGGCAGCTCGCCAGCCTGAACTGATGGGTGAACTGCAAACCAAGATGTTCGTGTTGGCTGGTCTGATTGACGCGGCTTTCATTATCGGAACCGGTATTGCTCTGTGGTTCGCTACAGCCAACCCGTTCCTGGCCCAAATCGCCCGCGCTGTTGCTGCCGCTGCTGCTAAGTAATTCCTGGTCGAAAACCTCGCACTAGGAGACTTATTGTGAGCATTAATGGAACACTGGTGGCGCAAGCCATCGTTTTCGCATTGCTTGTGTTGTTCACGATGAAGTTCGTGTGGCCGCCCATCGCGGCTGCTCTGGACGAACGTGCCGGCAAGATTGCCGACGGACTGGCTGCGGCTGACAAAGCCAAATCCGAACTGTCGTCCGCCAACAAGCGTGTCGAAGAAGAACTGACGAAGTCTCGCACCGAGACGGCGGCCCGCCTGGCAGATGCCGAGCGCCGTGGTCAGGCCATCGTGGAAGAGGCCAAGGCCAAAGCCACCGATGAAGCGAACAAGATCATCGCCGCTGCCAAAGCGGAAGCAGATCAACAGACGATCAAGGCACGTGAGGTCCTGCGTGAGCAGGTTGCCGCACTGGCGGTCAAGGGTGCCGAGCAGATTCTTCGCAAGGAAGTTGATGCTGGTGTTCATGCCGACCTGCTGGGTCGTTTGAAGACTGAGCTGTAAGAGGTCAACATGGCTGAACTTGCCACCATTGCCCGGCCGTATGCGGAGGCGCTTTTCAAAGCGTCCCTATCCGACCTTTCGACCGCAGCCAATTGGGTTGATGAACTGGGTGTGATTGCGCAGAATGCGCAGTTGCTTCAGTTTGCCGATAGCCCCAAAGTCAGCGTTGACCAAGTCTTTGACCTGATCGCTTCGGTCGCCAAATCGGCACTGCCGGAGCAGGCCAAGAACTTCTTGCGTACCGTGATTGAAAACGGACGCCTGGGTGCTCTGCCGGAAATCGCCCACCAGTTTCGCGCGTTGAAAAATGCGCAAAGTGGTTCATCCGATGCGGTGGTTTACAGCGCGTTTCCGATCGACGGAAGCGCACTGGCTGAGGTGAGCGCGATGCTGGAGAAACGTTTTGGTCGCAAGCTCAATGCATCTGTTGTGTTGCAACCCGAGCTGATCGGTGGCATTCGTGTGGTGGTCGGCGACGAGGTGCTCGACACTTCCGTCAAAGCCCGTTTGGAACAAATGAAAGTAGCTCTTACTGCTTGAGGCGAGAAGCCCCGGCAGTTGGCCTAATTTAACGAAAGAAGGAAAGAGTCATGCAACTCAATCCAGCAGAAATTTCTGAACTGATCAAGAGCCGCATCGAAGGCTTGGCCGCGACTAGCGATATTCGCAACCAGGGCACCGTGGTTTCCGTGACGGACGGCATTTGCCGCATCCACGGTCTAAGCGATGTGATGCAGGGCGAAATGCTCGAATTCCCAGCCGGTAGCGATGGTTTGCCCACCTACGGTCTGGCCTTGAATCTGGAGCGCGACTCGGTCGGTTCCGTGATTTTGGGTGAATACGAGCACATCTCCGAAGGCGACACCGTCAAGTGCACCGGCCGTATTCTGGAAGTGCCTGTGGGCCCCGAGTTGCTCGGACGCGTCGTGAACGCGTTGGGTCAGCCGATTGACGGCAAGGGCCCGATCAACGCCAAGATGACCGACGTGATCGAAAAGGTCGCACCTGGTGTTATCGCCCGTAAATCCGTGGACCAGCCCATGCAGACCGGCCTGAAGTCGATCGACTCCATGGTGCCAATCGGCCGCGGTCAGCGCGAACTGATCATTGGCGACCGCCAGACTGGCAAGACTGCCGTCGCGATTGACGCCATCATCAACCAAAAAGGTCAGAACATGACCTGTATTTACGTGGCGATCGGTCAGAAAGCCTCGTCGGTAAAGAACGTCGTGCGCGCTCTGGAGCAAGCCGGCGCGATGGCATACACCATTGTGGTGGCTGCTACAGCGTCTGAATCGGCCGCCATGCAATACGTGTCCGCCTATTCCGGCTGCACCATGGGTGAGTACTTCCGTGACCGTGGTCAGGACGCCCTGATTGTGTATGACGATTTGTCTAAACAAGCCGTTGCGTACCGTCAGGTGTCCCTGTTGCTGCGCCGCCCACCAGGCCGTGAAGCCTACCCCGGCGACGTGTTCTATCTCCACAGCCGCCTGTTGGAGCGCGCAGCCCGCGTGAACGCCGAGTACGTGGAAGCTTTCACCAAGGGAGAAGTCAAGGGCAAGACTGGTTCCTTGACCGCATTGCCTATCATTGAAACGCAGGCTGGTGACGTGTCGGCCTTCGTGCCCACCAACGTGATTTCGATTACCGACGGCCAGATCTTCCTGGAAACCTCGCTGTTCAATGCCGGCGTGCGCCCCGCGATCAACGCCGGTATCTCGGTGTCACGCGTCGGTTCTGCCGCGCAGACCAAGGTGGTCAAGGGCCAGTCGGGCGGTATCCGCAACGACTTGGCTCAGTACCGTGAACTGGCAGCGTTTGCCCAGTTCGCTTCGGACTTGGATGAAGCCACCCGCAAGCAGCTCGACCGCGGGGCCCGCGTGACCGAACTGCTCAAGCAGAAGCAGTACAGCCCACTGTCCATCAGCTTGATGAGCGCGTCTCTGTTTGCCGTGAACAAAGGCTTTATGGATGACGTGGAAGTCAAGAAGATTCTGGCCTTTGAACACGGTCTGCATGCCTTCCTCAAGGACAAGCACGCGGCACTGCTGGCCAAGGTCGAAACCTCCATGGCGCTGGACAAGGAAGCGGAAGCCGAATTGCTGGCAGCCGTAGGCGCCTTCAAGAAGACGTTTGCCTGATCCGGAACGTAAGTCTTACTTAACGTTACGAATCTGTCGAAGCAAAAGGGGCAACTATGGCATCAGGCAAGGAATTACGCACCAAGATCAAATCGGTGGAAAACACCAAAAAGATCACCAAGGCCATGGAAATGATTTCCGTGTCCAAGATGCGCAAGGCGCAAGAGCGCATGCGCGCCGCCCGTCCTTACAGTGACAAGGTTCGCAACATCGCTATCAACCTTGGAAAAGCAAATCCCGAGTACGTGCATCCATTCATGAAGACACACGACGCCAAGTCGGTCGGTTTCATTGTGGTGACGACGGACAAGGGCTTGTGCGGTGGCTTGAACACCAATCTCTTTCGCGCAGTGACTCTGAAGTTGCGCGAAACACAGGCGGCCGGCAAGTCCCCGTTGTCTGTGGCCATTGGTAGCAAAGGTCTGGGTTTTCTCGGCCGTATTGGCGCGAAAGTGGTCTCACACGTAACCCATTTGGGCGATAAGCCGCACCTGGAAAAGCTCATTGGACCGGTCAAGGTTTTGCTCGATGCGTATGTCAAGGGTGAGGTCAGCGCGGTGTATGTGTGCTACAACAAATTCGTCAGCACCATGAAGCAGGATCCAGTGGTGGAGCAGTTGTTGCCCCTGTCTGCAGAAAAGATGGAAAGAGAATCCAAAGCCGGTGGGTCACAACCCAGCTGGGATTACATCTATGAACCAGATGCACAAACGGTGATTGACGAGTTGTTGGTGCGTTATGCCGAGGCGATGGTGTTTCAGGCGGTTGCCGAAAACATGGCGTCCGAGCATGCAGCACGCATGGTGGCCATGAAGGCCGCTACCGACAACGCAGGCAATGTGATCGCCGAGCTCAAACTGATCTACAACAAGACGCGGCAAGCGGCAATTACGAAAGAACTTTCGGAAATTGTGGCAGGCGCAGCAGCGGTTTAAACGAATTTATTTTTGGAGCAAACGTAATGGCTCAAGCAAATGTGAACGCAGGCGTTCAGGGAAAGATTGTTCAGTGTATTGGCGCAGTGGTGGACGTGGAATTTCCACGCAACCAGATGCCAAAAATCTATGACGCGCTCAAGATGGACGGTTCGGCGCTGACGCTGGAAGTTCAGCAGCAGCTGGGTGACGGTATTGTGCGCACGATTGCCTTGGGCTCGTCCGACGGCCTGCGCCGCGGCATGATCGTCAAGAACACGGCCGAATCCATCATGGTGCCCGTGGGTACCGCCACGCTGGGTCGCATCATGGACGTGCTCGGCGCCCCCATCGACGAGCGTGGTCCTGTCAACGCTGAATTGACCATGTCGATTCACCGCAAGGCCCCCGCCTATGACGAACTGAACCCATCACAAGAACTGCTGGAAACCGGCATCAAGGTGATTGACTTGGTGTGTCCGTTTGCCAAGGGCGGTAAGGTCGGTCTGTTCGGTGGTGCCGGTGTGGGCAAGACCGTGAACATGATGGAGCTGATCAACAACATCGCCAAGGCGCACAGCGGCTTGTCCGTGTTTGCTGGTGTGGGTGAGCGTACCCGTGAAGGTAACGACTTCTACCACGAGATGGCCGACTCCGGTGTGGTGAACCTCGAGAACCTGCCCGAGTCCAAAGTGGCCATGGTCTATGGCCAGATGAATGAGCCTCCAGGCAACCGTCTGCGTGTGGCGTTGACTGGACTGACCATCGCCGAATCCTTCCGTGACGAAGGTAAGGACGTTCTGTTCTTCGTTGACAACATCTACCGCTACACATTGGCCGGTACCGAAGTGTCCGCTCTGCTGGGCCGTATGCCTTCCGCCGTGGGCTATCAGCCTACGCTGGCCGAAGAAATGGGCCGCCTGCAAGAGCGTATTACGTCGACCAAGGTTGGTTCCATCACGTCCATCCAGGCCGTGTACGTGCCAGCGGATGACTTGACCGACCCGTCGCCTGCTACCACCTTTGCCCACTTGGACTCCACCGTGGTGCTGTCTCGTGACATCGCCTCGCTGGGTATCTACCCTGCGGTCGACCCACTGGATTCGACCAGCCGCCAGCTGGATCCGCTGGTGGTGGGTGAAGACCACTACAACACGGCCCGTGCCGTGCAGGGCACGCTGCAGCGTTACCGCGAACTGCGCGACATCATCGCCATCATGGGTATGGATGACCTGGCCCCTGAAGACAAGTTGGCCGTGGCACGTGCCCGCAAGATCCAGCGTTTCCTGAGCCAGCCGTTCCACGTGGCTGAAGTGTTTACCGGTTCCCCTGGCAAGTACGTCACCCTGGCTGAGACCATTCGCGGCTTCAAGATGATTGTGAACGGCGAGTGTGATCACCTGCCCGAGCAGGCCTTCTACATGGTCGGCACCATCGACGAAGCGTTCG
The DNA here is from genome assembly GCA_016703945.1 of Candidatus Aalborgicola danicus. Taxonomy (GTDB): domain Bacteria; phylum Pseudomonadota; class Gammaproteobacteria; order Burkholderiales; family Burkholderiaceae_C; genus Allorhodoferax; species Allorhodoferax danicus. The sequence continues at coordinate 122,874 of JADJBC010000060.1, forward strand.
AAAAAGCCAAGAAGATTTAAGAAGTATTGTGGGACAGACCGCAGTCGCGTAGCGGCAAGCTCTGTCGCCAACTGATTGAACAGATTAGGAATTGTATGAACACCATCCACGTTGATGTTGTGAGTGCTGAAGAGTCCATCTTCTCCGGTGAAGCCAGATTTGTGGCTCTGCCGGGCGAAGCGGGCGAACTTGGCATTTATCCCCGCCACACACCCCTGATCACCCGCATCAAGGCTGGTTCGGTGCGCATCGAGAAGGCCGACGGTAGTGAAGAATTCGTCTTCGTGGCTGGTGGCATTTTGGAAGTGCAGCCCAACTGCGTGACCGTTATGTCCGACACCGCCATCCGCGGCAAGGATCTGGACGACGAAAAAGCGAATGAAGCCAAGGCAGCGGCCGAAGAAGCGTTGAAGAACGCCAAGAGCGAGATTGACTACGCCAAGGCCAGTTCGGAACTGGCCATGATGGCGGCGCAGATTGCTGCACTGCGCAAGTACCGGCAAAAGAAATAGGTCAACAACGACCTTGAAAAAAGCCGCCGCCTGGCGGCTTTTTTATGGACTGCTCAGAGGGTAGGGCGATGTGTCATTGGACATTCGGCTGGTCGGGCAACTCGTTAGGCCGGACAGAACCGGCCTGCAATGGGAAATGCCGCACCAGAACTGCCGACACTGCGTCGATTGCCTGAACCAGTCCAGCTTCGATGTGACCACTGTGGATAGCACTGCCCAGGCTTTGCACCATGGACTGCCAGTCTTGCGGAGTCACCAGCCGATTCAATCCGCGGTCGGCAACCAGTTCGATCGCGCGATCCGCCAGTAAAAGGTAAATCAGCACCCCATTGTTGTTCTCGGTATCCCACACCCTCAGCTTGCCAAACTGCGCAAGCGCACGCTGGCGGGTAATGACTCGCATCGAACCCGCGCGGAGCAAATAACTATTAGGGAGTGCCGCCTCGATGCAGATCCGCACTTCACCACTGTGCTGTTGCTCACTCTTGGCCACCTGTTGTGTGAATCGTTTCAGCATGTCAGGGCCGACCACGCGGCTGGACTCACCCGCCCAGCGGTGCCGCACCACCCGTTTGATTCGTTCCCACATTACCAGTCTCCCGAGGCGCCACCGCCACCAAAGTCGCCACCGCCACCCGAACTGAAGCCCCCGCCGTCCGACCCAGAGCCGGAACCCCAGCTGTCGTGTGTACTGATGGGGGAGTACCCACTGGCGTGCCCACCGCTGAGGGCCCGGCCCACACTGCTGACCAGGACAAAAACCATTGCCGCAACAGCTGCGAGCCCGGCGATCAGCAGACTGCCCGTTGCCAGATTGACGACAAAACCGACGACCCCGCCGGTCGCGACCGAACCCAGTTTGTTTCCCAGGACACGCCGAGCCACTGCCCCGCCCACAAGCACGCCGAAAAACACAAAGACCGCAAGGTCTTGCCATTGAAAATCAGTGTCGGCTTGCCAAGCTCCCGTCTTTTGCGCCGGTGCCGGCAGGCCCTCACCTTTGATCAGGGTCATGATCTGGTCCACACCCGCATTCAACCCAGCCGCATAGTCGCCTTGTTTGAAGGCAGGCGTGATCGCGGAGTCCATGATGCCCTTGGCAGCCAGGTCCGGTACCGCGCCCTCCAACGACTTCGCAACTTCTATGCGCAGCTTGCGGTCGCTCTTAGCCACCACCAGCAACACACCATCACCCACCGCCTTGCGCCCGATCTTCCAGGTGTTGCCCACACGGTTGGCGAAACTGGCGATGTCCTCGGGTTGGGTTGTGGGGACCATCAACACCACCACCTGCGCGCCATGTGCGGCTTCAAAGGCGGCGAGTTTGCTTTCAAGTGCCTGGCGCTGGCTTGCGTCCAGCGTCGCGGTCGTGTCCACCACGTGGCCGCTGAGCGCAGGCACGGCCAATACGCCCTGCGCATAGCCCGCGAATGCAGCGCTCCACAAAAGCAGGACACACAGCCAGAGCCGACGCATGGAAGTTGCCTACTTCTTCTCGAAGTCGACCGTGGGTGGGGCCGAAATTGCGGCCTCGTTCTGAACCGCAAACGCCGGCTTGGCTTGGTAACCAAATACCATGGCGGTCAGGTTGCTCGGAACGCTGCGGACCAGCACGTTGTAGTCCTGCACGGCCTGGATGTAACGATTGCGCGCCACAGTAATGCGGTTTTCCGTGCCTTCCAGTTGAACTCGCAGATCACTGAAGCCCTTGTTGGCTTTCAGGTCCGGGTAACGCTCACTCACCGCCATCAAGCGGCTCAGGGCACCGCCTAACTCACCCTGGGCACTCTGAAACTTCTTGAGGGCCTCCGGATTGTTGAGAGTTTCCGCCGTGACCTGGATGGACGTCGCCTTGGCACGCGCCTCGACGACCTTGGTCAGGGTTTCCTGCTCAAAATTGGCTTCGCCCTTGACGGTCGCCACGATGTTGGGCACCAGGTCGGCACGCCGCTGGTATTGGTTCAGCACTTCGCTCCATGCCGATTTCGTCTGTTCGTCGAGGCGCTGGAAGTCGTTGTAACCGCAGCCTGAAAGGGCAACGGCTGAAAGCAAAGCCAGAATCCAGTGTTTCATGGGTAACTCCATCAAAAGACAATGACAGAGCATACATGGGGATGTTCGGGTGTAGAGTCAAGCCCGTAAAGCTGTGCCGACACACAATCGACAAAATGCCCATCATTGCCCACTAGCCGTCACATGCCCAAAGCACACCCAAACGCCGCAAACCTCAGCGGCACGCCCGACGAAATCGAGGCGGCGTTCTATGAGGCCCTGCAGTGCGCCGACATCGAGAAGCTTATGGCGTGTTGGTCTGATGACAATGAGGTTCTGTGTGTGCATCCGAGTGGGCCGCGTGTGGTGGGGGCCGTGGCGATCCGGGCTGCCTTTGAGGCCATTTTTGGTCACGAAGGCTCTCTCCATATCCAGCCCGAGTCCATTCGCCGCGTCGACTCAATGAGCGCAGCGGTGCACAGTGTGCTCGAACGTATTGAAGTCATGACCAGTGAAGGCTTGGTGCAGGCCTATGTGCTGGCCACCAATGTATTCCACAAGACTCCGCAGGGCTGGCGCCTGGTCGCGCACCATGCCAGTCCGGGAACGCAGGATGAGGTTCAGGAAATTCATGCCGGGCCGCAGGTTTTGCATTGAACAAATCGCACGCTAGCCCACGAATAATATGAATTAAACGCTATGAAATATATAGCACCTCGGTGGCTGCCGGGTGGCAACCTGCAAACCATATGGCCTGCCTTGTATGCCCGCAAGGTTTTGGGCGCGCCGCCAGCCTACCGACGTGAACGGTGGGCCACGCCTGACCACGACTTCATCGATGTCGATTGGCTGGTTGAAGACGGACCGGTGGTATCAAACCGGACCCTGCTGGTCCAGTTCCATGGTTTGGAAGGCTCCTCCGGCAGCCATTACGCGCTGGCTTTTGCCGAATTCGCGCGGGACCACGGTATGGCTTACGCCGTCCCGCATTTTAGGGGGTGCAGTGGTGAGCTAAATTTGGGCCCCCGGGCCTACCACTCCGGCGACCACGAAGAAATTGGCTGGGTGCTCGAACGGTTCCGCACAGTCCACAGCGGGCCTATCGTGGCGGTAGGGGTCTCGCTGGGCGGCAATGCCTTGTTGCGCTGGGCCCAGGAAGCAGGATCCACCGCCGCACAGACCGTCAGTGCAGTAGCCGCCGTAAGTTCCCCCATCGACCTGGCGGCCGGTGGCCACGCTATTGGGCGGGGTTTCAACCGCCTGGTCTACACCCGCATGTTCCTGAAGACGATGAAACCCAAGGCCTTGCGCAAACTGGCCCAGCACCCGGGCCTGTTTGATCGCGATGCCTTGCTGCGCGCCCGTGATTTGTACGAGTTTGACAACGTCTTTACTGCCCCGCTGCACGGATTCAAAAACACCGAAGACTACTGGAGCCGGGCTTCAGCCAAGCCGCGGCTGCGGGAAATCTGCATTCCTGCGCTGGTTGTCAACGCCCGCAATGACCCGTTTGTGCCAGCCTGGTGTTTGCCTGCGCAGACAGAGGTTGGTGCCCATGTCACACTCTGGCAACCTGCACACGGTGGGCATGTGGGCTTTGCCCAGGGGCGCCCGCCAGGTCACGTCCGCTCCATGCCAGAAGCCGTGGGTGGGTGGCTGCTGCAACATATCGACTCTTCCTTTGTGAATACCCATGGACGACATCGTTAGACAAGCCATGGCCAAGTGGCCCCATGTGCCGGACTGTTTTGGCTGGCTGGGTCTGGATGCGCGCGGCAACTGGTACATGCGAGACGACCAGGCCCAGGCATTGGGCCCTTTTGCCGGGGGCACCCGCTTCGCAAAAGGCTCGTTGTTGACCCACGAAAAACTGGTCGCCTTTATTGAGCGCAACTACGCGGCCGACGACCAGGGCCGCTGGTATTTCCAGAATGGGCCTCAGCGCGTCTATGTCGAACTGGAAGCCACCCCCTGGGTTTGGCGGGTGCAGGAAGACTATGCGGTTGAGGCCCACACGGGGCAAACGACGGTGGTGAAGCACTGCCTGCTGGACGAACACGGCTGGCTCTATTTGGAAACAACGCTGGGTATTGGGCTGGTACACACCCAGGATGTGGCGATTGCGGCCCAGGCGTTGGAGGATGGCGTCTGGTCGGCGCACCCGGTGCAACGACTGGATCTGCCAGGACGTTATGGATTTGTCACCAGTCCGTTTGACAATCAGAAGTTGCTACAAAAATTCTAGCTGCTTACGCAGTGTTTGCGTGGGCTAGAAGCTAATTTCATTTAAAGAAAGACGAAAAAAAGCCGGCTGCGGAAGCCGGCTGACAAGGTCGGAGCGCTTCTCTATTTAGCCACTGGAACGGGCTTAACGGGTTCCGCAAACTTGCCGCCACCGGCGTTGGCGAGATACACCACAGCACGGGCGATTTCAAAGTCGTCGAAATCACCACCACTTTGCGCACCCATGGCGTTCTTGCCCTTGAGCGCGGAATTCAACAGGGTGTCATAGCCAGTCTTGATACGGGGCGCCCAAGCCGCCACATCACCGATCTTTGGTGCACCGGCGACACCCGCTGTATGGCAGGCTGTGCATTGCGCCTGAAACACCTGCTCACCCGTTTTCATGGGGCGATTGGCATCCCGGATCTCGACCGTGCCAACCTTCTGGATGCGGGCGGTCACCGATTGCTCCAGATTGACCGAGCCAGCCTGGGGCTTGTTGGCCGAAGTCACGTAATACACCAGACCAATGATCACAAAAATCGGCACCACGAACGAATAAAGCACGGCCAGCAGCAACTGCTTGGGAGTCTTGATGGGACCGGTGTGGTCCTCTTCGTGAACTGGGGTGTTGCTGGTGTCGCTCATTGGGGTCCTCAAATAGTCGGGTGCGGGCTCGGAAACAACGGGCGATTATAGCGGCGACCTCGCTATTCACCGGTGGCCGCGCCCTTCGCAGATCTAAGCCGCCAGTAAGCCGGGCCGTCCGGGGTGACTACAATCGCAGCCACTGCCACACCCCTCGCGGGGCGCGCTGAATCAACCCGGCGCAGCCCGTCACACATTGAACTCAATTTTTGTTTCATGCTGAGTGCACATGGCTTGACCTGCGTGCGCGGCGATCGCCGCCTGTTTGCCCGGCTCGACCTCGCGGTTGGGGCAGGAGAATGGTTGCATGTTCGCGGCGAGAACGGTGCCGGCAAGACCAGTTTGTTGCGCTTGCTGGCCGGGCTGTCGCAGCCCGCGGAGGGCGAAATCCGTTGGTGTGGGCAGCCCATCCACCAAGCAGACTCCGACTACCGCCGCAATTTGTTGTTCTTCGGTCACCAGGGCGCCCTCAAGGAAGATCTGACGGCGCTGGAGAACTTGTCATTCGCCGCAGCGATGGACGGTGCCGAGGTGGCGGAGGACAACGCGCTGGCAGCGCTGTACCGGTTTGGCCTCAAAGGGCGTGAGGACTTGCCGGTGCGCGTATTGTCCGCAGGTCAAAAACGGCGAGTGATGTTGGCCCGCCTGGCAACGCGCAACGCCAAGTTGTGGGTACTGGATGAGCCTTTCACCGCACTCGACGTCAAGGCCGTGGAATTGCTGTCCGAGTTGATTGCCCAGCATGTCGCTGATGGGGGCATGGCCGTGCTGACCAGCCACCAGGCCATGCCGATACCGGGTGGACGGGTGGTGCAACTGTGAATGCCATGTTTTCTATTATTCGACGTGACCTGTTGATGGTCATGCGGCGCAAGAGCGAAGTGTTGACCGCGCTGTTCTTCTTTGCGATTGTCAGCAGCCTGTTCCCTTTGGGCATAGGGCCTGAGCCCGTGTTGTTGCGCAAGATTGCACCCGGTGTGTTGTGGGTCGGCGCGTTGTTGGCGACCATGTTGGGTCTGCAGCGCATGTTTGCGGCCGACCACGCCGATGGCACGCTGGAACAGATGGCGATTTCGCCGACGCCTCTGGTCTGGTTGGTGTTGGGCAAGGTGGTGGCGCACTGGCTGGTCAGTGGCTTGCCCCTGGTTCTGATGGCGCCGGTGCTGGGCATTCAGTTTGATCTGGACGCCGGTGCTCTGGGCGTCTTGATGCTGGCGCTGTTGTTGGGAACACCGCTGTTGTCGTTTATTGGTGCCATTGGTGCCGCACTGACTCTCGGGGTGCGTGGCGGTGGTGTGTTGTTGAGTTTGCTGGTGTTGCCCTTGTACGTGCCGGCCCTGATTTTTGGGGCCGGGGCGGTCGAATCCCACATCGCTGGCCTTGGTGCGGGTGGGCACTTGTCCCTGTTGGCGGCCATCTTGACGTTGGCCGCATTTTTTGCGCCGTGGGCTGCCACGGCCGCTTTAAGGATTGCATTGGAATGAGTAACCGATTGATCAACTGGTTCAGGTTCGCCAGCCCGCATACCTTTTATCCCTTGGCTGGCAAGATGATCCCGGTGTTCTGGACGCTGACCGCTCTGTTTGGGGCCGCTGGGCTGTGGTTAAGCTTCTTTGTGGCGCCGACCGACGCCACCCAGGGCGAGGGTTACCGCATCATCTTCATCCACGTGCCCACGTCGTGGATGTCCATGTTCATTTATCTCGTAATGGCCGGATGGGCTGCAATGGGGCTCTCCCTCAACGCCCGGCTGTCCAGCATGATGGCGCAGGCACTGGCCCCGACCGGTGCCCTGATGGCCTTTCTGTCACTCTGGACTGGCGCGTTTTGGGGGAAACCCATGTGGGGAACCTGGTGGGTTTGGGACGCGCGGCTGACTTCTGAGCTGATTTTGTTTTTTTTGTACCTGGGTTTCATGTCCTTGCAGGCGTCGATTGACGACCCGAGACGGGCCGACAAGGCCGGTGCCATCCTGGCCCTGGTGGGTGTCGTGAATGTGCCCATCATCTATTTCTCGGTCAAATGGTGGAATACCCTGCACCAAGGGGCTTCGGTTTCTATCAACAAGTCTCCAACGATGGCCATGACCATGTTGTGGGGGATGTTGCTCATGGCCCTGTGCTTGTGGATGTATTCCATCGCCGTAGCCCTGACCCGGGTGCGTGCCATCATTCTGGAGCGTGAGTCCCATACGGAATGGGTTAAAAACTTGACCGAGGTCAAATCATGATTTGGAATTCTGTCGCAGACTTCTTTGCCATGGGTGGGTATGCCCTGTATGTGTGGGGCAGCTTTGGTGTCAGTGCCCTGGCGTTTCTGTTGGAACCTTTGTTCATCAGCAAGCGTCATAAAAACATTGTTCGAACCTTGCGCCGCCAAGTGGCGGCCGAAAAACTGGAAACGGAAAACAAGTGAAACGCTGGAAAAAACGCGCGGCCATTATTGGCGGCGGGCTTGTCGCCATTGGTATTGCCGCCGCCCTGGTATTGAATGCCCTCAATAGCAACATCGCCCTGTACGTGACACCCAGCGAAGTATTTGCCGGAAAAGCCCCCAAGTCACAGGCGTTTCGCATTGGTGGCTTGGTCAAGGAGGGTTCTTTGCGGCGTGACAACCTGACCGTGCATTTCATCATCACGGACATGGCCCAGGACATTCCGGTGGCCTATACCGGCATCCTGCCGGACCTGTTCAAAGAAGGCAAGGGCGCCGTTGTTCAGGTCAAGACCAATGCCGGCGGTGAATACATCGCCACAGAAGTCTTGGCCAAACACGACGAAAACTACATGCCGCCCGAGGCAAAAGACGCTCTGGACAAAGCCCAAAAAACCAAGGACGCCAAAACACTATGATCCCAGAACTCGGGCATTTCGCACTCATTCTTGCCCTGTGCGTTACCTTGGTTCAAGGTGTTCTACCGCTCTTTGGTGCTCAGTATGGCCGTCGTGAGTGGATTGTGCTGGCCCGACCGGCGGCGCAGGTTTCTTTTCTGTTGTTGTTGGCTTCGTTTGTCGCTTTGGCATGGAGCTTTTATGTCAATGATTTCTCCGTACAGTATGTCGCAGCGCACTCGAACTCCCAACTTCCGACGCTCTTCCGCTTTGGCGCAGTGTGGGGTGGGCATGAGGGCTCCTTGTTGTTGTGGGTTTTTATGCTCTCGGGGTGGACAGTAGCGGTTGCGCAATACTCCCGCACGCTGGATGACGCCATGGTGGCCCGTGTGCTTGGCGTGCTGGGCCTGGTCTCTGCTGGCCTGCTGATGTTTGTGCTGTTCACATCCAATCCGTTCGACCGCCTCCTGCCTGCGGCGGAAAATGGTCGTGACCTTAACCCGCTGTTGCAAGACCCCGGGCTGATAATCCATCCCCCCATGTTGTATATGGGTTATGTGGGGTTTGCCGTGGCATTTGCGTTTGCCATTGCTGCACTGCTGTCCGGTCGACTGGACGCCGCATGGGCACGCTGGTCGCGACCCTGGACTACCGCCGCCTGGGCCTTCCTGACGCTGGGTATCGCCCTGGGCTCCTGGTGGGCCTACTACGAACTGGGTTGGGGCGGTTGGTGGTTTTGGGACCCGGTTGAAAACGCTTCCTTCATGCCCTGGTTGTTGGGCACGGCGCTGATGCACTCATTGTCCGTGACCGAGAAGCGAGGCAGTTTCAAAAGCTGGACCGTGCTGCTCGCGATCGGGGCTTTTTCCCTCTCGCTGTTGGGGACCTTTCTGGTTCGATCCGGAGTGCTGACATCGGTCCATGCTTTCGCGACCGATCCTCGACGCGGCATCTTTATTTTGATCCTGTTGGTGGTGGTGGTGGGGTCATCGCTCGCCCTGTTCGCGTGGCGTGCACCCAAGGTGGCTTTGGGCGGGAAGTTCGCGCTGATGTCGCGTGAGTCGCTGATGTTAACGGGCAATGTATTGTTGGTCGTGGCCTGTGCATCGGTGCTGCTGGGTACTTTGTACCCATTGATTATTGACGCACTGAATCTGGGAAAGATTTCGGTAGGACCTCCCTATTTCAACGCAGTTTTTGTGCCGATCATGGCACCGGTGTTGTTTCTGATGGCGGCAGTGCCTCTTGCCCGCTGGAAAAACACCGACGTCAAGGAAATCGCCTTGCGCATGTGGATTCCCGCTGCGTTGGCGTTGGTGGCGGCGGTGGTTGTGCCCCGCATGATGGGTGAGTGGGCCGCGATGACCAGTCTGGGTGTCGCGTTGTCAGTGTGGATCGCGGCCTCTGGTGTGATTCAAATTGCTCGCCGACTCAAGAGCGGGGCGCCACCCGCCTCCTTCTGGGGCATGCACCTGGGTCACTTTGGTATCGCTGTTTTTGTATTCGGCGTCACCATGGTGGGAAGTTACCAGGAAGAGCAGGATGTACGCATGGAGCCCGGTGACACGGTTGTGGTGGGAGGTCACCTGTTCAAAATGTTGGGTGTCAAGGATGTGCCAGGTCCCAATTACAGCGCCGCGCGTGGAGATTTCGAGGTCAGCAAGGACGGCGGCGCCGTTCGTATCCTGAACCCGGAGAAGCGCAACTACTTTTCCTCCACCATGCCCATGACTGAGGCAGCCATCGATGCCAACCTTACCCGCGACGTCTATGTGTCGCTGGGTGAACCGCTGGAGGGCAAGGCCTGGGCGGTACGGGTGTACTTCAAGCCGTTTGTGGACTGGATCTGGGGTGGCTGCGTATTGATGGCGCTTGGTGGCCTGTTGGCCATGTTGGACCGACGCTATCGTTTGCGCGTCAAAGCCAGTGAGCCCGTTGCCGGAACCGCTGGTGCCGCTGGTTTGCTTAAGGGCGCAACACCATGAAAGCGAAGTTCCTCGTTCCACTGGCACTATTCGTGGTGCTGGTGCTGTTCCTGGCCGTGGGCCTGCGGCTGGACCCACGCGAAGTGCCTTCACCCTTGGTCAACAAGCCGGCGCCCGCATTTAAACTGGCACAGTTAGAGCAGCCCGAATTGCAGTTTTCGCCAGAAGATCTCAAAGGCAAGGTGTGGGTTTTCAATGTGTGGGCTTCATGGTGTGTTGCATGCCGGCAAGAGCATCCGGTGTTGATGGACTTTGCGCGCGCCCAGATTGCGCCCTTGATCGGGCTGGACTACAAAGACCAGCGCAAAGACGCCTTGGGTGTGCTTAAACGCAGCGGCAACCCTTACGATTTGACGGCTTTCGATGCGGATGGCCGTGTGGGTATCGACTACGGCGTCTACGGTGTGCCCGAAAGTTATGTGATCGACAAGGCCGGCGTTATTCGTTACAAGCACATTGGTCCGATCACCAGCGAAGCCTTGCAGAAGACCATCATCCCCCTGATCAACGAGCTGAAAAAATCGTGAAAATTTTGTATGTTTGGATACTGGTCTTTCTGACCAGTGGTGGCGTATGGGCAAAAGAGGCCATGCCATTGGCTGATGATCCGGCCGTAGAGCAGCGACTGATCGTGATATCCGAGGAACTGCGTTGCCTGGTTTGCCAGAACGAGTCGCTGGCCGGCTCGCGCTCCGATTTGGCCATGGACTTGCGCCGTGAGCTGCGCGGCTTGATCAAGCAGGGCAAAACGGATGAACAGATCAAGGAGTTCATGGTAAGCCGGTATGGCGACTTTGTGTTGTACCGCCCACCCGTCAAGCCCAGCACCTGGTTGTTGTGGGCGGGTCCGTTCGGCCTGATGGTTGTAGGTATCGCCTCGTTGTTTGTGTACTTGCGGCGGCGCAATACCGACATTGGGACCGGCGGTTTGACAGATGACGAACGCAAGCGCGCAGACGCGCTGCTCCAGGAAGGCGAAAAATGATTGTATTTTGGGTTGTGGGGGCACTGGCGGTCGTGCTGGTGCTGGGTTTGTTGTTTCGACCTTTCTTGCTGAAATCGTCTTCGTCCCAGGTGTCGCGCCGCCAAATGAATGCGGCCATATACCGCGACCAGGTCGCCCGTCTTGACCGCGACCGTGCCGAAAACATGCTGGCCGAGGTGGACTATGAACAGGCCAAGGCTGAGTTGCAACGCCGGGTGATCGACGACACCAGCGAGGCCGACAACACGTCAACCTTGCAGGCACCGAAGAAGACCATGCTGGCGATTGGCCTTGCCTTGCCAGTAGCCGCCATTGGCTTGTATTTGGCTTTGGGAAGCCCGGCAACGCTGGAACCCAATGGGCCACAACATGCCGCAACGACGCAAGACATGGACCGCCTGGTTGTGGGGTTGGCCAAGAAACTGGAGAGTGATCCTGACAACCTGCAGGGCTGGGCCATGTTGGCACGCTCCTACAAAATGTTGGGGCGCAATGTCGAAGCCGAGCAAGCCTTTGAACGCGCTGGGGCTTTTCTGGACACTGATGCGCAATTGCTGGCCATCTATGCCGACCTCGCTGCCACCAACGCCAACGGTAATTTTGTAGGCAAGCCCATGCAGTTGATTCAGAGGGCATTGAAGGTCGATCCAGAAAATGCGATGGCGCTGTGGTTGGCTGGAACGGCCGCTTTTCGTAGTAAGCAGTTCGAATCCGCGATTCGCATTTGGGAGCGCCTGATCTCCAAGGTCGAGCCAAACTCCGAAGATTCACAAATGCTGCAGCAATCGATTGACGCGGCCTATGCGGCCATCGGTAAAACCGCACCACCGGCAGCAGCTCGCGCGCCAAAGGCCGTGCCCAATACCGGTGACACCGTGGCCCAGGCACCAAACGGTGCCAGCGTCAGCGGACAGGTCGACCTGGACCCCGCGCTAAAGATGCGGGCCGCATCCAGCGACACGGTCATGGTGATTGCCCGTGTTCCAGGTACACGCATGCCCGTGGCGGTGGTTCGCGCCAATGCGTCTGAACTCCCTCTAAAGTTTACGTTGGACGATTCACTGGCGATGAGTCCGCAGGCACGGATTTCGGCAGCAGCCCAAGTCGAGGTGGAAGCGCGTATCTCAAAAACCGGAATGGCCCAACCTGAGTCTGGCGACCTGATGTCCGCGGTTCAAACCGTCAAGGTCGGTACCAAAGGACTCAAACTTCAGGTCAACAAGGTCCGGCCTTAAGCTGCGACGGGGCTTTGCGATGATCGCCAGTGTTCTTTCTGGAATGAAGAAGCGCGAAGTTCTGTTGGCTTGTCTGCTCTTTGCGAATGTCCCATTCGCATGGGCCAAAACGCCCGGCGAAGTTCCAGTGGGTGGTGTCTTGCGTGATGTATCGATGCAGGGCATATCGGCTCCGTCGCGCAGGCTGTCAGATTTTCGAGGCAAACCTCTGCTGATCAATGTGTGGGCCAGCTGGTGCGGGCCATGCCGCCAGGAAATGGGCTCGCTGGAGCGACTGTCTCGCCGTTATGGGGGCAAACAATTCAATGTCATTGGTATATCCACAGACGATTACCGCGACCGCGCGCAGTCTTTCATAAAGACGTTCAACATCACCTTCAGCAATTTCATTGACCACGAGCTTTTTCTGGAAAACATGCTCGGCGCAGAACGTCTGCCTTTGACCCTTTTGATTGATGCGGATGGTCGTGTGCTGGGCAAGTACTACGGTGCAAAGGAGTGGGACGGCCCGCAGGCGCTGAGCCTGATTGCCAAGACCATGAAGGTTAAGCTGTAGGCGTTTGACACGCACTCCGCGTTTAGCGCGATCGATGTGCGAAAATACGAGTGTTGGTCCTTTTTAAGAGTTGCGGCTGTAGCTCAGTGGATAGAGTATTGGCCTCCGAAGCCAAGGGTCGTGGGTTCGATCCCCGCCAGCCGCACCAATCAAGGTAAATCCACATAGTGAGTGCTCACATGAGCGAGATTTTCACTGGAGACCAATATTCATCGCAGCACTTTGGCCCAAAGTGGACCAATACTCACGAGCGACAAGCGTCAACTTTCATGGCCCACCTGTGGCCCATCCATGGCCCAAGTCTGGCCCACTAAATTTCCGGGATTGGTGAATTTTAATATTGGCCCCATGGCCCATCTTTTGACGACCAAAATTCAAGGTTCGTATCGCCGGTCTCTTCGAGGAGTTGTATCGGAATGACAGATGATGCGCTGGAGCAACTCAAAGCCCAGGTCCGGATGCCGCTGGTTGGGGACAAGGTCACCATCGACAAAAGGATCAAAGCGGAGATTCTTCTGATGCGTGGCCACGCCCGCATCGTTGAAGACAAGCCAGGATTCTTTGTGTGTGAGGCAAGCTTTGGCAAGGCCGTTGCAGACCAGAAGGAAAGTACCCTCTTTGACATGGTGACCAATGAAACCATTCGCTGGCAACCTTACAAGAGCCATCTGTTCGCCGTTCACAGTGCATTGTGCTGGGCGGTCTTGGGAATTTCACTTGGCTAAACGGAGAACGTCATGATTGTTTTTCTGATCGATGCTGACAACCTGTCCTCAGCCACGTGGATTGAAGAGGCGTGCGCCAGTCTGGAATCCTCGGAAGGCAGCCTGTCGGTACGCAGAGCCTATGGCAGCGCAGAGAACCTCAAGGGCTTGTCACAGACCATGCTCGCATGGGCCATACGCCCGTTTGTGAATTTGTCCTTGACCAAGAACACCACAGATGTAGCCCTCGCAGTGGACGCCATGGAACTGGCGTGCCATTCACCAAAGCCAACAGTCATCGCCATCGGTTCGGGAGACGCTGACTTTGTGCCGCTGGTCGTGCGCTTGCGCGAGCGTGGCATCCGCATGATTTGTGTATCCGAACGGACAAAAATGGCGTCCGAGGCAGTGCACGCCTATGACTCCGTGCTCTTTGTTGGCAAGGAAATGGTGAAGGGCCGGGCAAAGGAGGAAGTACCTGTTGCAGTGAGAAAGACACCGGCAAAGAAGTCTGTGGCGAAAAAAGCGCCATCAACGTCCGTTGCAGAACCCGCCACAAAGAAAGTCGCTTCGAAGAAAGCCCAGCCCGCAGCAAAGAGCGGAGCAAAGACGGAAGTCACTTGGGAGGAAATCTTGCGGGCTGCGCCGGTGTTGGAAGCCGGTCAGACACAGCCACTCGGCGACATCGTCAAACAACTGCACGGCGCAAAGTTGATTGGCAAGAATGCGGCGTCGACCAAACTATTCAAGAAATTCCCGGACCATTTTGAATTGACACCGGCGAAGCAACCCAATCAGGTTCGCTATCTGGTATCGAAGGCGCAATAATACGATTTAGGACGAGCAGGCCAGGCCTCACAAATAGTGGACTGATCTGGGGATAGCGGTGGGCATGTAGGTCGGACTTCTATTCCTATAGCCCTCGTGTCTATTGCGCAAGTCGCTATCGAAACAGTAGCGTGAAGTCAGGGTATGGCGGGGGGGGCGGCCCGGCCGGGGGGGGGGGGGCGGGGTGATCGACGAAAGCTCTACGGCCATAGCCATCCGCGACGGCTACCCCGTGTCCCCCGGGCACACCTTGTTGATACCCAAACGGCACGCAGGCTCATTTTTCGATCTATCGGAACAGGAGCGCAGCGACCTGTTTGGCCTGCTTGACCGTACAAAGCTGGCTTTAGACGAAGAATTTCAACCACAGGGCTACAACATCGGCATCAATGACGGCGCTGCTGCCGGTCAGACCGTGCTGCATTTGCATGTCCATCTGATTCCCCGCTATGACGGTGATCGACCCGACCCGCGAGGTGGGGTGCGGTGGGTCATACCTGACAAGGCGAAATACTGGCCATGACGCGTAACGAAGTTATCGCGGCGTTCAACACCATTCGTGTATGGCAAAACGGTGACCGGCGGGCAGTACACAAACCTCTGCTGGTATTGTTGGCACTGTCCCGCGTGAACGACGCCACTGCGCAAACGATGGATTGGAATGATGCCGAGCCTTTATTGAAAGGCCTGCTTGAAGAGTTCGGTCCGGATGGTTCGGCCAACACGCGGCACTACCCTTTCTGGCATCTACAGACAGATGGGATATGGCAGTTGCATGGCCCAGCGGCAATGCTGCATCGCCCTGCAGGCGCAACACCCACACTGACGGAGTTGCGTCAGAACCATATTCACGGTGGCTTCACCATGCCCATTTACAAGGCGCTAAAGGCTGATCCTGAACTCATCGGAATCGTGGCGCAGCGCATTGTGGATGCGCATTTTCCGGAAAGCATTCGCGGTGATGTTTTGGATGCTGTGGGTTTGGCACAGGTTGAGTCCATGGGCATCCCCAGGGATCCACAACGCAGACGTGATCCAGCGTTTCGGGCCAAAGTACTGCTGGCTTACCAGTACCGCTGTGCCGTTTGCGGCCACGACCTGCGCATGGGGCAACAGTCGATTGGGCTGGAGGCTGCGCACATCAAGTGGTTTCAAGCCAATGGCGCAGACGAAGTGCCCAACGGAATTGCCATGTGCTCGCTGCACCACAAGGTGTTTGACCTGGGTGTTTTCAAGATTTTGCCGGAAACCTACCAGATGGTCTTCAGCCAGCATCTCAATGGCAGTGAGACTGCATCTGATCGCATGCTGGCGTATCACGGTGCCGGAATGATCCTGCCGCAGGCCAAAGAGTACCTGCCGCATTCAGCCAATCTGGATTGGCATGCCAGGCAGGTTTTCAAAAGCCCTGCAAGGAGCAGTTGATGAATGTTTTATATGCCGAATTGGCCTCTACCCCACGTAGAATATGCGCAAGGCGCTATAGTATTTGTAGTGAAGCTGTGCGATCAAATGTACAAACCGTTCCTGTTCGACAAGGAGCGGGGTGGTTGCTGCCTCAGCCTAATTTCGGTAGAGACACATAGTTTGGGTCAATTGGGAGATCTGCAGTGACTGCACAAACTTCGATGATCAACATCCAGGTGGACGGTGACATCAAAAACTAGGTATTCCCTCTGGAACCTGAAGTGCCTCCCCGGTCTAAACGGTCATCGCCGAAAAGGCTCCACGCCATTGAAATTCTGGGCATGACCAACAGCCGTGTTAAGAATGCCGGCAATCTTGCTGGAAACGAAGACTCGCCTAAACCAGCGTAAAGTGGACATGTCAAATCCTTTGTAGATGGTAGATGCCCACTCTCTTTGGTAAATCAAATCGAGTACTTCCTTTAAAAAGTCAATTCACATGACACCCGCTCAACAACAATTGCAACAGAAGATCCAATGGCTGCGACCTTTCACCCGGTCTGCGGCATCCTTTTCGATGTCGACTGCCGGTTGGTTACCTGCACCAATACGAAATTTCCCTCTGAAAGTTATCAAGCGGATCATTGCGCAATACCAAAAGGGCATCCAGCGCGGCTGTAACGACTGCTGAAGCTTGGGGTTTTTCAGTTTCGCGATAGTCGGATTTTGGCGAAAGAGGTTGCGTCGCCAACCTGCGTGCACTACCAGGCGGCAATGGACCCATCGGTGCGCGATTCGGTACCGCCACACAGCACGCCCGCCGCATCGCGCCAGATGATCTGGCCGCGCCCAAACGCCATTCGGTTAGCTTGCCAAGCGACTTCATGGCCCAGGCCGGCCAAGCTGTTAAACAAGTGTGATGCGGTGCTGTGCTCCATTTGCACACGTTTGCCAGCCTCCCATTCCCAGCGCGGAGCGTCCAGGGCGGCTTGCGGGTTCAGGCCAAAGTCCACGGTGTTCATCACCATTTGCACATGGCCCTGCGGCTGCATGAAGCCACCCATCACGCCAAACGGCCCCACAGCCTGACCACCTTGGGTCATGAAGCCGGGGATGATGGTGTGGTAGGGGCGCTTGCCCGGTGCCAGGCAGTTGGGGTGGCCCTTTAGCAACTTGAAGTTGTTGCCCCGGTTGTGCAACGCAATGCCGGTGCCTGGCACCACCAGTCCGGAGCCAAAACCCATGTAATTGCTCTGGATGAAGGACACCATATTGCCTTCACTGTCCGCCGTCGCCAGGTAAACCGTGCCACCACGGGGTGGCTCACCGGCAAGGGGCAGTGCAGCACGTTCACCGATCAGGCTGCGGCGTTCGTCAGCATATGCGTCCGTCAGCAAATCCTCCACACGGACCCGCATGTGGGCCGGGTCAGCAATGTGGGCAAAGCCGTCAGCGAAAGCCAGCTTGATGGCTTCAATCTGGCGGTGGTACGTGTACGGTGTGTCCCGCTCGGAAAACTCGAAACCTTTGAGCAACTGGAGCGCCATCAGTGTCACCAGGCCATGGCCGTTCGGCGGAATTTCCCACACGTCGTATCCGCGGTAGTTCACGCTGATGGGTGTACACCAGTCGACCTGAAAATCCGCTAGGTCAAGTTCTGTCAAGGTGCCACCGGCGGATTGCACAAAGCGGCTGATGCGCTCGGCCAGTGGGCCGCGGTAAAAACTTTCCCCCGAAGTCTCGGCAATGGATTGCAGGGTGTCGGCATGCCCCAGAGCGCGCCAGAGCTCGCCTGCACGGGGTGCGCGCTCGGGTGCAAAGGTGTCAAACCAGTGTTTGAAGTAGTCGTCTTTGAACTGCTGACGAAAGGTGTTGGTGGCTTGTTGCCAGGCAAAAGCTACTGAGGGTGAAACGGGGAAGCCATGGCGTGCGAGTTCTATCGCCGCGGCCATGCTGTGCGTCAGGGGCAGGCGCCCAAAACGCTGGGCCATCGCGGCCCATGCTGCCGGGGTGCCAGGTACGGTGACGGGAAGGGGCCCGTACTTCGGCACTTCGCTGTGGCCCAGTGCGGTCATGCGGTCCAGCGTCATCGCTTGCGGGGCGGGGCCACTGGCATTGAGACCGTGCAACTTGCCTTGTGACCAGATCAAGGCAAAGGCGTCGCCACCAATGCCGTTGGCGGTGGGTTCCACCACCGTGAGTGCGGTGGCGGTGGCAATGGCGGCATCGATGGCATTGCCACCAGCTTGCAAAATATGGAGGCCGGCCTGCGCCGCCTGCGGCTGTGATGTGGCCACCATGCCTCGCTGGCTATAAACCACATTGCGGCGCGAGGCATAGGGGCTGTGCAGCGGGTCGAAATCAAGCATGGTGGTTTAGGCGAAAAATGATCAGTTAGCGGCTGTGGGCAGGTCATTAGTCCAGTGGCACTTGCTTGCGAAGGCGGCGTCACAGCCCTCCACAATCGGCATGCGCGCATCGGGATTTTGTCGTGTCAGTAGAGTATGGTCGAGAAAACCGCTTCGTCAGCCGGGTTTTCGAACAGCAAAAGGTGTAGAACTGTCATGAACATGGTTTCGATCCCTGCAATGAGGATTCGAGCATAGTTGGGATTGTTGTTCATGCTTGTTGTTATAGAACTGGATAGCGCGGCGCTGACCAATTCCCTAACCAGTACCATACTTGTGAGTTGACACCGGTAGTCCTGCGAGGAGACCTCATGCCCACGTTTTTGTCCTTGATTGGCCGCCTTCTCATCTGGACAGTGTCCGCGATGGTGGTCTCGGTGATTGGCCCCAAAAGCCACGCTGCACAAACGGCCGTTTTTGAGCCTGCAAGTGGCGTATTGAAAATCCCCAGTCTGGCATTGGGTAGCGCCATTTACCCGGACTTGGAAGTTGTGATCAAGCCTGAAGACATCCGTGTGGTGTCGGTCGGCGAGTCCGAGTTGCTCCCGCAGGCGAAGGTGTTTCCGTCTTACATCGCCGCCTATGATTCAGTCAACCAGTACCTTGAGTTGCCCCGCTTGCAGATTGGCGACGTTGTTTATAGTAAAGCAGTGCTCAAACTCAACAATGAGGTGTCCGTGCGGTCGGTGGGGGAGCCTACCAGTACCTCGCAACTGGTGGCAGCGTTGCCATCGCGCCGCAGTCAGAACGTGTGTGCTGTGCCCCGCGGGGCCGACGTCATTGACCCCAATACCGGTAGGACGTACCCCGACACCCAGGGCACGCTTCAAGACGAACTGCGCTGGATCAGTGACTTTGTAAGCGACACCTACCTCTGGTACCAGGACGTTCCCGCAGTACCCACCACCGGCTACGCGCCTGGTGCGAGTGTTGACTATTACTCCCCTAGCACCAACGCGCGGAGTAGCAGGACGCTCAACACCAACTTTGAGGTTCTGGATGCCTATTTCAACAGCCAGCGTACCCGTGCAACGACGCAGACAGGCGCGCCGGTGGATCAGTTTCACTACACCCGCTCCACAGTTCAGAATGACGCGCTCTTCAACAACGCGGCTCTGGTTGGCTTTGGCGTTCATTGGACGCTGATCGCACCCTCGCCACCCCGAAAAGCCCGGGTGGTGTATGTGGACCCCAACTCACCGGCCAGTGAAAACACGGTAGGGCGTGGCGCAACACTGATCAGCATCAACGCAGAGCCCTTTGCCACCAGCAACAACGTGGCGCTGCTCAATGAGGCCTTGTTCACCCCGGTGGAGGGGCGCAGCTACAGCTTTGAACTGCTGGAAGTGGGCGCTACCCAAGCCCGCACCGTGACCATGACGGCCCGAAGCCTCACAGAGGCGACCGTACCCAAAGTGGCCGTGTTGGAGGCTCCGAACCAGCGGGTTGGGTACCTCTTGTTTACCGGCTTTCTCGGCCCTGCTGAGCAGGAGCTGAAAAGTGCCGTGGAGCAGCTCACGGCCGCCAATGGGGGCGCCGGTGTCTCCGAGCTCATTCTGGACCTGCGTTACAACGGCGGTGGCTACCTCACCATTGCCAGCCAACTCAGCTACATGATTGCAGGTGCTGCGCGGACCCAGGGCAAGGTTTTCTCGCAACTGGTGTTCAACGACAAGAACCCATTTGCGTACACCGCTGCCAATGCATCCACCCTGTTTGCATCCCAGACGGTCGGCTTTTCGACCCCACCTGGCCAACCGCTGCCGCAGCTGGGACTGAAAAGGGTGTTCGTGCTGACTACGCGGGGCACGGCATCGGCCAGTGAGGAGACCATCAACGCGTTGCGCGGAGTCGGGGTGGAGGTGATTCAGATCGGGACCACCACGCGTGGCAAGCCGTATGGCTTTAGCGCCCGGGACAACTGCGGTGTGACGTACTTTGCTGTTCAATTCAAGGGGCTTAACCATGCAGGATTTGGTGATTACGCGGATGGATTCATCCCCGGTGGCACGGGCGCCACTCCAGCCAACCTGCCAGGCTGTGTGGTGGCCGATGACCTTGATCATCCGCTGGGCGACAGCGGCGAAGTTTTGGTGGGCACCGCGCTGCGATACCTGAATACGGGTAGCTGTTCCAGCGGGCGCACAAGTCCCAGCGCAGCCCGAGCAGCGGATATCGAGAGTGCCCAGGGCGAACTGCTACGGGACCCGATTCGTGAGATTCTGGTGCTTGACCAAATGAGCCGCACAAGCCCCTCGCGTTAGCCATGGGGCGAGAGTCTGGAAACCCTGCGCAATCTGACTTTAGAACCCCCGGTCTTTAGATCTGGGGAGTTTCAGTGTCACAACCGTCTGGCCGGCCGTTCCTTGGCAGAAAATTTGATTCCGCAGCCCGCGCTGGAAGCGCATTTAGCCGCGCGCGCAGAGGGCATGAAAATAGAAGCACCCGCTGTAAGACGCTAAGTTGGCAAACATCGGCGGATGTCACGTAGTCCGGCTGGAAGATGCCCTGTCAAGTGGCCTTATATTCAACTACACTTATATCAACCCGGAGGAAATCATGAAATCTGCCCACGATCTTGTTGTCGCCGCCAAAGCCCGCGTCCGAGAGGTTGCAATCACCGAAGCGGAGCAGGAGATTCGCGACGCGTCGCTGCTGATCGACGTGCGTGAGGCCGATGAGTATGCCGCTGGCCACTTGCCGGGCGCCATCCACATGTCACGCGGTTTGATTGAATTCAAACTCAGCAGCAATCCCGCAATGGGTGCCCGTGACCTCAGGATCGTGCTGTACTGCAAGACCAGCGGGCGGGCAGCCCTGGCGGCGAACGCATTGCAGGACATGGGGTACCTGAATGTGAGTTCCATTGCCGGTGGTTTCGATGCGTGGGTGGTGGCGGGCAAGCCCGTTGCCAAGCCCGATGTGCCGACCTTCGATTAAAAGGCTGGTTGCGCGTGGTGATCCCCCGGGGGTGATCCAATACACTTGGCTTGCATACCTCACCAATACCGACATGGCTACCCGTTCCTCAAAAAAAATTCGTGCCGAACTTGACAAACCTGACCACGTGTTTGACAAGGCTGCGGAGTTGTTCCGCGTGATGTCCGCGCCGATGCGGCTGAAGATCATCAGTTGCCTGTGTGAAGGGGAACAAAATGTCAGCTATCTGCTGGAGAAAATTACGACCACCCAGCCCAATATGTCACAGCACCTCAACACGCTGTACAAGGCAGGGGTGCTCGCCAAGCGGCGTGAAGGCGTGCAGATTCACTACCGCATCGCCAATGAACAAATCGTCAACTTGTGTCGCGCGGTGTGTGTCCAGGTAGAGCAAGACTCAGGGCTTTAGGTACGCAAAACCTTCCTTGGCCTGCAGTCGCGCTACTTCCGCCACGCCCGAAGGGACGATCTTGGTCTCCAGCAGCAGCTTGTCAGGGTCGATGTTGCGGCTTACCAGCGTGTTGTTGCATACGCGAAAATCCACCCCCTTGCCGGACAGTCCGCTAACCGCTGCGCTGAATTCTCGCCCTTTGCTGTCCTTCGCGTCCTGCATCAGGAAGTCAATGCCGGGGCCGTGTGTCACCACCACAATCTTTGCCTTGGGGTCCGCATTCAGATGGTTCTGAATGTTGTTGAGTGCGGCAGCGGCGGATTCAATGCCGGTGTTGAGGTGGTAAACCGTTTTGATGTCCTGGGCATGAACCAGGCTCGCAAAGACGATCAGCAGTGACGAAAAAAGACGTTTGATCACGGTGTATCTCCAATAGTTTTGTGTTGGTGCGGCTGCTGCCCGGCGCATGCGGGTTTGTACCCAATGCAGTTTCTCCGGCATGCGCATAATATTCTCAAATATAAGACGTGGCGAATAAATTAGTGAATCACGCCCATGTTTATCGTTCGATTTTTCAAGGAGACAGCATGAACATCCGTTCCAAGCTCGTGTTCGCCCTGGCGTTCACCGCACTCGCATCCGGGGCCTACGCCGCCGACCCTTTGCAGGTTCGCAGCCTGGCAGCTTCCTGCGCCAATTGCCATGGCACCTTGGGTGTTGCGCAACAGGGGATGGAGTCGCTGGCCGGTCAGCCCAAAGACGATTTGCAAAAAAAGATGCTTGATTTCAAGACCGGTAAAAAGCCCGCAACCATCATGCACCAGCTCTCCAAAGGTTATTCGGACGAGCAGATCGAACAACTTGCGGCCTATTTCGCTGCTTTGAAAAAATAAGGGGTAACAACATGCAACGCCGTCAATTTATTCACACCGTTGGTGCCGCTGGCGCATTGGCTTCCGCCGGGTTATTGTCCGGATGCGTAACAGGGCCGTCTGGTTCGGGCGCAAAAGTGGTTGTGGTCGGCGGTGGATACGGTGGCGCCACCGCAGCCAAGTATGTGCGGATGTGGTCCGACTACGGCATTCAGGTCACGCTGGTGGAGCCCAACGCCAGCTTTGTTTCCTGCCCGATTTCCAACCTGGTGTTGGGGGGTGTCAAGACGATGTCCGACATTACCACGCCGTATGACAACCTGGTCAAGCGCCATGGTGTCAACCTGGTCCGCGACATGGTGGCTGCGATTGACCCGGACAAGCGGATCGTCAAACTGGCCGGAGGTGGTGAGTTGCCATACGACCGCCTCATCCTTTCACCGGGAGTGGATTTCATGTGGGATGCTCTGCCCGGTATGCTGGGCGGCGGTGCGCAAGAGAAGGTATTGCATGCCTGGAAGGCCGGCCCCCAGACCATTGCGTTGCGTCGGCAACTCGAAGCCATGCCCGATGGCGGCGTTTATGCACTCGCCATCCCCCTGGCCCCGTACCGCTGCCCGCCCGGGCCTTATGAGCGCGCTTGCCAGATTGCCAATTACTTCAGCAAGGCCAAACCCAAGAGCAAAGTGCTGATTCTGGACGCCAACGACGACGTCACGTCCAAAGGACCATTGTTCAAAAAAGCCTGGGCTGAGCGCTACAAGGGCATCGTCGAGTACCGCCCCAAACACACGGCTGTCGACGTGGATGTTGCCACCAATACCTTGAAATTCGAGTTCAATGACAACCTGAAGGCGGACGTGTTGAACGTCATCCCGCCGATGCGTGCCGGAGACATCGCCGTCAAGACCGGTTTGGCAACCGCCAACAAACGCTGGTGCGAAGTGGACTTTTTGACATTCGAGTCCAAGGCCGCCAAGAACATCCATGTGCTGGGTGACTCGATTCAAATCGCACCGGCCATGCCCAAATCCGGCCACATGGCCAACCAACATGGCAAGACCTGTGCTGCAGCGGTCGTGGCCCTGCTGACCGGCAAACTGCCCAATGACATGCCCGTCTACAACAACACCTGTTATAGCTTTGTCAGCGAGTCGGATGTGGTGCACGTGTCCAGCGTGCACCGCTACGACGCGGAAAAGAAAACCATGCTGACCGTACCAGGGTCCGGCGGCGTGTCCAGCGGCGCCAATGAACTGGAAGGACGTTATGCGCTGGCGTGGGCCCGCAACATCTGGGCCGATACCCTGGCGTGATCCCATGAAACGGATTGCAAAGTGGGGTGTTGCGGCAACTGTTGCCATGTTCCTAGGGCCAGTCTGGGCCCAAGCCGACGAGGCGCGGGCCAAGAAAATTGTTTCAGGCGTGTGTTTTCTGTGCCATGGCGCTGAGGGTGAGTCGGCGAGTGAGGTTTTTCCGCGTCTGGCCGGGCAACACTGGGAATACACCGCCAAACAACTCGAAAATTTCAAGTCCGGCAAACGCAAGAGCAGCGCCATGGCCGACATGGTGGCCAATCTTCAGCCGGATGAAATGATCGCCCTGGGTAAATACTTCGAAAAGAAGTCGGTTCCCACAGAGGCGCCCAAAGACACCGATCTGGCCGCGGTTGGCAAATACATCTACCACTCAGGCAATAGTTTCAGTGGTGTGGCCGCTTGCGCCAGTTGCCACGGCAAAGATGCGTCCGGCACGGTATCGTTACCCCGCTTGGCGGGTCAACATGCCAACTACATCGAAAACCAGCTCAAGAGTTTTGGCAACCGCGAGCGCACCAATGACAACGCGGTCATGCACGCCATTGTGACCAAGATGACCGCCTTGGAAACTGCCGCTGTGGCCGAGTACCTCAGCGGTAAATAAACACCACTCAGGTCGCCATTGCCGGTGTGGACGGCGCAGCAGCCAGAGATGTTTGCTCGCCCGTGTCTAGCAGCCGGTCCGTGACGCCTGCCCCCACCCACATGCCAACCAGCGCAACCCAGGCTGTCAGGGCAAAGATGGAGCCTCCCGTCATGCCAGCGCCCACTGCGCAGCCACCTGCCAGCATGGAGCCAAAGCCCATCAGCATCGCGCCGGCAATGTAACGGGTCATGCTGTAGCCATCCTTGAAGCCTTCGAGCTTGAGATCCCGGCCCACCAGCGCTCCCAGAAAAGACCCGGCGAAGACTCCGGGAAGCAGGCCAAAGTCAAAACCGATCTTGGGCGCTGGTGACGACAGCACCCGCATCAGCCATTCGGCCGACGGACCACTGAACGTCAGTCCTTGGACTTGAACCACTTCAAACGTGCTGGTCGACACATGGTAGGTGAACCACCATCCCGCCGCCACCGCCAGACCCGTTCCCACGCCTCCCACCCATTTCCACAAGCCCCAGCCGCTGCGAATGGAGAAATGCACCGCAGCGGCCATCCACAACAGGCCAAAGGCCAGACCGCCCCAATGCCCCAGCCCGGTGATGGCCAGCAGATCTCTGGCGCTGCCGCCATCCACCGTCCACCAGGCGCTGATGGTGTTGCGCATCGGCGCCAGGGCGCCAGACAGGGCAGCCTGGGCCGTGACCGCGAAGACCAAGCCTGAGAGCAGGGCCCGCAAGTTGCCATTGGCCGACAACACCAGCAGACGGCTGGCGCAACCCCGGGTCATGATCATTCCCGCGCCGAACATCAGACCGCCCACCAAGGCACCGGACACACTGCCGCGCGATGCAATTTGCCGGGCGGTGCTCACGTCCAGTGACTGCAGCAGGATCAAGGCCTGCACACCCACTACGGCCGTGGCAAAGGCCAGCAGCCACACCGACAGCTTTTCCCCCATTCGCCGGTGCCAGAACTCGATAACGGCAGCACGCAGGCAAAACCGGGAGCGTTGGGCAGAAAAGCCAAACAACATGCCAATGACCCACCCGCCGCTGGCCAGCACAACGGCTTCGCCCTGGCTTTCAAGAATTAATGAGAGATTCATTCGGAGTTCTCACTCTATCAATTAGTTCAGTAATCACTTATATTAATGGTAGTGTGAATTGTCAATCTGCAATTTGATGTTGCTCACGTTTTTGGGTGGTTTATGGCCTTTTGGATGCGCTTGTTCCGTGCAATCGGTTGTGCCGCCTTGTGTACGGGTCTAGTGACCCCGGTGTGCGCGGCCCAGGAAGTGCCCCGCATGCAAGCGCAGCAGGTGTCGGCATCGGCCTGGTACGTGGAGGGTGTGTCCGCCTTGGGCACGCCCGCAAACCAGAACTTCATTTCGAACGCGGCTTTTGTTATTACGCCAGCGGGCGTCGTGGTGATTGACGCCCTGGGTTCACCGGCGTTGGCCACACGTTTGCTGACCGAAATCAGGAAACTGACGCAGCAACCGGTGACACACGTGATCGTTACACACTACCACGCCGACCACATCTATGGTTTGCAAACCTTTCGTGCCATGGGCGCAAAGATCATCGCGCACCAGGCGGCGCGGGTGTACCTCAACTCAGAGGCTGCACGGCTGCGGCTGGAGGCTTCGCGCCAGGAACTTGCGCCATGGATCGACGCGAAAACCGAGCTTATCGAGGCGGACCAGTGGATTGCCGGCGACACCAGTCTGGTGCTGGGGGGTGTGCAGTTTCACATCAAGCCCGTGGGGCCGTCCCACACCCCCGAAGACCTTGCGGTCTATTTGCAATCCGAAAAAGTGCTGTTTGCGGGTGATCTGGTGTTTCGCAGCCGTATCCCCTATGTGGGCCAAGCCGACAGTCGGCACTGGATTGCGGCGCTGGACACGCTGTTGGGCTTTGAAACATCGGTCATCGTTCCCGGTCACGGCGCCCTCTCCACTGAAACCAGAAAGGACATGCAGATGACCCGTGACTATTTGCTGTACTTACGCAAAACCATGGGTGTGGCGGCCAGGAATCTGGAGCCCTTTGAAGACGCCTACAAAGCCACCGACTGGTCCTCGTTTGAGCAGTTGCCGCTGTTTCGGGTGGCCAACCGCATGAACGCCTACAACACCTACTTGTTGCTTGAACACGAGGCAGATTGATGAAACCACAGGAATTCTCCCGTAGACAGTGCCTGCAAGTGGCCTTACTCGGTGCGGCCGCTTTTGCCGGTACACCGGCGCTGGCGGCGACCCTGCCGACCACCGCGTCGCTGCCGCGGGAATTGGCGCTGGCGCTAAAGTCGGGGCGCCCCTTGCTGGTCATGGTCAGCCTGGAGGGCTGCGCGTTTTGCAAGCAGGTGCGAGACAGCCATTTGGCTCCCATGCGGGAGCGTGAAGGTCTGGCCGTGGTGCAACTGGATATGCGCAACAAACAGACGGTTGTTGATTTTGATGGGCGCAGCTTGACGCAGGACGAACTGATTCGCAGATGGGGCGTGACTGTCGCGCCTACCGTGTTGTTCTTTGGTCGGGGCGGCGCTGAAATTGCAGAACGCATGATTGGTGGCTACATACCCGACTTCTACGGCGCTTACCTGGATGACCGCTTGCGAATCGCGCGCGCCGTCGTGCGTGCCTGATGCCGCAGCGATTCCTATCACCATGATTCCCATCCAAATCGCATCGGCCTGGCGCGGAACGTCGGACTGCCGCAACTGCGGCATCCGGGACATGGTCTTGTTTGCGGACCTTAACGAACGCGACTTCAGTCTGATCCACGCACCGGTGGACGACCTGGAAATCCGGGCAGGTGACGTGCTGCACGCCGAGGGCGATACGGCGCGCGGTATTTACACCCTACGCAACGGCATGCTGAAGTTGGTGCGGGTGACCGGCGACGGACGCAAACGCATTGTCCGGGTGTTGCGTGCGGGAGATGTGGTGGGCCTGGAGGCCCTGGCCACTGCACGTTATGACAGCGAGGCGATTGCACTGACACCGGTTTCGGTGTGCCGCATTCCGCTGGATGTCATCCACACCCTGGGTTCCAACAGCCACCGCATGCACCGGACGCTGATGCGCAAATGGCAGCACGCACTGAAAGATGCCGACGACTGGCTGGCCGAGTTGAATTTTGGGACGGCGCGCCAACGGGTAGCCAGTCTGATCCTGAAGATGCGTGACCGTGATGATGGTCAAACCACCACTCTATTCGCACGCGATGACATGGGCGCCATGCTCGACCTGAAACTGGAGACTGTCAGCCGTGAACTGAACAAGTTTATTCGTGAAGGCGCCATTACACCTATGGACCGTATCGGGCGCTTGTATGCAATTGAGGACCTCGATTTGCTCCTGGCTCAGAATCTGTTTGAGAAATAAGGCTCCAGCCCACGTGATGCCTAAGTAGCTTGCTATCAAATACAGAGCAATATGACGGTACCGGCTAACGCGTCAGGGTCATAAAAACCCGGGTCAATTTTTCCGGCAGTTGGGCAACCCGGTCGATCACCGTGTAGTGGTTGCCAAAAATTTCCCGAACATATACATCCGCCTGCGCGTCCAGACTGATGCAGTAGCTTGATATACCCTGTGCACCCAGTTCCCGAACGCTATGGCGGGCGTCAGCCACCAGCAATTGCTCGTCCGGCACATCCACATCCGAAGGTCTGCCATCCGTCAGCACCAGTAGCAGCTTCTTGTCGGCAGGTTGCGCCGCCAGGGTGTGGGCGGCGTGGCGCATGGCTGCCCCCAGGCGGGTGGAATAACCTGCCTCCATGGCCGCCAGGCGTGCTTTCACCGGCGCATCCCAGGCCTCATCAAAGCCCTTGATGTGCAGGTAGCGCACGTCATGACGTGTATTCGAGTGAAAGCCGGCGATCGCAAATGGGTCTCCCAGGCGCTGCTGTGCCCAGCCCAGCAGGGCGACGGCTTCCTGGCTCAACTGCAGCACCGTCTGCTGCGAGCCCGGCACCGTGGCCGACAGCGATTGCGAGAGATCCAGCAACAACGTCACGGCAATGCTGCGGCCATTGGTCTTGTGGCTTTGGGTCACGCGGGTGTCGGGCATACAGCCGGCCTTGAAGTCCAGCAGCGAACGCACGGCCATGTCCAGGTCCAGCTCGGCTCCGTCTTCCTGGTAACGCTCGCGCACCCGGTCTTGGGGCTTCAACAGGTCGAGCTGGCGCTGAAGCTGCTTTGCCAGCGCCTGGTGCCGCTCCAGCAAACGGTCGATAGTGTCTGCTGCTCCCGATGGGTGCAACCCCTCGTACAGACTGACCCAGTCGGGCCGGAAGGTCTGGCTGCGGTAGTCCCACTCCGGGTAGTGGCGCGCCGGCAGGCTGTGCACTTCTGGCGTCGCGGAGCGGGGTCGCTGCGTATCAAAACTCTCCTCGTCGTCGCTGAGTTCATGAAAGCGCCACAGGTGGCGGTTGTCGTCGCGGTAGTCCACGGTGGTGTCGGTGAAGTCCACGACCGCAAACTGGTCGCTGGGCCGGCGGGTGCGTGCCACGTAGGCCAGTGCCAATGCCGCCATTTCGGTCGTACTGGATGGGCCCAACGCCAGCGCGGCACGAAAGCGCGCTTCAAAATCCAGCAGCGTGGCATCCACGTAACCGTGCTGCGGGCACAACAAGGCGCGCGACAGGATGGCCAGCCGGTGGCGAAAACCGCTATGGGTTGTGCTGTCGCATCCGCTTTCCTGCGGGACCGGATGCAGCGCCCACATGGCGTGGCGCAGGCCGGGGTAGCTGCGTTGTACCAACAGGTCGATGCGCGCGTCCTCAAAACATTCGATGGCAAACCGTTGCGGCGGGCTGAAGTTGTCGCCCACGATGGCCTGGCTCCAGCGCTTGTGTCCTGTCATATGGGCCAAGGCCAACCGGTAGCGGTCCAGCGCGGGCACGCCGGCCCGGTCGTCGTAGACATCGGGCAGGCGTATGCCATCGGCATCCCGGTAGGGCTGCGCCAAGGCGGGCTCCCAGGTGGTGGAGTAGGGCACCAGCGCGGCGTCGTCCTGCCACAACGCGCGCAGGTACAGATCCAGCAACCGGGTGTGGTTCACCAGCAGGCAGCCATGGCGCTCGCGCTGCAACACGGCACGGCTGTCCGCCGACTCGCAGTTGAAATAGGCGCGTTGCTGATCCGGGTGGTGTGCGTAGTTGCGCACGCCATACTCGGCCCAAGCCCGCAGGCCGTCGATGCTGACCAGATCCAGCAGCGGCCCGGCCTGCTCCAGAAAACTGGGGAACCCGGGGCTGGCATAGGTCTTGTGAACGCCGTGGATGGAACCACTGCTGTGCTCCATCGTGTAAACACACAGGTCCAGGTAGTGTTGCAGTTGTTGTGCTGAGCGCAACTGGCGTGCAGCGGCTGGCAGCGATTGCAAGAACGGCGCGATGGCGCGGCCGTTGGGGGATTTGTTGATGTGCCGCACCGTGGCCATCACCGCCTCCAACGTGTCCTCTCCCAGCAGTTTGGCCACCGCTGGCCAGATGTCGAGAAATGTCAGCAGGGGCTCCGGTCCACGACCCATCTTGCCCAGGAAGCGACCCGCCTCCAGATACGCCGGCACGCTGCCTTCCGACAAACTGGCTTGCGCCTCCCGCAGGCAGTCATCCAGCACCGTGACCACCTCGGGAAAACCGCAGTCAAGCAGACCACCATCCAGCGGCTCCGGGCGGGCGTGCAGCACGGCTGGCCCCTTAGCCAAAGACTGCGTCGATGGCATGGTCCAGCGTGGCGCGGATGTCGGCGTCGTCGGTGAGTGGGCGCACCAGGGCCATGCGGCAGGCGTCTCGCGCGGCGACATCGGCATGAATCAGGGTGGCGGCGTAGACCAGCAACCGGGTAGAAATACCTTCCACCAATCCGTGCCCTTTGAGCTTGCGTGCCACGGCAGCCAGTTGCACCAATTGGCCTGCTACGGCGTCGTTTACCCCGGTTTCCTGAATCAAAATCCGGGCTTCCAGCGCGGCGTCGGGGTAGTCAAAATCAAAACCCACAAAGCGCTGTTTGGTCGAGGGTTTGAGGTCCTTCATCAGGCTTTGGTAGCCCGGGTTGTACGAGATGACCAACTGAAAATCCGGGTGGGCGGCAATCAGTTCACCGCGTTTGTCCAGGGGCAGCTGGCGGCGGTGGTCGGTCAGCGGGTGAATCACCACGGTGGTGTCCTGGCGGGCCTCGACGATCTCGTCCAGGTAACAAATGGCACCGATGCGGGCTGCCGTGGTCAGCGGGCCATCGAGCCAGCGTGTGCCATTGGCCTCCAGCAGGTAACGGCCCAGCAGGTCGGACGCCGTCATGTCTTCGTTGCACGCGACGGTGATCAGCGGTTTGCCCAGCTTCCAGGCCATGAACTCGACAAAGCGCGACTTGCCACAGCCGGTGGGGCCCTTCAGCATGACCGGCAGGCGGGCCTTGTACGCGGCTTCATACAGTTCCACTTCGTTGGCTTGTGCCTGGTAGAAAGGCTGCTTGGTGATGCGGTAGTTGGTGGTCATGGGAACTCCTTAATACAGTTTGGGCACTGTTGGCGTGTTCGGTATGTGTTTGGCGTGTGGGGTAGCCCGCAGAGCTACGTGTCCCCCGCCCGTTCCGGGCTCCTCCTTGACCTACGCTCTGCGGGCTACCCCACACGCCAAGCGCGGACGAGGTAGGTACGCCAGTGTTGAAATCTGGAATTCGGCGGCCTCGGAGCTGTCTGGTGTTCCGACATGGCGTTCCAACAAGTTTTCAAACACGTTGTGTGCCGCTGGCGTGCGGAGCGTAGGTCAAGGAGGAGCCCGAAGGGCGGGGGACACGAAGCTCCGTACGCCAGCGGCACGCAACGTGTTCCGCACAAAAATTAGCGCGAAAGGCCAACAAAGGACTTACCGATGCACCCCCAACTTCTCACGCCACCCGGGATACAACTTGTCCGCATCCCCCGGGAACGAAGCAAAGGCCCGCGCAAACTCCGGGTGTTCCTTGGCATACGCAATCGGGTCTGCGCCAGACTTCCAGCACTCATAGGCCTGGCGCAGGGAAATGGCCCCAGCAGCCGGGCTGTCGATGTGGCCATAGGCGC
Organism: Candidatus Aalborgicola danicus; assembly: GCA_016703945.1. Lineage (GTDB taxonomy): Bacteria > Pseudomonadota > Gammaproteobacteria > Burkholderiales > Burkholderiaceae_C > Allorhodoferax > Allorhodoferax danicus. Next base: position 154,383 of record JADJBC010000060.1, read on the forward strand.
CACCGCCGGAGGTGTTGATGACGTTGCCGTGGCCCAGGTTCTCAAAAAAGCCCGGCAGGCGCAGTGCGTTCATACCGCCCGAGATGATGGGTGTGGTGGGCTTCATGCCATACCACTTCTGGTAATAGACCGGGCCTTGCGCTTCGTCGCGTTCGATCATGTAGGCAATGCCTTTGTCCGAGGTTTCCCCTTCCATCTTGCCGTAACCCATGGTGCCCACATGGATGCCCGAGGCGCCTTGCAGGCGTGCGATCTTGGCTAGCACAAAGGCGGTGTATCCACGCTTGGCCGAGGGCGAAGTGATCATCCCGTGGCCGGCCCGGTGGTAGTGCAGGTACTGGTTGGGGTACTGCCGACGTGCCGTGGTAATCATACCGGGGCCGCCCACAAAACCGTCCACCAAAAAGGCCACTTTGTCAGCATCGGGACCAAAGGTTTCCAGAATCAGGTCGGCGCGGGCCAGCATTTCGTAGTGGTCGTCGGCGGTGATGTTGGCCGAGAAGATTTTCGCCTGGCCGGTCTCGTCCTGCGCCCGTTTCATGGCGTCGTACACCAGCGGATAGACTTTTTTGGCCGGGCAAAACACCTGGTTGCCCTGCGGCTCGTCGTTCTTGATGAAGTCGCCTCCCAGCCAGAACTGGTAGGCGGCGGCAGCAAACGGCTCGGGGCGCAAACCCAGTTTGGGCTTGATGATGGTGCCGGCAATGTAGCCGCCGTCCTTCATCGGGCGGCCCAGGATGCGCCATAGGTCGGTGATGTCTTTGGAAGGACCATCGAACAGCTGGATGGCGCGCTCGGGGAAGTAAATGTCGTGGATTTTGGCGTGCTGGATGTCGCCCATGCCCTGGTTGTTGCCGATGATCAGCGTCAGAATGGACACCATCATCATGCGGCCGTCGGTGATGTTGCGGTCGAACAGGTCCAGTGGGTAGGCAATCCGCATGTCTTCGGTGGCCTCGTCGATGCTGTAGACCAGCGCATCCACACCACGGGTGAAGTCGTCCGTGGTCGACACTTCCACATTGGTTCCGGTGGAGGATTCTGCGGCAAAGTGGGCAGCTGCTTCCAGATAGCCGTGGCCCGCCTTGGGCTTCATTTTGTAGGCCACCAGAATGTGTTTTCCGCCCTTGATGAGGTCGGCTTCGGTCAGGCTCAGATCGGTGTAGCGGTTGGATTGGTCCATGAAGTGTGTCTCCGGAAAAGTGGGTAACAGGCAATCAATGGAGTCGACTATAGGCAGCGCTATTCATAATGAAAATTCAATAAAACTTCTTGTTCAATAAGTAATAAGTGATGTTTCAAGCCAGGCGAGCAAGGAAAACACCTCGCTGTGCCCGGCACTTTTTGCGACCGCGTAGCCCGTTCGCCGTGCGGATCTTTAAATCAGAGTACACTGAAGTAATTATGTAATTACTTCATGTTGTATGCCTGTACCCGACAAGCCATCCAAACACCCCACCGAGGTACGCCAGGCCGGTCTGGTGGCCGCCGCGCTGCAACAAGCGGCCACCCGAAGCCCGGCCGACATCACTACGGCCGACCTTGCCCAGGCGGTCGGCATAACACAAGGCGCTGTGTTTCGTCACTTCTCCAGCAAGGACGCGATTTGGTTGGGGGTGATGGAGTGGACGTCAGATAACTTGTTGGCTGCGTTGCAGCGGGCTACGAGTGCGGATGGACAGCCCCTGCCACCGCTGGTCGCGTTAATGGCGCTGTTCGACGCCCATGTGAACTTTCTGGTGAAATACCCAGGTGTCCCCCGGGTGATTTTTCAAGAGCTACAGCACGCACACGACACTCCACTGAAGGCAAGCGTGCGCTCGCTGATGCAGCAGTACCGCACGCTGGTCATGGGCTTGCTCGTGCGGGCTCAGGAACACAGGCTGTTGGCGCCGGGCGTTGACCTGCAAGCCGCCACCGTGTTGTTTCTGGGCTCGGTCCAGGGCCTGGTCTTGCAGTCGCTGTTCAGCGGTCAGGTGCACACCATGGCCACACAGGCTCCTGGAGTTTTCGACATCTATCTGCGCGGCATCGCCGCCCACCCGATCAGCCGCGCTGCCACGCTGCACGAATCTGAAAGCACTTCATGAAACAACACCCTGTCTTGTTACGCCGCATCGGCATAGGCGCAATCGCCATCAGTCTGGTCGCCGCACTGGCCTTTGTCGCGCTGCGCACCGGCCCGCTGGCTCCCGTCAAGGTAACGGTCACCTCGGTTCAGGAGGGCAAGCTCAAACCCGCCATTTTCGGTATCGGCACGGTGGAAGCGCGGCGCAGCTGGATGGTCGGCCCCACGGTGGCCGGGCGCGTGTTGAGCGTGCGGGTGGACGTAGGTGACACAGTGAAAGCCGGGCAACTGCTGGCCGAGATGGACCCGGTGGACCTGGACCAGCGCCTGGCCGCGCTGGACGCGGCGCTGGCGCGCGCCAGCAGCACCCAGGCCGCAGCCCAAGCCCAGGTGGCAGACGCCACGGCGCGCCGTGAACTGGCCGCCATCAACGCCAAGCGCAACCAGGACCTGGCCGCACAAAACTTCATTAGCGCCGGCGCACTGGAAGGCCGCCTGCAGGAAAAGGCCTCGGCCGACGCCGCCCTGCAAGCAGCACAAGCCAACCTGAGCGGCACTGCACAAGACATCAACCGCCAAAAGGCCGAACGCGCCGCCCTGCAACAGCAGCGTGGCAATGTGCGCCTGCTGGCCCCGGCGGACGGTGTGGTCACCAGCCGCGATGCTGAAGCCGGCAGCACCGTCGTGGCCGGGCAACCGGTACTGCGCCTGATCGACCCCGCCAGCCTGTGGGTGCGCATGCGGGTGGACCAGGGCCGCTCGGCCGGCCTGGCACCTGGCTTGAAGGCCAGCATCGTGCTGCGCTCCCAACCGCGTACTCCGATGCCAGGCCAGGTCGCCCGGGTCGAGATGCTGGCGGACGCGGTGACTGAAGAGCGCATCGCGCAGATTGCGTTTGCCGCTGCATCCTCATCTGCCGCCGCACCCGCAGTGGCCGCGTCGGTCGGCGAGCTGGCCGAAGTCGAATTGCAGCTCCCCGAAACCGCATCTGCCCTGCTGCTGCCCAACGCCAGCATCCAGCGGCTGCAAGGCAAGACCGGTGTCTGGCGGCTGTCGGAGGGCAGACCCGCTTTCGTGTCGGTGCGCCTGGGCGTCAGCAGCCTGGACGGTCGGGTCCAGGTGTTGGAAGGTTTGAAGGCTGGTGACTCGGTCGTCGTCTACAGCCAGAAGGCTTTGACCGAAGGCGCCCGCGTGCAGGTGGTGGAAACATTGGTCAAAGGCGCCACACCATGATCAGCCTGGCCGGGCGCGATATTGCGCACAGCTGGAGCAAGTTTGTGCTCACCGGCATAGGCCTGGGCCTGCTGATTGGCGTGACGCTGACCATGGCCGGGGTCTACCGTGGCATGGTGGACGATGCCCACGCCCTGCTCAACAACAGTGGCGCCGACCTGTGGGTGGTACAAAAGGACACGCAAGGGCCATATGCCGAATCGTCCAGCATCAAGGACGACGTGGTGCGCAGCGTGCGCGGCATGCCTGGCGTGGCGCAGGCCGCCAATGTGACCTACTTCACCATGCAGGTGCAGGGAGCAGACGGCGACGACACCCGCGCCATGGTGGTCGGCATCGAGAGCGGCCAGTCCGGTGAGCCCGGCTACCTGGTGGCCGGGCGGCAGATCACCCGCGGCCACTACGAGGCCGTTGCCGATGTGAAGACCGGCTTTGCGCTGGGCGAGCGCATCCGCATCCGCCGCCACGACTACACGGTGGTCGGGCTGACACAGCGCATGGTCTCTTCCGGGGGCGACCCCATGGTGTTCATCGCGCTGAAAGACGCGCAGGAAGCGCAGTTCTTGAAGGACAACGACGCCATCCAGAACGACCGCACCCGCACGGCGAATAACCCCGCCTTTAACCGCCCCGGGGTGCCGGGCTTGCTGGATGCGGTGCAGGCATTGCAAAGCAGCAGCCGCAGCGTCAACGCCGTGCTGGTGCAACTGGCACCCGGCTTTGAAGCCGAGCAGGTGGCCGAGCCGATTCGCCGCTGGAAGCACCTGCAGGTGTTCACCCGCGCAGGCATGGAAGCGATTCTGGTGGCCAAGCTGATTGCCACTTCGGCCAAGCAGATTGGCATGTTCCTGGTGATTCTGGCCATTGTCAGCGCGGCCATCGTGGCCTTCATCATCTACACCATGACGCTGGGCAAGATCCGCGAGATTGCGGTGCTCAAGCTGATTGGCACGCGCAACATCACCATTGCCAGCATGATCCTGCAACAGGCGCTGGGCCTGGGGTTGATCGGCTTCATCGTCGGCAAGGTGGCCGCCACGATCTGGGCACCGGTGTTCCCGAAATTTGTGTTGCTGCTCACCCAAGACGCCTTCACCGGGCTGATCGTTACGCTGGTGATTTGTGCGCTGGCCAGCACGCTGGCGATTCGCACCGCGCTCAAGGTCGACCCGGCTGCGGCCATCGGATGAATGCCATGAACGCCCCCTCCCCCACAACCGCCCATTCTGGCGGCATCCTGATCGAAGGCCTGCGCAAAGTTTACGGTGCGGGCGACACCGCCGTCGAGGCGCTCAAAAACGTCAACCTGCAGGTCAGCCCCGGCGAAGTGGTCGGCCTGGTCGGGCCGTCGGGCTCGGGCAAAAGCACGCTGCTGAAATGCCTGGGGCCATCATCGAACCCACCTCGGGGCGCATGACGCTGGGCGCTGACGTGATTTATGACGACGGCTGGAAGGTGCGTGACCTGCGCACGCTGCGCCGCGACCGCATCGGCTTTGTGTTCCAGGCGCCGTATCTGATTCCGTTTCTGGACGTGTTGGACAACGTCGCCCTGCTGCCCATGCTGGCGGGCATGCCCAACGCCCAGGCCCGCTCCCGCGCGCTGGAGCTGCTGACCGCGCTGGACGTGCAGCACCGTGCCAAGGCCCAGCCATCGCAACTGTCCGGTGGCGAGCAACAGCGCGTCTCCATCGCCCGCGCCCTGGCCAACCGCCCGCCGGTGATATTGGCCGATGAGCCCACCGCCCCGCTGGACAGCGAACGCGCGCTGGGCGTGATGCGCATCCTGAACCAGATGGCCCACCACGCCCAAACCGCCATCATCGTGGTCACGCACGACGAAAAGATCATCCCCACCTTCAAGCGGATTTACCACATACGTGATGGGCAGACGGAGGAAGAGGCGGGAGAGGGACGGTCATTGGGCTAATCGCCGGTAGTCAAATTCGCCTAAAGCCCACGTAATCATTGACGATACAGCTATGCTATTTGAAGCAGATTTGGATTGAAAAATCTGGCGACAAGCATCCATCCATATCCTGAAAACCTTGCCGATAGCGTTCGTAAAAACAAGAACGTGTTAGCGGATTTCCCTGCTGTCAGATTGGCCCCGGGACCAGCACCATCCCCCAGACACTTCTAAGATGTAGAGGGACTTACGTGTTGTACGCAATGTCGTCGTTTTTGGTTCTTGCGCTTCTCGCCGTATGGTCAATGACCTGCGTTGGTGCGCCCGCCGGGCAGTCGCATCCGATCAAACGCTTGCCCCCTACCCAACCGGACGAAGCTCTGGCTTCCATTTCCTTGACGCGCACAAGGCCAGCCCCATGAAGCCCAGCATCCCCCATTGGAGGGAGCGGCTCAGCAAATCGCTCCCAAGCCGTGATGGTTTGTCCGCACACCCCTGGCTGCAGCCGGTGGCGAACCGGTTGCTCCATCCGCAGCTATGGAGGTATCAACATGAGGCGGTGGCGCGCGGGGTTGCGGTAGGCACTTTTTGGGCTTTCGTCATTCCATTTGCGCAGATCGTGGTGGCCGCAGCGCATTGCACCTGGTGGCGCGCCAATATACCCGCCGCGGCTGCCATGACCATGGTGACCAATCCCTTGACCATTGGGTTCTGGCTTTGGCTGGCCTACCAAACAGGTGCACTGGTCATGGGACAGCCTATGGTTCAGACGCCCTCCATTGGCGATGGCGCGCCCTCGTGGCTTGCAGAGTTTGGATGGCCCACCGTGTTGGGCATGGGCATATTTGCGGTTGGCGGCGCCTCACTGGGCTATATCGGAGTCAAACTGGCGTGGCGTCTGCGCGTTTCGATGAAGCTGCGCGCGCGCCGGGCCGGCCCATAACCACACGCACAAGTGTAGGTATGAAAATCCTGTTTTTCCGAAGTTAACTTCCACAATACTCTGCTTTTTTATTGGATTTGAATAGCCTACTCTTGACTCCGTTGTTTCAAACTTATAGGAGATTCATATGAAGCACTTGCTCTCACTCTTGACCCTGGTTTTTGCCGTTGGTCTTTCCACTGTGGCGATGGACGCCGAAGCCGGAAAACGGATGGGCTCCGGCAAATCCATGGGTACGCAACGCCAGGCCGCGCCGGACAAGGCACCTGCTGCAGCCACGCCCGCCGCTGCCGGGACACCTGCCGCGGGGGCTGCCGCTGCAGCGCCTTCGCGCTCGTGGATGGGCCCGGTGGCCGGACTCGCCGCTGGCCTGGGCATCGCAGCTCTAGCCTCCCATCTGGGATTTGGCGATGAACTGGCATCGATGGTGATGATGGGCTTGCTGGCTGCAGCCATCATGGTGGCAATCGGCTTCTTCATGCGCAAGCGTGCAGCGGCCCAGAAGTCGACTGCCACCGGACCAGGGGGCCTGCAATATGCGCATGCAAATCCTGCAACCGCTCGTAATGCCAACAATAGTGCGGATAGCCATTCGCAAGCCTACAAGGTCTTGATGCCTGCCCATGGTGGCAGCACGATTGGCTCGGGGATTGGATCAGGCATTGGCGCACCCAGCGCAGGCGCCAGCCGGATTCCCGCAGACTTTGACACTGCGGGCTTCGAGCGCAACGCCAAGGTCAACTTCATCCGCCTGCAAGCCGCCAACGATGCCGGCGATCTGGACGACATCCGCCAGTTCACTACGCCCGAAATGTTCGCCGAGCTCAAAATGGAACTGGCCGATCGCGGCACCGCGATCCAGAAAACTGACGTGGTGAGCATCAGCGCAAACGTCATGGAAGTGGATGAAGACGCAGACCGCTATCTGGTCAGCGTGCGTTTCACCGGTGTGATCCGCGACGACAGCAACCCTGCCGATGAGGCTTTCGACGAAGTCTGGCATCTGATGAAGTCGCGGCAGGGCAATAGCGGCTGGGTGTTGGCTGGAATTCAACAAAACCCATCGTTTAGCGGGAATGCATGATCGATTTTGTCAAATTGACGCATCTGGTGGCGGCCATCTTCTGGATGGGTGGAATGGCGTTCATGATTCTGGCGCTTCGACCTGTAGCCGTAAAACTGCTGGAGCCACCTGAGCAGCTGCAGTTGTTGGGTGCCGTGTGGAAACGCTTTTTCATCGTTGTCATGGTGTCCATCGTCGCCTTGTTTGCATCCGGCACCAATCTGTACACCACTGCCTTCAGGGCAATCAAAGCGGCAACGGGAACGGGCTCCGTTCCGCTTGGGTGGAATGTGATGCTGGTGTTGGGCCTCCTGATGATGCTGATCTTTGGGTACATCTACTTTGCGGGTTACGCAAGATTCAAGCGAGCTGTCGCTGCTCAGGATTGGCCATTGGCCGGCAAGGCGGCAGCACAAATTCAAACGCTGATGCTCACCAACTTCGTATTGGGCTGGCTGAGCATCGCCGCTGTCCGACTGGTGCGCTGACGCGCCACCCCATGAAAGTCATGCGACGGATGCCACTCTGAAATTGAGAACCCAGCACGGGCGCGGAACTGATTGTTAGTAGTCAAATCGGCCTCCAGCCCACGTAAAGGCAAATAAAGATGCTATCACTTTAGGAGTAAAAGTCGCCCCGCAGGCTTTCCTCGTTTTCCTGAAAATGTCGAATATTCCGTATTCAGGCAGCTTCATTGATCGTAATCTTGGGCCCATTCCCATCGATCAATGCGAGGTCAACGATGTCTGCGGAAAAGAAATACTGGGCGTTTCTGAGTTACAGCCACCAGGACACCCGTGTGTGCGAACGGATCCACCGGGAGCTGGAAACCTACCAGGTCCCCAAGCGTCTGGTCGGACGCGAAACGCGCGAGGGGATCACTCCCAGCCGCCTGTTTCCGGTGTTTCGGGACCGCGACGAGTTGCCCGGATCGTCCGAGCTGGGCCAGAATCTGGCCCAGGCGCTGGCGCAATCACGTTACCTGATCGTGATCTGCTCGCCCGCCGCCGCGCGGTCACGCTGGGTGAATGAGGAAATCCGCCAGTTCAAGGCCATGGGCGGAGAGAACCGGGTGCTCGCGCTCATCATTGACGGCGAACCCAATGCCGACGACAAGCCCGACAGCGGTTTACTGGAGTGTTTTCCCCAAGCCCTCAAATACCGGGTCGATGCCAACGGGCAACTCAGCGCCGAGCGGGTCGAACCGATTGCAGCCGACATTCGCAAGGGGCGCGAAAGCCGGTCCACGGCGTTGCTGCGGCTGATCGCCGGGCTGCTGGCGGTGCCTTTTGACGAATTGCGCCAGCGCGACCGCGAACGCAAGCGCAGGTCCATGGTGGTACGGGCCACGGGTGGGCTGGTGCTGGCGTCAATCCTGATCGGTTTGGCGCTCTGGAAATACCACGACACACGCATGGAGCGGCTCGAGGAACTTGGGCGTGAGGCCATGCTGCAAAGCCAGCCCACCCGCGCCGCAGTGTATTTGGCCGAAGCCCACAAAATGGGTAGCGACAAGCGCACGGTGCGCATCATGCTGGAGCAGGCCATGCGCAGCGTTGACATGCTGAGCACCGTGCACACGGACGACACCGACGGCTACACCGTTGCCGTGTTCAGCGACGATGGCACCCGCCTGCTTGCCAGCAGCAAGTCCGGTGCCATCGCGGTGTGGCGGGCTGACAATGGGCAGACCCTGCTGCGCTTGCCAGGGGATCCGCAATCATCCCGGCACGCACGTTTCCTGCCCGGCGGACGCGAGATTGCCCTGCTCTACCAGGATGGACGCGTCGAGGTGCTGGAGGCGCGCTCGGGAAAACGCTTGCGCAGCAGCCAGGTGCCGGCGAGCTTCGCCCTCGGTCGGGATCCCGCGCATCCGACCCTGGCGGTTTACCGAAAAGCGGGAGAGCCGGGTCCCTATGGCCAGGTGATGGTTTACGACCTGCAAAAGCTGGAGCCGGTTCGCACCATCCAGCGGCCATGCACCGTTGCATTGAGCCCGATTTCAGCCGACAGCAAGAACTACTACTGCATTGCCAGCGGCGGCGAAACCGGGGTCTTTGCGTACCCGCTCAACGCGGACGCTGCGCCACGACTTTTGCTGCAAGGGATGGATGTGCAACGCTTTGAGCTGTCGGACGACAGCAAATTGGGGGTTGCCAGCACGGGCGACGGGGCTTTGAAGGTGGTTGAACTAGCTACCAACAAAACCGTGTTGGGCGTGCGCGACCCGGCTGGTGGAGTTCCCAAACTGGCGTTCTCACATGGTGGACAACTGCTGGCCGCAGCCGGTGAAACCGGGGGCGTTTTGGTGTGGTCGGTGGCGACCGGCGATCTGGTGGCGGCAATGGCAGGCCACACCGGGCGTATCAAGGGCGTTCATTTTCTCGGCCACAGCCAGCGCCTGGCCACACTCGGCTACGACGGGTTCCTCAAGCTCTGGAACACCGCCAACGCCACGCTGCTCAGCGCGGCCGAGCCGGCCCAGGGCTACCTGGTCCGCGCCGCTCTGACGGAGGACGGCGAACGCATGGCCACCTTTGCCGATGCGCGCGGAGACCTCGCCGGCGAACACATTGACCCGGCACTCAAAGTCTGGGACCTGCTGTCGGCCGGACCCATGGAGACTTTTGGCAATGGCAAGTCGGTCCAAAACAGCAGCATTTCAGCCAGCAAGACTCGGGTCGTTTTTGAAGGCGACAAGTCGGCATCGGTGTGGGACCTGCGCAGCGGCCAACCGGTTTACCAGGCTGGCGGGCGAACGGGTACCAGCGCATCCGTCAGCCCAGACGGCACCCTGGTAGCCACCGATCTCGGTGTCACCAATCTGGCGAGCGGCAAACAGCTACTGGCATTCAAAGGCCACGTCCAGATCCCCCACGGCGTCTGGAGCCACGACGGCCGGGTGGTTGCCAGCGCCAGCGCAGACGCACTGCGGGTTTGGGACGTAGCCAGCGGTGTGTTGCGTGCGCAGTTGGCGACGGTGGGATCGTCCGGGTGGTCCGGCCTCAGCGCGTTGACACCCAATGGCAGTCGTCTGGCGGTCGCGAACGCCAGTGGTGCGATTTTGTACGACAGCCAAACCGGCAAACGGGTAGCCGAAATCCAGCAACCGTGGGGCGAGGTCAGTGGCATTGAAGCGTCACTGGATGGCAAGTTGTTCCGCATCAGGTCCGATAGCGCACTGTTCGAAATCGATGCCCAGACGGCGGCCATCCTGCGCCGCCACGACAACATCTCCAGGTTTGGCGTCATCAGCGCCTGCGACGGACGGGTTCGCCTGGACTCGCGTGCCGACAACAGCATGGTCGTGACCAGCCTGACCGGCAATGCCCCACCGCTCACACTCTACGGACACTCAGGGTTGTTAAATGGCATCGACTGTGATGCCGACATGCAACTGTTGCTGACCGGTGGAACCAATGGTGACGCCATCTTGTGGAACGCAGCCACCGCAAAACCGATTCTGCGTTTTACCGGCCATTCGAAGAACACCGGGGGTGTGAGTTTTCTGCCCGATCCCGGCCGGTTTGCCACCAGCAGTTCGGACGGAACCTTTTTGAAGTGGAGCTTTGCTGAAGAAAAGCGCCGTCCGCTCACGATCACGCGCCGCATCGCCTGCCGCATTCCACTGGTGCTAGATGGGTACACGCTCAAGCCGCACCGCATTGACCCGAGCACCTGTCTGCACGAGCGGATCTGGTAGGCCACTTCGATGGTTTGCCGACTTCATCCATTGCATCTCAACCTGGGGGACCTTCAAGTGGCCACTTTCATAACAAGCCTGAAATGGATCGTCTATGCCGCACTGGCCTTGTTGACAGCGATCGCCTTGAGTTGGTGGCTGGTTCCGGATGAAGCGCTAGACCCGGAAGCCGCCCACTTTGTGGCCCAACCTGCCTCGCCGCCGTCGGCACGCAATGCCTCGTTCATGATTTGGGGGTTGGCAGCATCGCCCGAGCTTGATCCTCATGCTGTAGGCCGGCGCATCGTGGCAACGCAGGACCGGATGGAGGCAGCCCAAAGAGACAGCAGTGAATTCAAGGAACAGGAATTTCTGGGCGCCAACCCACTAACGCTACCGAAGGAAAACAAGCCGCTGTGTGATGCCGAGCGGGAAAATTGCCTGCTGGTGTACCAGAAGATGCCTGCAGAAATTGATCAGGAGATAACGAGCCGAAAAGTATTTCTGGAGCGCTATCGGAGCATCCGCAACTATGAAGAGTTTGTATCGGCCAACTCAAAAATTACCGAGACAACTGCACTCCCCAATTGGCGACCGGTATTGCATATGAGCGAGTTGGTGAACGCGTCGATCGCACTGGATATGCGCTTTAAGGACCGGCGCGGGGTGGCGTTGAAAGAGCTGGCGGCAGATGTCCGGTCCTGGCGCAAAATCCTGACCGCCAACGACTGGTTGATCACGCAGATGATTGCGGTCATTGCACTGCACCGCAAGTACCGGTTGGCCAGCGAGATCATGAATGCCTACCCCGAGGTGATCGACCTCTATCCCGATCTTATGCAGACCATCACGGCACCCATTCCGGTTGCTGAGGCGGGGATTGTGTCGGCAGTGAAAACCGAGGCCAGGGTCAGCATGCAATACCTTTGGAACCTGGGCTTGAGAGACCAATCGATCAGTCTGTGGAAGTTTGACAGAACCAACGCCGGCGATATCCTCGGACCCATTGGCGCAAAAGTCGCCTACCAGCCGCACGCCAGCATCAACGACGCCCACGCAGCCTTCAGCATCATTGCTTCTCACTTGGCGAAGCCTCCCAAGGAGTACCTGGTGACTGACGCCGCCTTCAAAGAGGAACTGGCGCAGGCCACCCGGTTTCGACCCCAGGACATCTTCTATAACTTTGCCGGTCGTCTGGGTCTGCATCTTGGATTGCCTGACCTCAGCAAGTATTATTTTCGTATGCACGACCTGGTCGGGTTGACGCGCCTCGTTGACCTGCAACGCCGAATCATCGCTGCCAAGCTTCCCCCGCAACGGGTAGGCGAATCACTCTCGGCCTTTGGAGCCGAACTGATGGACCCTTACACCGGACAACCTATGCAGTGGAATGCCTCGTCCAAACAGTTGTCCTTTGTTTTGCACGGTAAGCGCTTTGCCAACTTCGGGTTTGTGGCCGTGGCGCCGGTACCAGGCACGCAGCAGGCGAAGTAGCACCATGCCCCCTATCCATCAGCTCCCCATGGACAACCCGGCGGAAGAAGTTCGTGCGCTCCTTGGTGCCTCACGCAATCTGGCAGCGGTCGAATTGGCTCGTATTGCCTGTGCTGGCGATCCAGGGTCCAGCGAATTGGCCTATTTGTATGCTCTGGGTTGTTTACGTTCTGGTGCCCTTGACGCGGCACAGGAAACCATCATCCGCTTGCGCAACACGGCGCATGTGAGCGATGGGCTGCAGGCTGATGTGGAAAGCCTGGCCGGCAGGCTGGCAAAAGAACGCTTTCTTGCGGCCAAGGCGGGCAACGAACGCTCTGCAGCCCTACAAGCCGGTATCGAAGCCTATTGCCGCTCTGATGCTCTGCAGCCCAACCTGCACGCCAGAATCAATGCTGCATCGCTGCTGCGCCTGGCAGGGGACTGTGCCCGGTCGGAAATACTGGCGCACGATATCCTGAACCAGTTGGTCGTGAACGGCCACGACCAAGACCACGACGGCGGCGGCGCGCACGGCCACTGGGACTTGGCAACCCGCGGCGAGGCTTTGCTGCTCACCGGCCAAGTGGCACCCGCAGCCGAGTGTTACCGCCGAGCCGGTCATTTGGCCGGCCGCCGCTTTGGCGACATTGCCAGCATGCGCCGACAACTGCGGCTGTTGTCCACTGTCGATCCGCAGGCGCAGCGTGCACTGGACCAGATTCCGGGTCCGCGGGTGATAGCCTTCTCCGGGCACATGATCGATACCGATGACCGGCCGGTGGAGCGTTTTCCACCATGGCTTGAAAACGCGGTTTACGGTGCAATTGACGCGCAAGTTGCAGCGGCGCTGCCGCTGATTGCCTACACCCAGGCGGCGTGTGGCAGTGACATTCTGTTTTGCGAGAGCTTGCTGGCCAGGTCGCAGGAGGTCAACATCGTCTTGCCCTTTGCAGTGGACGATTACATCGTGCAGAGCGTATTGCCGGGCGGCGCGCCATGGGTAGCACGCTTTGAGCGGGTGCTGGCCGCCGCTACCTCGGTCACTTTTGCCACCGAGGAGCGTTATCTGGGGGATGACACCTTGTTTGAACACGCCTCCAACCTGATTCAGGGCATGGCGTTCCTGCGGGCGCGCGAACTGGCGGTTGCGCCGGAGATGCTGGTGGTGGCCGACTCCTTGCAAGCGGGCGGCATGGGTGGCACTCTGGCCACACAGGCCACCTGGTCGATGCAGGCACAGTCGGTGAAGGTGATCGATCTGGCCCAACTGGGCGCCAACCCTGCGCATTTTGCAAACGCACCCGTTGATGAGCGGCCCGCACGCGTGCGGGCACCGCTACAAAATGTGGTGGGTGGCGGGCGCACCATCAAGTCGCTGCTGTTTGCCGACGTCAAAGGATTCAGCCACCTGGCAGAGGAGTTCTTTCCGGCCTTTTTCACCACTTTTCTGGGCCTGGTGCCACAGACCCTGCAGGACATCGGTGTGCAGCCACTGGAAATCAGTTCACGCGGCGATGGTCTGTATGCCGTGTTCGAAAGCCCCGACGAAGCGGCCGACTTTGCGCTCACGCTGTCGGCGGCTGTGGGGGCGATGGATTGGGCCGCCATGGGCTTGCCTACCGAAACCCATCTTCGTATCGCGCTGCATGCCGGGCCGGTGTTCAGCGCCATGGACCCGGTGACGCAAAAACTGTCCCATTTCGGCGGCCACGTGACACGCGCCGCAAGGGTGGAGCCGATTGTGATTCCCGGCCAGGTGCTGGTGACCGAGCCGATTGCTGCGGTACTTGCGGCGCGCCCCGCAACGGCATTCACCTGCGATTTGGTGGGCACGGAACAACTGGCAAAGGACTACGGTGTGGCGCGACTCTTTCGCCTGAGGAAAAAGTAGCCACGCCTGCCGGGTCAAACCAGCGGTTTTATGATGGGCGAACACCACAGTTTGCGGGCCGTACCCGGAGGCTTGACCATGCCACAGACGCCGCCACCCGAAACGCCTTTCGCCGCCATTCGCGAATCTTTGTTGCGCACCGTCGCCGAACAGGGACGCATCACCACGTTTCGCAAGGGCACCCTGATCATCCGGGAGGGCGAACGCGGCGACATGATGTTTGTCATTCTCACGGGTCGCGTCAAGGTGTTTTCCAGCAACCGGGACGGTAAGGAGGTGATCCTCGATGTGCACGGACCGGGTGAGCCGGTGGGTGAAATGGCACTCGACGAGGGTTTGCGCTCGGCGTCTGTGGTGACGCTGGAGACCACCACGTGTTCGGTGATCTCGCGCGACATGATGCGGCGCTACGTGGCAGAAAATCCTGACTTCGCGCGCTGCAACTGATCGCCAAGCTCATACAGCGCACCCGCATCGCGGTAGAGAACGTCAAGCGCATGGCGTTGCTCGCTGTCTATGGGCGCCTGACGGCATTGTTATCGGGCCTTACGCCCAACAACGCCGGCGTCGGTGTGTTGACCGAGCGCATGACACAACAGGAACTGGCCGACCGGGTGGGGGCGTCGCGCGACATGGTCAGCCGCATCCTGCATGATCTGGCGGATGACGGCTACATCGCGATCCGTTCGCGCCGGATTGAGGTGCTGAAATTGCTTCCACGCAATTGACGCCGGACACTGCGGCTCAGACAAGGTAGAACAGAGCCCCACCGCCGCGTCGCTTTTCGGCTTCCCATCGGATGGGTCTGAGCTGTAAGCGCAGCCCAAGCGGTGCTCCAAACCATGATTGGAGGAGCGCTAGGCTCATCGTTGACGTGCAACTGGTAGTACCCGATGTCGGTGCGGTTCCGGCGCGTTTTTGATGAACGGCGGGCATAGCGATGGCAAGCATATCCATGAAAATCCTCAAGCACATGCAAGCCATGCCGTCTCACCGTGACCTATCAATTCACTCGCCAGCCCCGGCAGACGCTATCGCCATCGTCGACCCAGGGCTTCATGCCTACAACATCGCCCGGGCACCGCTTGGCGATGTTGTGGCTCTCCACTTGATCGCACATGACCCAGGCGGCACGGTGGTTGGCGGAGCCATTGGCCGAACGTGGGGTGAATGCTGTGAGTTGCAGCAGCTCTGGGTATCAGCAGAGTTGCGTTCAACCGGGATCGGTACCGAGCTGATGGATGCGTTTGAACAGAACGCTGGCAGCCGCGGTTGTCGTCTGGTGTACTTGGATACCTTCTCGTTTCAAGCGCCGAGTTTCTATCAGGCCCGTGGCTACGCGGAAGTGCTGCGCACCGAGGGCTTCACGGGTGGCGTCATCAAGCTCACCATGCACAAGTGGCTGGACGGGATCGGAGCTGAGGTCTGCTAGTGAGTTGATCGATCGGGGCCTCCGCGGGCGGCAGCAAGCGCACGCAAACAGCAATGGCCAAAATGTGTTTCCCGCCCAGGCCAAAGTACGATCATTGCCCAAACCACCTTGAGTCCAGACAAAGGCAGGAGCAAATGAAATTTGGGTGGAGCGTATCAATAATGCTGACCCCAAGGCCGCACCAATGGGAGGTCGGGCTGGCGTTCGTAACGGACGATGCGGCCAGGGGCCGGTAGAGAAGCCTTGGGGTCAGACAGTGGCTTATGTCCGTGCCATTGAAGGTTCGCTGATCGAACTGTGTTCTCCCCTGGGCGGCTAATGCGCTATTGAAAGACTTGCCAGCCAACACCCCCGCAATAGCCGCTGAAGGGCAGCATACGCGACGAGCGACAAAGAGGACGGTCTTGCAGCACTGACAAGTTGGCAGGCGTTGTGTCAGTTTGACCTGACGTTCTGACATGCACAACATCCGCAGGTGCACGGGTGTTAGAAATTTTCTATGCAAATCAATGGGTTACGGCCTTTTTCTTGCTGGCATGCGCTTTGCGTTGGGAAACTGCCACCAATTGGGCGAGGAACTTCGCCGTGCCTGATGCTGGTTCCTCAACATTAAACACAAAATGAAACTCGTACACCTAATTACTGGCGCATCTTTTCTGGCCTGCGCCCCAGCGTTCGCCAGCAGCACATTGGCCACACAAAAGGCGTGCCTGGCCTGTCACACAGTTGACAAGAAATTGGTGGGCCCCTCTTACCAGGATGTAGCCAAGAAGTACGCCGGTCAGAAAGATGCGCTGGCCTACCTGACCAAGGCCATCAAGACGGGCGGCAGTGGCAAATACGGTCCAGTGCCCATGCCACCACAACCAACATTGAGCGAAGCCGACGCCAAGACGCTGGCGGCCTGGGTGCTCGCAGGAGCCAGGTAATCGTTTGCAGGATCGGCTTGGCGCTTTGGGGCTGGGTCTCGTTCCATGGCCGCAAGGCCGTGTTAACCCCCTATTCATGTATCGATTGATATTGATCAAAACGATTTTTGCTTCAAGCTCTAACGTAGCCTGGGAATTCCCAATGTCATGGGGCTGAGAAGTCGGGTGTCGCTTGTTGAGTTATTGCTCGAGGACCTAACCGCCCAGGAATTTTGCGCGCTGTAGGCATCTTTTTGTACTGGAGAACGATTTGAAACCTAACGAAGACCCCGCTACCACCCCCTGTGGGGGGAAGTCATGCCAATGCGCGACGCCAGCGGCGTCAGCGAATCCAGTGCTGCAAGAGGCCAAACCGTCGCGCCGTGGCTTCCTGAAGGCCGGTGGCGCGGTGTTGAGCATGTCTTCGCTCATGGGCACTGCGGCGCTCATGGCCAAGTCTGACGATGTGAAGGCCACCGTTGAATGGGCTGAGCACTTTCAGGGCAACTATCGTCTGATGACCGCGGAAGAAAAGGCGGAAGCGCGCGCACGACTCGAAAAGCGCTACTCGGCCCAGTACCACAAGAAGGTCATCGTCGATGGCACCGAAGCCGCACCCGGCGTCCTCATGGGTTATGCACTGAACATCAAGAAGTGCATTGGATGCCGCCGTTGCGTGAAAGCCTGCGTGGAAGAAAACAACCAGTCGCGGGGCGAGAAACCCGGTGAACGTATCGAGTGGATACAAGTGCTGCGCATGGAGCGTGGCGAATTCTCCAAGGACAAGATGAACCAGGGCTACCCGGAAGGTCTTGGCATTCAGGTCGGCGGCAATGCCTACCCCCGCCGGTGCCGTGCTCGAGGGACAGTACCACTACGAGCCCGAAGCGGTTCCTGAAAAAGACGCGAACTACATGCCCATTGCCTGCATGCAGTGTGAAAAGCCACCCTGCGTCAAGGTGTGCCCGGTGCGCACCACCTACCGCGAGGCAGATGGCCCGGTGGTGATCGACTACAACTGGTGCATTGGTTGCCGTATGTGCATGAGTGCCTGTCCTTACTGGTCACGCCGCATGAACGTCACCGCGCCAGTGTTGCCAAAGGAGGACATGAACCCGGTGACGCATTACATGGGCAACCGGCCCCGCATGCGCGGCGTGGTCGAAAAATGCCACTGGTGCCTGCAACGTACCCGCCAGGGACGTTACCCGGCTTGTGTGGAAGTGTGTCCGGTTGGCGCCCGCAAGTTCGGCAATCTGCTCGACCCGGAAAGTGAAGTGAGCCTGGTCTTGGCCCGCAAGAACGTGTTTCCGCCTGAAAGCCGAGTTGAACACCTTCCCCAAATTCTTCTATTTCTACGATTGAGGATGCGAATCGTGGCCAATCTAATCCGCTTCGCGTCAGACTACACCCGCTACGTTGTCAAAGGCGGCTCCAAGTTCTACACATGGATGGGGGCACTGGCCTTTCTCAGCGCAATTGCACTCTACGGTTTCTACCTGCAAAACACCGAGGGTTTGATCGTCACCGGCCTGACCAGCCAGATTCACGATGGCCTGTACTTTGCCAACCTGGTGTTTCTGGTCGGCGTGGCAGCGGGTGCCGTCACCATCGTCTTCCCGGCCTACATCTACCACAACGAGGCGATGCACAAAGTCTCGGTGCTGGGCGAAATGCTGGCGATTTCGGCGGTCGTCATGGTCATGCTGTTTGTGTTTGCCCACATGGGCAGACCCGACCGGCTCTGGCACATGTTCCCGTTTGTCGGCATCTTCAACATGCCGGGCTCGATGCTGGCGTGGGACGTGCTGGTCTTGAACGGCTACCTGATGCTCAACTTTGCCTGCGGCTTCTATTACCTCTTTACCAGGTATTCGGGCACCGAAGTCAACAAGAAAATCTTCATGCCGCTGATCTATATCTCCATCGTCTGGGCCCTGAGCATCCACACGGTAACGGCCTACCTGATTGCAACCTTGCCGGCACGACCCATGTGGCACCACAGCATGATGCCGATCCGCTTCATCGTGACGGCATTTGCAGCAGGACCGTGCCTGATCATTTTGATCTTCCGCATCATCCGCAGCAATACCAAGTTCTGGATTGAGGACGAAGCCATCAACCTGCTGTCGGTCATCGTCACATGGTGTCTGGGACTCGCGCTCTTTTTGTCGCTGTCGGAAATCGTGGTTGAACTGTATGCCCGCACCGAGCACGCCAACGGCCTGTACTACCTGATGTTTGGCCTGCATGGTCTGACCAATCTGGTGCCCTGGTTCTGGGGGGCGCTGAGTGCAATGGTCGTGGCCTTTGCCATGTTTTTGACACCCGGCATCCGCACCAACCAAAAACTGCTGCCCATTGCGTGCGTGTTGGCATTTGGCGGCATCTGGGTTGAAAAGGGCATGGGGTTGATCGTCCCCGGCTTCATCCCCAGCCCGATCGGTGAAGTGACCGAGTACTTCCCGACCCTGATTGAGGTCATGACGACCATCGGCCTATGGGCCATGGGCTTCTTCATGCTGACCATTTTGCTCAAAGGTGCCATCGGCATCCTGCTGGGTGACATCCAATTGCAGGGCAGTGCGGCGGCCCAGGCATCGCGGTGAAAGAAAGCCATGAAAAAGACCGCATTAACCTCCCTGCTTCTGGTGCTTTTCTGCGCGATGATTCCCATCCGCTTTTGCCCAACAGCCCGCAGCCACTCCCGCAGCCACCTCAACGCCTGATCCTGCGCCGCCGGCAGAGGTCGTCTGTTTCGAAAGCCGCAAGGGTACGTCCGAAGTCAGCAAACGCGACCTCAAGCCCGGTTGGCCCAACGTCAAGTGCTCACCCAAGACTGGCGCAGTGCTGTGGTGGGGCGACCCATTTGACGGCACCATACCCATGGGGAATATGCCGCAGCTCGAAAACATTCCAGCTGGTATGGCAGTTGTCAAACCACGCTCGGAAAAACTCGCCCTGATGCCAATGTGCGGCACGGCCTGCCACAACGGTGTTGGCCCTAAGTTCAACCCACCTAAGCTACCGACAAGCAAAAGGCCGACACCTATTCCAACCATGTCCGCCATGGTTCCTGAGCTTCAAAACCTGCAACACGGACGCGATCGGATTTGGTGTCTGGATTGCCACCACACCACCCAACGCAACAAGCTGGTGGACAACTTTGGGGATCCGGTGAGCTTTGACCAACCCCAACTCCTCTGCGGCAAATGCCACGGTGACAAGCTGCGTGACTGGCGTGACGGAATCCACGGCAAGCGCATCGGCGATTGGGCCAGCACCGGCAAGAAGCGCTGGTTCACCTGTACCGAATGCCATAACCCACACAACGTGCAGGATGGTGCTCGCAACCGGGGCTTTGTCCAGCTTGCGCCAGAGGCGCCACCGCAACTTCCCCAAAGGAATGAAAGACCGCAATTGGGAAAAATCCCACGGAGTGCGCCACTGATGGCGGATTTTGCGGATACCACTGACGCACGCGGTGACGCGGTGCCTTCACCCCGTCCAGAGAGGGGCGACCCTACCTGGGTGGCCCCCGCGCTGACAGCAACCGAGGTATCACGCATGGTTGGCAAGACCAGCGTCTTCTTTGGCCCGCCGCTTGCCATTCTTTCCCACGGTCAAAAGAACACCATGCTCATCAGCGGCAAGCTGAACCGTACAGCCGAACGCTATCTTGAAATTCTTAAACATCACGGCTTGGAACTCAGCGAGCCTGAGCGCCTATGCCTGGCCCACATCTGCCACATCGGCTTCATGTCGCCACTGGAGATCGAAGAGTTGCCCTTTGAGGTCGCCCTGACAAAGTATCAATGCGAAGGGTTGGACAAAAACGCGTTGGCGGCAAAGCTTGAAGGGGCCAGCTTCGCCGACCTCGTTGCGGTTGTTGAATCGCTGGGTTTCTGAGTAACAAATCCCCATGCCATGACAAAGCCAATCCCGAACGGGGTCCAATGGAATCCTGATTACAGCGTGGGCAATGAAACCCTCGACAGACAGCACCAGGCCATTTTGGCGCAATGCAACAGACTGGCCGATTGAATTGCGGACGCCGACCCGCAATGCGACCAGAACTTTGACGATGCCTTTGCTGCGCTCATGGTCCTGGTACGCGAACACTTCTCTGCGGAGAAGGCCCATCTCTCTCTGTTCGACTACCCCGCGATGGACGAGCAGCAAAGCGAATACGACGAGTTTGACTACCTGGCCAACGAAATCATCACGACAGAGAACTTTGAACGGGTAGAACTCCAGCGATTTCTGGTCCTGTGGTGGGTTGGGCACCTGACCGATTCAGCCAAAAAGTATCGCCGCTTCGTTGAGGGATAACTCAACACCGATTGCCAACGCAGGCCTTGCTTTCGACGCCGCGGTACTCCCGCAGTTGTTGTCTGCGTTGGTGGAAGAAGATCTGCGGCTCTGGGTCTAACCCGATGCTATCCAATATGCCGCCTGGTATGCCTACCTGACATCGGGAAAAGCAGCGCTACCGGTGCCGGCGCTGCCTAGGAAATTCCAGCCGCGCAAGTCCATGTCATCTTGACACGTACCGACAGTTTGTCATGCCAATCTGACAGATAAGCCCGGTAAATAGCTCCAAAACCCGCATTTTTCCCAGCTTTTGACTCGAATTTCGCTGGCACAGATTGTGCGGACAGCATGTGTCATGCACAACCAAAAAAAGCTGCACATGCCAATGAAATCGAATGTCCTTGTCCTGGTCCTTTTGGTCCTGGGTTTTACAGGCTCTGCTTTGGGCTCGGGCTACATAGGCGGCTCTGCCCCGGGTCAGCGGCCCGCCAATGCACCAACGATCAAGCAGCATCAAATTACCCCTGAGGCGCTAGGTAGACGCCTTCACGGAGTAGCAGACCCATTGCCAAACAACGTAGTGGATGCGGCGGTTGCTGGTTCGTGGTTTATGCCCCTCGCCCACCCCGGTATGACGGGCCCCTACGACCTTCGGGGGTGGCATCGCGCCGGGTCGCCTTCCGTTTCGCCTGCGCGCACGCAGTGAGCGCGTATTCAGGCTTATCCCCATTCGACTGGCAATGCGCCATTCACCCAAGTCTCGGTTGCCGCTCCCTAAGGAAGCCAGCCTTCGACAACGTAACGCAATGGAACCAGTTCCAGATGTTTTTTCTTTTTTTATGTGGAGTTTGATATGAAAGTAATGCGAATGAAGATCGGTATGTTGTCCTTGGCAGCTGCCTCCGTTTTGACCTTGGCTGGTTGCGCTCAGCCCGGTCCTTATAACCAAGCTATGTCGGGCATGAGTGGCATGTCCGGTATGGGCGGCATGAGTGGCATGTCCGGTATGGGTGGCATGTCCGGTATGGGCGGCATGGGTGGCATGTCCGGTATGGGCGGCATGAGTGGCATGTCCGGTATGGGTGGCATGGGTGGCATGGGTGGCATGGGTGGCATGGGTGGCATGTCCGGTATGGGTGGCATGAGCGGCATGTCCGGTATGGGTGGCATGGGCGGTATGGGTGGCATGTCCGGTATGGGTGGCATGTCCGGTATGGGCGGCATGAGTGGCATGTCCGGTATGGGTGGCATGGGCGGTATGGGTGGCATGGGTGGCATGAGCGGTATGTCTGGTGACTGGCGCTACGTGTGGGTCCCTAGCGGCATGAGTGGCATGTCCGGCATGGGTGGCATGTCCGGTATGGGCGGCATGGGTGGCATGTCCGGTATGGGTGGCATGAGTGGCATGTCCGGTATGGGTGGCATGGGTGGCATGTCCGGGATGGGTGGCAGGGGTGGTGGCATGTCCGGTATGGGTGGCATGGGTGGCATGTCCGGTATGGGGTGGCATGTCCGGTATGGGTGGGATGAATGGCATGTCCGGTATGGGTGGCATGGGTGGCATGTCCGGTATGGGTGGCATGAGTGGCATGTCCGGTATGGGTGGCATGAGTGGCATGTCCGGCATGGACAACTGTGTCGCGTGGACTCGCAATGCCCAAGGCGCTGTTCAATGCAGCAAACTCGCTACGCCAAAAAAATAGGCCCATCAGTGTGACTGGACTTCCCCGGTCACACACTGATTCATGGGGTGCATGGAAATGACTCCATCACCCCCTTTTCAAAACAGTTAGGACAAGTAGGCTTGGTCATGATTCCATCACCACTGCAAGCAGTTTTTCGCATCTTGCGCTTGGGGGGTCCAGCACTCCTTTTTCTGGTTGCGGCGATGGGGTTGGCCCATGGCCAAACCGCTCCGGCGCACGCCGATTATCAGCGGGCTAGATACGACCCGATTCATTTCAAGCCCGCTATTGACAAAGCAACCAATACGCAATGCCTGGCTTGCCACGCTGAAGTGCTTGAGGCCTCCGTGCGCAATGAATCCACTGCAGGTGCAAAGGCATCACAGTCGAAAGCCTGGTATCAGCAAGTCAGCACCTACCAGGGCGAGCAGGACACGTTTCACCGCCGCCACATGAGCACGGCCTATGCAAAGCAAGTGATGAACTTGCAGTGCAACACCTGTCACCAGGGAAACGATCCACGTGACGAGGCTACGGGAACCTCAGCTTCCAACCAGAATCATCGTTTAACACTGCGCAAGATGGCCAGTGCTGAAACCACTTGTTTGATGTGCCATGGAACCATGAATTCCGAAATCATGGGCCTGCCGGAACCATGGCCAAAATCGAAGGTCACTTTTCAAAACAATTGCCTGTTGTGCCATGCCGGGATTCGCACCAATCGGCACAACGTTAACTACCTCAATGCGGCAGAAATCGAGAAAGCCGGCAGCAAAAATGCCGACGTTTGTTATGGCTGCCACGGTGCGCGCCCCTGGTATCGCATTTCGTTCCCCTTTGCACGCAACAAATGGGAAGGCATGGCGCCTGATGTACCCGACTGGGCCAAGAACCGCCCCACGACGTCCGAACCCCGCTTTCTTAGCAGCACCCATTTGCAAGGCACCGCAAAATGAACCAGGACACCCGTACCCCAGAGCAGGCAACTTCTTCGGATGAAGGCTATAAACGCCGCGACTTCCTGAAAATCACAAGCACCGTTGCAGCAGGCACTGGCCTGGCCACGGTCGGCATGAGCTTTGCCCCTAAAGAGGCTCAGGCACATGCCTATGCGCCGTACTACACGGATGACCAGCTCACCACAGTTGTGACCTCCTGCGCGCACAACTGCGGCTCGCGCCATGTGTTGGTCGCGCATAAAAAAGGCGATGTCATTGTTCGTCTGTCCACCGACAACGGAAATTACCAGGAAGGTGGCAGCTACGGAAAGGACACTGAGCTGGAACCACAATTGCGAGCATGTCTGCGTGGCCGCTCGTACCGTTCGCGCATTTACTCACCGGAGCGCCTGCTTTACCCCATGATTCGGGTCGGCGAGCGCGGCGAAGGCAAGTTCCGCCGGGCGAGTTGGGACGAAGCGCTGAATCTGGTGGCGACCAAAATGGTCCAGATCAAGAGAACGTTTGGCCCGACTGCCATTCTGGACCAGTCCTACGCGGGTGCGTCGTACGGTGTGCTGCACAAATCTGACCAGATCGAAGGATTGCTGGGGCGTTTTCTGGGAATGTTCGGTTGCCGAACCAACTCATGGTCGGTTCCGTCTTACCAGGCCACCACGTTTTCAAGCCGAATGACCTTTGGCACGATCGAAGACGGCAACGAAGACGATGCCTTCGCCCACTCCAAGCTCATCATCATGTGGGGCTGGAACCCGGCCTACACCTTCCACGGCGGCAACACGTTTTACTACATGCGCCTGGCCAAGCAGCGCGGCTGCAAGTTTGTGCTGATTGACCCGCAACACACCGACTCGGCGTCTGTGTACGATGCCTGGTGGATACCCATCAAACCCAACACCGATGCGGCAATGATGGCGGGCATGGCACACCATATCTTCGCAAACAATTTGCAGGATCAGGCGTTCATTGACAAATTTGTTCAAGGCATGGACAAGGGCACGATGCCGGGCCAGTTTGCCAACCGGGAAAACTTCCGGGACTACATCATGGGCACCTCTGACGGTGTACCCAAGACACCCGAGTGGGCCGCCGCTATTTGCGGTGTCAAAGCCGCAGACATCCGCAAACTGGCGCAAATGTATGCGACCACCAAACCTGCGGCACTCAAGGCATCCTGGGCGCCCGGACGTGCCTCTTACGGCGAACAATACAGTCGAATGGCCGCCGCCCTGCAGGCTATGACCGGCAAGATTGGCCTGCTCGGGGGCTGCGCCGAGGGTGTGGGCAAGGCATGGCATTCCGAGGCCGTTGCTTACCCCTATGACGAATTCGCCAACGTCTGGTTTGCATCCATCAAGTCAGATCGATGGGCGCACATCGTGCTGAACTACCCCCATGTCAAACGCGAGGAAGCTGGTTTGTGGCCCCGCAATGACCAGCTCGATGGTGTCATTCCCAACATCAAGGCGATTTTCTGGCAGGGTTCGGACTGGTTCAACCAACTTACCAACATCAACAAGGAAATCGAGGCGATCAAGAAGCTCGAACTGGTGGTCTGTATGGATTCGACCATCACGCCTTCCGCAATCTGGGCCGATGTGCTGTTCCCCATCGCCACCCATTTTGAGCGCCACGACGTGGCTCTGCCCTGGTACAAGGGGCACTACTACATCCACCGCCCAAAAGTCATCGAACCACTGGGCGAAAGCAAAACCGACTTCCAGATTTTTACCGAGTTGTCGTACCGACTGGAAATGCTCGACCCCACCGTGCAGGGAATGGGCCGACGCTACAACCCGCGTGCTGACCGCTCTTACTTTCTCAATCCTGATGCAGTAGACGAGCAGTACCTCACCGTCTGGTGGAATGAAAAGGTCATGCACCACCAGCATGTGGGAATGTCGTGGGAAACCTTCAAAAAACACGGCATCTACAAGTTCAAACTGGCTCGCACCCACGTTGCGTTTCAGGACCAGATCGAAAAGGGCATTCCCTTCCAGACACCCTCGGGAAAGATCGAAATTTTTTCGACCAACCTTGCCAGCATTACCGACTGGAAACGCACCCAGTACGGCTACGAGATTCCTGCCATTCCGAAGTGGATAGAACCCTTCGAGTCCTTGAACCACCCGTTGGTCAAGAAATTCCCCTTTCACCTCATCACACCACATCCGCGGGAGCGAACCCATTCGATCTATCACAACATTCCGTGGTTGCGGGAAACCTGCAGTCAGGAAGTGACACTCAATGCCAGCGATGCCAAGGCGCTGGGAGTGCAAACGGGTGACACCGTCGAGGTTTACAACGACCGCGGCAGTTGCATCGTTCCCGTGTACGTGACCGAGCGCTGCATGCCTCGTGTTGCAGTGATATACGAGGGCGCATGGATGGACCGGGATCAAAACGGTGTTGACCGCGCAGGCAACCCCGACTTCCTGACTGCCGACCTGCCCAGCCCTGCCGGTGCCTTTGCCTACAACACCATTTTGGTCAACATCCGCAAAACCGATCTGGTGCACCGCCCGGGATGGGACCAACTCGCCAACGCCCGGTCCCACGTGTTCCGGCGCGAATTGTGACCGCTATAAACCCAATAAGAGTCCACCATGGCAGAGAAAAAAGTCATTAACAAGCTCACACCGTCAGCCAAGGCGCAAGTCAAAGGCGCGCAGGCCCTGCGTGATGCGACCGTCTATAAACCCATAAAACCAGCGCAACAACTGGGGTTCATCCATAACAACATGGACTGCATTGGTTGCCGCGCCTGCGAAATCGCGTGCAAGGACAAGAACGGCCTGGCTCCCGGACCACGCTTTCGCCGTGTCATGTACATCGAGGGCGGCACATTTCCCGAAGTGTTCGCCTACAAAGTCAACATGTCGTGCAACCATTGCGCCGAACCGGCATGCCTGCCAACCTGCCCTACCGGTGCAATCTGGAAACGTGCCGACAATGGCGTGGTGGACATTGACTCCTCTCTGTGTATTGGCTGCCGTCGTTGCGAAGCCGCATGCCCGTATGGCGCACCGCAGTTCGACGTGAAGGAGAATGTGGTCAAGAAGTGCAATATGTGCATTGACGAATTGGAGTCCGGACGCAAACCGTATTGCGTGGATGCCTGCATGATGCGAGTACTTGACATTGGTCCCATCGACAAGCTGCGCGCTGGCACCCATCCCACAAAGGCCATGACACCAAACGACAAACCTGTTCGCCAGGTAAAAAATATGGCCAACCCGGAACTGACGAATCCTTCCATCGTGTTTGTAGCGCATCCGCAAGGCAAGGTGAATCTGTGAACGCCATGGCCGCCGAGGATTTGCGGGCATTGGCATGGCTGCACGAAACAGAGCGTGCGCCCGCAGTGCTCGTTGAGTTGTACCGTAGTGGATTTCCGCAAACGCTCTGTCTGCTGCCGCCTGAACATGTAGGGGTGTTAAAGATGGCTGCGACTTTGGCTGCACTGGCCGACACGGCAAAAGAAGAAGTTTCCCGTTGCACCGATGATCTCGCTGCAGACTATGCAGGCATTTACCTCACCCATGCCTTGCGCGCCGCGCCCTACGAGTCGGTGTGGCGCGACGAAGACCAACTGATGATGCAGGCGCCCACTTTTGCTGTGCGCGAGTTCTATACCCGCCACGGTGTGGTGGTACAAAACTGGCGGCACCAACCCGACGATCATCTGTCGCACCAGTTGCGCTTTGTGGCGCTATTGCTGGAGCGCGGGGAACGTCGGGAAGCAGCGCGCTTTTTGCGTACCCATTTGCTGGTGTGGTTGCCGTTGTTTGCAGAAAAGGTGGAGCAGCGTGCCGAGACCCGTTTTTATGCCGACTTGGCTACCTTGAGCCTTGCCTGCGTGCAATCTTGCGTAGCGAGCCTGCCCAGCGTAGCGGTCATCCCACCGGTTTTCGCTGCATCGACATCGTCCAGCGAGACCGGCTGCGGCATTGGCTAGGCCGTGTCAAGTAACACGCGCACCGCCGCATGGGCTGCACCGTCGCACGCGCCATTAACCATCCATGCCGAGCGCTGCATCCATCAGCGAATTGTGCATAGCAACTGTCAGACCTGCGTGGATGTCTGTCCTCAAAACGCCTGGAAGCACGACGACGATGGCTTGAGCCTCGACCCCGACCTGTGCGACCATTGTGGTCAGTGTGTTGCCGCTTGTCCACACGAAGCGCTGTCTATTGCGGAGCCTGCGCCCCATGTGGTGGACCGCAATCTGGTTCTGGCATGTGAGCGTGTTACAGGTAGCCATGCGCCCGGCGGTGTAGGTATTGTGGCCTGTCTGCATGCGCTCAGCGCGGACTGGGTGATCCAGCAAGCCCGTCGCCACCACTGCGGCTGGGTGCAGCTCGCCAGCGCCGACTGTAGAGCCTGTGACCGTGCGCCGCGCAGCCAGAGTCTGTTTCAGCGCTGGCAGCCCGTGGCCCAGCGGCTGGGCTCGTTTGCTCCACGCCTGGAGTGCATTTCTCCAACACAATGGATGGAACGGACTTTGGAGGCACACGCGCCGGATTTGGCAAGGCGGCGGCTTTTGGGCCGCATTCTGGCACCACGCGCGTCCACCAGCTCGCCCGCCGGACTGGCAGTGTCCGCTGACATGACCAGTCAACGCGTCAACCTTGTTTCTTACCTCGCCAAGCATGCGCACGCATGCTTGAAACCGACATTGTGGGAGCCTGAAATAGATCCCACACGTTGCACCGCCTGCATGGTTTGTGTCAGGCTATGCCCGCAGGGCGCTTTGGAACACCATACGGACCCATTGCGGTCCGGGGAACTGGAGAGCATTGAACTTCAGCACACGCGCTGCACAGGATGCGGTTTGTGCACACAGGTGTGCGAGCACAAAGCCATCACGGTCCATGAACCAGATGTGACGGTACGCGTATCGCAACCGTCGCAGACCATCGCGCTGGAGGTTCTGCTGTGCAGCCAGTGCAAGGCACCGTTTCATTTCCCGGCAGGCAAGGTGTCCGACAATGTCAAGGCCAATCGCTTCATATGTCCCATTTGCAGCGCAGGCAGACTCCATCACACGCAGCGTATTGTTCAGGAATTTGATGCAGCTGCTGCGCCGGTTGCCCCATTGGTATGATTCCGCACACCATTGCGATGAAGACCGAAACCGAACCCAAGCCGCCACCCTTGGGCGGGTCGCGAACACCATTTCTGCACTCTATTACCGGGCGGCTGGTCGCCGGAGTTGTCGCCGCGCTGGTTGTGTCGGGTGGATTACTCGTCACCATGGCGCTGTGGCTGGGACAACAGTCGGTCAAGGCCGAACAGGAGCAGGCCGCAGCACGCCTTGTGCAAGTTTTTGAAGCGAGTTTGCACACCTCGATGTTGCAGCGTGATTTACCCAGCCTGCAACGCACGCTGGAGGTCTTGGGCCAGGCACCCGGTATCACCCAGGCCAGATTGCTCAACGTCCAGGGTGATGTGCGCTTTGCATCCCACCCGGCTGCTTTGGGCGAGCGCATTCCTCTTGCGTGCCAGAAACCGGACTGCGCGGATGCCACATTGCAAAACCACTGGATCAATACCCCGCAAGGCGCTGCCCTGCAGGTGCGCTACCCCATTCTCAACCGATCGCAATGTGCGCAGTGCCATGGCGAGCCGAATGCCCACCCGATCAATGGCATTCTGATGATTGACTTCGGCGTCGTCCCAACCGGACTGGGCGGGTCGCGGCAGGCATTGTTGCTGGGGCTAGGGCTTGCAGCACTGTTGCTGTTTGGTGCGATCATGACCTGGACCATGCGCCGATTTGTGACACAACCCCTACAGCACATGGCCGATGTCAGCCAGCGACTGGCTGCGGGCGACTTTGACGTGCGCGTTCTTGCTTCCAGTGATGACGAAATCGGACGCGTCGGGCAACAGTTCGATGCGATGGCAGACCACGTGGCGCAGACCGTGGCGCGCCTGCTCAAGCAGCAACAGTTTTTGCAGGACCTTGTCAATGCCGTGCCGGATCCGCTGCTGGTGATCGGCCCGGACTGGCAAATTCGTCTCGCCAACACCGCATATGCCCGACTGAT
The DNA here is from genome assembly GCA_016703945.1 of Candidatus Aalborgicola danicus. Taxonomy (GTDB): domain Bacteria; phylum Pseudomonadota; class Gammaproteobacteria; order Burkholderiales; family Burkholderiaceae_C; genus Allorhodoferax; species Allorhodoferax danicus. The sequence goes on from JADJBC010000060.1 coordinate 183,998, forward strand.
CGGTCACGACCCGCAGACTCCGTTACGCGGCTGCTGTTACAAGGTTGGTCGGGGGGCGAACGAACCGTGCCCCTCTACCCTCCTGACATGCCCGGTGCTCCAAGCGCGGGAGAACCAGACCCTGCGCACGGTCATGGAGCTGCGGCATCGTGACGGAAGCAACCTGCCCGTGGAAATTGACGCCGCACAGCTGAGCTTCAACGGGGAAATGCTCACGGTCGAGATACTTCGCCCACTCAATGAGGCCATTCGCTATTCTCAAGAGCACCGTCTGTCCACCATTGGTCTGCTGGCCAACGGCGTGGCGCATGAAATTCACAACCCCCTGGCATCCATCCGCCTGGCGCTGCAAGCAAGCTTGCGCGGGCTCGCCAAAGGTGACATCGACACAGACGAACTGGTCCACTACCTGCAACTGGTGGATAGCCAGATTGACCGTTGTGTGGCTACGACCCAGCGGCTCATGCAGATGAGTCATCCCCCAAGTGACTCGCTGGTGCCGGTCGAGGTTGTCGCCGCCATCGACGACACCGTGGCACTACTGGGAGAAGAAGCGCGCATGCGGCAGGTGAGTATCCGCTTTGAACACCCCGATCAGGCGATCTGGATACAGGGCGACAACGCTGAATTGCGCCAGGTTTTTGTCAATCTGTTGCACAACGCCATGCACGCCATGACACAGGGGGGTGAGGTCCGAATTGAGGTCGAAACTAGGAATGCTTCAATGGTCCTAATACGCGTTATCGACACTGGCGTCGGCATACCACCAGAAAACATCTCGCGTATCTTTTTGCCGTTTTTTAGTCGACGCGCCGATGGACAGGCGGGCATGGGGCTGGGCTTGGCAGTGTGCAAAAGCATTGTTGACCGCTGTGGTGGCACCATAGCGGTCGCGAGCGAAATGAGCAAAAATACTGTGTTCACCATCACGCTTCCGCTGGCATTGGGCATATCCTGAAGGCTTGCCATCATCACCATCCTGAAGTGCCATGAATACCAGCCCCGTCCTTGCGTCACACAGGCCCACCTTACTGGTCGTAGAGGACGATGCTGTCCTGAATCAGTTGCTGGTGCGTGAGCTACAGAAGGCCGGTTATGACGTGGTCAGTGCGCTCAGCTGGTCGGAGGCTCGCATCGCATTGCAACGGGTTGCCCCTGACCTCGTACTGCTCGACGTCAACTTGCCCGACTCCAAGGGTTTTGGGCCACTGAGCGAAATCTCTGCAGCCCGGCCCGTCGTCATGCTCACTGCGTTTGGCGGTGTCAACCAGGCAGTGCAGGCCATGCAGCATGGGGCATCCGACTATTTGGTCAAACCCGTGAATCTGGATGAACTGGAACTGGTGATTCGCCGCACAATTGAGCAAAGCCATCTGCAATCCCAGAAAGAGTGGCTCAGCGGCAGCCACCGCGCACGCCACGGCCCGGTGATGATTGGCGACAGTGCTCCCATGCTGCGTTTGCGCCAGATGATTGTCGAAGTGGCCCGCACCGATGTGACCGTGCTCATACAGGGCGAGAGCGGCACAGGCAAGGAATTGGTGGCGCAGGCCGTGCACGCACAAAGCCAACGCCACAGCGAAGCCTTTGTCCCCATTGACTGCTGCACCCTCCAAGAAAATCTTTTCGAGTCCGAGCTTTTTGGTCACGAACGCGGTGCCTTCACAGGAGCAGATCGCCGCAAAACCGGTCTGATTGAAGCAGCCGTACGTGGCACGCTTTTTTTGGACGAACTCGGTGAGGCCGGGCCAGCGGTGCAGGCCAAGCTGCTTCGGGTGATCGAGACCGGACGCTTTCGGCGGGTTGGTGCCACCAACGACCTGCGCGCCGATGTGCGCATCGTCGCCGCCACCAACCGTGATTTGCTGGCACGCGCCAACGAAGGCCATTTTCGTGCCGACCTGTATTACCGCCTGTCTACCTTTGTGATTGATGTACCTCCATTGCGCGAGCGCATCGACGATATTCCCGCTCTGGCTACCAGCTTTCTCGTGCGGCGCGGTCAGACCCAGGGGACACAGCCCAAAACGCTTAGCCCGCAAGCCATTGAATGGCTACAGGGTTACCACTGGCCCGGCAACGTGCGTGAACTGCGGAACGTGATTGAGCGGGCCTTCATCGTGGCGGCTGAAGCACCAGTCATTGATTGTCGGCACATGCCTGTGCAGCGATCAGCACCGGCAAAAGATCTCGCGATGCCGGGCAAGAGTGAGCCGGCCAGTGACAAGGATTCGCCGGAGTTGGTATTTGCAGGCGAACCGACGCTCGAAGTCATCGAGCGGACCTACCTTGATCACTTGCTGACCAAATACCAGGGCAACCGGCGCCGCGTTGCACTTGCCCTGGGAGTCTCCGAGCGCACCGCCTACCGCATGCTGGAGCGCCATGGTTTGCGTAGCCTGCCAGATACCAGCCCCACTTCAGACTGAGACAGTCTGGACTCCGCCACGGTAGAGCGCGTGTTTCAGCCGGCGCGTTTAGAGTCCATTTGCCGAATCAGCTCCCGGGCTTCGTCGCCCTCTGGAATGTGTTGACCTCCATCGCGCCACTGCACCGCGGCCTTGAACCCCGCTTCCTGTGCATAACGCCGAAACCACAACCCTTCCGGGTTGTGCCGTGTGATTCCGTCAAACACCGTTGCCATCATTTGGGTTTGTTCCAGGCCCATGGTCAGCATCACCTGGTTGACGACCATCTTGTGCATCGCCAGGTGGCTGTTGGGCACACCTGCAATACGGCTTGCCAGCTTCATGGTCTCTTCTTCCAGTTGGGCGAGCGGCGCAGCCAGGGTCGCCAAGCCCCAATCGGCCGCAGTGCGTCCATCGATCGTGTTGCCCGTGAACATCATCTGTTTGGCACGCATCGGGCCCAAACGGTAGGTCCACATGGCGGTCGTGGGACACCCCCACACGCGGGTCGGCATGTAGCCAATCTTTGCATCTTCGGCCATCACCAGGAGGTCGCAGCACATTGCAATATCACTGCCACCTGCGACAGCGGCACCATGCACTTTGGCGATGGTTGGTTTGGGGCTTCTCCATAAACTCATGAAGTCCTCAGTGCAGCGCTTCATATGCTGGTAGTCGACCATAGGATCCCAAGGATGCCGCTCTTGTTGGCACGGGTGGTCAGAGGTGTTTTCAGCGTACTCCACCAGATCGTAGCCACCGCAAAATCCCTTGCCCGATCCTTCAATCACGATGACATGGACCTGCGCGTTGGTGTTGGCCCAATCGACCGCCGCGCGTATCTCACCCGGCATTTGGTCATTGATGGCATTGAATCGCTCGGGTCTGTTCAGCAGCAACCGCGCAATCGCCGGATTGCTCGGGTCCTGATCGATCTTGAGCGTTGCAAAATTCGGCATGGGGGCTCCTTGAGGTCGGGAAGGTCCACTGTAGTCGACTCGGCGATGCAGTGGCACTCCATTCCATCGCAGAAATCCTGGGCGGCACGGTCAATAGCCAGGAGCGATACTTGACTCTGCGCAGGGCAGGATTGTCCTTTCGCCAGATCCCGCGGCGCGGCAGGTTCAGCATCGCTGGTTACGTTGTATTGCCGCTAACGATTGGAGCTATCGATGCTGACACGGCTAAACAAAATTTTTCTGCGGATATGCACAGCGGCCTGTGTGTTTCCGCTTTGGTGTGCCCATGCTGCCGTCCTGGTGGACGACAAGGTGTTGCCCTGGCCCGGCGGCGTGGTGCATTGGGCGTACAACCCGGCGGATCAGTCACCCTTGCAGACAACCGAAGCATGGGTCGCCACCATGGCGGACACCATGGCGCGCTGGCAAGCGGTTTGCCGGGTTCAGTTTGTGTATGACGGACTGACCGATCTCACGACCTCAGGAGGTTCTGCGGTGCAGGCCATCGTCCAGTGGGACCCCTCCCAGTTGGCTTCAGGATCCGCGCAATCTGGCGCTACCAGCCTGGGTGTACAAATGACTGGCATACGCTTGCGGGACTATTCGACAGACCCATTCTTCATGGACGGTTATGCCAAATACACCGACTTTTTCCAGGGTATGTTTCTGCACGAGTTGGGCCATTTGCTGGGGCTGGGACATTCGGACCGTCCTGCCTCCATCTTGTACGCCAACCCCTACCACCCCGAACGCGGCTACATGCGCAACCTCAAGGGCGACGACATAGCCGGCTGCGCCGCTCTCTATGGTGCAAGTGGCAAGGCCCGTACGGCGCTGGCAACGCCGCTGAGGTCGGCTCTGGCTGATCCAATTCTTCTACCTGGCGAAAGCGTGCGGATCGTGGTCACCGACGCTGATAACCTGGACCTCGCCGCCCACCAGAACACACTGCCCGCCAACAGCGCCAGGGTGCGGGTGGCGGTGCAATTCGCCTTGGCGCAAGCCACGGCCAGACAACGCATTGAGCTGATCGCGCCAGACGGCAGCTTGTACGACTATATTGACCTCCCGAATCCCAACCGGGCTCGGGGCTGGACCTGGTTCAACATCCCGCAATGGTCCAATTACGGCGCGTTGACGCTGCCGGGCACCTGGACGGCCAATTTCCTGGCAGGTGGTCAGCTGAAGGCTGTGCAGAGTTTTCAGGTGCCCCCCAGCCGCGGCAGTCTGGCCCAGTTGCCCGACCCGTTGGTCAACTTGCATCCGCGGGACGATGGTGGTGTGGACGCTGGAGTACGGCTGGTGTCGGGCGCACCCCTGAAGAGCGCGAATTGGCGCGACAACGAGTCAGGGTCCTTTCGGACGGGCACCGGCGTGGTGTTGCCCGCCCGCACGGGCGCGCGGCAAGCGCAGGCGCGATTGACGTCTGCTTCAGCGCGTTACGTGACGGCCAGCAACGGATTTGCGCAAGGGCAGGGGGCCGACATCGTTCGCACGTTGCACTGGTCTGCCGCGGATTGGGATGGCGCTTGGCGCGCCTCGGGTGACGTGCTGGGTAGCGCCGACAGCGCCGTGTTGTGGGCCGATGTGCTGCTACCACGCAATCTGGCGGGCAGCCAAAAGCTGTTTGTGGTGGCGGTGGCCGGCGGTTCGCAGGTGTTCATCAAAGCCGCGCAAGGCTGGCAGGCTTGGGACGGCAATCTCAACAACATCAGCGCGTGGACGCAAGTGACCGCGCCCATCCTGGCCTCGTTTCCCGTCATCAATTACCTGGACCTGAATGCACTGCCGCGCCCTTTGCAGTTTTACGCAGGTTTTGGCAACAGCCCCGCTGCCATGGTGCAGGCCCAGACCTTTGTGCCGCTGGCGTCGTTTTAGGAGGTGCGCGCTTTGGCGTCTGGCCGAGTTTGAGTAGTCAAAACGAACTCCAGCCCTCGTATCCATTGCATAGTTAGCTATGAATACTGTAGCATTAAACCCACTGCGCGGCGGCGCGGATGGATGGTCGGGAGGCAGGATTACCATTGCAATCAGGGTGGTGCGACAAGCCATCTCAAACTCAGACAAAGGCAGGAACAAATGAAATTTGGCTACACCATCGTCTACGTCCCGTCGGTTACGCAAGTGCTTGCCTTTTACAAAGAGGCATTCGGTTTTGAAACCCGTTTTCTGCACGACTCCGAGCAATACGGTGAACTCGCAACTGGCGCAACCGTTCTGGCCTTTGCCTCCCATGCCATGGGCGACATGAATTTGGGCGGGCTGTACCAAAAAACCGACCCTAACGCCGCGCCACTGGGTGTCGAGTTGGCGTTCGTAACGGACGATGTTGCCGGCGCGTATGCCAGGGCAGTCGCCGCTGGCGCCAGCCCGATCAAGGGCCCGATGGAGAAGCCCTGGGGCCAGACAGTGGCCTATGTCCGCGCCATGGAAGGTTCGCTGATCGAACTCTGTTCTCCCATGGGCGACTGAATCGGTACTGATGGCGATGCCCGTTCATACGCACGCTTTTGGCACGTTGTCGCAGTGCAAGAGCGCACGGAGCGAATCCTCTTTTGCCAGTCTTTCGAAGATGCCTTTAACCATCCCGGACCACATTGAGTGCCTGATCCTCGACCTGTTTGGCGTGATCGTCACGTTTGATGACCGATTGGTCTACGACCGCATCGCGCAGCGCTGCCTGGAGCCGGACAGGGCCGTGCATCAGATGCTGGATCTGGTATCCAATCCAGATTTGATCCGTGGCCGAACATCCCTGGAGCAGTTGCATGCAAAGCTGGTGGCCGACCTCGGCCTGAGCGCATCGCTGGACGAGTTCAGAGATATGTGGATCGCCCCGTACTCTGAGCCCATGCCCGGAATTCGCGCGCTGCTTCGGCAACTGACCGGCAAGTGCCGCCTGGTCCTGCTGTCCAATGTCGACCGCCATTACTGGCCCACGGTTCGTGCCAGCATTCCTGAGCTACAAGCATTTCATGCCCACGTGCTCTCCTTCAAGCAAGGTGTTGCGAAGCCCGAGCCGGAAGCATTCAGGCGTGCAGTTGCGTCCGGTGGCGTTGCGGTAGAGCGGTCCTACTTCGTGGACGACAAACCAGAGAACATCGACGCGGCAGCTTCGGTTGGGCTTGCGGGACATGTTTTCCGCGGTAGTGTTGGGTTGTGCAAGGCACTTCGTCAAGGCGGACTGGATTTGGAATAGATCGTGATGGATGAACCCCACCCCGCAAGGAGACAGGCATGACAAAGTCAGAACCGGGTAGCCAGGACCTCGGATTCAGCTACCGAATCCGAAGAAATGGGGAGCTTGAGATCCTGCACCACGGGCGCGTGGCTTCGACACTGCGAGGCAGCGACGCTGACGACTTTCTGGCCGAGGTCGAAGCAGCCGACGAAGATGACGCGCAACAACTGATGGCCAGAATCACCGGCAACTACAAGCGGGGCAACGAGAGACTTGCCAGTCAGCACCCGCGCAATCGTCGCTGAAGGGGTGCTTGGCTTTTTGGTGGGGCGTTAGAGCATTCGATAGTAAGGGTCCAGTTAAGGTGTTCACATGTCGTCACAATTCCAAATCTCTGTTCACTCGCCAGCCCCTGCAGAAGCTGTCGCTATTGTTGACGCAGGTCTAGACTCACACAACATTGCAGGGGCACCACTCGGCGAAGTTCAGCCTCTCCACGTGATCGCCCATGACCCAGGCGGCGCCGTCGTCGGCGGAGCGATCGGAAGAACCTGGGGCGAGTGCTGTGAGTTGCAGCAGCTCTGGGTCTTGGCGGAGTTACGGTCAACCGGCATCGGCACCCAACTGATGGATGCGTTTGAACAGAACGCACACAGCCGGGGTTGTCGACTGGTGTACCTGGATACCTTCTCGTTTCAGGCACCGAACTTCTATCAGGCGCGCGGTTACGTGGAAATGCTGCGCACCGAGGGCTTTACGGGTGGCGTCATCAAGCTCACCATGCACAAGCGACTGGATGCGGAGGTACGCTGAGACTTCCTGGCGTGTTGATTGATACGCCAATGCTAAACAGTCATGGTCAAATCGGCCTCTAGCCCCCGTAATCATTGCGTAAGATGCTATGTATTTTGTAGCGACTTGAGGTTGGCAAGCGCAGTGGGCATCCGCACCGTCTTGCTTGCGCACTCGCGGGCGAATGCGCTTGGTGTGCATTGGGGCGTGCGTCAACCACGTGTTGCCGCGCCACCGGGTGGGCAACCGCGAATCAGCTCCAGCCAGCCGGTGCAGACGCCCACTGCACGGCGGTGCGGGGGGGGTATCGGAACATGGGGTCGCCAGGGATGCTGCGTTTGGGGGGCCTTTTTTCGGCCTCGTTGGACACCTGAACCGCTCGTTGCGCATATCCTCTGCATATGGCCATACCTGACTACCAAACTTGCATGCTTCCATTCCTGCGTCATTTGGGCGACAGCAACGAACACACGCTGAGAGACACGGAGGAAGCACTTGCTGAGCACTTCAACCTAACGCCCATCGAGAGGGCCGAGCTGCTACCCAGCGGGCAACAGGGTATCTTTAGGAACCGTATCGGCTGGGCAAGAACCTATCTGAAAAAGGCTGCGCTGATAGAGGCTCCAAAGCGAGCCGTGTTCAAAATAACCGAGCGTGGCCTGCAAACATTGGCATCCAGTCCAGCTCGAATCGACGCCAAATTTCTTGAGCAATGGCCAGAGTTCATCGAATTTCGGGACGTATCCAAGGGCAGCACCGAGCAAGCACCACGGGCTGAGTTACCAATTCCAACGACCACACCAGAAGAAGCCATTGAGCTCGCCTATCAGGGCCTGCGAGAGCAATTGGTCCAAGAACTGCTCGCAAGAATCTTGTCTTGCTCTCATACGTTCTTTGAGCAACTTGTCGTAGAACTCCTTGTAAAAATGGGCTACGGAGGATCGCGCCGGGATGCAGGCGAGCGGATCGGTCAAACTGGAGATGGTGGCATCGACGGCATCATCAAGGAAGATCGGCTTGGCCTCGACACAATTTTTATTCAAGCCAAACGCTGGCAAGGATCTGTCGGGAGGCCAGAAATCCAAAAGTTCGTTGGCGCTTTGCAAGGGCAACGAGCTCGCAAGGGCGTTTTCATTACAACCTCGTTTTACACGTCTGACGCAATTGACTATGCGTCGCGCATTGACACAAAGGTCGTTCTTATAGATGGCAAGCATCTTTCGGCGCTGATGATTGACTTCGACGTTGGGGTTTCAGCCGCAGCCTCGTATGTTGTCAAACGTATTGACTCAGACTACTTCGAAGAAAACTAATGCTGTGACTTACGAGGCATACGGCCACACGCCGACAACACCCGTTCCTCCCGTCAGTCTTCAGAGCGCGTGCCTTCCAATCACTCAAAATCCCACAGCTCCAGGCCGGCGGTGTGGCCCGCGGGCGCAGGCCGCACGCGCGGTTGCCCTGATGCGGGCGCGCCGCATGCCGTGTTGACGCAGTAGCGTTGAAGCGCCAGGGTAGCCGCCCACGCCGCGAGCCGGAGAACGCGGGCCACGCCGTCGGCCGTGCGCGCGACGCAGGCTGACAATTTTTCGAAGGTGTTGGAAATCACCGACACCACACCCGTTTTGCCGGTGCTACCTTTGTCCCCTGACCTGAACCAAAGCACAAACACCATGCCCAAAACCCTGATCGAACCCTTCCGCATCAAAAGCATTGAACCCATCCGCATGACCACCCGCGAGGAGCGCGTGCAACTGCTGGAGGACGCCAAACTCAACGTCTTCAAGCTGCGCGCCGAAGACGTGCTGATCGACTGGCTGACCGACTCCGGCACCGGTGCCATGTCCAGCCGCCAGTGGGGCGCCATCATGGAGGGTGACGAGAGTTACGCCGGTGCGCGCAGCTTCTACCGCTTGGAAGCCGTGATCCGCGACATCACCGGCATGCAGCACTTCATCCCCACCCACCAGGGCCGCGCGGCCGAGAAAGTGCTGTTCACGGCGGTGTGTAAAAAGGGCGAGCTGGTGCCCAACAACTGCCACTTCGACACCACCCGCGCCAACCTGGAATACTTGGGGATCGAGGCCGTCGACCTGGTCATTCCGGAAGGACTCCAACCCGCGCTGGTCTACCCGTTCAAGGGCAATATCGACCTGGAGCGGGTCGAGGCGGTTCTGAAAGCCGAGGGCCACCGCATTCCTTTTGGCATGATCACCGTGACCAACAACACCGGTGGCGGGCAACCCGTGTCCATGGCCAATATCCGCGCCTACTCGGCCCTGCTCAAGAAGTATGGCAAGCCCTTCATCATGGACGTGTGCCGCTTCTCCGAGAACGCCATGTTCATCAAGATGCGGGAACCCGGCTACGAGAACACGCCCATCAAAGCAATAGTGCAGGAGATGTTTTCGTACTGCGATGGTTGCACCATGAGCGCCAAGAAGGACGGCATGGTCAATATCGGCGGTTTCATCGTGCTGCGCAGCGACGAGTGGATGGACGCCGCCCGCAACGTGCTGATCATGACCGAGGGCTTTCCCACCTACGGCGGCCTGGCCGGGCGCGACCTGGAGGCGCTGGCCGTGGGCCTGGTCGAGGGCATGGACGAAGACTACCTGCGCTACCGTCTGCGCACCGCCGAGTACCTGGGCGAACGGCTGGAAGCGTCCGGCATCGGCTTTGTCAAACCCACCGGCGGCCACGCCGTCTACATCGACGCCAAGACCGTGCTGCCAAACATGCCGATTGCCCACTACCCAGCCTGGGCGCTGTGCAACGCGCTGTACCTGGAAGGCGGCATTCGCGGCGTGGAAATCGGCTCGATGATGTTTGGCAAGCGCCTCGACAGCGGCTTCGAGACCTACCACAGCATGGAGCTGGTGCGCCTGGCTTTTCCCCGGCGCATGTACACGCAATCGCACTTTGACTATGCGGCCGAGGTGATTGACGAGGTCAAGCAAAAGGCGGCCAGCATACGTGGTGTGCGGATCACCAAACAACCGCAGTTTTTGCGGCACTTCACCTGCGAATGTGCGTGGGTGTAAGACGGGGGGCGCGAAACCCGGCCGTTAACTCCAGATATCCATCAGCGGCCCGCCCTGCTCAATCAAAAACTCCTTGAACGAGCGCGCAGCGGGCGACAGTTTCTTTTGGCTCAGGTGGGTGATGTACCAGTGCCCCACCTGCGGCATGCCCTGGATATCCACCAGCGCCATATAACCACCGGCCAGTTCATGCCGCATGGTGCGCATGGACAAAAAGCTCAGACCCATGCCCGCCATCACCGCCTGTTTGATGGTCTCGTTGCTGGGCATTTCCATCTCGACCTTGAGCGGCGTGTTGTGCTGCGCAAACAGCCGCTCCATGGCTGCACGGGTGCCAGAGCCTTCCTCACGCACCACAAAGCGGTAGTCCGCCAAGGCTGAAAACGGCAGCTGTTTGCGCCGTGCCAAAGGGTGGTCGGGCGGTGCCACGATGGCCAGCGGGTTGGTGGCGAAGGGAATAGCTTCGCAGTCCAGGTCGCCCGGCGCGCGGCCCATCACCACCAGGTCGGCCTCGTTGCGGGCCAACATGCCCAGAATGTTTTCGCGGTTGTCGATCTTGAGTTGAACGTTGATGCCGTCAAACAACTTGCCAAACTGCACCAGCAGCATGGGTATGAAGTATTTGGCGGTGCTGACCACAGCCAGGTCGATACGGCCCTTTTTCAGGCCGACGTGGTCGGCCATCTGGGCTTCCAGATCCTTGAGCTGCCCCATGGCGGCCTGGGCGTGCAGTAAAAAGGCCTCACCGGCATGGGTCAGGCGGATGTTGCGGCCCACCGGTTCCAGCAGGGCCAGGCCAAAGGCATCTTCCAACTGCCGAATCTGCATGGACACTGCGGGCTGGGTCACAAACAGGCGCTCAGCGGCCTTGGACACGGAGCGCTGGCGCGCCACCTCCAGAAAAGTTTGGAGTTGCTTCAGGGTGTAGGGGCGCATACACGGTAGTCAATAAGTTTCAACTGATGATTTTTCAATAAAACGTGATTGGAGTTTATGGGTTGATGGGCTTAAAGTAAATCAATGGATGCTTATATTGCAGCCTTTTTACCAACCCCTACCACCACCTGGCATGATCCAAGCCCTGATTTTTGATGTCGACGGCACCCTGGCCGACACCGAGAGTGCGCACCTGGCCGCGTTTAACCACGCCTTCGCCGAGATGGGCATGGGCTGGGTGTGGGATGAGGCGCTGTACACCGGACTGCTCGATATTTCGGGCGGCAAAGAGCGCATCCTGCACTACTGGAAAACTACTAGCCCCACCATGCTGGAAGTGGACGCCATGGCGCTCAGCGACACGGTGAACCGGCTGCACGAACTGAAAACCGCCGCCTATGAGGCCGCGGTGAATGACGGCGCTGTCAGCCTGCGCCCGGGTGTGCTCAAGCTGATGGACGAAGCGCTGGCCCAGGGGTTGCAACTGGCCATTGCCACCACTACCTCGCCGGTCAACATTGCCGCCCTGATGCGCCGGGCCATTGGAGCGGACTGGCGCCTGAACTTCACGGCGATAGGCGACGCGTCCACCGCGCCCATCAAGAAGCCGCATCCCCAGGTGTATCTGCAGATGTTGGCCGCGCTCAAACTCGGTCCAGCGGATTGCATCGCGCTCGAAGACTCCAGCAACGGGCTGCGCGCAGCCACCGCAGCCGGTCTGGCCACGGTCATCACTCCGACCACCTACACCGCGCACCACGACTTTGCCGCCGCGCTGCGCGTTGTGCCCGATTTGAGCCAGGTCAACCTGGCCCAGCTGCGCCACTGGCATGCTGAACACCAAACCCATTGAAAGCCACACCATGACCGCCTCCACTGCGCAACCGCCCGTTCTCCGCCTGGCCCCCAGTATTTTGTCGGCCGACTTTGCCCGTTTGGGCGAAGAGGTCAGGGCCATTCAGGCAGCGGGTGCCGATCTGGTTCACTTTGATGTGATGGACAACCACTATGTGCCCAACCTGACCATTGGCCCACTGGTGTGCGAGGCCATCCGCCCGCATGTGACCATCCCCATCGACGTGCACCTGATGGTGGAGCCGGTGGACTCGCTGATCCCGTTGTTTGCCAAGGCCGGTGCCAACATCATCACCTTTCACCCCGAGGCGAGCAAACATGTGGACCGCACGCTGCAACTGATCAAGGAACACGGCTGCAAGGCCGGGCTGGTGCTGAACCCGGCCACACCGGTGGACTGGCTGGACCATGTGATGGACAAGTTGGACATGATTTTGCTGATGAGTGTGAACCCCGGCTTTGGCGGGCAAAAGTTCATTCCGTCCACACTGGGCAAACTGCGCGCCGTGCGCCAGCGCATCGATGCGCACCAGGCCGCGGGCGGCCAGCCCATCTGGCTGCAGGTGGATGGTGGGGTCAAGGTCGACAACATCCACGAGATCGTGCAGGCCGGGGCCGACACCTGTGTGGCCGGCAGCGCCGTGTTTGGCGCGCCCGATGCCGATGGCGGCTACCGCACGGTGATGAACCTGTTGCGCCGTAACGCGGCAGGCTGAAACCCCGCACGCGCACCCCATTTTTAATTCTCCTGAAAGCCCACCATGACCACCCGCCGCCGTTTTACCCTGACCCAATACCTGATCGAACAGCGTCGCCGCTTTCCGTCGGCCAGTGGCGATTTCAATGCCTTGATACTGGATGTGGCGTTGGCCTGCAAGGCCATTGCGCGCTCGGTGGCGTTTGGCGAGTTGGGCAGTGTGTTGGGCCACCCCACGCCCGAGGTTGCCACCAGTATCAACGTGCAGGGCGAAGTGCAAAAGAAGATGGACGTCATCAGCAACGAGTATTTCACGCAGATGACCGAGTGGGGCGGCCACCTGGCCGGCATGGCGTCCGAAGAGCTGGAAGAGCCTTACCAAATTCCGGAAACCCTGCAGCGTGGCAAATACATGCTGGTGTTTGATCCGCTGGACGGCTCCAGCAACATCGACGTGAATGTGACCGTGGGTAGCATTTTCAGTGTGCTGCGCGCGCCGCAGGACGTGATTGACAGCGGGCGTGATGTCGTCGAGGCCGATTTCCTGCAGAGCGGCACCCAGCAGTTGGCGGCGGGTTATGCCCTGTATGGCCCGACCACCATGCTGGTGCTCACGGTGGGCAATGGCGTGTCAGGCTTTACGCTGGACCCCAACCTGGGCCAGTTCATGCTGACGCACCCGGACATTCAGATCCCGGTGGACACCCATGAGTTCGCCATCAATGCCTCCAACGCCCGCTTTTGGGAAGCCCCGGTCAAACGTTATGTGGACGAATGCCTGGCCGGCAAGCCAGGCCCCCGTGCCAAGGACTTCAACATGCGCTGGATTGCCAGCATGGTGGCCGAAGCGCACCGCATTTTGATGCGCGGCGGCGTGTTCCTGTACCCCCGCGACACCAAGGACACTTCCAAGCCCGGCCGCTTGCGCCTGCTGTACGAAGCCAACCCGGTAGGCATGATCATGGAGCAGGCCGGTGGCCGCGCCTCCACCGGCGAGGTGCCCATGCTGGGCGTGCAGCCCACCAGCCTGCACCAGCGCATTGGTCTGGTGTTTGGCTCCAAAAACGAGGTGGAGCGCATTGAGCGCTACCACGCAGAGCCCGTCAAAGTGGAATTGCACAACCCGCTGTTTGCCGAGCGCAGCCTGTTCAGAGACTAATACCTTTGCGGGACAGACCGAAGCGAAGCGTAGCTCTGTCCCCAATTGATCAGATGTCACTATAAATTTGATAGCTGCTTGCGCAATGTTTGCGTGGGCTAGAGCTCTGTTTCACCAAAATTCAATTATCTAAGGAGATTGTGCATGTCCACACGCCACCCCATCATTGCCATCACCGGGTCTTCCGGAGCGGGCACCACATCGGTGACCCGAACCTTTGAAAACATCTTTCGCCGCGAAGGCATCAATGCTGCGGTCATTGAGGGCGACAGCTTTCACCGCCACGACCGCGCCGAGATGAAGCTGCGCTTGGCCGAGGCCGAAAAAGCGGGTAACAAGAACTTCAGCCACTTCGGGCCGGAGAACAATCTCTTCCCGGAACTTGAAGCCCTGTTTCGCGACTACGCGGCCACTGGCAACGGCAAACGCCGCAAGTATCTGCACGACACCGAAGAGGCCGCGCCCTACAAACAAAGCCCGGGCACCTTCACGCCCTGGGAAGACGTGCCCGCCAACACCGACCTGCTGTTTTACGAAGGCTTGCACGGCGCGGTGGTCACGCCCGAGGTCAACATCGCCCAGCATCCGGATTTGCTGGTGGGCGTGGTTCCCGTCATCAACCTGGAGTGGATTCAAAAGCTCTACCGCGACAAGAAGCAGCGCGGCTACAGCACCGAAGCGGTCACCGACACCATCCTGCGCCGCATGCCCGACTACGTGAACTACATCTGCCCGCAGTTCATGCACACCCACGTCAACTTCCAGCGGGTGCCCATGGTGGACACCTCCAACCCGTTCATTGCGCGCGACATTCCCAGCGCCGACGAGAGCATGGTGGTGATCCGCTTTTCCAACCCCAAGGGGATCGACTTTCAGTACCTGCTCAACATGATTGATGCCTCCTTCATGAGCCGCGCCAACACCATCGTCGTGCCCGGCGGCAAGATGGAACTGGCCATGCAACTCATCTTCACGCCCTTCGTGTGGCGAATGATGGATAGAAAGAAAAAGTAACACCCCCGTCCGGGCTCACTGCGTGTGCCCGTTCCCCCCTCAAGGGGGCAACGCCTGTGGCCCGGCTTAGCCGGTTCCACGGCATTTCTGAATCAGGCACGGTTTGCCGCGCACCACTTTCTGAGGATGAACTGAAATGAACACACTTTCTCCGTCTCCCGACATGGCCAACCAGATGGCCAAGGCCATCCGCTTTCTGGCCATCGACGCCGTCGAAAAAGCCAAGTCCGGCCACCCCGGCGCGCCGATGGGTATGGCCGACATTGCCGAGGTGCTGTGGAACCGCCACCTGAGCCACAACCCGGCCAACCCGCTGTGGCCCAACCGCGACCGCTTTGTGCTCTCCAACGGCCACGGCTCCATGCTGATTTATGCGCTGCTGCACCTCACCGGCTACGACCTGCCGATGGACGAGCTGAAGAAGTTCCGCCAACTGCACAGCAAGACGGCCGGCCACCCCGAGGTGGGTGTCACGCCCGGCGTGGAAACCACCACCGGCCCGCTGGGCCAGGGCCTGAGCAACGCGGTGGGCATGGCGCTGGCCGAGAAGCTGCTGGCCGCGAGTTCAATCGCCCCGAGCACGCTATCGTCGACCACTTCACCTACGTGTTCATGGGCGATGGTTGCCTGATGGAAGGCATCAGCCACGAAGTCTGTTCGCTGGCGGGTACGCTGCGCCTGTCCAAACTGGTGGCCTTCTATGACGACAACGGCATCTCGATTGACGGCCATGTCGAAGGCTGGTTCACCGACGACACGCCCAAGCGCTTTGAGGCCTATGGCTGGAACGTCATCCCCGCCGTCAATGGCCACGACCCCGAGGCGCTGGACGCGGCCGTGCGCGCCGCCAAGGCCCAGGGCCTGCTGGCGGACGGCAAGCCCACGCTGATCTGCTGCAAGACCGTCATCGGCATGGGCTCGCCCAACAAGGCCGGCACGCACGATGTGCACGGCGCCGCGCTGGGCGCGGCCGAGGTGGCGGCCACCCGCGAGGCGCTGGGCTGGGACCATGCGCCGTTCGAGATTCCGGCGGACATTGCGGCGGCCTGGAACGCCGTGGAGCGCGGCCAGGCGGCCGAGCGCACCTGGCGTGCCGGCTTTGAGGCCTACCGCACCCACTATCCCGAGCAGGCGGCCGAGTTCGAGCGCCGCATGGCGGGCGACCTGCTGCCGGCGTTTGCCCACCAGTTACCCGCCGTGCTGGCGGGCATCGTGGGCAACGCCCAGCCGCACGCCACCCGCAAGGCCAGCCAGAACGCGCTGGACGTGCTGGCGCCGCTGGTGCCGGAGTTCTTTGGTGGCAGTGCCGACCTGACCGGCTCCAACCTGACCAACTTCAAGGGTTGCGTCAAGGCGGGTCGCGGCAGCGACGGGCAGTTTGTGCCGGGCAACCACATGAGCTACGGCGTGCGCGAATTCGGCATGGCCGCCATCATGAACGGCATCGCGCTGCACGGTGGCTACATCCCGTATGGCGGCACCTTCCTGACCTTCAGCGACTACAGCCGCAACGCCATCCGCATGGCCGCGCTGATGAAGCTGCGCGTCATCCATGTGTTCACCCACGACAGCATTGGCCTGGGCGAAGACGGCCCCACGCACCAGAGCGTGGAGCACATCCCCAGCTTGCGCATCATCCCGAATCTGGACGTGTGGCGCCCGGCCGATGGCCTGGAGACCGCCGTCGCCTGGGCCCACGCCATCGAGCGCGAGGACGGCCCCAGCGCGCTGTGCCTGTCGCGCCAGAACCTGCCGCGCCTGACCGGCGACGCCAGCACGGCCCTGGCCATGGAGCAAAACATTCGCCGGGGTGGCTATGTGCTGTCCGACATGGAGGGCGCCCAGGTGGTGATCGTGTCCACCGGCTCGGAGCTGGAGTTGGCCATGCAAGCGCAAGCGGCGCTGGCAGTCCGAGGGCATTGCGACCCGCGTCGTCTCCATGCCCTGCACCAATGTGTTTGACCGCCAGAGCGACGCCTACCAGGAAATGGTGCTGCCGCTGGGTCTGCCGGCGATTGCCATTGAGGCGGCGCACCCGGACTTCTGGCGCAAATACGTGGGGCGCACCGGTGTGGTGGTGGGTATCGCCAGTTTTGGTGAGTCAGCCCCAGCGAAAGACCTGTATGCGCACTTCGGCATCACTTCCAAGCGGGTGGTAGATGCCGCGCGCACCTTGGCCCACCGCGCTGCCCACCGCAATGCGGTGCCCTTGCCGGACCAGATTGTGGTTGCCGCCAATTGAACACGCAGGGTTCCAGCACGATGAATGCATTCGATCTGATCATGTTTGACCTGGACGGCACCCTGGTCGAGACCGCGCCGGAGATCTTTGACGCCGTCAACGACACCTTGCGCTACTTTGCCTTGCCCGAAGTCACGCAGCAGCAGGTCAATGACTGGATTGGCCACGGGACGCGGGAGCTGCTGATCCAGGCGCTGGCGTTCAGCGGCAAAGTGCCGGACACCACGGTGCGCGCCAGCGACAGCCTGGCACTCAGCGTGTCCCGCTTTGACAAGCACTACCAGCAGCGCTGCGGAACCCGCAGCCAGCTCTACCCCCAGGTGCGCGAGACGCTGACCGCCCTGCGCGGCCAGGGCGTGAAGCTGGCCGTGGTGACCAACAAGGAGGGGCGTTACACCGACACGGTGCTGAACGCCCACGGCCTGACGCCGCTGCTGGATGCCGTCGTGAGCGGAGACAGCTTCCCCGCCAAGAAGCCGGACCCAACGGGTGTGCAAAGCTGCCTGTGCCAGTTTGGCGTGCCGCCGAGCGTGCGCTGTTTGTGGGGGATTCCAGCATCGACGTGGCCACCGCGCGCAACGCCGGGGTGCGTGTCTGGATGCTGCCCTATGGCTACAACATGGGCCAGCCCATAGAGGCCTGCGCCCGGACCGGGTCATCGCCGATTGCTCTGCGCTATTGAATTGATAGCTTCTCACGCATTTTTTACGGGGGCTAGAGCCCATATTTATAATAAGGGTTTGAATATGACCAAGACACGAGGTCTGCCTGGCCAGGTGTCACAAGGAGATTCACTGTGAAAGTCCTGCGCTTCGTCGATGTCATTGCCAGCGGTTTTGCCGAGAACAAGCGTGTCTTCATTCGCGCGGACCTGAATGTGCCGCAGGATGAGCATGGCGCCATCACCGAAGACACCCGCATCCGCGCCAGCCTGCCGTGCATCCAGATGGCGCTGGACGCCGGTGCGGCGGTCATGGTCACCAGCCACCTGGGCCGCCCCACCGAAGGCGCGTTCAAGCCCGAAGATTCGCTGGCCCCGGTGGCGCAGCGGCTGAGCGAGTTGCTGGGCCGTGACGTGCCGCTAGTGGCGAACTGGGTAGATGGCGTGACGGTCGCCCCCGGCCAGATCGTCATGCTGGAAAACTGCCGCGTCAACGTCGGCGAGAAGAAGAACGACCCAGCCCTGGCGCGCAAGCTGGCCGCCCTGTGCGACATCTTTGTGCACGACGCCTTTGGCACCGCCCACCGCGCCGAGGCCACGACCTATGGCATCGCCCAGTACGCGCCCATCGCCTGCGCCGGTCCGCTGCTGGCGGCCGAGATCGACGCCATCAACCAGGCGCTGGCCAGCCCGAAGCGCCCGCTGGTCGCCATCGTTGGTGGTTCCAAAGTCTCCAGCAAGCTGACCATCCTGCAAGCCCTGGCCAGGAACGTGGACCAGCTGATTGTGGGCGGCGGCATTGCCAACACCTTCATGCTGGCCGCCGGCCTGAACATCGGCAAGAGCCTGGCCGAACCCGGCCTGGTGGATGAAGCAAAGGCTGTGATGGCCGCCATGAAGGCGCGGGGTGCCGAAGTGCCGATCCCCACCGACGTGGTCACCGCCAAAACCTTCGCCGCCGATGCCGTGGCCACCATCAAGGCCGCGACCGACGTTGCCGACGATGACTTGATTCTGGACATTGGCCCCGAGACGGCCAAACGCCTGGCCGCGCAGCTCAAGGCGGCGGGCACCATCGTGTGGAACGGCCCGGTGGGCGTGTTCGAGTTTGCCGCGTTCGAGAACGGCACCAAGGCAATAGCCCACGCGATTGCCGAATCGAGTGCCTTCAGCATTGCCGGTGGCGGTGACACGCTGGCTGCTATCGCCAAGTACGGCATCGCGCGCCAGGTGGGCTACATCTCCACCGGCGGCGGGGCCTTTCTGGAGGTGTTGGAGGGCAAAACCCTGCCAGCATTCGAGATCCTGCAAAAACGCGCCGCCGAATGAGTTGCTATTGAGTTGATAGCAAGATAGGTATATTTCACGAGGGCTAGAGGCCAATTTAATCAGTTGAGGACAGAGCTGAAGGTCTGTCCCGCAAAGTTTCACTACCAAGGAGATTTTCAATCATGGCTTTTGTTTCCCTTCGCCAAGTGCTGGACCACGCCGCCGAACACGGCTACGGCGTACCGGCTTTCAATGTCAACAACCTGGAGCAGATCATCGCCATCATGGAGGCGGCGCAGGAGACCGACAGCCCGGTCATCCTGCAGGCCTCGGCCGGTGCGCGCAAGTACGCTGGTGAGGCCTACCTGCGCCACATGATGCTGGCGGCGGTCGAGTCGCACCCCGACATTCCGGTGGTCGTGCACCAGGACCACGGCACCTCGGTGGCGGTGTGCCAGCAGTCGATCCGCTCGGGCTTTACCAGCGTGATGATGGACGGCTCGCTGATGAGCGACGGCAAGACGCCTGCCAGCTACGACTACAACGTCGATGTCACACGCCTGGTGTGCCAGATGTCGCACCCCATCGGCGTGTCGGTCGAAGGCGAACTGGGCTGCCTGGGCAGCCTGGAAACCGGCGACGCGGGCGAGGAGGATGGCATTGGCGCCGAAGGCAAACTGAGCCACGACCAGATGCTGACCGACCCGGTGCAGGCCAAGGACTTTGTCGAGAAGACCGGCGTGGACGCGCTGGCCATTGCCATCGGCACCAGCCACGGCGCCTACAAGTTCACCCGCAAGCCCACCGGCGACATCCTGGCCATTGACCGCATCGCCGCCATCCACGCCCAGATCCCCAACACCCACCTGGTGATGCATGGTTCCAGCAGCGTGCCGCAGGAGTGGCTGGCCATCATTCGCCAGTTTGGCGGCGACATCAAGGAGACCTACGGCGTGCCGGTGGAAGAAATCCAGCGCGGCATCCAGAGCGGCGTGCGCAAGATCAACATCGACACCGACATCCGCCTGGCCATGACCGGCGCCATGCGCCAGGTGTTTGCCCAGCAACCCAGCGAGTTCGACCCGCGCAAGGCGCTGGTGGCGGCCAAGAATGCGGCGCGCGGCATTGTCAAGGCGCGCTTTGAGGCGTTTGGCTGTGCTGGGCAGGCGGGCAAGATCAAGCCGGTGGCGCTGGAGGTGATGGCCAAGCGCTACGGGTAACTTTTGCTAATCCCCGGTCGGACAAAGTAAAAATGCCACTCCCGCAGTCTGCGGGGGTGGCATTATTTCAATATGAGCGCAAGGGGTTAAGGGGGGGGGTTTCGACGCCGCCTTGGCGTTTGATGCCAAACCCCAGGAAATATAATCTGGCATATTGAGTCGCTTGTCTTCTGTTCGATAGAGAACAGCCAACTCAATTAAGTCATCGACCAAAGCTGGTAAATCTCCTTTGCGATTGGGGTCGCTGGTATAGCGGCGTGGGGGCAGTCGTTGATTCTGAGCGGCCGCATCGAGAGACGCGCTAATACAGCTTTCCGTCCATCTCACTGTTAGCTCATTCATCGTCAACGGAACCGTGGCACCACCCAGCGCATCCAGCAGTGGCCCAACCCAAGGGTAATCTTCTTTAATCTCGCTAATTCTGATCTTGGAAGCCTCGACGACACCCTGCTGAATACCCTCGTAGTGCAAAGCGGTTGGATGATCTGGATGCCGTTCATTGGTCCACTGAGCCGCTTTTCTGAATGCCAGAAGAATACTGCGGGGGCTGAGTCGGCCTTTGGCATCCGATAAATGCGTCGGAATCCAGGTGAAGGTGAAGCCACGCTTAGCGTTGGTGCCAACCCAAGGCCCCGCCAAGGTTTCAATGATGCTGCGCAACGGCTGTTCTCGGGCTGTCAGACCGCGCGGAAGTGAATACGTACCATCAATTAGTGGGAACTCTGAATGCGTTTTATCGGAAATTTCCTGACGAAATTTCGTGCCCACTGATTGATCATTAGCCAGATGCAGCAAAATCAGTCCGAATAAATCATTCGGCCGCCAGGTCAGCGTTTCCTTGCTGTGCAACAATTTTGAGCTGTCAGCAAACCGCCATATTTCATCGTCCTCCTCCACCATATCCGAACGCAGAAAGAACTTGAATCGAATCGCACGTCGAGAGCGGCATTCCAAACCGAGCTGCAGGGCCGAGGAAAGTAAGACACGAATATGCGCCCAGTCTCCCGCCAGTTTGTCCAGTGAGTCAAACAGCAGCAAAAACACTTTTCCCTGCTGCACCAAATCACGATCACATGCTGTCAAATGGTTATCCGCCGTGTCTCGGTTATCTCTGACCCACAGTGCTGCAGCATCTACGTTGTCGTTAAAAGACATTGGCTTTTGCAAGGCTTTAAGTAAGTGTCTGAGCAAAACAGAACGCCAAATATCGTCCGCTGTGCAACCTTGTTCCATTAGTGATGCCACCCGTTTTGGGGCCGGAAAAACATCATTGACCAAACTCATGCCAAAACCAATTTTGACAATCAATTGATCCAGTTTTTGGATATTTGCAACGCCGGAGACGAGTTTCCGCGTGTCATCATTCAACAAAACCGCAGTCCAAAAGCTCTTACCTGCACCGCGCATGCCTTCGACAATACTGACTTCTTGCAACAATGCCTTGCTATGCAATGATGGGATATAAATTTCTGATCGTTGAGGTGGATCAAGATCTTCCTTGGCCGAGACCAAGGGTAAGTCGCTCAGTGCCTGACGAATGTCAACGGCATTGAAGGTAAATTTTGGCTGTTGCATCTTATGGTTGCCCAGTGGTTGTGTCTTCTGGAAACAAACGTGCAGTCGCTCCAGCGAAAAAGTCACCGAAAGCAGTCTCTATGACTCGCCAGTCAGGGCGATTCTCACTTTGGATCAAATCAAAGCTTTTAACACGAGAGTCGAACTGGACGATTAGAGGATCGTGAGGCGCATTGTCTTGCCCCAACTCAAAAACAACTGGCACTGGTTGATTAGCTTTTTTCAGGGAATCCTCCTCGTCGTTGGTAACGCCAACATCGTATAACGCAGCGCTCCAGACGCCATAACAAGTGTCCGTAAATCGGAGGTTAGCTGATTCAGTTGGTTCCAATTGCGCTCCAATCATTTTCAGCCGCCAGCGCAAGTCGGTGTCAGCCATGCCAACAGCTACGCTACGCGATTTGTTCAGATGCTCGAATAACTGGCGATAGGCTTGCCAACTCTGATAATCGTCGCGGGCAAACAAGAAAACCTCGGCACTTAAGCGAGTGACCGCAGCTGAACCGATGTCGTGCAGTCCTGCACGGCTGTCGAGCAGTACCAAATCAGGACGATCCTGCAATGCTGACAACTGCTGTAGTAGTACCAACAAGCGATCAGCCAAGCCTGAAAATTGCCCTGTCTCGCTGGCAAATGTAGGCATGTAAATGCGTCCAAGCTTATTAATGTATTCCTTGGTTTTTTTGCCAAATGCAGGCAACACACGAATTTTTCCGGGCTCATTGCGTGCCAAATCGCAATCGACGAGGCAATCACGCAATAACGCTTCATCCGCCTGTCCAACCAATGCTTCAACAAGCCAATCGACCAATCCGTAATCAGGTAAGCGGTCTTCATCCAGCAATAGACCCGCCACACCTGGTGCCTCCAAATCAAGGTCTACGAGAACTATGTTTTTTCCCGCACGCGCAAGCGACCACGCCCACAACGCAAAAGCGGTTGTCCGCCCCACGCCGCCTTTGATGCTGAACGCCACCGCCGTAGGTAGTGGTGAATGCTCTACCAAGGGAGCACGCAGCCAATCCTGATTGGTTAACAAACGATCCACTAGCCAAGTATTGTGCGTATCAGGTATGCGAATACGATCAGGTGAATCTAGGACATCCGTCGGATCAATCAAATCACTCTTGCGCAACAGCACCTGGCCTTCGCCTGGACTGTAGATACCCAAAGCATAATGCAGTGTTTTTGCCAATTCACTCCAGCCAACCACTTCAGCAATCGCATCATCTGGCATCACAACGGTCAACGCACCGAAGCTATCACGCACCAGGATGATTTCGGTATTCAAGGCCAATTGCTGGTCGAGAAGTCCCAACGCTACGGGAATTACCTGATCAAATTGAATTCTTGTCATACGCGTCTTTCACCGGATAAATTAACAGCCCCGAGCAACCGACTTGCCGCTTTTTTATGAGATGCAAGTGCCGCACTTGTTACTGCACCATCCCCAAAGTAGCGTTGATCCACGGCCCAGTCTGAGAAGGCGTTGGTCACCTTAAGTATCGCAAGCAATTTGGGATAAGACTTCTGCAGGCTTTGATGCCCCACCTTATCCCAAAGCACATTGATATGCTGCTTATACGACGACCCCAACACTCCCGAAGCTGAAAAAGCGGGAAATGCAATTAAAACCCTTTTAATGGCACATTCCGCCGCAAAACCATAGTGATGATCTGCGTTCTCCACGCGATTTCCACTTTCAAGTAGTTCTGCGTCTTTCCAATGTCTCACAGCAGCGTTGGAGTAATTTTCCATTTCTACCTACCTTTGTTATTTTCAGAATGCAGAGGTGCAGTCGCACTGATTTTAGGTGGGTGAAGTAATGACTACTCCCCTGGATTGCCAACTGAGTCACGAGCAAATGCTGACCGACCCGGTGCCAGCCAAGGACTTTGTAGCCCAGACCGGAGTCGACGCCCTGGCCATTGCCATCGGCACCAGCCACGGCGCCTACAAGTTCACCCGCAAGCCCACCGGTGACATTCTGGCCATCGACCGCATTGCGGCCATCCACGCGCAGATCCCCAACACCCACCTGGTGATGCATGGGTCCAGCAGCGTGCCGCAGGAGTGGCTGGCCATCATTCGCCAGTTTGGCGGCGACATCAAGGAGACCTATGGCGTGCCGGTGGAAGAAATCCAGCGCGGCATCCAAAGCGGCGTACGCAAGATCAACATCGACACCGACATCCGCCTGGCCATGACCGGCGCCATGCGCCAGGTGTTCGCCCAACAACCCAGCGAGTTTGATCCGCGCAAGGCGCTGGTGGCAGCCAAGAATGCGGCGCGCGGCATTGTGAAGGCGCGCTTTGAGGCGTTTGGCTGCGCGGGGCAGGCGGGCAAGATCAAGCCGGTGGCGCTGGAGGTGATGGCCAAGCGTTACCTGTAGGCAGCTCTTTTTGTCAAGCGGGGTGCAATCCCCCCGCAGAACGTGCGTTGATAGCTACCGATTGCGACACCTGGCTCATGCCATACTTAAGGACCTGGGCTTGATTTTCCTGTCCGTTGGAAGGCCAGGCGCAGAACCGGCGCGTGGAGCTGATGCTGCAATAACGCACACGGGGATCATCAAATGAGCCTGAAACTGTCGAAACCGGTATTGATCGCAGGGGTCATCGTCGTGGTGATTCTGGGTGCCTGGCTGCCCACCGGCCTCAATCTGCTGTGGGACACGCTGGCCTCGCCATGGGCACATTCGCTGCGTGGCGAGCCCACCCTTACCGGCCGCTGGCAGGGTCGCCTGACGTATGCGGGCATCGGACAGCGTCCTTTCACCCTGGAAATACGCCACGACCCCGTGGAGGGCCACAATGGCAAGTATTACGCCAAGCGCGGCGCCTTCAACGGCACCGCGGAAATGACCGATGAAGAAGGCCATCGCATGCAGTTTGAAATCTCCGGCGCTTCCAACCGCAACGGCTCGGTAATCAAAATTAACCTGCACGACCTGAACCGCAAGGTTTCCCCCCGGCAACAACCGCTGGTAGTGGCGTTGAAGGGCGTCTGGCATGGCCAGTCGCTGGAGGTGACCGGGGAATACAGCATGAACGTGTTCAACGGTGTGAGTAACGCCTGGAACAGTGATTGGGCATCGGGCAAAGTCACGGGTACCTTGTCCAAGCCCTGAGTTCACACCGCATCCGTTTCGGCGCAGGTCACCCAGCTTCAAGCAACCCAAGCTCGACAACCCGCCCCACCCCGAGCGCGAGACACTGGTGGCGGCCAAGATCACGCCGTGGCGCTGGAGGTGATGGCCGGGCGCTAAGCCTGATTCGCCGGGTCAAAACCCTGGACAATATCGGTATGAAAAACCTTCTACCGAAAGAAACCTGGGCTCTGTTGCAACAACAGCCGGAAGCGCTGTTTGTCGATGTGCGCATGGAAATCGAAGCGCGTTATGTGGGTTATCCCCCCGGCGCTGTCAACATCCCGTGGTACGAATTCCCGGCCATGAAGGCCGACGCGGCCAGCTTCGTCGCGGCCGTGTCGGCCAAATCCACGGACCGGAACCAGACCATTGTGCTGATTTGCCGCAGCGGCGAGCGCACCATCGATGCCGGTATCGCGCTGGAAAAAGCCGGCTTTACCAATGTGGTGAATGTGCTCGACGGTTTTGAGGGTGACCGCGATGACAACGGCCAGCGCTCCACCGAGAGCGGCTGGCGGTTTGAAGGCCTGCCCTGGAGCCAGTCATAGGACGCGGCAACGCTCAGCAAGCGCCAGGGAAACGCTTCGCGGTCACACGGATCGGCGTGCCGATCAATTGTCCAATCTGACTTCCGAGGCGCCGGCGACGCGGCCCAAGGCGTTTAGGATTTCTTCGGGCGCGTAACGAATGCTCATGAACTGCCCCAGTGTCAACGAAGGGTAGGCCAATGCAATACGGTATTTGCCATAGAGTGCATAAATCTTGTTGCGCACGATAAAAATTTCATAGGGAAAGCCCGCGATGTGTTCCAAACCGACTGGCCCCAGTTTTGACATCCACCAGATATCACCTCGCGATTGCGAATCCATGGCAACGCCAAAGACCGCTATCGCTTTGTCGGGGTAAACCGTCTCATAAACCTTGGAGATGCCTGAGACCCGTGTGGAAAGGTTGTTACGCACGGTAGACACCGCCTCCTCAAAGCTGCCCGCTACGGCCAGTTCGCTATTTAACGAGTCAAAGCGCTCCATCGGGGCCATGTAGCGGTAAGTTGCCAGCGCGCCAGCCGCCACGTCTCCACCAAACGGGGTACCGCCGCCGAGGGCCTTGGCCAACCGGGTTTCAACGGATCGTACGGCGGTTTCCGCCTGGTTGTACTGGGATCGAAGGTAGGCCCGGTACCAGTATTCCGGCGTCATGTAACTGACCGTTCCGTCGGATTGCACTCCGATGCGAATCCCCGCTGCAATCACAGCAGATCCACCGAGGTTTCGAATGGCCTGGAGCATGCCTGGATCCGTTACCACCACGGTTCCGTGTTGCGCAGAGCCTCTGGGAACGTAGCGTCCGGCAAGGGTGAAGCCCTCGGCCGTCAGTTTCTTCTCTACCTGGGTCATCAGTGTCGGCAAATCGGCAGCGCCAAGCTTGTCAGCGCGCAGGTAGGGGGAGAGCGCAAAGGCGGTTTGGGACAGACAAAGCCAGAAGACCACCAGGAGCAGTTTTGTTTTCATGGTCAATTTCGGTACTGAAAGGGGACAGGTGACTTGTTCAGCGGATCAGGCGCACGATACCCAGCGCCTTGAGCACGTATTTTTCGTAAATCGGCTCCGACGTCCCGTTTTTCATCTTGCGCATGAAGTACTTCTCAAAAGCAATCTTGGCCAGATGCACCCACTTGCCTTTCTTGAACCAGTTGACATTGCGCGGCGGGATTTGCGGCAGGGCCACAAAGGCCGCCCCGGTGTCGCCAAAGTCGGCCAGGCAGATGGCGTTCCAGGTGGCCTTGGTGCTGGCTGTGCTGCCATTGAGCTCATCGGCAATGTTGTGCACGATGGCCGAAATCATGGTCTCTATCATGTAGCCGGTCTTGGGCGCTCCGGTGGGAACCGGCGTCGCTTCAACCGGCGGAATGGCCACGCAGACGCCCGCCGAGAAGATGTTTTTGTAAGCCTTGCTGCGCTGGTAGTCGTCGATGATCACAAAGCCACGCGGGTTGCACAGGTTGGGCACGGCGGCCACCGCGTCCACGCCCTTGAAGGCTGGCAGCATCATGGACATCTTGAACGGTACTTCGTGTTCCTTGAACACGGCTCCGTGGTCATCAAGCTGGGTCACAAACAGCTTGCCGGCTTCGACCTTGGTGGTCTTGGCATTGGTGATCCATTTCATATCGTGGCTGCGCAGCTCGGACTCCAGCATGCCCTTGCTGTCGCCCACACCGCCCAGACCCAGATGCCCGATGTAGGGCTCGCTGGTGACGAAGGTGATGGGAACCTTGTGGCGAATCTTGCGCCGGCGCAGGTCGGTGTCCAGAATGAATGCAAACTCGTAGGCCGGGCCGAAGCAGCTGGCAAACGGCATGGCGCCGATGACCACCGGCCCCGGGTTCTTCAGGAATTCCTGGTAGTCCTTGAAGAATCCTTCTGCGTGGTCCACGGTGCACACCGAATGGGTGTGTCCGCCGTGGGGGCCGGAGCCAGGGACTTCATCAAAGAACAGCTTGGGCCCGGTGGTGATGACCAGGTAGTCATAGTCCAGGGTGGCGCCATCTTTCAGCGTCAGGCGGTTGGCAGCGGCATCGATCGTTGTCACGGATTTGGGGATAAAGGCGATGCCCTTTTTCTCCAGCATGGGGGCGATGGGCAGGGTAATGGACTCCCGGTCTCGCCATCCCACCGCCACCCAGGGGTTGGACGGGGTGAACTGAAAGTAGTCCACCGCACTGACGACCGTGATGCGGTGCTCGGCGGGGAGTGTTGCCCGCATTTCATACGCGGCGGGCATGCCACCTATGCCAGCGCCCATGATGACGATGTGTGCCATATGCTTGACTCCAATAGGCCAGTCGGGGTTAGAAACGCTGGGTGTACATCAGCTGAACATTGCTTTGCGAATGGGACATCGACACGCCCATACCGTTGGTCACGGTGGTTGACGGCGCGATGGCCAACGACGCATTGAACTCGCTACGATCCGAAACCTTGTAGCCCAAACCCAGCGTGTAATGATCCTTGACGGTCGCGGGGAACAGGGGGTTGACCATGGCATCAGGAATTGGGTTGTCCGCCAGATTCAGTCCGGCGCGCAAAGTCAGCTGCTCGCTGACTTTGTAGGCCACCCCCAAATTGAAGACGGTCTGGTCTTTCCAGTTTTGCGGCAACTCAAAGCTCACTGAGCCACCCATGCCACTGCTGTCGTAGCGCATCTTCAAGCTTTTCATCACGTCGGCCCAGCCAATGGATTTGACATCCACTGCAATCTGCAACGCGGGTTGTGCCTGCCAGCTCATGCCGATGGCGAACACCGAGGGCATCTGGAAGTTGATGATGGTCATGGTTCCTTTGTCGGCAAAGGTCTGGGCGCCACCGCCAGGATTGGCTGTCATGCTGGCGCTGCCGTTGCCGGTCGTCATGTCAGTCAGTGCGGACTTGAATCGGTAGGACGCACCCAGTGTCAGGTCGTTGCGCGCTTTCATGGTGCCGCCAATTTTCCCGCCCCATCCGGTGGCCTTGGCTGCCCCGGTGAACTTGTTGTCATCCGTGAAATTGACACGCGCCCAGGTTGCGCTGTTCAGCGCTCCGCCGGCCATTGCGCCGCCCAGCACTCCGGACCCACCGGTCATCATGCTGCCCAATTGCGCAGGAGCCGCTGCCATCAACAGGTCCAGTCCAGCCCACATGTAGTCCAGCGTGGCGCCGACGTTCACGTTCGGGCTGACCTGGTAGGCCACGGGGATGATCACACTGCCGATGCCCAGCTCCGAGCGCACAGGCTCACCGGAACCCGCAGCCAAAAACGTGTTGGCAGCATATTCGGTGCCCATACCGCCTTGCGCAAACATACCCACGCCGTAGGTCAGTGCACCCGAGCGCGCGGTGTATCCCACCGCCGGCATCATGTAGGAGGTTCCACCCGATGGTGCCTCCGGCATGCCTGGCATGCTGCTGGTGACCTTGGGGCCCAAAAAGCCGATGGCGATATCCAGTCGCGACTCCCCAGAACCCAGTGCCAGGGTGGCGGGGTTTTGTGCCATGGCCGCGGTGCCATGGTCGTACGCCTGGGAGGCACCCCCCATGCCGGTAGAGATGGGGCCGTAGCCCTCCATCAACATGCCATTGGTGGCGTGGGCCGAACCAGCGGCCAGCAGCGCGCACAGCGGTGTCAGAGCGAAAAGATTCTTGGACAGGGTCATGGTTTTCTCCGGTTTTTAATAGTGAACGAGGGTTGGGGATTCAAGGGGGCGAGGGTTACCAGAAAGCCATCAAGCGGCCTTTGACGACTTTGGATTCGATGCGTTTGAGCGGGCTGTCGCCGTTTTTGATGCAATCACCGCTTTTGGCATCAAACGCCCACTGGTGTTTGGGACAGGTCAGTGTGGTGCCCTGGAGTGCCAGTTCGGGTATGTTGGTGCTCTGGTGCGGGCAGCGGCTGTCAAAGACGGAGATCTTTTTCTTTTCGCGGTAGATAAACAGGCCCATGCCATCGCAATCGGTGCGCTGCACCTCGCCATCTGGCACGGCCGTGCTGGCCATCACGTCGTGCCAGCGCGCGGGGAGTGCGACCGCAACTTCAACGGCATTGGGCGAATGGCCCTCCATGGCGAGGTCTTGAAACTCTGGTAGTTTCATGTCCAGAATGACGTCAACCGCCCAGATGATTTTTGCCAGGCCCAGTGCCGGGAAGGCCATGAGGAGTGCGTCCAGCACCTCGACGGGCGTACAGCCCTCGCGCAGGGCGCGGCGCAGGTATTGGCGCAAGCCCCGGTCAGTCTGGGCGTGTACCTTGGTGATGACCGAGATCAGATTGCGGGTTTTGGGGTCCAGGTGTTTGCCGGCATCCTTCAGGAAGGCAAAGTAGTGGCCCAGCGCGTCGGGGCGGGCTTTCAGCAGGTAGTTCAGTGCGTCGCTCATACAGTGTGAATGTGGGTGGGTGGTTGGAAATGCAGGACCAGAACGGGAAACTCGGACAACCCCATGACCTTTTGTGCCACGCCGCCGACCAGCGCGCGACCGATGCGGCTGTCACCGCGGCTGCCCAAAACAATCAGGTCGGAACCGCTGGCTTCTCGCGCCGCCAATATTTCGGTAAAGGGTTTGCCCACGCGCACTTCGCCCTGCGCCGCGACGCCCTCGCGTTGCGCTTGTTCAACCAACTGCGTGACCACAGCGTGTGATGGCGCGCGCAGTCCTTCGGCGGCAACCACACTGACGATGTGCAGAGGCAGTCCACACTGGGCTGCGACCCCTGCCGCCACGGCAACGATGGGGCGTCCGTCCTCGGTGTGATCGACTGCCACCAGCACACGCCTGCTCCACATGGCGGCTTCACGCGGCACGATCAAGACATGGCAGGGCGCGTGGGCCACCACTTTGCTGACCATTTCGCCGACCAGCAAGTTGGCCAGCAGGCCGCGCTTGCCGCGTCGGCGGATGATGAGCATTTCAGAATTTTGGGACTTCGCTTCCTCGACGATTTCCAGGTAAGGCTCTTCGCCGCGACGCACGCGCAGGTTGATGGCGACGTGTGCCGCTTGTGCTTGCTCGCGCAATTTGGCAATCTTTTGGGCGGCGTCTTGTTCTGCCCGTGCTGCGAGTTGGGGCGCCAGTGCTTCATATTCGGGGTTGCTGACCAACGGCACGACGGTTGACAACGGCAACTGGCAACGCAGTGCCAGGGCGAAAGCCATTTTTTCGGCGCCAGTGTCAAATTCACTGCCTTCAGTGGCCAGCAACAGGCGTGTAAAGAACTGAGACACGGCTAATGCCCTCCCGTCAAAACGCCGGACGCGGCAAGCACCAAAACCCCGGCAACCATGCCGCAGATGGCCGCGTAGACATAGTCGCGTCGTTTTACATAGAGTGGTATCAGGCCCAGCAAAGGCGGCAGTGAGCAGCCCGCCAACAGCGAAATGCCGATCAGCCCTGACAGGTCACCCTTGTGCGCCAGGCTCAACCAGCCCCAGCCCGTGGGCGTGCCGGTGTGCTGCAGGTAGGTGGCCACAGGCAGGTTCCAAACCGAGGGAAGTTGCTCCAGGGGAACGTGCGGCGGCAAAACCCCGAATACATAGACTGCAAAACTGGCGATCAAGGCAAACACGCCCAGGCGAGTGCCCCAACCCAGCAGGCTGGCATACCGCAAGGCTTCCTGCTGCTGTGTCATACCCAGACTCCCAGGCCCTTGAGCAGGGCCCGAATACCGGCAAACAGCAGC
The DNA here is from genome assembly GCA_016703945.1 of Candidatus Aalborgicola danicus. Taxonomy (GTDB): domain Bacteria; phylum Pseudomonadota; class Gammaproteobacteria; order Burkholderiales; family Burkholderiaceae_C; genus Allorhodoferax; species Allorhodoferax danicus. Next base: position 215,371 of record JADJBC010000060.1, read on the forward strand.
AGTGTGATGACCATCTTGCGGATGACCGAGCCCTTGAGCACATGCAGCAAGCGGGCCCCGATGCGCGCGCCCAGCATCATGCCGACCACTGACGGCACGGCGATCATTGGCAACACGGCGCCCCGGTTCAGGTACACCCATGCGGCAGACGAGTCGACCAGGGACAGCACCAGGCCCGAGGTGCCGGCCGACACCTTGAGCGGTGCCCCATCAGCAGGTTGAGCGCCGGCACATTGGCCCAGCCCGCGCCAATGCCAAACATGCCGGCCATGACGCCGATGGCCAGAAAAATCAGCAGCCCCAGCGGCGTGCGGTGCACCTGCCAGTTGATGGCCTGGCCGGAGGCACCGTCGATGAACACGCCGTGGATGCCCAGCGCGGACGACAACCGATCGGGCTGCGCGACGTGGGGAAATTCAGACTTCTTGGAGAACAGCATCAGTGTCACGATGCCCAGCACAATCATGCCCAGCGCGGTTTGAATGACCGATGCCGGTAGCGCCAGGCCCAGCAAGGCGCCCGCAATCGAACTCATGGACGCCAGCAATGCCAGCGGCAGCGCCAGGCGCAGGCTGGACAACCCACCGCGTAACAGCATGGGCCCGGCAGCCAGTGCGCTGGCCAGCGCCACCAGCAAACCCGCGCCCCGCACAAAGTCCAGATGGAAGGGAAAGAATCCGCCAATGATGGGCACAAACAGCGTGCCACCACCAATGCCGGCCGGTACCGCAACGATGCCAATCAAAAAACAGGTGACGAACAGTGCCAGGGGCCAGAACCACCAGGGCATGGTGCTGGTGGGCATCACGTTGTCTGCCGCGAAAGCGGGCGCAGCCAGCAGCATCAGAATCACGGGCATCCACCACGCTGCATGCAAACCGCGCCCCGTTCGGAGAGCGGGCGGCGCTGAGCGGGCGATGGATTGGCTCAAGACCTGCATGGTTGCCTAAAGGGCTTTGCGGATCGTCATGGCCCCGCGAATCTGACCGATGGCGTAGCCGGTACCTTTGTCAGCGGGGTAGAGGGTCTGCAGTCTGGAGGTGACTTCCGGTTTCAGTTTGTCTGCGGGACCGTGACAAGCCACACAGATCTGCTGGACAGGCAGGGCCTTCATGTAGCGGTATTCCTTGCGATCGCCGTCGGCCACGATCTCTCCCTTTTCCAGGGTCGCGGGGCTTTCGCCCGCAGCGGCACGCCGGTCGAACTCCTCCAGCGCGGCGCGTTCCCAGGCGTCCGGTACGGCCTTTGGATTGCGGTTCTGCAGGCTCACGCGGCGTATGCCCCAGCCGGTCTGTTCAGAGGCTGCCTTTGCCATCTGCGGTGCCTTTTCCCTGCAAACCTCAATGGCGGACTCCGGGTCCGCCCTTGGCAATTTCGTCCGTGAGTACCTGGAGCAATTTGGGCGGAACACTGGTGGCCACCTTGCGAGCGTCGGCTAACCAGGTCGCGTCCTGCGCATAGGCGGTCAAGCTGGACAACAGGAGTATGGAAAAAAGTGTGTGTTTCATGTGGGAGCTCGTTCAGGAGATGTTTTGGTAGTACAGGTTTTGCGGGTGGTTGGCCTGCGCAAAAAAGAACCAGCGCTCTGCCAGCAAACCGAGGTACTGCATGGCGAAGGCAATGAACAGCATTTCCTTGGAGGCCGCAATCACACCCAGTGCCATGCACAACAGTGGCAAGGGGAACACCAGCAGCAAGAAGCCCCACTTGACGGTCAGCAGCAGCTCCGGGCTGTGGCCATGGAAAAACTCACGGGTGTTGAACGATCCGCCCATGAAACCCTGCGCCTTTTGAACGATGCGGGGGTGCTTGATGCCGATGGCGCTTTGCAGCGTGGACTTTGGCTTCAACCGTGCGTTGCGAAGCAGCGAGGCACTTCGTGTGACCCATGCCAGTAGGGTGAGTGCCGTTGTTGCCAGTGCGTAGGGTTGGACTAGGGCCCACAACCCCGATAGCGCGGCCATTAACGTGGCCAGCATCAGCCCGGACGCGCAACCCAGCAGCAGGTAGTTGATCAGGGTCAGCGGGCTGGCCCATTCCTGCAAGAAGCGCACCGATGCATAAATCATCGCCGTGCAGACAAAGAGCGCGATGCACGCCAGCGTGGTTGCGGCACCGACCAGTTGCGTATTGCCGCGCCCCAGAGCGTGTGATCCGGCATACATGCATACGCCCAGCATGAACAAGGGCAGGGCGATAACCTCGCGCGACAGCCAGGAGGTGCGCCACATGGCGGCTGAACGCCAGGCGCGCTCCGGGTGACCCAGGTGAAAGAAGGAGGCGACCAGGCCCAGCGCCGACAACACCAGCGCCACTGCGCTGCCGTTGACCAAAAACCGTTGGCTATCCGCCGGGTCCAAGCCGCCAAGGCCGATCAGTTCGGTGCCATACAGCGCCAGAAACAGCCCCTGTGCGGCGCCGATGAGGGTGGTCAGGAAGATGACTGAAAAAGCGGGTTGCATAGTGTGTGGAGCAAGGGTTGTGCAGCGTTGCGCTAGGTCGCGAAGTCTTCGCGGCCCGGGTCGCGGTGGGCGTGTTCAGGCAGCTGACCATCGATCTTCAGCGGGTTGTCCACGCGTTGCAGGTCTTCGGCATGGATGCGCATTTCGGTCTTGCGCCGCGGCAGGTAGTGGTTGGACGGGCTGGTGCCCCATTCCGGCATGAGCTGGTAGCCGCCGCGCTCGGCAATGGCCCGGGACACCACGGATTCCGGATCGTGGATATCCCCAAACAGCCGGGCGTTGGACGGGCAGGCCAGCACACAGGCGGGTTTGCGCTCAGACGCCGGCAAGGCGGTGTCGGTGACGCGGTCCACGCACAGCGTGCACTTGGTCATGACCTTGCGCTCTTCGTCCAGCTCGCGCGCGCCGTAGGGGCAGGCCCAGCTGCAGTATTTGCAGCCAATGCACTTGTCGTAGTCCACCAGCACAATGCCGTCCTCGGCGCGCTTGTAGCTGGCCCCGGTGGGGCACACCGGCACGCAGGGTGGGTCTTCGCAGTGCAGGCAGGACTTGGGAAAGTGCACCGTTTGCGTGTTGGGGAACTCGCCCACTTCAAAGGTCTGCACCCGGTTGAAAAAAGTGCCGTTGGGCTCGGCGCCGTAGGGGTTGATGTCCACCAGCGAACCCGCCGTACCGGAGGTGTTCCACTGCTTGCAACTGGTGACGCAGGCGTGGCAGCCGACGCAGACATTCAGGTCAATGACCAACGCGGGCTAGTTGGGTCATTTACGCTCCCCTCGACCCGCAAAGTAGGCCCTCCATTTGGGCAGCACCTGCTGCACCCCGGGTGCGGCCGGCACGGCCTTGAACTGCGGCGAAGTCTGCTCGGGCTCGTCGTCCTGCGCCTTGTAGATGCGCACCCGCACGTCGTACCACGCGGCCTGGCCGGTGATGGGGTCCGAGTTGGAAATGGCGGCCCCGGCGCTGGATGGCGGCAACACCTCCGAGATCAGGTGGTTGAGCAAAAAGCCGCGTTGGGATTCATTGGCGTCCGCAGTCAAATTCCAGGCGCCGGCCGATTTGCCGATGGCGTTCCAGGTCCACACGGTGCCGGGCTCCACCGCTTCGGAGTAGCGGCACATGCAGCGCACCTTGCCCCACTGGGATTCGACCCACATCCAGCCGCCGTCGGTTATGCCTTCGGCAGCGGCCGTCTTGGTGTTGACGAACAGGTAGTTGTGCGTGTGAATCTGGCGCAGCCAGGCGTTTTGTGAATCCCAGGAGTGGTACATCGCCATGGGGCGCTGGGTGATGGCGTTGAGCGGGTATTTGGCCGTGTCGGTGGCCTGCTCTTCCAGCGGCACGTAGTAGAAGGGCAGCGGATCGAAATAGGTTTCCACCCGTTTGCGCAGATGCGCAGGTGGCTGCTTGCCGGGGCGCTTGCCTTGCGCAGCGCGGCGGAAACCCTGCAGAAACTCCGAGTAGATGTGGATGATGATGGGGTCCTTGTCCCGCCGTATCCCGATCTTTTGCGCCCATTCCATATAGCCCTGGTTCCAGTTGCGCATGTACTGGTATTCCAGCGGCATCTCGTAGTGAAATACGCAGTTGTTTTTCTCGTACATCTCCCACTGCTTGGGGTTGGGCTCGCCGCGCATGGACTTCTCGCCGCCCTTGCCACGCCAGCCGGCCAGAAAGCCGATACCCGATCCCGGTGCGGTTTCGTAGTTGACGATGAAGTCGGTGTAGCCCTTGAACTTGCGCGAGCCATCCGCCTGCGTGAAGGCCGGCAGTTTGAGCCGCCCGGCCAGCTCCACCAGCACTTCCTGAAAAGGCTTGCATTCGCCCTTGGGGGCCACGACGGGAATGCGAACGGCATCCACCGGGCCGTCGAATTCGGAAATGGGCCGGTCCAGCATCGACATGGTGTCGTGCCGCTCCAGGTAGGTGGTATCAGGCAGGATCAGGTCGGCAAAAGCCGTCATTTCCGACTGGAAGGCGTCGCACACCACCAGGAACGGGATCTTGTACTCGCCGCTGTTTTCGCCCGTGGTGTGCTTGTCGTTGAGCATGTTGCGCACTTCGGACGTGTTCATCGTGGAGTTCCACGCCATGTTCGCCATGAAGATCAGCAGGGTGTCAATGCGGTAGGGGTCCCCGCGCCAGGCGTTGGTGATGACGTTGTGCATCAGGCCGTGGGCCGACAAGGGGTGCTCCCACGAGAAGCCCTTGTCGATGCGCACCGGCTGGCCCTGGTCGTCCACAAACAAATCGTCCGGGCTCTCGGGCCAACCCAGCGGCGCGCCGTCCAGCGGCGTGTCGGGCTTGACGGCCTGCGGGCCCTTGGGTGGTCGGGCATTGGGCGGTACCGCGCGCGGGTAGGGTGCCTTGTGGCGAAAGCCGCCGGGCCGGTCTATGGTGCCCAGCAGCGACATCAAAATGGACAGCGAGCGAATGGTCTGAAAACCATTGGAGTGCGCGGCCAGGCCCCGCATGGCGTGGAAGGCGACCGGGTTTCCGGTGACCGAGTCGTGGCGCTTGCCCCAGCTGTCGGTCCAGGCGATGGGCAGCTCAATTTTCTGGTCCCGCGCGGTAATGCCCATCTCATGCGCCAGGCGGCGAATCGTGGCTGCGGGAATTCCGGTAACGCCTTCGGCCCATTCGGGGGTGTAGGGCTTGACGCGCTCCTGCAGCAGCTGGAAAGCCGGCACAGCCGGTGTGCCGTGCGGCAGCGTGAAGTGCCCCAGCAGCGCAGGGTCCGCACCCTCGGTATGGTCCGCAACGGCATGTTCGGTCAAGGCGGTCCCACCAGTAGAAATTGGCCGGGCGCAAGGGGTTGCCGATGTCGGCATCGGCATCGCGCAGGAACATTCCAAAATCATCGCTGGCAGTATCCTGGTTCACCAGTTGGCCGGCGTTGGTGTAACGGGCCAGGAATTCCCGGTCGTACAGGCCCAGTTGGATCAACTCGTGGATCAGGGCTAGCAGCAGTGCGCCGTCGGTGCCGGGTTTGATCGGCACCCACTCGTCGGCAATGGCGGAATAGCCGGTGCGCACGGGGTTGATGGATACAAAGCGCCCCCCATTGCGCTTGAATTTGCTGAGGGCCGCCTTCATCGGGTTGGAGTGGTGGTCTTCGGCCGTGCCTATCATCACAAACAGCTTGGCGCGCTCCAGATCGGGGCCACCGAACTCCCAGAACGAGCCGCCGATCGTGTAGATCATGCCGGCCGCCATGTTGACCGAGCAGAAGCCACCATGGGCGGCATAGTTGGGCGTGCCAAATTGCCGCGCAAACAGGCCGGTCAGCGCCTGCATCTGGTCGCGTCCGGTAAACAGTGCGAACTGTTTGGGGTCGGTGGAACGGATCTTTTGCAGGCGCTCTGCCAGCATGGTGAAGGCCGTTTCCCATTCGATTGCTTCGAACTGGCCATCTCCGCGTTCACTGCCCGGTTTGCGCAGCAGGGGCTTGGTCAGCCGGGCCGGCGAATACTGCTTCATGATGCCCGAGGAGCCCTTGGCGCAGATCACGCCCTGGTTGAGCGGATGGTCCGGGTTGCCCTCGATGTAGCGGACTTCGCCATTGCGCAAATGCACCCGGATGCCACAACGGCAGGCGCACATGTAGCAGGTGGTGGTGCGCATCTCGTTGACGGCATTGGCCAGCGCCGGGCGCGTAGGGTCGTGAATCGGTATGGCAGACATGCGGGGATGTTTTTCGTGCGGGCAGGGCGGGTGCAGAGTGCCCCTATTAGAGGCAGGGGCACCCAAAGTCGTCTATAGCCGACACGGGTAATTCCATGTAACCCAAATGGGTAGTGTCTGAAGGTCTGGCGAATCCACACTGCGGGTTTCTACGATTTATCAGCAGCCAGTTATGTATTAGCATGGCGGGCAACCGCAACCGCCATGACGCTTCCCCAGCCCCCACTCCGCCCCGAAGTTCTGTTGGACATAGGTGCGGCCGTTGGAGGGCTGGCCGCGGAGTTCGCGCTGAACTCTGACTTGGCGCCTTTGCTGGAACGCTTTTTGATCGCCATCCTGGCCTTGGCTGGTGCGCAGGCGGGGGCTGTGCGGGTGTTGACTGACGACGGAAAGGCTATGCGCCTGGTGGCGCAGCAAGGCTTGCCCGATGACGTACAAGTTGCCGAGCGTCTGGTCCCGCGCGACTGCGGGGTGTGTGGTATTGCGGCTGCAGGGGATGTGTTGGGTTGGGTCGATGATGTCAGAACCTGCGCCAAACACACCGATCATGCGTATTTCGGTATTCAGTGCCAGCGCGTGCTGGCTATTTCATTGCCGCATGGCGGCCAGGTCCTGGGGATCTACAACCTGTTTTTTGATTCCGATGCCCGTATCAATCCGCAGATGGAAACCATGCTGCGCCTGATCGGGCAGCTGTTGGGACTGGCGCTGCACAACGCCAGGATCGAGCGCGAGCGGCTGCGCGTCACGGTCATGAAAGAGCGCCAGGAGATGGTCAATGAAGTACACGACACCATTGCGCAGACGCTGGCATACGTCAGGATGCGTTTGCCGTTGTTGAATGAATCCATGTTGGCCCACGACGACCAGCGTTCCCTCAAATACTTGTCCGATGTCAAGCAAGGCGTGGGCGAGGTGCATGACAAATTGCGCGAAGTCATGACCTATTTCCGCACCCGCATGGACCCCCTGGGCTTGCTGCATGCACTGCAGGGCGTAGCCGATGGATATTTTGACCGTGTCGGTATCTCACTGGAAATCCGGAATTCGGTGCATAGTCTGAACCTGACCGACGAACAGGAGGTACAGGTGTTCTACATTGTTCAGGAGGCATTGGCCAACATCGCCAAGCACTCCATGGCACGGCGGGCCATCGTCTCCATTGCCCGCGACCAGCAACATCTGGAGTTCCGGATTGAAGACGACGGGCTGGGTATGGACGAGCCTTCCGTATCAACACTGATTACTCTGGCCAAGGGTTTGGCACCGAGCAATCATTTTGGACTGGAGATCATGCAAAGCCGTGCCAAACGCCTGGGTGGCAGTTTGGTCGTAGGGCCCAACGACGGCGGCGGAACCCGGGTTCGTTTGCTGCTGCCACTAGTGGTTACCAAGCCAGCAGTGGGGTGCCTATGACTCCAAAAACACGTGTCATGCTGGTGGACGACCATGCGCTGTGCCGCAGCGGCCTGACCGAGCTGCTGGAGCACCGGGGCAACATGGAAGTGGTGGTCGCCACCGGCGACCCCGCGCAGGTAGTGCCCTTGTTGCGGGAGCACCAGCCGGACCTCATGGTGCTGGATTTGCGCCTGGCCAAAATCGACGGATTGAGCGTACTGCGCATGGTCCGCAATGAAGGGTGCGAAACACCGGTCGTGATACTGACCATGAGCGACAGCGAGGAAGACATGGCGGCGGCGCTGCGCGCGGGGGTTCGTGGCTATTTGCTCAAAGACATGGAGCCCGAGGAAGTGATTGATGCGATTGGGCGCGCGGCCCGTGGCGAGATGGTGGTGGCTTCCGCAATGACGTTGAAGCTGGCGCTGATACTCCAGTCCGGTCCCAAAGTGTCGGTCATGGGTGATTTGGTGGCCACGCTGACCGAACGCGAACGCGAGGTACTGAATCACGTGGCGCGCGGTTGCAGCAACAAGGTGATTGCCAAGGCGCTGGACATCAGCCACAACACCGTCAAACTGCATGTGCGCCACATCATGGACAAGCTCAATCTGCACTCGCGGGTCGAGGCTGCCGTATTCGCTTTTGAGTATGGCAGTTCGCCAGAAGGCGTGAAAGCTGCCGGCGAAATCGCACTCAAAGTCAAACACTAAGGGCCACTGCCGGGCGGCGCAGCTTTTTGGGTGCAACTGGCGCTGGGGCGACCGCAGGCGCGACGGGCTTAAACCACGCCAGCGAATCGTGCAGCTTGACGACATCACCGATGAGGGTCAGACACGGGGATTTCAGGCCGGCTCGCGCCACGCGTTCTGGCATGTCGGCCAATGTGCCGGTTACTACTTTCTGGGTGGCGATGCTGCCGTCCTGCACCACGGCGATGGGCAGTCTCGGTGAGGCACCGTGCAGCATCATCTGGCGGCAAATTTCCGGCAAACCACCCAGGCCCATGTAGATCACCACGGTCTGGCGCGGCCGGACCATGTTGGGCCAGTCCAGATCGGCGGTACCGTCCTTCAGGTGACCGGTTACAAACAGGCAGCTCTGGGCATAGTCGCGGTGGGTCAGCGGAATGCCCGCATAGCTGGACACGCCGGACGCCGCCGTTACACCCGGCACCACCTCAAACGCAACACCGTGGGCGGCCAGTGTCTGCAATTCCTCACCGCCGCGCCCAAAAATGAAAGGGTCTCCGCCCTTGAGCCGCACGACTTGTTTGCCCTGCTGCGCGAGTGTGACCAGCAAGGCATTGATCTGCTCCTGGCGCATGGTGTGCTCGTTGCGGCGCTTGCCCGCGTAGATGCGCTCGGCGGTGGGCGAGACAAAGTCCAGCACGGCGCTGGAAACCAGGTGGTCATACACCACCACGTCAGCCCGTTCCAGCAGGCGCACGGCGCGCAAGGTCAACAGCTCGGGATCGCCGGGGCCGGCGCCCACCAGATAGACTCTTCCGTCAAGGGGTATGGGTTTCATGACATCGGCTTTCAATGGGCACGACCTTTGGATGCGCAGCCGCCACTGCCGCAGCCGGTGCTGCCGCAACCACCGGAGGTTGCTGCCTCGCTGGCACAGGCCGAAGCACTGCTTTCGCTGAAAATGAAATTGAACTCGCCGGGGTTGAGTTCGACAAAATCCAGCACGGTGTCAATGAGCAGCTCCTGGGACTCACCGCCAATGACCACGGCAACGCCGGCCAGGTCGAGGCGCATGTCTTCGTCTTTGGGTTCGTCAAAGCCCATGCCATATTGCAGGGATCCGTCCGGATCGACTTTGGCGGCAATGCGCAAGGCCAAATCGGTGGCGCCGCTGGCGCTGGCGGCCTGTTGAATCTGCTGGGCAGCAGCGGGGGTTAGTGAGAACATGGTGCCTCCTGCCGAGCCGCCTCAAAGGAGGCACGCGCCCCCTCGGGGGGCAGCGAACGCGAGTGAGCGTGGGGGTTCATAGTTGCTCCTGAATGAATCAGTGTTCACCTTTGGTTTTTAAAAGTCCGGCTAAGCGGTTGCCCTGCTTTTGCGGGCCGCCGATGGGAAACAGGGTGTGAAGGTGGTGGTTGTTGCCATGCTCCGGGCCCCATGCCTTGGCGAAATGCCAGATCATGGCGCGCACCTGCGCCTGCACGCGGTGTTCTTCGTAATAGGCCCGCAGAAATGCGATGACCTGCCAGTGCGCCTCGGTCAGTTCCAGATCTTCCGCCTCGGCTTGCGCGCGGGCGAAGTCCTCGGTCCAGTCGTCAATATTTTTCAAATAGCCTTCGACATCAGTGGCCACGGCGCAACCGTTGACATGCACCGTGCGAGTCGCCGCCGCAACAGCAGCAGATTGTTCCTGTGCAAGCTTTTCGGCACGAACAAAGGCAGCGAACCCGTCTGCCCAACCGGACCCTGCACCATTGCGCAGGTGGGCATAGGAGGCGACGACGTTGCGGTGCACGATGCCATCGCGCTGACCATCTACGCCATGCCCGCGCAGCACACGGTAGGCAAACTTCAGTTCCGGCGCCACGTTCTCCAGGCTGGAGTAGTGGAATTCGTGGCCCCGCAATGTGGTCGGGCTGGTGCCAGCTATGGCGGACCAGGGAGCATCACCCGTGGCTTGCAGCTCCACGTAGCCACGCCCCACGGGGCGCGCATGCATCACTACATCGGCGGGGATGGCTCCCACCATGTCGTAGACCTGATCCTTCCAGCGCAGTGTGCGCGCCAGGTACATCAGGCCTCCACATTCGGCATAGACGGGCAGGCCCGCTTCAATGGCCGCGTGGATGCTGCTGCGCAGGGCGGTGTTCGCTTGCAACTGCGGCATGAACATTTCGGGGAAGCCGCCGCCTATGAATAGACCATCTACCGCTGGCAGCTGTGTGTCCTGCAGCGTGTCCACCGGGACAATCACCGCGCCCGCCTGTTCCAGCGCCAGCAGGTCATCCGGGTAGTAGAAACCAAATGCCTTGTCGCGCGCGACACCAATGCGGATGGGCGATGGTGTGCTTGTCTGGGCGGGCGCGTCGGCCAATGGCAACACTTGCTGCGCGATGGGCGTTGGCGCAAACGGGGCAGCGTTGCGTGCCACTTGCTGAACGCGCGCCAAATCGACTTGCTGCGCCACCAGATCGCCCATGGCGCGTACGCGCAGGGAGGCGTCGTCGAGTTCGTGGTTGGGCATCAGACCCAGATGGCGCTCAACCAGCGCCATACGCGGGTCATGGGCGATTGCCCCCAGCACGGGAACATCGGTGTAATGTTCTATCACTGCGCGCAGTTTGGACTCATGACGTGCGCCGCCCAACTGGTTCAGGATGACACCCGCAATGCGAATGTTGCGGTCAAACGCCTGGTAGCCCAGGATCAGCGGCGCTATACCCCGCGTCATGCCACGGGCATCCAGCACCAGCACTACGGGCAGATCCAGAAGGTGTGCCAAGGCGGCATTGCTGTTGCTGCCGTCCAGTGCCAGCCCGTCATACAGGCCCTTGTTGCCTTCCACGATGGCGATGTCTGACGCTCTTGCGTGGTTTGTAAAGCAGGCGGTGATCTGCTCGGGCGACATCAGATAGGGATCCAGATTGAAGCAGTCGCGTCCACTGGCTTGGGCCAGCCACATGGGGTCGATGTAATCCGGCCCCTTTTTAAAAGGTTGCACGCGCAACCCCTGGGCCGAGAGCGCCGCGCACAAGCCCACGGAAATCGTGGTCTTGCCGGAAGATTTGTGCGCCGCAGAGACCAGCAAGCGATTCATATTTTGAATCTTTAGGCCTGGGGTGCAATGTAGTCGTCCGGCGGCATGTAGTTCAGCGCACGGATGCCCACAATGGTCAGTAAAAACGCTGCGCCCACACCACCCACCCCCAAGAGGAACTCAGGCAGCGAGGGCGTGTAGTGGGCAATTTGGCCATCACCAAAGCTGCTGGTGACCACATGACCCGGGAAGATGTCGAGCGGGAAGGATTGGCCGCCCACAATGAAGACAAACAACCATGCCAATGCGCCCAAAATCACCAAGACAGACGCAATCGCTGTCGATTTCTCACCAGCCATTGCTGGGTGGAATAGCAGCGCCAACGGAATGAGCGACCCAATCACCACATAACCCAACCAAAACAGCTGGGGGAACACCCCTCCGTCTCGCAAAATGAAGGCTTCAAAAGCAGTTTGGCGGGCGTAGTACAAATTGGTAAAGTGGTAGACCGCCACCAAGTAGAGCGAAGCAGCGATGAAGATACCCAGCAACTTGGCCATGCGCCGCTCTACCTTGGGGGTCAAGTGGCGTTTGGTCCATGCAAACATGGAGGACTGGACCAGCAGGAACACCGCCAAACCCCAACCGAAGGACAGTACGATAAACAACGGTGCCAATAGCGCCGACTGATAGGCTTGGCGTGCTACCAAAAAGGCAAAGATGGAGCCAGTGCCGGTGGTCAAAATAAAGCGCCAAACGAAAGCTGCCAAGCCAGCGTGTTTTGAATAGGGATTGAAACGACGCTCCATCATGGTGAAGAGGTATACCGCCACAATACCGACCATGCCGGAGTAGAGGATGATGTTCCACGCAAAAACCGAGGTGGGATTGAAGTGCGTTGCGGCCACAATGATGCGATCCGAGCGACCCAAATCCAGCATCAAGACCATCAAACCGCCCATAAGCAGCGCTACGCACAACAAGCCCGACAAGGGGGCACGTGGTTTGTAAGCCGACTGTCCGAACACAGAACCAATGGATGCGATATTGAGCACACCAGATGCGGAGACGATCATAAAAATGGCAAACACATGGGGCAAGCCCCACACCACTTGGTTATCCATGCCCGTGACGATATGGCCATGCACTTCCATGTAGTGCCAAGCGCCTAATCCAATGGCGGTTACCAAACTACCCAAGGCGGCCAGTAGCCAGAAATTGCGGGTTTCTGCGGGGGATTTCATACGTCAAATTCCGTTCAGATTCCGTGATAGGAAACACCGGGATCGAGCTTCAAGTCAGCCCGAAGTTGCGTAGTTTGAATACTACGAATACGGCGCGAAATTTCACTCTCTGGGTTGTTCAAATCACCAAAAAGAATGGCTTCGTGGCCTGCCGCAGCACAGGCCGATACGCAAGCGGGGGATTCGCCCTTGTCCACTTTGTGCACGCACATCGTGCAAGATTCGACTGTTCCCTTACCGCGAGGCACATCAGAATTCTGGTTGGTCAGGGGCTCATGCACAAAAGAACGCGCCTTGTAAGGGCACGCCATCATGCAGTAGCGGCAACCAATACAGCTGTGTTTGTCCACGAGCACGATGCCGTCGGCACGCTTGAATGAGGCTCCGGTCGGACACACGTCGACACACGGTGGCTCAGCGCAGTGCTGGCACATCACGGGCAGCGACTGGGTCTTGCCGGTGCGAACTTCCTTGATCTCGATTTTGCGAATCCATTGAGAATCGGTGGTCTTGGTGCCACCCGACAGTCCATTCTCAGTGTTGCATGCTGTCACACAATCATTGCAGCCACTGGCGCATTTGGTGCTGTCGATCAGCATGCCCCAGCGAACTTTGCTGTTGGCACCTGTGCTGGTTGTTCCAGCAGCAGCGGCCGCCTGCGCGACTTCGATTAATCGTACTCCGGGTGCAATTAGGATGCCCGCGATACCGGCTGCTGCAAATGCCATAAAGCCACGGCGACCGGATTTCGTCTCGCCCGCGTCTTTGGGTGGTGAGCTGGGGTCTGGCGTCATGGCTTGACCTGTGGTTTGTTGGTGTGGCACTCGAAGCAGTCAAGCTTGACGGCAGCGTAGGTGTGGCAACTTTGACAAAAATTGGTGTCCGACGCCGCCACGCTGTTGGTGGTTTTGCTGGCGTGGCAATCGATGCAGGTCTTCAGGCTGTACTGGCCGGTGCGAATGCCACCTCGGAGCGTGTCATCCCGCTGGTGCTTGAGCAGTTGCATGTGGTTGCGGCGCATGAATGCCGGGTCCGCCACGCACTGACCGCCCCGAGCCGCTTCAATCACCGGCTGCGACACCCGCGAGACCGTTGCCTCACCCGCGTGCACAACCCCAAAAAACAACAAACCAAGCAGGAATAGAAAGGCACCCATTCGTGGGACACCGCGGAACCGGCTTAGCCGGGCCGCTGGTGTCGCCCCCCACCGGGGGGAGGCGCCGAAGGCGACACAGGGGGGCACCATCAATCCCCCAGACCCATCTGGATGTAGCCGGTGGGGCAGACCTCTGCACAAATGTGGCAGCCAATGCACTTGTTGTAGTTGGTGTCGACGTAGCGTCCCGTCGTGGATTTGGCCTTGGGCACCTTGAACACGGCCACCTGCGGGCAATAGACCACGCAGTTGTCGCACTCGAAACACTGACCGCAACTCATGCAGCGCTTGGCCTCGGCAACCGCCTGGGCTTCCAGCAGGGGTTGCAGGCGTTCCTCAAAATTGTCCAGGGCCTGTTCGGCAGTCAGTGAGGTGATGCCCCGGCGGTTGCGGCTCACAAACGGGAAATGTCCCAGGAACAGCTCTTTGTGCGATATGACGTAGCGGTCCGACCGGTTGTCAAAATTGTGGATGGCGGCGGTGTTCTTGTCGGTGCCGCGAATCGGCTCATGCACTTCGCTGAAGCTATAGCCCTTCTCCAGCATCTTGCGCTTCAGGTCGAAGGCATGCACGTCGATTTTTGGGCGCTTTTCCAGTGCTTCGTTCTGCAGGAAGCGGTCAATGCCGTCTGCCGCAATCGCGCCGTGACCTATTGCCGTCGTCAGCAGATGCGGGCGCACCACGTCGCCGCCCACAAAGAAGCCCTGTTGCCCCTGCACCTGGTAGTTCTTGTCGCTGTTGATGGCGCCCTTGCCATTGTTGAACTCTTCCAGGCCGGTGAAATCCACCGCCTGCCCGATGGCGGAGACGATCAGATCCGCGGGGATGTCTTGTTCGGTGCCCTCAATGTTCTTGATGTCCAGGCGTCCACCCACGATCTTGGCTTCGCAGCGGACGATCCGCAGAGCCGTGGCACGGCCGTCGGGTCCGCGCACCACACAAACAGGTGCCATGCCACCCAGGATGGTGATGCCTTCCGAGAGGGCATGCTCTACCTCGTGCTTGGTCGCCTGCATCTTGTCGATGGCAAAGATCGTGGTCAGCGTGACCTCGGCGCCGTGGCGAGCCGAAGCTTCCGCGACATCGTGCGCCACACGGCCGGCAATGGCGTGTTCCGGGCGGTCCGACTCGTTGATCTTGTCGATGTGACCCAAGCGCCGCGCCACGGTTGCCACGTCAATCGAGGTATCGCCACCGCCCACCACCACCACGCGCTTGCCGACATGGCGCAGGCGTCCGTCATTGAAGGCCTTGAGGAAGGATGTGGCGGTCACGCAGTTAGGTGCGTCGGCACCTTCGACTGGCAAAGCACGGCCAGCTTGCGCGCCCAGTCCCAGGAATACGGCATCAAACTCTTCGCGAATCTGCGACATGGTGATGTCGGTGCCAATGCGGCAGTTCATGCGGGTGGTGATGCCCAAATCCAGGATGCGCTGAATTTCAGCGTCCAGCACATCGCGTGGGGTGCGGAATCCGGGGATGCCGTAGCGCATCATGCCGCCGAGTTCTGCACGCTCGTCAAACAGCGTGACAGCGTGTCCCTTGAGTGCCAACTGGTAGGCCGCGGACAACCCGGCAGGGCCGCCACCGATGACTGCCACGGTCTTGCCGGAGGCGGTAGCGGGCTTGTTGTAGGCCAGGCCTTTTGCAATCGCATAGTCGCCCAGGAAGTGCTCGACCGAGTTGATGCCGACAAAGTCTTCCACCTGGTTGCGGTTGCAGCCCGATTCACACGGCGCCGGGCACACGCGGCCCATGACCGATGGAAACGGATTGGCCTCGGTCAGGCGGCGAAAGGCGTACTCCTGCCACACCATTCCGGTGGGTGGCTTCTCGATGCCACGCACGATGTTGAGGTAGCCACGAATGTCCTCGCCGGCCGGGCAACTGCCCTGGCACGGCGGTGTGCTTTGGATGTAGGTGGGGCACTTGTGCGAGTGCCCGGCATCAAAAATATCTTTCTGAAAGGACTTGACCTTGCTGTCACCGTCCTTGTAACGGCGAAAGGTCAGGGGTTTGACGGTGACGGCTTCGTTGGGGGCGGACATAGTTGAGTCTCCTGGTATTTGTTGTGTTGCCTGAGCAGGATGGGCGGGGCTATTTGTCGCCCAGGCGAATCGCCTTGCTGACCAACTGGTGGACGCCGCCCACCATGCCCATGTTGAAACCGTAGTAGGGCAGTACCTTGGTGAACTGGGCTTTGCAGATGGCGCAGATCGTGGCCATGAAATTCACGCCGTGGTCGTCCACCACGTATTTCAGGGCTTCCATGCGGGGCAGGGCGCCCTTGACGCGCAGCTCCATCAGGTCGTCGGTCAACAGGCCGCCGCCACCGCCGCAGCAAAACGTGCTCTCGTGGATAGTTTGCGGTGCCATGTCATGGAAGTTGTTGGCCACCGAGGTGATGATGCGCCGCGGAATCACAAACTGGCCGCCCGGCATATTGCCCATGCGCGAGGCGCGTGCCACGTTGCAGGAATCGTGGAAGGTGATGATGCGGCTGTCGTTGGCCTCTTTGTCAAATTGCAGGGCGCCGCGCTGGATCAGATCGTCGGTGACTTCGCAGATGTGCTGGGGCACCGGGTAGCGCGGGTCCAGGTAGTCAAAAGGGCCGATCAGGGTGTTCCAGAAGCTATAGGCCACACGCCAGGCGTGACCGCATTCACCCACCACGATGCGTTTGACACCCAGCTCCAGCGCGGCTTCTCGCACCCGCATGGAGATGTTGCGCATCTGCTCGTAGTTGCCAATGAACATGCCGAAATTGCCGGCCTCAGAGGCGTGCGAACTCAGCGTCCAGCTGATGCCGGCTGCGTGGAACACCTTGGCATAGCCGATCAGGCTTTCCACGTGCGGTTCCGAGAAGAAGTCGGCCGACGGGGTGATCAGCAGGACCTCGGCACCCTTGACGTCGAGCGGGAACTTGATGTCCAGGCCGGTCTCGTCCTTGGTGTCTTCCTCCAGGCCTTCCAGCGTGTTTTCCAACGCCGGCCCGGGAATGCCCAGGTTGTTGCCGATGCGGTGCACCTTGCCGATGATTTCGTTCGAGTATTTTTGCCCCATGCCGATGGAGTCCATGATCTCGCGGGCCGCCATGGTGACTTCGGCCGTGTCAATGCCGTAGGGGCAGAAGACCGAGCAGCGGCGGCATTCGGAGCACTGGTTGAAGTAGCTGTACCACTCGTCCAGCACCTCTCGGGTCAGATCCACTGCGCCCACCAGCTTGGGGAAGTACTTGCCGGCAAACGTGAAGTAGCGCCGGTAGACCTTGCGCATCAGGTCCTGGCGCGCCACCGGCATGTTTTTGGGGTCACCGGTGCCCAAGAAGTAGTGGCATTTGTCTGAGCAGGCGCCACAGTGCACGCAGGCGTCCATATAGACCTGGAGCGAGCGGTATTTGCCCAGCAACTCACCCATCTTGGCAATGGCCTTGGCCTGCCAGTCTTCGACCAGGGTCTCCGGAAAGCCCAGCGCCTTCTGGATGGGCGCGGACGCCACAAAAGGCTTGAGGTGGGACATGCTCCCCACTTGCACCAGTGGGATGACGGGATAGCTCTTGAGCTTGGGGGTTTCGAACGCTGCGGTGGCCATAGTGGGTGTGTCGGTTCTCAGGGACGCTTGTCCAATGCGGCCGCCCAGGCGGATACATGGCGCACTTCACGGGCGTTGTCAGCCTGGTTGCGGGTGGGGCTGAAGAACAGGCCGGGAGCGTGCAACAACTTGCTGATGGGGAAAATGAGCATGAGCACGGCCACAAAGGCCAGATGCACCAGCAGCACCGGGTCGGCCGGCAGGCTCTGCCAGTTGAGTCGCATCAGCCCCAGCACAAACATCTTCACCGCGACGATATCGGTGTGGGCCACGAAGCGCATGCCCAGACCGGTGATTCCAATGGCCAGCAGCAATGCCAGCATCAAATGGTCTGACGGGGTGGAGATATAGCGCACCCGGTCCACCAGCCAGCGCCGCGCCCACAAGCCGCCCAGACCGGCAACCATGGCAAAACCGGCGTAGGTACCAAAGGGCTGCACCAGCACCACGGGCAGCCACACCGGCTCCTGAAAGTAGCGCAAGTGGCGCAACACCACCAACAACAGCGCCATGTGAAACGTCCAGCCAAAAATCCAGGTCCATTTGCTGGACTTGAACAGGCTTTCGAAAAACACCACCTCACGCGCCATGCGCCAGCGCACACCGCCCATGGTGGTGGGTGCCGGGGTGGTGGGTATTTTGAGCGGCGCTGGTGTTTTGGCGTAGCTGCGAATCTTCAGGCCCAGGCCAATGACGAACACGCCCGTGGCCAGGTAGAACAATGCCGAATAGAGAATGGTCAGCAGCGACATCGTCAGACCTGGCAATGCGGCTTAGATGCAACCGGTGGGCTTGGGCAGGCCCGCGATCTTGCAGGCCTGTTTGGCAGGGCCATAGGGGAACAGGTCGTACAGGTACTTGCTGTTGCCCTTTTCCTCGCCGAATTGTTTGCCGATGGCCTTGGTCAGCACCCGCACGGCGGGGGCGATCTGGTACTCGTTGTAGTACTCGCGCAGGAAGTTGATGACTTCCCAGTGGTTGTCGCTCAGCGGAACTTTCTCTTCTTCTGCAAGGTAAACGGCGGCCTCAGGGGTCCATTCAGCTAGATTGAGCAAGTAGCCCTCTTCGTCGGTTTCGTAGGTCGTGCCGTTGATTTCAAAGCTCATTTTTTTCTCCAGTAAATTTGGTAATTTGGGTCACAGCCACGAGTGGGATGTGCTGTGTTCTACGGTCAGATCCACAAAGCCGGCGTAGTCAACCAGCATTACGCCGTCGATCAACTTTGCCGTTACGCCACGGGCGTCCATGTCGGGTTGCAAGGCATAGACCTTGAGCGTGGCGCAGCTGGCGCGGATGCGCTCCTCGGTCGCGCTGCCCACGGTGGCGGCGTAGATGCCATCTTCGATGAGCAGCAGTGCGTTGCCCGGCTGGGCCATGCGCAGGCAGGTGTCCAGCGTGCTGGTCTGAAAGGGTGATTTATTGACGATGTGCAACATGGGGATTTGTCCTTGTTCTCAAAAACTCAGGATCACGTCCTGTTGCGCCATCAATTGGCCCATTTGCTGCGCGTCCAGCACTTCCACAGGGACCAGCAGGTCTTTTTCGGTCAAGCCGCGCTGTGCCAGAGAGGCCTGGTCCACATAGAGTTTTTCCACGTCGTAGCCATCCAGTGCGCGGTAGCTGGGGGAAAAATTCTTGATGCCAATGCCCTTGGTCTGCTGGCCCTTGACCAGTTCATAGACGCCGTCGTCGATAAAGACCAGGCTCACATCCTGGTCGAAGGTGGCGGTGATCAAAACCACTTCCAGGCTTTCCAGCGCGTAAATGGTTCCGTAGGGCGCCTTGCGGTTCACAAACATGAATTTCTTCACTTTGGGGCCGCTGGCGGGTGCTGCTTGTTGTTCGCTCATTGGGTGTGTCTCTTAGGGGCTATCAATCGCCAAACGTGATCAGGCGGTCTGCCTTGATCCCGCTGTCCACCAACTGGCCCAGGCCCGAAATACGAAAACCGGGTGCCAGCACTTCGTCCTTGATGCCGCGTCGCAAGGCGGCCGCCACGCAGACCACCAGGTCCACCTTGTGCTCTGCCGCCAGTGCCGACCAGCGGTTCACCACATGGCGGTCGTCCTGCGGCGGCTCGGTGAGGCGGGTCGCGTTGTTGACGCCGTCGTGGTAGAAAAACACGCGCTGTATCTCGTGGCCCTTGGCCAAAGCGGCCACCACGAACTGGTAGGCGCTGTCCGACGCCTGGTGCGTGTAGGGCCCTTCGCTGACAAGTAATCCGAATTTCATATTTTTCTCAGAAGCGGATATGGGTGGACGCGTTCAGGCTGGAGCGCGAACCGCGCCAGTCGTCAATCAGGTACTTGGTGAAGGGCAGGTCGCACTTCTCGAAGAATGCGGGCCAGCCGATGCGCTCGATCCAGTCGGCCACCCGCTCCCAGGAGCGCGCGTCTTCCTTGTAGGTGTACAGAATCTTCTTGACCATGGCCGACACTTCGGGCCAGCGTGGCGGGTTGTTGGGCAAGCCGGAGGCCACCATCTTCATGAAGGTCGGCTTGCCACGGGCATTGGAGTTCTTGCCGCCGACCCAGATTGCCAGCTTGCTGTGCTCGGGGTCATTGATCTGCATGGGGGGGCAGGGTGGGTAGCAGGCGCCGCAGCACATGCATTTGGTTTCGTCAATTTCCAGGGAAGGCTTGCCGTTGACCATGGCGGGACGGATGGCGGCCACCGGGCAACGCGCGACCACGGTGGGGCGCTCGCACATATTGGCCACCAGATCATGGTTGATCTTGGGCGGCTTGGTGTGCTGGATGATGATGGCAATGTCGGCCTGGCCACCGCAATTGATTTCGCAGCAGGATGTGGACAGGTGAACCCGGTTGGGCATGTCTTCCTGGATGAACTCGGCGTGCAGGTCGTCCATCAGGGCCTTGACCGCGCCCGAGGCGTCGGTGCCGGGAATGTCGCAGTGCAGCCAGCCCTGGGTGTGGGCAATGGCCGACACCGAGTTACCGGTGCCACCCACCGGAAAGCCGTTGCTGGTCAGCGATTCAATCAGCGGTGCGACCTTGGCCTGGTCCGACACCATGTATTCGATGTTGGAGCGGATCGTGAAGCGCACATGGCCATCGGCGTAGGTGTCGGCAATGTCACACAGCTTGCGAATGGTGTACAGGTCCATTTGCCGCTGCGTGCCAGCGCGCACGGTCCAGATTTCATCGCCGGAGTGCGAGACGTGGTGCAGCACGCCGGGGCGTGGCCGGTCGTGGTACTTCCAGTTGCCATAGTTCTTGTGCATCAGCGGATGCAGGAACTGCTTGTTGTCCGGTACGCCGCTTTCGATGGGGGTGCGCATGGTTGCCATGTTATCTTCCTGTGTTCTTTAATCAGTTGAGGACAGAGCTGGCCCGCCCGGGGGGGCGGGGGGGGGGCCGGCGGGGCAGGCTGCCGCTTTTTTCGCGTTGATCTTGGCCACTTCATCGTCCCAGCCATCGGTACGCACGTAGGGGTTGGTGCGTGGCGTGGACACCATATTGGGGTCTATTTCCAGGCCAATGCCTTCGAGGAAATTGATCAGTCCGATGCGTTCGATCATTTCGCCGGTGCGTTCATGCTCCAGCGCGTTTTCGGCGAAGAAGTCGATGGATTTCTGTGCCAGTTCCACCAGTGCCTGGTAGTCCTCGTCGGTCTTCATGGGCATGAAGGGCGTGACCACGGTGCCCATCAGGTCGCCGATCTTGAGCGTGCGCTTGCCACCCATCAGCACGGTGACGCCCTTGTCGGTTCCGGTGGCCAGGGCGCCGGTCATGACGTTGATGCAATGCATGCAGCGCACGCAGTTGCTGTTGTCAATTTCCAGCGACTGGGTGTCGTTGATGGCCACGCTGGTGATCTTTGCGCCCTTGGAAACGTCCTTGGTCTCCTTCAGCATGATGGCCTTGGTGGGGCAGCGGCTGACCACGTCGTTGACCAGCTCGGTCATGCCATGCTTGGCGAACCACTTGCGTGCCAGCGGCTCGTCGGTGCGCATGTTGTCGCGCCAGGTGCCGATGACGGCCATGTCGGCGCGCTGGATGGAGTTCATGCAGTCGTTGGGGCAGCCCGAGAACTTGAACTTGAACTTGTACGGCAGGGCCGGGCGGTGCATGTCGTCCAGGAAGGTATTGACCACCTGGCGGTGTGCGCGTGCCTCGTCAAAGCAGGACTGCTCGCAACGCGCCGCGCCGACGCAGGACATGCTGGTGCGCACGGCGGGCCCTGCGCCACCCAGGTCAAAGCCGAGTTCGTTGAGTTCGTCAAACGCACCCTGCACATTGGCGGTGCTGGCGCCCTGGAACATGATGTCGCCGGACTGGCCGTGGAAGGCAATCAGGCCCGAGCCATGCTTTTCCCAGATGTCGCACATTTTGCGCAGCACATCGGTGTTGTAGTGCATGCCGGCCGGGGGCTGGATGCGCAGGGTGTGGAATTCCTTGGACGCCGGGAACATCTCGGCCACTTCGGAGAAACGGGGGATCACACCGCCGCCGTAGCCGAACACCCCGACCGTGCCGCCCTTCCAATAGCCTTTGCGGGTTTTGTAGGAGTGCTCCAACTGACCCATCAGGTCGGTCATGTAGTCGCTGTCCTTGGCCAGGCGCTTCAGGCCGGTGACAAAGCTGGGCCACGGACCGGCCTCTAGCTGGTCGAGCATGGGGGTGTCGTGTTGTTTCTTGCTCATCGTGTGTCTCCTGTCAGCGCGCTTTTTGCCGAGCGCAGCGATCGGTCGTAGGTGCTGTTTCTGGGTTGAATCGTACGGGTCGAAAGGCGCTGTCGCTATCACCCTCGTTGAGTATTGGGTGCTACCCATTTGGGCTATACGAGCCCACCCGTCCCGGTGATAGACGGCGCGCGGGCCATTGCGCCCAATAGCGGTACCAACCAATATCCGCCATGGCCATCGTCACCCCCCTTGAAAAACTGACCATTCCGCTGGGCGGGCAGGTCATTGAATTGCAACAACTGGACTACGAAGCGGGAGGCATGAGCTTGCTGCGTACGCGCATACGCGAAAAGAGCCGTTTCACGGTGTTTGAGATTGACCCCGGTTCGGCGCGGCTATGGGGCGAAGCCCTGTTGCGCTGGGCGCAGACCCAGGAGACCGAGTGACCCTGCCCGTTGCCAGCCAGGAATCGGTAGTGGAAGCGGTTTTTCCGCTGGAGGGCAAAGCCTTGCCGCGTGACCATGCGCAGGCGCTGCTGCACGCGCTGGCCGGGCAACTGCCGTGGTTGCATGAAGACGTGGGAGCGGGCATTCACCCATTGAAGTTGGTGTCTGGTCCCGAGAGCCTGGCGCTTCTGTCACAACGCACGCGATTGATCTTGCGGGTCCAGGCTAACCGGTTGGACGAACTGAAGGCCTTGGTCGGTGTGCGGTTGGACGTGGCCGGCCACGCCCTGTGCCTGGGTGCTGTGCACCTGCGTGCGCTGCAGCCGCTCGCCACGCTGTATGCCTACCGGGTTGCTGCCAGCAGTGTTGACGAATCGGCATTTATGCAAGCCATGGAAGCCGAACTGGCTGCCTTGGCCATTGCCGGTGAGCGGGTCTGTGGCAAGCGCCAAAGCATGCGGGTCGATGGGCGGGAAATGACCACCTTCAGCATGATGCTGCATGGGCTGGCTCCCGAGCAGTCGCTGCGCCTGCAGCAGCACGGGCTGGGGCCACACCGGCTGCTGGGCTGCGGGCTGTTTGTGCCCCACAAGTCGGCCGCGGCGGTGGGGGTTTGATTTCTTTCACAACTGAAAATAATGGAGCAAAAGCGATGATGTACAGCGTCAACGGCGTGGAACTGGAAGCCGACGATCAGGGCTACCTGTTGGAGGCGGTATTTGATGACGAGGCAGTGCGCGTGATTGCCGCCGCCGAGAACATCGTGTTGACCGATGCCCACTGGGAGGTGGTCAACTACCTGCGCGAGCAGTACCGCGAAGAGGGTGCCACGCCCAACTTTCGCGCCATGCTCAAGGGGATGGCCGAAATTCGCCCCGAGGTCGACAGCAAATACCTGTACGACCTGTTCCCCATTGGCCCGGCCAAGCAGGGGCCCAAGGTGGCGGGCTTGCCGCAGCCATTGGGCAAGGGCGGGTACTGATGACGCCCCCACGCTTGTCACTGCGTGTACTGCGCTGCCCCCCGAGGGGGCTGCATCTCCTTGGGGCGGCCCGGCGGAGATGCACTCCCTCCCGTTGCTCGGTCTGACATGGCCAAGATGCGCATCAAGAGCCAGTGGTTCCAGACTGGCACGGCCAAGACCCCGCAGCAGACGGCCAGCGCCATGGCGTTCATCGCCTGGCGCGTGGCGCAGAACATGCTCAAGCAAATGCGCTCGGCGGATTTCAGCATTGAAGTCGGGCCGCAATACTTTGCGTTCACGCGGGAGGTGTTGGTGTTCCTGACCCAGGTGCTGGACCGCATGGCGTATGCGCGCATGGGGCCAGAGGGACGCGCCGAATTTGTGACCGCGCTGGTGCGCCGGGTGGCCGAGATTCTGCAGGAGAACGAGGACACGTTGCTGGGCGCACCTCTTGACGGCCAGCCCAGCCACTTTGAGCGCTTTATCGACCTGTTCAATGAACTGTCGGACCATTACGCCGACTTTGGTTTTGACGCCAAGGGGCCAGACTTTGCGTTTGTGCGCTACCTGGGGCACCGCGTCGAGATGCTGATGCCGCAGAAGGACCAGCGCTGGGTCATCGACCAGATGATGGCCACCGAAGTACCCGAGGCTCTGGAAATCCTCCAGAGCTCAATGAACGGCGTGCTGTCCACGGAGCCACGCCCACGGCGCGCTGCCCGTGCGGGCGCGACCGGAGACTGAAAGCACCACCATGGACAAGCACCCGTTTGATCTGGACAACCACGCCGCCTACCAGCATTGGCGCGACACCAAGCGTGCCAGCCAGCCCCGGCGGGCTGAGGACCTGATCGTGGATGTGGCAGATCCGCGCGCCCTGAGCCAGGCCGAGCGGGACCGCTTGCTGGCCCTGTGTGCGACCGCCAATATGGCCATCTACCGCAGCCCGGTGGTGGCAGAAGACAAGGCCATTCCCGCGCCTGCTGGCGGCGCGCAGTGGGCTTGCACCGGCTGGACGGCAATTGGCTGGCGGATGACGACGGCATTTCGCCGATTGCAGTGGCGGCTCAACCCAGTGAGCGCCCGGCCTTCATCCCCTACACCAACCGCCCCATCAAGTGGCATACCGACGGCTACTACCATCCGCAGACGCGCCAGATACTGGCCATGGTGCTGCATTGCGTGCGCCGGGCCCAGACCGGTGGCGAGAGCGCGGTGATGGACCACGAGATGGCCTACATCGCCCTGCGCGAAGCCAACCCCGACTGGGTGCGTGCGCTGATGCAGCCCGACGCCATGACCATCCCCGAGCGAACCGATGAAGACGGCGTAGCCCGCGCCGAGCAGACCGGCCCCGTGTTCTCGGTGGACGCGGCCAGCGGTGCGCTGCACATGCGCTACACCGCCCGCACGCGCAGCATTGTGTGGAAGGACGATGCGCCCACCCGTGCGGCAGTCGCCTTCCTGGAGCAGATGCTGGCCAGTGACGACAGCCCCGTGTTTCGCCTGACGCTGCAGCCTGGCATGGGCCTGGTGTGCAACAACGTGCTGCACGACCGCGCGGGTTTTGTTGATGATCCGCTGCAGCCACGGCTGCTGTACCGGGCCCGTTATCTGGACCGTATCGCTGGAAATTCATATAAAGAATTGGCCTCTAGCCCTCGTGAAATATGCGTAGAAGCTATTAAAACGATAGCAATTGCCTTATGACACACCAGTTGACCGTTTGGCGTGCCGCCCAGTTGTTGGGTGTGGCGCGCGGGGTGTTGCAGCAGCAGGTGCGCGAGGGAGCGCTGGCGCTGAACGACGGCCTGCTGGGCGTTGACGCCTTGCTCAAGCTGTACCCGCAAGCGCAGCTGGAGGAGTCCGGCCTGTTGGAGCGCGTGGCGCAAATCCGTGACGAAGCCTTTGGCAAACGGGTGCGCGAGCGCATGCTGCCCAGCCAGGAAGTGCTGGCACAACGCCTGTTTGCGCAGACCCAGGAGCTGGCTGACGTGCGAAGGCACCTGCAGCGTTACCACGGGCTGGTCATCGCGCTGCAAAAGCGGGCCCGCGCAGGCGTGCTGGAGCACCCGGGCGACAGCGCGTGGCGGGACATGGAGCAACAGGTCACCCAGGGTCTGGCGCAGGCGCTGGCCACGGAGTCGGTCGATTTGCTGGAGGTGCTGGACGACATGCTAAAAATCAGGACGGCACAGGTTACGGTGCGCCCCAGCGGCCACCAGTTTTTGGTGGAGGGCCATGCCAACCTGCTGCAGTCGGGCCTGCACTCCGGGCTGCGCCTGAACTACGGTTGTGGCAACGGCAGCTGTGGCATGTGCAAGGTGCGCGTGATTGCGGGCGAAGTGGCGCAAACCCAGCACTCCGACTACCAGCTGTCGGAAACGGAAAAAGCCCAGGGCTACACGCTGATGTGCTGCAACACCGCCGCCAGCAGCGAACTCACGCTGGAGCTGCTGGAGGCGTCCGGCCCAGAAGACATTCCCGAGCAGCAGATCGTGACCCATGTGCGTGCTGTCACCACCCTGGCGGCCAATACCCGCATGCTGCACCTGCAAACCCCCCGTACCCACCGCCTGCGTTTCCTGGCGGGGCAGTCGGTCCGGCTGGGCTGGACCATGCCAGGGCAGGGCGACGTGCACACCACCTACCCGGTGGCCAGTTGCCCGTGTGACGACCGCAACCTGCTTTTTTATATTGCCCGGGACCCGGCCGATGCGCTGGCGCTGCATCTGTTCGCAGACGACATCAAGCCAGGTGAGGCCATCACGGTGCTGGGCCCAACTGGCGAGTTTGTGCTGGCCGATGGGCACCGCCCCCTGGTGTTTGCCGCCTGCGACAACGGCTTTGCACCCATCAAGAGCCTGATTGAGCATGCCCTGTCGCTCGACGCAGCGCCCTCACTCTCGCTGTTCTGGCTGGCGACCCAGAGCGACGGCCACTTTGCCAACAACCAGTGTCGAGCCTGGTCCGAGGCGCTGGACCAGTTCGAGTACGAACTGGTGACCCACGCCGACACGGTGGTCGGTGCGCAGCAGATTGCGCAGGCCATGCGCGCCGATCTGTTTGAACTGGATTGCGATTTTTACCTGGCCGGCCCGCCCGAATTTGTCGTCACCCTGCGCGACGAGCTGCGCAGTGCTGGCGTGGCCCAGGCGCAAATATTCGCCGAAATTCTGTAGCTCCATGCAATCCAACGACTTGTCAATACCAGAGTGCGGGGGCGGCGAGTCCTTTGCGCTGATGGTGATGGGCCACAGCATGGCGCCCGAGTTTTTGGAGGGCGAAATCATCATCATCGAGCCCGAGGGCCTGGCCAAGGATGGCGCCTACGTGCTGGCCTGGCACAACGACGAGTGGACGTTCCGGCAATTGCTGCGGGCCAACGCCGGCTGGGTCTTGCACCCGCTGAGCCCGGAGTTTGCCGATGTGCCCCTGGCCGACCTGGCGGCCGTGCGTGGCGTCATCATCCAGAAGGCGTTGCCCGGCCGCCGCCGCGCCTCCAAGTTCTACGTCTAGAAACTATTCTCCAACACCGAAGGACGGCGCCATGCCTTATTACATCTACCGGGTGAAACCCTTTGCGCAGCTCGAAAAGCTGGCCACCTTTGACGCCTTCACAGAAGCCTCGGCACAGGCCAAGACCCTGCGCGCCGCGCAGAGCGGTGGGACGCCTGGAAAGATCAAATTGATGTTTGCAGAAAACGAGCTGCATGCGCAGGACCTGCTGTGCCAGGTGCGGGATGCGCCACCGAGGGGGGATGAGTAAGTTGTTTTCGGTTGGAGACTGGCGTTCATCCCTAGGGGGTGTAGCAGTCGGGAGACTGCGTGCCGAATAGGCCGCTAGCCCCCGTGGAATATGCGTAGACAGCTCATATATTTGTAGCGTATGGCATTGCTTTTTCATCGCGACCATCGGGGGGTCGAGTCTTGTGCGGGATGGCCGACGGATGGCACCACACCATCAGCGCTCTATTGCGGTCGCAACAATCGCACTGTAGTCCACCACATTCATGTATTGTGGAACATAGGTTACGCCCTGGTTAAGGAGAGTTGCCACAAACGATCGCAAATGATTGCGGGAACCTTTGAGCAAACTCTCATACACCAGCCGAATGTCCTGATTGTCT
Organism: Candidatus Aalborgicola danicus; assembly: GCA_016703945.1. GTDB lineage: Bacteria > Pseudomonadota > Gammaproteobacteria > Burkholderiales > Burkholderiaceae_C > Allorhodoferax > Allorhodoferax danicus. The sequence goes on from JADJBC010000060.1 coordinate 242,823, forward strand.
ACCGCTAGTAGCGCCGTGTTGATGTCCATCATGTCAATCTCCTCAATCACGGCGCCCGCCCTGAGCGCCTCTGTCAGTGATAGCGTGCCACTTGCAACTAATTGGGTGTAAAGCAACTGCAGGGAGGTATTCTGGAAAACGCCTGTCGCCAGGGTCGATGCGGGATCAGGCAGGCCGTAACGCACCAGCAATTGGCGCACAGCCTCGGTATGGGTTGCCTCGCTGTTCGCAATATTGCCAAATACCCGGACATTGGCACCCCAGCGGGCGTCCAACTGTGCATACACATCGTGCGCCAGCTTCTCCTCTTCACGCATAAAAACCAACGTGGCCATTTCGGCAGCGGAGAGGGCTTCCACTGGCAATGCCGTCAGCGTGCTGCCCAGCAAAACACGGTCAAAGCCGGAGGCACCATTGGCATCTACGACAAGCGGTTGCCCCATGTCGGGTCCATTGCCCCCCTGGCCGGAGCTACCGCCGCCCCCGCACGCGTTCAAAGTCAAAGCTGCGAGTAAAGCTACTGTGGGAGCGAGACCATATTTTTTCATGATGAATGTCCTTAAAAACGCGAAAGAAACCGGTTAACGCTTGTGGCCCATACCACCGCGCGCGCCACCACCGTGCACCCGGACTTGCTGGCGGCTCTCAAACCCTGCCCCGTAGGGCAAACGCTTAACAATCGCCGCCTCCTGTTCGACGGCTTTGGGCGTTGAAAGAGGGCCTGTACCAGTGGGCGCCGACGGCGTTTGGATCGGCGCCATTGGTACAGGCTGCGCAACGGCCGATACGCTCGCCATCAGCAAAAACCAGGCTGGGAGTGAAATATGCTTGTTCATGGTGACTTGGGGGTGGGTGTTTGTATGGTGCGAGGCCCATGTCGCGGCGTCATGTCGCAATCGGCTCCATGTGTATCCGTTTGTCGCCAAGGGTGTCGCTGTGTGTCATGGCCGATGAACATTCCGACCCGTGCCGTAAACTGAACGCTCATCATGAGCACACCGTCTTTCCCACGCATTCTTGTTGTCGACGATGACCCTGATTTGCGCGACCTGCTCAGCACCTATCTCGGTGGCAATGGGTTTGAGGTCATCACCGCCAGCGACGGTGTTTCCATGCGAACTGCGATGGCCCACTCCATGCCCGATGCCATCGTGCTGGACTTGATGCTGCCTGGTGAAGACGGCCTGTCGTTAACCCGGTGGGTGCGCACGCAGTCGGCGGTGCCCATCTTGATGTTGTCAGCCCGTGGCGAAGAGATGGACCGGGTGGTCGGGCTCGAAGTTGGGGCAGACGACTATCTGGCCAAACCATTCGGCCCACGGGAATTGCTTGCTCGCCTTCGGGCCCTTTTGAGACGCGGTAACCCGGTCACAACGCAGACACCTGCACCACCGGGGCACGGGCAGTTTGGCCCCTTTTCACTGGACACTTTTGGCCGTCGGCTCATGCGTGGCGGACTCGAAGTACACCTGACCAGCGCCGAGTTTGACTTGCTTGCCGCATTTGTTGTGCACGCCAACCGCGTGCTGTCGCGCGATATGCTGGTCGACCTGCTGCGGGGCTATGACCGGGACCCTTTTGACCGCAGCATTGACAACCGTGTCACCCGTTTACGGCGCAAGATCGAAGCCGATCCGACCGCTCCGGCCTACATTCGAACAGTGCGCGGCGAAGGTTATCTGTTCAACCCGCACGGAGGCCCGCCCTGAAAGCTCCATCCAGTTTGGCGCGACAGACCACATGGTTGCTGGCCGGGGCATTTGTCGTGGTGGAACTTCTGGTGGTGACCCTGTTTGTCGTCTTCGTGCTGCTCCCACTGGCGCGCCGCTCGGCCGATGACCTGGCCGGCTTGATGGTTCTTTCCGCACAGACCTGGGCCGAATTGCCACCCCTGACACGTCCTGAGTTTGAGGAAGAGTTGTTGGCCAGCCATTCCCTGGCCCTGAGACCGGCCAACGCAGCCGTCGGTCGAGATGAATGGCACCCGTTTTTCTTTTACATTTTGGAAGATGCCCTTGCGCGACGCACCGGTGTGACTCGGCACTTGCTGAGCGAATCCACACCGCAAGGCACCTGGTATTGGTCAACCATTGAAACGGGTAGCGGCGCGTTGTCGGTCGGACTTTCCAATACCCGTATTGGCAGCCAACCGCTCGTCGCCCTGTTGGTCGCGCTGGTCGCGGGCTTGTTGGTTGCTGCCGCACTGGCACTGTGGCTGGCGCGTCGCATCACGCGGCCTTTGGCACTGCTTGAAGCTGCGAGTGCCCGAATCGGGCAAGGTACAGGCCCATCGCTTCTGCCCGAGACCGGCCCCCGGGAAGTGGCAGCTTTGAGCCGGCGCTTCAACGCCATGGCACTACAAGTGCAGGATTTGCTTACGGCGCGCACCACTTTGTTGGCCGGTGTGTCGCACGACCTTCGCACTCCGCTGGCACGGATGCGGCTGGCGCTCGAAATCATGAAGACGGATCCCGCAGCGGCCTTGATCGCCCGCATGGAGCACGACATTGAGCAGATGAACCAGTTGATCGCCAATGTGCTGGACCTTGCGCGCGGGCTGGAACACGAGGTACCCGTGACCACCGAACTGAGCGATTTTTTGAACGAAATTGCGGTTGACTTTTCTGCAAGCGGTAGCGTGATATTCGTAGATTGCCAGCCGGGCCAGCCGGGCCAGGTGGCCATTGCCCGCCATGCGCTACGCCGCGCCATTGGCAATCTGCTGCAAAACGCCCAGCGCTACGCAGCCGGCGCGCGCGTCGATCTGGTCTGCTCGGTTGAGCGCCCGGGCTGGCGCATTGGCATACTGGATCGGGGACCCGGCATTGACCCCAGCAGAATAGAGGTCATGTTTCAGCCCTTTCATCGGGGGGACCCCTCGCGTAGCCCCGCAACCGGCGGCTCCGGGTTAGGTCTGGCGATTGTGCGAGAGCTGGCACACGCCAATGGCTGGGTCGTGACGCTGTCTAGCCGCCCCGGTGGTGGCCTGGAGGCGTGGATCACTGCGACTATTCTTGATTCATCATTCAACGGGAGAACTCTATGAAACACCTCTTTGTCAATCGAACCTGCTTGGCCCGCCTTTGCCTTGTTTGGGCCAGTGGCCTGCTGATATCGCATGCAGCACTGGCCGAAGACACCAGGCAACGTGCAACGCTGCCTGCGGCCGCGCAAGAATCACTGCGGCGGGAAATGGTGGACAACCTGCTCGCGATCAATGAAGTCCTGACCCTCATGGCGACGGGCAAAATCAAGGAGGCAGGCGACGTCGCGGAGCTAAAGCTAGGTGTCAGCGCACAAGGCAAAAATCGCAGTTTGCCTTTCGACGCCCGCCCTGGACCTCACATGCCAGCCGACATGCATGCACTGGGCATGGATGGCCACAAAGCCGCGAGTGAATTTGCCAAGGCTGCACGCGCGGGTGAGCGCGACCGCGCGCTGACGCTCCTGCCCAATTTGACCAGCGCCTGCGTGGCCTGCCACTATTCTTGGCGGACGCGTTGAAAACATGTTGGCCTGTTTTTCCATTTTGACGAGGGCGGGCTGCTGAACATGCAGCACGTCTGCCAACATCTATTGCGAAAGCCCATGGGCGTAGCATGGAGTGGTGTCGGCCAATCTTGGTCGGTGGCGCCTTTGAGGCAGCAGAACTAGATGCCAAAAGAGCGATAGAACAGGCTTGTCAATTGGCTTCCATGGTTTAACTGGAAATGGTGCCCGCTGTGCATCGGGATGTGCGGTCTACACACCAAGCCAGCGCTTGGCCTGACCGACGACATCGGTCAGGCATCCGTCATCGAAGGGCGACACGAGACCAGCAGCTCGCACCAGCGACTGGAAAGGCGCCTCGCCGCCGCGGCGGCACAGCGCGGCATAGTCCTTCATCGCGGCCGCCCGGTCCTTGCTGGCGCGCACCCAAAATTGCATGGCACACGTCTCGGCAAGTACATAGTCAATGTAATAAAAGGGAGTGCCGTAGATGTGGGACTGCGCCTGCCACATGCCGCCCTGGCTCGCATGCGACATCCCGCCGTAGTTGCGCCAAGGGAGGTACGTCCGCTCCATCTCCTGCCACATCTCGCGGCGGCGCTGAGCTGTCGCATCTGGCTCTGCATACACGAGGTGCTGAAAATGATCGACCGCCGAACCATAGGGCAAAAAGGCGAGTTTGCTTTGCAGCTCCTGGCGACGGAAACGGTCGGCGTCGTCTTTGCCGAAAAACTCCTCCATCCAAGGCCAGGTCAAGTACTCCAGACTCATTGAGTGAACCTCCGCAGCGTCGGCGCTCGGCCAGTAGTAGTCGGACAAACGCTGTTGGCGTGAGGAATAGTTCTGGTAAGCGTGTCCCATCTCGTGGGTAAAGACGGTGACGTCGGCACTGGTGCCGTTGAAATTTGCAAAAATGAACGGCAGGCCCCACTCGGTGATGCTGGTGCAGTAGCCGCCACCGGCCTTGCCGTCACGGGCCTTGAGGTCAAGCAGACCGCGCTCGCGCATCTGCGCGAAGAACACGCCCATGTCGTTACCAAGCTCTTCAAACATCGTTTGGGCGCGCGCCACCATCCAATCGTGGTCGCCTTTCTGGCGGGGGCTGCCCTGGATGTCCCAGACCTTTTCATCCCAAGACATCACCTTGTCTATGCCAAGGTCCCTGGCTTGCGTCTGCTTGAGTGCGAAGGCAAGCGGTACGATGTCATCGCGAATCTGTTCGCGAAATTCGGCGACGGCCGCCTGGTCATAGTCGTTGCGTTGGCGCATGCGGTAGGCCATTTCAACGTAGTTCTTGAAGCCAAGCTTCTGCGACATTGCGTGGCGCAGCGTGACCAGCTCGTCGAAGATCGCGTCAAGCTCGGCCGCGTTGGAGGCGAACCATCCCCACTGTGCCTCACTTGCGGCCTGCCGGGTGGCGCGGTCAGCGTGCATCGTGAATGCAGCAAGACGCGAGAGGTTGTAGCTCTCACCACGGAAGGGGATTTGCGCTGCAGACTTGAGTGACGTGTACTTGGAGGCCAGCTTGCTTTCGGCGACGAGATCGGCCTCGATCTTGGGATCGAAGGTGATCACATCGTTCTCCCACATGCGAAACGCTTGTGCACCGAAGGCCGTTTCGAGCTCAGCGCGGTGCGGCGACTTGAGGAGCATCTTCTTGAACTCGGTTTCAGGGCCGAGGAATTTGGGCGAAAGCTCCGACTCACGGTCTTTGGCGGCCTTGTAGGCTTCGTTTCTGGTGTCCTGCGTGAAGCGAACGTGTACCACGCTCTGCCAAGTGCCTATTCTGATGCGCAAAGCGTCCCAGCGCTCAATCGCTGCCACTCGACCGGCGGCGTCGGTTGCTGCTTCAAACGCGGCGTTTATTGTTGCGTACTCGGCGACGACGGAGTCAAGGTTTGGGGTCTCAGGCTTGAACGTATCGAAGTTCGGAAGTGTGGTGTGCATGCGTGCCTCTGTGCTGCGGGAACGCGAAATGGTACGCCAAGTGCTCAAGTCACGATGCATGCCAATGCGGCGAATTGATAAGGCAGTTCAACCACACTGGGCCAAGTACCGCACCGTGGAAGCGCTGTCACAACATGCGCAGTGGCGTCACATCAGAGTGGAAGACGGGCCTGGTCGCGCTCTTGGACGAAGCTTCCGCGTCAAGCTCTGGCCCACGCTTGGTGCGTCCCACCCGAACAACCGACATTTCAGCGGCATTGAACGTCGCTTGATGGCGCTGCGAGAGGGACTGTTTGTTAACGGGCACAGCTGTGGGGCGAAACCCGCCGCCTGACCCGCTTCCCCAACATTGGCCACACACCGTGTGTGATGAACATGCCGCCCACCACCATCAACCTGCTGGCCAGCAAGGCGTTTGCGGTTACATCGAATTTGCGCCGGTGCCGAGTTTTGTAGCCCCTTACGGGGATTGAATCAGAATCAATGTGCCAAATTGGCCTTCAGCCCACGTCGAATAAGCGTGAGTAGCTATTATTTTTGTAGCGAACAGAGGTCTGGATCGCCCTTTACAAGAGTCGCACACGAGTGTCCGGTATCTGGAAGCCCGATCACACAAATTCTGCGGCCGGGTAGACGCCCTTCGCGGCGGACTTCGAAGTGCCCTTTGCAGAAGTTCGATCTCTTGGCAGCGTTGCCAGACACCGGCCGTTCGATTGGAGTGGTAGAAAGATGGCTCTATTGGCAATCGGTTACCCATCACGCCCGAAGACGCTTGGTGCGGTAAGTTGCTTGACCACTGAAAGATCGGCAGGCGCTTTCTGGCCCCATACGCGCAACGCCTCCAGTTGCGCCAGAAATGCGCTCGCAGAAATTTCCTTGTCCCGGTTCTCAGATCGTTCCTTCAGCCGCTCCAGGAACGCTTTGCCTGCTTCGATGCCGGTGGGGGTGCGGGTAAAGAACAGAAACTGCTTGGCATCCTGGCCCGTAAAGAAGCCCCGCAACATGTCGTAAAAGGTCACCCCCGCCACTGCACTGATGCCACGGTTGTCAAAAGCAATCACATGGTGCTTTGCCGCAATGCCGTCCATGATCCGGGGGTCCCAGTTGTCCAGCACGGCGGCCAGATGGATCAGAAACACCACGGGTGTTCCGCCGTTCTGCTTTCCCAACTCCCGGTACGCGAAGCTGACATCGCCCGCCGTGATGGTTTGCGTGGCCACGCTTTTCCAGGTATCCACCGACGTTTGATTGGACACCCCTTCTGCTGCCCCTGCCGCCGTTGAAAAGAGGGCAGCAGCCATGGTGAACCCCGCGCAACACGCGCAAATGCATGCGCGATTCCTCGATTGGTGCCGGTGGCAGGATTAACAGAATTTTGGATTTTCATAAGGGACTCCTGAGGGTTAAATGGATACTTCGCATGACGGTCGTCATACTTGAGGGCGTGCCAATGCGTGGAATGCATCGGCAACGCTCTACCGAACCTTGATCACGACCTTGCCTTTGGCACGTCCGCTTTCGACGTAAGCCAAGGCCTCGTTGGTAGCCTCAAAGGGGAAGACCTTATCGACAACCGGGCGTATGGCACCCGACTCAATCAACGGTGTGATTTGTCGCAACTGACTTCCGCTGGCTTTCATGAACAGGAAGGAATAGTCCACGTTGAGGTGCTTGGCTTTTCTGCGGGTGTCAAAGCTCAGTGCGCGCAAAACTTGCTTCACGAACCATGGGGCCTTGATTTCTTCTGCAAACGCGGGGTCTGGTGGGCCGGAGATGGAGATGAGTTGTCCACCGGGTTGGAGCACATTCAAAGATTTCTCCAGTGTCTTGCCATCCTGGCTGTTCAGAACGACGTCGTAGCCGCTCAGCACTTTTTCAAACTCGTCTTTTTTGTAATCAATGACAACATCCGCCCCCAGACTTTTCACCCACGCCACATTCCCTGTGCCCGTGGTGGTGGCAACGGTTGCGCCCAGATGTTTGGCCAACTGGATGGCAAACGTACCCACGCCACCAGAGCCGGCCTGAATGAAGATCTTCTGCCCCCGCTTCAGCCGGGCTTTCTCGACCAGTGCCTGCCAAGCCGTCAAAGCGACCAGCGGAAGGGATGCGGCCTCTTCCATGGTGAGATTCTTGGGTTTGAGCGCCAGGGACGTTTCCTTGACAGGGACAAATTCTGCGAACGTTCCGATCCGAAAATCATCCGGCCTGGAATAGACCTCGTCACCGGCCTTGAACTGCCGCACGTTGCGCCCCACCTCGACGACCACTCCGGCTACGTCGTGCCCCAGAACAAAAGGTGTGCGGTAAGGGAGTATGAGTTTGAACTCTCCGTTGCGGAGTTTGGCGTCCAGCAGATTCACACCCGCGGCATGCACCTCGACCAGGACCTCGTCATCGCGCAGCTCCGGCATGGGAACGTCGGCCAAGGTCAGCGTGCTCTTTTTTCCATAACGATCAACGGTGAATGCCTTCATGGTTTTTCCTTTTCTTAAATATGCTGGGCGCGCAACCCAATGGCTGGTGTTATCGGTGACATTCGTATGATGCCTATCATATATTTTGGCAAAAAAAAGTCAGTCGGTGGGCGTGGTCGCAGGCAGAGCCAGGCTCTTCAAGCTGGCATTGCACAGTGCGTCAGACAGCGTGGGGTCATTCACGGCGCGGGCCAGAATCAAAGTGCCAACCATCGTGGCTACGGTCACCAGCGCGCGCTCATGTGCGCTGGGTTGTCCCCAATCCGGTAACTGACGGGCAACCAGATCAATCATCTCTTTGATGCGGCGGGTGGCTGCAAGTCGCACCTCTGGCGATTGGCGTGGCATTTCAGAACCGAGGGCTGAAATTGGACAGCCTGTCTCGATGCTCTCAAGATGCTCCTTGGAGAGGTAGACCTGCATGAGAGCCTGTAGCGCCTGATCTGCTGGCACAGCAGCAATGACGCTCGCAGCCAGGGAGTTGGATTCAGCACCTGCACGGTCCGCCGCCTCTGCCAGCATGGCTTCGCGGGACTCAAAATGGGCATAAAAGGCGCCATGCGTCAGACCCGCTTCTTTCATGATGTCGGCGACGCCGGTACCGTTATAGCCACTACGGCGTATCGCACGCGCAGCTGCACCAACGATGCGCTCGTGGGAGGCTTCTTTGGTGGAGCTTCTGGATTGGGCGTCATTCTTTCGCATGACGCGTATCATATCAAAATCTATTGAGGCGTGCAACAGAAGAGAAATGCCAGAAGCGACAAGCCCAGGTTTGTTGCCAGTACGATGCAGAACGCCGCATACACCGGAACCGAAAGTGAGGCTGCGATACCAATGGCGACGGCCGCGCAGCCCATTTGCAAGAAACCAAGCAGGGCGGATGCTGCCCCAGCCTTTTGCCCAAAGGGTTGCAAGGTGATGGCGGTGCCCAGCGGGTTGATGAGACCCATGCCCAGCAGAAACACCGTGATCGCAAAAGAGAAGTAGTAGACATCTTCCCAGCCGAACAGCAGGGCCAGGCTTCCAGCCAGCGCAATCAGGATGCCCGCACGCGCCGCCCGAATCTGCCCCCATCGGCGTGCCAGCTTAGGTGCCAGAATGCCCGCACCGAACACCACAAAGACGGTAGAGGCGAAGAACAACGACAGCCCTAGCGGCGCAAAACCAAAGCCCGCCATCAGGATCGCCGGTGCCATGGCAAAGAACATGTACAGCGAGCCGATGACCAGGCTGACCGACAGCGCCGGTGCAATGAAGCGGCGATCCCGCAGCAATTCGCCATAGGTTTTCAAGATGGCGGTCATTGAGAGTGCTGCGCGCTTATCGGCGCCATGCGTTTCCCCAAGTTGGCTCCAGTAGCGCATGCCCAGCAGTACCGCCAGCAGCGCGACCACACCGAACGTGGATCGCCAGCCCAGTACGCTATTCAGTGCGCCACCCAGCAAAGGAGAAAACCCGGGCGCTGCGGCCATGGCCACCATGATTAAGGAAAGTGCTCGGGCCAGCGCTTCACCCTCGAACAGGTCGCGCGCAATGGCGCGCGACAACACCGAGGTGGCGCACACGCCCAGCGCTTGCACGATGCGGCCGACAACGAGTTGCGACAGGCTGCCTGCCAATGCACACATGGCGCTGCCTGCGACAAAAACCATCAGCCCGCTCATCACCAACCACTTGCGCCCAAAGCGGTCAGACAATGGACCAACGAAAAGTTGACCCATGGCAAAGGCGACAAAGAAGCTGGCAAGTGTTGCACTCAGGTCTTTGACTGTGGTGTGCAGCTCTCTCGCCATCTCCGGGAATGCGGGCAGGATGATGTTGGTTGCAAGTGACCCCAGCGCAGCCAGACCCGCCAACAGCAGCAACAAGTTCCCTGTCAACTGACTTTGCGACTCAGACTGTTGTTGCATCACTGGACTCCTGATCAAGGGTCGCGATGCAGGAATCGAGCAAGTCGTGCAGCGCCAAAACGCGCTCCATGCCTAATCGCTCGTTTAGAGCCAGTTGGGCTGCTTTCCAGGCACGCTGACCTTCGGCACGTATGGCATGACCCGCAACGGTCGCATCGACCAGACGACTGCGCGCGTTTTCACCTGCACCGACCGTCAACCAGCCTTGAGCCGCCATCGGCTGCAGGTTGCGGGTCAAGGTCGAGGCGTCCATCTGCATGCGCTTGGCCAAATCGCCCGGACGAATCGGCCCGAGCTTGACGATGTGGGAAAGCAGCGCGTACTGCGTATTCTTCAAGCCGACCTCGGACATGTAGTGGTCGTAGTGCCGAGTCACCATGCGACCCAGCTGGCGCAGCTTCAGGTTGGTACATCCCTTTGGTTTGGTAGTGATTTCCATGTGATATATTGTACCTGCAACTGTTGTATATGCAAATGAAAAGGATGCTTTGATGACACCAAATCAGGTACTTACGAGCTGGAGGGAGAAAGAGGTCGCCGTGCGCGCACGCTTGCTCGCACCGGGCGTTGCGCCACGGGCGCAGGTATTTGGGACGACGGGCATGGAAGTTTTTGACGCGATATTTGCCGGAAAACTTCCGCCCGCGCCCATTGGCGACTCACTGGACTTTATTCCGGTTCATGTGGAACCTCGCCTTGCCATCTTTCAAGGCAAACCACTGCTGCGGCATTACAACCCTCTGGGCACCGTCCACGGCGGCTGGTTCTGCACCTTGCTCGATTCGGCCGTTGGATGCGCCGTTCATACGACCTTGCCTGCTGCAAAGGGATACACAACGCTTGAATTGAAGGTAAACATGTTGCGTCCGCTCACAGATGCGGTGCCACTGGTGCGCGCTGAGGGTAAGGTAGTTCACGCAGGGCGACAAATTGCCATTGCGGAGGGACGCATTGTTGGTCCGGACGGAAAGCTTTATGCGCACGCTACGACGACTTGCATGATCTTTGATCACATCGGAGATTGAGACACATAGCCCCGCCGACCCTTTCGAGTGTGTGCGGCGACGAACAGACCTGGCGTGAACGTTGAACTACGGTGGGAACGCGTTGCTGTTGCAGCGCGTCGACGCGTGATTCGGCTAATTCTCTCGGGAGCAAGACATGGGCAGCACTACTGAAACGGTCAAAGACATCGGACCACAACCGCAATCATTCGACATTGAGAGTGCGACAAAGGCAAATACAAATTACCGTTCCGTCGCCTGGAGCGGGCGCTATTTGCAAGTCACACTGATGTCCATTCCCGTGGGCGGCGACATTGGTCTTGAAGCGCATCCCGAGACAGATCAGTTCCTGCGCCTCGACGCTGGCAGTGGCCGAGTGCAGATGGGAGCCACGAAGGACAAACTGACGTTTGAAAAGGATGTTTCAGATGGTTGGTGCGTCCTCGTTCCGGCGGGTACCTGGCACAACATTACCAATATCGGGACGGAGCCCATGCAGGTCTATGCGATCTATGCACCCGCCCACCACTCGCCCGGCAAGGTGCACGCGACGGCGGCGGCGGCCGAAGCCGACAAAGACGATGAGCCGGCGACCTGGTCGGTTCAGCCAAAACAAGTGGCCGACAAACACGGGTGAGAGTGGAGTCGTGGCACTTGCTGGGGTTCGGATCGACTAAATTTTATGTGCCAAATAGGGCTCAAGCCCACGTGGAATATGCGTAAGCTGCTCTAATTGTTGTAGCGAAACGTTTCGATCATCCATGCATGACTCCAAGGAACCGTCAATGAAAATTGCCCGCCACATACTCCTGATCCTTGGCCTGTTGGCGGTGCTGGTCTGTTCGTGGGTTGCGCCCATGGATGCGCCGGCCATGGCCCAGGTGGATGCTGGCCTTAAGAGGGCGTTGGTGAGCTTTGCCTCCGCGCGCACCCTCAATGGGTTGCTGTCGGTGGTTCAGGCTGCGCAGGTGGACATCCAGCCAGCAGGCATTGGGGTCACCCTGTCACCCGGGCAATTGCTGGCGCCGGTGAACGAGTTGGTGAAACACTTTGCCGACCTGATGCTGTTGGCATGCGTGGCGTTCGGTATACAAAAGGTTTTGATCAGCATCAGCGGCTACTGGGTGGTCTCTGGTGCATTGACTGTGGTGGCGTTGGCGTGGGCCGGGTCTCAGGTCCGTCGGGGCTTTGCGCCGAGATGGTTGTCGCGGGCGTTTGTGGTGATGTTGATGCTGCGCTTCGCCATACCCGTGGCCCTGTTGGCCACTGACGCGCTTTCGCAGAAATTTCTGTACGCCAACTACACCGCGGCCCAGAGCGCGATTGATGCCACCAATGCAGAGGCCAGCAAAACGAAAGCCCCGGAACCGCAAGCGAGTGACGACAAATCATGGCTTCCCAAATTGCCCAGCTGGATCCCAAGCCTGCAGGAAGTGAAAGATCGCTATACCAAGATGAAGCAGGCGGTGGAGCAGTCGACCGAGCACATCGTCAACCTGATGGTGGTCTTCCTGCTACAGACTTTGTTGCTGCCGCTGTTGTTGGTATGGGCCTTGTTGGGAATAGCGCGGCTTGGCGTAGAGCAACTGCGTTTGTTGCCTGGCAGGGCGGAATAAGGCTACTGCGTTGGTGCCCCGATATTTTCAAGATGCAAGGCATTGGATTCCGGGTGAATATCCAACAGCACGTCCCGGATGGTGTGGCGGACCAATAGCAGGCAGTCGGCCTGCGCACTGGCGGTTTTTGGATTGGAGCCCATGCCCTGCCACAGGGGTTGCAGTCGCTCCTGGTAACGGCTGACGGTGGCTTCAACAGCGGTGCTCCAGACCTTGGGTGCTTCCTTGGGACGCCACTGGCCCTGACCACGTCCGAAGTGTGCGACGGCGAGGTACAGCATCAGCGACTTTTCAAAGGCCTCAGTCAAAGCGTCCGGGCTCCAGCCAACCACTTTTTTGTCTTTGTGGGTTCCGACGTTGTAGCCCTTGGCCAGCACAGCGCCCCCGGTAGCACCCAGAACCCCTCCAACCAACGCGCCGGTGCCCAGTGTCAACCCGCCAGCCAGCAGATCAGCGGCCAGGCCGGTCAAGACGCCGGACATCACGCCACCGAAAACGGCCACGGAACCGCCGTCCATGGGTTTGTCAGTCACCAGTTTTGCGTTGGCGATGTTCATGATTTCTGCTGTGGCCACACCATCCAGGCGGTTGATGGCAATCAGCTTGTCGGTCACGGCCTTGCTTTCTTCAGCGTAGCGTTGCGCCAAACCCTGCATCGCCGATTCAAGTGGACTCAAGCTGTTGGGGTTGCCCCAGGACATGGACTTTCGCAAGCTGCCCCAGATGTCTTTCACGCCGTCAAAAATACCGGCCTCAAGCTCCATCTTGTCGCTGGCCAGGTGCATCAGATAGTCCGTTATGGCCGCCACGGATTCATCAAAACGATCAGCGTAGGTTTTCCCCAAAGCGGCCGCCAATTTCAGGTAGCCGTCGCGCTCCTTTTCAGGTAATACCTGTCCGATTTGGTTGAATAGCGACACCTCCTGCACCCAGCATCGGGTGTAGGCATCCAGGTTTGTGATGCCACTGATGACGGGGAAGCCCGACAGGTGGTTGCGCCACTCCATCGCTCGCTCGGCTTGCGGCGCTTGCTCGTGTGGACCTGCGCCTTGGTTGAGAATGGCCAATACCGGCTTTCCCACCCAGGCCAAGACCTGAAGTTCCGGTGCTACATACACGGCCTCAAACGGTCGCTCTTGCAGGTTGACGGGGTACATAATCACGTTGGCACGCGCGCGCAAATCGAGCGCCAGTCGCTGGCACTGCCAAAGTTTTCGATTGAAGACCCGATCCCAAATTTCACGCACCCCCCATGCGATCCAGCGTTGCTTCTGGCTGAGCCGTTTGGCAAGGCGAAAGCTGTCACCGAAACCAGGTGTATCCCACAAACGCAAGGCGCCATGGCTTTGGTCAACAATGAGATCGTAGGCCATGGTGGACTGGGTCACATCTGGCGCGTCGTCTACCTCGCCAACGTCCTGACCCAGCAGCGTGCGCAGCAGGGTGGTCTTCCCTACGTTGGTGTGCGCCACCAGGAAGATGCCAATCTGCGGCCCAGTGGTTGGGTCATTGGTGCTGGTTGTCATGGTTGAGTCTGTCGTCCAGAAGTTTCAGGTCATCGTCGGAAGCCTTGTGTAGATCCAGAAACAAGGGGGTGAACTTCATTTTGTCCAGGGTTTGGCGCCATTGGTTGCAGCGCTGCCGAAAGCGATCAGGATCCTCCTGGTGGTATGCGCCCGTGTCCACGATGGGCACAATCGGGGTGCCGCTTTCGATGGCCTTTCGCAGGGCCTGTAACAGCGCCCCATGTGTGTCGCTCTCTGCGGTCGCTGCCAGGTTGAAGATCACCATGACAGCAACGTGACCGTCGGGCTTGACAGGGTTCTTCCAGTCTGTGGCGTCGTTTCCCATGAAGACCGGCTGATCGATGGTGATGTCCACCGCCAGTCCATAGACGCGCTGGAGCATGGCGCCTAGGTTGGCGCGCAACGCGGGTGACAACTCATAGCGGAACGGCACCACTGAAACACCGATGCGTTGCCCGCGCCAGGCTGCGCGCAGTGTGGTGAAGTAAGTAGCCGTCATGGGCAACGCAAAGTGGCCGCCTATCCGCCAGCGCGCAAAAGCATTCAATATGACCAGATACAACCTTGGGATGACGACCCAGACAAGCACGGATCCAACGTAGAGCCAGATCCAGTTCTCTGCAACTTCACCAAGACTGGGCGGCATGCGCAAGCTCTCGATGTGCCGAGCGTCCGGTATTGGCAGATTAAATAGAAGCGAGCCGGGAGCCAGTATCCAGCTGATGAGGGTGTGTACCGAACTGGCGTCGATTGAGCTCGTCAGGGTTGTTTTCACCGTGTTGATGGGGCCGCACAGGTCGCTCCAGTCGTGCTTGAAGGTGTCTAGCCACGGTATCTGCCGCTTTCCAGTAAACCTGAGCGATTCGGATGCGACAAATTTGCCAAACAGTTCGGTCACGGGGCCGAGTGACTGCTTGTCACGCACGAACAGACGCGCGACCCATTTGACGAAAAACCAAGCCATAAACGCCAGGTTCCACACCATCAGCAGTACCAGAGGCAACTCAACGACGTTGATATGTCCCGGATGCATGAGGCTTGTCGCCAAGAGGTCCGTCATGAATCCAAATACCAACGCGAAGACGGCCAATACCTGACCGGCAACCAAGGGCCACCGGGGCGGCCGCACCTGGATGGCGCGATCGGGCGCACGCTTGCTGATGGTTTCCAGAACCCACTGCGACCGGCGGGCCAAAAATTCAGCAAAAGATGCTTTGGAACCCAGCAGCTCGATGGTGGTGCGGGTTGCTTCTTTGGCATCGGCCGTTGACCAAGCCGCATCATTGCTTTTGGTCTGCTCAAGAACCCGAACCAGCGTGACTTGCAGGGCCTGTTGTTCAGTCAATGGCATGGTTGCTGCCGTTCAGTGGCCTTGGACCTACCGCCTGTAGCGTCGCCAAAACAAAGGACAAGAATTTCAACACCATGGGGCAAAGTATCGCACCCTGGATCAGCCAGTGAACGACCGGGCCAGCGGCAAGGGCGATCGACCTTTCAGGCATGGCATCGCTGGTGCCGACCTACGGGTAATTCAGCGGTCTGCGGGCTGTTGCAGGGTGTGATACTTGGACCTGCATACATTGAAGGTTTCTCCATGCGTTTGCAAGAATTTGACTATGTTGTGGTCGGTGGTGGCGCTTCCGGTTGCGCCGTGGCCGGTCGCCTGTGCGAAGACCCGACAGTAACGGTCTGCCTGCTCGAAGCGGGCAAAGACGACAACACCGTGTTCGTGCGCGCGCCGTTGGGCTTTGCTGCCACGCCGCATGTCAACCTCAACAACTGGGGTTACAACACCGTACCGCAGGCCGGTTTCGCCGATGGCCGTAAGGGTTACCAGCCGCGCGGCAAGGTCATGGGCGGCTCGTCCTCCATCAACGCCATGGTCTACACCCGCGGCAACCGCCGCGATTACGACCATTGGGCGGCGCAAGGCAACCCTGGCTGGGCCTACCAGGACCTATTACCCCTGTTTAAACGTTCCGAGAACAACGAATGTTTCGGCGCCACCGACTACCGGGGCGTGGGTGGTCCGCTGAACGTGGCCTACCTGCGTAGCCCCAGCCCGGCCAACGAGGCCTTCATCCAGGCGTGCGTCGAGCAGGGTATTCCACGCAACCCGGACTACAACGCGGCCAGCCAGTTTGGCGTATCGCCCGCGCAGGTCTCGCAAAAAGGCGGCGAGCGTTGGAACGCAGCCCGCGCCTACATTGACCCGCACAAGGGCCAGGGCAACCTGACCATCATCACGGGTGCGCACAGCAGCCGCGTGCTGCTCGATGGCAAACGCGCCACGGGCGTGGAGTACCTGCAAGGCGGCGTCGCGTTGCAGGTCAAAGCCAAACGCGAAGTCATTTTGAGTGGCGGCTCCTATGGCTCACCGCAATTACTGTTGCTCTCCGGCATCGGCCCTGCGGCGCATCTTCAGCAGCATGGCATTGCCGTGCAACACGACCTGCCCGGCGTTGGGCAGAACCTGCAGGATCACATCACGACGGTGTTGATCTACCGTACCCACCGATGGCAAGACACCATCGGCACATCGTTGCGGGGCGCCTGGGCACTGCTCAAGGCCATTTTCGAGTGGCGCGGCAAGCGCACCGGCTGGATCACCACCAACGTGGCCGAGACGCAGGGCTTTATCTCGACCCAGGGCAACCCGGAATACCCCAATATTCAGTTGGCGTTTTGCACCAGCATTGTGGACGACCACACCCGCAAGCCCCACCTGGGCCACGGCTACACGCTGCACGTCACGCTGATGCGGCCCAAGAGCCGCGGCACCGTCAAACTCGCCAGCGCCAAACCCACCGACGCGCCGCTGATCGACCCGGCCTATTTCAGCCACCCCGACGACATGACCGACCTGATCAAGGGCACGCAAATGGGCTTTGACATCATGGAGTCCAATGGCCTGGCATCGTACCGGGGCAAGATGCTGCACCCGCTGGAGCGCAACAATGTGGCGCAGATTGAAGCGTTCCTGCGCAAGAACTCCGATACCGAATACCACCCGGTGGGTACCTGCAAGATGGGCCCGGCCAGCGACACGATGGCGGTGGTGGACGCAAGCCTGCGGGTGCACGGCATTGCCAATTTGCGCGTGGTCGATGCCTCCATCATGCCCAACCTGATCACCGGCAACACCAACGCGCCATCCATGGTGATTGGCGAAAAGGCGGCTGACCTGATCCGGGCGACCATCAGCCAATAGTGCAGATCAAACGCAGCCAGTCGGCTTGGGCAGGCCGCCGTATTTGGTGATGGGTTTCATCGGGCCGGTCATCCAGAGTTTGAACACGGCGTTTTGTTCCTGCTCCAGGTATTTGGCGAACTTGCGGATGGGCGGCACGCTGCCAAATTCTTCGTAGTACTCACGGGCCTTCAGGATTTGGGCCCACTTGGTGTCGTCCAGTTCATAGTCATCCGCGTGTGCCATGGCGCGGCCGATTTCTTCGGTCCAGTCCCCCATGTCTTTCAGATAGCCGTCTCCATCGCGGTCAGGTAAGTTCATATCGTGTAGTTTGTTGAGATCGGCAGCGCGTGCTGGTCGACGGTTGAGAGAGCCTGGTGACTGGTGATCAGCCGGTCCAGAAATTCGCGCAAAAAGCGTTCGGTCTGCGCACCATGGAAACGGTCGGTGACTTGCCCGTGGCTGTAGGCGATCACGGTTGGAAAACCCTTGGCCTGGTGCCTCCCGGCGATGCGCATGTTTTCATCGGCATCCACCCTCGCCAGCAAAAACTGGCCTTGGTAGGCGAGTGCCAGTTTTTCCAGCATGGGGGTCAGGACCCGGCACGGGCCGCACCATGCGGCGCCGATGTCCAGCACGACCGGCAGCGCATCGGAACGGGCAATCACCCGTTCATCAAATGTGGCTTCCTCGACGTCGCAGGTGAATCGGTTCATGCGGTTAAGCGCGCCAATTCTGGTATTGCATGGTGGCGACTGCGCCGGCGACGATGCCACTCAGGGCGATGAAGGAACCCAGGGCCAAAGTAGAGATACCTGACAAGCCCTGTCCAATGGTGCAGCCGGTGGCCAGCACACCACCAAAACCCATGAGCACGGCGCCAATCAATTGCGTGCGCAGGTCTTCCAGCGAGGCAAAGCCCTCCCAGCGAAACTGCTTGGTAGCAATTGCATAAGCAAAGGAGCCCAGCACCACGCCCACCACGGTCGCGATGCCGAAGGTCACCCGCAGCGTCTTGTCGGTCCACAGCATCAGCAGTTCAAGGCTGTAGGCGGTTGGTGCGACAAAACTCAGGGACTCCAGTGTGCGGGTATTGGTGGCGAAATACACAGTTTCCAGCGTCTCCGGGTTCTCGCCATAACCAAGATGTCCGGTCAGGTACCAAGCAGCGACGATCAGCAGGCCGAGAACGGTAGAACCCAGCACGTGGGAAAGATTGGCGCGAAAGCGTTTGTCCATGAAGATGAAAGCCAGTAGCCCCAGGCCCAGCACCAACGCCGCGGCGAGCAAGGCCGTTTTCTCAGGTAGCCCGGTCAGTTTTGCCAGAAGGGTCGGCAAGCCTTGGTTGGACATGCCCCAGGTGGACAGATCAATCGCTACAGGATCCAGGTAACTGGCACGCCATTGGCCAAACAGACCCTTGAGTGTCATGTAGGCCGAGATCGCCAGAAACACCAGCACCACCAGCGAGCGCACGCTGCCGCCGCCCACGCGAACGAGGTTCTTGTTGGTGCAGCCCGCCGCAATCGTCATGCCCACGCCGAACAAGCTGCCACCCAGCAACAATGACAACCACGCCAAAGTGGGTCGCTGGTAGACCGACTTGGAAATATCAATCTGCCCGAAATAAGACAGCAAACTGGTGCCCAACATAGCCACAGCAATGGTCAGCAGCCACATGCGCATGCGGCCCCAGTGCGCCATGTTGACCACGTCCGAAATGGCACCCATGGTGCAGAAATTGGTCTTGTTGGCGACTGCACCAAAGATGAAGGCGAGAACAAACCCCCCCAGAACGACCCACGTGGCGGGATTGGCGCTTTCACTCATGAAGTACTCCAGATCAACAGGTTTATTGACTAGCCCGGTGGAACACCACCCGCCACCTTTGACAGCGTGTTGCGTATCGCATCCGGGGTGTTGATGATGCCCATAAACTGCCCCATGCCAAGGGCTGGCCAAGCCAGTGCGATGCGGTACCGAGCATACAATGCGAATATCTTGTTGCCGACGATGAATATTTCGTAGGGCATGCCGGCAATATGGTTTGCCCCGATCTTGTTCATCCAGGCGCTTTCGCCATCGCCGGGGTCGTTCATGGCTACGCCGAAAACGGCCAGTTTGCGGTCAGCCATCACCACTTCATAGACGCGGCTGGTATTGCCAACACCGTTGGTCAAGTTGTCCTGCACGGTCTTGAGTGCCTCTTCAAAGCTGGCGTGGCTGCTGAGTTCACTGTTGGGCGAGTCAAACCGTTCCATGCCAAACATGTAGCGGTAGTTCGCCAAGTCCGCCTCGGCTACATCACCTCCAAAACCAGCGCCTTCCCCCAGCGTCCTGGCCAGACGTGCTTGCACGGATTTGGCAGGGATTTCGCCAGCCTTGAACGACCCCCGCAGGTAGGCGCGAAACCAGTAGTTGGGGTTCATGTAGGACACGGTGCCGTCGCTTTGTACACCCACCCTGATACCGGCGGCGATGATGCTGGGGCCGCCAATTGAGCGAATGGCTTCCAGCATGGCCGGATCGGTCACGACCAGGCTGGCGTGGGTGGGCAGCCCCTTGGGCATGTGCCGTCCAACGACAGTGAAGCCCTCGGCCTGCAGTTTTTTCTCGACCTGGGCCAGTTGCGTTGTCAGTTCAGCGGTAGGAAGCTTGCCAGCCTGCACATACGGGGTAGTTGACTGGCAGACCTGGGCCCAAAGCAACAGGGTGCACCACAGAAACGCTTTCTTCATTGTCAGTTCAAATGAACAGACAAACATCCGACTCACCCGCGAACTTCATGAACGTGGCGGCACCGCCGTACTCCACGTCCTTGATGAACTCGCTGGTTTCAAACTCAAACAGGTCCACCGTCATCTGGCAGGCGACGAACTTGACGTCGGCTTCCAGGCAGATGTCACGCAGCTCCTGCAGGGATGCCACGCCCTTGGACTTCATCTTGTTCTTCATCATCATGGTGGCCATGGATTCCATGCCGGGCAGCATCTGCACCATCACGGGCATGGGTACCGGCATCGGCATGGCCGGGTTGGCCAGCGGGCTGATCTTGATGTCGTCCAGGCTGGTGCGCAGCAACTGCAAGCCATAGAAGGTGAAGAAAATCTGCACATCCCATCCCAGCGCCGCAGCGGTGGATGCCAGGATGAATGGGGGGTAGGCCATGTCCAGCGTGCCCTTGGTGGCGATCAGCGCCATTTTTTTGGTTGCCATGCGGTGTGCTCCAGAAGTGGTTGAAGGGCGCGGTCTCAGGCCTTCTTGAGATAGAACACAAACTTGCTGTTTTCGCTGCCTTGTTCCAGCAGGGCATTGCCGGTTTGTTCCGCGAAGGCAGCCATGTCGCACACCGAGCCGGGGTCGGTGGAGATCACACGCAGCACCTGCCCCGAGGCCATGTCGGCGAGAGCCTTCTTGGTTTTTACGATGGGCAAAGGGCAGGCCAGGCCGGATGCGTCAAATTCCTTGCTGAATTCCATGTCATATCTCCAATGTTTGGGTTGTTCTTAACCAGTTGTGCAGATTCTTGAGGAGCCCGCGAGTTTCGTCTATCACCGCAAAGGGTAACCATGGGTAGCCCATATGGGTAGTAAGGCCAATTCTGTATTGTGCTTTTGGCAAGTTGTCGCTAGCCTTGGCAACATGAACAAACTCCTGTCAGGTCTGTTGTTGTCGTCACTGCTGTCCTTCGCTTGGGCGCAGACCCCCAAGATTTTCCAGGATGCCGATCTGAAGCTCGGTGAAAAGCTGATTGCCGAGAACAAGTGCACTGAATGCCATGCAAGCAAAGTAGTTGGCGACGGCAGTGCGATTTACAAACCCAAGGGCCGCGTCAACGCGCCTGGCGTACTGCGGGGCATGGTGGAGCAGTGCAATACAGAATTGAATATGGGCCTCTTCCCGGAAGAGGTTACAGCCATCGCCGCCGTGCTGAATCGAGACTATTACCGCTTCAAGTAACGTTTGTAAGCCATGGCTAAGTTTGGGTTGGTGATAACCCGTAGCCGGTTGTTTTTAATTGACTTATATTAGTCATATCGAATATAGTTCGCAGCGTTGACCCCATTTGAGGAGTTTGAGTGAACCAAGACAGTCCTATTTCTGGAGCTTTGCGCAAGGCTCCCGAGAGTTTTCTGAGTCGAGATGGAATCCGCAAAGTGTTTGCCGAGGCCAAGAATGGCCGACGCGATTTCATTCGAAACGCTTTTGCCGCCGCTGCCACGGGTGCGGCATTCAGCGGCGCCATGGCAGAGAGCAACCCGGTTCCCACCGAAGGTGGTGATCCCAATATTCTGAATTTGCCCGAACACAGCAAGGCACTGGGGCAAGGCGTTGCGCCAGACGGAAGCTACGGCAAGCCGTCCAAATATGAATCGGATGTGCAGCGTCGCCAAAGCCCGGGTTTGACACAGACCACACAGGCATCGGTGTCGTTTGCACCCCTGCAGTCGCTGTTTGGCATTGTTACGCCCAGTGGTCTGCATTTCGAGCGTCACCACCAGGGCTGGTGGGACATTGATCCTTCCAAGCATCGGTTGATGATCAACGGCATGGTCAAGTCTGCCAAGGTATTTACGCTGGATGAAATCATGCGGCTGCCTGCGGTGTCGCGTTTTCACTTCATCGAATGTGGTGCCAACACTGCGGTGGAGTGGGGCAATGTGGCGGTGCCCACCGCGCAATACACCCACGGCATGATTTCCTGCAGTGAGTTCACCGGCGTGCCGCTGATCACGCTGCTGGAACTGGCCGGTGCCGACCTCAAGAACGGCAAGTTTGTGCTGGCCGAAGGTGCTGATGGTTCTTCCATGACCCGTACCATCCCGCTGAGCCTGATCAAGTCGGGCGAAGTGTTTGTGGCCTACGGGCAAAACGGTGAAATGCTGCGCCCGGAGCAAGGTTATCCGTTGCGCCTGATCGTGCCCGGTGTGCAGGGTGTGAGTTGGGTCAAGTACCTGCGCCGCATTGAGTTGGGCGACAAGCCCTATGGCACCAAGGACGAAGCCATTCACTACATCGACCTGCAGCCCGACGGGCTGGAGCGCCAATACACCAGCATCCAGGAGTGCAAGAGTGTGGTCACTACGCCGTCGGGCGGACAGGTGTTGCTGGACAAGGGCTTCTACAACATCACGGGCTTGGCCTGGTCGGGTCGTGGCAAGGTCAAGAAAGTCGATGTGTCGGTGGATGGCGGTCGCAACTGGCGCACCGCCCGGCTGGAAACACCGGTCTTGTCCAAGGCGTTGACGCGTTTCAACCTGGACTGGGTGTGGGACGGCAAGCCAACCATTGTTCAGAGCCGGGCCATGGACGAGACGGGCTTTGTTCAGCCCACATACAAGCAGCTTCGTGCCGTGCGCGGAACCCGTTCGATCTACCACAACAACGCCATTCAGTCATGGTTGGTGCAGGAAAATGGCGAGGTGAAAAATGTTCAAGTTGCGTAACGCATTCTTCGCCACCGCACTGTTGGCGTGCTGGGGTGCCGCCCATGCGCAGTTGGATGCCAAATACCCCGGTGTGGGGCGTGAGGCCACAGCCAAAGAAGTGGCCGCATGGGATATTGATGTACGGCCCGACTTCAAGGGTCTGCCAGCAGGTTCCGGGACTGTTGCAAAAGGCCAGGACATATGGGAGGCCAAGTGCGCGCAGTGCCATGGCATCTTTGGTGAATCCGGCGAGGTGTTCAGCCCGCTGGTGGGCGGCGTAACGCCTGACGATATCAAAAAGGGAAGGGTCGCGAATCTGATGAACGCGGCTTACCCCGGGCGCACGACTTTTATGAAGGTTCCGACGCTATCGACGATATGGGATTACATCAACCGCGCCATGCCCTGGACGGCCCCCAAGTCGCTCGCCACGGACGAGGTCTATGCGGTGGTTGCGTTCCTGTTGAACCTCAATGGCATTGTTCCCGAAGACTTCACGTTGTCCGACAAGAACATTCGCGAAGTGCAGGGCCGCATGCCGAACCGCAATGGCATGACGACCAAACATGCCTTGTGGCCAGGCAATGAATTCGGTGGATCCAGTTCGCCAGACACCCGCAACGTGGCGTGCATGAAAGACTGTGTGCCCGAGGTGAAACTGGCCTCGTTCCTGCCGGATTTTGCGCGCAACGCACACGGCAATCTGGCTGAGCAAAACCGGGCGGTGGGAGCACAACACGGCGCGGACACCACCCGCCCTGAAGCCAAAGTAGGAGCACCTGTGGCCGTTGCAGTAGCTGCACCCGCCAAGGTCGAGCCTTCAGCTGGCGCTAAGGCAGCTTCGGCCTTGCTGCAAAAAAATGGCTGCACCGCCTGCCATGGGGTGAACAACAAGATCGTGGGTCCGGCCTTCTCAGATATTGCCAAGAAACACGCTGGCAAGGCGGACTACCTGGCGGGCAAAATCAAATCCGGCGGGTCGGGAGTTTGGGGTGCCATCCCCATGCCGCCCCAGACTTTGAGCGACGCCGAGGCCAAGACCATCGCGGCCTGGCTCGCATCGGGTGCGGGCAAGTAGCAACTTTTTAACGGTATTCACTTTCACTTAGGAGACTCAGATGCAAACTCGTCGCAAGACACTCAAGCAAAGCGCTGTTGTGGCCGGCCTGCTGGCAGCTACGGGCATGTTCCCACAGTACGCGTTTGCCGCGTTCAATAAAACGGCCTTCGAGGCCAAAACCCTCGCCGATGTACTCAAGGCCCTAGGCGCTGGAGCACCGGTTGAGAGTAAAGACGTCACCATCGGTGGCCCCGACATTGCGGAAAACGGCGCCGTGGTGCCATTGACTGCCAGCACGGCTTTGCCTGGTGTTAAACAGATTTTGATTCTGGTGGAGAAAAACCCCTCTGCCCTAATTGCCGTATTCAACGTCACGGACAGCGTGGAGGCCAACTTTGCCACCCGCGCCAAGATGGGGCAGTCGTCCGATGTGTACGCAGTGGCCATCATGGCCGACGGCAAAGTGCTTTTTGCCAAAAAAGAAGTCAAGGTCACGCTGGGTGGATGCGGCGGTTAATCGCCGATACCTTCACCCTATTAATTGGTTGAGGACAGAGCTTGTTCGCTGCGCGTAACTGCGGACTGTCCCCAAGGTTTCATTATTGATATTAGGAGCTAAAAATGGCAGATCCAATGCGCATTCGTGCACAAGTAGCAGGCGACAAGGCCACCGTGCGGGTTTTGATGGCCCATGAGATGGAATCCGGTCAACGCAAAGATGCGGCAGGCAAGCTGGTGCCGGCCTGGCATATTGCTGAGGTGACGGCAACACACAATGGCAAACCAGTGTTGACCGCCGAGTGGGGCCCCGCCGTGTCCAAAAACCCTTTCCTCCAGTTTGTTGTCAAAGGGGCTAAGGCTGGGGACAAGATTGCGGTGACTTGGAAAGACAACAAGGGCGACACCCGCACTGACGAAGCGACTGCCTCCTAAAGGCACCCACTTTCCAAAACAACAAGAGGTCAACATGCGAACGACATCACTTATTTCGTTTCTGGCACTGGGGTGTTTGACGACGACAGCTGTTGTTGCTCAAAAAACTGCGGTCCAGAGCATTGAAGAATACCGTGCCATGCTGGCCGATGGAAACCCGTCGGAACTGTTTGAGGCCAAGGGGGAAGACCTGTGGAAGCAAAAGCGGGGGCCCAAAAATGCATCGCTGGAGGCCTGCGATCTGGGAAAGGGCCCTGGCGTCTACAAGGGTGTATTCGTTGAATTGCCGCGCTACTTTGCCGACACTGGGCGGGTGCAGGACATGGAGTCGCGCCTATTGACCTGCATGCAAAATTTGCAGGGTTTCAATGCCGATGAGATTGCCAAGACCGGGTTTGGTAAGGGCGAGCAAGTCAATGTGACGGCACTGGCAGCTTGGTTGTCTGCAGAGTCCAAGGGTATGAAGTTCAATCTGTCGCAAGCCCATCCGCAGGAGAAAATTTCCTACGAAGTAGGCAAGCGCCTGTTCTTTCAGCGCGCCGGACCGCATGACTTCTCCTGCGCTTCCTGCCACGGACAGGACAAAACGCGGATTCGTCTGCAAGATCTGCCGAACCTGACCAAGAACCCGGGCGATGGCATCGGTTTTGCGGCCTGGCCTGCGTACCGCGTGTCGAATGGTCAGATGTGGGGCATGCAACAACGCCTCAATGACTGCTACCGCCAGCAACGCTTTCCTTACCCCGGTTTTGGCAGTGACGTCACGATTGCGCTTGGCGTTTACCTGGGCGTCAACAGCGCAGGCTCCAAGTCGATTGCACCCGCACTCAAGCGTTAAGCCCCGGAGATGACTATGAATAAATCCAAATATTTCTCGGTGTTGTCCGCCGTTGGCGTAGCCCTCGTTGTGGCAGTTGTTCCGGTTCAGGCCGAGCAGGCTAAACCGGGCAGTTCCGCGTCAACCGGCAACGCCGAAGTGTTCGATTTCTTTTACCGTGAAGCGGTCAAGACATCGTTTCGTGACCAGGGCATCGTCAAGAAGAGCGTGCTCGACACCGATGAAACCAACCGGGATTGCAGTGCTGCCGATGTGGCAGGCAAGCCCCTGGACAAAAAACGGGCCAAAGAGATTGAGGCCATAAACCTCAAGTCCATCAAGTGGCCCTCTGATGGCAAGTTTGTCGGTGACTGGAAGCAGGGTGAAGCCCTGGCCCAAAGTGGTCGCGGCCTGACCTATAGCGACGACGCCAAGACCCCGAATGGCGGCAATTGCTACAACTGCCACCAGTTGGACAAAAAGGAAATTTCCTTTGGCACCATTGGCCCCAGCCTGTACAACTACGGCAAGCAGCGCGGTGTGACCGATGTCAACAGCCCTGCATCCAAGGCCATCATCGAATACACGTGGGGGAAAATCTGGAACTCCAAGGCCTACAACGCCTGTTCCAACATGCCACGTGCAGGCCACATGGGCATCATGACCGAAGCCCAGGTTCGCCATCTCGTGGCACTGCTGGTGGATCCCAAATCAGCAGTCAATCAATAGGCTTTAAAGCTCTCTTCAACCCGGCTAGTCCGGGTTTTCTTATCTGATTCATTGACAAATTCAATATGAACTTATCCAAACGCGAATTCTTCCAGGTGTTGGGGGCGGGGACCATGGCCGGTATGGGGCTTGGCACCTATGCGGATGCGGAGGCCGCCACGGCCACCAACGGCCTGTACGATATTGCGCGCTTTGGCAACGTCTCATTCCTGCACATGACGGACTGCCATGCGCAGCTTATGCCGATCTATTTCCGTGAGCCCAGCGTCAACCTTGGTATTGGCAGTATGAAGGGCAGTCTGCCCCATTTGGTCGGGGAACATTTGCTGAAAACGGCCAATATCCGCCCGGGTACTGCACAGGCCCACGCCTTGACATGCCTGGACTTTGAAAAGGCGGCCAAGCGTTATGGCAAGGTCGGAGGTTTTGCGCATTTGGCCACGCTGGTCAAGCGCCTCAAAGCCAGCCGACCCGGGTCTTTGCTGCTGGATGGTGGAGACACCTGGCAAGGCTCTGCAACCTCACTATGGACCAATGGCCAGGACATGGTGGATGCCTGCAAGTTGTTGGGTGTGGACGTCATGACCGGCCATTGGGAATTCACCTATGGCATGGAGCGTGTCAAGGAGATTATTGACAAGGACTTTGCTGGCAAGGTCGATTTTGTTGCGCAGAACGTCAAGACCAATGACTTTGGTGACCCGGTGTTCAAGCCCTATGTCATCCGTGAGATCAATGGCGTGCCCTGCGCCATCATCGGGCAAGCCTTTCCGTACACCCCTATTGCCAACCCGCGCTACATGGTGGCCGACTGGGCTTTTGGCATCCAGGACGACAACATGCAGAAGATGGTCGACGAGGCCAGGGGCAAGGGTGCCCAGGTGGTGGTGGTGTTGTCGCACAACGGCATGGATGTGGACCTCAAAATGGCCAGCCGGGTCAGTGGCATCGACGCCATCATGGGTGGACATACCCACGACGGTATGCCGGTGGCCCGCATCGTGAGCAACAAAGGCGGCAAAACCATTGTCACCAACGCAGGCTCCAACAGCAAGTTTCTGGGTGTTCTGGACTTTGAGGTCAAAGACAACAAGGTCAGCGATTTCCGCTATAAGTTGTTGCCCATTTTTGCCAACATGCTCCCGGCGGATAGCGACATGCAGGCGCTCATCACCAAGATCCGTGCACCTTACGAGACCCAATTGGCCGAGAAGCTGGCCATCACCGAGGGCAGCTTGTACCGCCGTGGCAATTTCAACGGCACCGGTGACCAGTTGTTGTTGGACGCGATGATGCAGGTGCAAGGCGCCGATATTGCGTTTTCACCAGGCTTCCGCTGGGGCACCAGTTTGTTGCCCGGTCAGGCCATTACCCGCGAGTGGCTGATGGACATGACGGCCACCACCTACTCCTATGCAACCCTCACGGAAATGACGGGCGCCACCATCAAGACGGTGCTGGAGGACGTGTGCGACAACCTGTTCAACCCCGACCCCTACTACCAGCAGGGCGGAGACATGGTGCGGGTGGGTGGCCTGCAATACAGCTGCAGTCCCTTGGCAACCATGGGCAAACGCATCGACGATATGCGCCTCAACGGTCAGCCCCTTGAGGCCGACAAGAAGTACAAGGTAGCCGGTTGGGCACCGGTGGCCGAAGAAGCGAAACACGCAGGCGGCAAGCAGATCTGGGAAGTTGCAGAGCAATGGCTCAAAGCCAGCGGCGGTAAGGTGGCCGCGCGCAAGGCCAATACGCCAAAACTCATTGGAGTATTGCCCAACCCCGGCGTGCTTTGAGGCGTCTGGCCCGCGGCGGGCCTATTTTTCCGCAGCAGTGACCATCAGGCCCTCGCATTTTTTTGCGTGGGCTTTTTTTGCGCGAACAAACCACCAGGGTCAAAAAGTCACTGGTCAGTTCTGAGAACCGTCGGTATTGATCTTAAATATACCCCTATGGGTATTATTTGATATACTACCAACAGTATCAAAGGACAACCATGACTCTTTTTTCTTCATTGTTCAACGACATCCGCATGGGCCAGGGCGCTTTGGTGGCTGGTCTTGCCCTGTTGATGGCGACGCCACAGACGTTTGCAGCCGAAGTGCCGACGGTGGTGGTGAAAGCAAAAAACCTGGGGGGCACCTATGTGCTGGATGGCGTGATCCAGCCCGTCAAGCAAAGCACTATCGCCGCACAAGCGTCCGGTCGGATTGCAAGCTTGCAAGTGAAGCCTGGTGACAAGGTGCGTGCGGGTCAGGTCCTGGCCACCATCGATGACCGCGAGGCAAGTGCCGGCGTACAACGCAGTCAGGCACAGATCAGCCAGGCCGATGCCGAGATGCGCAACGCCCAGGCGCAGCTGGATCGGACCCGCGATTTGCAGGGCAAAGGTTTTGTCAGCAAAGCTGCCCTGGACACCGCCCAGGCACAAATGCAAATCAGTGCAGCGGCCCGGGACCAGGCGCTTGCTGGCGCCAGGCAGACCGCCGTGGCCCAGGGTTTCACGCGTGTGACGGCACCGTTTGATGGTTGGATTCTGCAAACTTTTGCCGAGGCAGGGGACTTGGCCCTGCCGGGAAAACCGCTGCTGACGGTTTATGCCCCCCAGCCCTTGCGTGCGGTGGTTCAAGTACCGACTTCACGTGCGTTAGCGGTGCGTACGGCGACACAAACGGCGATTCACACGGGTGACGCCCAGACCGGCATGACAACCATTGTTCCAGTTTCCAAAGTGGCGGTACCGTCTGCTGACCCGGTTTCGCAAACCACGGAGTGGCGGCTTGAACTGGCACCACAGGATGCAACCAACCTGATTCCAGGGCAGCAGGTCCAGGTTCAGTTCTCGCAGGCACAGGCCGGGTCCGCCACCAGGCTGGTGTTGCCAGCGCAGTCCATTGTCCGCAGAGGTGAGCTCACCGCTGTGTACGTCGTGTCGGGCAACCTCTTTGCCTTGCGTGCCGTGCGCATGGGTACCAACCAGGGTGTTGACGGGGTGGAAGTGGTGTCAGGTGTTGTTGCGGGTGATGTTGTGGCCTTGGACCCCATACGTGCGGGCTTTGCCAACGCCACTCCGGCCAAAGCGGCTAAGTGAGCATCCCATGACTGCAAAACAAAACCTGGGCATTTCCGGCCGCATTGCAGCGGCCTTTCAGTCCAACGCACTAACGCCCTTGCTGGCGATCGTCGCTTTGCTATTGGGCGCCTTTGCCGTGCTTGTCACGCCCCGCGAGGAAGAGCCACAGATCAACGTGACCATGGCCAACGTGATGATCCCGTTTCCTGGCGCCAGCAGTGCCGATGTGCAGAACATGGTCGCTCGCCCGGCTGAACAGGTGTTGGGTCAAATAGCCGGCATTGAACACACGTATTCGGTGGCTCGCCCCGGATTGGCTGTTTTGACGGTGCAGTTCAAGGTCGGCGTGGCCCATTCCGAGGCGCTGGTGCGGCTGTTTGATGTACTGAACGCCAACCAGGATTGGATGCCCCGAGATGCAGGGACGCTGACGCCAATCATCAAACCCAAAGGTATTGACGATGTGCCTGTGGTCGCGGTCACGTTGTGGAGCAAGGAGGGCCAGGCCGCCGTGGATCTGGAAACCGTGGCCCACTCGATTGAAACCGAGATAAAGTCCGTGGCCGGTGTGCGGGAAGTGCAAACGCTGGGCGGCCCTGGCCGCTCCATTCAAGTCGAACTCAACCCCGGCCGCATGCGCGAGCGTGCAGTGGACACACTGAGCCTGCAGAAGACGCTGGCCGCTGCCAATTTTGGAATGCCGGCTGGTGCGGTGGTTGATCTGCGAGGTGAGCGCGCCGGGGCACAAATGTTGAATGTGCAAGCCGGTGAATTTCTGCGCAACGCCGAAGACGTGGGAGATCTGGTGGTTGGCATCAGCCAGGGCAAGCCAGTCTTTCTGCGCGATGTTGCACGCATCACCGATGGCGCTCAGCAAGCCCAGCGATATGTCTGGTTCATGCCAGGTGCCGCCATGGTGCAGGAGCAATCGACCACAGCCCAGGCACCGACAGTAGCCGCCGGCCAAAACTACCCGGCTGTGACGATACAGGTCACCAAGAAGCCGGGTGAAAATGCGGTCGACGTATCGCGCGCAGTACGCAACCGCCTCGATACGCTGCGCAACACCGTGATCCCGACCAATATGCAGGTCACTGTGACGCGCGACTATGGTGAAACCGCCGCCGAAAAAGCCAACAAACTGATTCAAAAACTGGGCTTTGCCACCGGCTCGGTGATTCTCTTGGTTGGGCTAGCGCTTGGGCGCAGAGAGGCCCTGATTGTGGGCGCCGCCGTCATACTGACATTGACGGCCACCCTGTTTGCTTCCTGGGCCTGGGGTTTTACGCTGAACCGGGTGTCCTTGTTTGCACTGATCTTTTCCATCGGTATTTTGGTTGATGACGCAATTGTGGTGGTGGAAAACATCCACCGGCACCAACAGCTGACGCCAGATGTTCCTCTCAGAAAAATCATTCCACGTGCCGTGGACGAGGTGGGTGGCCCCACAATTCTGGCTACCCTGACTGTGATTGCGGCACTGCTGCCCATGGCCTTTGTGTCGGGCCTCATGGGCCCGTACATGAGTCCGATTCCCATCAATTCGAGCTTGGGCATGGCACTTTCGCTGGCCATTGCGTTTACCGTGACGCCCTGGTTGGCGCTCAAGCTGATGCGCGAACATGGAGCGGTATCCGGCCACGCCGTGCCACATCCAGACAGCCACGGCGATGGACGCATTAAGCGTGTGTTCACAAAACTGCTAACGCCTTTTCTGAACAGTGCACGCCACCGCTGGATGCTTCTGCTCGGTATCCTGGGCGCACTCGCGGTATCGGTGAGTCTCACACTGATTCCGAGCAGCATGGTGGGCGTGGTGCTCAAGATGCTGCCATTCGACAACAAGAGCGAGTTCCAGGTGGTGGTGGACATGCCTGCCGGAACACCGCTGGAAGACACTGCTGCCGCCCTTCAGGAAATGGGTGGCTTCCTGGCACAGCAACCCGAAGTCTCCAACCTGCAAGCCTATGCCGGCGCGGCCTCGCCGATTACGTTTAATGGTTTGGTGCGCCAGTACTACCTGCGTGCCGATGCCGAGCAGGGTGACCTCCAGGTTAATCTGGTGGACAAACACCAACGTAGCGACAAGAGCCATGCCATCGCACAACGTCTGCGTCCCGGTCTGGAACAAATCGCAGCCAAGCACAAGGCCCGCATCAAGGTCGTGGAAGTACCGCCGGGCCCGCCGGTGATGTCGCCTTTGGTGGCCGAAGTCTATGGCCCGGACGAGGCGGGTCGCCAGGCGCTGGCAGGGAAAATAGCGCAATCGTTCAGCAAGACCTCGGACATTGTGGGTGTGGACACCAGCTTGCGTGAAGACGCGCCGCGCGCATTCCTGCGCGTGCGGCGCCAACGCGCCGAATCCCTGGGGATTCCCGTCGCCGCGATAGCCCAGACCGTTTCTGCGGCGCTGTCCGGAAGTGACGCTGCTTATCTGCGCGATGGCCAATCAAAATACCCCGTGCCCATTCGGCTGCAGTTGTCAGCCGAGAGCCAAGTCGGGCTCGATGCCATCCTGGCGATGCCACTGCGCGCCGCCAATGGGCAACTGGTGCCATTGTCCGAGCTGGTGACGGTCGAGCGCGGCATCATTGACAAGCCGCTTTTCACCAAGGACCTGCAGGGTGTGAGTTATGTCCATGGCGACATGGCGGGGCAGCTGGACTCTCCCCTGTACGGACTGTTTGCCATTCGCGAAACCATGGCAAAGTCTGCGCCCGCGGGCGATACCCTTGGGGAATACTGGATTCGCCAACCGACCGACACCTACCGCCAGTACGCCATCAAATGGGATGGTGAGTCACAAATCACCTATGACACCTTCCGCGACATGGGCGCTGCCTATGCCGTGGGTCTGGTGTTGATATATCTGCTGGTGGTCGCGCAATTCAAGAGCTACCTGACGCCCCTGGTCATCATGGCGCCCATTCCGCTGACCATCATCGGTGTCATGCCGGGTCATGCGTTTATGGGGGCGCAGTTCACCGCAACCAGCATGATTGGCATGATTGCCCTGGCGGGCATCATCGTGCGCAACTCGATTCTGTTGGTCGACTTCATCGAATTGCAGGTCAGCCAGGGCATGGCCTTCAAGGAGGCTGTCATGCAGTCGGCTGCGGTGCGTGCGCAACCGATTGCCCTGACCGGCCTGGCTGCCATGATTGGTGCCTTCTTTATCTTGGACGACCCCATCTTTAACGGGCTGGCGGTATCGCTGATCTTCGGCATCCTGGTATCAACCCTGCTGACCTTGGTTGTTATTCCCGTCCTGTATTACGCGCTGTATCGGCGCCGTATGGAGTCGCGCCCCGATGCGGCTTCTTCCACGCCCGCTGAGGCATAAATCTTTACCACTCCAAAAGGAACCACCATGACCGTTAACCGCTACATTTTTGTTTTTGCAGGCATGTTCATCATGCTGTCCCTGGCCTTGGGCATTGAAGGCAGCCCGCTGTTTGTGAGCAAGTGGGCGCTGGCATTTACCGCATTTGTTGGCCTCAACCTGTTCCAGTCCGGCTTTACCAATTTTTGCCCGCTGGCCATCATTTTGAGGAAGCTGGGCGTGCCAGAGTCCAAAGTAGGATGTGCCAATTAAGCTCAACCAGGAGAGCACTATGGCCGAACTCAAAACCCGACACGCACAGACCGATGTGCTGAACCGCTTGCGCAGGGCCGAGGGGCAGATCCGCGGCATCCAAAGGATGGTCGAAGAGGGAGAAAGTTGCCTGAAGATCGGCCAGCAGTTCGCTGCCGTGCGCAGCGCGCTGGACAGCACCTACCTGCGCATGACCGTGTGTTACATGGAGCAGGAGTTGGAGGCCCGAACGCAGCCAACTGACGCGGACAAACCCGACTACAGCGAGCTGATCAAAAACATGGAGACGCTGCTGGCCCGGATGGCGTAAGAGCCTGTGGTTATTGGCCTGCGCCCACTTCATAGACCAGCCGGTACCGTCCAGCGGACAGCATTTCGTTGTCGTCCAAGCCGTAGCCGATCAAAAACTGTGTGCCGACCAGTTGGCTGATGTCGTCGTTCGCCAGGATGTCGACCAGGATCGCGTTGGTGCCGTTTTCCGAAACGCCACGCAAGTATTCGCCCAGGGGGCCACCGACATACTGCTGCCAACTCGCCACACGGGTTTTCAGAAAAACGCCCAGCGGACCGGTGCTGGTGTTGCCACCCGCGCGGACCAGCGCCACCACATAGACGTTGTAGCTCACCGCCGCGGCCTGATTCAGGCCACGCGTCGCCACGTCGGCGGGATCTGAAGGCCGGTGCTCAGCACCAAACGCCGGTTGCTGCCCACTTTGCGTGTTTGTGAGAAGAAGGGCAACACCTTGCCCGTGGGTATGGATAGATTGCTGCCCTCTGCCACCAGATCCAGGAACGCATCCAGCGTCGGGTTGACGATTCCTGCTGCTAGCGTCTGGCGCACAAAACTTCCCTCTCCCAATTGGCCGTAGTCATTCCATCCAAACGCCCAGGCCACCCCATCCGTGCGCGTGGCCAGTGTGTGCCAGGGCGCTGCCGACAGGCGGACGTACTGGTCGCCGTCGGTCAGCGTCGGTTGCAGTGTGAACCCGGTTGTACCCTGACCCAGTTCACCAAACTGGTTCAAACCCCAGCCCCAGATGCGGCCATTGACATCCAGCGCAAGACTGGAACCCAGTCCGGCAGCAATGGCCGCAATGCGTGGCAATCCGCTGACCAGCACGGGGGTAGCCACTGAGACATCGTTGGCCGGGCTCACCTGGGCAAAGGTATTGCGTCCCCAGGCCCAGACCCGGCCCTGGCCGTCCAGCGCCAGGGAATGGCCCTCACCGGCAGCAATGGCGCGCACGTCGGTCACTGCGGTGATGGCTTGTGGCGTGGGCCCGCTGCCCACACTGGCACCCGCGCCCAGTTGTCCTTCGCGGTTGTCACCCCAGGCCCACAACTTCCCGCCGCCATCCAGTCCCAAGCTATGCCCACCGCCGAGTGCCACTTGGGACAGCGGGGGGACATCCTGGGCTATGACGGGTCGGTCGATGGAGCCCTCGGATAGGGGGCGGGCAAGCTGACCACGGCTGTTGTCCCCCCAGATCCACAGCGCGCCGGCTGCGTCGATGGCTGCACTGCTGGCTTTGGCAGCACTGATCTGCCGGATACCCGCCAGGCCCACCACTGCCTCCGGTGTCGTGCGCACGCCATTCATGCCGCTGCCAACCGCGCCGCCAAAGTTGTCGCCCCATGCGAACACCGTTCCATCTCGCAGCAGGGCAAGGGAATGGCTGTCGCCCGCCGCCACCTGACTGCTGGCGCCAAGCTTGGCTACGACGACAGGAATATTGCGGGTGGTTTCAGTGGCACTGCCGGTCTGGCCCTTCAGATCGTCACCCCAGCTCCATAACCGACCGGTTGAATCCACTGCCAGGACATGTTTGTTACCTGTTCCAATCTGCCGCACCGGGCCGGTCACCCCCAAAGGCGTCTTCAGTACGCCGCTGGACGGCGTGGTTGTGGAGCCATCGCCCAGCTGACCGTTGAAATTGCCACCAGTGATCAGCAGGCTACCGTTCGTTGTGGTCACTAATAGGTGGTACTCACCCACACGCACGGCGCTGGCCGTTGTGGTGAGACCGCTCAGCTTGGCAGGTGTGGCAATCGCCTCATAGCCGCCCCAGGTCCACACCGCGCCGTCGGTGGTAATGGCTGCTGCGCCCACCCGCCCAGCGGACACCGCCGTCACCCCCGTCAAGGCGCTGATGCGGGCCGGGCTTGACCGCTGGTTAACGGTCCCATCGGCCAACTGCCGGTATCGGTTGTCGCCCCAGGCCCAAAGGCCACCGTCGTTGTCAATCGCATAACTCTGGTCGCCAGCGGCGTCAATGGCGGTGATGCGTGGTATGCCTGCGGGGAAAATAACACGCACCGGTGTGCCGGATTGACTGGGTGTGCTGGTACCGAGTTGGCCCATGCGGTTATCTCCCCACGCCCAGACCTCGCCCGTGCTGGTAAGGGCCACGGTGTGGGCGGCGCCACCGCGCGCATCCAGCACGCCGGCAAGGCTCACTTGTAGTGGCACATTGGACTGGTAAGCGCTGCTGCTGTGGCCCAGTTGGCCCATGTGGTTCAGGCCCCAGGACCAAAGCCGCCCCTGCGTGTCGGTGCCTACCGCGTGGCGCTCGCCGCTGTGGATGCGCTGCATGCCGGGCAAACCCAACACTGGCAAGGGGCTGCTGTGGCTTTGTGTGCTGCCATCGCCCAACACACCTTCTGCGTTGTCGCCCCAGGCCAGGACTCGGCCATCGTCCATCAAGGCCAGCGAATGGAAAACACCGGCCGCCAGTGCAGTCACGGTGCCGGTGGGCATGTCCTTGATCAGGGTGGGGGTGGAAACAAAGGTCGCGCGCCCGCTTCCCAACTGTCCGCTGCCGTCTTCGCCCCAACTCAGTACCCGACCGGCACTGTCGACCGCGAGGCTGTGGTACAGCCCCCCGGCCAGTGTGGGGTCAGCCGCCGCTGGTATTCCGGCGCAGAGGCCCAGCGAGGCAGCAATAAGCCAATGGCGCAGATCGGACTTTCGCATGGGTGCAACTCCTCAAAGAACGGTCCAGGCTAATCCCGGAGGCGGCCAAGCTATTGTGTACCCAAGTGCGGGGCGTCGCCAGACCAGGTATGAGCTTCAGTCAAACCGGCCGCTGTGTGGGGCGGCGCACCGACAGCGTTGTGGTCTTGCCACACACTGCGATTTTGCTTACTGCTCATCTTAAGGAAAGCACCATGCTCGAAACCATTGCCATCATCCTGATCGTCCTCTGGCTCCTGGGCATGGTGTCCTCGTACACCATTGGGGGCTTCATTCATATTTTGTTGGTGATCGCTGTGATCGTCGTGTTGATGCGTCTGATTGGTGGACGGCGCGGGCGATAGGGCGCACGGCCATATCGCTCCAAAGGTGACTCCAGTCACAGCTCTTTTTAGGGCTGACGGCTAGACTTCCATTATCAAAGAGGAGTCACCATGCAACAGCTCAAAACGGTCGCAGAGCCCCCGCAGCAGAAAGCTGTTCTGGAGAGCAGTTTTGCCCAGCGATTAATGGGTTGGGGTGTGCAGGTCACGCACCTGACCCCGTCCAATGCCGAACGGTTTGAGGACAGCCAACTCGACCTTGACCAGCGGGTTCGCCAGTCTGGCGAGTGGTAAGCAGCCCCATACCTGTTGACGGGTAAGGGGCGGCTCACTCATGGGCTTGGCCGGCCCGGCTGGCGAAACAAGCGCTCCATCAGGCCCGACATCAGTTCGCCTTTGGGGTCGTGTGTCGCTACCAGGTCAACAGCGGTACGCAGAGTATCGGCGACGCTGCCGGTCGTCAGCCAGCGCCAGGGCCGAACCCAGACAATGACCGCACCGGTCAGCAATGCGCCCAGCATCAGGCGACCTGGGTAGCGAATGGCAATTGGCCCAAGCAGCGACTGTGCAGAGTGGGTCACAGCCCCAAAAGCCTGTGCAAATGGCAATGTCTTCCACCATGCCAGCAGACGCTCGGTGGGTGTGCCGCCCTGCGCAAGCGCGGCCAGCAGACCGATCAAGTAGACGCTGTAGTGCGACGCTCGGCCCGACGCCGAATCACTGGAGCGCATTTGACTTGTGACTAGGTGGATACGCAGAAGGGAGCGGTTCGCCTCCAGCCGCGCACAGGGGTCGGTCAATGTGGGGTTCATCGCAAAGTTGCCTCTTTAAATAGGGCCCCGTCGGCGGCCCACTGTTGGCGCAGCCGCTCAAAGCTTTGACGAGCGTTGGTGCTACCCAGCTGAACCAGACACCACCCCAGCCCAAGGGCCGGAACCAAAGGGACGATCAACAAGGGCCACGCTACCGTCGCATGCACCACCGGTGACACAAACCACAACATCACCGCCACGCCCGCTAAGCCCAGGGAGAGCATGGCGCAACACATTGCAGAAATCGCCAGTAACAAGCGACGCTGCAGTAATCTGGAGAACTCGGCGGCCTCCTGGCCGGCAAGTTGTGCGTACGCCAGTGCATGGTCTGCCACCAGCTTGGGTTGCGTCGCCAGCACGTCCCACAGCGGGTTCATGGTCAACTCAATCGTGG
Source organism: Candidatus Aalborgicola danicus (assembly GCA_016703945.1). GTDB lineage: Bacteria > Pseudomonadota > Gammaproteobacteria > Burkholderiales > Burkholderiaceae_C > Allorhodoferax > Allorhodoferax danicus. Next base: position 280,124 of record JADJBC010000060.1, read on the forward strand.
TGACGTGACTGACTGATAACGCGTGCTAGCGCCATCACCGCCGCACCGGTTGCCGCAGCGATGAGCACCGATTTCACCGGTTCTTCACGGATGTAAGCGACCGTACGGTCCGACGCGTTGTTGGCACCATCACGTATTTGGCGTGAGGTGTTTTTGACACTGTCCACGCCATGCTGCACCAACGCCGCGGTTTTATTTTCCACGTTGTGGATCATGGGAACAACCTGCTGGCGGGCCGTGTCGATGGTGTGCGACAAGCCGTCCAGTGCTTCGTTGGTCACACGTTGGGTAGCGTGGATCGCCGCATCCGCCTTATGAGCGGCTTGGTCGATCAAGTTGTTCGTCGCGTCTGAAATTGTGTTGTTTGACATGGGAACTCCGGTTGAATTAGATGGAAGAATGCTCACAAGGGAATGGGTAAGATCATTTACCAAAGCTCAATTTGGCGTCAGACAGACAATTGTCTTTGGCCACCCCAGACAGTGCATCGCACTTTTCCTTGGCAACCTTGTATTTCGCGTCGGTTTTGTCAGCAGCGGCTTCGCTGCGGGCTTCGCTGACCTTTTCATTGGCTTTGTTGACCGCTTCGCTGGAGGTCTTCTTGGCATCTGCGTTGGCTTCGTACGTTTTTTGTTGCAGCTTGGAGTCGGCCTTGCTGGCCGCTTCAACCGCCTTGGCTTCCTTCACACACACGTCCTTGGCATTACCAGCCTGGTCCTTGCAGCGCAGCTTGGCCACTGTGTATACCGCATCGGCCTTGGCATCGCGGGCATTGCGGTGGGCCTTTGCCGATGGTTTGTAGTTGGCGTCCAACTCGGCTTTGGCGGTTTTCTCGGTGCCCTTGACTTCAGCCATGCAAATGTCCTTGGCGTTGCCGGCCAGCGAAGCGCATGGAATCTTGCCCGCTTTGTAGTCAGCAGAGATCTTCTCGCCCGCCATTTTGTATTCTTCTTTGGACATGGTCTGCGCTTGGGCAGCCACACCAAAGGTGAGGCACAGTGCCAGTGCGAGGAGGTTCAGCGGATGTGATTTCATATGTTTTCCTTGGTTTGTTGGTAGGAGTTGGAGATAACAGTCACCAGTTGGATGTTCGGCTGCCTGGCCCGCCGCGTCGGTGCGGCAGTGCACACAGCGAGCCCCTTACGCCGCCGCAATCAGGCAGTCGGCACTGGCAGCATGCAAGACAGCGTTGGTCCGCGTCTCCAGTGAATTGGCTGGCGTACAACCCTCCAGCCAAGGGTTGGGTTGGGTAAACCACAGCGCTATTTCCCAGGGGCTAAAAACCGGATTCAGAATGGCCAGCACCGGCTGCAATCCGGCGTGTGGTGCCATGTGCACCCGATTAAATTGGAACAGCGGAAGCCAGACCTTCGATTGCCAGTCAAAACTGATGACTTCGCGTTTGACAATCCATCGGGCCAGGGTCGCCACATCGCTGCCGTTTTGCGCCCTATAGACCGTGAATATTTCCTGTGCCCGTGCCAGCCCGCCGCTGGAGCGGTAGGCATCCAGCATGCCCATGAACAGGCGGTCCATCTGGCTTTCCTGAGTGACCGGCTGCTGGCTTGGGTCTGCATCCAATGGCTGGGCAATAGTGGCAGCGAACGGTCTCGCCAGTGGGGGGTAAAACGCGGCGTTTAGCATGGGGTTTCCAGTGGATTTGACTCAGCCCTACGGTAGACCCACCCTTGCGCCTGGGTCTGTGCGATTGCGAACGCATGCTCTCCGCGAGGTGCTCTCAAATGAACGCCTAGAGACTGGGCAGAACGCTCTACCGCCCCGGTTCTCAGGTGACTTAGAGGACGGCCACCCTAAGTTGGGTAACGAACAGAGTTCTCGCGGGCCTTCAAGAATACTTGCGTGAATGGAGCCCTCTATGAAAACATCTGCGTTGACCCCCAAGTCCTGGGCTACGTCTTCTTTGGGCGCAGCCGTCGATACTTCATCTCTGGATATGGTCGCTCTGGGCGATCATCTGGGCCAGTGCAACACCGCCCGCGGGCATTGGTTCGCCCTGCATTGCGCGGCACAGACCATGCACGGATTTATCGCATCGCGTTTGGTCACCAGCCTGTTCGCGGCGGCTCTGCTGATAGGGTTTGCCAGCCTGGTGTTGTAGGCCATGGCGGAGAACGGGTTATGCCGCCGATTACCGGATGCCAGCCCGACCTTGTGCGCGTTGCTGGACGCCTCGCGCGGCCCAATTTTGGCACCCATCCGCGCCGAAATTTTTGGTGTGCAACGCTTTTGCCAGCATGCGCGCAGCTTGGGCCAAACCCACCGTGCCGAGTCCATGCCTTTGTGGGCCGCAACCTTCTTTCCCCATTTAAAGAGCAATATGGTTGTGCTGCGGGAAGCGCACAAGTACATTGGCCTGCAGGCTTCGACCGGTTACGACATCAGCCCCGCCGCAGAGTGGCTGCTGGACAATTTCCACACCATTGAAGCGCAACTCAAGGAGATCCACGACGGGCTGCCACGCAGCTACTTTCGCTCTTTGCCGATGTTGATGGACGCACCCCTGGCTGGCCTGCCCCGCATTTATGGCATCGCCTGGGCTTTTGTGGCGCACACCGATGGCGCCTTCGACGAAGAATTGCTGGTCCAGTTTCTGATGGCGTACCAGGAAACCCGCGAACTCAAACTGAGCGAAATATGGGCCCTGCCCACCACACTGCGTGTGGTGCTGGTGGAGAACCTGCGCCGCCTTGCTGAGCGGGTGGCCACCAGCAAGGCCGCGCGCGAGGTCGCCAATCTGTGTTTTGACCGCATTGAGTCCTACGACATCGACGCGCTCAACCATGTGTTGGCCCTGCTGACAAAGCGCGGCGTGGGTCAGGTTTTTCTGACCCAGATGACCCAGCGTCTGCAAGACCGCAAGGTCAGCGGAGACGACATCAGCCAGCTTTCTGTTCAGGATTGGCTGCGCACCTCCCTGCCCGAACTTGGGTCCATGCAAAGCCAGCAAGGCGCCGACCAGGCTGCCGACAACCTGAGCGTCAGCAACGCTGTGAGCTCGCTGCGTGCCGTGGGGGATGCCAATTGGCCCGACATCGTGGCGCGCACCAGTAGCTTGATGCGTTTGATGCTGACCTCCCACCTGTTTGCCGCGGAGGACGCAGCCACCCAGGATCAGACCCTGCATGCGATCGAGCGTTTGTCCAAACGCAGCCGTTTGAGTGAAGTGGTGGTTGCCACCACGCTGCTGGACTTGATGCAGCCCTCAGAGGCTAGCGCCAGCGAGACCACCGTTGCCCACCACTGGCTGCGTGGCAAGGGCCTGCCCGCGCTGTTGGTCCGTTTGAATGTGCGGCCGCAATGGGGGCTAAGTGGGTCCGGGTGGACGGCGCGCCTGGTACTGCCAACCTATCTGGGCCTGTTGCTGGGCGCACTGTTTTTGATCGTCTGGTGGCTGATGCTTCGACCGGCCGCCCCATTTGCCGACTCTCCCTACCCGTGGCTCCATGGGGTGGCGTTGCTGGCCCTGGTCTTTCCGGTGTCGGAGGCCCTGGTGGCGGTGCTCAACCGTTTGATCAGTGAGTCCGCGAGACCCCGGCGTTTGCCCAGGCTGGCCTTCGCTGACGGCATTCCTCCGGAGCATCGCGTCATCGTGGTGATTCCCGGTATGTTGACCAGTGCGGCGTCTGTCGCCGATCTGGCCCACCGTCTGGAACTGCACTACCTTGCCAATCCCGAGCCGCAGGCCCAGTTTGCTCTGCTGACCGATTGGGCCGATGCCCCGACGGTGCGTCTGCCCGGTGATGCGCCGCTGCTGGCCGCAGCACAACGGCACATCGATGCACTCAATACGCAGCACCCCGTGGCGAGCAACCTCAGCAACGACCCACCGCGGTTTATTGTGCTGCACCGCGAGCGGGTGTTCAGCGACAGCGAACAATGCTGGATCGGCTGGGAGCGCAAACGCGGCAAACTGGAGCGGCTCATTGAAGCCCTGGCGACTGGGGTTCAAACGGCCTTCATCGATCTGGGCCCGGCCTCCCGCCTAGCCGGGGGTGCCCAGTATGTAGTGACGCTGGACAGCGATACCCAATTGCCACCCGGGCGACTGCGCGAACTGGTGGGCGTGGCAGCCCACCCACACAACCAGCCCCGTTTCGACGCCAGTCGTCGCACCGTGGTCAGTGGCTACGGCATCCTGCAGCCGCGCATCGTGACGCCCCTGCCGCCCACCAACAGTGTCACCTTATTCCACTGGATGTTTGCCGGCCAGTGTGGTCTGGACCCCTACAGCACGGCCAGCTCCGAGGTCTACCAGGATTTGTTCCATGAAGGCAGCTTCACCGGCAAAGGCCTGCTCAACGTCCACGCCATGCACACCGTGCTCCTGGGGCGCCTGCCCGAGAACCAGATTCTGAGCCACGACCTGCTGGAAGGCGCTATCGCCCGCTGTGCCGCCGTGTCCGATATTCCGGTCATTGAAGAAGCGCCGTTTCATGCCGATGTGGCCGCTTCGCGTGTGCACCGCTGGACGCGTGGCGACTGGCAACTGCTGCCCCTTCTGGGTCCGTCACTGCGCAGCGAGCCACAGTTTGCAATGCGCGGCATCAACCGCTGGAAGATGTTTGACAACCTGCGCCGCTCCCTGGTGGCACCCATGTCGCTGGCCGTTGTGCTGCTGTCGCTGGCCGGGGTGGGGGTCACCCCGTTGATGGCGCTGGCCTTGGTGTTGGCCGCGTTCAGCGCCGGGCCTCTGCTGGGTGCACTGGCTGGTTTTTCCCCCAGCCGTGCCGACTTTGCCAAACGCCGCTTCCTGCGCGAGGCCGCAACCGAGCTGGCACGGGTCCTGTGGGGCGGGCTGTGGCACCTGGCGCAGTTGTTGCAGACGGCGCTGATGTCGCTTGATGCGATCACGCGCGCGCTTTATCGCACCCTGGTCAGCCGACGCAAGCTCCTGCAGTGGACCACTGCAGCCACGGCCCAAGCCCAGGCCCGCACCCGGCTGCTGGACGTACTCCGACTGCACCGCCGGCAACCGGTTGCCGCGTTCACGCTGATGGCGGTTTTGCTGGCTTTGGGCACGCCCCATGCGGGTCTCGCCATCGTGCTGTGTTTGTTGTGGGCGGCCTCACCGTTGTGGACCTGGTGGGTCAGTCGGCCCTGCCCAGTCTCTCAGGACGCCAAGCTGTCGGTCACGGAGCGCGCCTACCTGGAGGGCATTGCGCACGACACCTGGCGTTTTTTCCGCCAATGTGTGGGGGCCCAGGAACGCCATTTGCCGCCCGACAACCTGCAGCTCACGCCCTATGCCATGGTGGCGCACCGCACCTCACCCACCAACATCGGCATGTATTTGCTCAGCGTCACCTGTGCGCGGCAGTTTGGCTGGATTGGTACACAAGACGTCTTGACCCGGCTCGAAGCCACTCTGGCCACGCTGCACACCCTGCAGCGCCACCGCGGCCACTTCCTGAACTGGTACGACACCCAAACCGGCGCACCGCTGTTGCCCATGTACGTGTCCACCGTGGACAGTGGCAATCTGGTGGGGCATTTGCTGACGGTGGCCCAGGCCTGTCTGGAACTGGCCCACGGGCCACTTGACGTTCACCCCGCACAGCGGGCTCTGGCCGCCCTGCGCCAGCGCATGGCGCCCCTGTTGGCGGCGCGCGCCCAACTCTCATCTCCGCAGCGGCGCGTGTTGCGGGGCCTGCTGGCAGACCACCGCGCTACCACCCATTCCCTGGAACGGGATGTGCTGGCCCAACGCGGGGCTGATAGCCAGGACCGGGCGGCTGCCGAGGCATTGGCCGGCGACCGATTGCGAGCCCTGGCGCACGCCTTCACTGCGATGGCGTGGCAGGCCGATTTCAGCTTCTTGTACCACCGCAAGCGTCACCTGTTTCATATTGGTTACCGTGTTGCGGACCAGCACCTTGACGCAGGGTTTTATGACTTGCTGGCCTCCGAGTCCCGCTTGACCAGCGTGTTGGCCATCGCCAAAGGCGACGTGCCGGTGCGGCATTGGGCGTCCCTTGGGCGGCCGTTTTTTGCCGACGGTTTCAGCGTCGGCCTGCGGTCCTGGACCGGTTCCATGTTCGAGTACCTGATGCCCACCCTGGTGCTGTACGAGCCGCCGGGCAGCGTGTTGCGTGCGGCCTGCCACGCCGCCTTGCATGAACAAGTGGCCTATGCCAAAGGCCAGGGCGTGCCCTGGGGCATTTCCGAGTCGGCCTACGCCGCGGCTGACGCCTCACTGGCCTACCAGTACGCGCCCCAGGGTGCCCCGCGCCTGGCCTTGCGCCGCACCCCGCCCGACGAACTGGTGGTGGCACCCTACGCCACGGCTCTGGGCGCCCTGGTGTCACCGCGCTGCGCGGTCGACAACTTCCGTTTGCTGGAAAGCCTGGGCGCACGTGGCCCGTACGGGTTTGTGGAGGCGCTGGACTACACCGCCGCACGCCGCATCAGCGGGCAGCCATTCGCCATCGTGGATACCGTCATGGCCCACCACCAGGGCATGAGCATTGCAGCCCTGGCCAACGTCTTGTTGGGTGACCCGGTTCAGCGCTGGGGCATGGCCAATGCCCCGATTGAAGCGGTGGCGTCCCTGTTGCACGAGCGCCTGCCGCGCGAGGTGTCCCTGCTCAACACTCCGCCGCCAGCGGCACAAGCCAGTTCACAGCAACGCCGTCGGGTACCCACCTTGCTGCGTGAAGTGATTCCCGGCACCCAGGCGCTCGACCCCAGCCACGTGTTGTCCAATGGACGTTACAGCGTGTGCTTGCGGGCCAACGGGGCCGGTTGGAGCCGCTGGGGCCAGGTGGGCATCACCCGCCAGCGCGACGACGCCCTGCGCGATGCACTGGGCAGTTTTTTCTACCTGCGCTGGAATACGCAGCACCACCCGGTCTCGCTGACCCAGCACCCGGCGCCGGATGCAAACGCCCGTTACACAGCGGTATTCCACGCCGACCGCGTGAGTTTTGACGCGACGTGGCCCAACCTGAAGGCCCACACCACGGTCTGGGTCAGCCCGGAGGATGACATTGAGTTGCGCACCGTGGAGTTGCTCAACCTGGATGGCCAGACGCTGGATCTGGAGCTGATATCGGCCTTTGATGTCACGCTGACGGAGCGTTTAGCCGATGAAGCACACCCGGCCTTCACCAATCTGTTTGTGCGTGCCCAGTGGCTGGCGGCGCAACAGGCCTTGTTGTTCGAGCGCAAGCCGCGCCTGGCGACCGAAAACACGCTCAAAGCCGTTCACTTCCTGGCCACCACGGACGAGCGCATCGTCGGTACCCGGATCCAGACCGACCGGCAGCGCTGGCTGGGCCGCAACCATGGCACGGCACAACCCGCCGCCGCCCTGGATGCGGTGCCCAGTGGCCCGTCTGGAGACCATCAGGTGCTCCGCACGGGTCTGGACCCGGTATGTGTGCTGGCGGTGCAACTGCGCATCCCACCACACGGACGCCTGGCACTGACCTTTGCCACGGCGGTCGCTGACCACGAGACAACCTTGCACGCCGTGATCGACAAATACCGCCAACACACCAATGTCGAACGGGCCTCCCTGATGTCCGCCACGCTGATGGGTATCCGCCTGCGTTCGTTGCGCATCAGTGCCGCCAGTTTTTCTGCCATGCAAACCATGTCCACCGGGCTGTTGCTGAGCATGAGCCGCCCGGCCCTGCGCGGTGCCAAGACCCGGCCACCGCTGTCCGAGGTCTGTGATCGCCGTTTGTTATGGCGTTTTGGCATCTCGGGGGACCGGGCGTTGATCCTGGTCTCGGCCTGGGACGTGCACGGCCTGGGTTTGATCCGTGCCATGGCCCAGGCGCTCACACTGTGGGCCTGGGGCGGCGTTGCCTGTGATCTGGTGATTGTCAATTCGGAGCCTATTTCTTACTCCATGCTGCTGCAAAGCGAAATTGCGGCACTGCGCGAACGCCATGTCAACGATACGGCCGCCCACCCTGGCGGCGCTGTCACCGGCTTTCATGTTTTGCGCGGCGATGATCTCTCGACCGACGAGATGAGCACCCTGAAGGCCTTGGCGCGGGTGCGCATCCACGCCGATGGCCGCCCGCTGGACCACCACGTGCAGGAATGGATGGCCCTGCACGAACAGGCTCAAGACGAACGCCAAAACCACGCCATCGTGCCGGTGCCGTGCCATGGCACGGTGGGTGACAGCACCGTGGGCACACCGAAGGGGGAGTTTGTCGGCGCCACACAAGCCTTTCATTTTGACGTCAGTGACCAGCTGCGTCCCGCACGCCCCTGGATCAACGTCTTGTCCAACCCACGTTTTGGCACCCAGGTGTCGGAGGCTGGCAGCGGCTACACCTGGGCGGTCAATAGCCGGCTGAACCAGCTCACCGCCTGGTCCAATGACCCGGTCGCCGATCCGCCCGCCGAATGGTTGTTATTGCAGGACTGCAAGACGCAAGACACCTGGTCGGCCACGCCCAATGCGTGGTCTGCACCGGGCGAGCGCTACCACGTGGCGCACGAACAGGGTGTGACCGTGATCAGCCATCGCCGCGGCCGGCTGGAGGTCAGTGTCAGCTGGTGTGTCGACGTGGAAACCTCGGTCAAGCAAATCAGCATCACGCTGCGCAACCTTGGCCACAAACCGCTGCACATGCGCCTGGTGGGCCTGGCCGAATGGATGATGGGCGCCAACCGGTCGGACCGCAGCACGGTGCGCACGGCCAGCTACACGCTGCCCATGGCGCGGGGCCAACTGCAGGTTTTGACGGCGACCCAGATGGACCGGTCCGCTGGATTTGGCGCGGGCACCGCCTTTTTGTGTGCCCCCAACGCAGTGGAAGAGCTGGGCGACTGGACCTGTGACCGCCGGGAGTGTTTTGACGCGGCCGGGCAACTGGTGGTCCCGGCGCACTTCGGTCAGCGCAGCGGTTCGGGCCTGGACCCCTGCGCGGCGCTGGGCTTGCGCCTGGATGTGATGCCCGGTGAATCGGTCGAGCGCAGTTTCCTGCTGGGGTATGCCAACGACGCCCCGGCCGCCCTGCAATTGGCGTCGGCGGCAGCTGCGGTGGCAGGCGCGCAGCGCGTGCAGCAGGTCCGGGACTACTGGAACCAACTGCTGGGCACAGTGACCGTCAAGACGCCGGACCCCCTGTTCGATGCCATGGTCAACCGCTGGTTGTTGTACCAGGCCGTGAGTTGCCGTTTGTGGGCCAAGGCCGGTTTCTACCAGGCCGGGGGCGCCACCGGTTACCGGGACCAATTGCAAGATGCCATGGCCCTGGTGTGGACCGCGCCGCAGATGTTGCGCCAGCAAATCGTGCTGTGTGCGTCACGCCAGTTTGAAGCCGGTGACGTGCAACACTGGTGGCACGCGCCGCTGGGTGCTGGCGTGCGCACCCACTTCTCGGACGACCTGCTGTGGCTGGCCAGTGCCACCGCCCACTACCTGCGCGCGACCGGCGACATCGGCTTGCTGGACGAGCGCATCCCGTTTCTGGAAGGCATGGAAATTCCCCCCGGTGCCGAGGACGCCTACTTCACCCCGACGGTCAGCGCCCGGCAGGCCACGCTGTACGAACACGTTGCACTGGCGATGGACCGCAGCCTGCGTGTCGGTGTGCATGGCCTGCCGCTGATGGGCAGCGGCGACTGGAATGACGGCATGAACCGCGTCGGCATAGAAGGGCGCGGCGAGTCGGTCTGGCTGGGCTGGTTCTTGTGCCAGTTGGTGACCGAGCTGTCACCGCTGGCCCGCGCGCGTGGCGACCTGGCGCGCGTCACCGCATGGGACGATGCTGCCGTTGGCTGGAAGGCCGCGCTCAACGGTCCCGCATGGGATGGGCAATGGTTCAAGCGGGCCTTTTTTGATGACGGCCAGCCGTTGGGCTCCCAGGCCAATGCCGAGGCCCACATCGACCTGATCGCCCAGGCCTGGGCGGTGTTGTCCCACGCCGCCACACCCGATAAACAAGGCCTGGCTTTGCAGGCCATGGACGCTTTGCTGGTGGAGCCGGAAATGGGCCTCATCAAATTGCTGGACCCGCCGCTGCAACACGCGCAGCCCAGTGCCGGCTACATCCAGGCCTACCCGCCCGGTGTGCGCGAAAACGGGGGCCAATACGCCCATGCCGGTGTCTGGGCCCTGATGGCCGTGGCCGACTACGCACGCAACAACCCGCAAGCCCTGAGCCACAAGGACGATGTTTACCGCTACTTCACCTACCTGAGCCCGGCGCACCGCGCCAAACATGTCACCCGTGGCCCGCGGCTGGGTACTGAACCCTATGTCATAACAGCCGACATCTACACCCAGCCGCCCTATGTCGAGCGTAAGGACTGGAGCTGGTACACAAATGCCGCCGCCTGGATGCACCAAAGCGCCATCGAGTCGGTCTTTGGGCTGCAATGGGGTGCGCAGGAGCTGTTTTTTCAGCCCTGCCTACCATCCCACTGGTACCAGGCCAAAATCACACTAATCCATGCCGGGCGCAGCATGCACTTTGTGCTGGTCAACGACAGCCTGGTCAATGCCCTGCTGGCCACCGGCCTGCCGGCCAGCCAGGCGCTGACCGTCGGCCAGGCCTTGCGGTGGACCACTTTGCCGCACCGCAGTTCTTTTGTGCTGGCACTGCAAACCACTTGACTTTCAGGAGTTGTGTATGAAATCAGGCTCTGACCCACGTGTTGTGGACCCGAATAGCTATCAAATTGATAGTGTCTCAAAGCCCAAAGCGACACGGCTTGCGCGGACCTGGAAGGTGGTGCGCCTGGTTGCCTCGTCCTGGTTGGATGACTACGAGCTGAGCATTGGCGCGGCCCTGGCCTACCACACCCTGTGCTCGCTGGCGCCCCTGTTGCTGATCGTGATTTCGGTGGCCGGGTTGGTGTTTGGCGAAGACGCGGCCCGGGGCGAGGTTTCCAAACAACTCGGTGCCCTGATGGGAGAACAAAGCGCCAGCGCCGTAGAGGCCCTGCTGGTCAGCGTAAAAAAACCGGCCGAAGGCGCCGCCGTATCACTGGTGGGTCTGGTGTTGTTGCTGGTGGGTGCCACCACCGTGTTTGGCGAGCTGCAAGACGCGCTGGACCGCATCTGGCGTGTACCCGCCCGCCTGGGCACCAGTGGCTGGGTGAGCCTGGTGCGCAGCCGGCTGTTGTCATTTGGCATGGTGCTGGCCATCGGTTTCCTGCTGGTCGTGTCGTTGGTTGCCAGTGCTGCCCTGGCGTTGGTCAGTCGCTGGGGTGAGCCCCTGTTTCGCGGCTGGTATGCGCTGGCCGAAATCACCAATGCGATTGGCAGCTTCGCGCTGATCGCCGCCATGTTTGCGCTGATTTACAAGGTCATGCCCCGGGCGCGGGTGCAGTGGAACGACGTCTGGATTGGCGCCGTTTTCACGTCGCTGTTGTTTCTGCTGGGCAAATCGCTGATCGGCTGGTATGTCAGCAGCAGCGGAGTTGCGAGCGGTTTTGGCGCAGCGGGTTCGCTGGTGGTGATTTTGTTGTGGGTCTATTACTCGGCCCAGATCTTCCTGATCGGTGCCGAGTTCACCTGGGTCTACGCCAATGCCTACGGCTCCCGCAGTTTGGTGCGCTCGCACACAGACGCCATACCGTCGCCTGGTGCACCATCTGTCCCAGCAAGCGCCCCGTCGGCGCAGGCACATCGGGACCTACCATGAATATGCAACTCGGCCTTACCCCTTTAATCTCCCTCCTGGCTGGCATCCTGATTTTGGTGATGCCCCGCCTGCTGAACTACATCGTTGCCGTCTACCTGATTGTCGTGGGCCTGATCGGGCTGTTTGGCGCCAGTGGTTTGCGTATCAGCTGAACAAACTGCGCCAGTTCGCCCAACACCGCGTGCACCGCGCGGTGGGCAGCCACCACACCGGCCTGGGCGTTCTCTGCGCCTGCATCCACCCGCTGGTCAAACTCCTTCCAGCCCACCACCCGGCGTGTCTTTTCGTCCACCAGGTAGGCCCTTAGCGTCACCCTTACGCTGCTGGGGCTGCTGAAAAACTCCTGTTGCAGACGCACAATTTCGGTGTCCAGCCGCAGGTCGGCACTGGCCGATCCCGAGGCCATCACCACGGCCTGAAAACCCCCGTTTTGTGACAAGGCCGCCACCAGCAAAGGCCCCAGCATACGTGCCGGCGTGTCGACCCATTCGCTGCGGGCAAAGTACTCCAGTTTGTGGGGCTCACGCAGGTAAATGATGCGCTGGCTGTCAAAGCCCGAAGCGGCGCGCACCGGGTTGACGATCAGTGTCTGCGTACCCACCGGTGTGCTGGCGGCTGTGGGCCGGGCCGAGGCCGCCAGCGTGTCATCCAGCGCGTAAAAGGCCGGTGGTGCGGTGGCCTTGGGTGTCAACACACTGCAGGCGCTGAGCGTTGCCACCACCATCAATGTGGCTACGCCGCGCAACCGGCGACTGGTTGGCAGGGGTGTCCGGAACGTGCTCATGGTTTCCCGTCCTTTTCACCGGGGCCGTCGGGCACCGGGGTTCGTCCAAAAATCAGGCCGCTGGGGTCGCGGGTGGTTTGTTCGGTCAGCCGCCGCAGGGAACTGCTCAAGGTCTCCAGCTCTGCCAGCAGGCGCTCCACCTCGGGCAGCGTTTGGGTGCCCAGGCGCTGAATGCCGACACCGATGCCGTCGGCCGCCAGTGAGGCGCTGTGTCCGGCCTTTGACAAGTCACCACCCATCCTGCCGACCGCGTCCGCGCTGCGCCCCAGGCGGTCTATCAGCGGGCCCAGCTTGGCGGTCGCAGTCGAGGTGTTGCTCAGAATGGCCTTGAAAGCGGTCTGGTTGTCCGGGCTCAGAATGGCATTGATGTTGTTGGAGGTGCTGTCGAGTTTGCCCAACACACTGGTCAGCACGTTCTCCAGCCGGGCGCTCAGCGACGGCCGGGTCTGGATGATGGGGTATTGGTTGGGGGCAATGGCCAGCAAGGGCAGGGGAGTCGGTAGAGCCCCACTCAGTTCCACATAGGTGATGCCGGTCAGGCCCTGGGTTTTCAGAATGGCAATGGTGTCCTGTTTGACCGGCGAACCCTGCACCAGCGCCAGCAGCAGGGTCACCCGCTGCGGGTTGGTGTGGTCCAGGTCAATGCTGCGCACCTTGCCCACGTCCACACCGTTGTATTTGACCGGCGCATTCAGGTTCAGTCCCGCCACCGATTCGTTTTCGATGGCCCAGTACAGGTCGTAGTCGGTTTGCCAGGCCCCGCCGGTTGACAGCCACAACAGCCCGGCAATCAGCACGGCGCCCAGGCCCAGTACAAAGGCGCCAACGGCGGCAAAACTCAGCTTGGTTTCCATGCCGGTTCCTGTTGCGCACTGCGGCCACGCGGGCCGTCAAAAAATGGCCGCACCCATGGGTTGTCCAATTGTGAAAGCTCCTGCATCGAGCCCACGGCCTGCACCCGGCCATCCCCCAGCACCGCCACCCGGTCGGCCACCTGCCACAGCAGGTCCAGGTCGTGCGTGATCATCACCACGGTCAGTCCGTACAGGTCGCGCAACTCGCGCACCAGCGTGTCCACACCGGCTGCGCTGTTGGGGTCCAGGCCGGCCGTGGGTTCGTCCAGAAACAGCAGCTCGGGGTCCAGCGCCAAGGCACGGGCCAGCGAGGCGCGTTTCATCATGCCGCCGCTCAGCTCCGACGGGTATTGGCTTTCCACCTCGGGTTTGAGGCCCACCATCGACAACTTCCAGCGGGCGATGTCGTCAATCAGCTTGTCGCCGAGGTCGGTGTGTTCGTGCAGCGGCAGTCCCACGTTCTCCAGCACCGTCAGCGAGCCAAACAAGCCGCCTTGCTGAAACATCACGCCCCAGCGCTGGCGCAGCGCCAGGGCCTCGATGTCTTCGATCTCTTCCAACGGTACCCCCAGTACCTGCACCGTGCCAGAACTGGGTTTTTGCAGCAAGATCATCTCGCGCAGCAGCGTGGACTTGCCCGAGCCGCTGCCGCCAATCACCGCAAATATCTCACCCCGTTGCACTTGCAAATCCAGATGCTGGTGCACCGTGTGGTCGCCAAAACGGGTGGCCACCTGGTGCAACTCAATCACAGACTCCGGGCGGTTTTTCAGGGTCGGCATGTCATAAGTCCAAAAGGCTGAAGGCGATGGAGAAAAGGGCGTCGGCGACGATGACCAGGAAGATGGACTGCACCACGCTGCGCGTGGTTTGCTGGCCCACACTGTCGGCGCCGCCACGGGTGCGAAAGCCCTGAAAACAGCCCACCACACTGATGATCACGGCAAACACCGGCGCTTTGGCGATGCCCACCAGGTACGAGGTGGCGCTGACCGCTTTGGCCATGCGGTCCAGAAAATCATCAAAGCCCACGTCCAGTTGGCTGCGTGCCATGACCATGCCGCCGGCCACCCCCAGCACATCGGCAAACACCGTCAACAACGGTAGCACCACCACCATGGCAATGATCTTGGGCAGTACCAGCAACTCCAGTGGCGCAATGCCCAGCGTGCGCATGGCGTCCACCTCTTCCGTGACCACCATGGTGCCAATTTGCGCCGCAAAGGCCGAGCCGGAACGCCCGGCCAGCGTAATGGCCGTAATCAGGGGCGCAAATTCGCGCAGCATGGACAGGCCCACCAGGTCGGCCACAAAAATATTGGCACCGTACTGTCGCAGTTGGGCCGCGCCCTGGTAGGCGACCACCACACCGAGCAAGAAGGACAACAAACCCACAATCGGCAAGGCGTCAAAACCGGCACGCTGGATGTTGAACAGAATGGGGCGCCAGCGCAAACGTGAGGGATGGGCCAGGCTCCCCACAAAAACCTGCGCCACCTCGCCCACAAAACTCAGCATGGCGTAGGCTTGCTCCGCCAGCAAAGCGGTTTTGCGCCCCAGGCCCTCCAGCAGGCCCGGCGCTGGCTGCGGCGTGGCCTGCGCTGGCACCCGCGCCTGGTCTTCCCGGTGCTGGGTCACCACCTGCAGCAGCCGGGCCTGCTTGGCTGGCAAGCCTTGCAGCGTGACGGCCCCGCCCTGGGCGCGCAGGCGCACCAGCAGCGTGTGCAAGACCCAGGCGCCCGCCGTGTCCAGCGCGGTGATGGAGCGCGCGTCCACGGTGACCGCCGCCTTGCCGTCGACCACCAGCGTGCCCAGTTGCGCATCCACAGGCGCCACGTTGCGTGCCGTCCAGGCACCACCCAACGTCAGGGCATGGGGGCCTGAGCGGATCAGGGTGGCGGGAGTGTCGCGCGGGGGGTGCATAGGTCAGGCTGACTTTAGACGCGGCACATGGCCGTGTTTGTGCGCGAGCGCACAGAGCAAGACCGCGGTTCAGTGCACCGTGTGAACACCGTCACACGTTTGTGCCGAAGAACGGAGTCTTTCTATGAAACATCGCCTTGAAACCCTGGCCTTGCAGACCGCCATCGCCACCTTGCTGGCGGTTTTTGTGGTGGCCTGCAGCAAACCGGTCGACAACCCGGGCGTGCCCCCCATGCCCACCACCACGGTGGGGACCGACATTGACGACAGCGTGATCACCAGCAACGTCAAGTCGGTGTTGTTGGCCGACGAGGAATGTCAGGAGCTTGACTTCAAGGTCGAAACCCCGCAAGGGCGAGGTCATGCTCAGCGGTTATGTGGACAACCAGGCCCAGCTTGACCGCGCCAACGCTGCCACCCGTGCCGTCTCCGGGGTCAAGGCAGTGCAGAACAACGTCGTCCTCAAAACCGGAGACTCCTCCACGGTGGGCAACAAGCTGGACGACAGCATCACCACCAGCAAGGTCAAGGCCGCGCTGCTGGCCGACGCCAACGTCAAGAGTTTTGACATTGCCGTGGTCACCCGCAAGGACGAGGTCTTGCTCAGTGGTTTTGTTGACAACAAGGTGCAGATGGAGCGCGCCATCGAGATCGCCAAGGGCATCCCCGGCGTGCGCCTGGTCAACAATGAGATGAGTCTCAAGAAGTAGCGTGGTTACCGGCTACCGTGCACGTCACTCAACAGCCGCGCCAGCTCCTTCTTGACCACCCCATAACATTCGCAAACCCGGGTTTCCAGACCGGCGCGGTCCAGCACCGCAATGTGCCCGCGCCGGTAGCGGATGTAACCCCTGTTCTGCAAATTGCCCGCGGCCTCGGTCACACTTTCGCGGCGTACGCCCAGCATGCTGGCCACCAGCTCCTGGGTCATGACCAGCTCGCGCAGCGGCACGCGGTCCATGGTCAGCAGCAACCAGCGGCACAGCTGTTGCTCCACCGAGTGGTGGCGGTTGCACACGGCGGACTGCGCCATCTGGGTCATCAGGGCCTGGGTGTAGCGCAGCAGCAAACGCTGGAAGCTGCCGGCGCGGTTGAACTCGCTCTGCAACAGGTGGCGGTCCAGACGGTAGGCGTGTCCTGCCGTTTGCACCACCGCAAGCGAGACTATGGAGGTGGTGGGAAAGTAGGCGTGGCGCAACTGGGTGCCGGGCTCGTACAGCATTTGGCCCAATGGCATGGGTACCAGTTCCAGATGGCTCGCGAATAGCTCCAGGTCGGCGGCCGGCAACGCGGCCAGCAAATGGTTTTGTTGGGGGGTGTGTAGTGCAGTCATGGTGGGGGCTGGTGTGCTTGGCATTTAGGTGCCCGCAAAAACTTCGACGCCAATACCGCGGTAGCCCTGAAAGCGCCCGTTGATGCTGAACATGGGTTCACCGCTGATGCGAAACTGCTGGGCTACACCCCGGGCCGGGACGCGGTGGAACACAAAGTCCAGAAACGGCTCGCGCCCTGCAATGGCTGCCAACAGGGTTTCGCGCTCGGTCTTGTTCCAGCCGTCGTCCTGGTCATCAACCTGGATGCCGGTAACACTGTCCTTCCGTAGACCCAGCATGGCCAGCACCGGCCCCGACACCTTGGTGAATTTTCCGTTTTCGTCCTGCTCCCAATACCAGTCGGAGGCCAGCTCGGTCAGGCTGCGGTAGCGCGCCTCGCTCTCGCGCAACTCGGCGGTGCGCTCCAGTACGGTCTGCTCCAGCACCTTGTTGAAGTTGGCCAGTCTTTTGTACAGCAGGCGCACCTCCAGCATGTTGTGGATGCGGGTTTTCACCTCCACCAGGTCAAACGGTTTGCTGACAAAGTCTTTGGCACCCGCCTGCAAGGCGCGCAATTTGTGGCCGGGTTGGGCAGTCAGCACAATCACCGGCAGGTAGCTGTCCTGGTGGTCGGCCTTGAGCGCCTCCATGACCTGAAAACCATCCATCACCGGCATTTGCAGGTCCAGCAGAATCAGGTCGTACTGGTGCTTTTGGTGCAGGCTGCAAACCTCCTCGGGGTGCATGGTTGCGGAGACCTGGGTGTAACCGGCCCCCTGCAGCAGTTGTTGCAGCAACTGCACATTGGACTCCTGGTCATCGACGATCAGGATGCTGGCGCTGAGAATATCAATGGCGGTGATCATGGAGTCGGGCATAGGGTTGCTCCTGGTGGGTAGGGGGCTGTGCAGCGGTCGTGCGCGCGCGATCAGGGTGATTCCCTGGGCCATGGGTGCCAGCAGGAATTGCTGGCCAGGCGGGGGCGGGGTGCCCACGCTGCGGTTTTCATACGAGGGGCTGCTCGGTGGAGTCGGCCTGCGCCAGCTCCAGCCAGAACTCGCTGCCAATACCCACGGTGCTGCGTGCACCAATGGCGCCACCCATCAACTCGACCAGGCGTTTGCTGACCGCCAGCCCAATGCCGGTGCCTTCTTCGGCCGAGGACTCCCGACCCAGGCGATTAAAGGGTTGAAACAGCTGGGCCAGCTTTTCGGCCGACAGGCCTTCCCCGGAATCCTGCACCCGGATGCGCAGGCGCTGACCCGGGTGTTGGGTACAGGTCACCTTCACGGTCCCGCCCGGGCGGTTGTATTTGATGGCGTTGGACAGCAGGTTGACCAAAACTTGTTTGAGCCGCGTGCGGTCGGCGTGGGCGGCCAGTCCATGCGGGTCCATGCGGAACTCCATGTGGATACTTTTCTTGTTCGCCTGGGCCTCCATCAAGGCCCGGCAATCCGCCAGCAACTCTGCCAGCGGCATGGGTTTCATGACCAGGGTCAGCTTGCCGGACTCGATGGACGTCCAGATCGAGCACCTCGCCAATCAGGTCCAGCAAATACCAGCCGGCCCGCAGAATCTGGTCCACATTGGTTTTCTGCGAGGCGGTAGGCGGGGGTGCACCCATGTCGATCAACTGCGCAAAACCCAAAATGGCGTTCAGGGGGGAGCGCAATTCGTGCGTCATATTCGACAAAAAGTCAGACTTGGCCTGGTTGGCCCGGTCCGCCACGGCCCGCGCCACCTCCAGCTCCTGGTTGTTGGCCAGCAGCAGCTCATCGAGGTGTTTGCGCTGCGAAATGTCGGTCATGACCATGCGCTGTACCGGCGCGCCGCTTGGGTCTTGTGCCGCGCTGACCCGCATTTGGACCCAAAACGCAGAACCACTGCGCTTGAGCATCTTCAGTTCACATTCCTGGGGCGAGCCGTGCTCGAACAGGGTTTTGCGGCAGCGGTAATAGGTGTCCTGGTCGGCCTTGACGATAAAACGACTCAGCGGCTTGCCGACCAAATCACTGCGCGCAGCGGCCATCATGCTGGCAGCCGTAAAGTTGGTCTCCAGGATCAGGCCCAGCTCACTCACCGTGCAATACCCGATGGGTGCGAGATCGTACAAATCGAAGTACCGGCTGCGTGTGGCATCCAGCGATGCCTGGGTTTGCCTCAGCTGGTCGTTTTGCATTTCCAGCTCGATCTGGTGCACCTGCAACTCGTGCACCAGCGCGCGCAGGTTCTCGGGCGACAGGTCCTGGGTGTGTGCCAGGCCATGGTTTGGTGCGGCCTTGGCCCGGGCTTCAGCGCGCACACGCAGCGTCTCCAGCGACCATTCACCAAAACTGCTCATGGGGCCTCTCCTGGGGTGACGAGGGCGGTGCTGCCGCTGGCGCGCTCGGTGGTGGCAATGGCATAGACCTGCCCGGCATCATTGACCAGCGCGGTGCAGGTCAGGGTTACCTCCAGCACCGCACCACTGTGCGCCAGCCGTTGCGTCTGGTAAGGCTCCAGGGTTTGGGCCTGGCTCAACAGGCGCACTTTCTCCAGCGCACTGCTCTGCAGGGCCGCGGGGATGCGGTCGCGCACATTCATGGCCAGTGCCTGGGCTTCGGTCCAGCCATACAGGCGCTCCGCCCCCGGGTTCCAGGCAATGGTGCGGCCCTCCAGGTCTTGCACCGTGATGGCGTCGGTCGCGTCACGCACCACCACACCGCAAGGCGCAGCCGCTCGTTGGCCTTGCGCGCAGGCCTCGCGGGTGCGCACCACTCCGGTGATTTCAAGGAAGGTGATCACCTGCCCCTCAATCACGTTGTCCAGCGTGCGGTAGGGCAGGATCCGCATGGTAAAAAAGCGGCCCTTGGTGGTTTGCACATCCACCTCTTTGGGAATCAAGGTGTCCAGCACGGCCTGTGCATCGGCAACCAGGTGGTCATAACCGACCAGGTTGGACACGATGTGTCCGACCGGGCGCCCCGCGTCGCTCGGAATCAGATTGATGATCAAGGTGGCGGCCGGCGTAAAACGCAGGATGTGCAGTCTGTAGTCCACAAAAATGGTGCCAATGCCGGTGCCCGCCAGCAGGTTGTTCATGTCGTTATTGGCCCGTGAGAGGTCGCCCACCTTGGTTTGCAATTCGGTGTTGACGGTGGTCAGTTCCTCATTGATGGACTGCATCTCTTCCTTGGAAGTTTCCAGCTCCTCGTTGCTGGACTGCAGTTCTTACATTGACCGACTGCACTCTCGCGTTGGACCGACTTCAAGCTCCGCGTTGGCTGGGTTTCCCGCTCCTTGTTCGCGGCGCGGAAATACTCCTCCTTGGCCTGCAACTCTTCATTGAGCTCAGCGATCTGGGCGTTGTAACGGGTCGGGATGCGCCCTGGCGGCCATGGCAGGGCTTGGCTGGGCCTGCGCGGCTGGGGCAGGACTCAGGCGGTGCCCGGTCCCCAGTATCACCTAGGTAAAGCGGTGACTCAGGGCCGATGCCGGGCCTTGCGACCGGCGAGACCGCGTCACGTTCGACCAATGTGAAGTGCCCATTGGTTTTGACGCGCACGCCCGTCACACTGACGCGTTCCATGGAATAAGCGACCTTGTGCGAGTACCGTGGTCAGGTCGCGGCGCAGGCCGTCACGCGCCATTTTAAGATGTTGCTGATCCCGCCTCGCCGGAGCCGGGCTCCAGGTACATGCCGGAGCGGGCCATGCAAAAAACAGCACGTCACCAGTTGGCATTGACCGGGCGGCCACTTTGTCGACCTGTTGCAGCAGGGTTTGCTCGGTCAGTTCCTGCCGCGCTAACTTCACGGCATGGGCGAATACCCCGGCGCGGCACCGGGCCTGCTTCTTTCGGTTTTTGGGTGCGACAGGAAGCGGCCTGGGGCCGCGCGCTGAGCGCCCTGAAAGTCTTCCCGCGCTAGTACAGCTTGCCCTTGCGCTCCAGTGACGCAAACAGGCCGACAACCCCCAATCGTCTCCGACGTACACAGAAACAACATGCCCCCGGGGTTCAGCGCGTAGTGAAACAGCGAGATCAATTTTTACGCAAATCCGCACCGGCAAATCATCAGGTTGCGGCTCACTGATCAGGTCGAGCTTGGCAAAAAGGCGGGTCCTTGATCAGGTCCTGTTCTGAGAACACCAGCCAGATCGCGAATGCCCTGTGCACGCGGTAGGCGCTGCCATCGGCCTGCCTGGTAAGAAGCGTGACAAACGCTCGGGTGTCTTATCCTGCGAAATGCTGGCCGGGTGGGAGAGCCCGGCACGGTGTGGCAATGGCGCGGCTGTCAATGTCGGTGGCAAACACCTGGACCGGTAGTTTGCTTCAATGTCCCAGCCGCTCCTGCAACAGGATGGCAATGGAGTCCAGGCCTCTTCGCCGAAGTGCGGAACAACCCGCCGTCAGACCCACTGCCACCAGGCCTGGGGCTTACACCGTCAAATAGCCTCGGGATCGCCTGCGACTCTGGCGCCGCAAAGCTTCGGGGTCGCGGAGAAGGATTGGTCACACCAATCAGAATGTCGCGAAACGGGCTTCCACTTCGGCGGCGAATTTACCGCAGGTACTTTGCACATGGGCGTCCAGCGTTTCCACCTGGTGTACCGCCATGCGCCGCTCGATGCGGCGGTAAATGGTGGTGGAGTTTGTACTGGCCGAAAAGTCGTGCCCGGTCTGGGCGCGCAGCAGAGACAAAAATCTTCTTCAACGCGCTCTCAGACTGCGGCAGCGCTGCAACCGGTGTGCGTGGAGGTCTAATAAAGGCACGTGGCTGGTGTAGGCCATCAACTGGGCAGGCATTTTCGGCGGGCGGCAACTCGTGATCGACAAAACCCGTAAGCCAAGCACTGCGCGGCATGGAATCAAAACTCACACGAGGCCGGGGTTCTGCGCTATGACCATGCCACCGCCGTCGCCTTGATAACGCGCTACCCCTAACGTGCCGTCGCTGCCGGTGCCCGACGGCACAATACCAGTAAGCCCGCTCGTGCTGGTCTTGTGCCAGCGAGCTGAACAGGTAGTCAATTGGCAGACGGTGGCCGCGTGCTGCGGTAGGCTCCAGCAGGTGCAGGGCACCGTTCAGAAACGCCATGTCGCGGTTCGGTGGAATGATGTAAACGCAATTGATCTGAACCACCATGCCGTCCGTCACCTCCACCACTTTCATACGGGTGGTGCGCTGCAGCAGCTCGGTCAACAGGCTCTCGTGGTCTGGCGCCAGGTGTTGCACCAGCACAAAGGCCATGCCGGGGTCGTCTAAAGGCGGCATGCCCGAGAAAAATGCGGCAAACGCAGCCAGGCCGCCTGGCGGAGGCGCCAAGTACCCACAATCGAAAGGAAAACCGACGGCTTGAGACCATCGGTTGTGGGCGGTGTCGTCCAAAGTGATTTGCTCCTAAATAAACTGGCTGCCCCCGCAGCCTATTTTGCCGTGGGCTAGAGAGGCCGATTTGGCTTCATAGTTTCGGCTCTGCGGCGTCGGCTGATGCCAGACCCTCATCCAGGGCCTCCATGAACTCGGCAATTTTGATGGGTTTGGTCAGGTAACGGTAGAACCCGGCCTCCATGCCTTTTTCGATGTCGCGGGGCATGGCGTTGGCACTCAGGGCCAGCACCGGGATGTTGGCAGTCAGCGGGTCGTCGCGCAGGATCTTCAGGGCCTGCACACCGCTGATGCCGGGTAGGTTGATGTCCATCAGAATCACGTCCGGCAGGTGGGCCCGTGCCAGCGCTATGCCACGCAGCCCATCACTGGCGCGCAGCAGGCGCATGTCGGTGCGCCGGGCAATCAGTTGGGCCACCAGTTCCATATTG
>JADJBC010000061.1 GCA_016703945.1 Candidatus Aalborgicola danicus
TGGGCAGCCTCACCATTGTGGACCTGGTGGGTCAGTCAGTACCTGCCCGGTCTCCCAGGACGCCAAGCTGTCGGTCACGGAGCGCGCCTACCTGGAGGGTGTTGCGCACGACACCTGGCGTTTTTTCCGCCAATGTGTGGGGGCCCAGGAACGCCATTTGCCGCCCGACAACCTGCAGCTCACGCCCTGTATGCCATGGTGGCGCACCACTTCACCCACCAACATCGGCATGTCGTTGCTCAGCGTCACCTGTGCGCGGCAGTTTGGCTGGATTGAGTACACAAGACGGCCATGACCCGGCTCGAAGCCACTCTGGCCACGCTGCAGGCCCTGCAGCGCCACTGCGCAGGCACTTCCTGAACTGGTACGACACCCAAACCGGCGCACCGCTGTTGCCCATCTGTGCGTGTCCACCGTGGACAGTGGCAATCTGGTGGGGCATTTGCTGACGGTGGCCCAGGCCTGTCTGGAACTGGCGCGTGGACCGTTTGAGGTTCGCTCCGGACAGCGGGCCCTGGCGGCCCTGCGCCAGCGCATGGCACCGCTGCTGAAGGCGCGAGGCGAACTCTCATCCCAGCAGCGTGTCGTGTTGCGCGGCCTGCTGGCAGACCACCGTGCCACCACCCGATCGCTGGAACGTGATGCACAGGCCCAACGGGGGGCTGATGGTCAGGACCGGGCGGCGGCCGAGGCACTGGCCGGCGACCGGTTGCAGGCCCTGGCGCAGGCCTTTACCGCCATGGCGTGGCAGGCGGAATTCAGCTTTTTGTACCACCGCAAGCGCCACCTGTTTCACATTGGTTACCGCGTTGCCGACCAGCACCTTGACGTCGGGTTTTATGACTTGCTGGCATCCGAGTCCCGCTTGACCAGCGTGTTGGCCATCGCCAAAGGCGACGTGCCGGTGCGGCATTGGGCGTCTCTGGGGCTGACGGGCTGCTGAACGGTTTCAGCGTCGGTCTGCGATCCTGGACCGGTTCCATGTTCGAGTACCTGATGCCCACCCTGGTGCTGTCGGAGCCGCCGGGCAGCGTGTTTGCGTGCTGACCTGCCACGCCGCCTTGCATGAACAAGTGGCCTATGCAAAACGGTGTGCCCTGGGGCATTCCGAATCATTTCTGCACTGGCTGACGCCTCACTGGCCCTGCCAGTACGCTTTGGGGTGCCCGCGCCTGTGCGCCGCACCCCGCCTGACGAACTGGTGGTGGCACCCTATGCCACTGGCTCTGGGCGCCCTGGTGTCACCGCGTTGCGCGGTCGACAACTTCCGTTTGCTGGAAAGCCTGGGCGCACGTGGCCCGTACGGTTTTGTGGAGGCGCTGGACTACACCGCTGCGCCATCAGCGCCGGCAGCCGTTCGCCATCGTGGATACCGTCATGGCCCTCTGCTGGGGCATGAGTATTGCAGCCCTGGCCAACGTCTTGTTGGGTGACCCGGTTCCAGCGCTGGGGCGCTGGCCAATGCCCCCCGGTGAAACTGGCGTGGCGTCCCTGTTGCACGAAGCGCCTGCCGCGCGGTGACCCCCCCTACTCAACACCCCGCCGCCAGCGGCCACAAGCCAGTTCACAGCAGCACCGTCGGGTACCCACCCTGTTGCGTGATGATTCCCGGCACCGGCGCGCTCGAACCGACACACGTGTTGTCCAATGGACGCAAGCAGCGTGCTTGCGGGCCAACGGGCCGGTAGCTGCCGCTGGGGGCAAACCGCATCACCCCACCGCGCGACGACGCCCGCGTGACGACTGGGCAGTTTTTCTACCTGCGCTGGGCCCCGCGGCCCCGCCCGGTACTCGATGACCCAACACCCGGCACCGGACCCTGCAAACGCCCATTACCAAAGGTGTTCCACGCCGACCGGGTGAGTTTTGACGCGACCTGGCCCGACCTGAAGGCCCTCACATCACGGTCTGGGTCAGCCCCAGAGGATGACCATTGATTTGCGCCACCTTGGAGTTGCGCAACCTGGATGGCCGCCCTGGACCTGGAACTGATCTCAGCCTGAGGTCACGCTGGCGGAGCGTCTGGCCGATGAAGCACCCGGCGTTCGCGAATCTGTTTGTGAGTGCCCAATGGCAAGCCGCGCAACAGGCCTTGTTGTTCGAGCGCAAACCGCGCCTGGCGACCGAGCACGGACTCCAGGCCGGTGCACTTCCTGGCCCACGCGAGCAAATCGTCGGTACGCGGGTGCAGACCGACCGGCAGCACTGGCTGGGCCGCAACCATGGCCAGCACGCCCCGGCAGCCACCGGCCGGGATGCCTGAGCCGATGGTGTGTCTGAGACCAGCGGTGCACCGCACGGGGCTGGGCCCCGGTACCTGTGCTTTCGGTGCAGCTACACCTCCCGCCCGCGAAGACCTGGCTGACCTTTGCCACGGCGGTCCCTAACCCTGGACACCTTGCACGCCGTGATCGACAAAATCGCCAAGCAGCAATGTTCAACGGGCATCACCTGATGTCCGCCACCCTGATGGGTATCCGCCTGCGTTCGTTGCGCATCAGTGCCGAAAACTTTCTGCCATGCAAACCATGTCCGCGGGCTGGTGATGGCGAGGCCGCCAGCCTGTCTGGTGCCAGGCCCGGCCACCGCTGTCCGAGGTCTGTGATCGCCGACTGTTATGGCGTTTTGACATCTCCGGGGAGCGGGCGGTGATCCTGGTCTCGCGCCGAAGTCACCCAGGGCCTCGGGCTGCTGGGCCCTGGCCAAGCGCTCGCTGTGGTCATGGGGCGGCATTGCCTGTGATCTGGTGGTGGTGAATGCCGAAGCGACCTCGCACCGATGCCTGTTGCCAAACGGAATTGCGGCACTGCGCGAACGCCATGTCAACGATGGCCGCCCACCCTGGTCGGCGGGCTGTCACCGGCTTGCATGTGTTGCGCGGCGAGATGTCTCGACCGACGAGCTGAGCACCCTGAAGGCCTTGGCGCGGGTGCGCATCACGCCGACGGCCGCCCGCTGACCACCACGTGCAGGAATGGATGGCCCTGCACGAACAGGGCTCAAGACAACGCCAAAACCACGCCATCGTGGCCCGGTGCCGTGCCCTGGCACGGTGGGTGACAGCACCGTGGGCACACCGAAGGGGAGTTTTCGCGCCACGACAAAACCTTTCATTTTGACGTCAGTGACCGGCTGCGTCCGCACGCCTGGATCAACGTCTGGCCAACCCAGGTTTTGGTCCAGGTGTCGGAGGCTGGCAGCGGCTACACCTGGGCGGTCAATAGCCGGCTGAACCAGCTCACCGCCTGGTCCAATGACCCCGGTCGCCGATCCGCCCGCCGAATGGTTGTTGTTGCAGGACTGCAAGACACAAGACACCTGGTCGGCCATGCCCAATGCGTGGTCTGCACCGGGCAGGCCCCACCGTGGCGCACGAACAGGGTGTGACCCTGATCAGCCACCGCCGGCCAGCCTGGAGGTCAGTGTCAGCTGGTGTGTCGACGTGGAAACCTCGGTCAAGCAAATCGGCATCCCGCTGAACAACCGGCCAAAACCGCTGCACATGCGCCTGGTGGGGCTGGCCGAATGGATGATGGGCGCCAACCGGTCGGATCGCAGCACGGTGCGCAGTGCCAGCTACACGCTGCCCATGGCGCGGGCCAGACTGAGGTTTGACGGCGACACAGTGGACCGGTCCGCTGGTTTTGGCGCAGGCACCGCCTTTTGTGCGCTAACGCAGTGGAAGAGCTGGGCGACTGGACCTGTGACCGCCGGAGTGGTTTGACGCGGCCGGGCAACTGGTGGTCCGGCGACTTCCGGTCAGACCAGCGGTCAGGGCCTGGACCCCTGCGCGGCGCTGGGCTTGCGCCTGGATGTGATGCGCGGTGAATCGGTCGAGCGCAGTTTCCTGCTGGGGTATGCCAACGACGCCGGCCGCCGCGCAACTGGCGTCGGCGGCAGCTGCGGTGGCCGGCGCGCAGCGCGTGCAGCAGGTCCGGGACTTACTGGACCAACTGCTGGGGCACAGTGACGGTCAAGACGCCGGACCCCGTTCGATGCTGCCATGGTCAACCGCTGGTTGTTGTACCAGGCCGTGAGTTGCCGTTTGTGGGCCAAAGCCGGTTTCTACCAGGCCGGGGGCGCCACCGGCTACCGGGACCAATTGCAGGATGCGATGGCCCTGGTGGACTGCGCCGCAGATGTTGCGCCAGCAAATCGTACTGTGTGCGTCACGCCAGTTTGAAGCCGGTGACGTGCAACACTGGTGGCACGCGCCGCTGGGTGCTGGCGTGCGCACCCACCTTCGGACGACCTGCCTTGGCTGGCGAGTGCCACCGCACTACCTGCGCGCCGCCGGCGACACGGCCTTGCTGGACGAGGGCATCCCGTTTCTGGAAGGCATGGAAATTCCCCCGGTGCCGAAGACGCCTACTTCGCACCCACGGTCAGCGCCCGGCAAGCCACGCTGATGAACACGTTGCACTGGCGATGGACCGCAGCCTGCGTGTCGGTGTGCATGGCCTGCCGCTGATGGGCTCGGGCGACTGGAATGACGGCATGAACCGGGTCGGCATAGAAGGGCGGCGAGTCGGTCTGGCTGGGCTGGTTCTTGTGCCAGTTGGTGACCGAGCTGGCACCGCTGGCCCGCGCGTGGCGACCTGGCGCGCGTCACCGACATGGGACGATGCCGCCGAGGCTGGAAGGCCGCGCTCA
Organism: Candidatus Aalborgicola danicus; assembly: GCA_016703945.1. Lineage (GTDB taxonomy): Bacteria > Pseudomonadota > Gammaproteobacteria > Burkholderiales > Burkholderiaceae_C > Allorhodoferax > Allorhodoferax danicus. The sequence goes on from JADJBC010000061.1 coordinate 4,654, forward strand.
ACGGTCCCCTGGGATGGGCCATGGTTCAAGCGGGCCTTTTTGATGACGGCCAGCCGTTTGGGCGCCAGGCCAATGCCGAGGCCCACATCGACCTGATCGCCCAGGCCTGGGCGGTGTTGTCCCGACGCCGCCACACGCGATAAACAAGGCCTGGCCTTGCAGGCAGTGGACGCTTTGCTGGTGGAGCCGGAAATGGGCCTCATCCGGGTTGCTGGACCCGCCGCTGCAACACGCGCAGCCCAGTGCCGGTCCACATCCAGGCCTACCCGCCCGGTGTGCGCGAAAACGGGGGCCAATACGCCCATGCCGGTGTCTGGGCCCTGATGGCCGTGGCCGACTACGCACGCAACAACCCGCAAGCCCTGACCCACAAGGACGATGTTTACCGCTACTTCACCTACCTGAGCCCGGCGCACCGCGCCAAACATGTCACCCGTGGCCCGCGGCTGGGCACTGAACCCTATGTCATGACGGCCGACATCTACACCCAGCCGCCCTATGTCCGGGCGTGGCGGCTGGAGCTGGTACACCAGGTGCCGCCGCCTGGATGCACCGGGGCGCCATCGAGTCGGTCTTTTGGGCGCAATGGGGTGCGCAGGAGTTGTCTTTTCAGCCCTGCCTGCCATCCCACTGGTACCAGGCCGAGATCACGCTGGTCCGTGCCGGGCGCAGCATGCACTTTGTGCTGGTCAACGACAGCCTGGTCAATGCCCTGCTGGCCACCGGTCTGCCGGCCAGCCAGGCGCTGACCGTCGGCCAGGCCTTGCGGTGGACGACCTTGCCGCACAGCAGTTCTTTTGTGCTGGCACTGCAAACCACATGATTGTCAGGAATTTTATATGAAATCAGGCTCTAGCCCACGTGTTGTGGACCCGAGTAGCTATCAAATTGATAGTGTCTCAAAGCCCAAAGCGACACGGCTTGAGCGGACCTGGAAGGTGGTGCGCCTGGTTGCCTCGTCCTGGTTGGATGACTACGCGTTGAGCATGGGCGCGGCCCTGGCCTACTACACCCTGTTCTCGCTGGCGCCTTTGTTGCTGATCGTGATTTCGGTGGCCGGGTTGGTGTTTGGGGAGGATGCGGCGCGGGGCGAGGTCTCCAAACAACTCGGTGCCCTGATGGGGGAACAAAGCGCCAGCGCCGTAGCTGGCCATTGGGTTCTTGTTGGTTGTGTCCCTAGTGGCCAGTGCTGCCTTGGCGTTGGTCAGTCGCTGGGGTGAGCCGCTGTTTCGCGGCTGGTATGCGCTGGCCGAAATCACCAACGCGATTGGCAGCTTCGCGCTGATCGCCGCCATGTTTGCGCTGATTTACAAGGTCATGCCCCGGGCGCGGGTGCAGTGGAACGGCGTCTGGATTAGCGCCGTTTCCACGTCGCTGTTGTTTCTGCTGGGCAAATCGCTGATCGGCTGGTATGTCAGCAGCAGCGGAGTTACGAACGGTTTTGGCGCAGCGGGTTCGCTGGTGGTGATTTTGTTGTGGGTCAATTACTCGGCCCAGATCTTCCTGATCGGTGCCGAGTTCACCTGGAGTCTACGCCAATGCCTATGGCTCCGCAGTTTGGTGCGCTCGCACACAGACGCCATACCGTCGCCTGGTGCACCATCTGTCCCAGCAAGCGCCCGTCGGCGCAGGCACATCGGGACCCTACCATGAATATGCAACTCGGCCTTACCCCTTTAATCTCCCTCCTGGCTGGCATCCTGATTTTGGTGATGCCCCGGTTGCTGAACTACATCGTTGCCGTCTACCTGATCGTCGTGGGCCTGATTGGGCTGTTTGGCGCCAGCGGCATGCGTATCAGCTGAACAAACTGCGCCAGTTCGCCCAACACCGCGTGCACCGCGCGGTTGGCGGCCACCACACCGGCCTGGGCGTTCTCTGCGCCCGCATCCACCCGCTGGTCAAACTCCTTCAGCCCACCACCCCGGCGTGTCCTTTTCGTCCACCAGGTAGGCCCTTAGCGTCCTTACGCTGCTGGGGCTGCTGAAAAACTCCTGTTGCAGACGCACAATTTCGGTGTCCAGCCGCAGGTCGGCACTGGCCGATCCGGAGGCCATCACCACGGCCTGAAAACCCCCTTGTGACAAGGCCGCCACCAGCAAGGGCCCCAGCATGCGTGCCGGGGTGTCGACCCATTCGCTGCGGGCAAAGTACTCCAGTTTGCTGGGGCTCGCGCAGGTAGATGATGCGCTGACTGTCAAAGCCCGAAGCGGCGCGCACCGGGTTGACGATCAGTGTCCGCGTACCCACCGGTGTGCTGGCGGCTGTGGGCCGGGCCGAGGCCGCCAGCGTGTCATCCAGCGCGTAGAAGGCCGGTGGTGCCGTGGCCTTGGGTGTCAACACACTGCAGGCGCTGAGCATTGCCACCACCATCAATGTGGCTACGCCGCGCAACCGGCGACCGGTTGGCAGGGTGTCGGAACGTGCTCATGGTTTCCCGTCCTTTTCACCGCGGGCCGTCGGACGCGGTTCGTCCCAAAATCAGGCCGCTGGGGTCGCGTGTGGGTTTGTTCGGTCAGCCGCCGCAGGAACTGCTCAAGGTCTCCAGCTCTGCCAGCAGGCGCTCCACCTCGGGCAGCGTTTGGGTGCCCAGGCGCTGAATGCCGACACCGATGCCGTCGGCCGCCAGTGAGGCGCTGTGTCCGGCCTTTGACAAGTCACCACCCATCCTGCCGACCGCGTCCGCGCTGCGCCCCAGGCGGTCTATCAGTGGCCCCAATTTGGCGGTCGCCACCGAGGTGTTGCTCAGAATGGCCTTGAAAGCCGTCTGGTTGTCCGGGCTCAGAATGGCATTGATGTTGTTGGAGGTGCTGTCGAGTTTGCCCAGCACACTGGTCAGCACGTTCTCCAGCCGCGCGCTCAGCGACGGCCGGGTCTGGATGATGGGGTATTGGTTGGGGGCAATGGCCAGCAAGGGCAGGGAGTCGGTAGAGCCCCCACTCAGTTCTACATAGGTGATGCCGGTCCGGCCCTGGGTTTTCAGAATGGCAATGGTGTCCTGTTTGACCGGCGAACCCTGCACCAGCGCCAACAGCAGGGTCACCCGCTGGGGGTTGCGGTGGTCGAGCACGATTGAGCGCACCTTGCCCTCGTCCACACCGTTGTATTTGACCGGCGCATTCAGGTTCAGTCCAGCCACCGACTCGTCTTCGATGGCCCAGTACAGGTCGTAGTCGGTTTGCCCAGGCCCCGCCGGTCGGACAGCCACAACAGCCCGGCAATCAGCACGGCGCCCAGGCCCAGTACAAGGCGCCAACGGCGGCAAAACTCAGCTTGGTTTCCATGCCGGTTCCTGTTGCGCACTGCGGCCACGCGGGCCGTCAAAAAATGCCCGCACCATCGGTTGTCCAATTGTGAAAGCTCCTGCATCGAGCCACGGCCTGCCCGGCCATCCCCCCAGCACCGCCACCCGGTCGGCCACCTGCCACAGCAGGTCCAGGTCATGGGTGATCATCACCACGGTCAGTCCATACAGGTCGCGCAACTCGCGCACCAGCTTGTCCACACCGGCGGCGCTGGTAGGGTCCAGGCCGGCCGTGGGTTCGTCCAGAAACAGCAGCTCGGGGTCCAGCGCCAGGGCACGGGCCAGCGAGGCACGTTTCATCATGCCGCCGCCTCAGCCCGACGGGTATTGGTTTTCGACCTCGGGTTTGAGGCCTACCATCGACAACTTCCAGCGGGCGATGTCGTCAATCAGCTTGTCGCCGAGGTCGGTGTGTTCGTGCAGCGGCAGCCCCACGTTCTCCAGCACCGTCAGCGAGCCAAACAAGCCGCCTTGTTGAAACATCACACCCCAGCGCTGGCGCAGCGCCAGGGCCTCGATGTCTTCGATGTCTTCCAACGGTACCCCCAGTACCTGCACCGTACCGGCACTGGGTTTTTGCAGCAGGATCATCTCTCGCAGCAGTGTGGACTTGCCCGAGCCGCTGCCGCCAATGACCGCAAATATCTCACCCCGGGGCACCTGCAGATCCAGATGCTGGTGCACCGTGTGGTCGCCAAAACGGGTGGCCACCTGGTGCATGTCAATCACAGACTCCGGGCGATTTTTCAGTGTGGGCATGTCATAGGTCCAAAAGGCTGAAGGCGATGGAGAAAAGGGCGTCGGCGACGATGACCAGGAAGATGGACTGCACCACACTGCGGGTGGTTTGTTGGCCTACGCTGTCGGCGCCACCACGGGTGCGAAAACCCTGAAAACAGCCCACCACACTGATGATCACGGCAAACACCGGCGCTTTGGCGATGCCCACCAGGTACGAGGTGGCGCTGACCGCCTTTGCCATGCGGTCCAGAAAATCATCAAAGCCCACGTCCAGCTGGCTGCGGGCCGCTGACCATGCCGCCGGCCACCCCCAGCACATCGGCAAACACCGTCAACAACGGTAGTACCACCACCATGGCAATGATCTTGGGCAGCACCAGCAACTCCAGTGGCGCAATACCCAGGGTACGCATGGCGTCCACCTCTTCCGTGACCACCATGGTGCCAATTTGCGCGGCAAAGGCCGAGCCGGAACGCCCGGCCAGCGTAATGGCCGTAATCAGGGGCGCAAATTCGCGCAGCATGGACAGGCCCACCAGATCGGCCACAAAAATATTGGCACCGTACTGGCGCAGTTGGGCCGCGCCCTGGTAGGCGACCACCACACCGAGCAAGAAGGACAACAACCCCACAATCGGCAAGGCGTCAAAACCGGCACGCTGGATGTTGAACAGAATGGGGCGCCAGCGCAAACGTGATGGATGGGCCAGGCTGCCCACAAAAACCTGCGCCACCTCGCCCACAAAACTCAGCATGGCGTAGGCTTGCTGCCAGTAAAGCGGTTTTGCGCCCCAGGCCCTCCAGCAGGCCCGGCGCAGGCTGCGGCGTGGCCTTTGCTGGCACCCGCGCCTGGTCTTCCCGGTGCTGGGCTACCACCTGCAGCAGCCGGGCCTGGTTGGCTAACAAGCCTTGCAGCGTGACGGCCCGCCCTGGTGCGCAGGCGCACCAGCGGCAGTACAAGACCCAGGCGCCCGCCGTGTCCAGCGCGGTGATGGAGCGCGCGTCCACGGTGACCGCCGCCTTGCCGTCGACCACCAGCGTGCCCAGTTGCGCATCCACAGGCGCCACGTTGCGCGCCGTCCAGGCACCACCCAACGTCAGGGCATGGGGGCCTGAGCGGAGGAGGGTGGCGGGAGTGTCGCGCGGGCGGTGCATAGGTCAGGCTGACTTTAGGCGCGGCACATGGCCGTGTTTGTGCGCGAGCGCACAGAGCAAGACTGCGGTTCAGTGCACCGTGTGAATACCGTCACACGTTTGTGCCGAAGAACGGAGTCTTTCTATGAAACATCGCCTTGAAACCCTGGCCTTGCAGACCGCCATCGCCACCTTGTTGGCGGTTTTTGTGGTGGCCTGCAGCAAACCGGTCGACAACCCGGGCGTTCCCCCCATGCCCACCACCACGGTGGGGACCGACATTGACGACAGCGTGATCACCAGCAACGTCAAGTCGGTGTTGTTGGCCGACGAGAATGTCAGGAGCTTTGACTTCAAGGTCGAAACCCGCAAGGGCGAGGTCATGCTCAGCGGTTATGTGGACAACCAGGCCCAGCTTGACCGCGCCAACGCTGCCACCCGTGCCGTCGCCGGGGTCAAGGCAGTGCAGAACAACGTCGTCCTCAAAACCGGAGATTCCTCCACGGTGGGCAACAAGCTGGACGACAGCATCACCACCAGCAAGGTCAAGGCCGCGCTGCTGGCCGACGCCAACGTCAAGAGTTTTGACATTGCCGTGGTCACCCGCCAGGACGAGGTCTTGCTCAGCGGTTTTGTTGACAACAAGGTGCAAATGGAGCGTGCCATCGAGATCGCCAAAGGCATCCCCGGCGTGCGCCTGGTCAACAATGAGATGAGTCTCAAGAAGTAGCGACGTGATGATTCGGAATCGAATCTTTTTTGATCGAGTCGGTGCAGTGTGAGCTTGGCAGTGATGGGCCAGGCTTGTTAAGCGCTACCGCTTATTCCAAGTGGCTTTTTGTTGTTGCAACACGTATAGCGACACGTTACACTGCTCACAATGATCAGGTCGTTTGTCCACAAAGGTGTAGAAGCCTTTTTCCTGTCGGGGTCGAAGGCAGGTATCCAGCCAGTGCACGCTGGTAAGCTGGCGCGGCAACTGGCACACCTCAATCAAGCGGCTTCCCCAGAAGACATGAACATTCCGGGTTGGCGCATGCATGAACTGAGCGGCAATTTGGAGGGTCACTGGGCTGTCTGGGTCAACGCCAATTGGCGACTCACTTTCAGGTTTGAAGACGGCGATGCGATTTTGGTGAATTACCAGGACTATCACTGAGGAAATGACGATGAGCAGAATGCACAACCCTCCCCACCCTGGCGAAACGCTGCGCGAAGATGTTTTGCCCGCGTTGGGATTGACCGTTACCCAGGCGGCTGCTGCACTGGGTGTGACCCGTGCAGCGCTTTCACGTGTGGTCAACGGTAAGGCTGCGCTTTCACCTGAGATGGCGCTTCGCCTTGAACGCTGGCTTGGCGCAGAACACGGTGGCAGCGCGGATGTTTGGCTGAGGGTTCAAGTGGCATATGACCTGTCCACGGCAGAAAAGCTGTCGAAATCCCGTATCCGCAAGATCAAGCCGGTTGATGCGGAGCGATTGGAGCTCGCTGCTGCGTAATCCATTAAGAATTCCTCCGCCGGGAGTTCTTGTTGCGAGTCTCGACAATCGCTGATGGTTATTCGAGTAGGCCTCACGCGCTATTGGGCCGACCGTGCACGTCACTCAACAGCCGCGCCAACTCTTTCTTGACCACCCCATAACACTCGCAGACACGGGTTTCCAGACCGGCGCGGTCCAGCACCGCAATGTGCCCGCGCCGGTAGCGGATGTAACCCCCGTTCTGCAAATTGCCCGCGGCCTCGGTCACACTTTCGCGGCGCACGCCCAGCATGCTGGCCACCAGCTCCTGGGTCATGACCAGTTCGCGCATTGGCACGCGGTCCATGGTCAGCAGCAACCAGCGGCACAACTGTTGCTCCACCGAGTGGTGGCGGTTGCACACGGCGGACTGCGCCATCTGGGTCATCAGGGCCTGGGTATAACGCAGCAGCAAACGCTGCAAGCTGCCGGCGCGGTTGAACTCGCTCTGCAACAGGTGGCGGTCCAGCCGGTAGGCGTGTCCTGCCGTTTGCACCACCGCCGAGCTGGGCGTGGTGTCACCGCCCATGAACAGCGAGATGCCCACGACGCCCTCGTTGCCGACCCCGGCGGTTTCGGCCGATGCGCCGGTTTCAGTGACGTAGTGCAGCGAGACGATGGAGGTGGTGGGAAAGTAGGCGTGGCGCAACTGGGTGCCAGGCTCGTCCAGCATTTGGCCCAATGGCATGGGTACCAGTTCCAGATGGCTGGCGAACAGCTCCAGGTCGGCCACTGGAAGCGAGGCCAGCAAATGGTTTTGTTGGGGGGTGTGTAGTGCGGTCATGGTGGGGGCTGGTGGGCTTGGCATTTAGGTGCCCGCAAAGACTTCAACACCGATGCCGCGGTAGCCCTGAAAGCGGCCGTTGATGCTGAACATGGGTTCGCCGCTGATGCGAAACTGCTGGGCGGCACCCTGGGCCGGGACGCGGTGGAACACAAAGTCCAGAAACGGCTCGCGGGCAGTGATGGCCGCCAGCAGGGTCTCGCGCTCCGTCTTGTCCCAGCCGTCCTCCTGGTCATCGGCGTGGATGCCCTTCTCGCTGTCCTGGCGCAGGCCCAGCATCGCCAGCACCGGCCCCGACACCTTGGTGAAACCGCCGTTTTCGTCCTGCTCCCAGTACCAGTCGGAGGCCAGCTCGGTCAGGCTGCGGTAGCGTGCCTCACTCTCACGCAACTCGGCGGTGCGCTCCAGTACGGTCTGCTCCAGCACCTTGTTGAAGTTGGCGAGCCGTTTGTACAGCAGGCGCACCTCCAGCATGTTGTGGATGCGGGTTTTTACCTCCACCAGATCAAACGGTTTGCTGACAAAGTCTTTGGCACCCGCCTGCAAGGCGCGCAATTTGTGGCCGGGTTGGGCAGTCAGCACAATCACCGGCAGGTAACTGTCCTGGTGGTCGGCCTTGAGCGCCTCCATGACCTGAAAACCATCCATCACCGGCATTTGCAGGTCCAGCATAATCATGTCGTACTGGTGCGTGTGGTGCAGGCTGCAAACCTCTTCGGGGTGCATGGTTGCGGAGACCTGGGTGTAACCGGCCCCCTGCAGCAGTTGTTGCAGCAACTGCACATTGGACTCCTGGTCATCGACGATCAGGATGCTGGCGCTGAGAATATCAATGGCGGTGATCATGGAGTCGGGCATAGGGTTGCTCCTGGTGAGTGGGGGGCGGTGCCGTCATGTGCACGCGCGATCAAAATAATTTCCTGGGCAATGTCTTCGGGCGACAGCACAAAGTCGATACAGCCGCTGGCCATGGCGCTTTCGGGCATGTCGGGCTCGGTGGCGGTGCTGGGCTTCTGGGCGATGGTGGTGCCACCCATGGCCTGAATGGTGCACATGGCGGCCGAGCCGTCGCCGTCCAGCCCCGACACAATCACCGCCACCAGTTTGCCGGTCCAACACTGGCTCAGCGAGGTCAGGAACACCGTGATCACATCGGGCCAACCCCGCGGTTTGGAAATCGGCGCCAGCCGGAAGTCTTCGCCGTCCACATGCAGGTCCCGGTTGGCGGGAATGATGTACACCCGGTTGGCTTGCACCTGCAGGCGGTCGGTGATCAGTTCCACCGGCATCTGGGTGTACTGGGGCAAAAGGGTATGCAGCTGGGTTGGAAACAAGGTGATGTGGTTGACGATCACAATCGCCACCCCCATGTCGGCGGGCAGGTTTTTCAGCAGGCGGATATACGCGTCCAGCCCGCCGGCCGAACCGCCCACACAGACAATCGGAAAGTTCTTCATACCAGGGGCTGCTCGATGCAGTCGGCCTGTGCCAGCTCCAGCCAGAACTCGCTGCCAATACCCACGGTGCTGCGTGCGCCAATGGCGCCACCCATCAACTCGACCAGGCGTTTGCTGACCGCCAAACCAATGCCGGTGCCTTCTTCGGCCGAGGACTCCCGCCCCAAACGGTTGAAGGGCTGGAACAACTGGACCAGTTTTTCGTCCGACAGGCCTTCACCGGAATCCTGCACCCGGATGCGCAGGCGCTGTCCGGGGTGCTGGCTGCAAGTCACCTTCACGGTTCCGCTAGGGCGGTTGTATTTGATGGCGTTGGACAGCAGGTTCACCAACACCTGTTTGAGCCGCGTGCGGTCGGCGTGGGCGGCCAGTCCATGCGGGTCCATACAAAACTCCATGTGGATATTCTTCTTGGTCGCCTGGGCTTCCATCAAGGTTCGGCAATCCGACAGCAGCTCGGCCAGCGCAACAGGTTTCATGGCCAAAGTCAGCTTGCCGGACTCGATGGACGTGAGATCCAGCACCTCACCAATCAAGTCCAGCAAATACCAGCCGGCTCGCAGAATCTGGTCGACATTGGTTTTCTGCGCGGCCGTGGGCGGTGGCACCCCCATGTCGATCAGCTGGGCAAAACCCAAAATGGCGTTCAGCGGGGAGCGCAATTCGTGTGTCATGTTCGACAAAAAGTCGGATTTGGCCTGGTTGGCCCGGTCCGCCACGGCCCGCGCCACCTCCAGCTCCTGGTTGTTGGCCAGCAGCAGTTCATCCAGGTGTTTGCGCTGTGAAATGTCGGTCATCACCATACGTTGCACCGGCGTGCCCTGTGGGTCTTGTGCCGCGCTGACCCGCACCTGGACCCAAAACGCGGCACCCGTGCGCTTGAGCATCCGCAGCTCACACTCCTGGGGCGAACCGTCTTCAAACAGGGTTTTGCGGCACCGGTAATAGGTGTCCTGGTCGGTCTTGACAATAAAACGACTCAGCGGCTTGTTAACCAGGTCGCTGCGCGCAGCGCCCATCATGGCGGCGGCGGTGAAGTTGGTCTCCAGGATCAGGCCCTGTTCACTCACCGTGCAATAACCAATGGGTGCCAGATCGTACAAATCGAAGTAGCGGCTGCGGGTGGCATCCAGCATGTGCTGGGTTTGCAGCAGATTGTCGTTCTGCATTTCCAGCTCGATCTGGTGCACCTGTAACTCGTGCACCAGCGCACGCAGGTTCTCCGTCGACAGGTCGTGGGTGTCCGCCAGGCCATGGTTTGGCGCGGCCTTGACCTGGGCTTCGGCGCGGACCCGCAGCGTCTCCAGCGACCATTTTCCAAAGGTGCTCATGCCTGACCTCCTGCGGCGCTGGGGGTGGTACTGCCAGTGGCGCGTTCGGTGGTGGCAATGGCATAGACCTGCCCGGCCTCGTTGACCAGCGCGGTGGATGTGAGGGTTACCTCCAGCACCGCACCGCTCTGTGCCAGCCGCTGGGTCCGGTAGGGTTCCAGGGTTTCGGCCTGGCTCAACTGTTGCACTTTGGCCAGTGCGCTGTCGTGCAGGGCGACGGGAATTCGCTGGCGCACATTCATACCCAATGCCTGGGCTTCGGTCCAGCCATACAGGCGTTCGGCACCCGGGTTCCAGGCGATGGTACGGCCCTCCAGGTCTTGCACGGTGATGGCGTCGGTGGCATCCCGCACCACCACCGCCAGGCGCAGCAGCTCATTGGCCTTGCGCAGGGCCTCGCGGGTGCGCACGATCTCGGTGATTTCAAGAAAGGTGATCACGGCCCCCTCAATCACGTTGTCCAGCGTGCGGTAGGGCAGGATGCGCATGGTAAAAAAGCGGCCCTCGGTGGTTTGCACATCCACCTCTTTGGGAATCAGGGTATTGAGCACGACCTGGGCATCGGCCACCAGGCGGTCATACCCCACCAGGTTGGACACAATGTGGGCCACCGGTCGCCCGACGTCGCTCAAAATCAGGTTGACGATCACGGTGGCGGCCGGCGTAAAACGCAGGATGCGCAGGCTGTGGTCGACAAAAATGGTGCCAATGCCGGTGCCTGCCAGCAGGTTGTTCATGTCGTTATTGGCCCTGGAGAGGTCGCCGACCTTGGTTTGCAATTCGGTGTTGACGGTGGTCAGTTCCTCGTTGATCGACTGCAACTCTTCCTTGGACGTTTCCAGCTCTTCGTTGCTGGACTGCAGTTCTTCATTGACCGACTGCATCTCTTCGTTGGACGACTTCAGCTCCTCGTTGGCGGTTTCCAGTTCCTCGTTGGCGGCGTGTAAATACTCTTCCTTGGCCTGCAATTCTTCATTGAGTTCAGCGATCTGGGCGTTGTAATCGGGATGCGCATCGTGGCCATGGCTGGGCTTGTGGACCTGCGCGGCTTGGGCAAGACCGGGCGGTGCCTGGTCCAGTATCACCAGGTACAGCGGGGACTCCAGGGCCGCTGCCGGGCCCTGAGCGACCGGGCAGACCGTTACGTTGACCAACGTGAAGTGCCCATTGGTTTTGACGCGCACGCCCGTCACACTGACGCGTTCCTTGGAATAAGCGACCTTGTGCAGTACCGTGGTCAGGTCGCGGCGCAGGCCGTCACGCGCCATTTTCAAGATGTTGCTGATACCCGCCTCGCCGGGGCTGGGCTCCAGGTACATGCCGGTGCGGCCATGCAAAAACAGCACGTCACCGTTGGCATTGACCAGGGCGGCCATTTTGTCGACCTGTTGCAGCAGGGTTTGTTCCGTCAGTTCGCGCAGCGATAACTTCACGGCATGGGGCAGGCCACCCGGCAGCAGCACCGGGCCTGCTTCTTTGGGTTTTGGGTGCGACAGGAAGCGGCCCAGGGCCGCGCGCTGGGCGCCCTGAAAGTCTTCTTTGCGCTGGTAGAGCTTGCCCTTGCGCTCCAGTGTCGCAAACAGGTCGACAAACTCCCCAATCGTCTCCGACGTTCCCAGAAACAACATGCCCCCGGGGTTCAGTGCATAGTGAAACAGCGAGATCAATTTTTTCTGCAAATCCGCACCCAGGTAAATCATCAGGTTGCGGCAACTGATCAGGTCGAGCTTGGAAAAAGGCGGGTCCTTGATCAGGTCTTGTTCCGAGAACACCAGCAGATCGCGAATGCCCTTGTGCACGCGGTAGGCGCTGCCATCGGCCTCGGCGGTAAAGAAGCGTGACAAACGCTCGGGTGTCATGTCCTGCGCAATGCTGGCCGGGTAGAGCCCGGCTCGGGCTGTGGCAATGGCGCGGCTGTCAATGTCGGTGGCAAACACCTGGACCCGGTAGTTTTGCTTCAACGTCTCCAGCCGCTCTTGCAGCAGGATGGCAATGGAATAGGCCTCTTCGCCGGTGGAACAACCCGCCGTCCAGACCCGCACCACCGAGCCTGGGGGCTTGCCGTCAAATAGCTTGGGGATCGCCTGCGACTCTAGCGCCGCAAAGGCTTCGGGGTCGCGGAAAAAGTTGGTCACACCAATCAGAATGTCGCGAAACAGGGCTTCCACTTCGGCGGCCGTTTGCTGCAGGTACTGCACATAGGCGTCCAGCGTTTCCACCTGGTGTACCGCCATGCGCCGCTCGATGCGGCGGTAAATGGTGGTGGGTTTGTACTGTGAAAAGTCGTGCCCGGTCTGGGCGCGCAACAGGACAAAAATCTTCTTCAGCGCGCTCTCGGACTGCGGCTGCGCTGTAGCAGTTGTGCGCGGTGGTCTGCCAAAGGCGTGGCTGGTGTAGGCCATCAACTGGGCCGGCATTTCGGCGGGCGGCAACTCGTAGTCGACAAAACCCGTCGCCAGCGCGCTGTGTGGCATGGAATCAAACTCACACGAGGCGGGGTTCTGCGCTATGACCATGCCACCGCCGTCTTTGATGGCGCGCACGCCCAGCGTGCCGTCGCTGCCGGTGCCCGACAGCACAATACCAATGGCCCGCTCATGCTGGTCTTGTGCCAGCGAGCTGAACAGGTAGTCAATCGGCAGACGGTGGCCGCGTGCCGCGGTGGGCTCCAGCAGGTGCAGGGCACCGTTCAAAAACGCCATGTCGCGGTTGGGTGGAATGATGTAGACGCAATTCACCTGCACCACCATGCCGTCCGTCACCTCCACCACTTTCATGCGGGTGGTGCGCTGCAGCAGCTCGGTCAGCAGGCTCTCGTGGTCGGGTGCCAGGTGTTGCACCAGCACAAAGGCCATGCCGGGGTCGTCTAAAGGCGGCATGCCCGAGAAAAATGCGGCAAACGCAGCCAGGCCGCCGGCGGAGGCGCCAATGCCCACAATCGGAAAACCGACGGCTTGGGCATCATCGGGTGTGGGCGGTGTCGTCAAGTGATTTGCTCCTAAATAAGTAGCTGCTTACGCAATGTTTACGTGGGCTGGAGGCCAATTTGGCTTAAATTTTTGGCAACAAGGCGTCATCCGGTGCCAGGCCCTCATCCAGGGCCTCCATGAACTCGACAATTCGGATGGGTTTGGTCAGGTAGCGGTAGAACCCGGCTTCCATGCCTTTTTCGATATCGCGTGGCATGGCGTTGGCACTCAGGGCCAGCACCGGTATGTTGGCGGTCAACGGGTCGTCACGCAAAATCATCAGGGCCTGCAAACCGCTGATGCCGGGCAGGTTGATGTCCATCAAAATCACATCCGGCAGGTGGGCCCGTGCCAGCGCAATGCCGCGCAGGCCGTCACTGGCGCGCAGCAGACGCATGTCAGGGCGGCGGGCAATCAGTTGCGCCACCAGTTCCATATTGGCCTGGTTGTCTTCGATATACAGCAGCGTGCGCACCCTGTGGTCGTGTTCGGCGTGGGTGGGCGACGCGATGGCCGGCGGGATGTCCTCCAGGTCCAGCGTGTGGGGGTTGGCAAGGTTCAGTTCGATCCAGAATTCGCTGCCATGGCCCACCGTGCTGTGGGCGCCGATGTTGCCACCCATCAGCTCCACCAGGCGTTTGCTGACCACCAGGCCAATGCCGGTGCCTTCTTCCATGCTGTCTTCCTGGCCCAGGCGGTTGAAGGGCTGGAACAGTTGGGACAGTTGCATGACCGACAAACCATCACCGGTGTCGCGCACGCTGATGTGCAGGCGGTCATTGGCGGCGGCCTGGCAACTGACTTCGACCGATCCGCTGGAATGGTTGTACTTGATGGCGTTGGACAGCAGGTTAACCACAATCTGCTTCACCCGGGTGCGGTCGGCCTGCACGTAACACGGGCTGGTGAACTGCGGGAAATGCATCTGAATGCCTTTTTTGTGCGCCTGCGGCTCAATCATGGTCTGGCAGTCCAGCAGCACTTCGGGCAGGGAAATCGGCTCCATGGACATCGACAATTTACCCGATTCGATCAGCGCCAGATCCAGAATTTCGTTGATCAATTCCAGCAGGTACCAGCCGCCTTTGAGAATCTGCTCCAGGCTGGCCTTTTGGATGGGCGTGGGTAGGGGCGTGCCAGATTCGATCAGTTGCGCAAAACCCAGAATGGCGTTCAAGGGGGAACGCAGCTCGTGGCTCATGCTGGACAAAAATTCCGACTTGGCCTGGTTGGCCTTGTCGGCGGCGGCGCTGGCGGCCTCCAGCTCCATGTTTTTGATCTTCAGGGCGCTGTCCAGGTGGGCGCGTTCGGCCTCCACCCGCTTGCGCGCCGTGTTGTCGGTGCCAATTAGCAAATACCCAATGATGGCGTGGTCTTCGGCGCGCAGCGCGGTGACCGACACCACGGCAGGGAAGCGGCTGCCGTCCTTGCGGATATAGGTCAGCTCGTAAATGTCTTCAATACCGCGTGAGGCCTTGAACACCAGGGCCTCGAAGCCGGGGGTGATCGCGGTTTCTAGCTCGGCGCTCAGTGCCCGGGCCCGTGTAATGACCTCTTGCGGGTCCGAAATATCGGCAGGGGTGATGCGGTTCATCACCTCGGCGGCGGTGTAGCCCAGCATGCGTTCGGCACCGACGTTGAAAATCTGGATCACACCCTTGGCGTCGGTGGCGATGCTGGAGAAGTTGGCGCTGTTGAAGATGGCGCTTTGCAGGGCACCGGCCTTGCGCAAAGCATCTTCGGCCTGTTTGCGGGCGCTGATGTCGCGCACGATGCCGGTGAAGTAACGCTGGCCACCCAGCACCATGTCACTGACGGCGACCTCCAGCGGGAAAAAGCTGCCGTCTTTGCGAAAGCCCATGACCTCGCGGCCCAGACCGACGGCGCGTGCGGCGTCGCTGACACCATAGTGCTCCAGCGCCACGTTGTGTTGTTCCTGGTCCAGCTCGGGAATCAGGAAGCCGAACGATTTGCCCTTGAGTTCGGCTGCGCTGTAACCAAACATGTGCTCCATGGCCGGGTTGACCGACTCCACCACACCACCCAGCGCATGCAGGGTCACGATGCCGTCGCTGACGGTGTTCAGAATGGTCTGCACCCGGGCGGCGCTGTCGCGCAGGGTTTGTTGTGCGGCATATTCATCCGTCACATTGCGAAACACCAGCACCGCGCCCACCACCTGGTGGTCGGCATCCCGAATTGGGGCGCAACTGTCGGCAATGTCGAATTCGCGGCCATCGCGTGCAATCAGCACCGTGTGGTTGGCCAGACCTTGCACGGTGCCGTGCTCCAGCGCCGCGGCCACGGGAATGGTGGCGCTTTGGCGGCTGATTTTGTTGACGATGTGAAACACCGCATCCACCCGCTGGCCCTGGGCCTGGGCGTGGGTCCAGCCGGTCATCGCCTCGGCCACCGGGTTGAGCAGCGTGACGCAGGCGTTGGCATCGGTGGCAATCACCGCGTCGCCAATGGAATGCAACGTGACGGCGAGTTTTTGTTCGCTGTCCTGCAAGGCGCGGTTGGTCTCGCGCAAGCGGTCATTGGTCAGTGTTTGAATCTGCAGCAGGTGCTGGGTTTCGGCCAGAACCAGGTCTTTGACACCTTGCTGGGCTGCTCGGTAGCTGGCATACGCAAAATACAGTGCGGCCAAACAAGCCAACACAGCGAAGCCCACGATGCTGGCAATCAGACGGCGCAGGTTGGAGGCGTCTTCGGTCTGGATATCGGTCCAGAACGTGAATGCCATGCCAATGGCCATTATGGTGAGCACAACGGCCAGCCAAGCCTGTGTTTTGTGGAGGGTTTTCAAGGGAAATGTACTTTCGCGTGGAGCAACGGACCAGACCCTTATACGCGCATAGATCGGCACACCCCTCTTTATGGTCTGGCGGCTGGGGACCCATGCATTTCGTGGAGCGTACCGGCGGCCACGCCGGTGTTCCGTGCGCTGGCGCACCTAGCGTCAAAACTTCCTTGTCAAATGTGCTTCTAGCCCACGAATTGATTGCGTAAGCAGCTATCAAAAAAGGTAGCGACTGTTCAGTGCTCGCAGGGTGTGCCAGCGCACCGAAATGGGCCCGATGCTTGCGCACAATGGTCTTTCCCTGACTTTATTCATTTACCTTTTTGGAGCATTGCATATGAACACCACCAACATCAACAACAAACGTAACCCGCTTGTTCTGCCAGCGCTGCTGCTGGCTTCGGTCCTGGGGCTGGGCGCGTGCTCCGGCATGACGCGCCAGGAACAAGGCACCGCCACCGGTGCCGTGGTCGGCGGAGCCGCTGGCGCTGTGATGGGCGGTGGTGTGCTGGGCACAGCCGCTGGTGCAGTGGTGGGTGGCGTGATCGGCAAGGAAGTGACCAAGCCGAAGTAAGTTGCCGATAGCCAAAAGAAGAGCCGGGGGACTGCAAAGTCCCCCGGCTCTTCTTTTGGTGCCGCAAGGCTTAGATGCTTTTGGCAGCGTCCTTGACCGCGTCACGCGCGTCTTTCACCAATTCCTTGGCATCGCCCAGCTTTTCTTCGGCTTGACCGGAAATCTGCTTTTTAATGCCCTTGGCCTGCTGGGAGGTGCTACCGGTGATGTCCCCTACTTTTTCCTGCACTTTGCCGGCGATGTCTTTGGCGATGCCGTTGACTTGATTTTTGTTCATGGTTGAAGTCCTTTGAAGAGTGAAAGTTACTGTGTATGGGTGTGAATCCAACCCATGCGGGCATGCTACGCAGGCCCGCTTGTTTCATCTGTGCGCTTGCAGACAGAGCGCGGGATTCGGTCCAGCCAGTCCCCTATGCCCAAGCACATTGGATGTTGCTTAATGAATTCTTTAATTGACATATGAATCGTATTTGCAACATACTATTCAGATGAGCTCACCCGCAACCCACGAACAGTCGGTATTGGCAATCGCCAGTACACCCCCTGCTGCGCGCGCGCGATCTTGCTGCCTCCGGAATACCAACAATCACCCTCACCCGTATGGTCAAGTCCGGAAAGTTGGCGAGAGTGATCCGCGGCGTGTACAGCCTACCGGGTAGTTCCATGAGCGAACACCGTTCGCTGGCAGAAGCGGCACTGCACGTGTCCAGCGGAGTGGTCTGCCTTCTATCTGCACTGAGAGTTCATGAAATCGGTACTCAGGCACCTCACGAAGTCTGGCTGGCCATTGAACACCAAGCGCCCATTCCTCGCCTGGATCGGCCGACCATTCACATCGTGCGCATGTCGGGTGCGGCCCGAACAGAGGGTGTCGAGGTTCATGTGATCGATGGAGTCAATGTGCCCGTCTTCTGTGCGGCAAAGACTGTGGCTGACTGCTTCAAATTCCGCAACAAGATCGGGCTCGAAGTTGCACTTGAAGCATTGCGCGATGCCTGGGCCCAACGAAAAGTTACGATCGACTCTCTCATGCACTTTGCCACCATCAACCGCGTTTCCAATGTCATACGTCCCTACGTTGAAAGCGTGGTCGCGTGACCAAAAATCTGGGCGCTTCGATCCGTGCACGTCTGAAGCAGCATGCCGACGCACATAGGCAAGATTTCAACCTGACGCTGACTCACTACGGTTTGGAGCGGCTGCTGTATCGCATGTCTGTTTCACGCCATGCTTCGAACTTCTTGCTCAAAGGTGCCCTTCTGTTCTAGATCTGGTACGACACGCCCCATCGATCGACGCGAGATGTCGACTTGCTGGGGTTTGGGGCCGATGATGTCGAAACCGCAATCGCAACGTTCCGAGAGATT